>NZ_BMDG01000006.1 GCF_014635665.1 Isoptericola cucumis
GTAGGGGCGGGCATCCCGTCAGAGTCCGCGTGAGCTACACCAAGCGCGCGTACAACTATTTCTCGCGCCAGAAGAACGCGACGACCAGCATTCATACGAATAGGACGCGGGTTGGAAGCTGGAGCAAGGCTGCTGGGGATGCTGCGGCACGGGCGGGTGCCGCGAGCGATCTTGCGGGGGCGACCTGGGAGCAGAAAAGGCACGAGAAGTCGAAGCTGAAGCTCAATAGCGGAAATCCCGCTCGGCGTGCCGCGGATCGGGCGAGATGGAGCGCCCTTCGGAACAGTACCTTCGTCCGCGGTGCGACAAGGTTTGCGTCGAACCCCTTCGTCAAGCGTGCAGGTGTTGCTGGAGCGCTACTCGGGTATGGCGCCGGACTGGAAAAGTACTCGTACGAGAATGGTGGCGACGTCCAGCTAGCAAGCGTTCAGGCGGGAGTCGATGTCGCTGCCGGCATTGCTGGTGCAGCGCTCGGGGCAAAACTGGGAGCAGGTATTGGAGCTTTTGGCGGACCGTTGGGTGCCGTGGTTGGCGCTGGAGTTGGTGCTCTGGTGGGAGGGGTTGCGTTCGCCTGGGCGAGCGGAAAAGCCAACGATCATGTCTCGAGTATGCGGCGCGAGTCGATATGGGGTTGAGGGACGATCCAATTGTCATGCTCGTGGTTGCAGCGGTTGTCATCGTTGCGTCTGGAATCTACACATGGATGACAATCTGCCTGTGGGCTGACCGTGCTGGGATTGAGGAGCGGTTCCTGAACTCAGCGGCGGTGTTTACCCGCGACGCCGACAAGAAGAGGGGCATTACTCGTGCGGCCGGTGCAATCTGCGTGGGCAGCTGGGGTTTGGCGGCAATCGGGTTCGCTATCGCCATCGACTCTATTGTCTATGATATGACCTTGAGAGGGCTATTCACGGTTACCAGCCGAGGCGGTAGAGCTCGAGGTTGGTGACGATGCGGATCACGCGGGTAGTTCGGTCAGGCGCCCGCGGCATCCGGTGGCGAGGATCTTCCAGTTCTTGAGGTGGGAGATGGTGCGTTCGACGGCGGCGCGTCGGGGTCGCGCCGGTTGACTGACTCATGGGTGTGTGCCGCGTCGAGCTTCTGGCCGAGACTCTGGGTCTCGGGAAAATTGAGGATCACCGGGTCGGCGTAGCCGAGGTGGACGTCCAGGGGTCGGTTCCCGGCGATGGCCCGGTCGCCGTGATGCCAGACGTGCTCATACGCCCCGAGGTTGGTCACGCCCGTGATGCCCGTCGGCCGCGAGGGGCGTCGGGGTGGGCGACGGCGCCCGGCGCGACCGTCTGCAACGATGTCCCCATGAGTGAGGCACCCGGCACCGACGCCCAGGACGTCCGGAACGAGGGCGGCGACGACGCGCTGCGGATCGCGCTGGTCGACGACGACCACGCGGGCGAGCTGTTGACACTGCGCCGGGCGGCCTTCGTCAGCGAGGCGCAGCTGTACGACGACCCGCACATCCCGCCCCTGACGCAGACGCTGCACGAGCTGCGCGACGACATGGCCCGCGACGACGTGGTGACGGTCGGCGCGTGGGAGGCCCACCGGCTCGTGGGTTCGCTGCGGCTGGAGATCGAGGGGCCCAAGGCCACGCTCGGCCGGCTCGCCGTCGCCCCCGACCAGCAGGGTCGCGGCGTGGGGACGTCGCTGATGTTCGCCATCCTGCAGTTCCTCCCGGAGCAGGTCACCGAGGTCTGGGCGTTCACCGGCAAGGACTCCAAGAACAACCTCGCGATGTACACCAAGCACGGGTACACGGAGCAGTACGAGCGTGCGGCCGGCAAGCTCACGCTCACCTACCTGCGCCGGGTGCTCGGCGAGGTCGACGCGCGCAACGAGGCGGCGGGGGCCGACGGTGCCGACGGTGCCGCCGCGGACGACGCGCGCTGAGGTGAGCGGCCGCGGGCCACGTCCCGGCAGGCGGCCGTCGATGTCCGACGTCGCCGCGGTCGCCGGGGTGTCCCACCAGACCGTCTCCCGCGTGCTCAACGGGCACCCGAGCGTGCGCGGCGAGACCCGCGAACGGGTGCTGGCCGCCATCGCGAGCCTCGGCTACCGGCGCAACAGCGCCGCGCGCGCGCTGGCGACGTCGCGGTCCACGACGCTCGGGGTGGTGACCACCGGGTCCCCGCTGTTCGGGCCCACCAGCACGCTGATCGCCATCGAGGGCGCCGCGCGCGACCAGGGCTACTTCGTCTCCGTGGCGACGCTGCGCCGCTACGACGCCGCGGCGATGCACGAGGCGCTGGAGCACTTCATGGACCAGGGCGTGGAGGCCATCGTCGTCATCGCCCCGCAGGACGACGTCGCCGCGGCGGTGGAGTCCTTCCGCGCGCCGGTGCCGGTTCTGGTGGTGGCGGCGCTCGAGCGGCTGCCGGCGGGCACGGGGACGACGCCGGACGGGCCGACCACGCTCTCGCTCGCCGTCGACCAGCGCGCCGGGGCGCGGGCCGCGACCGACCACCTGCTCGACCTCGGCCACCGCGACGTGCTGCACGTCGCCGGGCCGCAGGACTGGTTCGACGCGCGGGAGCGGGCGGCGGGCTGGCGCGAGGCGCTGGAGGCGCGCGGCGTGCGGCCAGCGCGTCCGCGGGTGTGCTCGTGGGCGGCGGAGGACGGGTACGCGGCGGGCCGCGACCTGGCCGAGGCGGTCGCGGCCGGCGAGGGCCCGACGGCGGTGCTCGCGGGCAACGACCAGTTGGCCCTCGGCATCCTGCGTGCGTTCTGGGAGCGCGGGGTGTCGGTGCCGGAGGACGTGTCGGTGGTGGGCTTCGACGACGTGGCGGGCGCCGCCTACTTCGTCCCGCCGCTGACCACGGTGCGCCAGCCGTTCGACGTCCTCGGCGAGCGCAGCGTCGCGCTGGTCGTGGGGGCGCTGGCCGGGCGCCGGGTCGCGACGGAGCGGATCGCCCCGGACCTCGTGGTGCGCTCGAGCACCGGGCCCCCGCGCGCGGCACGGGGCGGCTGAGCAGGCGGACTGTGATCGACGTGATGTGAGCGCTAACATCGGGCACGGACAGGACGAGCGGTGCGAGCGGGCGCCGGTGACGGACGAGGACGGAGCAGGAATGACGCAGCTGGGACGGCCCGGGGACGCCACGAGCGACGAGATCCGGGCCGCGATCCGCGCCGGGGACACGACGCTCGGCATCGAGCTCGGCTCCACCAACATCAAGGCCTGCCTCGTCGGGCCGGGCCACACCCCGATCGCCAGCGGCTCCCACGCCTGGGAGAACGAGCTGTCGGACGGGCTGTGGACCTACTCCCTCGACGACGTCCACGCCGGGCTGCAGGGCGCGTACGCCGCCCTGGTCGCCGACGTCGAGGCGCGGCACGGGGTGCGCCCCACGACCTTCGGCGCCCTGGGCGTGTCGGCGATGATGCACGGCTACCTGGCGTTCGACGCCGCCGGGAAGCTGCTCGTGCCGTTCCGCACCTGGCGCAACACCAACACCGGGCCCGCGGCCGCCGAGCTGTCCGAGCTGTTCGGGTACAACATCCCGCTGCGCTGGTCGATCGCGCACCTCTACCAGGCGATCCTCGACGACGAGCCGCACGTGCCACAGGTCGCGTCCTTCACGACCCTCGCCGGGTACGTGCACCGCGCGCTGACCGGGCGCCACGTGCTCGGCGTCGGCGACGCCTCCGGCATGTTCCCGATCGACCCGGCCACCAAGGACTACGACGCGCGGATGCTCGAGCAGTTCCGCCACCTCGCGGCGGCGAAGCGGCCGGGCCTGCGCGTCGAGGGGCTGCTGCCCGAGGTGCTGGTGGCGGGCGCGGACGCCGGCCGCCTGACGCCGGAGGGCGCGGCCCTGCTCGACCCCACGGGCGAGCTGCAGCCGGGCGTCCTGCTCTGCCCGCCGGAGGGCGACGCGGGCACCGGCATGGTCGCAACCCACGCGGTCGCGCCCCGCACCGGCAACATCAGCGCCGGCACCTCGATCTTCGCGATGGTCGTCCTCGAGGAACCGCTGACCAGCGTGCACCACGAGCTCGACCTCGTCACCACCCCCGCCGGCGACCTCGTCGCGATGGTGCACTGCAACAACGGCGCGAGCGAGCTCGACGCGTGGGCGGGCGTCTTCGGCGAGTTCGCCGCCGCGCTCGGGCACCCCAGCGACGCCGACGCCGTGTTCGGCGCGCTCTTCGCCGCCGCGCTCGACGGCGCGCCCGACGGCGGCGGTCTGCTCGCGTACAACTACCTCGCCGGTGAGCCGATCACGGGGCTCGACGCCGGCCGACCGCTGGTCGTGCGGACCCCCGACAGCACCCTGTCGCTCGCGAACCTCATGCGCACGCAGATCTACGGTGCGTTCGGCACGCTCGCCCTCGGGATGCGCGTGCTGGCCGGCGAGGGCGTCGCGATCGACACGATGTTCGCGCACGGCGGCATGTTCCGGACGGCCGGCGTGGCCCAGCGCCTCCTCGCCGCCGCCGTCGGGGCGCCCGTCGCCGTCGGGCAGACCGCCGGCGAGGGCGGCGCGTGGGGCATCGCCGTGCTGGCCGCGTACTCGCGCGCCGTCGAGACCGCCGGGCAGGATGGCGCCGCCGGCGCGAGCCTCGACGCGTACCTGTCCGAGCGCGTGTTCGCGGACGCCGCGCTCGACGTCGCCGAGCCCGACGCCGCCGACGTGGCGGGGTTCCAGGCCTTCCTCGAGCGGTACTCCGCCGGCCTGGCCGTGCAGCGCGCCGCCGTCGACGCCCTCTGACGCCCCCTCACGCCCGCACCGACCTACTCACCACCACCGTCCCCGGAGAACCCATGAGCACCCCCACCGAGGTCCCCGCCGCGCTGCGCGCGGCCGTCGACGCCGCCAAGGAGCGCGTCGCCGCCCTGCACGCCGAGCTGCCCCGCTGGGAGCTGGTCGTGTGGACGGCGGGCAACGTCTCCGAGCGCGTCCGCGACGAGCGCACCCCCGACGGCTCCGCCGACCTCCTGGTCATCAAGCCGTCGGGCGTCTCCTACGACGACATCACCGCGGACGCGATGGTCGTCTGCGACCTCGACGGCGCCCTCGTGGAGGGCGACCGCTCGCCGTCGTCGGACACCGCCGCGCACGCGTACGTCTACCGGCACATGCCCGAGGTCGGCGGCGTCGTGCACACGCACTCCACCTACGCCACGGCGTGGGCCGCCCGCGGCGAGGAGATCCCCTGCGTGCTGACGATGATGGCCGACGAGTTCGGCGGGCCGGTCCCCGTCGGGCCGTTCGCGATCATCGGCGACGACTCGATCGGCCGCGGCATCGTCGAGACGCTGCGCTCCTCGCGCAGCCCCGCGGTCCTCATGCAGAACCACGGCCCGTTCACCATCGGCAAGGACGCGCGCGCCGCGGTCAAGGCCGCGGTGATGTGCGAGGAGGTCGCCCGCACGGTGCACGTCTCGCGCCAGCTCGGCGAGCCGCTCCCGATCGCCGCCGAGCACGTCGACTCGCTCTACGACCGCTACCAGAACGTCTACGGCCAGCACTGAGCCTCGGCCGGCACTGAGCCTCGAGGCACCGAAGGAGACACCCCCATGAGCAAGCCCTATGCGGACCGCGAGGTCTGGTTCTTCACCGGCAGCCAGGACCTCTACGGTCCCGAGACGCTGGATCAGGTCGCCGAGCAGTCGCAGGCCGTCGCCCGCGCGCTGGACGCCTCGGGCGACGTGCCCGCACGCGTGGTCTGGAAGCCGGTGCTCAAGGACTCGGGCTCGATCCGCCGGGCGATGCTCGACGCGAACGCGGACGACAACGTCCTCGGCGTCATCACCTGGATGCACACCTTCAGCCCGGCGAAGATGTGGATCGCCGGCCTGGACGCGCTGCGCAAGCCGCTGCTGCACCTGCACACGCAGGCGAACGTCGAGCTCCCGTGGGCGGAGATCGACATGGACTTCATGAACCTCAACCAGGCAGCGCACGGCGACCGCGAGTACGCCTACCTGGCCACGCGCCTGGGCGTCGCGCGCACCACCGTGGTGGGCCACGTGTCCAACCCGGCCGTGACGCGCCGCGTCGGCACCTGGGTCCGCGGCGCCGCGGGCTGGGCCGCCACCCACGAGCTCAAGCTCGTGCGCTTCGGCGACAACATGCGCAACGTCGCCGTCACGGAGGGCGACAAGACCGAGGCGGAGCTGCGCTTCGGCGTCTCGGTGAGCACGTGGGGCGTGAACGACCTGGTCGCGGCCGTGGAGGCCGTCGACGAGGCCGCGGTCGACGCGGTGGTCGCCGAGTACGAGGAGCTGTACGACGTCGTCGCCGAGCTCCGGAAGGGCGGCGAGCGGCACGAGTCGCTGCGCTACGCGGCGCGCCAGGAGATCGCCATGGAGGCGTTCCTCACCGAGCGCGGCGCCAAGGCCTTCACCACGAACTTCGAGGACCTGGGCGCCCTGCGCCAGCTGCCCGGCATCGCCGTCCAGCGGCTCATGAGCAAGGGCTACGGCTTCGGCGCCGAGGGCGACTGGAAGACCGCCGTCCTGGTCCGCGCGGCGAAGGTCATGGGCGAGGGGCTGCCCGGCGGCGCCTCCCTCATGGAGGACTACACCTACGACCTCACGCCCGGCTCGGAGCTCATCCTCGGCGCGCACATGCTCGAGATCTGCCCGTCCCTGACCGCGTCGAAGCCCCGGGTGGAGATCCACCCGCTGGGCATCGGCGACCGGGAGGACCCGGTGCGGATGGTCTTCGACGCGGACGCCACGCAGGGCGCCGTCGTGGTGTCGCTCGCCGACATGCGCGACCGGTTCCGCCTCACGGCGAACGTCGTCGACGTCGTGGCGCCCGCCCACGAGCTGCCGAACCTGCCCGTCGCCCGCGCGGTCTGGGCGCCACGCCCCGACTTCAGCACGTCGGCCGAGGCGTGGCTGACGGCCGGGGGAGCGCACCACACGGTGATGTCGACGGCGGCCGGCGTCGAGGCGTTCGAGGTCTTCGCGAACATCGCGCGCACCGAGCTGCTGGTCATCGACGAGAGCACCACGCGCCGCGGCTTCGCCGACCAGGTGCGCTGGAACCAGGTGTACTACCGCGTCGCCCAGGGGCTCTGAACACGGTCGCCGGCACGGCGCCGGCACCGTGCCGGCACCGTGCCGGCACCGTGCCGGCACCGTGCCGGCGGTTCGGTAGGCTGACGCCGCCGAGACGCCGGCCCTCCGGCCCCTGGCGCACGAGTCCGATGGAGGCCCCGCATGGCGAGTCCCGGCGCCGACAAGCCGAACATCCGGCAGGTCGCGGAGCGCGCCGGAGTCTCGTACATGACGGTCTCGCGGGTGCTCAACGACCACCCGCACATCCGGGACGCCACCCGCCGCCGCGTCCAGGAGGCCATCGAAGAGCTCGGCTACCGCCCGAGCCGGACCGCCCAGGCGCTGGCCACGCAGCGCAGCCGCCGCATCGGCGTCCTCGTGGAGAGCGCGGTGACGTTCGGGCCGACCAGCACCCTGTACGCCGTCGAGTCCGCCGCCCGCGCCTCGGGCTACGAGGTCAGCTCGATGCTCCTGCGCGCCGGCGAGGAGATCACCCCGCAGGAGGCCGTCGACCACCTCATCGCGCTGGGCGTCGACGCGCTCTGCGTCGTCGCCCCCCGGTCGTCGTCGATCGCGGCGCTGCGCCACATCGCCGTCGGTGTCCCGGTGCTCGTGGTCAAGCCCGACAAGGACCCGACGTTCCTCACGGTGACCGTCGACCAGAAGGCGGGCACGGCGCTCGCCGTCGACCACCTCGTCTCGCTCGGGCACCGGGACATCCTGCACCTCGCCGGACCGCTCGACTGGCTCGACGCCCGGACGCGTGAACGCGCGTTCCACGCCCGCACGAAGTCGTGGGGCCTCCGCGAGCGCCCCATCGTCGTGGGGGACTGGACGGCCGACTTCGCGTACGACTTCGCGCGCGGGATCCGCGAGCTGCCCGAGTACACCGCGATCTTCGTCGCCAACGACGACATGGCGGTCGGCCTCGTGCACGGCCTGCACGACCGGGGTTTCTCGGTGCCGGACGACCTCAGCGTCGTCGGCTTCGACGACATCCCGCTCGCGCGGCACGTCCTTCCGCCGCTGACCACCGTGCGCCAGAACTTCGACGCGCTCGGCGTCGCGGTCGTCGACGTCCTGCGGGCCGCGATCGAGGAACGTGAGATCCCTGCCGTCACGCGGATCCCGGCCCAGATCGTCACGCGCTCGTCGAGCGCACCACCGAGGAAGACCGACTGATGTCGTCGCGGACGGATCGGGCGGCTCCCGTCGTCGAGATGTACGGCATCACCGTGGAGCGCGGCGGGGTGCGGGTGCTCGACGACGTGGACCTGACGCTGCATCCCGGCGAGGTGCACGCGATCATGGGGGAGAACGGCGCGGGCAAGTCCACCCTGATCGGGGCGCTCACGGGGACGGTGCCGATCGTCTCGGGCGACGTCCTCGTCGACGGCGCCGCGCGCACGCCGACGAGCGTAGCCCAGAGCCGTGCGGAGGGCATCGCGACCGTCTTCCAGGAGTCGCACCTGAGCCCCCACCTGACCGTCGCCGAGAACGTCATGATCGGCCACGAGGTGCGCCGCTGGTTCGGCATCGACTGGGCGGCGAACAGGGAGCGCGCCTCGGCCGCTCTCGCCACCCTCGGGATCGAGGACGTCGACCCCCGGACACCGCTGGCCGCGTTGTCGCCCGCGACGAAGCAGCTCGTGGCCGTCGCGCGTGCGATCGTCCTCGAGCCGCGCGTGCTCGTGCTCGACGAACCCACGTCGAGCCTGGACGCGGCAGAGGCCGCCCGCCTGCTCGGGGTGGTGCGCCGGCTGCGGGACCAGGGCGTCGCCGTGCTCTTCGTCTCGCACTTCCTCGAGCAGGTGTTCGAGGTGAGCGACCGGATGACGGTGCTCCGCGGCGGCCGGGTCGTGGCGGAGTACCGGACGGCGGAGGTCGAGCGTGCGGAGCTGATCTCGAAGATGATCGGCGAGGACATCGACGCGCTCCAGGCGCTGCACTCGCAGCGGCTCGCGCACCACTACGCGGGGTCGGGCGAGGCGACGCTGCGGGCGACGTCCATCGGCCGCCGCGGGAGCCTCGAGCCCACGGACGTCGACCTGGCCCGGGGCGAGGTCGTCGGGTTCGCCGGCCTGCGCGGCTCGGGGCGCACCGAGCTCGCCCGGCTGATGAGCGGGGTGGAGCGTGCCGACCGCGGCGAGCTCTGGCTGGACGGTGCCCGCGTGCAGCTGCGCAGCCCGGGGGCCGCGCTGCGGTACCGGATCGCGATGTCGAGCGAGAACGTGCGGGAGGACGGCATCGTCGCGGGGCTGACGGTGCGGGAGAACATCGTGCTGGCGCTGCAGGCCCTGAGGGGATGGTCCCGGCCGCTGTCCCGGGGCGAGCAGGACGCGGTCGTCGACACCTATCTCGACGCCCTGCACCTGTCGCGCGACGACCTGGACCGCCCGGCCGGGGAGCTGTCGGGAGGGACGCAGCAGAAGGTCCTGGTGGCGCGGCTGCTGGCGACCCGGCCGCACGTCCTGATCCTCGACGAGCCGACGCGCGGCATCGACATCGCCGCCAAGCTCGACATCCAGCGCCGGGTCGCCCGGCTGGCGGGGGAGGGGGTGGCCGTCGTCTTCATCTCCTCCCAGCTCGAGGAGGTGGTGCGCCTGAGCGACCGGATCGTGGTCCTCAAGGACCGCGAGAAGATCGGCGAGCTGAGCAACGGACCCGGGGTCACGGTCGACACGATCGTCGAGATGATCGCCGCGGACCTCGACGAGCTCGCCCCCGGTGACGACGACGGCGCCGGTGCCGCCGACGGGGCCGGCGGGCGCGACGTTACGTGATCGTGACGTCCAATCGGCGGAGCGCCCGTTGTGACCGGTCACAACACCCACTATGTTAACGGTCACAACGCAGTCCCTGCCGGAGGGTCAGAGCTGACCCACGGACCGGAAGCACCGGTCGGCCGGCGTCTCAAGGAGGAGAACATGGGCAGGAACTTCCGACGTGCCGGTGCGGCCGTCCTTGCGGCACTCACGACGACCGCGCTCGTGGCGTGCAGCAGCGAGCAGGCACCCCAGGCCGAGGAGAACGGCGGCGGGGGCGACGACGCGGCCACCGAGACGATCTCGATCGGGTTCTCGCAGGTCGGCGCCGAGTCCGGCTGGCGGGCGGCCAACACCAAGTCGATCCAGGACACCCTCACCGCGGAGAACGGGTTCGACCTCAAGTTCTCCGACGCGCAGCAGAAGCAGGAGAACCAGATCCAGGCGATCCGGTCCTACATCCAGCAGGGCGTGGACGTCATCGCGTTCTCGCCCGTCGTCGAGACCGGCTGGGACGCCGTGCTCGAGGAGGCCAAGGCGGCGAGCATCCCGGTGATCCTCACCGACCGCGCCGTCGACAGCGAGGACGAGTCCCTGTACGAGTCGTTCATCGGGTCCGACTTCGTCCTCGAGGGCGAGATGGCCGGCGACTGGGCGGTCGAGCAGTACGACGGCGAGGGGTTCAAGGCCGTCGAGCTGCAGGGCACCACCGGCGCCGCCCCGATGATCGACCGGCAGCAGGGCTTCGCCGACGCGATCGCGGGCAGCGACATCGAGATGATCGACTCGCAGACCGGCAACTTCACCCGCACCGAGGGCAAGCAGGTGATGGAGGGCTTCCTGCAGAAGTACGACGACATCGACCTCGTGTTCGCGCACAACGACGACATGGGGCTCGGCGCGATCGAGGCGATCGAGGCCGCCGGCAAGGTCCCCGGCAAGGACATCAAGATCATCACCGTCGACGCCGTCAAGGACGGCATGCAGGCCCTGGCCGACGGCAAGATCAACTACATCGTCGAGTGCAACCCCCTGCTCGGCCCGGACCTGGCCGAGATCGCGAAGAAGGTCGTCGCGGGCGAGGAGGTCCAGAAGCGCATCGTGGTCGAGGACCAGGCGTTCGACCAGGAGGCCGCCAAGGAGGCGCTGCCCGACCGGCAGTACTGACGGTCCCGCACGGTCGTGGCGGGCGCGGCACGACGTCGCGCCCGCCACGGCACCGGCAGCACGGACCGGCAGCACGGACCGGCAGCACGGCTCCTGACAGGACGGACCCTGGCCACACCACGGAAGGTCAACGATGACGAGCTCTGACGCGGCGGGGCGACCGGTCGTCGAGATGACCGGGATCTCCATCGAGTTCCCGGGCGTCAAGGCGCTCGACCAGGTCGACCTCCGCCTCTTCGCCGGCGAGGTGCACGCCCTCATGGGCGAGAACGGCGCCGGCAAGTCCACCCTGATCAAGGCGCTCACGGGCGTCTACGGCATCGACTCCGGCGAGATCCTCGTCGACGGTGCCCCCCAACGCTTCTCGGGGCCGGGGGAGGCGCAGGCCGCCGGGGTCGCGACGGTGTACCAGGAGGTCAACCTCTGCGAGAACCTCACGGTCGCGGAGAACATCATGCTCGGCAACGAGCCGCGACGGTTCGGGGCGATCGACTGGCGCGCCACGCGGCGCCGGGCGGCCGAGCACCTCGCCACGATGGGGCTCGACATCGACCCCTCCTCGTCGCTCGGCTCGCACTCCATCGCCGTGCAGCAGCTCGTCGCGATCAGCCGCGCCATGGTGGTCGACGCGAAGGTCCTCGTCCTCGACGAGCCGACGTCGAGCCTCGACGCCGACGAGGTGGCCCGGCTCTTCACCGTCGTGCGAGGGCTGCGGGACCGCGGCGTCGCCATCCTGTTCGTCTCGCACTTCATCGAGCAGGTCTACGAGATCTCCGACCGCATGACCGTGCTGCGCAACGGCGCCCGCGTCGGCGAGTTCCCGACCGCCGAGATCACGCGGGCCGAGCTCGTGTCGCGGATGATCGGCCGCACGATGGAGGTCCTCGACGACCTGCAGGTGCGCACGGAGCACACCGTCGACCCCGCCCAGGGCTCGACCCCCTTCGTGCGTGCGGTCGGGCTGGGGCGCCGGGGCGGCGTGCGCCCGTTCGACCTGGAGGTGTACCCGGGGCAGGTCGTCGGGCTCGCCGGCCTGCTGGGCTCCGGCCGCACCGAGCTCGCGCGGCTGCTCGCGGGCGCGGACCGGGCGGACTCCGGCTCGCTGGAGCTCCAGGGGCGCCCGGCCCGGCTGCGCAACCCGCGGGCGGCGATCGGCCACCGGATCGCGTTCTCGTCCGAGGACCGCAAGGGGGAGGGCGTCGTCGGCGACCTCACCGTGCGCGAGAACATCGTGCTCGGGCTCCAGGCCGACCGCGGCTGGCTGCGCCGGCTGCCCGGCAAGCAGGTCGACGAGATCGTCGACCGCTACGTGCGGGCGCTGAACATCCGGCCCGCCGACCCGGACGCGCTGCTGCGCAACCTCTCGGGCGGCAACCAGCAGAAGGTGCTGCTCGCGCGGTGGCTCGCCACCGCCCCCGAGCTGCTCCTGCTGGACGAGCCCACCCGGGGGATCGACGTCGGCGCCAAGGCCGAGATCCAGCGCCTCGTCGCCGACCTCGCGGCCCGCGGGATGGCGGTGCTGTTCATCTCCGCCGAGCTGGAGGAGGTCCTGCGCCTCAGCCACCGGGTCGCGGTGATGCGCGACCGGGAGAAGGTCGGCGAGCTGACCAACGGGCCCGACGTCGGCGTCGACGACGTCGTCGAGCTCATCGCGAGCGGAGGAGACCACTGATGTCCGCCACCAGCCCCGCGCCGTCGCGTGCCCCGTCCTCCGGACGGCTCGGCACGGTCGTCCGCCACCACCTGTTCTGGCCGGTGGCGGCGCTCGTCCTGCTGCTCGCGGTCAACACGGTGTTCCGGCCGAGCTTCCTGCGGGTCTCGATCCTCGACGGGCACCTCTTCGGCTCGCCGATCGACATCCTGCGCAACTGCGCCCCGCTGATGCTCGTCGCCCTCGGCATGACCCTCGTGATCGCGACCCGCGGCATCGACCTGTCGGTCGGGGCGGTCGTGGCCATCGCGGGCGCCGTCGCGCTGACGTACATCGCCCGCTCGCCCGACCCCGGCTCGGCCGGGACCGCGCTGACGGCGATGGGGATCGCGCTCGTGCTCGCCCTCGCGCTCGGCACGTGGAACGGCTTCCTGGTCTCGGTCGTCGGGATCCAGCCGATCATCGCGACGCTCATCCTCATGACCGCCGGGCGGGGGATCGCGATGCTCATCACCCAGGGGCAGATCACCACCGTGACCAGCGCGCCGTTCAAGACCCTCGGCGCGGGCTTCTGGCTCGGCCTGCCGGTGGCGACCCTGGTCGCGTTCGGCGTCTTCGCGCTGGTCGCCGTCCTCACCCGCCGCACCGCGCTCGGCATGCTCGTCGAGGCGGTGGGCATCAACCCGTCCGCGAGCCGGCTGGCCGGCGTCCAGGCACGGACCATCGTGTGGACCGTGTTCGCGCTCTCCGGGCTGTTCTCCGGGCTCGCGGGCCTCGTCCTGGCCTCGAACGTCATGGCGGCGGACGCGAACAACGCCGGGCTGTTCATCGAGCTCGACGCGATCCTCGCGGTCGTGATCGGCGGCACGTCGCTCGCCGGCGGGAAGTTCTCCCTGTCGGGGACCTTCGTCGGCGTCCTCATCATCGCGACGCTGAGCCTGACGGTCACCAACCTCGGCATCTCGCCGCTGGTGACCCCGCTGTTCAAGGCGCTCGTCGTCGCGGCGGTGACGCTGCTGCAGTCGCCGGTGATGCGCCGCAAGCTGGCCGAGCGGACCCGCCGGGTCGCTCCGGAACCGAAGGTGGTGGCCCGATGACGACCGTGGCTCCTCGAGGACGTGCCGCCCGTGCCCAGGGGCCCGGCGGCGCCCCGACGCGCGGCCGGGCCCGCGGGTGGCGGATCGACCGGCGCTATCTGCCGGTCGTGGGGACGCTCGTCGTCCTCGCACTGATCCTCGTGGTCGGCGGCGCGCGGTACGACAACTTCCTGTCGGTCGGCGTGCTGGCGAACCTCTTCATCAACAACTCGTTCCTCATCGTGCTCGCCGTCGGCATGACCTTCGTCATCCTCACCGGCGGCATCGACCTGTCGGTGGGCGCCGTCCTCGCGCTGTCGAGCGTGACGGCGGCCTACCTGCTGAACGCGGGGCTGCCGGCGGGCGTCGTCGTCCCGCTCGTGGTCCTCATCGGCTCGGTGATCGGGCTGCTCATCGGCGCGATGGTGCACGTCTTCGAGGTCCAGCCGTTCATCGCGACCCTCGCCGGGATGTTCTTCGCCCGCGGGCTGTGCTTCCTCATCGCCCCGGAGTCCATCCCCATCACCGACGAGACGTTCGTGGCGCTCGCCGGGTGGGACACGTGGGTCGCGGGCCAGTGGCGCGTGACGTCGAGCGTCGTGATCGCCCTCGTGGTGGTCGCGGTCGCGTTCTACCTGCTGCACTACACCCAGTTCGGGCGCACCGTGTACGCGATCGGCGGCGGGGAGGCCTCCGCGCGCCTCATGGGGCTGCCCGTGACGCGCACGAAGGTGCTGGTCTACGTCATCAGCGGCACCTGTGCCGGGCTCGGCGGGCTGCTGTTCGCGATGTTCTCCCGCTCCGGGTACTCGCTGACCGGCGTCGCGATGGAGCTGGACGCGATCGCGGCCGTCGTCATCGGCGGCACCATCCTCACCGGCGGGACCGGCTTCGTGCTGGGCTCCGTGCTCGGCGCGCTCGTGCTCGGCCTCATCCAGACGATCATCACGTTCGAGGGCACCCTGAGCTCCTGGTGGACCAAGATCGTCATCGGCGGGCTGCTGCTCGTGTTCGTCGTGCTGCAGCGGCTGCTGGCCGTCCGGCGCACCTGAGCCGCCCCTCCGAGCGGGCCGGTTTCCACCCGGTCCGGACGTAGACTTCCGTTTCGTCCGGATGATCGACTATCGGGTGACACCCACACCTCGGAGGTACATGTGAGCCAGGCCGACGCGTCCGCGGGCGACAGCACGCGGAGGGCGCGCTACCGCGGCCGACACCTGCCGATGGTGGCCGTCGTGGTGGCGGCGACGATCGCGACCGCGCTCGCCTACAGCGGCATGGTCCTGTTCGGCCTCGAGGTCGCGCACATGTCGCCGGCGGAGGCGTACGCCCTCGCCGGCTTCCTCGAGGTCAGCCTCGTCGCCGTCGCGCTGATGGCCCGCAACGCCGCGCTCGAGGGGCGCCCGTACGGGGTGCTGCTCACGCTGACGTGGGTGCTGTCGGGCACCTCCGGCGTCTTCGCCGCGCTCCACGAGATCGCCGTGCCGGACGAGAGCACGCCGTACATGGTCGCGTTCCGGTTCGTGCCCCCGCTGGTGGCGGCTCTCATGTGGCACCTCGCGCTCGTGGGCGAGCGCCACATGGTCACCGGGCACACCCTCGACGAGCGGCGCCGCGAGCGCCGCGTGCACCAGTACGTCGTGGCCCTGGAGCAGTGGCGCGACGCCCGGCTCGACAACACCGGGTCGCGGCACGGCATGCGCAAGGTGCGCACGGCGCACCGCCGTCAGCGCGGTGCGCGCGACGGCGCGCTCAAGCTGCTCACCGTGGAGGACTTCGAGCGGCGCATGCAGGTCTGGGTAGAACGGCTCGAGGCCGCCGAGCGGCACGGCAACCGCCTGGACTCCATCGGCGCCAGCTCCGTCAAGCGGGGCACCAGCCGGGGCGTGGCGGACTCGGCGGAGCTCGCGACCCTCGTCGCCGCCGGTGCCCCGCCGGCCGCGGAGCACCTCCGGCTGGACCGGCCGGTCCCGGACGTGCCGCGGGTCGAGGGCGGTTCGACGCCGGTGCACGGGAGTGCGCCGGCTGCCGGCGACGAGCCGCGACCGGACGTCGGGAGCCACGACGTCGAGAGCCACGAGGCCGAGCCGTTCGCCGAGGCGCTCCACGACGCGCTGACCTCCGATCCGCCGGCCGACCACCCGGCCGTCGAGGCCGAGCACGCCGTCGAGGCCGGGCCGGCCGAGCACGCCGACGCCGGGCCCGACGACGAGGCGGAGTACCTTCGGTCCGAGGCCGAGGCCGAGGCCGAGGCCGTGGACGCGGGACCCGGTGACGAGCGCGAGGCCGGGCAGCCCGTGGCGGAGCGGCCGGGCGAGCCGGCGTGGGCGCTCGAACCGCTCCCGGAGACCGGGCACACGCGCCGCGTCGAGGTCTTCGACCTGCTGGCACCGAAGGACCCGGCCCTGAGCGCGACGGCTCAGCGGTCCGCGTTCCTCACCGCGCACGGTGGCGCGGCGGCCACGCCGCGTCCGGCCGAGGACGGCGCGGGCGACGACGACCCGGCCGCCGGGTACGGAGCCGGAGCCGAGGCGGGCCGCGAGACCGTCGGCGGGGCGGAGCAGGCCGCGCCGTCCGACGACGAGCAGTACGCGTCCGAGCGCGACCGCCTCATCGTCGAGCTCGCCGCAGAAGGGCTCACCCAGCGCGAGATCGCCGACCGGGTCTCGGCGTCGCGCACGACCGTGAGCCGGGTGGTGCGCCGTTACGGCGTGACGTCCGACGGCGGGCGGGAGCTCGCGCCGGCCTGACGTCGCGCCCCGACACGCTCGCGCATCAGCGGAGTGCCGCCAGCATCGCTCCGGCGGTCGCGGCGGCGAGGGTGATCAGCGTGAGCGTCGGGAGCCGCTGCGCCAGCGACCGCCGCCGACCCGGCGACGTCCGGCGTCCCCCGTCTCCGGTGCCGTCGTCGGCCATGTCACCTGCTCCCTCGGCCGGGTCCGTCGTCGTCCTGCAGGTCCTCGAGCCGCTCCCGCTCCTCCTCGCGCCGGTCCTCGACGTCGTCCCGCTCGTCCTCCAGCCGGTCCTCGACGTCGTCCCGCTCGTCCTCCAGCCGGTCCCGCTCGTCCTCGGGCGGCGGCCCGACGGCGTTGAACCACGCGAACCCGGCGACGCCGCCCACGACGGCGACGCCGAGGCCCTCCAGGACTGCACGACGCGTGGGGGAGGGGCCGCCGGTGCTCACGACACGCCCCCGGTGAGGTACCAGAGGGCGGACGTGGACCAGACGAGCGCGAGCAGCGCGACGACGAGCCCGCCCAGGAGCGGAAGCACGGCGGGCGGCAGCCCGCGCACGCGCAGGGCGAGCATCTTGACCGTGAACGCCCCGTAGAACAGGCAGCCCGCGACGGAGTGCACGAGGACCCGGGCGGGCTCGTCCTCGAACCCGATCGACCACACGCAGGCGAAGGCGACCGGCAGCGTGAGGCCGAACGCCGCGACGCCGCTCCACCGGTGCAGGAGGCCGACCCAGCCGGGCGCGGCGGGTGCGCCGGGCAGTCGCCCGTACATCGCCAGCGCCGAGACGAGCTGGACCACGAGGAGCGCGGCCGCGCCGGTGGCCAGCCACGACTTCATCTCGAGCATCGTGGGGAACCACAGGGTCAGCAGCGTCGCGTCGTCGCCCGGGTGGGCGTCCGCGTAGGCTCCGAGCGCGCCGGCGACCGCCACGCCCGCCACGGTCGCCGCGGCCAGCGCCCAGCGCCACGACGCGCGGGTTCTCGACGGGGGCTCGCCCATAGGAGCACAGTGCCCGTGGCTCCCCGCGCCGGCCACCGGACACACCGCGGCGCGGGCGACGACGAGCACGGCACGCACGGCGAACAGGGGGTCGGTGCCGCGTCCCGGCCGGAACGCGGCACCGACCCCGTGCGTGCACCGCAGGCGAGCTCGCAGGCGGGTGCTCGGGCGTCAGCCGCGGGCGAGCGTCCCGGCGAACGCGGTCCACGACTCGGGGGCGAGGCGCACGCGGGTGGCGCCGCCCTGAGCGGGTGCCACGACGGACGCGACGTCGACCCCGGACCAGCAGGCCTCG
The DNA here is from genome assembly GCF_014635665.1 of Isoptericola cucumis. Classification (GTDB taxonomy): domain Bacteria; phylum Actinomycetota; class Actinomycetes; order Actinomycetales; family Cellulomonadaceae; genus Isoptericola; species Isoptericola cucumis. The sequence continues at coordinate 17,723 of NZ_BMDG01000006.1, forward strand.
GCGACCTTCGCCGCGTGCTCGGGCCCCTCGACGGCGGGCTCGTGGTCCGCGACCATCTGCCAGCCCTCGGCCAGCCCGAGCGTGGCCCCGGCGTGCGCGAGGTCGACCTCGACGGCCTGGTCCGAGCGGTTGGTGAGGAAGAGCGCGAGCGTGCCGTCGTCGTCCACCGTCGCGGCGGCGGTGACCAGCGGGGCGTCGCCGTGCCGCGGGGTGGTGTACGTCGGCGCGTCGACCCGCACGTCCAGCGCCGAGCCGCGCGCGAGGCGGGCCGTCGTCGCGAAGGGGTGGAACGTGGGCTGGCGCCAGGCCTCGCCCCCGGGCTCGGTCATGATCGGCGCGATGACGTTGACGAGCTGCGCGAGGCACGCCACGGGCACGCGGTCGGCGTGGTTGAGCAGCGTGACCATGAGGTCGCCCACGACGACGGCGTCGAGCCCGGAGTAGACGTCCTCGATGATGCGCGGGGCGTCGCGCTGGATCGGCAGGTTCTCCTCGCCGCCGAAGCGGGACTCGTTGTACCAGACGTTCCACTCGTCGAAGCTGATGGTGATCTTCTTGTCGCTGCGCCGCTCGGCGCCGACGGCGTCGGCGGAGGCGACGACGCGGTCGATGAACCGGTCCATCGCGGTGCCGGACGCGAGGAACGACGCGCGGTCGCCGCCCAGCTCCTCGTAGTAGGCGTGCATGGAGATGTGGTCCACGAGGTCGTACGTGTACGACAGGACGGTGCGCTCCCACGCGCCGAAGGTGTCCATCTGCATGTTGGACGAGCCGCAGACGACCAGCGAGATCGAGGGGTCGACGAGCTTCATGGCCTTGCCGGCCTCGGCGGCGAGCTTGCCATACTCGTGGGCGTCCTTGTGGCCGATCTGCCACGGGCCGTCCATCTCGTTGCCCAGGCACCAGAGCTTCACGCCGTAGGGCTCGGCGCGGCCGTGGGCGATGCGCAGGTCGGCCCAGCTAGTGCCGGCCTCGCCGTTGCAGTACTCGACGAGCGCGGCCGCGGCGTCGACGCCGCGGGTGCCGAGGTTGACCGCCATCATCGGCTCGACGCCCTCGCGCTCGGCCCACTGCAGGAACTCGTCCGTGCCGACGAGGTTGGGCTCGACCGTCCGCCAGGCGAGGTCGAGGAACGGCTTGCGCTGCTCGACCGGGCCGACGGCGTTCTCCCACACGTAGTTGGAGACGAAGTTCCCCCCGGGGTAGCGCACCATGGGCACCCCGAGCTCGTGGATGAGGTCGGCCACGTCGCGGCGGAAGCCGTGGGAGTCGGCGGCGTCGTGGCCGGGCTCGTAGATGCCGGTGTAGACCGCGCGGCCGAGGTGCTCGACGAACGAGCCGAACAGGCGGCGGTCCACCGTGCCGCGGCGGAAGTCGGGGTGCAGGGTGATGCGGGCGGCGGACGGGTGCGCGGCGCTGGGCATGGGGACTACGTCTCCTTCGTCATTCCTCGTCGAACTCGATGGCGTTGCTGCTCTACAACGATGAAGAAGTCAATCACGTCAGGCGCCGCGGCACCAGCGCCGCCGTCGCCCTCCGGGGGCGTGCCCAGAGCGCGGGTCGGCGGCGAGGGTTGTGTGACCTGCGTCATCCCGTGTAGAAATGCCCAGCGTTACAACGTTGAAGAAGACGTGTGGCCTGGGTCAGGACGTGCTGACCCGCCCGACTCGAGGAGGAATCGGCATGCGCAGGAGCATGCGCCGCGGCGTGGCCGCCGCGGCGACGGGCCTGGTGACGCTGGCGCTCGCCGCGTGCGCCCAGGGCGACAGCAGCGGCGGCGGTGGTGGTGGCGGGTCGGCCGCCGCGACCTGTACCAACACGATCCAGGAGCCCGACGCCACCCGGGTCACGATGTGGGCGTGGTATCCCGCCGTCGAGCAGATGGTGGACACGTTCAACTCCCGGCACGACGACGTCCAGATCTGCTGGACCAACGCCGGCCAGGGGGCGGACGAGTACGGCAAGTTCTCCACCGCCCTCGAGGCCGGGACGGGGGCGCCGGACGTGATCCAGCTCGAGTCGGAGATCCTGCCCACGTACACGATCCTCGACGGGCTCGCGGACCTCGCGCCGTACGGCGCGGGCGAGCTGGAGGAGCAGTTCCCGCCCGGAGCCTGGTCCGACGTGTCGAACGGCGGGTCGGTCCACGCGATCCCCGTCGACGGCGGCCCGGTCGGCATGCTCTACCGCGCGGACATCTTCGACGAGCACGGCGTCGAGCCGCCGACCACCTGGGACGAGTTCGCGCAGGCTGCGCAGGACCTGCGCGACGCCGGCTACGACGGGTACATCACGAACTACGCGACGAACGGCAACGCCTTCAACTACGCGCTGTTCGCGCAGGCCGGGTGGGCGCCGTTCGACTACGACAGCTCGCGGCCCGACGAGATCGGCATCGACGTGGACACCCCGGAGGCGCGGCACGTCCTGTCCTACTGGGAGGACCTCGTCGACCGCGGCCTGGTCTCGACCGACGACGCCAGCACGGCCGACTACAACACGTCTCTCGTGGACGGCACCTACGCCGTCTACATCGCCGCGGCCTGGGGCCCCGGCTACCTCGAGGGCCTGTCCGACGCCGACTCCGGCGCCGAGTGGAAGGCCGCGCCGCTGCCGCAGTGGGACCCCGACGACCCGGTGCAGGTCAACCAGGGCGGCTCGGCGCTGGCGGTCACGTCGCAGGCCACCGACGAGGAGGCCGCGGCCACCGTCGCGATGGAGCTGTTCGACGACGAGGCGACCTGGAAGGTCGGCGTCGAGGAGGCCGGGCTGTTCCCGCTGTGGAACCTCGCCCTCGACGCGGACTGGTTCACCGACCGGCGCTACCCGTTCTTCGGCGGGCAGCAGGTGAACCGCGACGTGTTCCTCGACGCGGCGGCGCAGTACCCGGGCTTCACGTTCAGCCCGTTCCAGGTGTACGCGTACGACCGCCAGACCATGGCCCTCTACGACATGGTCGAGGGGCCCGCGACTGCCGAGGACGCGCTCGCCACCCTCCAGGACAGCCTGGTCCGGTACGCCGAGCAGCAGGGGTTCACGATCCGATGACGTCCGCCGACCGACCCACCGACCGACGTCCCGCCGGACCCGGCGAGCAGCGCGGCCCGAGCCTCCTGGACACGAAGCGGCAGTGGTGGGGGTGGCTGTTCCTGGCCCCGTTCACCGTCGTGTTCGTGCTGTTCCTCCTGGTGCCGCTGGCGTACGCGTTCTGGCTCAGCCTGCACACCAAGGGGATCGCCACCGGCGGCGAGAGCATCTTCACCGGCTTCGCGAACTACGCCCGGGTCTTCACGGACACGGACTTCCTGTCCGGCATGGCCCGGGTCGGCAAGTTCGTGCTGGTGATGGTGCCGATCCAGATCGGGCTCGCCGTCACGATCGCCCTGGTGCTCGACACCCTCGCCACCCGGCTCTCGCGGGCCTCCCGGCTCCTGGTCTTCGTGCCATACGCGATCCCGGCCGTCATCGGCGCGCTCATGTGGGGCTTCCTGTACAGCCCGCGCTTCGGCCCGGCCACCGACGTCTTCGGGCTCGTGGGGCTCGACGCCCCCGACTTCCTCAGCCGGGACCTGATCTTCGGCTCGCTGGTCAACATCGTGACCTGGCAGTGGGTGGGCTACTACATGATCATCGTCTACGCCGCGCTGCGGGCGATCGACCCGACCGTGTACGAGGCGGCCAGGCTCGACGGCGCCGGCAACTGGGCGATCGCCCTGCGGATCAAGGTCCCGATGATCGCGTCGTCGATGGTGATGATCGTGGTGTTCGCCCTCATCGGCACGCTGCAGTTCTTCACCGAGCCGACCGTGCTGCGGTCGGTCGCCCAGGGCGCGATCCCCACCACCTACACCCCGAACATGTACGCGTACTCGATGGCGTTCTCCTACAGCCAGTTCAACTACGCCTCCACGATCGCGTTCGCGCTCGGGATCCTCGTGTTCATCGGGTCGTACCTCTTCCTGTACGCGACCCGCAAGCAGAGCGGACTGAAGTGATGACGACGGCGACGACGACGCAGACCTCCTCCCGCGGCGCTGACCGCCGTGCCAGCCGCCGCGCCGGCCGCCGCGCCGGCGGGCAGCACGGGCCGCGCAGGATCGGCTCCCACCTGTTCCTGCTCCTCGCGGCGGTGTACTTCATCGTGCCGCTCTGGTGGCTGGTGGTGGGGTCGACCAAGACGAACAGCGGCCTGTTCGTCGGGTCCGGCGGCGCGCTGTGGTTCAACGACGAGTTCGCGCTGTGGGACAACGTCAAGGAGCTCTTCACCTACCAGGGCGGCATCTACTGGACGTGGATGCGCAACTCCTTCGTGTACGCGCTCGCCGGCGGGGTGGGCTCCACGGTGCTCGCGGTGCTGGCCGGGTACGCCCTCGCGAAGTACCGCTTCCGCGGCCGCAACCTGTACTTCTCCCTGCTGCTGGGCTCCGTCATGGTGCCGCTCACGGCCCTGACCATCCCCACGTTCGTGCTGCTCAGCCAGCTCGGGATGATCAACACGATGTGGGCGGTCGTCCTGCCGTCCCTGCTCAGCCCGATCGGCGTCTACCTCGTGCGCGTGTACGCCGTCGACGCCATCCCCGACGAGATGCTCGACGCCGGGCGGGTGGACGGCGCCGGCGAGCTGCGGCTGTTCTCCCGGGTCGCCCTGCCGCTGCTGCGGCCGGCGTTCGTCACGGTGCTGCTGCTCACCACGGTCGCGACGTGGAACAACTTCTTCCTGCCGCTGGCGGTGCTGCGCGACCCGCAGCTGCTGCCCGTCACCGTCGGCCTCAACCAGTGGCAGGGGCTGTCGAACGCGGGCGCCGGCGGCGAGCAGGTCTGGAACCTCATCACCACGGGCGCGCTCGTGTCGATCCTGCCGCTGATCGTGGCGTTCCTCGGCCTCCAGAAGTACTGGCAGGGCGGGCTCTCGCTCGGCTCGATCAAGTAGGGCGCCGGGCGGGGGCGGCGCCCGGCGGTGCCCTACCCTGTGGACGTGACGAGGAGAGGGGCGGGCGTGGTCGTCGGCGACGCAGGTCGGTCGGGACGGGGTGCGGCGTGCCGGTGACGATGCACGACGTGGCGCAGCGCGCGGGCGTCTCGATCAAGACGGTCTCCAACGTCGTCAACGGCTACCCCCACATCCGTCCGCAGACGCGGGAGCGCGTCGAGGAGGCCATCGCGCACCTCGGCTACCGGGTCAACGTCTCCGCCCGGAACCTGCGCACCCGGCGCACGGACATGATCACGCTGGCCGTGCCCGAGCTGTCGCTGCCGTACTTCGCCCAGCTCGCGGACGCCGTCATCCGGGCCGCCGAGACCCGCGGGCTGACCGTGCTCATCGAGCAGACCGGCGCGGGCCGCGAGCGCGAGATCGAGGTGCTGGTCGGGCAGCGGCGGCAGATGACGGACGGGCTGATCTTCTCCCCGCTCGCGCTCGGCCCGGAGGACGTCGGCCTGCTGTCCGCCGAGCGCCCGCTCGTCGTGCTCGGTGAGCGGATCTTCGACGCGCCGGCCGACCACGTCACGATGAACAACGTCGCCGCGGCACGAGCCGCCACGGCCCATCTCGCGGGCCTCGGCCGGCGCCGGATCGCCGTGCTCGGCGCGCACGAGGGCGAGCGGGTGGGCTCGGCCGCCCTACGGACCGAGGGCTACCGGCAGGGGCTCGCGGAGGCCGGGCTGCCCTTCGACCCGGCGCTCGTCGGCGAGGCGGGCCTGTGGCACCGCTCGACGGGCGCGGACGCGATGGCCCGCCTGCTCGACTCGGGCGTCGAGATCGACGCGGTGTTCGCCCTCAACGACGCCATGGCGCTGGGCGCGCTCCACGTGCTGCACGCCCGTCAGCTCGACGTGCCGGGCGACGTCGCGCTGATGGGCTTCGACGACATCGACGACGTCCGGTACTCGGTGCCGACCATCACGTCCGTGGACCCGGGCCGCGAGCAGATCGCCCGCACGGCGGTGGACCTGCTGGTGGAGCGGATCGCCGGGGAGGGCGGCCCGTACCGGCGGGTGATCCCCGACTCCCGCATCGTCGGGCGCGAGTCCACGGGCGAGGCCGCGGGCGGGCGCGAGGTCGTGGTCGACGTGCAGGCCGGCGGCTCCGAGGAGATCGTGGCGGAGGCGGGCGCCCCTGCCTGAGCCGACGCCGATCGGCTAGGATCGCGGGGTCGCGACTGGCGTACAGGTGGATCACCACCGGGGAGCGGCACGCTGTGCAGACGACGGGTCGTTCGCCTGGGCCCGTTCGCTCGATGACGACATTGCCCGACCACCCGAGGTCGGCCGCTGCCGGTCGACCGCCGTCCGACACAGCAGGAGAACGCCGCATGAGCACTCCCGACCCCACGTTCAACGCGCCCCTGGCCGAGCTCGACCCGGAGATCGCCGCCGTCCTCGAGGGGGAGCTGGCCCGCCAGCGCGACACCCTCGAGATGATCGCGTCCGAGAACTTCGTCCCGCGCGCGGTGCTGCAGGCGCAGGGCTCCGTCCTGACCAACAAGTACGCCGAGGGCTACCCGGGGCGTCGCTACTACGGCGGCTGCGAGCAGGTCGACATCGCGGAGAACCTCGCGATCGCCCGCGCCCAGGAGCTGTTCGGCGCCGAGGCCGTGAACGTCCAGCCGCACTCCGGGGCGCAGGCCAACGCGGCCGTGCTGCACGCGCTCATCAACGCGGGCGACAAGATCCTCGGGCTCGAGCTGGCCCACGGCGGGCACCTCACGCACGGCATGAAGATCAACTTCTCCGGCAAGCTGTACGACGTCGGCGCGTACGGCGTGGACCCGACCTCGCACCGCATCGAGATGGACGAGGTGCGCAAGCGCACCCTCGAGCACCGCCCGGACGTCATCATCGCCGGCTGGTCCGCCTACCCGCGCCAGCTCGACTTCGCCGCGTTCCGCGAGATCGCGGACGAGGTCGGCGCCAAGCTCTGGGTGGACATGGCCCACTTCGCGGGCCTCGTGGCCGCGGGCCTGCACCCGTCGCCCGTGCCGCACGCCGACGTCACCTCCTCCACGGTGCACAAGACCATCGGCGGGCCACGCTCCGGCTTCATCCTGAGCAAGGAGGAGCTCGCCAAGAAGATCAACTCCGCCGTGTTCCCCGGGCAGCAGGGCGGCCCGCTCATGCACGTCATCGCGGCCAAGGCCGTGGCGTTCAAGATCGCGGGCACCGACGCGTTCAAGGACCGTCAGGAGCGCACCCTGCGTGGCGCCCGGATCATCGCCGACCGCCTCTCCCAGCCGGACGTCGCCTCGCAGGGCGTGTCCGTCCTGACCGGGGGCACGGACGTGCACCTCGTGCTGGTGGACCTGCGGAACTCGTCGCTGGACGGCCAGCAGGCCGAGGACCTCCTGCACGACGCCGGCATCACCGTGAACCGCAACGCCGTGCCGTTCGACCCGCGCCCGCCGCGCGTCACCTCGGGCCTGCGGATCGGCACGCCGGCGCTCGCCACCCGCGGGTTCGGCGACGTCGAGTTCACCGAGGTCGCCGACATCATCGCCGCCGCGCTGCGCGACGGCGCGTCGGCCGACGTCGAGGCGCTCGCGGCCCGCGTCGCGAAGCTCACCGCCGACTTCCCGCTCTACTCCGGGCTGCAGCAGTGACCGCGCGGCTGCTGCCTGGCAAGCCGGTCGCCGACGCCGTCTTCGCGGACCTCGGTCCGCGGATCGACGCGCTCGTCGCGGCGGGGCACCGGCCGGGGCTGGGCACGATCCTCGTCGGGGACGACTCGGCGAGCGCCGGGTACATCCGGATGAAGATGGACAAGGCGAACGAGCTCGGGTTCACCTCGCCGCACATCCACCTCCCGCAGGACGCCGCCCAGGCGGACGTCCTGGCGGCGGTGCGGGAGATGAACGACGCCGACGACGTCGGCTCCGTCCTCATCCAGAACCCCCCGCCCCCGCAGATCGACTTCGACGCGGCCATGCTCGCGCTGGACCCGGACAAGGACGTCGACGGCCTGCACCCGGTGAACATGGGGCGCCTCGCGCTCGGGATGCCGGGCCCGGTGCCGGCAACGCCGGCGGGGATCGAGACGTTGCTGGCGCACTACGGCATCCCGGTCGCCGGACGCGAGGTCTGCATCCTCGGCCGCGGCACGACGCTCGGGCGGCCCCTGGCCCTGCTGCTCTCGCAGAAGCGCCCGACGGCCAACGCGGCGGTCACGGTGGTCCACACCGGGGTGCCCGACTGGCCGGAGTACACCAGGCGGGCCGACATCGTGATCGCGGCCGCCGGCGTCCCGGGCATCCTGCAGCCCGAGCACCTGACGCCGGGCGTCACCGTGGTCGGCGGCGGTGTCCGGTACGAGGGTCGCAAGCTGCTGCCGGACGTGGACGAGTCGTGCGCGGAGGTTGCCGGTGCGATCACACCGCGCGTCGGCGGCGTGGGGCCCACCACGATCGCCATGCTGTTCCGCAACGCGGTGGAGGCCGCGGAGCGCGCCGCGGCGAGCTAGCGCACGTCCCCGCGAGACAGAGGACGCGCCGCGCGAGACAGAGGTCCAGGCCACCGTCTCGGCGCGGCGCGTCCTCTCTCTCGCCGGGCAGTTTCTCTCTCGCGGGGCCGGGCCCTGGCGTCTCGGCCATGATGTGCCCATGGTCGCGAGGAGCCAGCGTGGGTGGTCGGGAGAGCCGGGCGAGCTGCTGCGGGTGGGGAGGGGGTTCCGCCTCGCGGACGTCGACCCGGACGCGAAGCCGGGCTACGACGGGAAGAAGAAGGACGGCGCGGCCGACCTGCTCGCCGGGGAGCAGGAGCTCGACGACCTGCAGGAGCGCCTGTACGCCCAGAGCCGGCAGGACCCGTCGGCGCCGGCCGTGCTGCTCGTGCTGCAGGCGATGGACTCCGCGGGCAAGGGCGGCATCGTGCGGCACGTCATCGGCGCCACCGACCCGCAGGGCGTGCACCTCGTCGCGTTCAAGAAGCCGACGCCGCAGGAGCTGGCGCACGACTTCCTGTGGCGTGTCGAGAAGGAGGTCCCCGAGGCCGGGTACATCGGCGTCTTCGACCGCTCCCACTACGAGGACGTGCTCATCGGGAAGGTCCGCGAGCTCGCCCCGCCCGCGGAGATCGAGCGCCGCTACGGCGCGATCAACGCGTTCGAGGCGGAGCTCGTGGCGCAGGGCACGCGGATCGTCAAGGTGATGCTGCACATCTCGCCCGAGGAGCAGAAGGCGCGGCTCGGCGAGCGGCTCGAGCGGCCCGACAAGCACTGGAAGTACCACCCGGGCGACGTCGACGAGCGGCTGCTGTGGCCGCGGTACATGGACGCCTTCCAGATGGTCTTCGAGCGGACGTCCACCGACCGGGCGCCCTGGTACGTCGTGCCCGCGAACGCCAAGTGGTACGCCCGCCTGGCGGTGCAGGCGCTCCTCCTGGACGCCCTGGAGGAGATCGACCCCCGGTGGCCCGCCGCGACGTTCGACGTCGAGCACGAGAAGGCGCGCCTGGCGGCGTCGTGACGCCGGGACTCGCACGGCTCAGGATCAGGCCTCAGGTGGTGGGCTCGGCGGGCTGCTCGACGTCGTCGGGCAGGTGGGCGTCGAGGGGTTCGCGGTCGGTCTTGGTCCAGGTGCGCCGCCCCAGCAGCTCGCGCACGAGCGAGACCGTGACCACGGGCCACAGCAGCCAGGTGTAGAGCATGTACGGGAAGAGCCCGAACACCGCGCGCAGCAGCGGGTGGCGCCCCGGCTCGTTCGTCATGAGCAGGGACAGGAAGCTCGGCACCAGGGCGATCGTCGCGAAGAAGACCAGCGACGGCCACCAGCCGGAGTGGAACGGGACGTCGCCGAAGATCCAGAACACCAGCGACAGCACCAGCCCGAGCCCCATGAGCAGCTGCAGCAGCGGCATCAGCAGGTAGGCGACGTGGTCGATCCGGGCGCCGACCGACACGGGCGCCCGCAGCGAGCGACGCAGCAGGCCGAACGCCTGCCAGTTGCCCTGCGCCCAGCGCACGCGCTGCTTGAACAGCCGGCGCAGGCTCGTCACGCCCTGCTGGTCGACGGTGGTGAGGACGGTCTGGCGCCCGCGCCACCCGGCGTGGATCAGCCGGACGCCGATGTCCTGGTCCTCCGTGAGCCGGTCGCGCCACGGCCCCCGCGCGACGCCGGCGGGCAGCCCCTCGGTCTCCACGACGTCGTCCAGCGCCGCGAGCCGCACGTACTGGCCGTTGCCGCCCATGTTCGCGGTGCCCCAGGCGGAGCGGCCCAGCTGGTACACGTACGCCATCACGCCGAACTCGACGTCCTGCCCCCAGGTCAGGTAGTGCCCGCGGTTGTAGATGCGCACCAGCGCCTGGACGCCGCCCACCCGCTCGTCGCTGAAGGCGCCGGCCAGCGCGTGCGGCGCGTCCGGCGGGATGCGCCCGTCCGCGTCCACGACCCCCACGATCACCCGCGCCGTCGGCCAGGTCGCGTACCGTCCGGTCAGCACCGTGTCGTGGACGAACTCCCAGGCGTCGTCCAGCCCGGCGGACTTGCCCACCCGGGCGTTCGGCAGCTCCCGGCGCAGCACCTGCAGCTCGGGCACCTCGGCCCGCAGCCCGGCGAGCACCTCGGGCGTCCGGTCGTCCGACCCGTCGTCGACGACGACGATCGCCTTGTGCGTCGCCTCGACGGCGACCAGCCGGCTCACGCTGTCGGCGATCGTCACCTCCTCGTTGAGCGCGGGGACGACGAAGACCCACAGGTAGTCCTCCTCGTGCGCCGTCTCGACCGCCTTGCGCTGGCGCCGACGCTCGAACCACGCGCGGACGACGAGCCAGACGATCACGCAGAACGTGGCCAGCGTCAGGGCGAGCAGGAACCACATGAGCACCTGCACCGCCGGCGGCATCCCGCGGTACGGGTCCCACCACGGTCCCCCCGTGGCGACCGCGCCCGCCGCGAGACTCACGCGCCACCGTCCGTGTCAGGAGGGCCGTCGGCGGTGAGCGGCTGGATGACGACGCCTTCCAGGTCGGCGGGCTCGTGGCCCGTCGTCACGCTCTCGCGCTCGAACGTCGGGCCGTCGACCGCGTCGGTGCGGTGGAAGCCTGCCCACTCCAGCACCTCGGACCGGACGAAGCCCGGCCCCGACGTCCGCGGCACCGGCGTGTTGAAGACGAGGTGCTCGAGGGCGGCGACGATGCGGTCGGCGGCGTGGCCGTCGCCGTACGGGTTGGGCTGGCGGGAGAACGCGGCCCGCGCCTCCGGGTCGTCCAGCACGCGCGTGGCGGCGGCGACGATGCGGTCGCGGTCCGTGCCGACGAGCTCGAGCGTGCCCGCCTCCACGCCCTCGGAGCGCTCCGTCGTCGAGCGGGCGACGAGGACCGGGACGCCGAAGGCGGGCGCCTCCTCCTGGATCCCGCCCGAGTCGGTGAGCACGAGCGTGGAGCGGGCGAGCAGCCGCGCGAACGGCCGGTACTCCATCGGGCTGGTCAGCGTGACGGCGGGCACGTCGTCGAGCTCCGCCCGCACGGTCTGCGCCACGGCCGGGTTCGGGTGCACGGGGACGACGAACCGCACGTCCGGGTGCGTCTCGGTGAGCCGGCGCACCGCCCGCGCGATGTCGGCGATGCCCTCGCCCCAGTTCTCGCGCCGGTGGGCGGTGACGGTCACGACGCGCGACGTCGTGTCGTCCTCGAGCCACTCGAGCTCGGGGCGGTCGTACGGCACCTGGCGCGCGGCCGACCACTGCAGCGCGTCGATGCCGGTGTTGCCGGTGACGAACGTGCGTCCGATGTCGACGCCCTCGCGCACCAGGTTCTGCACGTTGGCGCGCGTCGGCGCCGCGTGGAACGACGCGATGCGGCCGATGAGCTGCCGGTTCAGCTCCTCCGGGAAGGGTGACAGGGTGGTGCCGGTCCGCAGGCCGGCCTCGACGTGCGCGACCGGGATGCGCAGGTGGAACGCGGCGACCGCGGCGGCCGACGCGCTGGAGGTGTCGCCGTGCACGACGCAGGCCGCCGGGTAGTGGTCCCGGGTGACCCGGCCGCTGATGTGGTTCGGCGGCGGCCCGTACCGCCCGGTGACGAAGTCGTCGAGCCCGGACACGACGGCCGCCGTGAGCTGGTTGAGCCCGAGGCCCGGGCGCCCCACCCCGAGGTCGGCGGTGATCTCGCAGCCGGCGGTCTCGAGCACGTACTCGACGAGCTCCTTGTGCTGCCCGGTCGAGACCACCACGGGCCGCAGGCGCGGATGGTCCTGCAGGAGCTGGATCAGCGGGAAGAGCTTGATCGCCTCGGGACGGGTCCCCAGCACGACCAGGATCTCGGGGCTGACGGGAAGCGGCATGATCCCTACCTTCGTCGATCGCGTCGCCGGTGCGTCGCACCGACACCGATGAGTCGGCCGCGTGCCGATGGTCGCACAGGGTGTCAGCACGGGCCACGAGGGCCGGTGCTCCGACGGAGGAGAGCAGTCATGGTGACCACGCGCACGCACCTGTGGTTCAGCAACAACCGGGCCCACGAGGCGGCCCGGTTCTACGCCGAGCACGTCCCGGGGTCGTCGGTCGACTCGGTGCTGGTCGCCCCGGAAGGTGTCCCGGGGGCCGCTGCCGGCGAACCGTTCATCGTCGAGTTCACCGTAGCCGGGCTCCCTGTGACCGGGCTGAACGCCGGCCCGAGCTTCACCCTGAACGAGGCGTTCTCCTTCTACCTCCGCGTCGACACGCAGGAGGAGGTGGACCACTTCTGGGAGGTGCTGACGTCCGACGGCGGGGAGCCGGGGCCGTGCGGCTGGTGCAAGGACCGGTTCGGGGTGTCGTGGCAGGTCGTGCCCCGGCGCCTCGAGGAGCTCTGCGGCGACTACACCACCGACGCCAACAAGCGGGCCATGAACGCGATGCTCCAGATGCACAAGATCGACGTCCCGGCGCTGGAGGCGGCCTACCGCGGCGAGTGAGCCGCGCCGGGGTCCGCGTCCCGGCCGCGACGACGCCCGGCGCCGGCGGTTCGGAGGCTGTCGCCGGCGTGTGATGGGATGTGCGGCGTGCTGACCGTCGCCACCGCCAACGTCAACGGGATCCGCGCCGCCTTCCGGCGCCGCATGGACACCTGGATCGCCGCCCGTACCCCCGACGTCCTGCTGCTGCAGGAGGTCCGTGCCCCCGACGAGCTGACCCGCGAGTACCTCGAGGGCTGGCACGTGGCGCACCTGCCCAGCGAGATCAAGGGCCGCGCGGGGGTCGCGGTCGCCTCGCGGCTGCCGCTGCACGCCGTCCGCGCCGGCCTCGCCGCGCACGGGCCGGCGGGGGAGCCCGAGCCGCCCGTCGACACAGGCCGCTGGGTCGAGGCGGACGTCGAGCTGCCCGGCGGCGGGCTGCTCACGGTCGTCTCCGCCTACCTGCACTCGGGCACCAACGCCCCCGGCAAGGAGCACACGATGACGGCCAAGTACGCGCACCTGGACAAGGTGACCGCCCGGCTGGCCGAGCTCGCCGCCGCCAAGGCGCCCGCCGTCGTCGCGGGCGACCTCAACATCGCGCACCAGCAGGTCGACATCGCGAACTGGAAGGGCAACCTCAAGAACGCGGGGTTCCTGCCCGAGGAGCGGGCCTACGTGGACCGCTGGCTCGGGGAGCTCGGCTGGGCGGACCTCGGGCGGGCGCACGGCGGGGAGGGCCCCGGCCCGTACACGTGGTGGTCGTGGCGGGGGCAGTCGTACGTGAACGACCGTGGGTGGCGCATCGACTACCAGCTCGCCAACGCCGCCCTCGCGCCGCGGGCCGTGAAGGTCGAGGTCGACCGGGCGCCCACGTACGAGGAGCGGTGGAGCGACCACGCCCCGGTCGTCGCCACCTACGACCTCTAGCAGTGCCACCGGTGGCGGGTACGGGACCGGCGGGAGCAGCCTGGGCGGCTCCCACCGGTCCCGTGCCCGCCGCGGTCAGCGGTGGCCGCGGGGGAACATCGCCCGCAGCACCGCGTCGTGCACGTCCGTGTTGAGCTGCGCGCCGCCGAGCCGCTGGGCGCCGGGGCCCTGCGCGGTGATCGGCGTCGCCTCGCCGGTGTGCCCGCCCGTCGTCCAGTCGACGGTGAACTCCAGGTCGGTGCCCGGCACCGGGAACGGGCCGTCCTCGGCGGTCGCGCCCGCGCCGCCCTCGTCCTCGGCGTCCACGTTCTCGATCGCGACCCCGCCCGTCGCGTGGTCGCCGACCACGAGCACGAGCGTGTCGCGGTGCTGGGCCTGGAAGTCGAGCGCGAGCTCCACCGTCTCCTCCAGCGACTGCCCGGCCTCGACGGTGCGGGTGGCGTTGCTGTTGTGCGCGAACTCGTCGATCGCCTCCTCCTCGAGGAAGAGGAAGAACCCGTCGCGGTCGGCCGAGACCACGTCGAGCGCCTTGGCCGCCATGTCGACGAGCGGCACCGCGGGCGAGAAGACGTCGCCCTCGCCCTCGTTGGCCTGCTGGAACATCTCCTCGTTCGCGAACAGCCCGAGCAGGCGGTCCCCGTCGGCCGCGGCGAGACCGTCGGCGTCGCTCACGTACTCGTAGCCGAGCTCCTGCGCCCGTTCCACGAGGTTGCCCTCGGTGCCCTTGCTCTCCTCGCCGGGGTCCTCCGCCGGGTTGTCGGGCCAGGCGCCCGGGTCGCCGGCCGGGTACCAGAAGTCCTCGCCGCCCCCGAGCAGGACGTCGGGCTGCGACTCCTCCAGGTACTGCCGGGCGATCTCGCTCTGGTCGTACCGGTCGGTCACGTGGGCGCCGAACGCCGCCGGGCTCGCGTCGGTGACCTGCGCGCTCGAGACCAGCCCGGTCGCCTTGCCCGCCTCCTTGGCCCGCTCGAGCAGCGTCGGCACGGGGTTGCCGTCCGCGTCGACGCCGACCGCGCCGTTGAACGTGCGCACCCCGGTGGCGAACGCGGTCGCACCGGCCGCCGAGTCGGTGACGGCGTCCTCGGGGTCCGCGGAGTCGGTCGCCGTCCAACCCGCGTGGTCCAGGGTGTCCATGGCCAGCTGACCGTCCTTGCCCTCGGTCGCGATCCGGATCAGCTCGCGCGTGGAGAGCCCCATCCCGTCCCCCTGGATGAAGATGACGTTCCGGGCGCGGTCCTTGCCGTGGCCGTGACCGTGGCCCCGCTGGTCGCTCGCGTGCGCCCCGGACCGGTCCGGGGGGTCGTAGGTGGCGATCGCGCTCACGGCCGCGCCGGCCGCGGCCAGCGCCGTCAGGCCGGCGGCCCCGGCCCTGAGGACTGCTCTGCGTGCGGTCATCGTTCCTCCTCGAACGATCGGCCCCCGACCGCCCGGGTGGCGGTGGGACCTTCGCACCGTAAGCAGGAGGCCCCCGGCAAGCATCTCGGCCGGGGGCCGGGCCGGGGCCGGGGCGGCCCCGGCGTCAGGCGGTCCGGCCCGCGGCCTGGGACGGCGGGGCGAGCAGGAAGCCGGGCGCACGCAGGCCGGCGTCGTCGAACGCCGCCTGCACGGCGGCGACCACGGCGTCGACGTCGTCGGCCCCCACCAGGGCGATCGCGGAGCCGCCGAAGCCGCCGCCCGTCATCCGGGCGCCGAGCGCCCCGGCGCCGAGCGCCGAGTCCACGACGAGGTCGAGCTCGCGCGCGGAGACCTCGTAGTCGTCGCGCAGGGACGTGTGCGAGGCGACCATCAGCGGGCCGACATCGCCCACCCGGCCCTCGCTGACGAGGTCGCGGAACCGCTCCGTGCGCGCGATCTCCGTCACGACGTGGCGCACCCGGCGGCGCAGCACGCCGTCGGGGTCGTGCGGCTCGAGCGCCGCGAGGGTCTCGTCCAGGCGGTCCGCGTCCACGTCGCGCAGCGTCTCGGTGCCGAGCAGCGCCGCCGCACGCTCGCAGGTGGCGCGCCGCTCGGCGTACTGGCCGTCCACGTGGGAGTGCTCGGCGCGGGTGTCGACGACGAGCAGCGTGAGGCCGGCGGGCGCGAGCTCGAAGGGCACCGAGGTGCCGGACTCCAGCGCCGACAGCCCCGGCCGCGAGTCGACCAGCAGGGCGTGCCCGGCCGTGCAGCGCAGCGACGCCGCCTGGTCCATGCCGCCCGTCGGGGCGCCGGCGATCTCGTTCTCCGCCCGCACGCAGGCGTCCACGAGCGCGGCCCGCCCGGCGTCGTCGCCCGCGAGACCGAGCCCGTGCACGTCGTCGAGGGCGACCGCGACCGCGCACTCGAGCGCGGCCGACGACGACAGCCCGGCACCGAACGGCACGCACGAGTCGACGACGGCGTCGAAGCCGCCGCCCCCCTGCGCGGGGCCGTGGCCCGCCTTGTCGAGGGCCCACGCGACGCCGGCGACGTAGGCGCCCCACCCGGACACGGCGCCGGGGGAGACGTCGGCCAGCCGTGCGGTCCACAGCTCGCCCGGGGCCTGCGCGGAGCCCAGGCGCACGACGTCGTCGTCTCGGCGCCGCAGCGCCACGTACGTGCGGTGCGGCAGGGCGGTGGGCAGGGCGAGGCCGCCGTTGTAGTCGGTGTGCTCGCCGATGAGGTTGACGCGACCCGGCGCGGACCAGACCCCGTCGGGCCGGGCGTCGCCCTCGGCGTCGCCCGCGCCTTCAGGGGTGAACGTCGTGGTGAACAGGTCGCGCACCCGGCGGGCGCCTTCGTCGTCGGACCAGGACTCGAGCCATTCGGGGGACGTCATGGCCCCCAGTATCGCGTGCCGGCCGACGCCGTCAGGGCGACGACCGGCACGCGGACACGGTGCGCAGAGCGTGCGGACGCGGTCAGACGGCGGCGCGCTCCGCCTTGACGAACTCGGCGCAGCGCTCGCCGATGAGCATCACCGTGATGTTGGGGTTCACGGACGTGATCTCGGGCATCACCGAGGCGTCGGCCACCCGCAGGCCGGTGACGCCCTTGACCCGCAGCTGCGGGTCGAGCGGGGAGCTCGCGTCGTCGGCCGCACCCATGCGGACCGAGCCCGTCGGGTGGTACACGGTGTTGTGGGTCTTGGTGACGTAGTCCGCGATCTCCTCGTCCGTGCTGACGTCCGGGCCGGGGAACAGCTCGCGCCCCGCCCACCCGCTCATCGCCGGCTGCGCGACGATCGCGCGGGCGAGCTTGATGCCCTCCACCATCACCTGCATGTCGTGCGGGTCCGTGAAGTAGCGCGGGTCGACCTTCGGCTTGTCCCGGAAGTCGCGGCTGCGCAGCCGCACGGTGCCGCGCGAGCGCGCGTGGGTGACGTTCGGCGTGAGGCAGAACGAGTTCTCGGCGGTGGGGAAGCCGTGCCGCACCGTGTGCATGTCGAACGGCACGGAGCCGTAGTGGAACATGAGGTCCGGCCGGTTGTCGCCCCGCTCGGCGGCGGCGGGGGTGCGGGTGAAGATGCCGATCTCCCACCACTGGGTGGAGGAGGTCACCATCGGCTGCTTCGCCTCCCACGAGATGACGCCCTCGGGGTGGTCCTGCATGTGCGAGCCGACGCCGGGGGAGTCGACCAGCACGTCGACGCCCACCTCCCGCAGGTGCTCGGCGGGGCCGATGCCGGACAGCATGAGCAGCTTCGGCGAGTCGATGGCGCCCGCGGACAGCACCACCTCCCGGCGCGCCGCGACGTGCCTGGTGCGGATGAGGTCCGGGTCGAGCACGTCCACCCCGGTGGCCCGGCGGTCCGCGTCGAACGTGATCCGCTTGACGCGGTGGTCGGTGAGGATCGTGAGGTTCTCGCGCTGCAGGACCGGGTGCAGGTAGCTCACGGACGACGACGAGCGCACGCCGTCCTCGCGGCAGTTGATCTGGAAGAAGTTCGCGCCCCGCAGCACGGTGCCCGGCTCGTTGAACTGCACGCGCGGGATGCCGACCTGCTCGCAGGCGTCGAGCAGCGCGACGCCGCACGGGTCGTGCGGCGGCACCTGGCGGATGCGCACCGGCCCGTCGTGGCCGTGGTGCTCGCCGGGCTGGTCGTTGTTCTCCACCTTGCGGTAGAACGGGCGCGAGACCTCCGCCTCCCAGCCCTCGGCGCCCATCGCCGCCCACTGGTCGAAGTCCTCGGCCGGGGCGTGGAACGCGATGCAGGAGTTGTGCGAGGAGCAGCCGCCCAGCACGCGGGCGCGCGCCTGGCGCATGTGCGAGTTGCCGTGGTCCTGCGGCTCGATGAGGTAGTCCCAGTCGTAGCCGGACTCGAGCAGCGCCATCCAGCGGTCGAGCCGCAGGATCGCGTCGTCGCCGACGTCGGACGGGCCCGCCTCGAGCAGGGCCACCGTGACCTCGGGGTCCTCCGACAGGCGCGCGGCCACGGCTGCGCCCGCGGACCCGCCGCCGACGACGAGGTAGTCGAACGTGTCGGTGGAAGTGGTCGACGTGGTCGTCACGTGCCTCAGCGCTCCTTCGTGGGCTCGGCGGAGTGGTCGGGGAACCAGCCGGTCACCGCCGGTCGCAGGTTCTGGTAGACGTGCTTGACCTCCTGGTACTCGGCCAGGCCGGACGGGCCGAGCTCGCGACCGGTGCCCGACTGCTTGTACCCGCCCCACTCGGCCTGCGGCAGGTAGGGGTGGAAGTCGTTGATCCAGACGGTGCCGTGCCGCAGCGCGTTCGCCACCCGCTGCGCCCGGCCGGCGTCCTGGGTCCAGACGGCGCCCGCGAGACCGTAGGTGGTGTCGTTGGCGATCTCGACGGCCTCGTCCTCCGTCGTGAACGTCTCGACCGTCACGACGGGCCCGAACGCCTCGTCGACCACCGCCGCGCTGCCCCGGCGCACGCCGTCGAGCACGGTCGGCAGGTAGTAGAAGCCGTCCGTGAGGCCCTCGCCGTGCTCGGCGCCGGGGGCCGCGCCGCCGCAGCGCAGGACGGCGCCGTCGGCCACCGCCTGCTGCACGTACGCGTCGACCTTCTCCCGGTGCGCCGCCGAGATGAGCGGCCCGGTCTCGGCGGCGTCGTCGAACGGCCCACCCAGGCGGATCTGCTGCGCCCGGCGCACGAGGGCGTCCACGAACGCGTCGTGGATCGGCTCCTCGACCACCAGGCGCGCGCCGGCCGAGCAGACCTGCCCGGAGTGCACGAACGCGGCGTTGAGGGCGTTGTCGACGGCGGCGTCGAAGTCGGCGTCCGCGAAGACGACGTTCGGGTTCTTCCCGCCGAGCTCGAGCGCGACCTTCTTCACCGTGGCCGCCGCGTTCGCGGCGATGAGGCGCCCCGTGACGAGCCCGCCGGTGAAGGAGACCAGGTCGACGTCGGGGTGCTCGGACAGCGGGCCGCCCGCGGTCGGGCCGGCGCCGAGCACGAGGTTCGCGACGCCGGCGGGCACGCCCGCGTCGGTCAGCACGTCCATGAGCAGCATGCACGTGTGGGGCGTGAGCTCGGACGGCTTGAGCACGAAGGTGTTGCCCGCCGCCAGGCACGGCGCGACCTTCCACGCCGTCTGCAGCAGCGGGTAGTTCCACGGCGTGACCAGCCCGCACACGCCGACGGGCTCGTGCTGGACGCGGCTGAGGACGTCGGCGCTCCCGGCGTCCACGAGGCGGCCGGCGTCGGTCGCCGCGATCTTCCCGAAGTATCGGAAGCAGGCGATGATGTCGTCCATGTCGATGTCCGACTCGACCAGGCGCTTGCCCGTGTCGAGGGACTCGGCCCGCGCGAACTCCGCCTTGCGCTCGGTGAGCAGGTCGGCGACGCGCAGCAGCAGGTCGCCGCGCTCGGGCGCGGTGGTGTCGCGCCACGGGCCGGCGTCGTAGGCGCGTCGCGCCGCCGCGATCGCGCGCTCGGTGTCGGCGGCCGAGGCCTCCGACACCACCCCGACGAGGGTCCCGTCGGCGGGGCAGCGGATCTCCCGGGTGGCACCGTCGGCGGCAGCCACCCAGGCGCCGTCGACGAAGAGTGTGGTCGTCACGATGTCTCTCCTTGCTCGTGTCGCGGACGTCAGGCGGGGTCGGGGGCGGCGTCCGCGGGCTCGTCGGCCTCCAGGAAGGCCAGGTGCCGCTCGTACTGGTCGAGGATGTCCCCGATGAGCTGCTCCTTGGTCCAGCCCAGCACGTCGTAGCCCTGGGAGCCGTCCGTGAGGTGGACCTCGACGCGCAGGTAGGTGTCGTCGTCCTGCGGGATGCGCGCGAACGACGGCGTCGGGGCCTCGGACGGTTCCAGCTGGTACCGGAACGGCGCCGCGCCGGGGTGGTCGACCGCGAGGCACAGGCACGGCACCCCGCGGGGGCCCTCGTGCTCGACCAGGTCGGCGAGGAGGCCGCGGTGCGTGAGCTCGTCGGTGACCTCCGTCAGCGCCGGCCGCACGACGTCCTCGACGAACGTGCGCGCCGCGCGGGGGCCGGGGTGGGACACCAGCCGGCCCAGCCGCCGGCGCCAGGCCGCGGCGCCGCCCGCGGTGGTGGCGCGCCCGGAGAGCGTGGACGGGAGCACGGCGCGCAGGGTGTCGTGCTTGCGGTTCTCGGACTGCAGGGTCCGGTACAGCGACAGCATGATCGCGACCATGACGAAGGACAGCGGCAGCCCCATGATCAGGGTGGCGCTCTGCATCGTCGGGAGCCCGCCCGCGAGCAGCATCGCCAGCGTGAGGAGCCCGGTCACGAGCGACCAGAAGGTGCGCTGCCACGGCGGCGGGTCGTCGGTGCCGTAGCGCGGCCGGCCGCTGAGGCCGGCCAGCACCAGCGCGCCGGAGTCGGCCGACGTCACGTAGAACAGGAGCCCCGTGAGGATCGCGACGCCGATGACCACGGGCGCGGCCGGCACCTGCTCGAGCAGCCCGAAGAGGCCGTACGCGTAGTCCGTCGTGGTGGCCTCGCCGAACGCCGCCCCGGCGGGGCCGCCGTTCGCGATCATGTCGATCGTGCTGTTGCCGAAGACCGACACCCAGCCCAGCACGAACAGGAACGGCACGGTCAGCGTGCCCACGACGAACTGGCGGATGGTGCGGCCGCGGGAGATCCGCGCCAGGAACAGGCCGACGAACGGCGCCCACGCCACCCACCAGGCCCAGAAGAACAGCGTCCAGGCGTTGAGCCACTCCTGCGGGGCGTCGAACGCCATGATGTCGAGCGTCATCGCCGGCATCCGGGCCACGTAGTCACCGAGGTTCTGGACCAGGCCGTTGAGCAGGAAGTCCGTCCGGCCGGTGACCGTGACGTACACGAGCAGCAGGATCGCGAGGATCACCTGGATCTCGGACAGGCGACGCACGCCGCGCGCCACGCCGGAGACGGTGGACACCGTCGCCATGATGACGGCCACGGCGATGAGGGCGATCTGCACGGCCGTGCCGTCCGGGATGCCCGTGAGCTCGTGCAGCCCGCGGCTGAGCATGGACACACCGATGCCCAGCGACGCCGCGAGCCCGAAGATGGCGCCGATGATCGCGACGACGTCGATGACGTCGCCCAGGCGACCCCACACGCGGTCGCCGAACAGCGGCTGCAGCACGGAGCGCAGGGACAGCGGCATGCCGCGCCGGTGGGTGAAGTAGGCCAGCGCCATGCCGACCAGCGCGTACATGCCCCACCCGATGAGGCCGTAGTGGAACAGCGTCCACACCACCGCCTGGCGAGCCGCCTCGACGGTGCTGCCGTCGCCGACCGGCGGGGCCAGGTACTGCGCCGCCGGCTCGGCCACCGAGTAGAACATCAGGTCCGTGCCGATGCCCGCGGCGAACAGCATCGCGGACCACGTGAACAGGTTGAACTGCGGCTTGGAGTGGTCCGGGCCGAGCTTGATCTTCCCGGAGCGGGACAGCCCCACGAGGATCACGAAGACGAGGATCGCGGCGGCCAGGAGGAAGTACCACCACCCGAACCAGGTGGAGATCCACCCCACGACGACGCCGATGACGTGCTCCGCCGACGACGGTGCGGCGATCGTCCAGATCGTGAAGGCGAGGATGAGGACTGCCGAGGTGCCGAAGACGACCTTGTTGAGCGACGATCGGCCGCCCGACGGCTCGGGTGGCGCGCCGGTCGGCGCGGCGGTCGGCTCGTTCTCCGGGTTCTGGGCACGCGTTCCCGCGGTGGCAGTCATGATCTCCCTACGTCGGGCGGCCTCGCGCCGGCGAAGGGGTCGGGGGCGGCGGGGCCGCGACGACGATCCCGGGGACCCGGACATGACGTCGGGTCGGGGCGAGGTGGGACGCTAGGACCGTAGCGCCGTCCCGCACGTCGGGCAAAGGAGAGCCCCAGAACCGGTGACGAACCTCTCAGCGGGAGACCGGGTCGAGGTTGAGCCGCATCCCCGCGAGCCCGCGCGACCGCTTCGACAGCGACCGCGCGACGTCGCGCAGCACCCGCGCGCCCGCCGAGCCCGGCTCGGCAAGGACGACCGGCGTGCCGTCGTCGCCCCCGGTGCGGACGGCGACGTCCAGCGGGACCTGGCCCAGCAGGGGCACGTCGGTGCCGACGACGGCGGTGAGCCGGTCGGCGACCTGCTGGCCGCCGCCCGAACCGAAGACCTCCAGGCGCGACCCGTCCGGCTGCTCCAGCCAGGACATGTTCTCCACCACGCCCACCACGCCCTGGGAGGTCTGGGTGGCGACCGACCCGGCGCGCTCCGCGACCTCCGCGGCCGCGGCCTGAGGCGTCGTGACGACGATGATCTCGCTGCCCGGCAGCAGCTGCGCGACCGAGATGGCGATGTCACCCGTGCCCGGGGGCAGGTCGAGCAGCAGCACGTCCAGGTCGCCCCAGTAGACGTCGGCGAGGAACTGCTCCAGGGCGCGGTGCAGCATCGGCCCGCGCCACACGACGGGCTGGCCCGCGGGCACGAACATGCCGATCGACACGACCTTCACCCCGTGCGCGATCGGGGGCAGCAGCATGGAGTCCACGCGCGTCGGCTGGCGGTCCACCCCGAGCATCCGCGGGATGGAGAAGCCGTAGATGTCGGCGTCCACGACCCCGACGCTGAGGCCGTCCGCCGCCATCGCCGCGGCCAGGTTCGCCGTCACCGACGACTTGCCGACGCCGCCCTTGCCGGAGGCGATCGCGTACACCTTGGTCAGCGAGCCCGGCTGGGCGAACGGGATGACCGGGTCGCCGGCCCCGCCGCGGAGGCGGGAGCGCAGCGCCTGGCGCTGCTCGGCCGTCATGACGCCCAGGTCGACGTCGGCCGACGACACCCCCTCGACCGCCACGGTGGCGGCGGTGACCTCGCGCACGAGCGTGCTCTTCATCGGGCACCCGGCGATCGTGAGGTCGATGCCGACGGTCACCCGCGCGCCGTCGGGCCCGGCGTCGTCGTGCACCTCGACCGAGCGCACCATGTCCAGCTCGGTGATCGGGCGGCGGATCTCCGGGTCGACGACGGACGCCAGCGCGGTGCGGACTCGGTCGGCCAGCTCGGTGCGGCCCGGGGCGGTGCTCATGGTCCGATCCTAGGTGGCCCGGTCCACCCGGCGGCCCGCCCGTCGCGCGGGCCCGTCAGGCGCGCGGGGGCCCGTCGCCGGGGGCGTCGCGCTCGTCGAGCTCCTCGAGCAGGTTGCGGATCTCCGAGCGGACGAAGTCGCGCGTCGCGACCTCGCCGAGGGCGATCCGCAGCGCCGCCATCTCGCGGGCGAGGTACTCCGTGTCCGCCAGGTTGCGCTCGCCCCGCTGCCGGTCGTGCTCGGCCATCACGCGGTCGCGGTCGTCCTGGCGGTTCTGCGCGAGCAGGATGAGCGGGGCGGCGTAGCTGGCCTGCAGCGACAGCATGAGCGTGAGCGCGGTGAAGCCGTTCGCCGCGGAGTCGAACCGCAGGCTCTCCGGCCCCCAGGCGTTCCAGGCCAGCCACAGCGCGCAGAACACCGTGAGGTAGACGAGGAAGCGCGGGGTGCCGAGGAACCGGGCGATGCCCTCCGTCGCCTTGCCGACCGCGTCCTGGTCCATCTGCGGGCGCGGGATGAAGGAGCGGCGGATCTCCTTCGGCTGGTCGAGGCGGTCAGCCACGCGGCACCTCCTCGAGGTCCTCGTCGATCTGCTCGCGCCAGTCGTCCGGGAGGATGTGGTCGAGCACGTCGTCCACCGACACGGCCCCGAGCAGGCGCTTCTCGCCGTCGAGCACGGGCAGCGCGAGCAGGTCGTACGCCGCGAGCAGGCGCGTCACGCGGCCCACGGGGGCGTCGGGCGTGAGCCACTCGGTGTCCGTGTCGAGGACCGAGCCGACCGACGCGTGGGGCGGCTCGCGCAGCAGCCGCTGGAAGTGCGCGACGCCGAGGAACCGCCCCGTCGGCGTCTCCAGCGGGGGCCGCACCACGAACACCATGGCCGCCAGCGCCGGCGGCAGGTCCTGCTTGCGGATCTGCGCGAGCGCCGTCGCGATGGTCGCCTCCGGGCCGAGGATGACCGGCTCCGTCGTCATGAGCCCGCCCGCGGTGTCCTCGTCGTAGGACAGCAGACGCCGGACGTCCTTCGCCTCCTCGGGCTCCATCAGCTCCAGCAGCCGGGCGGCCTGCTCGCCGGGCAGCTCGTTGAGCAGGTCCGCGGCGTCGTCCGGCTGCATCGCCTCCAGCACGTCGGCGGCGCGGGTCGAGGTCAGCCGCGACAGGATCGCCACCTGGTCGTCCTCGGGCATCTCCTCCAGCACGTCGGCCAGCCGCTCGTCGTCGAGCGCCGACGCCACCTCCTGCCGGCGGGTGTCGCCCAGCTCGTGCAGCGCGTCGGCGAGGTCGGCCGGTCGCATGCCGTCGTAGGCCTCGAGCAGCCGGGCGGCGCCCTGCTCCTCGCGCGTCGACCCCGCCAGGCCGGTCACCGCGTCCACCGGCACGATCAGCGTCTCGCCGCGGCGCCGCAGCGACAGCCCGCGGGCCGGCAGCCGGCGGCGTACGAAGAGCTGGTCGACCAGCCAGTCGCCCGTGCGCTGGCGCGTGATCGACAGGTCCTCGATCGTGGCCTCGCCGGAGCCGTCCGTCAGCCGGACCCGGCGGTCCAGGAGCTCGCCGAGCACCAGCGTCTCCATCGCCCGCTGCTCGAAGCGGCGCATGTTGAGCAGGCCGGTCGAGATGACCTGACCCGCGTCGACGCTCGTGACCCGGGTCAGCGGGAGGAAGACCCGTCGCCGGCCGGCCACCTCCACGACCAGGCCGACCGCCCGCGGGGCGCCCTTCGCGCGGACGAGGGCGACCACGTCGCGCACGCGCCCCACCTCGTCACCGATCGGGTCGAAGACCTGGGTGCCGGCGAGGCGCGCCACGAAGATCCTGGTTGCCGCGCTCATGGCGTTCCCTCCTTGCGTGGTCGCTGCGGTGCCTCGCTCCGGCACACCTCGTGCTTCGGCGCACCTCCGCGGGGGCTCGTCGCGTCCACGCGGGTCAGCCTACGCGCGGCACCGGCGTCGGTCCTGGGAGGCGCGGCCGGTGCGACCAGGGGGTTCCCCCGGCGGGGCCGTGTGTGGTAACTCCGCTCCGGGTGGTACAGACTGGGCGAATGACCTTCAGCAGGCCGAATCCTGTGCCCCGCGTCCCCACCCTGCCGCGCGGTGACGAGGTCGCCGCCTACGACACCTATCTCGAGGCCCAGCAGGCGGTCGACTACCTGTCGGACAACAAGTTCCCCGTCGAGCACGTGACGATCGTGGGGACGGACCTGCGCATGGTGGAGCGGGTCACCGGGCGGCTGAGCTACGGCCGGGTGGCGCTCGCGGGCGCGCTCTCCGGTGCCTGGTTCGGGTTCTTCGTCGGGCTGCTGCTGTCGCTGTTCGGCGGCACCGGCAGCAGCAGCGTGCTGTTCGTCGGCATCGCGCTCGGCGCCGGCTTCGGCCTGCTCTTCTCGGTGCTGTCGTACGCGTTCACGGGCGGGCGTCGTGACTTCACGTCGTCGTCGCAGATCGTCGCGTCGACCTACGCGATCCTGTGCGCCACCGAGCAGGCCTCCGAGGCGCGCTCGATGCTCACGCAGTCGCCGGGCGGGCTGGGCAAGGCCCGCCGCGGGACGACGGTCGGCGCGACGGAGGCGGCACCCGTGCAGCCCGGCGCCCCGGCAGCCCCCCCGACCGGCGCCGCGCCCGCGGCACCCCGCACGCCCGACCCGCGCTGGACCACCCCCACCGGCGAGCCCCGGTACGGCGCGATGCGCCCGGCGTCGGACCCCGCTGCCCAGCCGGCCCCGCCGGCCGAGCCCGCGCAGCCCGGGCAGGAGGGCCAGGCGCCCGCCGCACCCCAGGCCGACCCGGCACCGCCGGCGCAGGCGCAGCCCGGCCGGGCCGACGAGCCCGAGACGGGGTCGACGGAGCCGGACGACCCGTACCGCCCGCCGCAGCCCTGACCCGACGCGGTCCGTTCGGCAGGACGGGCGTCGGTTCGGCAGGAGCACCTGCCGAACCGACGCCCGCCCTGCCGAACCGAACCGTCCGGCCGTGCTTCAGGGCGGCGGAGGGAGCAGACGGTGGACCCGGAACCCGCGCCGGACCGGTTCCGGGAACCGCGCGGCGAGCAGGTCCGTCACGCGACGGACGCCCGCTCCGCCCGTGGCGGTGACGCGCACCGGACTCACCCCTGTCGCGCGGATGGCGTCGAACCGCTGCTTCTCGCGGAAGAGCTCGTCGGACGCGTCGTGCCCCGGACGGATCCCGTCGTCGCGATACTTCGACCGCCCGTCGAACTCGGCGTACACGCCCCACTCGGGCCAGCCGAGGTCGGCGTGGTACACGCGTCCGGCGGTCGGGAGCGGCGCCTGGGTGACGGGGCGGGGGAGCCCGGCGCGCAGGGCGACGTAGCGCAGCCAGGTCTCCCAGGCGGAGTCCGCGCCCCCGTCCGCGTGCTCGAGCACCCACCGCGCGAGCGCGGTGCCGTTGCGCTGGCGCGTCGCGGCCAGGATCTCGGCGCACTCGGCGAGGTCGACACCCTTCGCGACCGCATGGTCGGCGATCACCAGTGACTCGAGCGGATGCATGGCGCGGGAGCAGTCGACGACCGTCCGCGCCAACGACGTGACCGGCAGGCCGCCCGCCGTCGTCCGGTGGCCGTCCGGCAGCGCGACCCGGTGGCGTCGGACGTCGCCGGCGGCGGCACCGGAACGGCGGTAGGCCTGCACGACGTGGGTCGATCGCGGCAGGGACCAGAGGCGCAGGCCGTGGAGCAGGGCAGCGGTCTCGTGGCTGAAGGCATGCGCGGCGGCGAGCCCGAGGTGGACGGCCCGGGCGCGGTCGGCCGCGAGACGCCGAGCAGCGGTCGACGCGTGCTCGTCACGGTCGTCCTCGACCGCCCGGTACACGCCACGGCGGACGCGTTCGAGCCTCCCTGCCCGGACGGCGTCGGTGCGCATCCGACGCGGGAGGTCGCGGGTGGTGCCGATGCGGTTCTCCTCGGTCACCCTCCGAGGATGTCGGAGCCCGGGCCTGGCCACGGACACCCTGTGGACGGCGGGATCCGTTCGGCAGGACGGGCGTCGGTTCGGCAGGAGCTCCTGCCGAACCGACGCCCGTCCTGCCGAACCGACGCGAGGCCTCAGCCGCGCAGGCGGGCCATCCAGGCCTCGACGTCCTCCGGCGTGCGGGGCAGCGCGGCGGACAGGTTCTCGTTCCCGTCGGCGGTCACGAGCACGTCGTCCTCGATGCGCACGCCCATGCCGCGGTACTCGGCCGGCACGGCCAGGTCGTCGGACTTGAAGTACAGGCCCGGCTCGATGGTGAAGACCATGCCCGGCTCGAGGACGCCGTCCAGGTAGAGCTCGCGGCGGGCCTGCGCGCAGTCGTGCACGTCCAGGCCCAGGTGGTGGCTGGTGCCGTGCACCATCCAGCGACGGTGCTGCTGGCCCTCGGCCGACAGCGACACCTCGGCGGTCACGCCGTCCGGCAGCAGGCCCCACTCCTCGAGGCGGGCGGCGATGACCTCCATCGCCGCGGCGTGCAGGTCGCGGAACTTCGAGCCCGGCCGGGCGACGGCGAAGGCGGCGTCCGCGGCGTCGAGCACCGCCCGGTAGACGCGCCGCTGCACGTCGGTGAACTCGCCGTCCACGGGCAGGGTGCGGGTGACGTCCGCGGTGTAGAGGGAGTCGACCTCGACACCGGCGTCGACGAGCACGAGCTCGCCGGGGCGCACGACGCCGTCGTTCGACGTCCAGTGCAGGGTGGTGGCGTGCTCGCCGGCGGCGGCGATGGTCTCGTAGCCGACGGCGTTGCCCTCGAGCCGCGCGTGCGCGTCGAAGGTCGTCTCGATGACGCGCTCGCCGCGACGGTGCTCGACGGCCCGCGGCAGCGACCGCACGACCTGCTCGAAGCCCTCGATCGTGCGGGCGACGGCCTCGCGCATCTGCTCGACCTCGAGCTCGTCCTTGACGAGGCGCAGCTCGGAGGCGGCCTCGACGAGCTGCTCGTCGGCAGCCTCCGCCTCCGCGCCGGCCTCGGTGCGGATCGCCTCGACGAGGGTCTCCACCGCCTCGTCGGCGCCGGTCACGACGAGCACCTGCACGCCGTCGGCGCCCACGTCCTTGGCCAGGGCGTCGCGCAGCTCGTCGACGTGGCGCGCCTCGATGCCGGTGAGCGTCGTGACGTCGTCGAGGGACGGGCGGGCGCCCACCCAGAACTCGCCGTAGCGCGAGTCGGCGTAGAACTCCTCGGTGTCGCGCGCGGCGAGCGGGCGCACGTACAGGACGGCGTGGTGGTCGCTGCCCGTGCCGTCGGCGCCGGGGTCGCCCTCGCCCGCGGCGGTGGGGTGCAGCACCAGCACGGCGTCGGGCTCCTGGTCGGTCCCCAGGCCGGTGAGGTGCGCGAACGCGGAGTGCGGCCGGAACCGGTAGTCGGTGTCGTTCGAGCGGACCTTGAGCGAGCCCGCCGGCACGACCAGCCGCACGCCCGGGAAGCGGGCGGAGAGCTGCGCGCGCCGCTCAGCGGTGAACGGGGCGGCCGCTCCGGCCTCGACGCCGAGGTCGGGACGCGGGCCCCACTGCGAGGTGATGAACGCCTTGAAGGCGGCCGAGTCGGGGCGCTGCGAGCGGTTGTTCACCCGCTCGGCGATCTCTTCGGCGGTTGCGGTCTCGGCGACAGGGGTTGCGTCGGTCATGTCCACCAGTCTCCCACCGGATCGGCGGGGCCGTGCTCGGACGTCAGGCGCGGGCGAAGTCCGCCAGCGCGCGGGTCAGCACGTGGTTGAAGGCCTCGGGGGCGTCGGAGTTGACGTCGTGGCCGGCCCGCGGGACGACGACCAGCGAGCCGCGCTCGGTGGCCCGCAGGTGGCGCGACTCCTCGAGGCGCATCTGGTCGCGCGCCCCGTTGACCAGCCACACCGGCACCCGGATGGCGCGCAGGTGCGCCACGGACGAGCGCCCGGCGAGGTGGGTGAGGGCGTCGGTGACGACGTCCCAGCCGGGGCGGTGGGTGCCGCCGCGCGGTCCGTGGTCCGCCGTCGCGCCGAGCAGGGCGCCCAGGTCGGCGCCGCCCGCCGGCCCGCCCCCGCCCGTGAGCGCCGTCTGCCAGGAGCGGGCGAGGTCCCTCGCCCCGCGCCGCACGGCGGCGCGACCGGCGACCGTGGCGCGGGCGACGTCGCGGAACAGGGCGACGGGCTTGCCCTTCGGGTCGGCGGTGCAGGCGGCCGCCACGACGCCGGCGAGGCGTGGCCGGCCGGCGTCCGGGGCGCGGTGCGGCGCGGTGCCCGGCGAGGTGCCGGCGGCGTGCTGCGCCGCCCACGCGAGGGAAGTGTACCCGCCGAGGGAGAGCCCGACGACGACGACCGGCGTGCCCGGGTCGAAGGAGCGGGCGGCGTCGTCGATCACGTCGAACGCGCCCGGCATCGAGAACCTCTCGGCGTGCCGGGCTCCGTGCGCGGGGAGGTCGACGGCGACGGCGTGGTGGCCGGCGTCGCGCACGTGGTCGAGCTGCCGCTCCCAGATCGCGGAGGACGTGCGCATGCCGTGCACGAAGACGACGCCGTGCGCGGAGGAGGGAGGGCGGGCGGGAAGGGCAGGCTGCGAGTCCATCCCCACGATGGTCCCGCACGCCTCGGGCCGTGCCGCGTGCAGGTGCGGCGGGGCCGGTGGAGAGGTTGTGGCGCCGTCTTCACGACGGCGTCCTTACACTTGGCGCGTGATCGATCTCCACACCCACTCGCGGGCCTCCGACGGGACGGACCGGCCGGCGCAGGTGCTGGAGGCCGCGGCCGTGGCGGGGCTGGGCGTCGTGGCGCTCACGGACCACGACACCACGGCCGGGTGGGACGAGGCGGCCGCCGCGGTCGGGCGCACGGGGGTCGCGCTCGTGCGCGGCACGGAGGTCTCCACCCGCGTCCAGACGCCGCAGGGCGGCATCAGCGTCCACCTGCTGAGCTACCTGCACGACCCGGCCGACGCCGCCCTGCGCGCCGAGTGGCAGCGCACGCGGGACGCGCGGCTGACGCGAGCGCGCCGGATGGCCGAGCGGCTCGGCGAGGACTTCCCGCTGACGTGGGACGACGTGCTCGCCCAGACCGGTGACGACGCCACGGTGGGGCGCCCGCACCTGGCGGACGCGCTGGTCGCGGCGGGCGTCGCGACGTCGCGCGACGAGGCGTTCGCGACGATGCTGCACCCCGGCGCGCGGTACTACGTGCCGCACTACGCGCCGCGCACCGACGACGCCGTGCGCGCGGTGCTGGCGGCCGGGGGAGTGCCCGTGCTGGCGCACCCCGGGGCGGGGGCGCGCGGGCGCGTCGTCACCGACGAGACGATCGCGGACCTCGCGGCGGCCGGCCTGGCGGGGCTCGAGGTCGACCACCGGGACCACGACGACGCCACCCGCGCCAGGCTGCGCGGCCTGGCGCGGGAGCTGGGGCTGTTCGTGACCGGCTCGAGCGACTACCACGGGACCGGCAAGCTCAACCGGATCGGGGAGCACACCACCGCGCCCGAGGTGCTGGCGGACATCGAGGACCGGGGGCTGCTGGCCGTGGTCCGGCCGTGAACCAGGTGATGGACGTCGCGCTCTTCACGGAGGTGTTCGTCACCCTGTTCGTGATCATGGACCCGCCGGGCACGGTCCCCGTCTTCCTGGGGCTGACGTCCGCGATGGGGGCCAAGCAGCGCAACCGTGCCGCGCGGCAGGCGATCCTCGTCGCGTTCGGCGTCATCGTCGTCTTCGCGCTGTTCGGCCAGCAGGTGCTGCACTACATGGGGATCACGCTGCCCGCGCTGCAGGCCTCGGGCGGGCTGCTGCTCCTCCTGGTCGCGATGGAGCTGCTCACCGGCAAGATGGAGGAGCCCGCGCCGTCGGGCAACAAGGGCGTGAACGTCGCGCTGGTGCCGCTGGGCACGCCGCTGCTCGCGGGGCCGGGCGCGATCGTCGCCACCATGGTCTTCGTCCAGCAGACGCGCGTGTCCGACGACGGCGGGGCGCCGCAGCTGGTCGCGATCGCGGTGGCGATCGTGCTGGTGCACCTGTCGCTGTACCTCTCGATGCGGTTCGCGAACGTCATCCACCGGGTGCTCAAGGACTCGGGCGTCACGCTGGTCACGCGCATCGCCGGGCTGCTGCTCGCGGCCATCGCGGTCCAGGGGATCGCGACGGCGGTCACCGAGTTCGTGAGGATGGCGCAGTAGGGGCGTCGGCGGCTGCCGGCCGCCCCGGGGAGCCGAAACATGGGATGTTAGGGTCTTTCGGTGCCCGATTCCCCCGTTCCCCCGATCGCCGCGCCCCGCAAGGTCTCCGAGCTCGTCGTCGAGCGGATGACCGGCCTGATCGAACGCGGGGAGTGGCCCGTCGGGTCGCGCATCCCCGCCGAGCCCGAGCTGGTGGCGCAGCTCGGCGTCGGTCGCAACACGGTGCGCGAGGCCGTGCGCGCCCTGGAGCACGCCGGCATCCTCGCGCCCCGGCGCGGCGACGGCACCTACGTGCGGGCCGCCAGCGGGCTGGACGCCGCCCTCGGCCGCCGGGCGCGGACCGCCGACGCGCTGCAGGTGCTCGAGGTGCGCTCGCTCCTCGAACGGGGCGCAGCCCGCGTCGCGGCCACCCGGCACGACGAGGCCGACCTCGCCGCCCTGCGGGCCGCGCTGGCCGACCAGGAGTCCGCGGCGCGCACCGCGGACGACCGGACCTTCCGTGCGGCCGACGTCGCGTTCCACGCCCAGCTCGTGCGGACGGCGGGGAACGCGCTGCTCACCGAGCTGTACGACGGGCTCGACCACGTGCTCGTCCGCACCCTGGCCACCGACGCCCACGGCCGCCACCACCGCGACGTCCCCGGGCACCGGGAGGTCGTCGCCGCCGTGGCGGCCGGCGACCCGGACGCCGCGGAGCGGGCCGTGACGGCGACCATCGACGCCGTGCGCGCGCACCTCGTCGCCGACGCCCCCGGGGAGGACGCGTGAGCATGCGCCGCCCGATCGGCGCCGGGGCCGCCCTCGCCATCGTCCTCGCCGCCCTGAACCTGCGCCCCGGCGTCGTCGCCGTCTCGCCGCTGATCGGGGAGATCCTCGCCGAGGAGAACTTGAGCGCGACGGCCGGCGGCGTCCTCACGACGCTGCCCGTGCTCTGCTTCGGCCTGCTCGCCCCCGTGGCCCCGGCGCTCGCCCGCCGCTTCGGCCTCGAGCGGTCCATGTTCGGCAGCCTCCTGCTGCTGTGCGCGGGCTTCGCGCTGCGCCTCGTGCCCGGCGTGGGCACCCTGCTGGTGGGCACGCTGGCCGTGGGCTGCGGGATCGGCCTCGCCAACGTGCTGCTGCCGGCGCTGATCAAGCGTGACTTCGCCGAGCGGGTCGGCCTGATGACGGGCCTGTACTCGATGGCGCTCTCCGGCGGGGCGGCGCTCGCCGCCGGGCTCACCGTGCCGCTCGCCTCCGCCGCCGGTCTCGACTGGCGGGCGGCGCTCGCGTCGTGGGGCCTGCTCGCCGTGCTCGGTGCGGCGGTCTGGGCACCCCGGGCGCTGCACCCGTCCGCGCGCGTCGCCCCGGTGCACGCCGCGGTCGACGCCGCCGCGGCCCGGTCGGTGTGGCGCAGCCCGCTGGCCTGGGCGGTGACCGTGTTCATGGGCACGCAGTCGATGGCGTTCTACGCCATGAACGCCTGGATGCCGGAGATCCTCGTCGCGTCGGGCCGCAGCGCCGCGGCCGGCGGCTGGATCCTCGCGCTGACCAACATGCTCGGGATCGTCGGCTCGTTCGTGGCGCCGGTGCTCGCCGGGCGCATGCGCCGGCAGCGGGCGATCGGCCTGACGTCGGTCGTGCTCATCGCCTCGGGGCTGCTGGGGCTGGCCCTCGCGCCCGGGGGCGCGATCGTCTGGGCGGTCCTGCTCGGGCTCGGGCAGGGGTCGGGCATCGGGCTCGCCCTCACCCTCATGGTGCTGCGGGCCGACAGCGCCGCGCGCACCTCGGAGCTCTCCGGGATGGCGCAGTCCGCCGGCTACGTGCTGGCCGCGCTCGGGCCGCTGGGCCTGGGGTTCGCGCACGACGTCACCGGGTCGTGGACCGTGCCGCTGCTGCTGCTCCTGGCCGGGTCGGTGGCGCAGGCGGTGTCCGCCTGGGTGGCCGGGCGCGACGAGTTCGTGCGCTGAGGGACCACCCACCGGCGTCGTGGCCGGGCGGTCAGAGCCCGACGGGCTCGAGCGTGATCCGCACCGTGTCGCCGGGGCCGACGCCCTCGGCCTGGCGGAC
Organism: Isoptericola cucumis; assembly: GCF_014635665.1. Taxonomy (GTDB): domain Bacteria; phylum Actinomycetota; class Actinomycetes; order Actinomycetales; family Cellulomonadaceae; genus Isoptericola; species Isoptericola cucumis. Next base: position 51,120 of record NZ_BMDG01000006.1, read on the forward strand.
GGCCTTCTTCATCGGCAGCACGTAACCCTTCTGCTCGTCGCTGGGGAAGACGGACGTCGACCAGGTGGTCGCGCCGAGCGTGACCCGCACCTTGATCGAGCCGAACCCGCGCGGGGGCAGCGGCAGCTCGGCGAGCGTGTCGGACTCCTCCGGCGGCACGGTGACGAACCACCACGAGTCGCTGCGCACCTGCCACTGCCACAGGGGTGCGGAGAACGTCAGGCGCATGCCGGCAGCCTAGGCGGCCCCGCCCACACGCAACGAGCGTGCTGACATGTTCCTCTCGACGGTGTCTCGAGGAACATGTCAGCACGCTCGTGGCGAACGGGGTCAGCCCTCCGAGGGCGCCTGCGGGGCGGACGAGCCGCCCTCGACCGGGGCGCCGCCGCGCGTGCGGCGGCGGTTGCGGCTGCGCCGGCGGCGCTGGCCGCCGTCGGCCTGCTCGCCGCCCTGCGGGGCGTCGTCGCGTCGCGACGACGCGTCCCCGCCACGGCCGCCACGGTCGGAGCCGCCGGAGCCGCCGCGGCCGCCGCGCGACCGGTCGCCGTCACGACGCTCGCCGCCGCGGGACCCACCACGGGAGCCGCCGTCACGGGAGCCGCCGCGACCGCGGTCGCGCTCGCCGCCGCCCGCGTGCTTGCCGGTCTCGCCGAGGTCCTCGAGCTCCTCCGCGTCGAGCCCGCCGAGCTTGCGCTTCTCCTTGGGCAGGCGGCCCTTCGTGCCCTCGGGGATGCCGAGGTCGGTGAACAGGTGCGGCGAGCTGGAGTACGTCTCGACCGGCTCCGGGAAGCCCAGGTCCAGGGTGCGGTCGATGAGCTGCCAGCGCGGCACGTCGTCCCAGTCGACGAACGTCACGGCGGTGCCCTTGTTGCCCGCGCGGCCGGTGCGGCCGATGCGGTGCAGGTACGTGCGCTCGTCCTCGGGGCACTGGTAGTTGACGACGTGGGTCACGTCGTCGACGTCGATGCCGCGCGCCGCGACGTCGGTCGCGACGAGGACGTCGATGTGGCCGTGCCGGAACGCGCGCAGCGCCTGCTCGCGGGCGCCCTGGCCCAGGTCGCCGTGGATGGCGCCGGCCGCGAAGCCGCGGTCGCGCAGCTCGTCGGAGACCTTCGCCGCCGTGCGCTTGGTGCGGGCGAAGACGATGGTGCGGCCGCGGCCCTCGGCCTGCAGGAGCCGCGCGAGCACCTCGACCTTGTCGAGCGCGTGGGCGCGGTAGACGACCTGGCGGGTGTTCTTGACGGTGGCGCCCTGGTCGTCCGGCTCGGCCGCACGGATGTGGGTCGGCTGCGACATGTAGCGGCGGGCCATCGAGACGACGGGGCCGGGCATGGTCGCGGAGAACAGCATCGTGTGCCGCACGGCGGGCGTGCGCGCCAGGATCTTCTCGACGTCGGGCAGGAAGCCGAGGTCGAGCATCTCGTCGGCCTCGTCCAGCACGACGGTCTTGGCGCGCGTGAGGTTGAGGTGGCCCTGGTTCATCAGGTCGACCATGCGCCCGGGGGTGCCGACGACGACCTCGACGCCGGTGTTGAGCATCTCGATCTGCGGCTCGTACGCGCGGCCGCCGTAGATCTGGGCGATGCGCACGGAGCGCTTCTTCGAGGCGGTGGCGAGGTCGTTGGCGACCTGGACCGCGAGCTCGCGGGTGGGGGCGACGACCAGGGCCTGCGGCTTGCCCGGGGCGGGCAGCTCGTCGAAGCCCGGCTCGCCCGGCGCGACGACGCGGTGCAGCAGGGGGACGCCGAAGCCCAGCGTCTTGCCGGTGCCGGTCTTGGCCTGGCCGATGATGTCGTGGCCCTGCAGGGCCACGGGCAAGGTCATCGCCTGGATGGGGAACGGGTGGGTGATGCCGTGCTCGCGCAGCGCCTCGACGATCTCGGGGCGGACCCCGAAGTCGGCGAAGCTGACGTCCTGGGCCTGGATCGCGGCCGCGCTGGAGTAGTCGGGGGCGTCGGGCGTGGCGCCCGCCTGGTCAGTGGTGATGTCGGTGCTGGTCACTGGTGCCTTCGTGTGCTCGTCGGCGCGCGCGTGCCGCCGGGCCCACCGGTCGAGCCGGGGCCGACGACGGTCGCGCGGAGCGCCGCGTTGGTCGGCAGCCGATCGTGGAGGAAAGTCGCACGAGCACCGCGGGACGAGGCTCGCGGGTCGGAGCGGTCAGGTCAGCACGTGACGACCGGGCAACCGAAGTACCCCTCCATCGTACGCGACCGGGCCCTGCACGGGCCGGACGGGCGCCGCCCGCCGTCGGCGGGTCGCGCGCGGCGCCTATCCTGACCGCGTGGACGAGCAGCGCAGCACACCGGGGACCTGGTCAGGCACGGGCACGACGGGGGGACCGCAGGACCCGGGCGCGGCGGCTCCCGACGCGCTGCTCGAGGAGCTCGTCGGGCTGGCCGCCTACACGGAGCTGGCGACGTTCGGGCTGCTGGCCAGCCGTTCGGTGGACGCCGTCGACCTGGCGACGCGCCAGACGCTCGCCGAGGCGGCGGCCGGCAGCCTCGAGCGGCAGGGTCGGCTGCTGGGCCTGGTGGCGGCGGACGGCCGGTCCGCCGCGGCCGTCATGACGCCGTTCGCCGGCGCCTTCGCCGACTTCGACGCCCGGACGTCGCCGGGGAGCTGGTCCGAGGGCTTGCTGAAGGGGGTCGTGGGGCACGGGGTCGCCCAGGACCTGTGCCGCGAGCTCGCGGCGGGCCTGTCCGGCGCCGGGTCCGGCGCGTTCGCCCGGGCGTACGACGAGCCCGCTCCCGGCGGGTGGGCCACGACCCTGCTCGCGGACGCCGCGGCGGGCGACAGCGTGCTGGCCTCACGTCTGGCGCTGTGGGGGCGCCGCGTCGTGGGCGAGGCGCTCGGGCTGGTGCAGACGGTCCTCGGCGAGCACCCGAGGCTGGCCCGGCTCGCAGCACGGGCCCGCGCGGCCGGTACCGGCGACGCGGCGGCCGCCCCCGGCACGACGACGGAGCCAGGTCAGGACGCGGACGTCCTGGCCTGGCTCCTGCAGCGGCTGACGGCCGAGCACACCCGGCGGATGGACCGCCTCGGGCTGGCCGCCTGAGCCGCTGCCTCGTCGTGCACCTGGCGGTGCGCGGTGGTCAGAGCGAGCCGAAGCCCACGGGGCGCTGCTCCTCGGCACCGATCTCGACGTAGCCGATCGTGGCCGTCGGCACGATGATGCGCCGGCCACGGGTGTCGGTGAGCTCCAGCGTGCCGCTGTCGGCGAGGGCGTCCTGGACGGCCTTCGCCACGTCGTCGGCCGGCTGTTCGGTCTCGACCACCAGCTCGCGCGCCAGGTTCTGCACACCGATCGTGATCTCCACGTTGACTCCTTCGCGAGCGACGCCGCCGTGTGCGGCGCCGGGTGGTAGGGACGCCCCGATCCTATGCAGGACGGACCGCTGCGGCGGCGTCGTCCGCGCAGGGTGAACGCGCCCGGCGCTCCAGCGAGGCGGCGCGAGGGGGTCGCGGGCCGGCCGCGGCTGTCGGAGGCCTGTGGTCGAATCGGCCCCGTGACATCCGCAGCACCGGTCCGCCTCGCCCCGCCGCCGCCCGCCCGCGACGGCGCGGCGCTCGTCCTGGACGAGACCCAGGCGGCCGCGGTCGAGACGGCCCGCAGCGCGCCCGTCACGCTCGTGGTCGGCGCTGCCGGGACCGGGCGGACCACGGTGGCGCGGAGCGTCGCGGTGGAGGCGGTCGCGGCGGGCGCCGACCCGTCCCGCGTCCTGGTCCTCGCGGCGTCGCGACGCGGGGCTGCCCGGCTGCGCGACGAGGTCGCCGCCGGCGCGGGCCGCACGATCGGCGCGCCGATGGTGCGCACCGCGGCGTCCGCGGCGTTCTCGGTGCTGCGGCACCGCGAGGTGGCCCTCGGCGAGCCCGTGCCCACCCTCGTCTCCGGCCCGGAGCAGGACCTGGTGCTCGCGGAGCTGCTGGAGGGGCACCTGTCCGGCGAGGGGTCGGACCTCCGGCTGCCGCCGGACCTGCCCGCCGAGGCCCTCGGCCTGCGGGGGTTGCGCCAGGAGCTGCGCGACCTGCTGATGCGTGCCGCCGAGCGGGGCCTGGGTCCGGTGGACCTCGACGCGCTGGGCCGCCGCCACGGCCGCCCGGAGTGGGTGATGGCGGCGCAGCTGTACGAGGAGTACCTGGACGTCACGACCCTCCGGGTCGGCACGCCCGACTCCGGCGCCCGGTACGACCCGGCCGGGGTGGTGGACGAGGCCGCGCACGCGCTGGAGGCGTGGGAGCAGGAGCTCCCCGAGGTGCCGCGGCCCACCTGGGACCTCGTGGTGGTCGACGACTACCAGGAGGCGACCGTCGCGACGGCCCGGCTGCTGCACGTGCTGCACGACACCGGGGCCCGGCTCGTCCTGCTGGCCGACCCCGACTCGGCGGTGCAGGGCTTCCGCGGTGCCGCGCCGGGCCTCGTCGGCCGGGCGTCCGCCCCCGCACGGCCCGGCGCCGTGGGGGCCTTCGACGCCCGGACCGTCGTGCTGGGCACGGCCTGGCGCCAGCCGGAGCCGCTGCGCGAGGCCACCCGCGCCGTGACCGCGCGCATCGCCACGGTCTCCGGCGCGCTGCACCGCGGGGCGTCGGCGCGGCCCGCGGCTGCCCCGGACGAGGCCCCGGACGGCGCCCCGGACGGCGCCGACGAGCGGCCTCACGACGACGCCGCGCCCGCGGCCGAGGCCGACGGGGCCGTAGGAGACGGCCCGGCGGGCGAGGGCGACGTGCCGGCGGCCGGCGCGGCACCGGTCGGGCTCGAGGCGGCGGTGCTGGCGGGGCCGGCGCAGGAGGCCGCGTTCGTGGCCCGGCAGCTGCGTGCCGAGCACCTGCTGCACGGCACGCCCTGGGAGCGGATGGCGGTCGTCGCGCGCAGCGGTGACCGGCTCTCCTCGCTGCGGCGCGACCTGGTGGCCGCGTCGGTGCCGGTCGCGCTGCTCGGTTCCGACCTGCCGCTGCGCGACGAGCCGGCCGTCGCGCCGCTGCTCGCGGCCCTGCGCGTGTGCGCCGGGGACGGCGGCCTCGACCGGATGCTCGCGGCCGAGCTCGGGGAGCCGTCCTCCGCCCTGGACGCCGAGACGGCGGCCCTGCTGCTCACGTCGCCGGTCGGCGGCCTCGACGCGGTCGCGCTGCGCAGGCTGCGCCGCGCCCTGCGCGCGGAGGAGCTCGCGGGCGGCGGCGGTCGCTCGTCCGACGCCCTGCTCGTCGAGGTGCTCGACGACCCGGCGCGCGCCGAGACGCTGCCCGCGCCGGTGCGCCGCGGCCCGGTCGTCGTCGCACGCGTCCTCGCGGCGGGCCGGGCGGCCGCCGCGGCACCGGGCGCGACCGCGCAGACGGTGCTGTGGGCGGTGTGGGCGGCCACGGGCCTGGCGGACCGCTGGCGCGACATGGCGCTGTCGGGCGGCCCCGCGGGGGTGCGCGCGGACCGCGACCTGGACGCCGTGCTGGCGCTGTTCCGTGCGGCGGAGACGTACGTCGACCGGATGCCGGGCGCGCCCGTCGTGGCGTTCGTCGACTACCTGGCGTCGCAGGACCTGCCCGCCGACTCGCTCGCCGCCGGCGCCGTCGGGGCCCGCGCGGTCGAGGCGCTCACCCCGGCCGGTGCCGCGGGCCGGGAGTGGGACGTCGTGGCGGTCGTGGGCGTGCAGGACGGCGTGTGGCCGGACCTGCGGCTGCGCGACTCCCTGCTGGGGTCGCAGGCCCTCGTCGAGCTGCTCGCCGGCCGGTCCGAGGACGCGCAGGGCGTGGGCGCGGAGGCCCGGCGGCAGGTCCTCGCCGACGAGCTGCGTGCCTTCGCCGTCGCGGTGTCCCGCGCCCGGCGCCGGCTGATCGTCACGGCGGTCGAGGACGCCGAGGACGCGCCGTCGGCGTTCCTCGACCTGGTCGCGCCGCCCGACGGCCCGGGCGGGGAGCACCGGGGCGAGGGCCCGCGGCGCGTGAACGTGGGGCCGCCGCTCGACCTGCGGGGCGTCGTGGCCGCGGCGCGCGCGGAGCTCGTGCAGGCGGTGAGCAGGGGAGAGGCGGCCGGGACGGCCGACGGCGCGTCCGCGACCGGGGACGACACGCGGGCCCCGCGCACCCGCACCGCGGCCGCCCTGCTGGCCGACCTCGCGGCGTCGGGCGTCGCGGAGGCCGACCCCCGCACCTGGTACGGCGTCGCGGCCACCTCCAGCGACGCGCCCCTGTGGGGGCCGGACGACCTGGTCACCGTGTCGCCGTCGAAGGTCGAGACGGTGTCGACCTGTGCGCTGCGCTGGGCGTTCGAGTCCGCGGGAGCGACCGCGCCCGACGCGACCCACCAGACGCTCGGCACGCTCGTCCACGAGATCGCCGAGGCGCTGCCGGACGCTCCGCTGCACCGGCTGCGCGCCGAGCTGGACCGGCGGTGGCCCGAGCTCGCGCTGGGGGAGGGCTGGCCGGCGCTGCAGCTGCGGCGCCGCGCCGAGCAGATGATCGAGCGTCTCGCGGCGTACTACGCCGACGCCGGCGACGCGCTGCTGGTCGAGCCGGCCTTCGAGCTCACCACGGGCCGCGCGCGGCTGCGGGGCAAGATCGACCGCGTCGAGGAAGCGGGCGACGACGCCGTCGTGGTGGCCGACCTGAAGACCGGCCGGACGGCGCCGTCGCGGGCCAAGGCGGCGGAGCACCCGCAGCTCGGCGCGTACCAGCTCGCCGTCACCGAGGGAGCGCTCGACCTGCCGCTCGGCACGCGCAGCGCCGGGGCCCGGCTCGTCTACGTCGGCACGCCGACGGTCGCGCCGTCCGTGCGGGCGCAGCCCGGCCTGGACGTCGCCGCCGACGGGTCCAGCTGGGCCCGCGCGCTGGTGGAGGGCGCCGCGGACACCATGGCGTCCGCCCGGTTCACTGCGCACGAGAACGACCTGTGCACCGTCTGCCCGGTGCGGCGGTCGTGCCCTGTGCAGCCCGAGGGAAGGAACGTGATCGGATGACCGGCCCGGCAGAGCCCGGCCCGCGGCGCGAGGACGGAGCGCCCGAGGACCCCCTCGGCCAGGACGCCGAGTGGCTCGCCCTCGGTGCCCCGGACCGCGAGGGGCAGCTCGGCTTCCCCGAGCTGGCCGGCCTCGTCGAGGCGGCCGTCGGCGACCGGCCGGAGCGGGGCGGCGACGGCGTCCCCGGGGAGCCCGACCCGCGCGCCGCCGCGCCGGCGCTATCGGCGCGCGAGATCGCGCGGCTGCTGGGCCGCCCGGAGCCCACCGACGAGCAGGTGGCGGTCATCGAGGCGCCGCTCGAGCCCGTGCTCGTGGTCGCGGGCGCAGGGTCGGGCAAGACGGAGACGATGGCGGCGCGCGTGGTGTGGCTCATCGCCAACGACCTCGCCGCGCCCGAGGAGGTGCTGGGCCTGACGTTCACCCGCAAGGCGGCCGGCGAGCTGACCACGCGGGTCCAGTCGCGCCTGGCGCAGCTCGCCCGCGCCCAGGGCCGCCCGGCGTCCGGCCTGGACCTGCTGGCCCGGCCGACCGTCGCGACCTACAACGCGTACGCGGCGTCGCTGGTGGCCGACCACGGGCTGCGCCTGGGGATCGAGCCCGGCTCGCGGCTGCTCGGAGAGGCCAACCAGTGGCAGCTCGCCGCCCAGGTCGTCGAGTCGTGGGCCGACGACCTCGGCACGGACCGGGCCGTGAGCACCGTCGTCGGCGCGGTGATCGGGCTCTCGGGTGCGCTGGGGGAGCACCTGCTGGGCGTCGACGACGCGCGCGACGGGATGCTCGACGTCGCGGCGCACCTGGAGTCGTTGCCGCTCGGGCCGCGCCAGAAGAAGCGGACCAAGGAGATCCAGGGCCTGATCGACTCGCTCGGCGAGCGGGCCCGGCTGCTCGACCTCGTCGCGGAGTACCGGCGGCGCAAGCGGGCCACGGACTCGCTCGACTTCGGCGACCAGATCGCCTACGCCGCCGAGCTCGCCCGCACCGTCCCGGCGGTGGGGGCGACCGAGCGCTCCCGGTTCCGCGTCGTGCTGCTCGACGAGTACCAGGACACGTCGTACGCCCAGGTCGAGCTCCTCGCCGGGCTGTTCGCCGGCGGGCACGCGGTGACGGCGGTCGGCGACCCGCACCAGTCGATCTACGGGTGGCGCGGCGCGTCGGCGTCGGGGCTCGCCCGGTTCCCGGCGCGGTTCCGCACCCTCGGCGGCGCGCCCGCGGCCGTGCGCTACCTCAGCACGTCGTGGCGCAACGACGCCGCGGTGCTCGGCGCCGCGAACGTCGCCGCTGCGCCCCTGCGCGAGCAGGCCCGGCAGCTCGGCACGGGCGTCGACGTCCCGCCGCTGGACCTGCGGCCCGGCGCGGGCGCCGGCGGGGTGCGGGCGCACGTCGCCGCGACGAGCGAGGAGGAGGCCGAGGCGGTCGCCGAGTTCGTCGCGGCCCGCTGGCGCCGTGGGGCGCGGCCCGACGCCTCCGACCGGGTGACCGCGGCGGTGCTGTGCCGGGCGCGGTCGCAGTTCGCCGCGGTCGAGGTGGCGCTGCGGCGTCGTGGCCTGCCGGTCGAGGTCGTGGGCCTGGGCGGCCTGCTGTCCACCCCCGAGGTCGTGGACGTCGTGGCGCTGCTGGAGGCCGTGCACGACCCGTCGCGCGGCGACTCGCTGCTGCGGCTGCTCGCCGGCCCGCGGGTCGCGCTGGGCGCGGCCGACCTCCACGCCCTCGGGTCGTGGGCGGCCGACCTCGCCCGCGCCGACGGCGCCCGGCCGGCCCCCGCCTCGACCGCGGCGGACGACGACGCGCCGGACGGCGGTGCGCCGACGGTGATCGAGGGCGACGTGGTCGACCACCGGTCGATCGTCGACGCCCTCGACGACCTGCCGGAGCCGGGCCGGGCGGCCCGCGACGGGCGGGTGCTGTCGTCCGACGGCCACCGCCGCCTGACGGCCCTGGCCAGGCTGCTGCGCGAGCTGCGCGGCCTCACGTACCTCTCGCTGCCGGAGCTGGTGGTCCAGGCCGAGCGCGCCCTCGGGCTGGACGTCGAGGTCGCGACGGCGCAGGTGCTCGCGGAGGTCCTCGCGCCGGCGGGCGGGGGAGCGGCGGCCCCGGGCGTGAGCCTGCGGGGGCGCGAGCACCTCGACGCGTTCCGCGACGTCGCCGCGTCGTTCGCCCAGTCGGCGGACGTGGCGACGCTCGGGGCGTTCCTCGCCTGGCTGGGCGTCGCGGACGACCAGGAGCGCGGCCTCGACATGCCGGTCCGCGAGCCCGACCCGGACGCCGTCCAGGTCATCACCGCGCACGCGGCCAAGGGACTGGAGTGGGACGTCGTCGCGGTCCCCGGCCTCGTCGACGGGATCTTCCCGTCCCAGGCGGAGTCCTCGGGCGGCCGGGCCGACAGCGGGTGGCTCACCGCGCCCGCGTCGCTGCCGTTCCACCTGCGGGGCGACGCCGAGGACCTCCCCGAGTTCGCGTGGGCGGGGGCGAGCGACACGAAGGACCTCGCCGCCCGCCGCGACGAGTTCCGGGCCGACTGCGGGGCGCACCGGCTGGCGGAGGAGCGGCGCCTCGCCTACGTCGCGTTCACCCGGGCGCGGCGCGAGCTGCTCCTCACGGCGCACTGGTGGGGCACCGGCAGCAGCCCGCGGCGGGTGTCGCCCTTCCTCGCCGAGCTGGCCGAGGCCGGCGTGGTCGACGCTGCCGGCTGGGTACCGGCGCCCGACCCCACGGGCACCAACCCGCGTGACGCCCTGGACGTCAGCGGCACGTGGCCCGCGCCCGAGCCGTCGGGTCCGGCCGCGCCGGGCGAACCGGCGTCGGAGGGGGACACGAACCTGCCGGCGAGCACCGCAGGGCCGACGCCACCAGGGCCGCGCGAGGTGCTGCGGGAGTCCGCCGCGTGGGTCGACGACGCCGTCCGCGCGGGAGGCGGCGCGACGACGGGCGTGCTGCACGACCCCGCCGGGCGGGACCTCGTCGACCTCGCCCGCACGCTCCTCGTCGAGCGGGCGACGCGCGACGCGCACGAGGTCGAGATGCCCGCGCACGTCTCGGCGTCGGGCCTGGTGCGGCTCGCCGCCGACCGCGCGGACTTCGCGCTCCAGCTGCGCCGCCCGGTGCCGCACGAGCCGACGGTGCACGCGCGCCGCGGCACGCGGTTCCACGAGTGGGTCGAGCAGTTCTACACCTCGTCGTCGTTGGTCGACGTCGAGGACCTGCCCGGCGCGGAGGACGGCGAGATCCCGCAGGACGTGGACCTCGAGCAGCTGCGCGAACGGTTCCTCGCGTCGCCGTGGGCGGCGCGGACCCCCGTCGCGGTGGAGGTCGACGTCGAGACGCCCGTGGCCGGCGTCATGCTCCGCAGCAGGATCGACGCCGTGTTCCCCGACCCCGACGCGCCGTCCCGGGCGGCGGACGACGGTGGCACGCCCGTCGTGGTGGTGGACTGGAAGACCGGGCGCGAGCCCACCGACCCGGCCGCGCGAGCCGCCCGCGAGGTCCAGCTCGCGGTCTACCGGCTCGCGTGGTCGCGCTGGACGGGGACCCCCGTGGAGCGGGTCTCGGCGGCGTTCTGCTACGTCGCGAGCGGCACGACGGTGCGCCCGGCGCGCCTGCTGGGCGAGGCCGAGCTGGAGGCGTTGGTCCGCCAGGGGTGAGCCCTTCACCAGCGGTAGTCGAGGAACTTCCCGTCGAAGGTCACGACGACGCGGTCGCCATCGGGGTCGGGGCGGCGCGAGACGTCCACCGTGAAGTTGATCGCGGACATGATGCCGTCGCCGAACTCCTCGTGGATCAGCTCCTTGATCGCCGGGCCGTACACGGTGAGCGCCTCGGTGAACCGGTAGATCGTCGGGTCCGTCAGGGCGGCCTCGTCGCGCGTGCGGTACGGCTGCACCTGGAGGGCCTCGGCGACGTCGTCGCCCAGCCCGAGCAGGTCGCACACGGCCGCGGCCTGCGCGGCGCGCATCGGGTGTCGGCCCAGCAGGGCCGCCGTCGTCCAGACCAGCGGGGCCCCGACCTTCTCGGCGAGCTCCTGCCACGTGCGGCCGGTGCGGATGCGGGCGGTGACGACCTGTTCGGCGGCGGCGGCCTTCGTCATGATCGGTTCCACGGGTGCTCCTTCGCGGGGTACGGGGTACAGGGCGCGGCGCGGTGGCCGGGAGGTGCCGACTCAGCCGACGGGGGTGGCCGTGCGGTCCGCCGCCCGTGCACCTGCGGTGTCGGGCCCGGCCGGGATCGGGCGCAGACGCTCCGGCCCGGTGCGGTGGTGGGTGAGGTACAGCGGCAGGCCGACGAAGGTCAGGCCGCCGACGAGGTTGCCCAGCACGGTCGGCAGCTCGTTCCACACCAGGTAGTCCACGACCGTGAAGTCGCCGCCGAGCAGCAGGCCGGAGGGGAACAGGAACATGTTCACCACGGAGTGCTCGAAGCCCAGGTAGAAGAACAGGAACACGGGCATCCACATGACGACGACCTTGCTGATCGTGTCCTTCGACATGAGGAACGCGACCACCCCCGTGGACACCATCCAGTTGCACAGCACGCCGCGCACGAACAGCGTGAGCATGCCTGCGGCGCCGTGGTCGGCGTACCCGACGGTGCGGCCCTCGCCGATCGTGCCGAGCGCTTCGCCGATCTCGTCCGGGGGCGTCGAGAAGCCGTAGGTGAACGTGATCGCCATGAGCACGGCCACCGTGAACGCCCCGGCGAAGTTGCCGCAGAACACCAGCCCCCAGTTGCGCCACATCCCGCCCCACGTGGCGCCCGGACGCCGGGCGATGACGGCGAACGGCACCAGCGTGAACACGCCGGTGAGCAGGTCGAAGCCCATCAGGTACAGCATGATGAAGCCGATGGGGAAGAACGCCGCCCCGAGCAACGGGTTCCCGGTGTTCGTCGAGATGGTGACGGCCATCGCGGCGGCCAGGGCGAGGATCGCCCCGCCCATGAACGAGCGGATGAGCGTGTCCCGGGTGGACAGGAACAGCTTCTTCTCGCCGGTGTCGATCATCTGCGTGACGACGTCCTGCGGCTTCACGTACGACATGGCAACCCTTCGGCCGGGGATGGGAGGGCGGATCGCGTGCGATGCCGATCCTCGTGCCCGAAGGTTCTGGCCGTGTTGAGGGTGCGTTGAGGTCGTGTTTCGGATCGTCCGCCCGAGGTAAGGGGCCGGTGTCCGAGGTCTCGCAGGTGCCGGGCGCCCGCCGAGAGGTGGGGACGTGGACCGACCTGGCAGCGGTGCCGTCAGGCGGGGGCGTCCTCGCGGGTGGCCTCGTCCAGGTCGGCGAGCATCTCCTCGGCGTCCGCCACGACCTCCGACAGGTTGCGCCGCACGCCGTGCAGCAGCCACCGTGCCAGCGCGAGCTCGCCGACGAGGAGGGCGCGGTCGACGAGCCGCAGGTCGTGCAGCTCGGTGCGGCGCAGCTGGTAGGCCTCCATGATCGAGTCCACGGCCTCCGGCGGCGCCGCGGCGAGCAGCCACGCGAGGTCGTCGGCGGGGTCGGCGACCCGGGCCTCCGACCAGCCGCTGATGGACGTGACGCGCCCACGGGTGACGAGCATCTGGTCGGGGGCGAGGTCGCCGTGGATGACGACCGGGCGGAACCGCCACAGGGCGACGTCCTCCAGCGCGGCCTCCCAGCGGCGCAGCAGCCGCGGCGGGACCTTGCCGGTCGAGGCGGCCTCGTCGAGCTCGACCAGCCGGCGCTCCCGGTACTCGGCGGCGGTGTACGACGGCAGGCCGCACGACTCGACCACCGACGCGGGCAGCTCGTGCACGGCGGCCAGGGTGCGCCCCAGGTCGGCCGAGAGGCCCGGGCCGGGGTGCAGGGACTCGAGGTCCAGCGGCGTGCCCGTGACGTGCCGGTGCACGACGGCGCGGCCGCCCTCGGGCAGCAGCGCGTAGCCCGCGACCTGCGGCACGGTGAAGGGCAGCACCCCCGCGTCGACGTACAGGTGGAGCGCCTCGAGGAGCTCCACCTCTGCCTCGAGCGCGGCACCGGCCATCGTGGTGCGCGGGGCGCGCACGAACCACTCGCGGTCGTCCCCGGCGGTCACGACCGCGACGTCGTAGTCGCCCGGGACCTCCTCGGGACGGACCGACCGGGCGTCGAGGCCCGGGACGGCGGCCGTCGCGAGGGCGGCGAGGGCGAGCGGACTGCGTGGCACGCTGCCCACCGTAGACGCATCCGGGCACCGTGCCGGGCACGGCGGCGCGCGTGTCCGTGCCGCGGCCCGATCGGCGCGGCCGGTCCCGTCCGGCCGGATCGGCACCGGGCGCCGAGTACGGTCGGGTCGTGACCTCTCCCGCCTGGCTCCCCGACCTGTCGTACACCCGTGCCACGCACGACCGGGCGGCCGAGCGCCGCACGGAGCCGCGGCTCGTGCCGCGGCTGCTCGCCGAGGGGTCGACGGGCGTGGTGCTCGTGCACCGCGGCCGGGTGGCGGTCGGCGACGACGGAGGGCTGCTGCTGCTCGGCCCGGACGCCGTGGCCGACCTGCCGTCCGAGGCGGACGGCGACGACGCGCACGTCGGCGGGCACCGCTGGCTCTTCCTCGGGGAGCACGTCGGCGGGGCGGGTGGTGCGTTCGTGGCCCTCGTGCTGCCGGACGCCGCGGACACCGAGGCGGTGGACATCGAGGGGGTCGACCCCGCGTCGCCGGCGGCCCGGCTCGTGCGCGGGCACGCCTGGGCCGGGCTGCGGGAGCTGGGCGGCCGCGACCTGGACGCCCTCGCCGCCGAGGCGGTCGCGCTGGCGGCGTGGCACGCGTCGCACGAGCGCTGCCCACGGTGCGGGGAGCCTACCGTCGTCGAGCAGGCCGGCTGGGTCCGGCGCTGCCTCGCCCAGGACCTCGACATCTACCCGCGCACCGACCCGGCGGTGATCATGACCGTGACCGACGACGCCGACCGGCTGCTGCTCGGGCACGCCGCGCACTGGCCCGCGGGCCGGTTCTCGACGCTCGCCGGCTACGTCGAGCCGGGCGAGGGGCTGGAGCAGGCGGTGCGCCGGGAGGTCGCCGAGGAGACGGCCGTCGTCGTCGGCGACGCCCCGGGCGACGTGGAGTACCGCGGGAGCCAGCCGTGGCCGTTCCCGGCCTCGCTCATGCTGGGGTTCCACGCCCGGGCGCGCACGACGGAGGTGCGGGTGGACGGCGTCGAGGTCACGGAGGCGCGGTGGTTCACCCGCGAGGAGCTGCTCGCGCAGGTGCGGGCCGGGGCGGTCGGGCTGCCGGGCCGCCCGTCGATCGCCCGGGCGCTCGTCGAGGAGTGGTACGGAGGGCCGCTGGCGGACTGACCGCCACGGCGCTCGGCCCGGCGGGCGCGATCCGCACGGTCAGGCCAGGCGCGCCTTGACGTCGGCGAGCGACGGGTTGGTCGCGGCCGACCCGTCGGGGAAGACCACGGTGGGGACGGTCTGGTTGCCGCCGTTGAGCTGCTCGACGACCTCCGCGGTGCCGGGCACCTCCTCGATGTCGATCACCGTGTACCCGATGCCGACGGAGTCGAGCTGGGTGCGCAGCCGCCGGCAGTAGCCGCACCACGCGGTGGAGTACATGGTGACGGTGCCGGGCTCGGGCGTGCGAGGGGCGACGGCGGTCATTCGAGGTCCTCCTGGGGACGACGGGGCGAAGGTGTCGGCAGCGGCTGCGAGAATCGCAGACGATGTCGACAGCCACCAACTCTTCAGGCAGCACCCGGGCGAACGCCCCCACGGGCCCGCTTCATCCCGACGCCATCCTCGAGGCGCTCGATCCCGAGCAGCGCGAGGTGGCGCTCGCGCTCACGGGGCCGGTCTGCGTCCTGGCGGGCGCGGGCACGGGCAAGACGCGCGCGATCACCCACCGCATCGCCTACGGGGTGCGCACGGGGACGTACAAGCCGACGTCGGTGCTCGCGGTCACGTTCACGGCCCGGGCGGCGGGGCAGATGCGCACGCGGCTGCGCGAGCTCGGCGTCGCCGGGGTGCAGGCGCGGACCTTCCACGCCGCCGCGCTGCGCCAGCTCGGCTACTTCTGGCCGCGGGTGGTGGGGGGTGCACCCCCGCGCATCCTCGAGCACAAGGCGCCCGCCGTCGCCGAGGCCGCGCGACGCGTCGGGGCCAGCGTGGACCGGGTGGCCGTGCGCGACCTGTCCAGCGAGGTCGAGTGGGCCAAGGTGTCCCTGGTCACCGCCGAGGACTACGTCAAGGCCGCGCTCGCCGACGACCGGCCGGCGCCGTCGGGCTACGACCACCAGACCGTGGCGCGCCTCATCACGGCCTACGAGGACGTCAAGACGGAGCGGGGCGTCATCGACTTCGAGGACGTGCTCCTCATGCTGGCCGACATGCTCGCGGAGCACCGGCAGGTGTCCGACGAGGTCCGCTCGCAGTACCGGCACTTCGTCGTCGACGAGTACCAGGACGTCTCGCCCCTGCAGCAGTTCCTGCTCGACCAGTGGCTCGGCGGCCGCCAGGAGCTGTGCGTGGTGGGCGACCCGTCGCAGACCATCTACTCGTTCACGGGGGCGACGCCGCACTATCTGCTCGACTTCACGCGCACCCACCCGGGCACGCAGGTCGTGCGCCTCGTCCGCGACTACCGCTCGACGCCGCAGGTCGTGCACCTGGCGAACGAGGTGCTGCGGCGGGGGCGCGTCGTCGGGGCCCTCGAGCTGCAGGCACAGCGCCCTGCCGGGCCGCCGGTGAGCTTCACGACGTACGACGACGACGAGGCGGAGGCCAACGGCATCGCCGCCCGGGCCGCGCGCCTGATCCAGAGCGGCACGCGGGCCAGCGAGATCGCGGTCCTGTACCGCACGAACGCCCAGTCCGCGGCCTTCGAGTCGGCGCTGGCCGACGCCGGCGTCAGCTACCTGGTACGAGGCGGGGAGCGGTTCTTCCAGCGCAAGGACGTGCGCGACGCGATCGTCCTGCTGCGCGGGGCCGCGCGGTCCGCCGACCCCGACCAGCCGATGGGCGAGCAGGTGCGCGACGTCCTCACGTCCGCGGGCTGGTCGGAGAAGCCGCCGGCCGCCCGGGGCGCCGCCCGGGAGCGCTGGGAGGCGATGCAGGCGCTGGTCGCGCTCGCGGACGACGTGGCCGCCGCCGGGACTCCCGAGGCCCCGGCGACCACGGCCACGCTCGTGGCCGAGCTGGAGGAGCGCGCGTCGGCCCAGCACGCCCCCACGGTCGAGGGGGTGACCCTCGCGTCGCTGCACGCGGCCAAGGGGCTCGAGTGGGACGCGGTCTTCCTCGCCGGCGTGAGCGAGGGGCTCATGCCGATCTCGCTCGCGGAGACGGACGAGGGGGTGGCCGAGGAGCGCCGGCTCCTCTACGTCGGCGTCACCCGCGCCCGGGAGCACCTGGAGCTCTCGTTCGCCCGGGCCCGCAACCCCGGCGGCCGGGCCACGCGCAAGCGGACGCGCTTCCTGGACGGGCTGTGGCCCGACGAGCCGGCCGGCCGGGGCCGGTCGTCGCGGCCCGTGCGCGGGCAGGCCCGTCAGCGGCTGACCGGCGAGCACGACGTCCAGCTCTTCGACGCGCTGCGCGAGTGGCGCCTGTCCGTCGCGCGCGAGACCGACAAGCCGGCGTACACGGTCCTGGGGGACGCGACGCTCGCGGCCATCGCAGAGCTGCGGCCCTCCTCGGTGGCGCAGCTCGCCCGGATCAACGGCATCGGCCCGGCGAAGATCGACCGCTACGGCGCCACCATCCTGGCGATCGTGGGGGACGGGGCGGGCGGCTGACGGTCCCGGACCGTCCCGGTGTGAGGGCGGTCGGAGCGGGCGGGATCCCGGCGAACGACGCCTCCGGGGGCCCGCGAAAAAATTGTCCGGAAAAAACTTCGAAAAAGAAGTGGCAGCCTCGCGGGCAGCGTCTATGCTCTCTAGAGTCCGAGACGGAAGCGACGCGCGCCGAGAGGCGGAGCGTCCGAGAGCAGTGAGGAGGTGGGTGCACAAGATGGACACGATGAACACGATCGTGACGGCGAACGCGGCTATCAACGCTGCGCCGGGGTACAAGTCTGCCCTCGGCGTCGCGGTGACGGCTCTCGTCCCGTTCCGCGTGCGTCAGCACGCCGGGACCGGCAACGCCGATCTCCACATCGCACCCGACTCCGCCCCCTGGAGCCATCCGGTCTAGAAACCGGTCCAGGCCGCGGAGTCCCCCGGGACCCGCGGCCTTCGTCTTTCCGCCCAGGGAAGAAGACCTCATCAAGGTCGTACGAATCGGCTCTCTGACTCCAGAGGGCCACCCGCAGGTCCTGAACACCGACGTTCACACCACACCAAGGACCTGACGGAGGACATCGTGCGTCTCGCACAGCTGTTGGACGAGCGGCTGCTCGACACGATCCCCCAGGGCGGCTCCGGCCCCTGGACACCCCATCAACCCCTCACGCAGAGCGCGGCCGAAGCGGCCGAGCTCGACCAGCAGTTCAGCGCACTGCTGCCCTGCCGCACCAACGACCCCGAGCTGTGGTTCGCCGAGCACACGGCCCAGGTCGAGCAGGCCAAGGCGCTGTGCCGCACCTGCCCGCTCCAGGCGGGCTGCCTCTCCGGCGCCCTGGACCGCCAGGAGCCCTGGGGCGTGTGGGGCGGTGAGGTCTTCGTCGACGGAAAGGTCGTCGCCCGCAAGCGCGGTCGCGGCCGGCCCCGGAAGTCGGAGACCGCCGCAGCATGACCGCGACGCGCACCCCGGTGCGTCGACGCGGACCACGAGACGCCGAGATGGATCGGCCGTCCGACCTCTCACGACGAGGGGTCGACGGCGTTCCACCTCGGCGTCTCGTCGTCGTTCGGGCCCCTGCGGGACGGCGTGCCCCCGGGAGGTCAGGGGTCCGTCGGGATCCGGCGGCCTATCGCGGCACCCGGGTGCAGCCGCAGCCCGGGTGGGGTACGACCGGGCGCAGCCGTGGCACCGCCTCGGGCAGCGCGACCTCCAGCACCTGTCCGGCCGTGACCGGCCGGGAGCCGTCGAGGTGGGCGAGCACCTGCCCGGCCGCGAGGGCGGCGGCGCACGCGGAGAGCGTCGTCTCCTGGGGTGCCGTGCGCAGGGCCCGCAGGGACCGGGCCACGAGCGGCCAGCGTTCGTCCGCGTCGGCCGCGTACCGCTCGGCACACCCCACGCACGCCGAGATCCCCGGCAGCACGAACGGCCCGAGCGTGACGTCCGCCTCCCGCACGACCACCGGCAGGTGGGCGACGCCCGCCCCGAGCAGCCGCTCGTAGCCCGCCGGGTCGGCCGCGTGCGACTCGACCACCACGACCACGTCCGGGGGAGCGCCGTCGTCCTCCGCGCCCCGCACCAGCGCCCGGGGGTGCCGGGCGCGCAACCGTCCCGCCAGCGCGCGCTGGCGGAGGTGGCCGACGTCGTCCTGCTCGTAGCCGCCGGCGCCCAGGTCGGCGACCTGGACCGGCGAACGGTCGTCGAGCACCAGCGTCCCGACGCCCGCCGTGGCGAGGTGGCCGGCCAGCGCGGCGCCGATGCGGCCCAGTCCGCTGAGGCCGACGGCCCGTGTGCCGCGCGCGGACAGGGTCGCCCCGCCGGCGTCGTCGGGCCGGAGGGCGCCGAGCACCGCGGCGTCGTCGGCACGGGTGGGGAACCGGCCGCTGCCGGGGCCGACGCGCACGAGGCAGCCGCACCGCACGAGCAGGTCCTCGAGCTGGAAGCGTCGCTCGGCGCTCACACCGCGCCGGTGCGCGGACCGCGCGAGGTCGTGGTGGCGCCGGACGCGGGCGTCGCACAGCCAGCCGACCTCGGCGGGTGACAGCCCGGTGAGCACGACGCTCCACCGCGGGTCGAGACCGAGCTGCACCTCGCCGCCACCCCGGTCGACGACGGGCGTCCCGGTGCGCCACCGCAGCGCGGCGTGCGAGCCCGCTGCCGGGGTCGTGGCTGCCTCCGGCGTGGTGGCCCGGGTCGTGGCCGCCTGGTGCGTGGCCGCCTGGTGCGTGGTGGGCAAGGATGCGGCGGGGGAGCTGCCGGGTGCCATGCCGGCCACCTTGGCACGCCGACGGGCGCGCCGTCGGGCGTCGTCCACAGGCCACCGAACGGCGCCGTGACCGCCGGGGACGGTGTGTCTCACCGCACAAACATGACGAATCCCCGGTACGGTCGTGCCGTGGCCCACGACACGATGGCGTCGGTGGAGGTCCGACGAAGCCGTCGACGGACCGCCACGGTGAGCGCCTACCGCGACGGCGATCGCACCGTCGTGGCCATCCCCGCGCGCTTCTCGCGCGCCCAGGAGCGCGAGTGGGTGGCCAAGATGGTCGCCCGGCTCGAGGACAAGGAACGCCGCCGGCGGCCCTCGGACTCCCAGCTGATGGAGCGCGCCCGCGAGCTGTCGGCCAAGTACCTGGACGGCAAGGCCCACCCGACCAGCGTGTCCTGGTCCCCCCACCAGGGCCGGCGCTGGGGGTCGTGCACCCTCGTGGACGGCTCGATCCGGATCTCGACCCGGGTGCAGGGCATGCCCGAGTGGGTGCTCGACTACGTGCTCCTGCACGAGCTCGCGCACCTGCTGCACGCCGGCCACGGCCCGGACTTCTGGCGCCTGCTCGAGGCGTATCCGCGCACCGAGCGTGCCCGCGGGTTCCTCGAGGGCGTCGCGTTCGTCCGCGACGACGCTGCCGGGAACCCGCCGCCGGCCGACGACGACTGAGCCGGCCGGCAGCGCGACCCGTCAGCCTGCGGGTGTGCCGCCCCCGCGGGGGCCGTCGTCGCCGTCCTCGGGCGCCTGCGGGTCGTCGTCAGGCGCTCCGGCCGCCGGCCCCTGCTCCTGTCCCTGCACTTGCTCCTGGTCCTCGTCGGATTCCGCCGCGTCGAAGATCTGCGCCAGCGCCGCGTCGACGTCGGACTGCTCCTGGGCCTGGGCGGCGCGCCGGGTGTGGTAGCCGGCGGGGTCGTCGAGGTCCGCGTCGTCGGGGAGCAGGTCGGGGTGCTGCCACACGGCGTCGCGCGCCTCGGGGCCGCCCTCGGCGAGGAGGTGGGCGAAGAGCGCGGTCGCCTCGCGGGACCGGCGCGGGCGCAGCTCGAGCCCGACGAGGGTGGCGAAGGTGTGCTCGGCGGGCCCGCCGGCGGCGCGCCGCCGGCGGATCATCTCGCGCAGCGGGTAGGTGTGCGGCAGGTGGGGGAGCGCCGCGGTTGCCGCGACCTCGGTGACCCACCCCTCGACCAGGGCGAGCGCCGTCTCGAGCCGCAGCAGCGTCGCCTCCTGCTCGGGGGTGTGCTGCAGGCCGAACACGCCACCGGTGAGGGCGCCGCGCAGGGCGTCCGGGTCGCTCATGTCGATGTCGCGCACCTGCTGCTCGAGCATGTCGATGTCGATGGTGATCCCGCGCGCGTACGACTCGACCAGGGCGTGCAGGTGGGCGGGCAGCCACGGCACGTGGGCGAACAGCCGTGCGTGCGCCGCCTCGCGCAGCGCGAGGAAGTGGCGGACCTCCTCCGGCGGGGCGTCGAGCCCCTCGGCGAAGGCGGCGACGTTGGTCGGCAGCAGGACGGTCGCGGGCCCGGTGAGCAGCGGGACGCCGACGTCGGTGGCGCCGAACACCTCCCGGGAGAGCGTCCCGGCGGCCTGCCCCACCTGCATGCCGAAGACGGCCGAGCCGAGCCGGCGCATCATCTCCGAGGGGTCGAGGCCGCTGCCGAGCGCCCCGACGGGCAGCCCGGGCACCGCGGGCATCCCGCTCCCCGACAGGTCCTCGGGGAGCTGGTCGCGCAGCACGGTGGCGAGGGCCTCGGCCACGGAGGTGGCCACCGGGGCCACGAGGCCGTGCCACGCGGGCAGCGTCGCCTCCACCCACTCCGACCGGCTCCACGCGTGCTTCGGGCCGCCGGCCGGCGGAAGGTCGGTGACGGCGTCGAGCCACAGCTCGGCCACGCCGAGCGCGTCGGTGGCGGCCTTCGCCTGACCGCCCGTCAGCGACGGGTCGCCCTCGGCCACCGCGACCTGGCGGGCGACGTCGTGCGCGACGTCGGCGTTCACCGGGCCGTCGCCGGAGGAGGAGAGCAGCCGCTGCACCTGGGCCAGCACCGCCTGCATGGTGGCGGGGTCGGGCGCGCCGGCGCCGGGCACCCCGGCGAGCGCGGCCGGGTCGATGCCCTGCGCGCGCATCTGGGCCAGCACCTCGTCGGTCCGGTCTCCGAAGAACCCCTCGAGCATGGAGCGCAGCATGCGCTCCCGCTCCTCGGCGCCCTCGGGGTCGTCGGGCAGGTTGCTCATGCGTGCTCCTCGGCTGGGATGTCGGACGCGGCTCGTTCACCGTAACCATCCACGACGCCCCGCGCTGCCGCCTGGTTCCGCCAGTTCGCTCTGGGCGCAGGAACCCCCGAGCCTCAGGGATGATGGGTCGGTGACGTTCGACCACGACATCCTGGCGCCCGACGACGCCGCGTCCCCCGAGCACCCGGCCGCGCCGGTCTCCGGCCGCAGCGTGACCCTGGGGATCTCGCTGCTCGTGACGGCGCTGCTGGCGGCCGTCCTGCTGGTGCTGCCCGCGCCGTACGCGATCCGCGCACCCGGCCCGACGCAGGACACGCTCGGCGTCCAGGGAGGCGAGGCCGCCGCCGAGGACGAGCCCGACGGGGAGAGCGTCACGGCCGTCCCGGTGGTGGCGGTCGACGGCGCGCCCACGTTCGACACGACGGGCCAGCTGCGCCTCACGACCATCTCAGCCTTCGGCGGGCCGGGCAGCGATGTCCTGCTGGGCGACGTCTTGCAGGCCTGGTACGCGCCGGAGCGATCGGTGCAGCCGGCGGAGCTGATCTTCGGCGAGGAGTCCACGTCCGAGGAGCAGGAGCGGATGCTGCAGGCGCAGATGGAGGGCTCGGAGGAGTCGGCCACGGTCGCGGCGCTCACCGCGCTGGGCTACGAGGTGCCCGCGACGCTCACGGTCATCGGCGCCGCCGAGGGGTCGGGCGCCGAGGGCGTGGTGGAGCCGGACGACGTCGTGCGCAGCATCGACGGTGAGCCCGTCGTCACGCACCAGGACCTGCTCGCCGGCCTGGACGAGGTGACGCCCGGCGACGACGTCGTGCTCGGTGTCGAGCGCGACGGCGCGGAGCAGGACCTCACCGTCACCACCGGTGACGGGGACGGGCGCGCGGCGCTCGGTATCTACCTCGACCCGCAGTACCGCTTCCCCGTGGACGTGACGATCCGGCCCGGCAACATCGGCGGGTCCAGCGCGGGCACGATGTTCGCGCTCGCGATCATCGACAAGATGACGAAGGAGGACGAGCTCGGCGGCGAGATCGTCGCCGGCACGGGCACGATGAGCGTCGACGGGCGGGTGGGCCCGATCGGCGGCATCCGGCAGAAGATGTTCGGCGCCCAGCGCGACGACGCGCGGTGGTTCCTCGCCCCGGCGAGCAACTGTGACGAGGTCGTCGGGCACGTGCCGGACGGCCTGCGCGTGGTCCGAGTCGCGACGCTGGACGACGCCCGGTCGGCGATCGAGGCGATCGGCGCCGGCGCCGCGGACGGGCTGCCGACCTGTTCCTGAGTCGTTGCTGAGCATCGCGTGAGCACGGCTCGACCGGGCTGTGACGGGGCCGTGCAGGTGCCGTTCGCCGATCGGGGAGGATGCGTGGGAACCTGGGGAGCAGCAGGGACGTTCTGCTAGGACGTCCGCCCGTCCCGAGCACGAATGAGGTGCCCGCACAGTGTCCTTCGCCGCTCCGCCACGCCGAGGTCCCGCCGGACCACCGGCCAAGCGCCGTCGCAGCCCCCTCGCGATCACGATCACGGTGCTCGCCGTGCTGGTGGTCGCCCTGCTGCTCCTCGCCCAGTTCTGGACCGAGGTGATGTGGTTCGACGCGCTCGGGTTCGCGAACGTCATCTGGACCGAGTGGGGCTCGCGCGCCGTCCTGTTCGTGCTGGGCTTCCTGATCATGGGTGCGGCGGTGTTCTCGTCGTTCGCCCTCGCCTACCGGTCGCGCCCCGTGTACGCGCCGTCGACCCCCGAGCAGGCCACGCTCGACCAGTACCGGGAGGCGATCGAGCCGCTCCGCAAGGTCGTGACGATCGCGGCCCCGGTGCTGGTGGCGTTCTTCGCCGGCGTCGCGGCGTCCGCGCAGTGGCGCACCGTGCTCCTCGCGTTCAACGGGTCGTCGTTCGGTTCGAAGGACCCCCAGTTCGGCATCGACCTGGGCTTCTTCGTCTTCACGCTGCCGGCCCTGCGGTTCGTGGTGAGCTTCCTCATGGCGGTCGTCGTGATCTCGGGCATCGCCGCCCTGGTGACGCACTACCTCTACGGGGGGCTGCGGCTGGGACCGGTCCCGGACGGGGCGCCCCGCACGACGAAGGCGGCGCGGGTGCACCTCGCGGTCCTCGCGGCCGTGCTCATGGTCGTGATCGCCGCCAACTACTGGCTGGACCGCTACTCCCTGCTGACGTCGTCGAACGCCAAGTACGACGGGGCGTCGTACTCGGACGTGCACGCCGTCATCCCGTCGAAGGAGATCCTCACGGGGGTCGCGGTGCTGGTGGCGGCGCTGTTCGTCGTCGCGGCCGTGCGCGGCTCGTGGCGGCTGCCGGCGATCGGCGTGGGCCTGATGGTGGTCTCCGCGATCGCCATCGGCGGCATCTACCCGGCCGTCGTGCAGCGCTTCCAGGTGAACCCGAACGCCCAGGTGCTCGAGGCCGAGTACATCCAGCGCAACATCGACGCCACCCTCGACGCCTTCAAGCTCGAGGACGTCGAGACGCAGCCGTACGACGCCACGACCGAGGCCGAGGCGGGCGCGCTGCGCGACGACGCCGAGACCACGGCGTCGGTGCGTCTCCTCGACCCGCAGGTGGTCAGCCCTTCGTTCCGGCAGCTGCAGCAGAACAAGCAGTACTACGACTTCCAGAGCAACCTCGCCGTCGACCGCTACGACATCGACGGCGAGTCGCGCGACACGGTCATCGCGGTGCGCGAGCTCAACCTCGACGGCCTCGGTGACAACCAGCGCAACTGGGTCAACGACCACACCGTGTTCACGCACGGCTACGGCGTCGTCGCGGCGTACGGCAACCAGCCGGGTCCGGACGGGCAGCCGGCGTTCTACGAGGGCGGCATCCCCACCCAGGGTGCGCTGACCGACAAGGGCTACGAGCCGCGCATCTACTTCAGCCCGAACACCACGGAGTACTCGATCGTCGGCGCCCCCGACGACGCCGAGCCGTGGGAGCTCGACTACCAGGCGGACGACGAGCAGGGCGGCGGGCAGGTCAACACGACCTTCCCGACGGAGGAGCACGCCGCGGGCCCGGACATCGGCTCGTTCGGCGCGAAGCTGCTGTACGCCCTGAAGTTCGGGTCGGAGCAGATCCTCTTCTCCGACCGGGTCACGAGCGAGTCCCAGATCCTCTACGACCGCGACCCGCAGACGCGGGTGCAGAAGGTCGCCCCGTGGCTGACGGTCGACAACCGCACGTACCCGGCGGTGGTGGACGGCAAGGTCAAGTGGATCGTCGACGCGTACACCACGTCGGACGCGTACCCGTACTCGTCGTCCATGCCGATGGACGAGGCGACCACGGACTCGCTGACCCTGGCCGCCCAGGGCGTGCCGGTCGAGACCCCGCCGGAGGTCAACTACATCCGCAACTCGGTGAAGGCGACGGTCGACGCGTACGACGGGACCGTCACGCTGTACGCCTGGGAGCCGGACGACCCGATGCTGAAGGCGTGGTCGAACGTCTTCCCGACCTCGGTGAAGCCGATGTCGGAGATGTCCGGCGAGCTGATGAGCCACGTGCGCTACCCCGAGGACATGTTCAAGGTGCAGCGCTCGCTCCTCACGCAGTACCACGTCGAGGACGCCGGGCAGTTCTTCTCCGGCCAGGACTTCTGGGCGAACCCGGAGGACCCGACGGTCGGCGGCGAGAGCCCCAAGCCGCTGCAGCCGCCGTACTACATGACGCTGCAGATGCCGGGGGCCGAGGACTCGTCGTTCTCGCTCACGAGCACGTTCATCCCGGGCGGCAATACCGACCGCGAGATCCTCACGGGGTATCTCGCGGCCGACGGGGACGCCGGCACGACGGCGGGGGAGAAGGCCGAGAGCTACGGGAAGCTGAGCATGCTCGAGCTGCCCCGTGACTCGACGGTGCCCGGACCGGGTCAGGTGCAGAACAACTTCGACTCGAACCCGACGATCTCCGAGCAGCTCAACATCCTCGAGCGCGGGTCGTCGAGCGTGGTCCGAGGCAACCAGCTCACGTTGCCGGTGGGTGGTGGCCTGCTGTACGTGCAGCCGGTGTACATCCAGTCGTCGGAGGGGACACCGTTCCCGCTGCTGCGCCGCGTGCTCGTGGCGTTCGGTGACCAGACGGGATATGCGCCGACGCTCGACGAGGCGCTCGACCAGGTGTTCGGCGGCGACTCCGGGGCCACCGCGGGCGACGCCCAGGGCGGGGTCGACACCGAGGTCCCGACGGCTCCCGTCGACGGGGAGGACCCGACTGCCCCGGAGCCCACGGACGAGCCCGAGCCCACCGAAGAGCCCGAGCCGACGGAGAGCGCCCCGTCGGGCGACGCCCAGGCGCAGCTCGACGCGGCGCTGCAGAACGCCAACCAGGCGATGCAGGACGCCGACGCCGCTCTCGCCGACGGCGACTTCGCGGCCTATGGCGAGGCGCAGGACCGCCTGCAGAAGGCGCTCGAGGCGGCGATCGCCGCGGAGGGCGAGCTGGGCGGCAACTGACGCACGGCAGCCCGAGGGCCGTCACCCGATCCGGGTGGCGGCCCTCGGCCGTTCCGGGGTGTTCGAGGACGCCGTCGACGGCCCTGGGGGGCGGGTGTGACCTCCGTCCCACTGGCCCGGACCGATTTGCTTCGCCAGGACGTACGCCGTAATGTTCTGGGAGTCGACGCGGGGTGGAGCAGCTCGGTAGCTCGCTGGGCTCATAACCCAGAGGTCGCAGGTTCAAATCCTGCCCCCGCTACCACGGAAGGGCCCGACCGGAGAGATCCGGTCGGGCCCTTCGTCATTCCCGGGGTCTGGACCCCGATCGTGGTGCTCTGGCCCCACGGGGCACACGACCATGCGCACGACTCTGGCCACCCCGACGCGCTGCCCGCAGACGGTCTCGACCCGGGGTGGCTCGGGCACCCGGCATGATGCCGTAGAGTTCGTAGTGCCGACGCGGGGTGGAGCAGCTCGGTAGCTCGCTGGGCTCATAACCCAGAGGTCGCAGGTTCAAATCCTGCCCCCGCTACCACGGAAGGGCCCGACCGGAGAGATCCGGTCGGGCCCTTCGTCATTTCCGGGGTTCCCTCGCCCCGATCACGGCGGGACCGCTCCCGAGATGCGATCAGAGCCGGATCGTGGCCACGCTGGAGACAGCCGCCGCGCCGCGGCGGCCGGTCGACAGAGCCGACGAGGAAGGAGCCTCCCGTGCCCCGACGAGACGCCGGTCCGAGCGTGAAGGACAAGAAGCTCTACGAGGAGCTCCGGGACGAGGGCAACAGCAAGGAGAAGTCCGCCCGCATCGCGAACGCGGCCGCCGCCCGCGGCCGGGGGAAGGTCGGGTCGAAGGGTGGCGAGTCGGGGTCCTACGAGGACTGGACCGTCGACAAGCTGAAGAAGCGCGCGGCCGAGATCGGCATCGAGGGCCGGTCGCGCATGCGCAAGTCCGAGCTGGTCGACGCGCTGCGGTCGCACTGACCGGTGGCGGGCGGACGGGCCCGACCCGCGGCGAGAGAGAAGGAGCACGACCATGAGAGCCACGGTGGGCGACCGGATCGTGGTGGCGTCCGGTGTCGTGGGCGGCGCGGTGCGTGACGGCGTCGTCGTGGGCTGCGAGCATGCCGACGGCTCGCCGCCGTACCGGGTGCGCTGGTCGGACACGGGGGAGGAGTCGCTGGTGTTCCCCGGCCCGGACACCCTGGTGCGTCACGACGACGAGGGCCAGGCCGCCGAGGCGACCCGGGGGCGGTCGGTGACCTGGCAGGTCCAGCTGACGCTGGTCGAGGCGTCGGGCAGCACGACGGCGGAGGCGACCCTGGTGGCGGGGCCGGCTGGCCGCGACGACGACGACGTGGGTGCGCTGCGCGCCGTCGGGCACGCCCGCAAGGACCCGGGCGACGCGGAGGTGCCGCTCATCGGCGACGAGGTGGCCGCGGGCCGGGCGCTGCGCCGGCTGGCGGACACGCTGCTCGGGCAGGCGGAGCACGACATCTCCGCCCAGACGGGTCACCGGGCGCACGTGCACACGTGACGGGTCGTCACGCGCCCGGCCGTCACGCGCCCGGCCGTCACGCGCCCGGCCGTCACCCGCGCGGGCCCGGGTGCCTGCCCGGCGCCAGCCGGGCGCGGCGCCGGCGCAGGTGCTCCCGCTCCGCCCCGTTGTCGCACAGCGCGATCGCGGCGTCGTAGGCGTCCGCCGCGCGTGCGTCGTCGCCCGCGCGCACGAGGAGCTCGGCCCGCACGGCCGGGAGCCGGTGGCCGGGCAGGGCGACCTGGTCGAGGGCGGCGAGACCCGCGGCCGGGCCGTGGACCTCGGCGACCGCGACGGCACGGTTGAGCCGCACCACCGGCGTGTCCGTGAGGGCGAGCAGCTCGTCGTAGCGGGCGAGGATGCGCCCCCAGGCGGTGTCGGCGGCCGTCGGCGCCACGGCGTGCTCCGCGGCGACGAGGGCCTGGACCAGGAACGGCGTCGCGGGGGCGTGCGCCAGGGGCGTCAGCAGGTCGAGCGCCTCGCCGATCTCGTCCCGGTGCCACAGGGACCGGTCCTGGTCGGGCAGGAGGACGAGCGCGCCGTCCCGCACGCGTGCGTCGCGGCGCGAGTGCTGCAGGAGCTCGAGGGCGAGCAGGGCGTCCAGGTCGGCGCGGTCGACCGACGCCGGGATCACGTCCCGGAGCACGCGGACCAGCCGGATCGCCTCGCCGGCGAGCGTCGCCCGCACCGCATGGTCGCCGGACGACGGCGCGTAGCCCGCGGTGAACGCGAGGTACGAGACGTCGGCGACGACCGCGACGCGGGCCGCGAGCTCCTCCCCTCGGGGAAGCGCGAACGTCTCGCCGGCCAGCTTCTTGCGCGCCCGGGTGAGGCGGGCCGCCATCGTCGGCGTCTGCTGCAGGAACAGGCGCGCCACGTCCGCCGTCGGGATGCCGAGCACGAGCCGGAGCGAGAGGGCCGCGGCGGCCTCGCGCGACAGCCGGGGGTGCGCGCACAGCAGCACCAGCCGCAGCCGCTCGTCCGTCAGCGGCTCGCCGGCGTCGGCCATGACCCGCTGGGCGCGCTCGGCGAGGTCCGCCTCGACGACGAGCAGGGGCATGGACCGCGCGAGGACCTGCTCCGAGCGGAGCCGGTCGAGGACGCGGCGTCGGGCGGCCGTGAGCAGCCACGCGGGGCCGTTGGCCGGCACGCCGTCGCGCGGCCACCTGCGGGCGGCGGCCTCGAACGCGTCGGCGAGGCCGTCCTCCGCCAGGTCGAGACGCCGGTAGCGCGCGACGAGCAGGGCCAGCAGCCGGCCCCACTCGTCGCGCATGAGGCCCTCGAGGGCCTTCACAGGCGTCCTTCCGTCACGGCCCTACTCCACGACGGCGGGACGGAGCTCGACCGTGATCTGGTCCGGCAGCAGCCGCGCGAGCTCGACAGCCGTGCCCAGGTCGGGCAGGTCGACCAGGTAGAAGCCGCCGAGCTGCTCCGCGGCCTCGGCGAAGGGGCCGTCCGTGACGGTCCGGTCCGGCCCCGGGCCGAGCGTCCGGGCCTGGGCGTGGTGCGCGAGGCCCTCGCCGGCGACGACGGACCCGCGCTCCGCGACGGCGTCGGCGAACCGTGTCAGGCCGGCGAAGAACTCGTCGCGTTCGGTCCTTTCCATGGCATCCCAGCGCTCGTAGTGGTCCGGCTGGGTGAGCAGCACCGTGATCCTCATGAGGCACCCCCGGCGTGCTCGACGACCGCGCGGACCTCGACCGTCCCGGCGTCGCCGTCACCGAGGTGGCCGACGAGGATCGCGGAGACCTGCAGGAGGTCGTCGAGGTCGTCGGACTCGACCAGGTAGAACCCGGTGAGCTGCTCCGTCGTCTCGGCGTACAGGCCGTCGGTGACGACGACGCGCCCCGCGGCGTCACGCGTCACCTGCTTGGCGTCCCGGGACTGCTCCAGCTCCGCCCCGCCCGTGACGCGGTGCCCGCGCTCGGCGAGCACGCGGGCGAACTCTCCGTGCTTCGCGTAGACCGCGGCCCGTTCTTCGGCGCTCGCGTGCTCCCAGGCGTCCTCGACGCCTGGCAGCAGTACGACGTAGGTGGTCATGACCCTCGTCCTTCCTGTCGGTGGATCCGTCACCTCGATGACGGGCCGGGGCACCGGAAATCGACAACGACGTCCGACGGGACCTGTGACCAGCACCATGCCCCATCCGGCCCCGGTCGGCATAGGCTCGACGACGTCGTGTCCCGCTCCCGGAAGGCCTCACCCGTGCGCCCCTCTCGTCCCGCCTTCGCGGTCGCCCTCGTCTCCGCCGCGGCCCTCGCCCTGGCCGCCTGCTCGACGCCCGACGGTGACGCCGGGTCGCCCTCGGCGGACGCCGCCGCGGACTGCACCCCCGAGGGGCTGCAGACCCTGACGGAGGGCACGCTGACCGTCGGGGCCAGCGACCCGTTCGAGCCCTGGTACATCGGCGAGCCGACCAGCGGCGAGGGTTTCGAGTCGGCCCTCGTGTACGCGGTCGCCGACGAGCTGGGCTTCGCGAAGGACGACGTCGAGTGGACGTCGGTGACCTTCGAGCAGATCGTCAGCCCCGCGGTGAAGCCGTTCGACCTCGCGGCCTACCAGACGACGATCACCGAGGAGCGGCGCAGCGCGGTCGACTTCTCCAGCCCGTACCTCACGAGCCGGCAGGGCGTCATCGTGGCCGACGAGGGGAAGTTCTCCGGCGCGAAGGACCTCGCCGACCTCGAGGGCGCGAAGATCGGCGTGACCGCCTCCCAGACGTCCCTCGACGCCGCCGAGGAGGCCTGGGGCGACGCCGTCGAGGTCACGCCCTTCAACGCGGCCGGCGACGGCATGACGGCGCTCAGCTCCGGCACGATCGACGCGATGGTCATGGACGTCGACCAGGGCGTGGCCGCCTCGACCGTGTACTTCCCGGACACGCACGTGGTCGGGACCCTGCCGCCGGTCGGCGAGCCGGAGCAGCTCGGGCTCGTCCTGGACAAGGGCTCGGCGCTCACCGAGTGCGTCTCCCAGGCCGTCGACACCCTCGACGAGAACGGCACCCTGGAGGAGCTGCGTGCGCAGTGGCTGAAGTCCGACGACATCCCCGAGCTGTCCTGACGCGGCGGTGCCTGCGGATGACGACCGGTGACGGGCTGAGGCGCGCATGACCGCCGGTGCCGACCCCTGGGTGCCGTCCCCGCGGGCGGCCGCCCGCGACGCGTTCCGGCGTGCCCAGCGGCGCCGCGCCGTGCTCGTCGCCAGCGTGGCGACCGTGGTCGTGGTCGCCGCCGTGGTGTACGTCGTGACGACGGCGCCGGGCTGGGAGCGGGCGCGGGAGGCGTTCTTCTCGCCCGAGCGGGCGTGGGAGGTGCTGCCCGAGGTCGCGGAAGGCCTGTGGCTGAACCTGCGGGTCTGGGTGGTGGCGGGCGTCGTCGGCCTCGTCGTGGGGATGCTGCTCGCCGTCGTGCGGACGTCCCGCATCCCGGCGCTGTTCCCGCTGCGGGTGTTCGCCGTCGTCTACGTGGACGTCTTCCGTGGCGTACCGCTGCTGCTGGTGCTGCTCCTGGTGGGCTTCGGCCTCCCGGCGCTGCGGCTGCCGTGGCTGCCCGTCGAGGCGGCGTTCCTCGGCGGCCTGTCGATCGTGCTGTGCTACACCGCCTACCTCGCGGAGATCTTCCGCGCGGGCATCGAGTCCGTGCACCCGTCGCAGGTCGCGGCGGCACGCTCGCTCGGCCTCACGCGCGCGCAGGCCGCGTGGCGCGTCGTGCTGCCGCAGGCCGTGCGGAACGTGACGGCGCCGGTCGCGAGCATGCTGGTGTCGCTGCAGAAGGACTCCGGCCTCATCTCGATCCTCGGTGCCGTGGACGCGATCCGGGCCGCCCAGATCGCCACCACCGGCGACTACAACTTCACGCCGTACGTCGTGGCGGGTGTCCTGTTCCTGCTCGTCTCGATCCCGCTGACCCGCCTCGTCGACGCCTGGTCGGCACGGCAGGGCTGGCGCGGCGAGCTGCGTGGCGTGAGCGGCGCGGGGGTCGTCCGATGAGCGCGGGCGCGCCGGGCGGCGCCGAGCCGCTGCTGTCGCTGCGCGACGTGCGCAAGTCGTTCGGCGCCGGCGCGGACCGCAAGGTCGTGCTCGACGGCGTCGACCTCGACGTCACCGCCGGGTCGTGCGTCGTCGTGGTCGGGTCGTCCGGCTCGGGGAAGTCCACCCTGCTGCGGGTCGTCGACCTGCTCGAGGAGGTCGACGACGGCCAGGTCCTGCTCGACGGCGAGGACGTCGCCGACCCCTGGGTGGACGCCGACGCGGTACGCGCCCGCCTCGCGATGGTGTTCCAGCAGTACAACCTCTTCCCGCACCTGCGCGTGCTCGACAACGTCACCCTCGCTCCGCGCGTCGTGCACGGGATGCGGCGCAAGGACGCCGAGGAGGCGGGGACGGCGATGCTGGAGCGCGTCGGCCTCGCCGACAAGGCCCGCGCCTACCCCGACCAGCTCTCCGGCGGCCAGCAGCAGCGTGCGGCCATCGCCCGGGCGCTCGTCAGCGGGCCCGAGCTGCTCCTGCTCGACGAGGTGACGTCGGCCCTCGACCCCGAGCTCGTGGGCGAGGTGCTCGACCTGCTGCTGTCGCTGCGGACCGAGGGCGTCGCGGGGCGTCCGACGACGATGCTCGTGGCCACTCACGAGATGGCCTTCGCGCGCGACGTCGCCGACGAGGTCGTCTTCCTGCACGCCGGCCGCGTGCACGAGCGCGGCACGCCCGCCCAGGTCCTCGGTGACCCGCAGCATGACCGGACGCGCGAGTTCCTGCGCCGCCTGCGCTGAGTGCCGCGGCCGTCTCTCCAGCGTCCGCGACCGTGCGGCGGCACGGAACAGAGCTCAGGCGGAGGTGTCGGGCGCCGTCGCACCGGCACGGTCGACCAGCACGGCGAGCTGCTCGCGCGAGGTGAGGCCGAGCTTCGCCATCGCGCGCCCGAGGTGCGCCTTGACGGTGGACGCGGAGCAGTAGGTGCGAACGCCGATCTCCGGGTTGGACAGGCCGTGCGGCAGGTACGAGGCGAGCTCGAGCTCGCGGTCGGTGAGGCCGGCCAGCGCGGCTCGTGCCTCGTCCTGCCGCGAGCCGAGGCGACGGCTGCCGCTCAGGTGCCGGATGACGGCGCCGGCGGCGCCGTGGTCCAGCGCGCCTGCGCCGTCGGCGACCTGACGGACGTGTCGGGCGATGTGCTCGGGGTCGTCGTCCTTGCTCAGGAAGCCCTGCGCACCGGCGTCGAGGGCCTCGACGACCGTCTCGTCCGTGCCGAACGACGTCAGCGCGATCACCGCGGGCGGTGCGGACGTGCCCCGGAGCGTGCGGATGGCGTCGAGGCCGCTGGTGCGGCGCATGTGCAGGTCCATGAGGACGACGTCCGGCCGACGTTCCGCGACGGCGCGGGGGACCTCGTCACCGTCGGTCGCCTCGCCCACCACGTCGATGCCCTGGGCGGTCAGCACCGTCGTCAGGAGCCGCCGCACCATCGGGTCGTCGTCGACGAGCAGGACGCGGGTCACACCGTCGGAGCCTAGCCTCGAGCGACCTCGCCCGCGGCCGGGGCGTCCCACGGGAGCGAGGCGGCGACGCCGAACCGCCCGTCCGCGGCACCGGCGTCGAGCCGTCCGCCGACCGCCTCGGCACGCTCACGCATCCCCAGGATGCCGGACCCGGTGCCCAGGACCACGCGCTCCTGCGAGGAACGCGCGTCCGGGAGAGGGTTGCTCACGCGGATGCTCACGCCGTGCACCGGCGCGGCACGCACCGCGACGTCGACGGGCTGGCCGGGAGCGTGCTTGAGGGCGTTCGTCACCGCCTCCTGGACGATGCGGAACGTCGCCCGGGTGATCGGCGGGGGAGCCTGGTCCGCCCCGGACACGAACACCGTGCTGGTGAGGCGTGCGCCGTCGTGGCGGAGCTGCTCGAGCAGCGGGGCGAGGTCGTCGAGACTCGTCCCGGGGAGCACGACACCGTCCTGGTCGCCCGATCGGAGCGTGGCCAGGAGCGTGCGCAGCTCGGCGATCGCCTGCTGCGCGGAGGCGCGCACCTCTCGCGCCGTCCCGCTCACCTCGGAGTCGTCGGTGCGCATCACCTCCAGGGCCGAGGCCTGCAGCGAGATCGCGGCGATATGGTGCGCCACCGTGTCGTGCACCTCCCGGGCGATGAGCTCGCGCTCCTCCTGGCGCGTCATCTGGTCGCGCAGGACGGCGGTCACTGACGCCTGCGCCTCCTGCTGCTCTCGTGCCCGGGCAGCCGTGGCGCGCGAGCGGCGCGCCAGGCCCACGGCGAGCGACGCGGCCAGCAGCGCGACCCCGATCACCACGAACGCGCTGGCTCCGGGGTGCTGGATCACCATGACGGCGTCGGACCCGGGGCGGGACGTCACCGCACCGGACGGCTGGTCGACGACGGCGAACACCATGTCGCCGGGGTCACGGAGTGCGTCGCGCGCCAGGGCAGCCCCCGTGGCGGCGCCGGTGAGGACCGTGCAGGCCGCTGACGTGCGTACCGACGCCGTCGCCACCACCCAGGGGAGGGTGAGCAGCGCGGCGGACGAGTCGATCGGCAGCAGGATCGACGCGGCCGACGCGACTACGCAGAGCGCGACCGCGTGCCGGCGACGCAGCACCAGTGCCCCGGCAAGCGTCAGGCCGACGAGCGTGGCGAGGACGTACAGCCCGGTGTTCGGTGTGCCGTCCTGCTCCGCCGCCGTGGCGGCGAACGACACGGCGACCATCGCGCTGCATGCCGACACGGCGACTGCACCGACGGTCCCGGCCCGCGACAACCACCGTCGCACGGAGCCGCCGACCTTCACCGAAGGGCCGGTCGTTGCTCGGGCTGACATGAGAGCGACCCTACGGCGAGGCATGCGTCGTCGCGTCGCCCAACGGGCCAGTGCATGGAGGCCGGAGATACCCGATCGGGCGGGGAGGTCTGCCCGTTCGGCCGATGTCCGCTGGGCGTCGGCTGGACGAACCTGGAGCCAGACCGAGCGCGGGACCCCGCACCGGAGCCGTCGCACCTCCCGTGCCGATGGCATGACCTCAGAGGAGCAGCGATGACCGACCAGTTCCCGCCCCCCACCCCGCCGACCGGACCCGTGACGCCGGAGCCCGCCAGCAAGGCCGACCTCAAGCGCCAGGCGCGAGAGGCCAAGGCCGTCGCGAAGGCGAACAGAAACTGGTTCGCGCGGCACAAGGTGCTGACCGGCGTCGGTGCCGTCGCGGCCATCGGCATCGTAGGCTCCGCGATGGGCGGAGGCGGCGAAGAGCCGCCGGCACCCGCCGCGGTGGCGGACACGACGACGACCGATGCGGCTGCCAAGGCCGAGCCGGAGAAGACTGCGGCCATCGGGGACGCCGTGCGCGACGGCAAGTTCGAGTTCACCGTCACCGACGTCGAGGACGGCGTGGAGAGCGTCGGGGACGAGTACCTGAGCGAGACCGCCCAGGGTCAGTACGTCCTCGTTCACGTGACCGTCGAGAACATCGGCGACGAGAGCCAGATGTTCTACTCCGGGAACCAGTACGCCTACGACGGCAAGGACCGGGAGTACTCCGCCGATGACGAGGCCGGTATCTACCTCGATGACTCGGAGGCGTTCCTCAATGACATCAACCCTGGCAACAAGGTCGAGGGTGTCGTCGTCTTCGACGTGCCGGAGAAGTCGGGGCTCACCTCGATCGAGCTGCACGACTCGGCCTTCTCTGACGGGGTCACGGTCGACCTGAAGTAGAGCACTGACACGTCGAGTCCGGGCCGCGCCTTCGTCGTGGCCCGGTCTCGACGTCTTCGGATTCGGGATCGTGCTGAGCGCCGTCGACGACGCTGGCTACGCTGAGGCGCCCGGCGTCGCCGTCGTGCCGGGCCGCTTCCGACGACGACGGCGAGTGCGGAGGTTCAGGCATGCAGGGCACGACGATCGGGTTCGTGGGGCTGGGGCCGATGGGAGCGCCGATGGCCCGGAACCTGCTGGGGGCGGGCTTCGACGTCGCGCTGTGGAACCGGACGGCGTCGAAGGCCCAGGCGGTCGCCGGCGACCATCCTCGCGCGACGGTCGCGACGACGCCGGCCGAAGCGGCGCGGCCGGTCGTCGTCGCGATGCTCCCGGACCTGCCGCAGGTGCGCGACGTCGTCGAGCGCGCCGACGGGCTGCGTGCGGGGTGGCGGGCAGCAGGGGTCGACGACCCGCTGCTGGTGGTCATGTCGACGGTGAGCCCGGTCGCGGTGCGGGAGTGGGCGCGCGATCTCGCGGCCGACGGCGTCCGGCTCGTGGACGCCCCGGTGAGCGGAGGCGTCGAGGGTGCCGCCGCGGGGACGTTGAGCATCATGGCCGGCGGGGCGGACGCGGACGTCGCGCTGCTGGGACCGGTCTTCGACGCGCTGGGCCGCACGGTGCGACACCTCGGCCCGGTGGGTGCGGGTTCCCTGACGAAGACGTGCAACCAGGTCGTCGTGGGCGGCACGCTCAACGCGCTGGCGGAGGCCGTGGCGATCGCCGAGGCCGGTGGGCTCGACCTCGAGGCGGTGCTCGACGTCCTCGGCGGCGGGCTGGCCGCGTCGCAGCTGCTCACGGACAAGGCACGCCGCTACCTGACGGGCGACTTCACGCACGGTGCCGCGTGCCGCACGCAGCTCAAGGACCTGGAGTTCGGCATCGCGGCTGGCCGGGAACTCGGCGTCGCCACCGGGGCGACCGAGGTGGCGCGCGACCGCTACCAGCAGATGGTGGACCGGGGCGACGCCGAGCTCGACCACAGCGCCGTGGTCCGCGTCGTCGTCTGACCGCGGGTGTCGCCGACCGGACACGCGATCGCCCGCCCGCGTATCAGCCCAGCCCCGGGCACCTCTGTCGTTCATGGGGAGGAAGACCATGAAGCGACTCGTGCTCTGCTGTGACGGCACCTGGAGCCATGCGGTGAACCCGCAGGTCTCCAACATCGTGAAGCTCGCCCGGTCGATGCCGATCGGCACGACCCGCGGCGCGGACGGCGAGGACGTCGTCCAGCTGGTCCAGTACGTCGGGGGAGTGGGGGCACACGGGTACCTGCTGGACCGGCTCTTCGGGGGCGCGTTCGGCTACGGACTGACCCGCAACGTGATGGACGGCTACCGCTTCCTGGCCATGGCGTACGAGCCGGGCGACGAGATCGTCGTGCTCGGCTACTCCCGCGGGGCGTACACGGCCCGCAGCATCGTCGGCATGCTCTCGCAGGTCGGGCTGCTCGAGCCGGACGCCGTCGACGCCGGCCTGCTCTGCGAGGCGGAGCGGGTCTACCGGCTGCAGCCCCCGTCGCCGCGTCGGCTGGCGCGCGCGGCCCGCGTGGCGCGGACCGCCCGCCCCGGGTCGTGGCGGCACCGTCGCGCAGAGCGCGTGCTGGCCCGGGTGCGCGAGGTCGCGCAGGAGAAGACCACGTTCCACGACGAGCACGGTCGCACCGTCCCGGTCGACCTGCTCGGCGTCTTCGACACGGTGGGTGCGCTCGGGGTCCCCGGCCCGTCACGACGCAAGAGCCGCTTCCACGACGTCTCCCTCTCGCCGATCGTGCGCAGGGCTCGGCAGGCGCTCGCGATCGACGAGCGGCGCATCACGTTCGCCCCGTGCCTGTGGAGCGTCCCCGAGGACGACCCGCCCGGTCGGGTGGCGCAGGTGTGGTTCCCGGGGACGCACGGCGACGTGGGGGGCGGCGGGGCCCGCTGCGGCCTGTCGGACCTGGCGCTGCAGTGGATGGCGGACGAGCTGCGCGACGCCGGCGTGGCGATCGACCCGCACCGGCTGTCCCGGCAGCTCTCGCCGCGCGCCCCGCTGGTGCTCGAGCAGGCCCCGCCGTGGCCGTTCCGGGCCCTGAACGCGGTGAAGCGGCTCATGCCCCGCTACGGGATCGTGGACGGCCGACTGGTCTTCCGGCAGGGGCTGCGCGTGCTGGCGCTGCCGTCGCCGACCGGGGCCTGGCGGGACGGCGTGCGCCTCGCCGACACGGTGCTGCGGTACGTGCTGCGCGACGCCTACGGCACGCTCGCCCCCAACCTCGGCTGGTGGATGGCCGAGGCCGGGGGCGTGGAGCGTGTGCCCGTCGAGCCGATCGCGGCGGCGCGGGCCGACCTGCGTCCGCTGGTCGCGGGCGACCGTGAGGTCAGCGCACCGGAGCGTAGTCCTCGAGCGCTGACGGCGGGTCGGTGAGGTCGGGGTCCTTCGCCAGGTAGGCGTGGGTCTCGCGGGCGATGAGCCCCGACAGCAGGAGCAGGCCGATGAGGTTCGGCAGCGCCATGAGCCCGTTGAGGACGTCGGCCACGCCCCAGACCAGCTCGAGCTCCCAGACCGCGCCGACGAGGCACACCAGGGTGAAGATCGCCCGGTAGGGGAGAGAGACCTTGATGCCGAAGAGCGACGTGGCGCAGCGCTCGCCGTAGTACGCCCAGCCGATCACGGTGGACAGGGCGAAGAAGACGACGGCGATGGTCACCACGGCGCCGCCGATCTGGGCGAGCGGGCCGGAGGACATGGCCTCGGCGGTCATCGCGGCGCCCTCCTTGCCAGACGTCCACGCGCCGGAGGTGATGATGACGAGGCCCGTGAACGACACGACGATGATGGTGTCGATGAACGTCTGGGTCATCGACACGAGCCCCTGGCGCACCGGGTGCACGCTCTTGGCCGCCGCCGCGACGATCGCGGCCGAACCGAGCCCGGACTCGTTGGAGAACAGGCCGCGCGCGACGCCGAACTGCAGCGCCATCGCCACGGTCGAGCCCACGAACCCGCCCGTCGCGGCGGTGCCGGTGAACGCGTCGGTGAAGATGAGCGCGAAGGCGTCGGGGATGGCGGTGACGTTGGCCCCCAGGACGACGAGGCCCGCGAGCACGTAGAACAGGATCATCGTGGGCACGAACGATGCGGTGACGTTGCCGATCCGCTTGATGCCGCCGATCAGCACCACGCCGACGAACACCACGATCACGATGCCGGAGGCCAGCGGCGGAATGCCGAAGGTGTCGTCCATCGACTGCGCGATGGTGTTGGTCTGGGTCATGTTGCCGATGCCGAACGCGGCCAGGGCGGCGAAGATCGCGAACGCGACGGCGAGGACCTTGCCGAACGGCCCCTTGATCCCGCGCTTGAGGTACTCCTGCGGCCCGCCGCGCTGCTCGCCGTTCTCGTCGACGACGCGGAACTTCGACCCGAGGAAGGACTCGGAGTACTTCGAGGCCATGCCCACGAGGCCGGTGACCCACATCCAGAACAGGGCGCCCGGGCCACCGAGGCCGATCGCCGTCGCGACACCCGCGATGTTGCCGACGCCGACGGTGGCGGCGAGCGCCGTGGTGAGCGCCTGGTAGTGCGAGATGTCGCCGGGCGCGTCGCCGGCCTCCTTGCGCTTGAGCAGGCCAAGACGCAGGGCCGCGCCGAGCTTGCGGAACTGCAGCCCGTGGAGGCGGATGGTCAGGAACAGGCCGGTGCCCAGCAGCAGGGGGATGAGGAGGAACGGCCCCCAGACGAAGGAGCTGGCGGCGGCGACAGCGTCGGCGAAGGAATCCACGCAGCGCACCGTACATCGGTGACTCAGGACACATGCAAGCGCAACCACGTCGCGGCCCGTCACGGCACGCCCTGAGAGCCGGGTGACGCCACTCTGACATCAATTTGACGTCAACCTCTTGCGTTGACACCACACATGGTGTCATAGTGGCGTCATGGACCTGACCCGATACGTCGACAACCTCCAGCAGCAGCTGGCCACCGCCGCGGCCGCGGGGGGAGAGGACGCCCGCGAGCTCGCCGGCCGGCTGACCGCTCCGCTCGACACCGCCGCGCGCCTCGTCCTGCTCGAGGCGCTCTCCGACGCCGCCGGTGAGATCTCCGCCGAGCTCGCACCGGGCTCGGTCGACGTCCGGCTGCGTGGCGGCGCCCCGGAGTTCGTCGTGGCGGCACCGAGAGCAGGCGCCACGGAGCCCGTCCCCGTGACCCTGCCGGTCAGCGACGCCTCGGCGCAGGCGGCCCTGTCGGCCGCCGACGTCGAGAGCGGCGCCACCACCCGCACCACGCTGCGGCTTCCCGAGCACCTCAAGACGAAGGCGGAGGCCGCCGCGGCCCGCGACGGCGTCTCGGTCAACACCTGGCTCGTGCGTGCGGTCGCGGCGGCGCTGGAGCAGCCCACCGGGCGCCCCGCCGCGCAGAGCCGGCCGGACCAGCGGGGCAGCGGCCGCGTCACCGGCTGGGTGCGCTGACCGCGCCCCCGCCCCCCGATCACCTGACATCACCCCGACACCACGGAGCTCACCATGCCTACCTTTTCCGCCCCCCACCCCGTCCCGATCGTCGTGGACGTCCCCTTCGGCAACCTGCACCTCGTCGCCTCCGAGCGTGACGACGTCGTCGTCACCGTCCTGCCCTCCGGCACGAAGTCCGGCAGCGTCCGCGCCGCCGAGGAGATCCAGGTCGGGCGCGACGGCGACGCGGTCACCATCACGTATCCGGGATCGTGGAAGCAGTTCGTCCTGCCCTTCGCGGCCGGCACCGCGGACATCACGGTCGAGCTGCCCCTCGGCTCCGACGTGCGGGGCAAGACCGGCTCGCTCTACGCCGAGGGCGCGCTGGGTGCCGTCGACATGACGCTCTCCGCCGGGAACGCCCGGCTGGAGGAGGTCGGCCGGCTCGGCCTCAAGGTCTCCGCCGGCTCGGTCGAGGTCCGCCGTGCCGTCGGCGCCACCGACGTCAAGGTGAGCGCCGGTTCGGTGCGCATCGAGGAGGCCGCGGGCGACGGCACGGTCCGCGCCAGCAGCGGCACCACGACCCTGGGCACCGTCACCGGCACCCTCGAGGTGCACGGGGCGCACGGCGACATCGCGGTGGACCGGGTGCGCGGCACCCTCACCGTGAAGTCCGCGCACGCCGGGATCCGGGTCGGCAGCCTCGAGTCCGGCAGCGCCACCCTCACCACGTCGTACGGCTCCATCGACGTCGGCGTGCCCGAGGGCACCGCCGCGTTCCTCGACATCGCGTCGGAGCACGGCGCCGTCCGCAACCAGCTGACCCCCACCGACGGCCCCATCGACGACGAGGCCACCGCGGAGATCCACGCCAGCACCGGCTACGGCGACGTCGTCGTACGCCGCCCCTGAGAAGAATCCGTCAGAGGAGAACAGACATGACCACCGACCAGGCCCGCGGACCCGAGATCCGCGTCCAGGGCGTCCGGAAGTCGTTCGGCGAGCTTCAGGTGCTGCGCGGCGTCGACTTCGACGTGGCCGCAGGCAGCATCTTCGCGCTGCTCGGCTCGAACGGCGCCGGCAAGACCACGCTGGTGAAGATCCTGTCGACGCTGCTGAAGGCCGACGAGGGCACCGCCACGGTCCACGGCTTCGACGTCGCGGCGACGCCCGGAGACGTCCGCGAGTCCATCAGCCTCACCGGGCAGTTCGCCGCGGTCGACGAGGTCCTCACCGGGCGGGAGAACCTGGTGCTCGTCGCCAGGTTGCGCCACATGAAGGACCCGGGCGCCGTCGCTGACGAGCTGCTGGCACGCTTCTCGCTCACGGAGGCCGGCGGGCGCCGGGCCGGGACCTACTCCGGCGGCATGCGCCGTCGCCTCGACATCTCGATGAGCCTCATCGGCGACCCGCCGATCATCTTCCTCGACGAGCCCACCACCGGCCTCGACCCGCAGGCGCGGGTCGAGGTGTGGGAGACCGTCAAGAAGCTGGCTCAGGGCGGCACCACCGTGCTGCTCACCACGCAGTACCTCGACGAGGCCGAGCAGCTCGCCGACCGGATCGCCATCCTGCACGAGGGAACGATCATCCAGAACGGCACCCTCGCCGAGCTCAAGCAGCTCCTCCCGCCCGCCAAGGTCGAGTACGTCGAGAAGCAGCCGTCCCTCGAGGACGTCTTCCTCTCGCTCGTCGGTGCGACCGGTATCGAGAAGGAATCCCGATGACCACCCACGCTCTCGCCGACACTCGTACCCTCACCGGCCGGTCGCTGCGCCACATCCTGCGGAGCCCGGACACCATCATCACCACCGCGGTCACGCCGATCGCGCTGATGCTCATCTTCGTCTACGTCTTCGGCGGCGCCATCAACACCGGGACCGGCGACTCGTACATCAACTACATGCTGCCCGGCATCCTGCTGATCACCGTGGCGTCCGGCATCGCGTACACCGCGTACCGGCTGTTCCTCGACATGCAGGGCGGCATCTTCGAGCGGTTCCAGTCGATGCCGATCGCGCGGTCGAGCGTGCTGTGGGGGCACGTGCTCACGTCCCTCATCTCGAACCTGGTCTCGGTCGCCATCGTCATCGCGGTCGCGTTCGCCATGGGCTTCCGCACGGGGGCGTCCTTCGGTGCCTGGCTCGCCGTGGCCGGCATCATGACCCTGTTCACCCTCGCCCTGACCTGGCTCGCCGTGATCGCCGGGCTCTCGGCGAAGACCGTGGACGGCGCGAGCGCCTTCAGCTACCCGCTGATCTTCCTGCCGTTCATCAGCTCGGCCTTCGTGCCCACGGACACGATGCCCGGCCCGGTCGCCTGGTTCGCCGAGAACCAGCCCGTGACGTCCATCGTCAACTCCATCCGGGCCCTGTTCGCCGAGCAGCCCGTCGGCGACGACATCTGGATCGCCCTCGCCTGGCTGGTCGGCATCTTCGTCGCCGCCTACGCCTTCGCCGTCGCCGCCTACCGCCGCAGGATCAGCTGACCGACGCCGGGCGGGCGACACGTCCGAGGAACCGCGCATCGAGCCCGTCGAGATCCGATCTCGACGGGCTCGGCGCGTCAGGAGTCGTACGCGTCCTTGACCACCAGGACGGGCACGGGGGAGTCGAGCAGCACGCGCTGCGTGGTGGTGCCCATGAGGAAGGTGCCGGCGCTGGACCGCTTGCGGGAGCCGATCACGACCAGCGACGCGCCGGACGCCTCGGTCGCGTCGAGGATGGCGTCGGCGGGCTCGGCGCCCGTGCTGCGGCGCGTCACGGGCTGGACGTCGACGCCCTCGGGCGCGGCGTCCAGGAGCGCGGCCAGCGACCGCGCGGCGTCGTCCGCGCCGTCGGGCGGCGCCAGGTTCACCACGTGCAGCGGGAGCCGCCGTCGGGCTGCCTCGGAGATCGCCGTCCGGACGGCCGCCTCGCCGTGCGGCGACGGGTTGTAGGCCACGAGCACCGTCATGGGCACACTCTCGCACATCGGGAACCGTCGGAGGGCCCCGGGCGTTGAGACAGCCAGCCGACGAAGGAGCAGCTCGCGATGCAGTGTCCGCACGATCAGTCCGTCCTGGTGATGACCGAGCGCAAGGGGGTCGAGATCGACTACTGCCCCCAGTGTCGTGGGGTGTGGCTCGACCGGGGTGAGCTCGACAAGATCATCGACCGGTCGATGGAGGCGGAGATCGCCGCCGAGGCCGGCAGCCCCCTGCGGCCCGCCGAGCCCGCCGCCTACGGCGCGGGGGCTCCGGCCGGCGCGCGGTACGACGACCGCGGCCCCGACCCGCGCGGGTACGACCCGCGGTACGACGACCGGCGCCGGGACGACCGGCGTCGTGACGA
The DNA here is from genome assembly GCF_014635665.1 of Isoptericola cucumis. Classification (GTDB taxonomy): domain Bacteria; phylum Actinomycetota; class Actinomycetes; order Actinomycetales; family Cellulomonadaceae; genus Isoptericola; species Isoptericola cucumis. The sequence continues at coordinate 93,767 of NZ_BMDG01000006.1, forward strand.
CCGCGGGTACGACCCGCGCCGCGACGAGTACCGCCGCAAGAAGAAGAAGGAGTCCTTCCTGGGCGACCTCTTCGACTTCTGAGCCCGGCTCTGCTGAGCCCTGCCCTGCTGAGCCCTGTTCTGCTGGGCCGTGCCCCGAGCGGCGCCCCGAGCGGCGCCCCGGTCAGGCCGCGAGCTGCTCGCGCACCTGGCGCTTCGCGCGCGTGAGCATGCCTGCCATGCCGTTGAGGCGCAGCGGGCTGACGGCTCGGGTGAGGCCGATCATCAGGGGGAAGTCCTCGGGCACGTCCAGCACCTGCTGCGTCGTCAGGCCCGACAGCCCCTGCGCCAGGATCGACGCGAAGCCCCGGGTGGTCGGTGCCTCCTCGGGGGCCGACGCGTAGAAGTGCACGACCCCGTCGGTCACCTCGGCGAACGCCCGCACGGGCGACTGGCACTCCTCGACCCGCTCCAGCAGGCCCGGCGCGCTCTCGTAGCGCTCGGGCAGGGCCGGGAGCTCGCGCGAGAACTCCAGCAGCAGCTGCAGGCGCTCACGCTCGGGCAGGTCGAGGAACTCCTCGCGGATCTCGGCGAGAGCGTCGGGCAGCGTGGGTGCGTCGGTCATGGGTCCAGTCTCTCGCAGGGGCGGTGACACGGGTCGAGCCTGTCGGGACCGCGGGGTCTCGACAGGCTCGACCGGTGGGGTGGTCGTGACCGGGGTCGGTCAGGCGGCCTGGGCGGTGGCCTTGGCGCCGGGCACCTGGCCGGCCTCGGTGCCCGCGGCGATCGGCACGCGCACGGCGTTGCCCCACTCGGTCCAGGAACCGTCGTAGTTGCGCACGTCCTCGATGCCGAGCAGGTACTTCAGCGCGAACCACGTGTGGCTGGAGCGCTCGCCGATGCGGCAGTACGTGATCACGGAGTCGTCCGCCTCGATGCCGAGGCCGCCCTCGCGGTAGATCGCCTCCAGCTCGGCGCGCGGCTTGTACGTGCCGTCCGACGAGACGGCGGTCGCCCACGGCACGTTGCGCGCGGTGGGGATGTGCCCGCCGCGCAGCACGCCCTCCTCGGGGTAGTCCGGGATGTGCAGGCGCTCGCCCGTGTACTCCTGCGGGGAGCGGATGTCGACGAGCGGGCCGGTGCCGAGGTGCGCGAGCACGTCCTCCTTGAAGGCGCGGAACGTGGTGTCGTCGCGCTCGACCACGGGGTAGTCGCCGCGGGCGGGGGAGGACACGTCGGTGGTGAGCTCACGGCCCTCGGCGACCCAGAGGTTGCGGCCGCCGTCGAGCAGGCGGACGTCCTCGTGGCCGAACAGGGTGAAGACCCAGGCGGTGTAGGCGGCCCACCAGTTGTTCTTGTCGCCGTACAGCACGATGGTCGTGTCGCGCGAGATGCCGCGGCTCGCCAGCAGGTCCGCGAAGCCGGCGCCGTCGAGGTAGTCACGCTCGACCGGCTGCAGGAGGTCGGTGTGCCAGTCGATCTTCACCGCACCCGGGATGTGGCCGGTCTCGTAGAGGAGCACGTCCTCGTCGGACTCGACGACCACGAGGCCGGCGTCGTCGAGGTGCTCGGCCAGCCAGTCCGTGGTGACGAGGCGCTCCGGGTGCGCGTACTCGGCGAGGCGGGGCGTCGGGTCGGTGGGTGCGGGCATGGCTCCTCCATCTGTCGGCGTGCGCCGGGTGCGGGTGCGTCCCGGCCACTCTAAGGAGTGCGCGACCTGCGCCGACAGGTGCCGTCCAGAATGTGGGACCACGATGTGAGACGGCGTCGCCATTGGCGGTGACGAATTCGCGATGCGGAACAAGTTTTCCAAACCTGTTGTGCGCTCCGTCACGTGCTGCTAGCGTCGGCAGGACCAACGGCGGGCCCGGGCCGCGCCGGCGCCGACGGCGTCAGCGCGGTGGTCGACAGGAGTCGATCCGACACCGGCAGCTATCTACCAGGTGGAACGACAACTCACCTGCAGCGGCCCGCCGTGCCCCAGCCACGTCGGGCGAGCGTCATCGCGAGCCTCCGGGCACGCCGCGGCCGCTGCCCGATCCGTGGAGACCCGTGATGGAACACCATGCCGTGGACACCCGTGCCGCGACCGGCACCCGTACCGCCGAGCCGGACCCGGCCGCGAGCCATGCCGAGCACCTCGAGCGGGCCGTGGCCCTCGCCGTCGCCAGCGTCGCCGACGCCGGCGGACCGTTCGGCGCCGTCGTCGTCACCGCCGACGGCCAGGTCGTCGAGGGCGACAACCGCGTCACCCAGGACAACGACCCCACCGCCCACGCGGAGGTCACCGCCGTCCGGCGCGCGTGCGCGGCGCTCGGCACCTTCGACCTGACCGGCGCCACGCTCTACTCGAGCTGCGAGCCGTGCCCCATGTGCCTGGCGACCGCCCTGTGGGCGCGCGTCGACGCCGTGTACTTCGCGGCCGACCGGCACGACGCGGCGGCCGCCGGCTTCGACGACGCCGCCTTCTACGACTTCTTCGCCGCCCGGCTCCAGGACCTGCCCGAGGCCCCGGCCGCCGGCGGGGTCATGACCGTGCGCCACGAGCGCACCGCCAGCGCCGTCACGCCGTTCGACGCGTGGCGCGTGCTCGAGACGCGGGTCGACTACTGACCCGACCGGCCTGACCCCATCCCGCACCGGAAAGGACACAAGGACGTGACCATCCTGGGAACGCGGCGGGACACCGCCGAGCACGACGGCCCCCGCACCACCACCGGAGCCCGAGGCGCGCTGGACCGCCTCTTCAAGATCACCGCACGTGGCTCCACCACGGGCCGCGAGGTCCGCGGCGGCCTGGTGACCTTCTTCGCGATGGCGTACATCGTCATCCTCAACCCGCTGATCCTCGGCGGCACCAGCGCCGAGAACGCGCCCACCGACGTCGCGGGCGGCTGGCTCGCGACCGCCCAGGTGGGGGCCGTCACCGGCCTGGCGGCGGGCGTGCTGACGATCCTGTTCGGCCTCGTGGCGAACCTGCCCTTCGCGCTCGCCGCGGGGCTCGGCATCAACTCCTTCCTCGCGGTCGCCGTGATCGGCGACGTCACGTGGCCCGAGGCGATGGGCCTCGTGCTGATCAACGGCCTGCTCATCGTGCTGCTCGCCGTCACGGGCGCGCGGTCGGCGATCTTCAACGCCGTCCCACGCCAGCTCAAGGCCGCCATCACCGTGGGCATCGGCCTGTTCATCGCCTTCATCGGCTTCGTGGACGCCGGTTTCGTCACCCGCACCCCGGGCGGCCCGCCGGTCCAGCTGGGCGACGGCGGGTCGATCACCACCGTGCCGACCATGATCTTCGTCCTCGGGCTGCTGCTCATGGGGATCCTCGTGGCGCGCAGGGTGAAGGGCGGGCTGCTCATCGGCCTCGTCGCCACGACGGTCGTCGCGATCGTCGTGGAGGCGGTGCTGCAGCTCGGGCCCGCGGGCGACGACAACCCGGGCGGCTGGCACCTGTCGGTGCCGGCCCTGCCGGAGCAGCTCGTGTCCGTGCCCGACCTGTCCCTGCTGGGGCAGTTCAGCCTCGGCGCCTTCGACCGCATCGGGGCGCTCGCCGCGACGATGCTCGTCTTCACCCTGTTCTTCACGAACTTCTTCGACGCCATGGGCACGATGACGGGCCTGGCCAAGCAGGGCGGGCTCGCCGACGCCGACGGGAACTTCCCGCGGATCAAGTCGGCGCTGGTGGTCGAGGGCGTGGGCGCGGTCGTGGGCGGGGCGACCTCGTCGTCGTCCAACACCGTGTTCGTGGACTCCGCGGCCGGCATCGGGGAGGGCGCGCGGACCGGCCTGGCGTCGGTCGTGGCGGGCGGGCTGTTCCTCGTCGCCATGTTCCTCACCCCGCTGACGGCGGTCGTGCCGATCGAGGTCGCCAGCGGCGCCCTCGTCGTGGTCGGCGCGATGATGATGAGGGAGATCAAGGAGATCGACCTGGGCGACTTCTCCGTCGCGCTGCCGGTGTTCCTCACCGTCGTGACCATGCCGCTGACGTACTCCATCGCCAACGGCATCGGGATCGGCTTCATCACGTGGGTGCTGCTGCGGTTCGCCTGCGGCAGGGCGCGCGACGTCCACCCGCTGCTGTGGGTGGTCGCCGCCGGTTTCCTCGTGTACTTCGTGCGCGGTCCGCTCTCCGCGGCGATCGGCGCCTGACGACGACATCGGTCGGGCCCGTCAAGACCCGGCGGGCCCGACCGAGAGGGAGGGGGCACTGATGCTCACCCTGGTTGACCAGCTGGCCGCGTGGCTCGGACCCGGCGGTGCGCCGTTCGCCGTCGCGACGGTGGTCGGGGCGTCGGGCTCGGTGCCGCGCCCTGTCGGCACCGCGATGGCGGTACGCGCCGACGGAGCCGTGATCGGCAGCCTGTCCGGCGGGTGCGTCGAGGCGGCGGTGCACGCCGCCGCGCTCGACGCGATCGCCGCCCGGGAGTGCCACCGCGAGACCTTCGGCTGGTCCGACGACGACGCGTTCGCCGTCGGCCTCACCTGCGGCGGCAGCCTCGAGGTGCACGTCCAGCCCGTACGGCCCGGCGACGACGGCGACCCCGGCGCGGTGGCGCTGGCCGAGCTCGCCGCGGGCGAGGACGCCCCCGCCGCGCTCGTGCGGCGCCTGGACGTCGCGCGCCCCACCGCCGTCGTTCTCGAGTTGTCAGAGCCAGGTGGCGATATAGGCCCACGTGGCTCTGACAACTCGCTGCGGGGGCTCGTCGACGAAGGCGCGCTGCCGGCGGTGGCGGCCCAGGTCGACGCCGTCCTGCGCGCGGGCGGCGCCGCGACCGTCCACGCGGCACCCGGCGTCGACGACGGCGGGTGCACGCCCGACGACGAGCCCGTCACGCTGCTGGTCGAGACCCGGCTCGCCCCGCCGCGCTTCGTCGTCGTCGGCGCGGGCGACTTCGCGGGCGCGCTGATCCGGGCGGTGCGGCTGCTGGGCTACCGCGTGACCCTCGTCGACGCCCGGGAGGTGTTCGCGGACCCGCGCCGCTTCCCGCAGGCGGACGAGGTGGTCGTGGACTGGCCCGACCGGTACCTGGCGGCCGAGGCGGAGGCCGGGCGCCTCGACGCCCGCACCGCCGTGGCGGTCCTCACGCACGACGCCAAGTTCGACGTCCCGACCCTGCGGCTCGCGCTCGGGCTGCCGCTCGCGTACGTCGGGGCGATGGGGTCGCGCCGCTCGCACGCCCAGCGCCTGGAGGCCCTGCGCGCCGAGGGCGTGACGCCCGAGGCGCTGGCGCGGCTGCGCTCGCCCATCGGCCTCGACCTGGGCGCCGTGACGCCCGAGGAGGTCGCCGTCTCCGTCGTGGCCGAGCTCGTCGCCGTCCGTCACGGCCGCGCCGCCGCGCTGCCCCTGAGCCGCACGGACGGCCCGCTGCACGCGGCGCCGGCCGTTCCCCGCGACGACCACAGCAAGGAGGGCTCCCGGTGGACCTGAGCACCGTCACCGACCTGGTCCCCACGGCCGACCCCGCCGACTGGCGCGAGGGCGACGCGTGGCTGGCCGGCGGCACCGTCCTGTTCTCGTACGGCAGCCAGAGCCTGCGCCGGCTGCTCGACCTCACGAGCGCCGGGTGGCCCGCGCTCACGGTGACGGACGACGGGCTGGAGGTCGCCGCGACCTGCACCGTCGCGGAGCTGTACGCCTTCCCGGACGACCCGGCCGCGGCGGCCGTGCGCGACGCATGGCCCGCGCTGGACCTCGTGCGCCCGTGCTGCGACGCCTTCGTCGCGTCGTTCAAGATCTGGAACACCTCGACCGTGGGCGGGAACGTGGCCACGTCCCTCCCGGCGGGGCCGATGACGTCGCTGACCGCGGCGCTCGACGGCGTCGCCGAGGTCTGGGGCCCGGGCGGGGCGCGCCGCACGCAGCCCGTGGTCGAGCTGGTCACGGGCGAGATGCGCAACACCCTCGCGCCGGGCGAGCTGCTGCGCGCGATCCGGCTGCCGGCCGCGGCGCTGCGTGCCCGCACGGCGTTCCGCCGGCTCTCGCTGTCGAACCTCGGGCGCTCCGGCGTGCTGCTGATCGGCCGCCTCGACGCGGCGGACCCGACGGACGGCGCCGGCGGCGAGCTCGTGATCACCGTGACGGCGTCCACCCGTCGGCCGGTGCAGCTGCGGTTCCCGCCGGGCGCGCACCCCGACGCCGCGGGCCTGGCGGCGTCGATCGACGCCGCGATCCCGGACGACCTGTACCACGACGACATCCACGGCCTGCCCGCGTGGCGCCGCGACATGACCTACCGGCTCGCGGAGGAGATCCGCCGCGAGCTGCTCGAGCGCGACGACAGCCCGACCGACAGCCCGACCGACAGCCCGACCGACGGAGGCCGGCGATGACCGAGGCGACCACCCGCCCCACCACCCCGACGTCGGCCGCCGGCCCGGGCACGACGCCGGTGCTGCGCGTGGACGGCCGGGACGTCGACGCCGTGCCCCGCGCGGGCCAGTGCCTGCGCACGTTCCTGCGCGAGCAGGGCGCGCTCGGCGTCAAGAAGGGCTGCGACGGGGGCGACTGCGGCGCGTGCACGGTGCACGTCGACGGCGTGCCGGTGCACAGCTGCGTCTACCCCGCGCGGCGCGCGGCCGGCCGCGACGTGACGACGATCGGCGGGCTCGCGGCGTCGGCCCACGGCCCCGACGCGGCCGCCGACGGGGCGCTGCACCCCGTCCAGCAGCAGGTCCTCGACTCCCAGGGCTTCCAGTGCGGCTTCTGCACGGCGGGCCTGATCATGACGGCGGCGACGTTCGACGACGACCAGCGGGCGAACCTGCCGCGCAGCCTCAAGGGCAACCTGTGCCGCTGCACGGGGTACCGGTCGATCGCGGACGCCGTGACGGGCGGGGACACCTGCGGCGTGCCGCACCCGGCCGGCGCCGCGCCGTGCGACCAGGGCCACGACGGGTGGACGCCCGCGCACTCGCACGGCGAGCCGGGCGCGGTGGGCACGGCCGCCTTCGGCACCAACGAGCCCGCCCCGGCGAGCCGCGGCGTCGTGACGGGGCAGGTGCGCTACACGCTCGACGTCGACCCGGATGCCTACCCGGGGCTGCTGCACCTGAGGCTGGCGCGCTCGCCGCACGCGCACGCCCGCATCACCGCGTTCGACACGGCGGACGCGCTCGCGGTGCCCGGCGTGCGCGCCGTCCTCACGCACGCCGACGCCCCGGCGGCGCGCTTCAGCACGGCCCAGCACGAGCACTGGACGGACGACCCCGACGACACGCGCATCCTCGACGACGTCGTGCGCTTCGTGGGGCAGCGGGTGGCCGCCGTCGTGGCCGACTCGGTCGCCGCGGCGGAGGAGGGAGTGCGGCGGCTGCGCGTCGACTATGAGGTGCTGCCCGCCGTCGTCGACCCCGAGGAGGCGATGGCGCCCGGCGCGCCGCTCGTGCACCCGGAGCTGGACGCCGCGTCCGCGCGGGTCTCCCGGCCCGGGGCGAACGTCGTCGCCGAGGTGCACAGCGAGCTCGGCGACGTCGAGGCGGGCCTCGCGGAGGCGGACGTCGTGCACGAGGCCACCTACCGCACGCAGCGGGTGCAGAACGCGGCCCTCGAGACCCACGCGGCGATCGCGTCGTTCGACGACGACGGCCGGCTGGTGGTCCGGTCGTCGACCCAGGTGCCGTTCCTGGCCCGCCGCCACCTGGCACGGGTGCTCGACCTGCCCCTGGACCGCGTGCGCGTGTACTGCGAGCGGGTCGGCGGCGGGTTCGGCGGCAAGCAGGAGGTGCTGGTCGAGGACGTCGCGGCGCTCGCGGCGCTGCGGCTGCGCCGGCCCGTGCAGCTCGAGCTGACCCGGACGGAGACCTTCACCGGCACGACGACGCGGCACCCCTTCCGTGTCCGGGTCCGGGCCGGCGCCCGTCGCGACGGCACGCTGACGGCGCTGCACCTGGATGTGCTGAGCAACACCGGCGCCTACGGCAACCACGGGCCGGGCGTGATGTTCCACGGCTGCGGCGAGTCGATCGCCGTCTACACGTGCGCGAACAAGAAGGTCGACGCGCACTGCGTGTACACGCACACGCTGCCGTCCGGGGCGTTCCGCGGGTACGGGCTGAGCCAGATGATCTTCGCGGTGGAGTCGGCGATGGACGAGCTGGCCCGCCGACTCGGGATGGACCCGCTCGACCTGCGTCGGCGCAACGTGGTGCGCGAGGGCGACCCCATGCTGTCGCTCAACCCCGAGCCGGAGGAGGATGTGCTGTACGGCAGCTACGGCCTCGACGAGTGCATCGAGCTGGCCGACGACGCCCTCGCCCGCGGCCGGGCACGGGACGTCGCCGCGTACGGGGCCGACCCCGACGACCCGGGGACGCCGTGGCTGGGCCAGGAGTGGGATGTCGGCGAGGGGACGGCCGTCTCCATGATCGACACGGTCCCGCCGCGGGGCCACGTCGCCCACGCGCGGGCGCGGCTGCGCCCGGACGGCGTGGTCGAGGCGGAGGTCGGCACGGCGGAGTTCGGCAACGGCACCACGACCGTGCACGCCCAGCTCGTGGCCGGCGCGACCGGCCAGCGCGCGGGCGACGTCGTCGTCCGGCAGTCCGACACCGACCTCGTGGAGCACGACACGGGCGCGTTCGGCTCCACCGGGACGGTCGTGGCGGGCAAGGCGTCGCTCGCCGCGGCGACCGAGCTCGCGACCCAGGTGCTGGCCGTGGCCGCGACGGCGGCGGGGACGGAGGTGGCCGGGTGCCGTCTCGTGCCCGGCGGCGTCGAGTGCGCGGGGAGCACCCTTGCGCTGGCCGACGTGGCGCGCCACGCCGCCGCCGCGGGGGTGCGGCTGGAGGCGGAGGGCCGCTGGGGCGGCACGCCGCGGTCGGTCGCGTTCAACGTGCACGGGTTCCGCGTCGCGGTGCACCGCGGCACCGGCGAGATCCGCATCCTGCAGAGCGTGCAGGCCGCGGACGCGGGGGAGGTCGTCAACCCGCGCCAGTGCCGTGGCCAGGTCGAGGGCGGCATCGCGCAGGCGCTCGGCGCCGCCCTGTACGAGGACGTGGTGATCGACGACGACGGGCGCGTCACCACCGACATCTTCCGCCAGTACCACCTGCCCACGTTCGCGGACGTGCCCCGCAGCGAGGTCTACTTCGCCCGCACCAGCGACACCACCGGGCCGATGGGGGCCAAGTCGATGAGCGAGAGCCCGTTCAACCCGGTCGCGCCGGCCCTGGCCAACGCGGTCCGCGCCGCGACGGGCGTGCGGTTCACCGAGCTGCCGCTCGCGCGGGACAAGGTCTACCTCGGCATCAGGGCGGCCGCCACCACCTGACCCGGCGCTGTGCACCCACAGCGCCCCGGGTCAGGTGAGCAGGTCGAGGTCGGCCTCGGTGTCGACGTCGCGCCCGTCGCCCGGGTGCACGACGACGTCGATCAGGTCGGCGTGGGCGCGCAGGAAGTCGCGCGCTCCGGCGTCGCCCGTGGCGCTCGCGGCCGCGGGGCCGGCGAGCGCGGCGTCCAGCACCAGCGGGTGGGCCCAGCGGGGCCGCCCCGGGCCCGGCGCCGCCGCGTCGGCCCAGCGCGAGACGGCGATCCGGCCGGGCCGGTGCGCGGCCAGCAGGCGGCCGACGTCGTCGGGCCTCACGCCGGGCTGGTCCACGTGCGCCACGACGAGGCGTCCCGTGGGCACGCCGTCGCGAGGCTCCAGCGCGGCCGCGACCCCGGCCCGCAGCGACGACGCCATCCCCGTGGCCCACGCGTCGTTGACCACGACCCGCACCCGGGAGGCGTCCCACCTGGCGCCGTCGCGCACCTGCCTCGCCTGCGCGCCGAGCACGACGACGACCTCGTCGCAGCCGCCCGCCCGGAGCACGTCCGCGACGTGCTCGGCCAGGGTGCGGCCGGCGTGGGGGAGGAGCGCCTTCGTGCCGCGGCCCAGCCGGGTGCCTGCTCCCGCCGCGAGCAGGACGGCGACGGTGCGGGGGAGGTCGCTGGTCCCGGGCGGCGCGGTCACCGGTCCAGGGTAGGGCGCGGCCGGGGCGGCGGCGCCTCTGCGGCCGGGCCCTGCCCGGTGGTCGTCGACACTTGACGTGCAAGTAACGACTTGCCTATCGTCGTGCCTGCGCGGCAGAGCACTCGGCGACCGTGGGCCACCGTGCAGCGCACCGGCCACAGACCCGGAAGGGACGGCACGACATGACCGCACACCTGGCCTACGGCACCTTGGACGAGGCAGACGGGCGCCCCCGGCTGCGCTTCGAGCTCACGGTCGCACACCCGGTCGAGCGGGTGTGGCAGGCGGTCTCCGTCCCGGCCGAGCTCGGGCGCTTCTTCCCCGGCGCCGCGCCGTGGACGCCGGCGGAAGGGGAGGTCGTCGACCTCGGCGGAGCCGTGCTCGAGGTGACCGAGGTCGACGCGCCTCATCGCCTGGCCTGGACCTTCGCCGGTCAGCCGCAGGCGTTCGAGCTCTCGCGCACGGAGGACGGCTGCCGCCTCGTCTACACCCACGTCATCGACGACCTGCCCGCGGCGCAGACCGCTGCCGGGTGGGAGACCTACCTCGCGCGCCTCGAGCCCCATCTCGCCGGAGGCTTCCTCTCGGACGAGGAGGCGCACGAGCCGTGGCGCGAGATCCACGAGCGCTACGCGGAGCGCTTCGGCGTCGACCCGGAGCCCGGCCGCCGGTGGGCCGACGCGAACCTCCCCGCCGGTCGTCGCTGAGCGGCGGACCTCCGCGTCGTCGTGCCGGCGGGATCCCTAGACTCGCCCGGTGCGTCGTGTGCTGAGCCGGTGGGTGGACCCGTTCGTCGTCGTCCTGATGGTCGTCCTCGTGGCGGGGCTGGTGATCCCCGTGGGCCCGGGCGCACAGCGGGTGGTGGACGTCGTCAGCGACGTCGCGGTGACCGCCCTGTTCCTCGTCTACGGCATGCGGCTGTCGACGCGGGAGGTGTGGGCGGGCCTGCGCAACGGGCGGCTGCAGGGCGGGATCCTGGCGTCGACGTACGTCGTCTTCCCCCTCCTCGGGCTGCTGGTCGCCTGGGCGGTCGTGCCGCTCGTGGGCGCGCCGCTGGCCGCCGGGATGCTCTTCCTGGCGCTGCTCCCGTCGACGGTGCAGTCGTCGGTGGCCTTCACCTCCGTGGCCCGCGGCAACGTGGCGGGCGCGATCTGCGGCGCCACCGTCTCCAACGTGCTCGGCATGCTGCTCACGCCTCTGCTCGTGCTGTGGCTGATGCCCGACGCGTCCGGCGCGGCGGGGGCCGGGGCCGCCGGCGGGCTCGGCGGCGTCCGCACGGTGCTGGTGCAGCTGCTGCTGCCGTTCGTCGTCGGGCAGCTGCTGCAGCCGGTCGTGGGCGACTGGGTACGGGCCCGCCGCTGGCTGACCCTCTCCGTGGACCGCGGCACCATCCTGGTCGTGGTGTTCTCGGCCGTCGCCGCGGCGTCGTCGGCGGGCGTGTGGGCCGGCACCTCCGCGTGGGTGATCGTGGCGCTGCTGCTGGTCAGCGCGGTGCTGCTCGCGGTCATGCTCGCGATCACCTGGTGGGGCGGCGCGGCGCTGCGGTTGCCCGTCACCGACCGGGTCGCGCTGCTCATGTGCGGGTCGAAGAAGTCGCTCGCGACCGGGCTGCCGATGGCGAGCGTGCTGTTCCCGGTCGCGGTGGCCGGCGTGGTCGCGGTGCCCGTGATCGTCTTCCACCAGCTCCAGCTCGTGGTGTGCGCCGTCCTGGCACGTCGCCTCGCGCTGCGTGACTGAGCGGGCGGAGGCAGGCTGCGAGCAGCCGCGGCCCTGCCTAGCGTCGGAGGATGGCGAAGCACGACGGGAGCGACGAGAAGTGGTCGCAGGACGTCACGGAGCACTCCGACGCGCTCGACCTCGACGACGACGTGTTCACCTGGGACGACCCGGCGCGCATCGCGGCGTCTCTCAAGCGCTCCGCCGAGTCGAGCCGGCGCCGCAAGGGGTCGGCCTACCAGTCGGCGATGTCGATGCTGACGTTCTACGTCAACCGGGCGGGCACGAACCTGCCGGCGTCGCAGCGGGACGTGCTCGAGCGGGCGAAGGACGAGCTGCGCAAGGCCTTCGGGCGGGACTGACGCCGGGGCGTCGGCGTCCTACACTGTCCGCACCACCGGACGACGACGTCGGGAGGTCCTGATGCGCAAGGCGACGGACGCCGCGGCCCACCCGGGCGGGCGCCCCCGACGCACCGGCCCGCGCCACGACCCGACCGGCGTGCGCGCCGCCTACGAGACGTTCCTGGGCACCGGTGAGCCCCCGGCGGGCGTGGACCCGCTGGTCGCGGCCTCCTGGCGTCGTTCGCTGCGCAGCGGCGTCGACCCGGACGCCCCGCACGCGGCGGCGCCGCTCGGTCGTGACCAGCTGGCCGACTACCGCCAGGGACACCCCCTCGCCCCCGCGATGCCGGTGGTGCGGGAGCTCGTCGTCGACGCGGCGGCGGACGACGGCCTCGTCGTCGCGGTCTCCGACGAGACGGGCCGGCTGCTGTGGGTGGAGGGCAGCCGCGGGCTGCGCGGGACCGTCGAGCGCGTCGGGTTCGTCGAGGGCGCGGTGTGGCGCGAGGAGAGCGTCGGGACGAACGCCCCCGGCACGGCGCTCGCGACCCGACGGGCCGTCCAGGTGATCGGGGCCGAGCACTACTCGCGGCCCGTGCAGGAGCTCAGCTGCGCCGCGGCACCCATCCACGACCTGGCGACCGGGCGCGTGCTCGGGGTGCTGGACGTGACCGGCGGACCCGCGGCGGCCTCGAACGTCGTGCTCTCCCTGGTCCGCGCGACCGTCGCGACCGTCGAGCGGGAGCTCGCCGCGCGCGCGGCGGCCGGTGTCCGGGCCGGGCCCGACGCCTCGCTGTCGGGCGCCGCACCCGACCTCGTCGTGCTCGGCAGGCCGACGCTGCGCACCGTCCGGGGCGTGCAGCCCCTGTCGCTGCGGCACGCCGAGATCCTGCTGCTCCTGGCCGAGCACCCCGGGGGGCTCGGCGCGGACGAGCTCGCCGTGCTGCTGCACCCGGGGGAGCTGTCGGACGTGACGGTCCGCGCGGAGGTGTCGCGGCTGCGGCGCGTCGTCGGGCCGCTGCTCGCCGACTCCCGGCCGTACCGGCTCGCCCGGCCCCTGCGCACCGACGCGGGCGACGTGCGGGAGGCGCTCGGCCGGGGTGACGTCCGGACCGCGGCGGGTCGCTACGCCCCGCTGCTGCCGAGATCCGGAGCGCCCGGCGTGGAGGCGCTGCGCGCCGAGCTGGCCGCCGAGGTCCGGGCCGCCGTGCTCGCCTCCCACGACCTGGCCGCACTGGACGCGTGGGTGCGCGGCGTCGACGGCGCCGACGACCACGCCGCGTGGACCCGCCTGCTCGCCGTCGCCGCGCCCGGCAGCCCGCACGCGGTGCGGGCCGGTGCCCACGTCGCCCTCCTGGACGCCGAACTGTCCTGACGGTCCGCGGCCGGTCGCGCTGCAACGGGACTGCAACCTTCCGGCGCCTACCGTCGCGACCACGCGGCGCGACGGCGCGCCGCAGGCACGCGAGGAGGCAGCATGACCGTCTACGCAGCACCCGGCCAGCCGGGGGCGATCGCCGAGTACCGGGCCCGGTACGACCACTGGATCGGCGGCGAGTACGTCCCGCCGGCGAACGGGCAGTACTTCGAGAACCCGAGCCCCGTGACGGGCCAGACCTTCACCGAGGTCGCGCGGGGCACCGCCGCCGACATCGAGAGGGCGCTCGATGCGGCGGAGGGCGCGGCGACCGCCTGGGGGAAGACCACGGTCACGGAGCGGGCGAACATCCTGAACAAGATCGCCGACCGCATGGAGGCGAACCTCGAGAAGATCGCGGTGGCCGAGTCGTGGGAGAACGGCAAGCCCGTCCGCGAGACGCTCGCCGCGGACATCCCGCTCGCCATCGACCACTTCCGCTACTTCGCGGGCGCGATCCGGGCCCAGGAGGGGTCGATCTCCGAGATCGACGAGGACACGATCGCGTACCACTTCCACGAGCCGCTCGGGGTCGTCGGGCAGATCATCCCGTGGAACTTCCCGATCCTCATGGCCACGTGGAAGCTGGCGCCGGCGCTCGCGGCGGGCAACGCCGTCGTCCTCAAGCCGGCGGAGCAGACGCCGGCGTCGATCCTCTTCCTGCTGGACATCGTCGGGGACCTGCTGCCGCCCGGCGTGCTGAACGTGGTCAACGGGTTCGGCGTCGAGGCGGGCAAGCCGCTCGCGTCCAGCCCGCGCATCCGCAAGATCGCCTTCACCGGCGAGACGACGACCGGCCGGCTGATCATGCAGTACGCGTCGCAGAACATCATCCCCGTGACGCTCGAGCTCGGCGGCAAGAGCCCGAACATCTTCTTCTCCGACGTCGCGGACCAGCGGGACGACTACTACGACAAGGCCCTCGAGGGGTTCACGATGTTCGCCCTCAACCAGGGCGAGGTGTGCACCTGCCCGTCGCGCGCGCTCATCCAGGCCGACATCTACGACCAGTTCCTCGGCGACGCCCTGGAGCGGACCAAGGCCGTGACGCAGGGCAACCCGCTGGACACCGACACGATGATCGGCGCGCAGGCCAGCAACGACCAGCTCGAGAAGATCCTGTCGTACATCGACATCGGCAAGGCGGAGGGCGCGAAGGTGCTCACCGGCGGGCAACGGGCCGAGCTCGACGGCGACCTGGCGGGCGGCTACTACGTGACCCCCACCGTGTTCGAGGGCAAGAACTCCATGCGCATCTTCCAGGAGGAGATCTTCGGGCCGGTCGTGTCGGTGACGGAGTTCGCGGACTTCGACGACGCGATGAAGATCGCCAACGACACCCTGTACGGGCTCGGCGCCGGCGTGTGGTCGCGGCAGGGCGCCACGGCGTACCGGGCGGGCCGGACGATCGAGGCGGGGCGCGTGTGGACCAACTGCTACCACGCCTACCCGGCGGCTGCGGCGTTCGGCGGCTACAAGGGCTCCGGCGTCGGGCGTGAGAACCACAAGATGATGCTCGACCACTACCAGCAGACGAAGAACCTGCTGGTCAGCTACTCGGGCCAGAAGCTCGGGTTCTTCTGAGCCGGACGACGAAGGAGGCGCGATGAGCGACGACGACGGGGCGGCCGCCGGCGGGCTCCCTGCGCGCGTCGCCGTGACCGCCGCCGCGGCCGGGCTCCTCGCCCGGCTGCGGCGGCAGCACGGCGAGCTGATGTTCCACCAGTCGGGCGGGTGCTGCGACGGGTCGAGCCCGATGTGCTACCCCGACGGCGACTTCCTGCTCGGCGACGCGGACGTGCACCTGGGCGACCTCGAGCTGAAGGACGAGCCGCTCACCGAGCCGGGCGCGACCGGCGAGACGTTCACCGTGCCGGTGTGGATGAGCCGGGCCCAGTTCGAGTACTGGAGCCACACGCACCTGACGATCGACGTGGTGCCCGGGCGCGGCTCCGGGTTCAGCGTCGAGGCGCCGGAGGGGGTGCGGTTCCTCATCCGGTCGCGGCTGTTCACGGACGACGAGCTGGCGACGCTGACCGCGGTGCGCTGAGCGTGCCGCGCCGGGCTCACCAGCCGGCGAAGCGGCCGATCGCCACGAACGCCGCGAGCAGGGCGAGCAGCACGTTGATCGTGAGCTGGGAGGTCTCCTGCCGGCGCACGTGCACCATGATCGCGAGCACCTGCAGCAGGAACAGGCACGCGGCGGCGATCGGCGTGAGCACGGGCACGACGTCCGTCAGCCAGGGGAGGATCACGCCCAGGGCGCCCGCGATCTCGCACAGCCCGATGAAGCGCACCACGACGTCGGGGAAGTCTTCGACCCAGCCCATCCGGGTCCGCAGCCGCTCCTTGCCGCGGGTGAGCTTCACGAAGCCCACCACGAGATAGAGCGCGGCCAGCAGCCCCGCGGCGACCCAGAGTGCGATGTCCATGGTCCCTCCACGATGTCGGCGACGCCGTCGTGCCTGGTGGTGAACCTACCGCGCACCGGCGGTGCGGGGAACGACCTGGCCTCCGGGGTGTCGTGCGGTGTCATCGGATGTCGGGCGATGTCGTGCTCGGGCCCGTTCGCCCGATATCTTCGCCTCGTGACCCGAGAGAGCGAGACCATCCCGTCCTTGTCGGCGCTGCCCGCCTGGCTGGTGCCGTCGGTGTACCTGCACTGGTCCGGCGAGTGGCTGCGCGAGTCCGTCGCGATCGCCACCCGCTCGCGCGAGCACACGCTCCCCGGCGGGCCGGGCGGGCCCCAGCGCGGCGACGTCGTCGTCACCGTGCTGGGTGACGCCGGCGTGGTCGCCTCCGTCGAGCTGATGGGCACCCCCGACGGCGAGAGCTGGGTGTCCGACGACCTGTTCGGCCCCGACCGGCCGATCGTCTGGGCCGACCTCTTCGACGGGGCCGACAGCTACACCGGCACGTCCGGGTGGCTGCCGGCCGAGCACGCCCGGCTGGTGCTCGACGGCGTCGCCGAGCAGTTCGGCGCGGGCCCGGTGCACACCCTGGACCCGGGCGACTGCGGCGCCGGCCGCACCGCACCCGACGTGCACGCGCTGCGCATCCTCGGGCACCGCGCCGTGACCGGCTGGGCGATGCGGCGCGAGGAGCGCTGCGCGTCGTGCGAGCGCTTCGTCGACGTGCACCAGATGCAGGCGCACGACGACGGCGCCGTCCGCCTCGGCACCACCACGGCGGGCGGGCGCACGCTCGAGCAGGTCGTGCGCGACGTGCACCTGCTGTGCGAGGCGTGCCACGACCTCATGCACGCCCACACGGTCGCGGCGCAGCGCGCCCGCATGCGGCCGCAGTGCCCGGGCTGCGGGGCCCGGGGGCGCACCAAGCGCGTCGTGTGGGGCATGACGTTCCAGGACGACGTGATGAACGCCGAGCCGGACGTCGTGTACGGCGGCTTCGAGGTGCCCGTCCCCACGCCCGAGTGGTACTGCACGGCCTGCCACGCGAACTTCGCGAGCTCCGTCATCGCGTCGCGGGCGCTCACCTCCGCCGCGGGCGGCGACCTCGGCGGGCCCCCGCCCCTCGGTGCGGACCTGCCCGGGGCCGAGCGCGCCCCGGTCGAGCGAGCCGGCGTCGAGCTCGGCGGGCCCGAGCTGATGGGCGACGACCCCGCCGCCTGAGCGACCAGGGCTGCCGTCGCCCGGGCCGGCCGTCAGGCGACGGCGGGCTCGGCGACCGCGGCCTGGTGCCCCGGCGACCCGCGGCGCGCGCCCGACCGGTGCCGGCGCACCAGGCCGTGCTCCGCCGGCGGGACGAACGGCGCGAGGCGCAGCGGCATCCCCGCTTCGAGCGGGGTGCGATCGGCCTTGCGGTGGTTGCACGGCACGCAGGCCGCGACGAGGTTGAGCCACGACGAGTCGCCGCCGCGCGAGCGGGGCACCACGTGGTCCACCGTCTCGGCCGGGCCGCCGCAGTAGGCGCACTCGCCGTCGCGGTGCTTGACGCCCTCCTTGGTGACCGCCGGGCGGCCCGCCGCGCGGTACCGCCAGCGCATCGCCACGTAGCGCACCAGCCGCAGCACGCGCGGCAGGGGATAGGGCCCGAAGCGGTGGCCCTCGACGGCCTCCTCGACGACCGCCACGCCGCGCACGAGCATCGTCATGGCGTGCTTCACCGACACGCGGTGCAGGGGCTCGTAGCCCGCGTTGAGGACCAGCACGTCGGCCATGGTTCGTGCTCCCTCCTGGCGGGGCGCGTCGTGCGACGCGCGGGCGGCTCCTCGTCGGTGTCGGTCGTGCTGCTGTGAGGCGGGTCACCAGGGCCCGCCGAGGTGAAAGTATGCCCCCATGCCCTGAAAGTCCAGGGCATTGGGGCGATCCGTCGTGCGTGTGGTCTGGGCGATGAGTCCGTGACGGTCGCCCGGTCCTACCCCCGTCACCACCCCACATCAGAGGAGGACAGGGTGCTCAGCGTCAACATGTTCACGTCGCTCGACGGTGTCGTCCAGGGCGCGGGCGGGCCCGAGGAGGACACCAGCGGCGGCTTCGACAAGGGCGGGTGGTTCATCCCGTTCACCGCCGACCCGATGTTCGGCAGGGTCGTCGACGGGTGGTTCGCCGCTACCGACGCGATCCTGCTCGGCCGCACCACCTACGACATGTTCCGCGGCTACTGGCCGGACGTCACCGACCCCGAGGACACCGTCGCCGCGAGGATCAACGCCGGCCCGCGGTACGTCGTCTCGGCGACGCTGCGCGAGCCGTCGTGGGCCGGCACGACGGTGATCGACCCGTCGTCGTCCGACCTCGCCGCCGAGGTCGAGGCGCTCAAGGCGCGCGCGGGCGACGAGCTGCAGGTGCACGGCAGCGCGCGGCTCGCGAGCACGCTGCACGACCTCGGGCTCGTGGACGTCTACCGGATCTTCGTCGCCCCCGTCGTGCTCGGCGACGGCAAGCGGCTGTTCGACCGCGGCGCCGTCCCGTCCGGGTTCACCGTCACCCGCACCGAGGTCGGCGAGAGCGGGCTGGTGTACCTGGAGCTGCGCCCCGGCCCGCTCGAGCTGGCCGAGTCCGCCGTCATCGACAACCGGGACTCGGTGCGCTGAGCCGGGGCCGGTGCGGCGGGCGAGCCCGGGCACCGCATGACGCCGGCGGCGGTCACGCGTCGTCGAGCGTGAGCGGCCGCACCTCGCCCCCGGCGGCGACGAACACGCCGCGCACGCGGACGCCGGAGCGGGCACGCAGCGCGCGGTTCCACGCGCGGTCGCCGGCCGACACCGCGGAGTCGCCGGGCCGGCCGAGGACGGCCACGACGCTGCCGCCGGGGGCGTGCTCGTCCAGGACCTCGCGCAGCAGGTCGCCGAGGTGACGCGCCGCGGCGGCGTCGGGAGCGGTGGGCACGTCGTCGACGGGCAGGACGACGCCGACGACCCGGTCGTCGGCGTCGAGCCACGTGAGGGTGAGGTCGCGCTCGCCGGGACGGCTGCCGTCGGCGAGGTAGCACGCGAGCTCCAGGAGCTCGGCGTCGTCGGTGATCCGGTC
The DNA here is from genome assembly GCF_014635665.1 of Isoptericola cucumis. Taxonomy (GTDB): domain Bacteria; phylum Actinomycetota; class Actinomycetes; order Actinomycetales; family Cellulomonadaceae; genus Isoptericola; species Isoptericola cucumis. The sequence goes on from NZ_BMDG01000006.1 coordinate 112,662, forward strand.
GCCCGGGCGGAAGGGTTCGGTGAGCGTCTCCATGCGTCGTCACCCTGCCCCAGTCGACAGGTCTCCCGCCGGCGTCATCCACAGGCCCCTGGCACCTGGGCGCCGAACAGGCGATTGCGCACGTTCTGACCGCTCAGAACGTGCGCAACCGCCTGTTCGGCCACTGGCCGGCGCCGGTCAGCCGGCCAGGTAGCGGGCGTAGGCCCCCGTGGTGAGGAACGGCGGGAAGTCGGTGCCCAGCGCGACCTCGCGGAAGATCGCCGCGGCGTCGTCGAAGCGGTCGCCGGCCGAGCGCGGCAGCCCGATCAGCACGGAACGCAGCACCGCCTCGCACCGCCCGCGCGTGATCGGCTCGCCGTCCTCGGTGCGGGTGCCCGAGGTGACCCACTGCCACACCTGCGACCGGGAGATCTCCGCGGTCGCGGCGTCCTCCATCAGGTGGTCGATCGCCGCGGCCCCGGCGCCCCGCAGCCACGACTCGATGTACCGCACGCCCACGGAGACGTTGGCGCGCAGGCCCGCCTCGGTCACGGTCGCGCCGGCCCGCCGTGCGGACGCGACGTCGAGCAGGTCTGCCTGGTCGACGCGGACGTCGTCACGCTGCCGGTCGACCTGGTTGTCGCGGTCGCCGAGCACCTCGTCGAACGCGCCGAGCGCCACCTCGACCAGGTCCGGGTGCGCCACCCAGGTGCCGTCGAAGCCGTCGTGCGCCTCGCGCGTCTTGTCGGCCCACACCTGCTCGACGGCGCGCTCCGTCACCGCCGGGTCACGACGGTCGGGGATGAACGCGCTCATCCCGCCCATCGCGTGCGCGCCTCGCCGGTGGCAGGTGGCCACGAGCAGCTCGGTGTACGCCCGCATGAACGGCGCCGTCATCGTCACCTGCCCCCGGTCGGGCAGCACGTACGAGTCGCCGCGGGTGCGGAAGCACTTGATCACCGAGAACAGGTAGTCCCAGCGGCCGGCGTTGAGGCCGGCGCAGTGCTCGCGCAGCTCGTAGAGGATCTCCTCCATCTCGAACGCGGCCGGCAGCGTCTCGACGAGCACCGTCGCGCGGATCGTGCCGCGCGGCAGGCCGAGCGCCTCCTGCGCCACCTCGAAGACCTCGTTCCACAGCCGCGCCTCGCGGTAGCCCTCGAGCTTCGGCAGGTAGAAGTACGGCCCGCGCCCGCGGGCGACCAGCTCGGTCGCGTTGTGGAACAGGTACAGCCCGAAGTCCACCAGCGTGCCCGACGCCGGCTGGGTGGAGCCGTCCGGGCCGGTGTAGGCCAGGTGCGACTCGAACAGGTGCCAGCCGCGGGGGCGGAAGACGATCGTCGGCAGCTCGGTCAGGTCCGACGACGGCAGGGTGTAGTGCTTGCCGTTCGGCGCGGTGTGCTCGAGCGTGCCGCGGATCGCGTCGCGCAGCGCGAGCTGCCCCTCGACGACGTTGCGCCACGTCGGCGACTGCGCGTCCTCGGCGTCCGCCAGCCAGCAGCGGGCACCGGAGCTCAGCGCGTTGATCGTCATCTTCGGGTCCGTCGGACCGGTGATCTCGACGCGCCGGTCGGCGAGCCCGGGGGCGCCGGCCGACCCCGCCACCCGCCACGACGGGTCGTCGCGCACCGGGCGGGTGGCCGGGCTGAAGTCCGGGTCCTCGCCGTCGGCGATGCGGCGCATGCGCCGCTGCCGCTCCAGCAGGAGCAGGGTGCGGTCGTCGGCGAACCGGTCGTGGAGCATGGCGAGGAACGCCAGCGCCCCGGGGGTGAGGACCTCCGCGTCGCGCGGGCCGAGGTCGGCGGCGACGGTGACGGTGCCCTCGGCGAGGGACGCCGCGCCCCAGGCCGACGGCCCGGAGGCGGTGTCGGCCAGCGGGGTGGCGAGGGTGTCGGTGGGACGGGTGCGTGGGTCGGCGAGCGTGGTCATGATGCCTCCGGGACGAGTGGGCCGTGAAGTAGTGCCTGGCGCGCTCCGGTAGTGCCGGCAGAGCACTACCGGAGCGCGCAGGGCACTACCGCGGCGACACCGGGGATCGGTCAGAACTGGGCCGTCTCGGTGGAGCCGGCGAGGGCCAGGGTGGCGGCGTCGGGGTTGAGCGCGGTGGCGACGCGGTCGAAGTAGCCGGTGCCCACCTCGCGCTGGTGCTTGGTGGCGGTGTAGCCGCGCCCCTCGGCGGCGAACTCCTTCTCCTGCAGCTCCACGTAGGCCGACATCTGCTCGCGGGCGTACCCGTGGGCCAGGTCGAACATCGAGTAGTTCAGGGCGTGGAAGCCGGCGAGGGTGATGAACTGGAAGGCGAAGCCCATGGCGCCCAGCTCGCGCTGGAACTTCGCGATGGTGTCGTCGTCCAGGTGCTTCTTCCAGTTGAACGACGGCGAGCAGTTGTACGCCAGCATCTGGTCCGGGAAGTCGGCCTTGACGGCCTCGGCGAACCGGCGGGCGAGGTCGAGGTCCGGCGTGCCGGTCTCCATCCAGATGAGGTCGGAGTACGGCGCGTAGGCCTTGGCGCGGGCGATGCACGGCTCGATGCCGTTCGTCACCTCGTAGAAGCCCTCGGCGGTCCGCTTTCCGGTGATGAAGGGGCGGTCGCGCTCGTCGACGTCGGAGGTGATCAGGGTCGCCGCCTCGGCGTCGGTACGGGCGATCACGACCGACGGCACGTCGGAGACGTCGGCGGCGAGGCGGGCCGCGTTGAGGGTCCGCACGTGCTGCTGGGTGGGGATCAGCACCTTGCCGCCGAGGTGGCCGCACTTCTTCTCCGAGGCGAGCTGGTCCTCCCAGTGCACGCCCGCGGCGCCCGAGGAGATCATGGACCTCATCAGCTCGTAGGCGTTGAGCGGGCCCCCGAAGCCGGCCTCGGCGTCGGCCACGATCGGGGCGAGCCAGTCGCGGGTGGCCGCGCCGTTCTCCGCGACGTCGATCTGGTCGGCGCGCAGCAGCGCGTTGTTGATGCGACGGACCACGGCCGGCACGGAGTTGGCGGGGTAGAGCGACTGGTCGGGGTAGGTCTGGCCCGCCAGGTTCGCGTCGCCGGCGACCTGCCAGCCGGACAGGTAGATCGCCTGCAGGCCCGCCTTGACCTGCTGCACCGCCTGGTTCCCGGTCAGCGCTCCGAGGGCGTTGATGTAGTCCTCGGTGTGCAGCTGCCGCCACAGGCGCTCGGCGCCGCGCCGCGCGAGCGTGCACTCCTCGCCGACGGAGCCGCGCAGCGCCACGACGTCCTCGGCCGTGAACGTGCGCTCGACGCCTGCCCAGCGGGGGTCGGTGGCCCACTGCTCGGCGAGCTGCTCGGCGGTCTGCGTCTGGTCGCCGGGGCGGGTGGTGGTCTGGGGCTCGAGCGTCGCGGTCATGGTCGGTGCCTCTCCGTCTACGTCACTGCGGTCGGTCTGCCGGACGGCGGCCGCCCGTCGTCCTGATGACGACCCTGACGCTCGGCGACGCGCCCCGGCCAGCGATACGGCGGAGAAGTTTCACGGTTCTTCTCCTGGACGGAAGGGGTGGTGCATGTCACCCTCGACCATGGCCATCTCGACCGAACAGCAGCCCGGTACCCGGGACGACGCGGCGCTGCCGACCGGCATCCCGATCGGGCACGAGGCGGACGCCCTGACGATCGGCCGCCGCATCCGGCACCTGCGCACCCGCCGCGGCATGACCCTGGAGCAGCTCGGAGGGGCCATCGGACGTGCACCGTCACAGGTCTCCATGCTCGAGAACGGCAAGCGCGAGCCGACGATCGCACGGCTGCAGGCGGTCGCCCGCGCGCTCGGGGCGAGCGTCGAGGACCTGCTCTCGCCCCAGCCGCCGTCGCACCGCGACGCGCTGGAGATCGAGCTCGAGCGCGTGCAAAGAGGGCCGCTCTTCTCGGCGCTGGGGGTCAAGCCGGTGCGGGTCGGCAAGTCGCTGCCGACGGACGCGCTGGAGGCGGTCGTCGCGCTGCAGCGCGAGCTCGAGCGGCTGCACTCGGAGCGGGCCCTGACGCCGGAGGAGGCGCGCCGGGCGAACACCGAGCTGCGCGCCGACATGCGCGCGCAGGACAACTACTTCCCCGACCTGGAGGTCGTCGCGCGCCGGCTGCTCGACGGCGTCGGGCACGGGCGCGGCCCGCTGCCGCAGCGGGCGGCGGGGGAGCTGGCGGAGCACCTCGGCTTCACCATCCACTACGAGGCCGACCTGCCGCAGTCGACCCGCGCCGTGATCGACCAGCGGCACCGGCGCGTCTACCTGCCGAGCAACGGCATCCGCGGCCGGTCCGACGCCCGCTCCGCGGTGCTGCAGGCGCTGGCGTCGCACGTCCTCGAGCACTCCGAGCCGGGCGACTACCGCGAGTTCCTGCGCCAGCGCGTGGAGGCGAACTACCTGTGCGCCGCGCTGCTGATCCCGGAGCGGGAGGCGGTCAAGCAGCTGCGCGAGGCCAAGGAGGCCCGGGCGATCTCGCTCGAGGACCTGCGCGACGCGTTCGCCGTCTCGTACGAGACGGCCGCCCACCGCTTCACCAACCTCGCCACGCGGCACCTCGGCATCGGGGTGCACTTCATGAAGGTCCACGAGTCCGGGGCCATCCACAAGGCGTACGAGAACGACGGCGTGCGGTTCCCGGCCGACGCGCTCGGCACCGTCGAGGGGCAGCACGTGTGCCGGCACTGGACGGCGCGCGTCGTCTTCGGCATCACCGACCGCCTCAGCCCGTACTACCAGTACACCGACACCCCGACGGGCACGTACTGGTGCACGTCACGCGTGACGGACACCGCCGACGGCCGCTTCTCGGTGAGCGTGGGGGTGCCGTACGCCCAGGTCAAGTGGTTCCTGGGCCGGGAGACGACGGCGCGCGCGACGTCGCGCTGCCCGGACGAGTCGTGCTGCCGGCAGCCCGCCCGCCCGCTCGCCCAGCGGTGGGCCGGGCAGGCGTTCCCGAGCGCCCGGCCGCACGCGTCGATGCTTGCCGCGATGCCGTCCGGCGCGTTCCCCGGCGTCGACACGACCGAGGTCTACGAGTTCCTGGAGCGGCACGCCCCCGCGTCGTGAGGGTCGTCAGTCGTGCCAGGCGCCCACCCACTCGTCCCAGCGAGGGCCGTCGGGGAGGGGCTGCCCGGCGCGCGCCTGCTCGTGCAGGCCGCGGGCGACGAGCGCGAGGTAGCGCAGGTGGAGCGCGTCCGCGCGGTCGCGCCCGAACGGCAGCGCCGGGCGCAGGTGCTGCAGCAGCTGCATGACGTCAGCCGAGGTGAAACCCTCCGGGAGCAGCCCGGCGGCGCGGTCGCGCGCGACGATCCGCTCCAGCTCGGCGCCGAGCTCGGCCGAGGCGGCGGCGAGGTCGGGGGGCAGCGGCCCACGCAGGCCCGGCGGGCGCAGCAGCGGTCCGGTCGCGCCGGTGATCTGCCTCTCGAGGAACGCGGTGACGCCGCCCCGGTCCTCCAGGGCAGGGCCGTCCTCCGGGGCGGGGCCGTCCTCCCGCCGGGACCCGGGAACCGGAGCGGTCGGCGCCCCCGCGGCGCCCTCGACGGCGTCGGCGACCTCGGCGGCGAGCCGCGCCGCCTCCCGCACGGCGTGCACGTGCAGCGCCTCGACCAGGGCCTCCTTGGTCGGGTAGCGCCGGTAGACGGAGCCCACGCCCACGCCGGCGTGCCGGGCGACGTCGGCCATCGACGCCTCGGTGCCGCGTGCGGAGAACACCTCGCGCGCGGCCGTCAGCACGGCGGTGTCGTTGGCGCGCGCCTCCCGCTGCCGGCCGGGGAGGGGGCGGTCGGGCTCGTCGGTGGCAGGCATGGCCTCACGGTAGTGCGGGCGGGTGCTAGCCTGAATCGGAACGAGCATTCCGTTCCGATTGGATGACGGCACGCCGTCCGACGCCCGGACGTCCCGGCGATGCCCGACCGCCGTCCGCCGGACGGCGACCCCCCACGGCAGAGAGCGAGCCCACCCGTGCCCCCGACCAGCACCCCCGTCGACGAGGTCGCGCCCGACCGCACCGACCCGACGATCACGCGGCACCCCGCCCGGGTCACGTTCGCGCTGAGCATGGCGGTGCTCGCGTTCTCGCTGATGCAGACCCTCGTCGTGCCGGCGCTGCCGACCCTGGGGCGCGAGCTCGGCGCGACCGCCCAGGGCACGGGCTGGATCCTCACGGCCTTCCTGCTCGCCGGTGCGGTCCTCGCGCCGGTGGTCGGGAACCTCGGCGACCGGTTCGGCCACCGGCGCGTGCTGCTCGCCACGATCCTCGTCTTCGCGGCGGCCACCCTGGCCGCGGCCGCGGCCCCGAGCCTCGGCGTGCTGCTCGCCGCCCGCGTCGTCCAGGGCGTGAGCACCGCGACGTTCCCGCTCGCGCTGGCGCTCGCACGCCAGGTGCTGGCCGGCCCGCGGCTCGCCGCCGCGTTCGGCTGGATCCCGGGCATGATCGGGCTCGGCGCGGGCGCCGCGCTCGTCGTCGGTGGCGTCGTGGTGGACGCTCTGTCGTGGCGCTGGCTGTTCGTCCTCGGGGCGGTGCTCATCCTCGGCTCAGCCGTGCTGGTCGCGGCCTGGGTGCCCCGCGGCGGCGCGCCCGCCGTGCAGCGCCGGACCGACTGGCCCGGCATCGCCCTGCTCGCCGGCGGGCTCGTGGGCGTGCTGCTCGCGGTGTCCCAGGGCGGCACCTGGGGCTGGACCTCCGCGCGCACGCTCGGTGCGGGCGTCGCCGGCCTGGTGCTGCTCGCCCTGCTGGTGCTCGTCGAGCTGCGCTCGCCGGCGCCGGTGGTGGACGTGCGCACCTTCCGGCACGGGCCGATCGTGCTGGTCAGCCTCCTCACCGTTGCCGTCGGGTTCGTGCCGTACGTCTGCTACGTCGCGCTCCCGCTGCTCATGCAGGCCCCGGCGGCCACGGGCTACGGGCACGGGATGAGCGTGACCGTCTCGGGCCTGGCCATGCTGCCGAGCGCCGTCCTGGTGTTCCTCGGCGGGCGCACGACGCCGGTGCTCGTCCGGCGCGTCGGCGCGGGACGCACGGGTGCCGTCGCGGCCGCCGTCATGGCGCTCGGCGCCGCCGGGCTGGCCCTGTGGCCCGCGACGCCGTGGGCGGTCGTCGTCGCGTTCTCCGTGCTGGGGCTCGGCAACGGCATCGGCTACGCGATCTGCGCACAGCTCGTCGTCATGTCGTCGCCGGCCACCGAGACCGGGGCCGCCACGGGGCTCAACAGCGTGGTCCGGACCGTCGGCTCGGCGGCGGCGGCGCCCGTCGTGACCGCGCTGCTCGCGGCCGCGGGCAGCGCGGAACCCGTCGGCGGGTACGCGGCCGCGTTCTGGGTGGCCACGGCGGTCAGCGTCGTGGGGGTCGCCGTCGCCCTGGTCCTCGCCGCCCGGACGCGCCGCGCCGGCTGACCCCCGGGGGCGCCGGGTCAGCCGGCGCCCACGACCAGCAGCGTGCCCGCGAACACGACGCCGGACGCGATCAGCGTGACGGTGGTGTAGCCGAGGATGTCGCGCACCTTGAGGCCGGCGATGGCCAGCAGGGGGAGCGCCCAGAACGGCTGGATCATGTTGGTCCACTGGTCGCCGTAGGCGATCGCCATGATCGCGACGGACGGGTTCACGCCGAGGTCGTTCGCTGCCTGCAGCAGGATCGGGGCCTGGACGGCGAACTGCCCGCCGCCGGACGGCACGAAGAAGTTGACCAGGCCCGCCGACAGCAGCGACAGGACGCCGAAGGTCCCCGGCGTCGAGATGCTCACGAACCAGTCGGAGAGCACCGCGACCAGGCCCGTCGCCGTCATCATCCCGAGGATCCCCGCGTACAGGGGGAACTGCAGCAGGATGTCGCCCACGTTGGACGCCGCGGCCTTGACGAGCGCCATGATCTCGAACGGGTTGCGCACCAGCAGCATGATCAGGGCCAGGAACGTCCAGTTGACGATGTCCAGCGTGGGCCCGCCGCCGCGTGTGAAGTAGACGACGAGGTAGGCGACGATCGCCACGCCCACCAGGGACGTGAGCCACCGGGAGGCGTCGAGCCGGTCGGCGGGGGTGCGTCGCTCCTCGTCGACCTCGACGCCCTGGTCGCGCGCGTCCACCCGGAGCTCCACGATCCGGTCGCCGCCGCGCGGGGCGACGAGCGCGAGGGCGCCCGCCACGACGACGATCGTCACGACGGCGGCGACCAGGTTCCAGGTCGCGAAGGTCGTCTCGGCCACGGGGACGGTCGACCCCAGCTGGGTGGCGATGAAGGATCCCTCGGTGGCGGCGGTGAGCGGACCCGACCCGGTGTAGCCCATGTGCCACACGACGAACCCGGAGAACCCCGCCGCGACCAGCAGCGGGAAGTGGACGCGCAGCCCCTTCGCCCGCGCCTGGGCCGCGACCTCCCGCGCGAGGATGCCGCCCACGACGAGGCCGAGGCCCCACTGCAGCAAGGACGCGACCGCCGCCACCACGAACACGAAGACGTAGGCCTGCAGGGGCGTGCGGGGGACCGCGCCGAGCCGCGCGAGCAGGCGGCGTACCGGCCGCGTGTTCGCCAGCATGTGTCCCAGCAGCAGGATGAGCGCCATCTGCGTCATGAACTCCAGCAGCCCGGCGAGCCCGTCGCCCCAGGCGACCAGGACGTCGACCGGTCCCGCGTCCGTGAGGGCCAGCGCGAGGATCGCGACGACCACCGTGAGGAGGATCGCGAAGACGAGGGCGCTCGGGATGAACCGCTCGACCAGCGCGTTCACCGGCCGCATCGCCCGAGCGAACGGGTTGCGCGACGGTGGCGGTGCTCCCGGGGACGCCGTCGTGGCCTGGGTGTCGCTCATGGGGTGCTACCTCCGTGTCGTCGTCGACCGCGGGGCGCGCCGTTGCGCCCCGTCGCACTCTGGCGCAGATCCGGCGTGCGGTCGAGGCGGCCGGCCGGGGTCGCCTCGGGGTCACCTCAGGGTCCGTCCGGGGGATCTCCTGATGGTGCCGGGGTGCCCGCCTCGACGACCGTGGAGGGATGATCGACGCGATCGCCTCGGCGTGGGGCCAGCTCGAAGCGTGGCTCCTGGCGCTGGTGTCGTCGTCGTGGGCGTTCCCGGCGCTCTTCGGCGCCACCGCGGGCGACGGCTTCTTCCCCCCGGTGCCGGGCGAGACCGTCATCATCATGCTCGCCGTGGGTGCGCAGGCCGACGGGGGAGTGAACCTCGCCGCCGTGCTGTTCGTCGCCGCCCTCGGGGCATGGTGCGGCGACCAGCTGGCGTTCTCGATCGGGCGGGCGTTCGGCACCGGCAGGGTGCCGTTCCTGCGGGGGCCGCGCGGCAGGCGCGCCGTGGCGTGGGCCGCCCGCTCGCTCGACCGGCGGGGCGCGTCGGTCGTGCTCGCCGCGCGCTTCGTCCCCGTGGGGCGCACCGCCGTGAACGTCACCGCGGGCGCGGTCGGCTTCTCCCGGCGCCGGTTCATGGCGCTGTCGGCCGTGGCCTCGGCGGCCTGGTCGGTCTACTCGGTGCTCATCGGCGTCGTCGTGGCCAGCACCCTCGGCTCGCAGCCGCTGCTGGCCGTCCTGGTCGGCATCGTGACCGGGACGCTGCTCGGGGCGGTCGTCGACCGGGCCGTCGCCGCCCGCGACGCCCGCCGCGCCCTGGGTGCCCGCGGCGCGGCGGCGGTCACCGAACCCGTGCCGCCGATGATCGAGGCGGTCGGTGTGTCCGGCGACCCCGCCGGCGGCACGGTCAGTCCTTCTCGTCCCCGATGAAGTTGGTGACGGCGTCGTCCTGGCCGTCGAGGTTCATGTCCGCCGAACGGGCCTGGCGGGCGTCCCAGCGCAGCGTCAGCGCCCCCAGCACGGCCGCGACGACGCTCGCCAGCAGGATGGCGGCCTTCGCGCCGTCGGTGTGCTCGGACCCGTGCCCGAACGAGAGCTCGGCGACCAGCAGCGCCACGGTGAACCCGATGCCGGCCAGGAAGGCGACCGGCAGGAGGTCGCGCACGCCGATGCCCTGCGCGAGCCGCAGCGGCGTGACCCTCGTGACGAGCGCCGTCATCCCCAGGACGCCGAGGACCTTGCCCACGACCAGGCCGACGGTGATCGCCAGGACCACCGGCTGCCCGAGGATCTCGGCGACACCGCCGCCGTCGACCAGGTTCACCCCGGCGGCGAAGAACGCGAAGACGGGGAGCGCGAGCCCCTGCGACCACGGCTTGACCGCGCTCTCGTAGCGGTGGGTGCGCGGCTCGGGCTCGTCGTACATCGGGCGTGCCGCCACGGTGAAGCCCATGAGCACGCCGGCGACCGTGGCGTGCACGCCCGACGCGTGCATGAGGGCCCAGGTCACCAGGAACAGCGGGACGAGCAGCCACCAGCGGGGCGTGCGCGAGCGGACCTGCCAGCCGAAGAGCACCACGCCGAGCAGCGCGAGGGCGAGGAACAGCAGGTTGATCGACTCGGTGTAGAACACCGCGATCACGGTGATCGCCAGCAGGTCGTCGACGACCGCCAGCGTCAGCAGGAACGTACGGATCGCGACCGGCAGGCCTTTGCCGAAGACGGCGAGGACGCCCACGGCGAACGCGATGTCGGTGGCGGTCGGGATCGCCCAGCCGTGCAGCGCCCCGGGGTCACCGAGCCCGACGACGATCACCGAGTACAGGATCGCCGGGACCGCCATGCCCCCGACGGCCGCGAGGATCGGGACCCCCGCCTCCTTGGGGCTGCGCAGGCTCCCTGCGACGAACTCGTGCTTGAGCTCGACCCCGACGACGAAGAAGAAGACCGCGAGCAGCCCGTCGGCCGCCCAGGCGGCGAGGCTGAGGTCGAGGTGCAGCGCGGCGGGACCGACGACGGTCTCGGTGAGCGTGGTGTAGGCGTCGCGCCAGGGAGAGTTGGCGAACAGCAGCGCGACGACCGCTGCCCCGATGAGGAGGGCCCCGCCGGTCGTCTCTCGTGAGACGAACCGGCGCACCTGGGCGGGGAACGTCGGGGTGGGGCCGTCGGGAAGGGCCGGGGTGGTCGCGCCGTCGGGGCTCAGGGTGCTGCTCCTGTCGGATGGGGGTGCAGGGACGCAGCCGGCGTCGCAGCCGGCGTCGCCGACCAGACTTCCCGGCTCACCGCGGGCCAGCCTACAAGGCGCCGGGGCGTGGTCGTCGGGCCGTCCGCCCGCGTCAGGGCACCGTGGCGCTCTGGCGCGCCATCGTCAGCAGCCGCGTGACGGTGTTCCAGTTGCGGGCCGTCGTCCAGGTGCCGGCGGCCCGGTCGGTGGCGTCGGTGGTCACCCTCGAGCGGCCGATGCCGTCCACGTAGTGCACGAAGAGCACGCCGGCGGCGACGGCGAACAGCTCGCGCCCGCGGTTGCCCAGGTCGAGGCGGGCGATGCCGACCTCGTCCACGCGTTCCGCGCCGACGTGCACCTGCAGGCGCGAGGGATCGGTGCGGGCGGCGGCGCGGAACGGGTTGGCGGCCACGACGTCGACGAGGCGGTTCAACGAGAGCGCGACGGCCTGCACGCGGGTACCGGTGACGTGCTCGAGCGCGTCCGAGACGCGGTCGGCGACGTCCGTGGCACGTTCCGGGGCCACGGCGACGAGGTTGCCGCTGTTCGCGTGCGTGCGCGCGTCGTCGAGCCCGGCGTCGGCGGCGGCCTGGCGCAGCTCGGCAGCGGTCACGCGACGGTGCGGACCGAGGTTGACCCCGCGGAGCAGGACGACATAGGTGGTGGCGGCCATGCCCCCATGCTGCCCCTCTCGGGGCCCCCGAGGCACATCCGCTGGTCAACGCCGGGTCGTCCCGGGTGGTGGCGCGAGGTGCCCGCCGACGTCGTGCGGGCGACGGCCGTATGAACGACGGATGACATCTCGCGACCCGCCGCGGCGGGGGTGGTGGCGCGAATCACAGCGTCGTAGTTTGGCGCCATGGACGGCAACCAGCCGTCCACCGGGAGGCCAGCCGATGGGGTTCACGCTCCGGACAGGAGGGCCGGCACCGGCTCTGCGTCCGCAGCGCCCTGGGCCGGCCGCCCGCCCACCCACGAGCATGGGAGTGCGCCGTGGTCCAGAACGCCACCAACCCCCCAGGAACCCCCGAGCCGCGCACCGCCTGCCGGACCTTCGTGGTCGACACGTCGGTGCTGCTGTCCGACCCGCGGGCGATCTACCGCTTCGCGGAGCACGACGTCGTCCTGCCGGTGGTCGTCGTCACCGAGCTGGAGGCCAAGCGGCACCACGCCGAGCTGGGCTACTTCGCGCGCAGCGCGCTGCGGATGCTGGACGACCTGCGCGTCCGGCACGGTCGGCTCGACGCGCCGCTGCCGGTCGGTGACGACGGCGGGACGTTGCGGGTCGAGCTCAACCACACCGACCCGCAGGTGCTCCCCGCGGGCTTCCGGCTGGGGGACAACGACACGCGGATCCTGTCGGTCGCGGCCAACCTGGCGGCCGAGGGCCGGGACGTCACCGTGGTGTCCAAGGACCTCCCCATGCGGGTGAAGGCCTCGGCCGTCGGGCTGCGCGCGGAGGAGTTCCGCCACGAGCTCGCCGTCGACTCCGGCTGGACGGGCATGCGCGAGGTGGACGTCGCGGACGAGCAGATGAGCGGCCTGTACGAGGTGGGCGAGCTCGAGCTCGCCTCCCTCGAACCGGACGTCCTCGAGGCGGCGTCGCCCCTGCTGTGCCACACCGGGGTGGTGGTCCACTCGCCGCGCGGCTCGGCGCTCGGCCGCGTCACCGCGGACAAGAAGCTGCGGCTCGTGCGCGGGGACCAGGACGTCTTCGGCGTGCACGGCCGCTCCGCGGAGCAGCGGATCGCGATCGACCTGCTGCTCGACCCCGAGGTCGGGATCGTCTCGCTCGGCGGCCGGGCCGGCACCGGCAAGTCCGCGCTCGCGCTGTGCGCCGGGCTGGAGGCCGTGCTGGAGCGTCGTGAGCACCGCAAGGTCATCGTGTTCCGGCCGCTGTACGCCGTCGGCGGGCAGGAGCTGGGCTACCTGCCCGGGTCCGAGTCCGAGAAGATGAACCCGTGGGCGCAGGCGGTCTACGACACGCTCGGCGCGCTCGTGTCGCCGGACGTCCTGGACGAGGTGATCGACCGGGAGATGCTGGAGGTGCTGCCGCTCACGCACATCCGCGGCCGCTCGCTGCACGACGCCTTCGTCATCGTCGACGAGGCCCAGTCCCTGGAGCGCAACGTGCTGCTCACGGTGCTCTCGCGGATCGGGCAGGAGTCGCGGGTGGTGCTCACCCACGACGTCGCGCAGCGCGACAACCTGCGCGTGGGGCGGCACGACGGCGTCGCGGCCGTGATCGAGGCGATGAAGGGCCACCCGCTGTTCGCGCACGTCACGCTGACGCGGTCCGAGCGGTCGCCGGTGGCCGCGCTCGTCACCGAGATGCTGGAGTCGCTGGAGATCTGACCGTCGGGGCTCAGCCGGCGGCCCGGCCGGCGCGGCGCGGGTGGACCACCACGACGGCGAGGACGCCGAGCGCCGCGCCGAGCACGGTGTCCAGCGCGCGCGAGAGCGCCATGCCGGACGGGTCGCCGGCTCCGCCCAGGGAGGTCATGAGCAGGGCCATCGGCGTGATGGTGAGCATCGCGAGCCCGTAGTGGCGCCCGACCACCACCTCGGTGACGACCTGGAGCCCGACGACGACCACGGCGGTGGCCGCGAACGACAGGTGGGCGCTCAGCAGGGGCCAGGCGACCAGGGCGCCGAGGGCGGTGCCCGCGCCGCGCTGCAGGGCGCGCACCACCGCGTGGTGCGTGGTGGTGCCCTGCAGGGTCGCGGTCGAGCCCATCTGGGCCCACGCCGGGTGCCCGAACCCGGCCACCAGGGCCACGGCGCCCGACGCGAGGCCGGCGAGGACGACGCGCACGCCGGTGAGGCGCCAGCCCGCCGACGGCCAGGTCGCCCGGGCCGTGTCGCGCAGGTTCCGGCGCGCCGGGAGGGCGTCCGCGGGCCCGGCGACGACGGCCAGCTCGGCCGTGAGCACGAGGGCGGTGTCGCGGGTGCGCCGGTGCGAGAGGTCGTCGGCCAGCACGGTCCGGGCGTGCGCGACCGCGCGGTACGCCGCCTCGACGGCGTCGGCGGCGGCCGGGTCGCCGTCGGACGCCGCGCGGACGTCGTCGGCCCGGCGGAGGGCGTCCGCGGCCCGGCGCACCGCGAGGCGTGCCGGTGCGCTGGGGCGCACGAGGTAGCCGCTCATGCACACGGACCAGGCGATCGCGGCGCCGGCCGCGCCGGCGAGGCCGCGCTCGAGGACGTCGTGCCAGCCGACGGGGCCGGCGATCCCGCCCGCGGCGGCGAAGACCACGATCGTCGCGCCGGGCGGGCCGGTGCGCACGAGGACGCAGAGCACGGTGGCCGTGCCGGACAGGAGCGCGACCGCACCGAGGGCCACCGCCAGCGGGGCGCCGGCCGCGGTGAGGGCCGCCGTGAGCACGAACGCGACGACCAGCAGCCCGCCGGCCCCGGCGAGGACCGCGGCACGCCGGCGGTAGGGGTCGTAGCGGCCGTAGAGCGACGCGAGGGCGCCGAGGGCGGCGAACCCGGCGAGGTCGGTGCGGCCGGCGGCGGCGCTGGCCGCGAGCGTGAGGCCGACCGCGGCGCCGCAGCGCAGGGCGGCGGCGACGGTCGCGTCGGTGGTGGTGACGCGCAGGGCGGCGCGCACGTGGTGGGGGTCCGCGACCTGACGGGCGGTGGCGAGCACGGGGGAGGGGGGCGAAGGCATCGTGGGCCAGGATAGTTCCTTGGTAAAACATTCTGGAACTAGTGTGAGGAACCTCCCCTATCCTGGGCCGATGGACTACATCGATCGGGTCCGGGAGCAGTGGGCCCACCGGCTCCCCGAGGTCGACACGTCGCCGGCCGAGGTCGGGGCGCGCGTGCGTCGCATCGCCGGCCTGCTCGAGGACCAGATCGCCGGCGACCTGGCCGCGCACGGCATCTCGCGCGGCGAGCTCGACGTGCTCACCGCCCTGCGGCGCGCCGGGCGGCCGCTGCGGGCGGGGGAGGTCACGACGATGACGGGGGCGCCGGGCGCCTCGATGACCAAGCGGCTCGCGCGGCTGGAGCAGGCGGGCCTGGTCGAGCGCACGGTCCTGGAACGCGACCGGCGCGGCGTCGTCGTGGCGCTCACCCCGGGAGGGGAGGCGCTCGCCGACGAGCTGTTCCCTCGCCAGGTCGAGCACGAGCGGGCGGTGCTCGCCGACCTGTCCGAGGCCGAGCGGGCCGAGCTCGGGAGGCTGCTCGCCGTCGTCCTGCGACGTCTCGACCCGGCCGACTACGGAGCGGGCCGGGACGTCTGAGCGGCCCGGGTGCGGGGGAGGCGCGCCGGCCGCTGGAACCCCCCAGCCCCGCAAGCTCGGCGGCGCGCCTCCCGCGTGCCGCCGACAGTAGCAGGTGAGGTAAGGCTTACCAAACATCTGTCCGCGGGCTGACAGCCGTGGGCGTGACCCCGAGGACCGTTCGCTACCGAACAGCCCTCGAGATCAC
Source organism: Isoptericola cucumis (assembly GCF_014635665.1). Lineage (GTDB taxonomy): Bacteria > Actinomycetota > Actinomycetes > Actinomycetales > Cellulomonadaceae > Isoptericola > Isoptericola cucumis. Next base: position 128,045 of record NZ_BMDG01000006.1, read on the forward strand.
GCCCACGACGGCAGGAGTCGTCAGGCCTGCGGCGGCGTCGTCATCGACAGCACGTCCAGGGCCTCGTCCAGCTGGGCCTCGGTGACCTCGCCGCGCTCGACGAAGCCGAGCGCCACGACCGCCTCGCGGACGGTGAGCCCCTCGGCCACGGCCTTCTTGGCGACCTTGGCGGCCGACTCGTAGCCGATCACCCGGTTGAGCGGCGTGACGATCGACGGCGACGACTCGGCGTACGCACGCGCCTTGTCCACGTTCGCCGTGATGCCCGAGACCGTCTTGTCCGCCAGCACTCGCGACGCGTTCGCCAGCAGCCGGACCGACTCCAGGACGCCCTGCGCGATCACGGGGATCTGCACGTTGAGCTCGAAGGACCCGGTCGCGCCCGCCCAGGCGACGGTGGCGTCGTTGCCCACGACGCGCGCCGCGACCATGAGCACCGCCTCGGGGATCACGGGGTTGACCTTGCCCGGCATGATCGAGCTGCCCGGCTGCAGGTCGGGGATGGCGATCTCGCCCAGGCCGGTGTTCGGGCCCGAGCCCATCCAGCGCAGGTCGTTGCAGATCTTGGTGATCGACACGGCGATGGTGCGCAGCGCACCCGAGAGCTCCACGAGGCCGTCGCGTGCCGACTGCGCCTCGAAGTGGTCGCGCGCCTCGGTCAGCGGCAGCCCGGTGTCCTCGCGCAGCAGCTCGATGACGCGCTGCGGGAACCCGGCCGGGGTGTTGATGCCGGTGCCGACGGCCGTGCCGCCCAGCGGGACCTCGGCGGCGCGGGGCAGCGCCGCCTCGAGGCGCTCGACGCCGTAGCGCACCGCCGCGGCGTACCCGCCGAACTCCTGGCCCAGCGTGACGGGGGTGGCGTCCATGAGGTGCGTGCGGCCCGACTTCACGACGGTCGCGAACTCGGCGGCCTTCGCCTCCAGCGCCTCGGCCAGGTGGCCGAGCGCGGGGACCAGGTCCCGCACGACGCCGGCGGTCGCCGCCACGTGCACGGAGGTCGGGAACACGTCGTTCGACGACTGCGACGCGTTCACGTGGTCGTTCGGGTGCACGGCCCGGCCCAGGGTGGTCGACGCGAGCGTGGCCAGCACCTCGTTGGTGTTCATGTTCGAGGACGTGCCCGAGCCGGTCTGGAACACGTCGATCGGGAAGTGCCCGTCGTGGCGGCCCGTGGCCACCTCGTCGGCCGCGGCGACGATGGCGTCGGCGACGTCCTGGTCCAGCACGCCGAGCTCCGCGTTCGCGCGGGCGGCGGCCTTCTTCACCCGCGCGAGCGCCTCGATGTGCCCGCGCTCGAGCGGGGTGCCGGAGATGGGGAAGTTCTCCACGGCGCGCTGCGTCTGCGCGCGGTAGAGGGCGTGCGCGGGGACGCGCACCTCGCCCATCGTGTCGTGCTCGATGCGGTACTCGGTCTCGGGCTCCGGTGTCGATGCAGACGCGCCGGTGCCGGGGACGACGGTGTCGGAAGTCATGCCTCTATCGTGCCGCACCCTGGCGGTCGGCCCGTCGTGAGCCGGGTCACGCCGGCTGTCGGTGCCGCACGGGACGATGACCGGGTGACGTTCACCCACGCGGTCTTCTACCGCAACATGAACCTGGGGCACCGCGGCAGCCCCGTGCGGGCGGTGCTCGAGCAGTCGCTCCGCGACGGCGGCGCCGCGGCCGTGCGGTCGTTCCAGACCAACGGCACCGTCCTGCTCGACCTCGGCGGCGAGGGGACGCACGCGGACGCCGGCGCCGTGGTCGCCGCCGCGGCCCCGCTGCTCGCCGACCGGGCGGGGTACGCCGGCACCGGGTTCGTGCGGTCCCTCGACGACGTCGCCGCGGCCCTCGACGGCGACCCGTTCGCGCTCACCCGCGACGAGCGCACCTACCGCGAGACCGTGACGCTCGTGGACGGCGGGCAGCCGCTGCCCGTGGAGCTGCCGTGGACGGACCCCCGCGACCTGCTCGACCTGGTGGCCGTGCGGCCCGGGGTCGTGCTCGGCGTCGTGCGCGGCGGCCCGGGTGCGGGCGGCGACCCCAACGCCGCGGTCGAGCGGTTCACCGGCGGCGTCGCCACGACGCGCACGCTCGGCACCGTGCAGCGGCTGCTGGCGTCCGCCGCCCGCGCCTGACGGGGCGGCGGTCAGGCGACCGGCTGCTCCCCGACGTCGCCGTCGACGGCCACGAGCCGAGCGCTGCCGTCGTTCAGGTCGTAGACGACGCCGACGACGGCGAGGCGGCCCGCGTCGACGGCCGCGGCGATCGCCGCGGAGTAGCCGCGCAGGAGCGCCACCGTGTGCTTGACGTGCTCCGTGCGCAGCACGTCGGGGTCGATCGGGTGCGTGAGCCCGCGGCTCGTGAGCTCCGCGACCGACGGGATGACCTTGTCCACCACGGCGCGCACGAAGCCCGGCGGCTGCTCGCCCGTGGCGAGCGTGTGGGCCGTCGCCGCGACGGCGCCGCAGGAGTCGTGCCCGAGCACGACCACGAGGGGGGTGCTGAGCACCTCCGTGCCGTACTCGATGGAGCCGAGCACCGTGGTGTCCACCACGTGCCCCGCGGTCCGCACGACGAACACGTCGCCCAGGCCCTGGTCGAAGATGATCTCCGCCGCGACGCGGGAGTCGGAGCAGCCGAAGATCACCGTGTGCGGGTGCTGCACGGTGCGCAGCTCGTGGCGCCGGACCGCGTCCTGGTCCGGGTGGGCGGGCTCGTCCCGGACGAACCGTCCGTTGCCGTCGCGCAGCCGGGCCCAGGCCTCGGCGGGCGTGAGGGCTGCGGGAGCGGGCGGGGTGGTGGTCATGCGTGCTCCTCTCGGAGGGGGGACGAGGCGTCGACGCGGACCCGGTCCGGGCCGACGAGGTCGGCCGGCCACGGGGGGTTCGCCCCGGCGCGGGACACCGTGACGGCGGCGACCGCCACGGCGCGGGTGAGCATCCGGGTGGTCGCCGCCCGGTCGATGCCGCGCAGCGCCGCGCGCTTCTCGGCGCCGAGCAGCTCGGCGCCCCACAGCCAGTCCAGCAGCGCGCCCATGAAGGAGTCGCCGGCACCGACGGTGTCGACGACGTCGACGCGGGGTGCGGCGACCGTGACGTCGCCGGCGGCGGTGACCGCCGTCGCGCCGGAGCCCCCGAAGGTCACGACGACGACCGCGGGACCGGAGCGCTGCCACGCGCGCGCGACCTCCAGCGGCTCGGTGCCGGGCGATAGCCAGGCCAGGTCCTCGTCGCTCACCTTGACCACGTCGGCCAGGGCGACCAGCTCCTCGACCTGCGGACGGACGTCGACCGGGTCGCCCATGAGGGCGGGCCGGGCGTTGGGGTCGTACGTGATCGTCGACGTCGCGCGGGCGGACTCCACCAGCCGGCGCACGTCCGCCGCGCCGGGCGCGAGGACGGCGGCGATCGAGCCGGTGTGCACCGCGAGCGTCTCCGGGACGGCGGCCGCGCCGTCGGGCACCCGCCACTCGAGGTCGAACTCGTAGGTCGCGGCGCCGGTCGGGTCGAGCGTCGCCTGCGCGACGCTGGTGCGCGCGGCGCGGTCGCTGCCCGCCACGAGCCCGACCCGGGACTCCGCGAGCCAGTCGCGGACGGTCGCGCCCCGCTCGTCGTCCCCGAGCCAGGTCGCGAGCCGGACGTCCCGGCCGAGCCGGCCGAGCGTGAGCGCGACGTTCGCGAGGCTGCCGCCCGGGTGCTCCGCGCTGGTGCCGTCGGGGCGGTGGACGACGTCGACGAGCGCCTCGCCGACGGCGAGCACGTGGCCGTTCATGCGTCCTCCCCGTCGTCGTCCTGATCGGAGGCGGCGTCGGCGGACGTCGTCCGCTGGGCGGCGGCGAGCCGCTCGCGCGCTCCGTCGAGCCACTCCTGGCAGCGGGCGGCCAGGGCTTCGCCGCGCTCCCACAGGGCGAGCGAGGCCTCGAGCGGCTCGCCGCCCGCCTCGAGCCGTCCGACGACGTCCACGAGCTCGTCGCGGGCCGCCTCGTACGACAGGGTCGAGACGTCGGCAGGGGTGTCGGGGGGAGTCTCGTCGGTCACGCAGGACAGTCAACATCATGGGGCGGACTTCGGGGGCCGGCGTCCGAAATGTGTTGCCCCCCGGCGGGCGCCTGGTGGATCGTGCGCGTCATGGGGCATCTCGAGGTGGCGCACGTGGAGCACGTGCTGCCGGACGGTCGCACGCTGCTCGACGACGTCTCGTTCCGGGTCGGCGAGGGCAGCGCCACCGCCCTCGTGGGCCCCAACGGCGCGGGAAAGACGACGCTGCTGCGGCTGCTGTCGGGCGAGCTGCCCACGCAGGCGGGCGCGGTGACCGTGACCGGCGGCCTCGGCGTCATGCCGCAGTTCGTCGGCTCGGTGCGCGACGCCAGCACGGTGCGCGACCTGCTGGTCGCCGTCGCGCCGCCGCGGGTGCGCGACGCCGCCCGCGCCGTGGACGCCGCCGAGCTGGCGGTCATGGAGGTCGACGACGAGCCCGCGCAGATGGCGTACGCGCAGGCGCTCGCCGACTGGGCGGAGGCGCGCGGCTACGAGGCCGAGACGCTGTGGGACGTGTGCACGGTCGCCGCGCTCGGCATCCCCTACGAGCAGGCGCGCTGGCGCGAGGTGCGCACCCTGTCCGGGGGCGAGCAGAAGCGGCTGGTCCTCGAGGCGCTGCTGCGCGGGCCGGACGAGGTGCTGCTGCTCGACGAGCCCGACAACTACCTCGACGTGCCCGGCAAGCGCTGGCTCGAGGGGCAGCTGCGCGACACGCGCAAGACGGTGCTGTTCGTCTCGCACGACCGCGAGCTGCTGGCCCGCGCGGCCGACCGGATCGTCGCGCTCGAGATCGCGCCGAGCGGTACGGACGCGTGGGTGCACGGCGGGTCCTTCGCCACGTTCCACGAGGCGCGGCGCGAGCGGTTCGCCCGGTTCGAGGAGCTGCGCCGCCGCTGGGACGAGAAGCACGAACAGCTCAAGAAGCTCGTGCGCGAGCTGCAGCGCGCCGCCACGATGAGCGACGTGATGGCCTCCCGCTACCGCGCGGCCCAGACCCGGCTGCGCAAGTTCGAGGAGGCCGGCCCGCCGCCCGAGCCGCCGCGCGAGCAGGACCTCACCATGCGCCTGCGCGGCGGGCGCACCGGGCTGCGGGCGATCACCTGCGAGTCCCTCGAGCTCACCGGCCTGATGAGGCCGTTCGACCTCGAGGTCTTCTTCGGCGAGCGCGTCGCGGTGCTCGGGTCCAACGGGTCGGGCAAGTCGCACTTCCTGCGGCTGCTCGCGGGGGACGATGTTGAGCACACCGGCCGGGCGCGGCTCGGCGCACGCGTCGTGCCGGGCTTCTTCGCGCAGACGCACGCCCACCCGGAGCTGTTCGGGCGGGTCCTCACGCAGATCCTGTGGGAGGACCACGCCCGCGACCGCGGGGCGGCGATGTCCGCGCTGCGCCGGTACGAGCTCACCGTGGCGGCCGACCGGCCGTTCGACCGCCTCTCCGGCGGGCAGCAGGCGCGGTTCCAGATCCTGCTGCTCGAGCTGTCGGGCTGCACCGCGCTGCTGCTCGACGAGCCCACGGACAACCTCGACCTCGAGAGCGCGGAGGCCCTGCAGACCGGCCTGGAGGCGTTCGAGGGCACGGTCCTCGCCGTCACCCACGACCGGTGGTTCGCGCGCGGCTTCGACCGGTTCCTCGTGTTCGGCGCCGACGGCGAGGTCCGCGAGACCCCCGAGCCGGTCTGGGACGAGGGCCGCGTGGCCCGCGCGCGCTGACGCCGACCGTCAGGCGCGGCCGGCGAAGAACGCGCGCAGGTCGGCGGCGAGCAGCTCCGGCTCCTCCATCGCGGGGAAGTGGCCACCCTCGGCGTGCTCGACCCACTGGTCGATCGCGCCCCAGGCGTTGAACGACTTCGCCATGAGCGGGTGGGTGTCGAACACGGACCACGCCGACGGCACGTCGGACGCCGCGAGCCAGTCGAGCCCCGAGTGCGAGGCCTCGTAGTAGAACTGCGCGCTCGACGCGCCGCTGCGGGTGAACCAGTACAGGGACACGTTGGTGAGCAGCTGGTCGCGGTCGACCGCCGCGTCCGGCGTCGCGTGCGCGGGGTTCGTCCAGGTCTGGAACTTCTCGGCGATCCAGGCCAGCTGCCCGACGGGCGAGTCGGTGAGGGCCGGGCCGATCGTGTCGGGGCGGTGGTTCTGCATCTCGTAGTAGCCGCGCTCCGCCGCGTCGAGCGACCGGATCCGTTCGATCTCGGCGACCTCGGCGTCCGTCAGGCCCTCGGGGAACGGGAACTGGTCGCCGACCATCCCGAGCGAGCGCCCGTCGCTGCCCGCGTGGGTGCCGATCACGCGCTGCGGGTAGAGGGCGGCGACCCGGCCGGCGATGCCCGCGCCGATGTCCGTGCCGTGCGCGCCGAACCGCTCGTAGCCGAGCCGGGTCATGATCTCGGCGTACGCCTCGGTGGTGCGGGCGAGCTCCCAGCCGGTGCCCGACAGGGGCGTGGAGAACCCGAAGCCGGGCGGCGACGGGACGACGACGTGGAAGTCGCCGGCCAGGAGCGGGAGGAGCCGCTGGTACTCGACGAACGACCCGGGCCACCCGTGGCACAGCAGCAGCGGGACCGCATCGGGGTTCGCGGACCGCGCGTGCACCACGTGGAAGGTCTGGCCGTCGACGACGGTCGTGACCTGCTCGTGGGCGTTGAGGGCCGCCTCCTGCGCGCGCCAGTCGAAACCGTCGCGCCAGTGGTCGGCCAGCTCGCGCAGGTACGGCAGCGGGATGCCGCGGGAGAAGTCGGAGCGGTCGTCGCGGCCGGGGACGGGGTGCGGCCAGCGCGTGCGCGCGAGCCGGTCGCGCAGGTCGTCGACGTCGGCCTGCGGGACGTCGATGCGGAAGGGCGTGAGGGCGGTGTTCGTCGTCATGCCCTCACTCTTCCCGCAATCGCGGAAGGGTTGCTTCCGCGATTGCGGAATTGGTCGCGGCGGGTCAGGAGGTGGCGGTGACCTCGGCGTGGAGCGCGCCGTCGGCGAGCCGGACGTGCAGGGGGTCGCCGGCCGCGACGTCGTCGGGGGAGCGGACGACGTGACCGTCACCGCGCTGCACGACGGCGTACCCGCGCTCGAGCGTCGACGCGGGGGAGAGCGTCCGGACCTGGGCGGCGAGCCGCCCGACCTCCCCGGCCGCGCGCAGCAACGCGGCGTCGAGCAGGTGCCGCGCGTGCCGCACGTGCTGGCCGACCTCGCGCTCGCGCGTGTCGACGGTGGTCTGCGGGTTCGCGAGCACGGGCCGTGACCGCAGGGCGTCGAGCCGGTGCTGCTCCCGGTCGAGGCGGGCGACGAGCGCCGCCCGCATCCGCTGCCGCGCCTGGGCGGCCCGGGCGCGCTCCTCCGCGACGTCCGGCACGACGCGCTTGGCGGCGTCGGTGGGGGTGGACGCGCGGTAGTCGGCCACCAGGTCCAGCAGCGGGGCGTCGGTCTCGTGGCCGATGGCGCTGACGAGCGGCGTCGTGCAGGCCGCGGCCACCCGCACCAGGGCCTCGTTGCTGAACGGCAGCAGGTCTTCCACCGAGCCGCCACCCCGGGCGACGACGACGACCTCGACGTCGCGGCGCGCGTCGAGCTCCGCGATCGCCGCGCTGACCTCGCGCACCGCGTTCATGCCCTGCACCGCGACCTCGCGGATCTCGAACCGCACCTGCGGCCAGCGGGCCCGGGCGTTGACGACCACGTCGTGCTCCGCCTTCGACTCCCGGCCGCACACGAGCCCCACGACGGCGGGCAGGAAGGGCAGCGGCCGCTTGCGGTCGGCGTCGAAGAGACCCTCCGCGGCCAGGACGCGCCGCAGCTGGTCGATCCGCGCGAGCAGCTCGCCGATCCCGACCTGGCGCAGCGCCGTGGCGCGCAGCGACATGCGGCCGGACTTGACCCAGAACTCCGGCTTCGCCTGGACGACGACGTGGTCGCCCACCTCGGGCTTGTGGTGCAGGCCGTCGTAGGCGCGGGTGAGCATGTGCACGGGCAGCGACGCCTCGACGTCGGCGTCCCGCAGCGTGACGAACTGCATCCCGGCGCGGCCCCGGTAGGTGTGCTCGACGACCTGGCCCTCGACCCAGACCATGGACATCTTCGCGACGTAGTCGCGGATCTTCTCCGACAGCAGGCGCACCGGCCAGGGCCGCTCGGCGGTGGTGTCGCGCGCCAGGGCGGGCAGCGGCTGCGGTCCGGTCGGGGCGCCGGTGGTGCGCTCGTCGTGCAGGTCGGTCACCCGCCCCAGCATGCCGCACCCCACCGACGGCCCCGCACAGGCGGTCCTCGGCGGTCACCGCCGCGTCACCGTCGAGGGGGACGGCCGTCACAGACCGTCCACATCGGCCCACCTAGACTGGCCGGGTGACTACGACCGCCCCGGCCCCCTCGAGCCCGACGACCAAGCGTGTGCTGCTCGCCGCCCCCCGCGGCTACTGCGCGGGGGTCGACCGCGCCGTCGTCGCGGTCGAGAAGGCCCTGGAGACGTACGGCGCACCGGTGTACGTGCGCAAGGAGATCGTGCACAACAAGCACGTCGTCGAGACGCTGCGCGACCGGGGCGCGATCTTCGTCGAGGAGACGGACGAGGTGCCCGAAGGTGCCCGCCTCGTCTTCTCCGCCCACGGCGTGTCCCCCGCGGTCCGCGAGTCCGCCGCCGCCCGCAACCTCGACACGATCGACGCCACCTGCCCCCTCGTCACCAAGGTGCACAAGGAGGCCGTGCGATTCGCGAAGGCGGATCGGACGATCCTGCTGATCGGCCACGACGGCCACGAAGAGGTCGAGGGCACCGCCGGCGAGGCCCCGGAACACACGATCGTCGTGAACTCGCCCGAGGAGGCGGACCGGGTCGAGGTGCCCGACCCCGACAACGTCGTCTGGCTGTCGCAGACCACGCTGTCCGTGGACGAGACGATGGAGACCGTGCGACGGCTGCGCGAGCGGTTCCCGAAGCTGGCCGACCCGCCGAGCGACGACATCTGCTACGCCACCCAGAACCGGCAGGTGGCCGTCAAGAAGCTCGCCCCGGAGTGCGACCTCGTCATCGTGGTGGGCTCGGCGAACTCGTCGAACTCCGTGCGACTGGTCGAGGTGGCCCTGGACGCCGGGGCGCGCAGCTCCTACCGGGTGGACCGTGCCGCCGAGCTCGAGGACTCCTGGTTCGACGGCGTCGCCACCGTCGGCGTGACGTCCGGCGCGTCGGTGCCCGAGGTGCTCGTCGACGACGTGCTGCGTCAGCTGGCCGACCGCGGGTACGGCGAGGCCGAAGAGGTGCGCACGGCGACCGAGGACCTCGTGTTCTCCCTGCCGCGCGAGCTCCGCCCGCCGCGCAACGCCCGCCAGCTCCCGGTCCAGCCCGCCTGACGAGGCGGGGCGGCTCAGCCCGCCGCCGTGCCCCGGGCGTCGCCGGGCTGCTCGTCCGTCGCGCGCTCCATGGCGCGGCGGTCGGCGTCCACCAGGGAGTCGACGTCGGCCCGTTCGTCGGCCGTGACCTCGCCCAGGGCCACCACCGCGCCCTCCTCGGCGGCGAGCAGCTCGGGGCGGGTGATGGGGCGGGGCACCTCCTGCAGGCCCTTGACCTCGTCGATCTCGTCCTTCGCGTCGACGACGTCGAGCTCGACCATGCGGCGCGCCGACACGAGCACGTTGCGCTCCAGCGACCCGACCATCGAGTTGTAGGCCTTCGTCGAGCTCTCCAGCGAGCGGCCCATCTTGGTGATGTGGCCGGTCATCGTGACGATCCGTGAGTGCAGCTGCTTGCCGACCTTGAGCACCTCCTGCGCGTTGTCGGCGAGCGCCTGCTGGCGCCACGCGAACGCCACGGTGCGCAGCAGGGCCAGCATCGTCGCGGGGCTCGCGAGCAGGACGTTCTTGCGGGCCGCCTCCTCCATGAGCGACGGGTCGCGCTCGAGCGCCGCGGCGAGGAACGCCTCCGCGGGAACGAACATGACCACGAACTCCGGGGCGTGGTCGAAGAGGTCCCAGTACCGCTTCGACGCGAGATCGTCGACGTGCTTGCGCACGTGGCGCACGTGGGCGTCCATGCGGCGCTCGCGGACGGCGGGGTCGTCGGCCTGCTGCGCCTCCAGGTAGCCGAGGAAGGCGACCTTGGCGTCCACGACGACGTTCTTGCCGCCGGCCAGGTTGATCACCATGTCCGGGCGCAGGACCTCGCCGTCGTCGTTCGTGGCCTGCACCTGCACGTCGAAGTCGACGCGCTCCATCATCCCGGCGGCCTCCACGACGCGCTGCAGCTGCAGCTCGCCCCACGCACCGCGCGTCTGCGACGAGCGCAGCGCCGTGACGAGGTCGCTGGTGCCCTGCCGCAGCTCCGCGTTGACCTGCGTGAGCTGGCGCAGGTGCTCGCCGATGGCGGACGACCCCTCGGCGCGGGCCTTCTCGGCCGCGGCGACCTCCTCGCGGACCTTCTCCAGGCTCTTGCCGAGCGGGTCGACCAGCGCCCGGATCGCCTGCTCGCGCTGGGCGAGCGTCTCGTCGTTCTTCACGGTGCTGGCCTTGAGCCGCTGCTCGGCCAGCTCGAGGAACTGCTGGTTGCTGGACTGCAGCACCTTGCCCGCGACGGACTGGAAGCGCTGGGCGGCCGTCTCCTCGTCGCCCTTGGCCTCGAGGACCTGGCGTTCGGCGTCGGCGCGGACCTGGGCGAGCTGGCGCTCCGCCTGCGCCCGCGCCTCCGCCAGGCGCTCCTGGGTCTCCGTGCGGACCTCGGCGAGCCGCCGCTCGGCGGCGGCCCGCGCCTCCTCGAGCTGGGCGCGCAGGCTCGCTGCCTCGCGCCGGGTCGCCTCGACGTCGGCGTGCAGGCGCACCTGCTCCATCTCCTCCGACCGCCCGGCGCGCGTCACGCGGTTCGCGTGCCAGAGCCAGCCCACCAGCGCCCCCACCACGAGGGCGCCGAGCGTCAGGAGCAGTGCCGTGGTCGTCGTCATGGGGCACACGCTGCCACGGCGCACCGACACGGCGGGCCCGGCCGGCGCGGCGAGTCGCGACGACACCCCGCGCACGCACCTGGGCGCGGCCCCCGCGGACGCCCCGTTGACCAGGCACGACGGCCCCCGCGTCGCACTCCGCCGGGCCGACGGGGCAGCCGGACCCTCAGTAGGCTGGCCCGGTGACCGATCCCACCGTGCCGCCGCCGGCCCCGCAGGCGCCGGCGACCCCACCGCCGCCCGACCCGTCCGCCGCGCTGAGCCTGCGCGGCCTCTGGAAGCGGTTCGGGCAGAAGATCGCGGTCGCCGGCGTCGACCTCGACGTGCCGTCGGGCTCGTTCTTCGGCCTCGTCGGCCCCAACGGCGCCGGCAAGACGACGTCCCTGTCGATGGCCACCGGCCTGCTGCGGCCGGACTTCGGCGTGGTGCAGGTGCACGGCACCGACCTGTGGGCCGAGCCCGACCGGGCGAAGGCCACGCTCGGCGTGCTGCCGGACGGCGTGCGGCTCTTCGACCGCCTCACCGGGGCCCAGCTGCTCACGTACGCGGGCCTGCTGCGCGGCCTCGACCGTACGACGGTGGCGGAGCGCACCGAGGACCTGCTGCAGGCGATGGACCTCACGGGGGACCGCGACACCTTCGTCGTCGACTACTCCGCCGGCATGACCAAGAAGGTCGCGCTCGCGGCGGCCATGATCCACGCCCCCCGCGTGCTCGTGCTGGACGAGCCGTTCGAGGCGGTCGACCCGGTCAGCGCCGCCAACATCCGCGACATCCTCAGCGCCTACGTCGCCGACGGCGGCACCGTGGTGGTCTCCAGCCACGTCATGGACCTGGTGCAGCGCATGTGCTCGCACGTCGCGATCATCGCGGGCGGGCACGTGCTGGCCGCGGGGACGGTGGACGCCGTCCGCGGCGGCCAGACGCTGGAGGACCGCTTCGTGGACCTGGTCGGGGGCCGTCGTGAGTCGGAGGGACTGTCGTGGTTGCGCAGCTCGTCCGCCTCAAGCTGACCCTCCTGGCCAACACGTTCCGCCGGAGCGTGTGGCAGACGATCGGCCTGGTCGTCGCGTCGGTGTACGGGCTCGGTGTCCTGGCGCTCGCGGTGGTGGGGGCGGTCGCCGGCGGCACCGTCGACGCCGCGGTGACGGGTCAGGTGCTCGTCGTCGTCGGCGCCCTCGTCGTCCTCGCGTGGTGGGTGGTGCCGCTGTTCGCCTTCGGCCTCGACGCGACCCTGGACCCGCAACGGTTCGTGACGTTCGCGATCCCGCGCCGCCAGCTGCTCGCGGGGCTCGCGGCCGCCGGGGTCGTCTCCGTCCCGGGCGCGGTCACGCTGCTCGGCGCGCTCGGCGTCTCGTTCGCCTGGTGGCGCGAGCCGGCCGCCCTGGTGGCGGCGCTGGTCGGTGCGGTGCTCGCCGCGGCGCTGTGCGTCGTGGGTTCGCGCGCGACGACGACCGCGCTCGCGCCGCTGCTCGACTCGCGGCGGTACCGCGAGGTGCTGATGATCGTCGCGGTGGTCCCGCTGGTGCTGGTCGGGCCGGCGATCGGCTGGCTGGCCGACGGCGTGGAGGTGACGGTGGAGGGGTCGGGCGCCGACGCCGTCGGCGAGGCTCTTGCGCCGCTGTCCGCCGTCGTCGCCTGGACGCCGTTCGGCGCGCCGTGGGCGCTCGGCTCCGCCGTGCACGACGGGGCGTGGGGGCTGCTGGCGGCCCGGCTCGCCGTGTCGCTGGCGACGCTCGCGCTGGCCTGGTGGGTGTGGGACCGGTCGCTGGCACGCGCCCTCGTCACCCCGCGGGGCGGCACCGCGCCGCGGGCGCGGGCAAGGGGCTCGGGTGGTTCGCCCGGCTCCCGGCGACGCCCACCGGCGCCGTCGCGGCGCGCTGCGCCACCTATTGGGTGCGCGACCCGCGGTACGCGGCGTCGATCGCGATCGTGCCGCTGCTGCCCCTGGTGATGCTGGCCGTCGGCCTGACCAGCGGCGCGGGCGGCGGCCTGCTGCTCGTCGTCGCGCCCCTGGTGGCCTGGCTGCTCGGCTTCGGTATCTCGAACGACGTCGGGTACGACAGCACCGCGTTCGCGCTGCACGTCGCGACCGGGGTGCCCGGGCGTGCCGACCGCTGGGGGCGGGTGCTCCCCGTGCTGGTGGCCGGGCTGCCGCTCACCGTCGCGTTCGCGCTGGTGGGCTGTGCGGTGGCGGACCGGTGGGACGCGCTGCCGGCGATGCTGGGCATCTCCTGCGGGACGCTGGCGACGTCGCTCGGCATCTCGAGCGCCGTGTCGGCGCGGCTCGTGTACCCGGTGCCCAAGCCGGGCGAGAGCCCCTTCAAGTCGCCTCAGGGCGCCACGGTGGCGACGATGGTCGCGCAGCTCGTGACGATGGCGATCGTGCTGGCGCTGAGCATCCCGGCGCTCGCGCTCGGCCTGTTCGCGATCCTCGCGCCCGCGCCGGCGCTCGGGTGGGCGACGCTCGGGGTGGGCACCGCCGTCGGGGCGGTCGTGCTGGTCGTCGGGGTGCGCTGGGGTGCGCGCCTGCTCGACCGGCGGCGCCCCGAGCTGCTCCAGCAGGTCATGGCCTTCCGGTGACGATTCCCGGACGGTGCTGAGACGGGGCCGAGACGGTGCTGGGACGGTGCCGCGTGCACGGTCATGGGAGCGCCAAGCCCGTCGGGGATAATGGGCCGGTGAACTCCGAGAACCACCAGCACCCGGCCCTGCCTGCCGGCTGGCAGGCCGCCACCCCCGACATCGCCGACGTCCCGCGCCTGTGCGAGCTGCGCGGCGCACTCGCCGTCCCGTGGACGGGCTCGCGGGACGTGGACGCCGACGCCGTCGCCGCCCAGGTGGCGGGTCCCGTGTCGTGGACGCGGCGCCAGGTGGTCGTCCGGGACGGCGACGGCGTCGTGCGGGCCTGGGCGTCCGCGCACGACCGCGCGGCCGGTCGCGTCGTCCTCGGCCTCGACGTGGACCGGAAGGCGCCCGTCCCGGACGAGCTCGCGGCGTGGTGCCTCGGGTGGGGCGAGGCGCAGGGCCGCGAGCTCGCGGCGCAGCGTGGCGTGACGAGCACCCAGCTCGACGTGGGCGCCTACGCCGGCGACGACGTGCAGCGCGGGTGGCTCGCGGCCGCGGGGTTCGCGCACGCGCGCTCCTGGTTGCAGATGAGCCGGCCCGTCCGCCCCGAGGAGGCCGAGCCGGGCGTCCTGCCCGCCCCGCGCCCGGGGGTGACGGTGCGGCCGGTCGCGACGCACGACGACGGCCTGCCGCTGGCCGAGGACCTGCAGACGGTGCACCGCGTGCTGGAGTCCGCGTTCGAGGACCACTTCAACTCCTACCGGGAGAGCTTCGGCGAGTTCGTCGTGCGGCTGCGCAGCGAGCCCGGCCACCGCTGGGACCACTGGTGGCTGGCGCGGGTGGCCGACCCCGACGACCCGCAGGACCTCGGCGAGCCCATGGGCGCGCTCGTCGCCTCCGCGCTGCCGTCGGGGGCCTCGGGCAAGGAGGGCAGCTACATCGAGTACCTGGGCGCCGACCGCCGGGCCCGCGGCCGTGGGGTCGCCACGGCGCTGCTGCTCGCCGTCGTCGCCGACGCGGCAGCCCGCGGCCGCGACCGGGTGGGGCTGGAGGTCGACGCCGACAGCCCGACGGGGGCCGCCGCCCTGTACGAGAAGTGGGGCTGGCGCACGAAGTACCGGACGGAGTCCTGGCACCGCGACATCGAGCTCTGACCAGCGGGCTCCGGCTCGGGGCGGCGGCCGCGCCGGCGGGCGGGCTGTCGGTGCCCGGCCGTACGGTCGTGCCATGTCGACGGAGCCCTCGGGGGAGACCACACGTGACGCGGCCCGGTTCGGGCCGGACGACGAGCTGCGCGGCGCTCGGTTCGCCGAGGCCGACCTGACGGGCGCCACCTTCCGCCTCGTCCGGCTCGACGGCGTGCGGTTCGACCAGAGCTTCATGCCGGGGGCGGTGATGCGCGGCGTCGATCTCACGGGCGCGGACATCGACGGCGAGATCACGGGGCTGCGTGTCAACGGCGTCGACGTCGTGCCGCTCGTCGAGGCGGAGCTGAACCGGCGGTTCCCGGGCCGGGAGCAGGCGCGTTCGCAGGATCTCGCCGAGCAGCGCGCCTCCCTGGACGGGGCGCTGCGCGCCTGGGACGCCCACCTCGAGCGCGCCGCCGCGATGTCGGCCGTCGACGTCTCGGTCGACGGCGAGTGGTCGACGGCGCAGACGCTGCGGCACCTGGTGCTCGCGATGGACGGGTGGATCCGGTACGGCCTGCGGGGGATCGACGACGCGTTCTGGTGCGCCGGGCTGCCGTTCACCGAGTACGAGCCCGAGGTGTGGCGCCACGGAATCGACCTGGCCGCGGCGCCGTCCCTGGAGGAGGTCTGCGCCGTGCACGCCGACCGCATCGCGCAGGTGTACGCGCTCTACGACGACCTGGCCGGCACCGACGTCACCGTGGACGCCCCCCGCCTCCCGCCGTGGGCGCCCGACGGGCTGGTGTTCCCGGTGCACCGGTGCCTCGGCGTCGTCGCCCGGGAGCACTGGGCGCACCTGCAGTTCGTCGTGCGCGACCTGGACACGCTCGCGGCCCGCGGCGCCGACGCGGGGGCGTCGTCGCCCGGTGCGCCGACCGCTCCGTAGCCCGGCACCGGGCCCCGCCACGTAGACTCTCGCCACGTGGCACTCACCATCGGCATCGTCGGCCTGCCCAACGTCGGCAAGTCCACGCTCTTCAACGCCCTGACCCGCAACCAGGTGCTCGCGGCGAACTACCCGTTCGCGACCATCGAGCCCAACGTGGGCGTGGTCCCGCTGCCGGACCCTCGCCTGGACAAGCTCGCGGAGATCTTCTCCTCGGAGCGCACGCTGCCGGCGACGGTGTCGTTCGTCGACATCGCGGGCATCGTCAAGGGCGCGTCCGAGGGCGAGGGCCTGGGCAACAAGTTCCTCGCCAACATCCGCGAGGCCGACGCGATCTGCCAGGTCACGCGCGTGTTCGACGACGGCGACGTCGTCCGGGTCGAGGGGTCGGTGGACGCCGAGGGCGACATCGAGACGATCTCGACCGAGCTCGTCCTGGCCGACCTCCAGACCCTCGAGAAGGCGCTCCCGAGGATGGAGAAGGAGGTCAAGATCAAGAAGGGCGACGCCGCCCTCCTCGAGGCCGCGAAGACCGCCGAGAAGATCCTCGAGTCCGGCACCACCCTCTTCCAGGGCGCGAAGGCGGCGGGTCTCGACCTGGCCGACATCGCGTCGCTGCAGCTGCTCACGGCCAAGCCGTTCATCTACGTCTTCAACACGGACGACGCCGGGCTCGCCGACACCGGGATGCAGCAGCGGCTGCGCGACCTCGTCGCCCCCGCGGACGCCGTCTTCCTCGACGCGAAGTTCGAGGCCGAGCTGGTCGAGCTCGAGCCGGACGACGCGCGCGAGATGCTCGCCGACTCCGGGCAGGAGGAGGCGGGGCTCGACCAGCTCG
Source organism: Isoptericola cucumis (assembly GCF_014635665.1). Lineage (GTDB taxonomy): Bacteria > Actinomycetota > Actinomycetes > Actinomycetales > Cellulomonadaceae > Isoptericola > Isoptericola cucumis. The sequence continues at coordinate 144,457 of NZ_BMDG01000006.1, forward strand.
CCCGAGTCGGCTTCCACACCCTCGGCCTGCAGACGTACCTCACCGCCGGCCCCAAGGAGTCCCGCGCCTGGACGATCCGCACCGGCTGGACCGCCCCGCAGGCCGCCGGCGTCATCCACACCGACTTCGAGCGCGGCTTCATCAAGGCGGAGGTCATCTCGTTCGACGACCTCGTCGAGGCCGGGTCCGTGCAGGCCGCCCGCGCCGCCGGCAAGGCGCGCGTCGAGGGCAAGGACTACGTCATGGCCGACGGCGACGTCGTGGAGTTCCGCTTCAACGTCTAGAAGTACTGGTGAGCAGGAGTTGCCGGCGCGGCTGTCGAGCCAGAACAGCTCCCGTCCAACTCAGCGGGTGAGTCCTTCACGGACGCTTGCCGTGGTCCCGGAAGACGGCCGCTGCGAAGAGATCGACGTGGCGAAGAACGTCGGCACGAGCCTGGGACCTCTCGGCGGGGCCCGCATCCGCGTGCAGGTGCAGCACGCGAGCGAGGCCTATCGGCCCTGTGAACGAGTAGGCCAGCCGGTCACCGGGGCCGAGGTGCTCGGGGATCCATCCTTCAGCGAGCCAGTCGGAGAACAGCCTGGTGGCGTAGTCGGTGGTGCCTGACAGCGCCGCGCGAAGCGGCTCGCTCTGCAGGAGCCCGTCACGACTCACGAGGCTGATCAGCGTTCGGGCCTCCTCGCGGTCCCAGTCGTCGAGGAAGGCTCCGACCAGCTGCGTGAGGAACTGCGGGGGATCGGTGTTCGCCAGCTCGTGGTCGACCCCGTCGAGTGCTCGCGCCGAGTCCTGCGGACCGTAGCGGGCGATGACCGCGTCGAAGATGGCCTGCTTGTTCTCGAAGTGCGCGTAGAGCACGCTCTCGCTCAATCCGACCTCTCGTGCAATCGCACGTATCGACGTGCCCTCGAAGCCGTGCCGCGAGAAGAGCCGCACCGCCGCCCGCGTGAGCTCCTCCTTGGTGTCGCCGGCTTCAGCCTTGCGGGGGCGACCCGGTCGACGTCGAGCGGGTGCGCCGTCGTCGGTCCTGTCCATGGGCGGGGCTCCTCTGCAGGTGGGTGGGTGCCGTTGACACAAAATAGAACGGGCGCTTAGTTTTGTGCGCGGGGCGCGCCGTCAGAGCTGCGTCTTCTCGTACATGAGGAGCTGATGATGCCACCTGCCGGAGTGAGCGACGCCGCTCGGCCCGCGTTCGACGAGCCGAGCGCAGACCGCTTCCTGTATGCCGGATGGTCCGTCGATCCTCCAGCGCGGCTGCCGTTCGTCCGGCGCAGCGACGAGCGGGCGCTGACGATCGCACGTTGCTGCGAGTACGCCGCGGGCGCGGAAAGGCGTACCGGGACGATGTCTGCGACGGTCTTCGAGACCGAGGTGATGCCACCACTGCCCGGCGCTCCCCGGTACGACGTCCTGATGCTGCTCAGGGTGGAATCGCAGGCGCTCGCGCGAGAGGCTGCAGAGGTACGAGATCTCGCTCCGACGTTCACGATGTCGGCGTGGAACTCGCGACGCATCGGCGACACCGACCGGACCGGCGATGCGACCTTCCTGTTCAATCACTTCGTGGCGCAACGGCCAGATGCGGCGTCGGCGGGGTTCGATCAGGTCGCAGGGTGGTTCCCGGACAAGCTCGGCGTCGACAACACCACCCTGCTGCAGCCCGACGACCAGGAGGCCGCTCCGTACGCCTTCGTGAACTATGTCCGCGTGCCCGGCGGTGCCCGGAGCTTCTTGCTCGGAATGCTCCTCCGACCCAGTTTCCACACCCACGTCCGCAGGGTCCTGAAGGCGCACCACATGCAGGCACTGCCCCTGCTGGCGAAGCCGGTTCGACTCGAGCGGCACCGATGAGCGGCATGACGGATCGTTCGTTCCTGATCCTCTCCGGCGCTTCAGCCATCGCCTTTGCTGCGATCATCACCGGGCTGAACGGCCTCCTGGTTCCGGCAGGTGCGCCGACTCCGGGCGCTGGTGCCAGCGAGGCCGTGAGCTTCTACGAGGGTTCCGCCCTGGTGCTGTGGGCGGGATCGTCGATCCCGCTGGCGTGGGTCTTCTCGACGCTGTTCGCCGCAGGAGCGCTGTCACGTGTCCGCGGTGCGGCGGGCCGCCCCTGGGGGCTCGTGGGTTTCGCAGGAGTCGTCGCGCAGAACGTCACGTTCACCGTCGTGATCGGCGTTCGACTGGCGATGTCGAGTGCCGAGGAGCACGAGGGCGCGGATCTTCTCTGGAACCTCCACGAGGCCCTCTTCGGCCTGAACGGCACATTCCTCGCCCTGGCCATGGTCGGGTTCTCGCTGGCAGGTCGGGCCGGCGGAGTGATCGGGAGGTTCCATGCCCGCATCGGTCTCACCGGTGCAGTCCTCCAGATCGTCTCGGCCTGCCTGACGCCGGTGGTGATGGGTGGCAACGGCGCGGCCGGACTGGTCGGGTTGTCAGGGTGGCTGCTGTGGGTCGGGTGGCTGGTCGTCTACGGCATCCGTCTCCTGCCACGCACGCACCTTCCGGACCCAGGAGGGGGCGTCGCCGCAGAAGCGGCGTGAACCCGAGCGGCAGCAGATCCGCTCGGAGTCGGCTAGGTCTCCTTCGTCCTGTGCACCATGTCGACCGGGATGCGTCGGCGCTCGAACTCGGCGACCGTCCGCTCGTAGAGCGGCCTGTAGTCCTCCGCGGGATACCGGAGCACGTCGATCTTCAGCTGCGGCACGCCGTCCTTCGTCGTGAGCCGCGGGATGTCCACGGGCTCCTTGAGGTGGATGACGAAGGCGCGATTGAGGTCGGCCCGGTCCCACATGAGCTGGATCGCCGCGCGGTTGTCGTACCGGATGCCGGTGACGTGGGAGATGGCGTCCCAGGGGATCTTGTGGCCGCCGCGCACGGTGATCCCTCGTGACGAGAACTTCAGGTCGATCGCGTCCTCACCCTTGCGTGCCATGCCGATGAGGGCCGTGACCATACCGAAGCAGCCGAAGACGATGCAGGCCCCGCCGACGGTCGTCGGCGTCCCGCTGAGGACGATCTGTGAGAGATAGCTCGACGTCTCGGGAAGGTCGTTGAGGGCCAGGTACAGGCCCGTCCCGAACATGATGGCGCCGAAGAAGAGGTTGTTGAGGCTCTTGTCGATCCTGGGCCAGTAGTGCGAGCTCGCGACGGTGAAGTCCTTGACGGTCTCGGTGCTCGGTCTGAAGTTTCTCAGGACTGCTGCTCTCGCATTCTTCGTCGCCGTGGGCGGGACTAGGTGGTCGCCATGGAGGGCTCGTACGGCGACCAGGCGGGGTCGCGAAGGCCGGGGCAGTGCTCGGGGCTCGGATGCCGCGCGTTGTGGATGACGCGGTCGAGCGCGTCGCGCGTGGCGGCGAGGTCGGCCATGGCGGCTGTGATGCGGTCGCGCTCGGCGGCGAGCATCTCGAACACCTCCGGCGACCCCTCGCCGCTGTCGACGCACGGCAGCACCTGCTGGATCGTGCGGCTCGGCAGCCCGGCGGTGAAGAACTGCTGGATCAGCGTGACGCGTTCGACCGCCGCCTCCGCGTACTCGCGCTGTCCGCTGGGCGTGCGCTCCGACGTGAGCAGGCCCTGCTCCTCGTAGTAGCGCAGGGCCCTGGGGCTCACGCCCGCGCGCCGTGCAACCTCGCCGATCCGCATCCCGGCCCCCTCGTGGCTCGTGACTTGCCCTTGACGTCAACGTCAGGTCTTAGCGTAACCGCCGCGGGCCCGGATCCGGACCCGCGTCGTCGAGCCACGTCGCAAGGAGACCAGGATTTCCATGGACATCACCGCACAGACCGCCCTCGTCACCGGGGCCAACCGCGGCATCGGGCGCCAGTTCGTGCTCGAGCTGCTCGAGCGTGGTGCGCGCAAGGTGTACGCCACCGCCCGCCGCCCCGAGGCCATCGACCTCGTCGACGACCGGGTGGTGCCCCTGAGGCTGGACCTCACCGACCACGCCTCCGTCGTCGCGGCCGCGGCGACAACCCACGACGTCACCCTGCTCGTGAACAACGCCGGCATCGCCACGGGGGCGTCCCTGGTCACGGGCGACCTGGCCGAGGTGCGCCGCGAGATGGACACGCACTTCTGGGGCACGCTCGACGTGATCCGCGAGCTCGCGCCCGTCCTGGCGAGGAACGACGGCGGCGCGATCGTCAACGTGCTCTCCGCGCTGTCGTGGTTCGCCAGCCCGGGGACCGGGTCGTACGCCGCCGCCAAGGCGGCGGAGTGGAACATGACCAACGCCGTGCGCCTGGAGCTGGCGTCGCAGGGCACCTTCGTGCAGGGCGTGCTCCTCGGCGCCGCCGACACGGAGATCTCGGCCGGCTACGACGGCCCCAAGATCGACCCCCGCGACGTGCCGCGCCGCTCGCTGGACGGCCTCGCCGACGGGTCGATCGAGGTGATCGTGGACGACTGGACCGCGATGGTGAAGGCGTCGCTCGCGGGCGACCCGGCCGAGCTCTACGCGCGGATGGCGGAGCTGCTCGGCGTGAGCTGACCCGGGCGCGAGCTCCCTCTCCCACCCCGCCGCAGTGCTCCCTCTGATGCGGGGCCCCCGGGTCCCGTGGACGTTCGGCGCGCCGGGCCTTCCCGCGAGGCCGCGGCACGGCCGGCTCGCCTTCGGCGCGTGGTTTCTCGTCTCGGCCCCTCGTCGGGCTCGCGACGCACGTCGTGTGGGACGCGCTGGCCGGGGCGGTCGCGATCGTCGTCTGGTACGTGCGACGCCTCCGGTCCGGCCGGCTCACGATCGAGCGAGTCGCAGCCTCCCGTGCCGGGTCCGTGAGGCGGCTGTCGATCGCCTCGTCCGTCGTCCTGGTGAGCGCGGCGTCCGCAGCGTTCTCGGTCCTCGCGGTCCAGGACCGGGACGGCACGCTCGGGCTGGAGCTCACCCTGGCCGTGCTCGTGAAGTCCGGGCTGGCGGCGCTGGTCGTGGGCGTGCTGGTCTATGCGTCGGCCTGGTACGTCATGCGCTGGTCGAGCGGACCGACCGTGCGACGGTCGCACTCACGTCGATGAAGCAGGCGCGAGCGCCCCGGCCGTCCGCGCGTGCGGGTACGCCTGCTCGCGTCCCTGGAAGCTCAGGATGCTCGGGTTGCCGACCACCCCGTCGCGGATCTCGATCGCGCGGGAGACGGTGCGGCTCTGGGCCCACGCGGTGGGACCTTCCAGGACCGTGCGCAGGAACGGCAGGACCGCCTCGCTGATCTCCCACGTGGCCGAGTCCCAGAGGTAGGACGGGCTGTGGTCGACGGCGTAGTAGCTCACGCCGCGACCGACCGTGAACATCGGGTCGTCGAACGTGGTGGGCCGTGCCCACTCGAAGCCCATCCCCGCGTCGCACGAGACGTCGACGACCAGGCTCCCCGGGGCGAACGCCCCCAGGTCCTCGGTCCGCAGGTAGGTCAACGGTGCGGCGACGTCCTGCAGGGTGCAGTTGACGACGATGTCGTGCGACGCCAGGAACTGCGGGAGCAGGACGTCGCCGTCCTTCGTGGGGACGGTGCTGAGATAGGCCGCGCCCTCGTCGGTGCTGAGCTGGGTGATGTGCGCGCTGTGGATCGGCGAGCCGACCGCCGCGACCCCACGCTGCGTGAGGACCTGGACGTCGTGGATCCCGTGCGCCTTGAGCGCCGTGACCGCGCCGCGCGCCGTCGCGCCGAAGCCGATGACGACGGCGCTGAGCCGGGGTCCGTAGTCGCCGGTCGAGCCGACGAGGCTCAGCGCGTGCAGCACGGAGCAGTAGCCGGCCAGCTCGTTGTTCTTGTGGAACACGTGCAGGCCGAACTCGTCCCGGGGGGTCCAGTGGTTCATCGCCTCGAACGCGATCAGCGTGAGGCGCCGGTCGATCGCCGTCTGCGTCATGTCGGCGTCCTGCACGCAGTGCGGCCACCCCCACAGGACGCGCCCCTCGGGGATCGCGGCCACGTCGGCCGCCTGCGGCTTGGGCAGGAGCAGCACGTCGGCGGACTCGATCACCTCGGACCGTCCCGCGACCCTGCCGACCCGTGACTCGACGTAGCCGGGCTCCAGCCCGAACCCGTCGGCGTAGCCGTGCTCGACGGTCATGCGGGCGCGCACGTCCGCGTCGATGCGGTCCAGGTGGTGCGGGTGGATCGGCAGCCGCCGCTCGTTCTCCATCGAGGAGCCGGCGAGCAGCCCGAGGGTGAGGAGCCCGCCGTTCGGCGAGGCGCTGGAGACGGCGTTGCTGAGGGAAACGGGGGAACGTCGAGCGGTGCCGGGCATCCGGACTCCCATCATCGGGGAACCAGAGGCAGCTCCTGGGTGGATCGTACGCTCCAAAGAGCGAGCCTCCCGCCAGACGGAGGATGCCCGCCGGTCAGGCGGTGGCCGGGGCCTCCCACACGAACCCGTCCGGGTCGGTGAAGGGGCCGGCCGTGCTGCTCAGGACGATGCGGTGCGAGCCGCTGCCCTCGGCCGGGACGCCGACCTGCTTGGCGAGGGCGTCGTGCCCGTACAGCGCCAGGTTGACCGCTCCGTCCGGGGACGCGAACTCGACGTACTTGCCGCCGAACGACTTCTTGACCTCGAGGCCGCGCTCGACGTAGGCCCGCTTCGTCGCCTTGACGTCGGCGACCCCGAGCAGCAGCACGATCTCGACGACGTCCGTGGTCGGGGGACCGGAGTTCTTCTTGGACTCCGACGCGATCTGCCAGACGGTCCCGTCCGGCGCCTGCAAGGACGCGCCGTAGCCCCAGATCGACTTCGTCGGCGGCTTGAGGATCGCGGCGCCGGCGCCCGAGGCGGCGTCGACGAGCGCGTCGACGTCCGCGGGCTGCGCGGTGATCAGGGTGAGGGCGAAGCCGCGGAACCCGGCGGCCGGCGCGTCCACCTGTCGCAGCCTGACCCGGCTCGTGCCGGGGTCCAGGCCGAGCGCGCCGGAGCAGAAGCGGGTGGCGGCCTCGATGTCGGTCACCTCGAGGGTGACGTGGTTGACGTAGCTCATGTCCACCACGCTAGGAAGGGCCACCGCCGGCGGGCTTCTCGATTCCTGACGGGTGCGGGTCGTGGCGAGCGCGGCCGAGGTCCGGCGGCCGCTGCGTGGACGCGCGCGGGTGCAGCGCCGGCGGCGGGTCGGACAGCTCGATGCGGGTGCCGCCGGGTGTCCCGGACAGCAGGGTGCGGACGGCCGTGACGCCGACGTCGTACAGCGGCAGGCTGACGGTCGTGAGCGCGGGGACCAGGTGCTCGCTGACCCAGGTGTCGTGCACGGCGGCGACGGAGAGGTCGGCGGGCACGCTCCACCCCTGCGCCGCCGCGGCACCGAGCATCCCGATCCCGATGAGCGTGTTGCCCGCGATCACCGCGGTCGGACGCTGCGGGTCCCCGTCCCAGCGCCGGATCAGCTCGACCAGGCCGGCGCGCCCGGCGTCGGCGGTCCAGGGCCCGTGGACGCGGTCCTCCTCCCGCAGCTCGAGGCTCGCGTCGGCCAGCGCGGCGGCGATCCCCTTCTCGCGCAGCAGGCTCGTGGTGGAGCGCCGGGGGCCCGTCACCAGCCCGAACCGCCGATGGCCGAGGCCCAGGAGGTGCTCCGTGAGCATGCGGGTCGCGGCGACCTCGTCGGGGAAGACCTGGGTGACGGTGTCGCTCTCGGCCGTCGGCGCGTTCACGACGACGGTCGGGAGGGCGTGGGCGATCTCGTCGACCCGCAGGTCGAACTCGCCGTGGCCGCCCTGGACGACGATGCCGTCGACCCGGCGGCCGCTGATGAAGATGGTGAACGCGTCGTCGTCAGCCAGCAGCTCGTCGACGTCGCCGAGGACCAGGAAGTAGTTGTGACGGGCGGCCTCGGCGCGGGCTCCCCGCATCAGCTCCAGGTAGATGGGGCTCGACAGGTCGTGGACGACGAGACCGATGAGGCCGGTGCGGCTGGAGCGCAGGCTCCGGGCGCCGACGTGCGGGACGTAGCCGAGCCGGTCGGCGGCCTCGAGGACCCGCGCCTTGGTCTCGGGTGCTGCGCGCACGGCGGGGTCGCCGTTGAGCACCCGGGACGCGAGGGGACGAGAGACCCCCGCCGCCTGGGCGACGTCGGCGAGGCGGACGGGTCCGCTCCGGGAGCCCTGTCGTGGTACGTCGTGCGTCGCGGGCCGGCCCATGGCTTCACTATGCCCGGCGGCGGGGAGCGGCGGCCACCTCGGGCCGCCGCTCCGCCGGCCTTACGGCGTGGCGACCGTCGCCGGCCGGTCCTCGGCGTCGACCACGCGGGTCTCGGGCAGGAGGAACATGCCGAGCGCCGCGAGGGCGAGCAGGACGCCGCAGTACAGGGCGACGAGCCAGGAGTCCCCGCCGGCGGCGGACGTCAGCGAGGCGGCGACGAACGGCAGGGTCCCGCCGACCAGGGCCCCCGTGATCTCCCGGCTGAACGTGACGCCGGTGTAGCGGTAGCGCACCTCGAACAGCTCCGACATGAAGCCGGACTGGGCGGCCAGCATCGCGTCGTTGCAGAACGTGAAGATGAGCACCAGAGCCGCCCAGACAGCGAGCGGGGTGCCGACGTCGAGCAGGAAGAAGAACGGGTAGATGAGCACCACGGCGCCGAGGGCGCCGGCGAGGAAGACGGGCCGGCGACCCACCCGGTCGCTGATCCACCCGGCGAGAGGGATGGTGACGAGCTTGAGCAGGTTGCCGATGAGGATGCCGGTGAGGCCGATCCACTCCGGCGCCCCCACGTTCGTCGCCAGGTACGTCAGCGCGTACACCGACGGCAGGTAGCTCGCGACGTTCGGGCCGATGCTGGCGAGCATCGCCAGCGGGATCTTGCGCCCGGCCGTCCGGAAGAGCTCGGTGATGGCGACCCGGGGCGCCCTGCCCGCCGACTTGACCTCGGTGAACTCGGGGCTCTCGTCCACGCGGAGGCGGATGAGGATGCCCGTCGCGCTCACGGCGATGCTCAGGAGGAACGCGACCCGCCATCCCCAGGCCATGAAGGCGTCGTGGGAGAGGGTCGTGCTGAGCAGGGTCAGCACCCCTGTCGCGAGGAGCGCGCCGGCCGCGTTCCCCGCGCCGGGGATGGCCGCGTTCATCCCGCGGGCCTTGCTCGTGGAGTGCTCGGCGGCCAGCAGGGTGGCGCCCGCGTACTCGCCGCCGGCGCCGAAGCCCTGCAGCACCCGGAGCACGACGAGCAGCACGGGTGCGGTCATGCCGATGGCGTCGTAGCTGGGGATGACGCCGATCAGGGTCGAGGAGATGCCCATCAGCACGAGGGTGAGGAAGAGCATCTGCCGTCGGCCGTAGCGGTCGCCCAGGTTGCCGATGATGAGGCCGCCGATCGGGCGGGCGAAGAACCCGACCGCGAAGGTCGCGAACGACGCCAGGGTCGCGACGGTCGCGTCCTGCGTCGGGAAGAAGACGGTGGGGAAGACCAGCGCGCTGGCCGTGCCGTAGAGCGAGAAGTCGTACCACTCGAGGGCGGTGCCGACGGTGGCACCGATCGTCGCTCTGTTGATGCGGAACGTCATCGTGTCCCTCAACCCTTCAGTGCAAGTCGGACGGAGATGGTCGCCGGTGCGGCGGTGCCGTCCGGTCGGTGGGCCGCCCCGGCCAGGCGCAGGAAGCCGCCGAAGTGGGTGACCCGGGCGAACGTGCTGGTGCCGGTGTCGATCACGGTGCCCTCGTCGTGCCAGCGGATGCCGTCGGGGCTCAGCTGGACGCGCAGGCCGAGACGGACGCCCGGCTCCGGGGCGTGCACCTCGACGAAGAAGATCGCCTCGTCGGCCCACCCGCACTCGTACGGGTGGGTCTCGATGTCGGTGACGAACTCCTGTCGCAGCTCGACGACGGAGGAGTAGAAGGTCTTCACGCGAGCTCTCCTTCCGCGGAGACGAGCACGGAGTCGAGGAAGAGGGACACCCGGCGGTCGGTGTCGGCCTCGACGAAGAACACGGGGTTCAGCAGCCCCTGGATGTCGTCGTAGGCGGGTGCCAGGGTCGGGTGGGCCCCGTCCGGGAACCGCAGCACCTTGCCGCCGACCCGCAGCTCCTCGTAGCAGCGCCGGGTCAGGTCGACGGTGAGGGAGAACGGGGTCCAGTTGAGCTTGTCGTCGGACTCGTTGTAGATGAGGTGCTGCTCGCCGTCGTCGAACCACGTGGTCGCGACCGTGGAGCCGTCGGCGGCACGCTCGCCGAACCACTGCGGGTCGATGCCGGCCTTGTGCCAGCCGTCGGCCCCGTAGCTCCACTCCTCGTCGGTCGCCGTCGTGGGGCTGTAGTACTGCCAGCGGCGCACCGGGCTGCCCTCCACGGCGTTGACGTAGCGGACCCCGGGCATGTACCGGTGCTCGCCGTCCTGCAGGTCGACGAACATCCCGAACGCCCGGAGGTCGTTCACGCCGAGGCCGGGCCGGTCCTGCTCGACCTTGTAGGCGACGAGCGCCTCGACCCGCAGCCGCCGGACGCCCGGCGGCACGGCCAGGCGTTTGATGGCCAGCCCCATCGAGCCGGGCGCGGGCGGCTGGTCGGGTGGTGCGGCCGCGGCGCGGCTGGAGATCTTGAGGGAGTAGGTGCCGTTCGCCGACCCGTGCGTGCCGCCGAACGCGAACGTCGCCGAGCTGAGCATCGTCGGGCCCCAGTGGATCAGGTCGATGTCGTCGGAGTGCTCGCGGAACCCCGGCGCGACGAAGTTGGGCCGCAGGTCCAGCCATCCGTTCATGCCGTGGTCGAAGTCGTCGGCCACGAGGATGCGCGGCAGCGGGTCGAAGTACCCGGTGGGGGAGAAGGGCATAGTCCAAGCCGTCCTGGTCGTCACGGCGTGGAGTTCGCCGCTGAACAATCGATTTATCAGTTGTACGAGAGTGACGGGCGCCTGTCAACCGGCGGCGGTGGCGGGTCCGCGGCGGGCAGGCCTCGCTAGGGTCGGGTCGTGCCGACGATCGAGCTCATCACCCGCGTCCCGGCGGCCCCACGGCAGTGCTTCGAGCTGAGCCTCTCGGTCGACGCCCACACGGCGTCGATGAGGGCCTCGGGCGAGCGAGCGGTCGGCGGCGTGACGGCGGGAGTGATGGGTCTCGGTGACGTGGTCACGTGGCGTGCCCGGCACTTCGGCGTCCCGTTCACGATGACCTCGCGGATCAGCGCGCACGACGCCCCGCACCGGTTCGTGGACGAGCAGGTGTCGGGCCCCTTCCGGCGCTGGCACCACGAGCACCGGTTCGACGCGGACGGCGACGGGACCGTGATGACCGACGTCGCGACGTTCGAGTCGCCGGCGTGGTGGGTGGGCCGCGCCGTCGACCGCCTCGTGCTGACGTCGTACCTGACCCGGTTGTTGACCGTGCGCAACGAGTGGCTCACGGCTGCGCTCGCCAGCCCTGGTCGTGTCTGACGGGCGCGGCCGCGGGTCGCGTGAGGACGCGGGCACGGGCGGGTGAGCGCCTCATGAACCACTCGTGAAGAGTGGGCATGGTCACGCCCTCCCGCGCGCCGGATGGCGGGGTGGGCGCTTAGCCTCGTGGGGTTATGTTGCTCCAGACACCCGTGACCTCGCGCGCGTCCGGCACGCCTCCGCCCGTCGGACGCGCCGCGCGACGCCGCACGCGGTCATGGTTCGACGCGGCGACGTCGACGTCGGTGCTGGCGCTCTCGCTGCTGGGCGTGACCCTGCTGGCAGCCGGGCCGCTGCAGGAGATGGACCAGGCGGCCCACGGTCATTGGGCGCAGCGCCTCACACCCGGGCTGCAGCCCTTCGTCCAGCAGGTGCTCGACCCGATCGCGGGCCAGGCGGTGTGCCTGCCGGTCCTGGTGGGCGTCGCCGGCACGCTCGCCTGGCGACATCGGACCTGGCGCCCTCTCGAGTGCGTGGTGGCCGCCGAGGTCGCCTTCTACGGCGGTGTGGGCCTGTTCAAGGTGCTGCTCGCCCGGCCGGCACCGACCACGGACGACGCCGGCCTGTTCGACGGCGGCCTGCAGACCCTCGGATGGAGCGGCATCAGCTACCCGTCGGGCCACGCCGCCGAGGCGATCCTCATCTACGGGACCGCCGTGTACCTCGTCGGGCGGTGGACGTCCGTGTCCGAGCGCACGCTGCGCGGGCTGCGGGTGGGGGTCGGCGCGATCGCGCTCAACGCCGTGGCCGTGTCGTACTACCTCGGCTGGCACTGGGTGACCGACCTCGTGGGCGGGCTGCTCGTCGGCGGACTGCTCCTGCGGCTCCTGATCGAGGCGGACCGGCGCGACCTGTGGCGCAGCAGGCCGCGGCGCGCCCGCACGAGGCGGGGGTCGTCGTCCGGAGCGCGGCGCGAGGGCGAGGCCGGCGGGCGCGAGGACGAGAATGCCCGGCCGGCCGAGGACGGCGAGCGCGACGCAATGACCGACGCCGACGGCGTGGGTCAGCGCACCACGACGGCTGCCCCGGCCAGGGCGAGGTAGACGCCGCCGGCGGCCCGGCTCATGACGAGTCGCACGCGCCCGGACGCACGCCACCGCGCGGCCAGGCGGGCGGCGAGCACGGCGTACGTGCTGTCGACCGCGGCGGCGAGCGCGACGAAGACGAGCCCCAGCGCGGCGAGCTGGCCCGCCGCCGGGGACCGGCCCGGGTCGACGAACTGCGGCAGGAACGCGAGGAAGAAGACCGCGGTCTTCGGGTTGAGCACGTCCACCAGCACCCCGTCGGCGAAGAGCCGCCACCTGCCGACGGGCGGCGGCGTGCCGGCGTCGCCGTCGGTGCCCGGCCGTGCGGTGCGGAGCTCGCGGACCCCGAGCCACACGAGATAGGCGGCGCCGCCCCAGCGGACGGCGTCGAACGCGACGGGCGAGCGCGCCAGGAGCGCCGCGAGCCCGAGCGCCGCGGCGAGGACGTGCAGCGCCGCCCCGGTCTCGAGCCCCAGCATCGACAGCAGCCCGGCGCGGCGGCCGTGCGCCGTGCTGCGTGTGACGACGTAGAGCACCGACGGCCCCGGCACGGCCAGGGTCGCCAGCGTGGCACCGAGGAACGCCAGCAGGAGGGGCGTGCTCGGCAGGAGGGCCGTCATGCGAGTCAGGGAGCGTCGGGGCGCACGCCCGTGACATCCCGCGGACCTCCGCGCGCTCCGCTGTTGCCGTGGGGGAGGGTTGCTGCGACCGTGGCTGGCATGCCGAGCCTGGAGGGGATCGCGCCCCTGACCTGCGCCCCGACCGTGCGCACCCCGGGAGGTCTCCCGTGAGCCGGCGTCGCGCCGTCGGTGCGTTCGTGGGCGGCCTCCTCGTGGCCAACTGTGCGCCGCACCTGGCCTCGGCGGTGACGGGACGGGCGCACCTGACGCCGCTCGCCGGACGGGACTCCGGGCCGCTCGTCAACCTGGCCTGGGGCGCGGCGAACCTCGTCGGCGGGCTGGCCCTCACCCGGGCGGCCGTCGGTGCCGGGCGCCGGTGGGACCGGTCGCTGGTGGCGTTCGACGCGGGCGTCGCGACGTTCGCGGCCTGGATGTTCGTCTCCGAGCGGGTGATGCCGCTGAACTCCGTGCCCCGTGCGGGCGGCGACGCGGGCGGGCGGGCGTGAGCGGCGGGCTCTCCCGGCTGCGCCGGGCGTGGGGCGAGTTCGTCGGGCCGGAGGCGCGGCCCGTCGACCACGTCCTCACCGCGGCCACGACGGTGGTCGGCGCCGTCGCCGCGCCGCTGGTCGCCCGCCGGCGCGGCGCGGACCCGGGGCGGGCGGCCGTGGCGTGCGCGCTCGCGACCGACCTCGCCGGCGGCGCCTATGTCAACAACACCCTCGCCTGTGCGCGGTGGTACGAGCGCCCCGGCCAGGGCGACGGCACGCACCTGGCGTTCGCGGCGCTGCACGTGCACCCGGCCGCCGTGGCGTGGCTCGACGCCGGGGCGGGCGGGCGCCGGGTGCCCGGCCCTGCGTGGGCGGCGGCCCACTACGCGTACCTCATGGCGGCGACCGTCGTCGTCCGGCGCTCCGGCGTGCGGCGGCGGGCGCTCGGCGTCGTCCTCACCGCGGGCGGTCTCGTGCTGGACGGGCTGCTCGGCCCGTCGGAGCGCGCACCCTGGTTCGCGTGGACCTACTACCCGAAGCTGCTGCTGGGCCACGCGGGGGCGTCGTTGTGGTCGGACGACGCCCTGCGTGCGGAGCCGCTCCCGTAGCGCTGGGCGCGGGTGCGCTCAGGCGACGCCGCGGAGCCGGGCCGTCAGCCACGGCTCGAGGACGGGGAGCACGGCGTCGGCCCGCATGGCGGACAGGTGGTCCTTGCCGTCCAGCACCTCGACGCCCCAGCCCCCGGCCTCGAGCTCGGCCCGGCGCCGGGCGACGGCACCGGCGATGACCACCTCGACGTCGCCCCAGGCCGGGCCGTAGGTGATGTCGTCCTCGCCGCCCACGACGACGAGCCGCGGCATCGTCAGGTCCAGCGACGTCCGGTCGTCGAACCCGGCGAGCGACTCGTACAGGGTCACGTACTGCCCGGTGAGCTCGGGCGACTGCGTCGTCTGCACGGCGTCCCAGTCCCCGGGCTCCGGGGCGGCCGCGGGCGCGGGCTCAGGCTCGGGCGGGGCGTCCCGGGCGGCGACGGCGAGCGCGTGCGCCGCGCGGGTCACGGTGAGCATCGCGGCGTACGGTCCGTCCAGCGGCGGGTAGCCGCCCATGGCGAGCGCGGTGAGCCGGTCGGTGCGCAGGGCGAGCTGCAGGCCGGCGAGGGCCAGCCACGAGTAGCCGTAGTAGGCGAACCGGTCGGCGCCTGCCGCGTCGGCGACGGCGAGCAGGTCGGCGGCGACCGCGTCGGCCGTGAGGGTGCCGGGCTTCGGCCGGGCGGCGAGGTGGCCCTCGTAGTCGGCGGCCACCACCCGGAAGCCGGCGGCAGCGAGCCGGGTCGCGAGGGCGTGCCCGAGGTTCGGGTCGGCTCCCCATGCCCGCACCGCGTCGGCCTGCGGGCCCTCGGTGGTCGCGGTGCTGACGGGGAGCAGGACGGCGGGGCCGTCGCCGAGGGTCGTGACGTCGAGAGCGGCGTCGTCGTGGAGGCGGGCGGTGGGCATGGGTCTCCCTGGGTGGGGTGGGAAATAACTCCTTACACTGTAAGGCGATGAGAGGATGGCGGCAATGAGCGGGACATCGCGGGAGGCGTCGTCAGCAGGCGGGGGAGCGCAGCAGGTCGAGGCGCACGTGCGCCGCCTGTGGCGGCACCGCGGCGTCGCCGCCCCCGCCCCGCGGCGAGGGCCGCAGCGCCGGCTGGACCTGGACGACGTGCTCGACACCGCCGTGCAGGTCGCCGACGGGGCCGGCCTCGCCGGCGTCTCGACCCGGGCCGTCGCCGCACCGCTGGGTCTCAGCGCGATGGGCCTGTACCCGTACGTCGGGACCAAGGAACAGCTGCTGGCGCTCATGGAGGACCACGCGTCCGTGCTGCCCGCGTGGGACGACCCGGGCACCTCGCTCGCGGACGACCTGGCGGCCTGGGCCGAGCAGCTCTTCGCGCTCTACCGGCGTCATCCCTGGCTGACGGAGCTCTCGTGGACCGAGGCTCCCGGCGGCCCCCACCAGCAGGACTGGCTCGAGCGGCTCCTGGCCGTCCTCGAGCGCTGGCGCACGCCGCCGGGCTCCCGCGCTCCCGTCGTGACGACGCTCTACGCCGTGGTCCGCGCGGCGGCGCAGACCGACGCGGGCCACGCCCGCGCGGCCGCCGGCGACGGCGCGGCGGCGTGGCGCGAGCAGGCGGCGGCGACCCAGCGCCTGGTGGGCGACCTCGACCGGCGGTACCCCCGCGCCCACGCCCTCGTGCAGCACGCGCCGCACGACTGGCAGGACGCGCCCCGTGCCTCCGTGCGGCGCGTCGTCGACGTGCTCTGCGAGGGGCTCGGGACGGGCGGTCGGCCGGGGCGGGCGCCCGCCGGGCCGTGACGGCGGGGCGAAATCTGTTGTCACCGTCACAGGGGACTGGCACCCTTCGTCCGTGATCACTCCCGCGGCCGACCGCCCACGGCTCCTCGCCGCCTACGACGACCAGCTGCGCACCGACGCCGAGACGCCGGGCGCGACGTCCGTCGTGCGCCTCGGTCCCCTGCGGCTCGTGACGTTCGACGGCGGCCGCGGCATGGTGACCTACCGCGACCTGGGCGGTGCCGACGCTGCGACGGTCCGCGGCTTCGTCGCGGCGGCCCTGGCGCACTACCGCGAGGACGCCCACATCTCGCGCGTCGAGTGGAAGACCCGCGGCCACGACGCCGCGCCGGGGCTGCACGACGCCCTGGTCGACCACGGCTTCGCGCCCGACGAGCCGGAGTCGATCATGATCGGCGAGACGCAGGCGCTGGTCGCCGACGTCCCGCTGCCCGACGGCGTCACCCTGCGGCGGATCACCGCCCCGGACGACGTGCGGGCGATGAGCGCGATGGCCGACGAGGTCTTCGGCGACGACCCCGCCACGTCCGGGCACGCCGCGGCGATCCTGCGCCGCCAGGAGCGGGACCCCGCCATGGAGCTGTGGGTCGCCGAGGCGGCGGGGCAGGTCGTGAGCGCCGGACGGCTCGAACCGGTCGCCGGCTCCGACTTCGCCGGGCTCTGGGGCGGCTCGACCCGCCCCGAGTGGCGGGGCCGCGGGATCTACCGGGCGCTCACCTCGGCCCGCGCCCGCTCCGCGCTCGTGCTGGGCAAGCACTACGTGCACAGCGACTCGACCGAGTTCTCCCGTCCCATCCTGGAGCGGTCGGGCCTGGTCAAGGTGTCCACCACGACCCCGTACCTCTGGCGCCGGTAGGACAGGGGGCGTATCGATGGGGCTCGACGACGATCCCTTCGACTACCGGGTCACCCAGGACGGCAAGGTGCTGGTGAGCCGGGGCGGTCGCCTGGTCGTGACGGTCGCCGGGGCGCGCGCCGACCGGCTCGTGGCCCTCCTCGGCCAGGACGACGACACCGACCAGCAGCTGCTGGCCCGGGCGACCGGGAACTACCGACGGGGCAACGAACGGCGCGGCCGGGCGCCGCGGGACAAAGGCGGGCGAAGGTGAGCCGCAGCGGGCTCCTGGCGCGCCGGGCGGGCGCTCACCGCGGCCTGCTCGTGCTCGTGCTGCTGCTGGTGGCGGCGGTGACCGCCGCCGTCGGCACCACCCTGGTCGCGGTGCGCAGCGCCGAGACCGCCATCACGGACGAGGGGCTGACCGCCGCCGACGGCCGCGTGGCGACGCTCGTGGTGACCACCCGTCTGCGCGCGGACCCCGACGGCGCCCGCGGCCAGGAGGAGGCGTTCTCCGAGACCGCCGCCCGCCTGTTCGCGGGTGTGCCCTACCGGCTGGACGTCCAGGAGGTCCCCGACGACGACTCCGACGACCCGTTCCTGAGATGGACGCTGGTCCCGGACCTCGCGGGCACGAGCCCGGCCGACCTGCCCGTCCTGGCGTCGGGGGCCGAGGCGCTGGGGCCCGTGCTGCTCGACGACGACGCCGTGTCCGAGCGCGGGGTCACCGTCACGGGAGAGCTGGGGCAGCGCGCCCAGGCCACGGCGGCGGCGGTCCGCGCGGCGTCGGCGGTAACGCTGGTGCCGCTCCTGCTGCTCGCCCTCGTCGGGCTGGTCGCGGTGGCGCAGGTCGCCCGGCTGCTGGCCGCGACGCGCGAGACGGAGGTGCGGCTGCTGCTCGCGCGTGGCGCGTCCCCCGCCCAGGTGACCCTGGCCGCGGCAGGGGAGGCGCTGGTCGTCTGTGCCGTCGCGGCGATGCTCGGCGGCGCGGGCGCGGCGGCCTGGCTCGCCCTCGGCGGGTCCGGGGGCGCGACCGCCGGAGCCCTCGCGGCCGGCGTCCTGGTCCCGGCCGCGGCGGTGGCGGTGCTCGCCGCGGCCACGCTCGCCGTCGTCGCGGGGCTGCAGGCGCGCGCCGCCGCGGCAGGCCGCCCTGCCGAGCTCTCGGGCCGCGGCCGACGGGCCGCCGCGTTCGGCACCGTGGCGCTCACCGTCGTGGCGGCGGGCGTCACGCTCTGGCTGCTGCGCCGGTACGGCTCGCCGCTGGTGCCCACGCCCGACGGCGGGCAGACCGACGTCGCGGCGGCCGCCGCCCCGGCGCTCGCGCTGGCCGCGGCCGCCGTCCTCGTGGTCGCCGCGCTCGGGCCCCTCGCGCGCGGGTGGGCCGCCGTCGTGGCGCGCGGCCGCGGCGCCGGCGGCGTCCTGGTGGCCCGCCAGGTGTCCCGGCGCCTGGCCGTGGTCGCGGTCCCGATCGTGCTGGTCGTCCTCGCATGCGGTTCGCTGGTGCTGGCCGCGACCTACGCGGGCACGTCCCAGCGGCTGCGCGCGGACACGGCCCTGCTCGCCACCGGTACGGACGTGCGCGTCGTCGGCGCGGGGGACCGGGCCGGCGCCGAGGGCGTCCCGTCCGACGTCTCGAGCGAGCTCGCCGCCCTCGACGGCGTCGCCGGGGCGGAGCCGGTGCTCGTCGCGACCGGCGCC
The DNA here is from genome assembly GCF_014635665.1 of Isoptericola cucumis. Classification (GTDB taxonomy): domain Bacteria; phylum Actinomycetota; class Actinomycetes; order Actinomycetales; family Cellulomonadaceae; genus Isoptericola; species Isoptericola cucumis. Next base: position 162,803 of record NZ_BMDG01000006.1, read on the forward strand.
GTCGACCACGTGCCGGCCTCCACGGTCGCGCTGGACCCCGCGGCCGCGGGCGCCGTCCTGCGGGTCCCCGACGGTGCGGAGGGCCCGGCCGCGATGCTGGCCCCGCTCGACGGGGACGACCCCTTCGCGGGTGCACCGGCGCTGCCGCCCGGCACGGACACGCTCGCCCTGGGGGTGACGGGCAGCCTCGTCCTCGGCGAGCTCGAGCTGGAGCCCGGCGCGCGGGTCGACCGCCGGCTGTCCTGGGCCGAGCTCCTGGCGGCGACGCGCGGCGACGACCGCGGGCGCCGCGAGCTCGCGCAGCTCGAGGACTCGGGGGTCGAGCTGCGCCTGTGGCTCGCCGACGGCCGGGGCCGGCTCACCGGCGTCGAGGCGGGCACCCTCGGGTACGACCTCGACGGGGACGGCGACCCCGGGAGCGACCAGGCCGGGACGATCCGCGCGGGCCGGGGCTCCGAGGAGCTGACGGTCCCGCTCCCGCCCCAGGTGCGCGACGCGCCGGCCGGCCAGCGTCTCGTCGGCCTGGACCTGGTGCCGACCGGGATATTCGAGTGGCGGGCCGTGCTCGACCTCGCGGTGGACTCCGTCGAGGCCACCGCCGGCGACGCCGTCCCGGCCCCCGTGGCGCTCGAGGCGGGCGCGTGGGTGCCCGCGACGGGTCTGGGCATGGAGGCGTCGCGGCTGGGCGGGCCGCCGTCGGGGTTCGGCGCACGCCTCGAGCTGGGCTCGGACCAGCCCGGGACCTACCGCGTCGTGCCGGCGGGCGCAGCCGCCGAGCACCTTCCCGCCGTCGTCTCGAGGCCCCTGGCCGACCGGCTCGACCTCGAGGCGGGGGAGCGGACCGAGCTGCCCGTCGGGACGACGCCGGTCACGGTCGAGGTGGCGGGGGTCGCCGACGCCGTGCCGGGTGCCGGGCAGCCCGCCGCGGCGCTCGTCGGGCTCGCCGACCTGCAGGCCTGGCAGCTCGACCGCCTTCCGACCGTGCCGGCCCCGGGCGAGGTGTGGGTCGGCGCCACCGACGCGCGCCGCGCGGACGGCGGGCTGGCCGGGCTCGCGGAGGCTGCCGGCGAGGTGGCGGGGGCGCCGGGGCTCGCCGACGTGACGTCGTCGGAGGTCCCGCCCGGTGCGGCCGACGCGGCCGGGCCGGTCCGCGCGGCCTTCGAGGTCGCGGCGGCCGGCGCCGTCGTCCTCGCCGTCGTCGGGGTGGCCGCCGCCGCGGTGACCACCCTGCGCACCCGCCGGCCCGAGGTCGCCGTGCTCCGGGCCGTGGGGGTGCCGCCGCGGGCCCAGGGCGGGGCGCGCGCGGCTGAGCTCCTCGTCGTGGGGGTGGCGGCGGCCGCGGTGGGGCTGGCGGTCGGCGTGGTCGTGTCGGCGGCGGTCGTCCCGGGGCTGGCGGGGGCCACGCTGACCGGCGCGACGGTGGTGCCGGCGGTCGTTCCGGACGTGGCGTGGTCCGCACTCGCGGCGCCGGGCGTCGTCCTGCTCGCCGGGCTGGTGGGCGTCGCCGTCACGATCCGCGCGCGGGTGGTCGCCCAGGCCCGCGACACCGCCTACCGCGAGGAGGTGCGCTGATGCTCGGGCTCCTGGTGCGGCGGCACCTGCGCACGTCGTGGGGCGCCATGCTCGTCCTGGCCCTGGTGACCCTGCTCGCGGCCGCGGCGGCGACGACCGCCGCGCGGGCGGTCGCCGACATGCGCGCCCGGCAGGTGGACCACGCGACCCAGCACCTCACCCCGCTGCTGCGCGACGCCGTCACGATCGCGGGGAGCGCGCCGGCGGCCGACCCCGGGCTGCTGCCGGAGACGTTCGGGGGCCCGGTCCGCGACGGGTCGGGGCCCACCGTGCCGGACGAGCCCGCGTGGGACGGCTACCTGGCCGGGATGACCGGCATCCGCGACGCGCAGCCGCAGCCGCTGCGCAGCGTGCTCGGCGAGCCCGACTTCGCCGTGGGCACCGACCCCTACGGGGTCGAGATCGTCCCCGGCACCGACGTCGACGAGAGCTCGCTCGTGGTGCGCGCGTCGCCGAGCCTGCGCGAGCAGATGCGCCTCGTCGAGGGCGACTGGCCGGTGGCGACGCCGATCGCCGTGACGTCCTCCGGGCCCGTGCTCGACGAGCCGGTACAGGTGGTCGTGACCGGGCCGACCGCCGACCTGCTCGGGTGGGAGGTCGGCGAGGCGTACCGCTCGGAGTCCCTCGCGTACCCGCCCGTGCGCGTCGTCGGCGTCGTCGAGCCGGTCGACCCGGAGGCGTCGGCCTGGTACCACCAGCCCTTCGCCCGTGCGCCGCAGGTGATCCAGGACTTCGAGCGCGGCAACCTCGTGACGTCCGCCGCGTACACGGCCCCCGCGATGATCGACCCGCTCACGGCGCTGCGCGGGGCGCAGACCCGGCTCTGGTACCCGGTGTCGACCGAGGGCGTCGGGGCGGGCGACGTCGAGCGGCTCGCCGCGCAGGTCCGCGGCCTGACGCACTCCTCGCTGGAGGTCGTCCCCGGTGACCCGGTCCGCCTGCAGCCGCGCACCGAGCTCGCCGGGGTGCTCGACGACGTGCTGGGGGAGCGGGCGGGCACCGACGCGATCCTGGCCGTGCTCGTGGTGGGCCCGCTCGGTGCCGTGGCGGCGGTGATGGTGCTCGCCGCCCGCCTCGTCGTCGACCGCCGCCGGTCCGCGCTCGCCGTCCTGCGGGCGCGCGGGATGACCGGGCTGCAGGTCCGCGCGCTGACGGCGGCCGAGGGGCTGGTCGTGAGCGTCCCGGCGGCGCTCGCGGGCCTCGGGGCGGGGCTGCTGGCGTGGCCGGGCGCCGTCACGGTGCCGCAGGTGCTGCTGACCCTCGCGGCCGCCCTGGCCCCGGCGGTCGCGGCGGCGACGGCGACGATGCCCCGCGGGCTGCGCACCGAGCGGTCGGACCTCACCGCGCCCGGCCGCTCGCGCCTGCGGCTGGTGGCGGAGCTGACGGTCCTCGGGCTCGCGGCCCTGTCCGCCGGGCTGCTGCTGAGCCGCGGGGTCGTGGCGGAGGGCGTCGACCCGCTCCTCGCCGCGACGCCGCTGCTGGTCAGCGTCGCGGCGACGCTGGTCGCCGTCCGCGTGACGCCCTTCGCCGCCCGCGGGCTCGAGCGGCTGCTGGCCCGCCGCCGCGACCTCGTGCCGTACCTCGGTGCCGCCCGCGCGACGCGGGCGTCCGCCGGGGGCGTGGTGCCCGCGCTCGCGCTGGTGCTGTCGGTGTCGGTCGCGACGTCCTCGGCGGTGCTCCTGTCCACGCTCGACGCGGGCGTGGAGCAGCAGGCCCGGGTCGAGCTCGGTGCGGACGTGCGGGCCACCGGGCCTGTGGTGGGCTCCGAGGCGGTCGCGTCGTTGCGCGACGTCGCCGGGGTCGCGGACGTCGCGACGGTGGCCCGCCTCGACGACCAGGGACGGGTCGCCCAGGACGGTCCTGGCGTCCCCGTGGCCGTGCTGGTGGCCGACACCGACGCGCTCGCCCGGGTGCAGGCGCAGGTGCCCGGCGGGCTCCCCGGCGGCCTCGCCGGGCCCGGTGCGGGTGGAGCCGATGGCGCCGTCCCCGCCATGGTGCACGACGTCGACGACGTGGTCCCCGGCTCCCCGGCGACGCTCGAGCTCGGCGACGAGGAGGTCGCCCTCGACGTGGCGCGCTCGGTCGGGACCATCCCCGGCGTGCCCTCCGACGTGCCGTTCGTGCTGGTCGACGCCGCGTCGGCGGCGGCGCTCGACGTGTCACCGGAGCCGCGCACGGCGCTCCTGGCGTTCGAGCCCGACGCCGACGCGCGGGAGGTCGCCGCCGCCGTCGCCGACGCGCTTCCCGGGGCCGAGGTGGACGACCTGCGCTCGGTCACGGCCCGGGTGCTCGAGTCGCCGTCGTCCGCGGGCATCGCGGCGGGCGCCGCCGTGGCGGTGGCCGTGGCCGCCGCGCTGAGCCTGGCGACCGTCGTGCTGATGCTCGTCCTCGCGACGCCGGCCCGCCGGCGGCTGCTCGCCGTGCTGCGGTCGATGGGGCTGCGCGGCTCGGAGGCCCGGGGCGTCGTCGGCTGGGAGGTCGGGCCGTGGGCAGCGGTCGCGCTCGTCGTCGGCGCCCTGCTCGGCGTCGCGGTGCCGCTGCTGCTGCGGGCGAGCGTCGACCTGCGCCCGCTCACGGGAGGCGACGTGCAGCCGCCGCTCGTGCTGGACCCGTGGTGGCTGCTGCTGGCCGGGGCCGGCTTCGTCGTGGTGGTCGCGCTCGGGGTGGGGGTGTCCGCGGCGCTGGGCCGCAGGACGGCGACGGTCGACCGGCTGCGGGCGGAGACGGAATGAGGCGGGCCACGGGCGCGGGCGGTAGGACTGGGCGGACGGGCGAGGAGGAGGCGGGATGACCGACACACGGGCGCGGGCGGACGTCGCCGGGCAGGCACCGGCCGGGAGCGTCGAGGAGATCCGCTGCCGCGGGCTGGTGCGCATCTTCGCGACCGACGGGATCGAGGTCCAGGCGCTGCAGGGGCTGGACCTGAGCGTCGCGCGGTCCGACCTCGTCGCGCTCGTCGGCGCGTCGGGCTCCGGCAAGTCCACCCTGCTGAACATCCTGTCGGGGATGGACACGCCGACCGCGGGGTCGGCGGTCGTGGCGGGCACCGACCTGCTGTCGATGGGGCCTCGGGACCGCGTGCGCTACCAGCGCCGGACCGTCGGGTTCGTGTGGCAGCAGACCGGCCGCAACCTGCTGCCGTACCTCACGGCGGCCGAGAACGTGCGGCTCCCGCTGGAGATCTCGCGCACCGGCCCGCGCGCCGGCGCCGGCCCGCGACGCGACGCGCGGGTCGCCGAGCTGCTCGAGCTGCTCCAGGTCGCGGACGTCGCCCACCGGCGGCCCGACCAGCTGTCGGGCGGGCAGCAGCAGCGCGTGGCGATCGCGGTGGCGATGGCGAGCGCCCCGCAGGTGCTCCTCGCGGACGAGCCGACCGGCGAGCTGGACGAGGCGGCGAGCGTGGACGTGCTGGAGGCGCTGCGGTCGGTGAACGCCTCCACGGGCGTCACCACCCTGATCGTCACGCACGACCCCGCCGTCTCCGAGCACGTGTCCCGCACGGTGCAGATCCGCGACGGGCGCACCTCGACGGAGGTGCTGCGCCGCGTCGAGGTCGGGGAGGACGGCGCGCAGCGGCACGTCGCGGAGGAGTTCGCCGTCCTCGACCGGGTGGGGCGGCTGCAGCTCCCGCCCGACTTCGTCGACGCGCTCGACCTGCGCGACCGGGTCCGGCTCGCGCTGGAGCCCGACCGCGTCGAGGTGCGGCCCGACCGGACGGAGGAGCGATGACGGGCACGACGGTGGACGGGACGACCACGAGCGGGACGGCCACGCGCACGGTGCTGCGGGCCGAGGCCGTCTCGCGCGTCTTCGGCAGCGGCGCGGGCGAGGTGCGCGCCCTTGCGGACGTGTCGCTCGAGGTCGCGGCGGGCGAGCTGCTGGTCGTGGTGGGCCCGTCCGGCTCCGGCAAGTCGACGCTGCTGCACCTGCTCGGCGGCCTCGACCGGCCCACCGCGGGCCGGGTGTGGCTCGACGGCTCGCCCGACGGCGCGGCGGGCGCGCGGGCTGACGCGGCCCGGGAGCTGTCGGCGATGAGCGAGGACGAGCTGCACGCGGTGCGCCGCGGCGAGATCGGGTTCGTCTTCCAGTCGTTCGGGCTGATCCCCGTCCTGTCGGCGGCGGAGAACGTCGAGGTCCCGCTGCGCCTCGCCCGCACCGAGCCGGGGGACCGCGCGCGGCGGGTCGCGGCCGCGCTCGAGGCGGTGGGCCTGGCCGACCACGCCGGGCAGCGGCCGTACGAGCTCTCCGGCGGCCAGCAGCAGCGGGTCGGCATCGCGCGGGCGCTGGTGGACCGGCCCCGGGTGCTGCTCGCGGACGAGCCCACCGGCCAGCTGGACTCGGCGACGGCGACCGTCGTGATGGACCTGGTGCGCGGTCTGGTGCACGAGCGCGGGGTCGCGGCCGTGGTCACCACGCACGACCCGGAGCTCGTGGCGAGGGCCGACCGGGTGCTCGTGCTGCGTGACGGGCGCCTCGAGCCCGTCTGACCGGATGAGCAGCGGGAACGTGCCGTGTCCCGGGCGTGGGAGCGTGACACGGAGGTTGCGGCCAGATACCGGAATGGTCACGGTTCCGGTCACAAAGGGGACCAAGGGTATGACCTGGGCCCCAGACGTGACTAGGCTCACGGGCGCACAGTGCAGTGCGCGCGCTTGCGCCTGCATCCTCGCCGTGGTTTCACCTCCGCGGTGAGCGACTCAACTCAGGAGGACACGTGACACCTCGACGACGACTTGCAGGGATCGGGGCCTTTACCCTGACCTCGGCCCTGCTGCTGTCCGCGTGCGGCGGCGGCTCCGGTGACGACCCCGAGGCCGCGAACGAGGGCCCGAGCACCGGCATCGTCACCGTGAGCAACGGTGAGCCGCAGAACCCGCTCATCCCCACGATGACCAACGAGACCTACGGCTCCAAGGTCATCTCGAACATCTTCGCCGGCCTGGTGTACTACGACGCCGAGGGCCAGGTGCACAACGAGATGGCCGAGTCCATCGAGTCCGAGGACAACCAGACCTGGACGATCACCCTCAAGGACGGGTGGACGTTCACCGACGGGACCCCGGTCACGGCGCAGAGCTACGTGGACGCCTGGAACTACGGTGCGAAGCTCTCGAACAAGCAGAACCTGTCGTACTTCTTCGAGCCCATCGAGGGCTTCTCGTACGACAAGGACTCCGAGCTGACGGGTCTCACGGTCGTGAGCGACACCGAGTTCACGGTGAAGCTCAACCAGCCCGAGTCGGACTTCCCGATGCGCCTGGGCTACGCCGCGTTCATGCCGCTGCCCGAGTCGTTCTTCGACGACCCGAAGGCGGCCGGCGAGACCCCGGTCGGCAACGGCCCGTACAAGGTCGAGACCTGGGAGCACAACTCCCTGATCGAGCTGCGCCCGAACGAGGACTACAAGGGCGAGCGCACCGTGCAGAACGGCGGTGTCGACCTGATGGCCTACACCGAGGAGGACACGGCGTACAACGACCTCCTCGGGGGTTCGCTGGACATCGTCACCAACGTGCCGTCGTCGTCGTTCGCGACGTTCGAGGACGAGCTCGGCGAGCGGGCCGTCAACCAGCCCTCCGCCGTCATCCAGGTCATCAACGTCCCGGAGTACGTCAAGGAGTTCCAGGGCGAGGCCGGCACCCTGCGCCGCGAGGCGATCTCGATGGCCATCGACCGCGACCAGATCACCGAGACGATCTACAACGGCTCGCGCACCCCGGCCACCGACTTCACCTCGCCGGTCATCGACGGCTGGACCGAGGAGCTGCCGGGCAACGAGGTGCTCAAGTACGACGCCGCGGCGGCGAAGAAGCTGTGGGACGAGGCCGAGGCCATGGACCCGGTCGGCGCCGACTTCACGCTGCAGATCGCCTCGAACGCCGACTCCGACCACCAGACCTGGGTGGACGCGGTCTGCAACAACGTCCGCAGCGCGCTCGAGATCGGCTGCGAGTTCGACCCGTACCCCACGTTCGACGAGTTCCTCGACGCGCGTGACAACGACGCCATCTCCGGCATCTTCCGTGGCGGCTGGCAGGCCGACTACCCGGCGATGAGCAACTTCCTCGGGCCGATCTACGGCACGGGCGCGGGCTCGAACGACATGGGCTACTCCAACAAGGAGTTCGACGCCAAGCTCAAGGAGGGCAACGGCGCGGAGACCCCGGAGCAGGCGATCGAGGCGTACAAGGAGGCCCAGACGATCCTCCTCGAGGACATGCCTGGCATCCCGCTGTGGTACCAGAACGTCACCGCCGGCTACTCCGAGGCGGTCGACAACGTCGTCTTCGGCTGGGACAGCGACCCGCTGCTCTACCAGGTGACGAAGTCCGAGTGACGTCCTTGACGAATCGGTTCTGACTCGGCACGGCCGGCTCAGCGCTCGTGGACCGGTGCTCCCGGACCGCGAGCGCTGAGCCGGACCGTCGATTCGGAGCCGACCGACCGCGTCCTGTAACGTCGCGGTCGGCCACCCGACGGTGAGGGGCGGGGAGTGCCGACGGTGCACCCCCCGCCCCCGACCTTGTCCGGGCGACGTGGCCCGGACACCATGAACCCGTAGCCCGGGGTACCCCCCGGAGCCAACGAGGAGACAACACGCATGCTCTGGTATCTCGGACGCAGGCTCCTGCAGCTGATCCCTGTGTTCCTAGGGGCGACCCTCCTGCTCTACGGACTGGTATTCCTGCGGCCCGGTGACCCCGTGGCCGGCCTGGGCGGGGAGCGCGGGCTCCCCGAGGCCGTGCAGGAACAGATCCGCCAGCAGTACAACCTGGACGAGCCCTTCATCGTCCAGTACCTGCTCTTCCTCAAGGGCGTCTTCACGCTCGACTTCGGTGTCGACTTCCGCGGACGGGAGATCACCGAGGTCATCGCGCAGGCGCTGCCCGTGACGTTCCAGCTCGCCATGATGGCGCTCGTCATCGAGGCGGTCTTCGGCCTGACGTTCGGCCTGATCGCCGGGATGCGCAAGGGCGGCTGGTTCGACGGCACCGTGCTGGTCATCAGCCTGCTCGTCATCGCCGTGCCGACGTTCGTCATGGGGTTCGTCCTGCAGTTCGTCGTGGGGGTCGAGCTCGGCTGGCTGCCCGTGACCGCGGGACGAGATCCCGACTTCTACACGCTCCTGCTGCCGGCGATCGTGCTGGCCGCGACGTCCTTCGCCTACGTGGTCCGGCTGACGCGCACGTCGGTGGCGGAGAACCTCAGCGCCGACTACGTGCGCACCGCCCGCGCCAAGGGTCTTCGCCGCACCCAGGTCAACGGCCGGCACGTGCTGCGCAACTCGCTCATCCCCGTGGTGACCTTCCTCGGCGCCGACCTGGGCAACCTCATGGGCGGGGCGGTCGTCACCGAGGGCATCTTCAACATCAACGGCGTCGGCGGCACCCTGTACGACGCGATCATCCGTGGCGAGAACGTCACCGTGGTGTCGCTGACGACCGTGCTGGTGATCGTCTACATCGCGGCGAACCTGGTCGTCGACCTGCTGTACGCCGCCCTCGACCCGAGGATCCGTTATGCCTGAGAACCGCACCGAGACCCTGCCCGGCGGGCGCCGACCGCGCCCCGGCCAGGAGCACTTCGCCGCCGAGCTCGACGAGGGTGGCCTCGGCGCCGTCGACGCCGTCAGCACCACCGACGCGCCGTCCAGCCTCTGGCGGGACGCGTGGCGCGACATGCGCCGCCGCCCGATGTTCTGGGTCGCGTCCGCCATCATCGTCCTCGTCGTGATCGTCGCGGCGTTCCCCGGCTGGTTCACCGACATCCACCCGCGGTTCGACTGCAACCTGGCCGACTCGCTGGGGGCCCCCGAGCCGGGGCACCCGTTCGGCTACGACAAGCAGGGCTGCGACATCTTCTCCCGGACCCTGTACGGCGCACGGGCCTCGGTGCTCGTGGGCGTGATGGCCACCGCGATGGTGGTCCTCCTCGGGACGACGATGGGCGCCGTCGCCGGCTACTTCGGCGGCTGGTTCGACGCCATCCTGTCGCGCATCACCGACATCTTCTTCGCGATCCCGCTGGTGCTGGCCGCCATCGTCATCATGTCGATCACGACCAACCGCACGAGCTTCACGGTGGCGTTCGTGCTCGCGGCGTTCGGATGGACGTCCATCGCCCGCATCAGCCGAGGCACCGTGATGTCGGTGAAGAACAACGAGTTCGTCACGGCGGCGAAGTCCCTCGGGATGGGGCGCGGCGGCATCCTGCTCAAGCACGTGCTGCCGAACTCGGCCGCGCCGATCATCGTCTACGCGACGGTCGCGCTGGGTACGTTCATCGTGGCGGAGGCGACGCTGAGCTTCCTCGGCATCGGCCTGCCGCCGAGCACGGTCTCGTGGGGTGGCGACATCTCGCAGGCCCAGAACGCGATCCGCCAGGCGCCGCAGATCCTCTTCTACCCGGCCGGGGGCCTGGCCCTCACGGTGCTCGGCTTCATCATGATGGGCGACGTCGTGCGCGACGCCCTCGACCCGAAGGCACGGAAGCGATGACGACACAGTTCCCAGTCACCGGCGGCGGGCTGCCGACGGGCCGGCCCGCCGGGACGAGCTACGACGCGGGCACCGACAAGCCGCTGCTCCAGATCAGCGACCTCGAGGTCTCCTTCACCACCGGTGTGGGGGAGGTCAAGGCCGTGCGGGGGGTCGACATCACGGTCTACCCCGGGCAGTCGGTCGCGATCGTCGGCGAGTCGGGCTCCGGCAAGTCCACCACGGCGCACGCCGTCATCGACCTGCTGCCCGGCACGGGCAAGGTCACCGGCGGCTCCATCACGTTCGACGGCCGCGAGATCGTCGGCCTGCCGCGCGTCGAGATGGAGGCCATGCGCGGCCGCGACATCGGCCTCGTGCCGCAGGACCCGATGTCCAACCTCAACCCGGTGTGGCGCATCGGCACCCAGATCGACGAGGCGCTGCGGGCCAACGGGTTCGAGGGTGGACGGGCCGAGCGCAAGGAGCGGGTGGCGGGCCTCCTGGCCGAGGCGGGCCTGCCCGACGCGGCGCGGCGCGCCCGCCAGTTCCCGCACGAGTTCTCGGGCGGCATGCGCCAGCGGTCGCTGATCGCCATCGGCCTCGCGGCCCGGCCCAAGCTGCTCATCGCGGACGAGCCGACGTCGGCGCTGGACGTGACGGTGCAGCGGCAGATCCTCGACCACCTCGAGGTCCTCACGCAGGAGCTGGGCACCGCCGTCCTGTTCATCACCCACGACCTGGGCCTGGCCGCCGAGCGCGCCGAGCACCTCGTGGTGATGTTCAAGGGGCGCGTCGTGGAGTCGGGGCCGGCCCGCCAGATCCTGGCCGACCCGCAGCACCCGTACACCAAGCGGCTGGTGTCCTCGGCACCGTCGCTGGCGTCGCGCCGCATCCAGGTGGCGCGCGAGGAGGGTGCCACCCCGGACGAGCTGCTCAGCCACCACGCCGACGGCGAGGAGACCCGGCGCCGCCCGATCGTGCAGGTGCGCGACCTCACCAAGGTCTTCCAGATCCGCGGGGCCCGGCCGGGGGCGTCCAGCGACTTCACGGCCGTCGACAACGTGAGCTTCACGCTCCCGCGCGGCGAGACGCTCGCCCTGGTGGGGGAGTCGGGCTCCGGCAAGTCCACGGCGGCCAACATGGTGCTCGGGCTCCTCGAGCCGACGTCGGGCGTCGTCGAGTTCGACGGCACGGACGTGGCGGGCCTGTCGCCCAAGGAGCAGTTCGCGTTCCGGCGGCGGATCCAGCCGGTGTTCCAGAACCCGTACGGCTCGCTCGACCCGATGTTCTCGATCTTCAGCTCCATCGAGGAGCCGCTGCGGCTGCACCAGGTCGGAAGCAAGAAGGAGCGTGAGGCGCGGGTCCGAGAGCTCCTGGACCTCGTGTCGCTGCCGGCGTCGACCATGCGGCGCTTCCCCAACGAGCTGTCGGGCGGCCAGCGCCAGCGCATCGCGATCGCGCGCGCCCTGGCGCTCAAGCCGGAGGTCATCGTCCTCGACGAGGCGGTCTCCGCGCTGGACGTGCTGGTCCAGGCGCAGATCCTGGAGCTGCTCGGCAGCCTGCAGGACGAGCTCGGCCTGTCGTACCTGTTCATCACGCACGACCTCGCGGTGGTGCGCCAGATCGCCGACTCCGTCGTCGTGATGCAGAACGGCCAGGTCGTGGAGTACGCGTCCACCGACGCCGTGTTCGACAACCCGCGTCAGCAGTACACGCGGGACCTGCTCGCCGCCATCCCCGGCGCGGGGCTGGAGGACGCGAAGATCGCGGGCTGAGCTCCCGCAGCACCCGATCGGACGCACGCCGGTGGGGCCGGACCACGCACGTGGTCCGGCCCCACCGGCGTTGCTGCGTTTGCCGGTGCCCCAGGTGGGGGGAAGTGTGAACCCATGACACGGACCGAGACGACACATGCCGCGAGGCGGGCGTCGACCCTGGCCCGCGGCGTCTTCTACCCGGCGGCGGGGATCATCGTGCTGTTCGTCCTGCTCGCGGTCTTCGCGACGGAGGCCACGACGAACGTCATGGCAACCTTGCAGGGCGAGGTGATCGGTGTCTTCGGCTGGTACTACGTGCTGATCGTCGCGGGCTTCGTCGTCTTCGCGATCTGGATGGGTCTGAGCCGGTTCGGCGACATCGTGCTGGGCCCGGACGACGAGGAGCCCGACTTCAAGCTGCCGGTGTGGTTCTCCATGCTGTTCGCCACGGGGATGGGCATCGGCCTCGTCTACTTCGGCGTGGCGGAGCCGCTGTCGCACTTCGAGACCCCGAAGCCCGGTGTGACCGGCGACGACGCCGCGCTCGCGCAGTCCGCGATCGGGCAGACGTATCTGCACTGGGGCATCCACGCGTGGGCGATCTACGTGGTGGCGGGCCTGGCGCTCGCCTACGCGATCCACCGCAAGGGGAGGCCGGTGTCGATCCGCTGGGCGCTCGAGCCGCTCCTCGGCGACCGGGTCAAGGGCAGGCTGGGGGACGCCATCGACGTGGTCGCCATCATCGGCACGGTGTTCGGCGTGGCGACGTCGCTCGGGTTCGGCGTCCTGCAGGTGTCCAACGGGCTCGAATTCCTCGGCGCCGTCGACCAGGCGTCGATAGCGCTGCAGATCGGCCTCATCGCCGCCATCACGGCCGTCGCGGCCCTGTCGGTCGCGTCGGGCCTCTCCAAGGGCATCAAGTGGCTCTCGAACGGGAACATGGTCCTGGCAGGCGTGGTGCTCGGCGTCGTCATCGTGCTAGGCCCCACCCTGTTCCTCCTGCGCGAGTGGGTGCAGTCGTTCGGCTACTACTTCGCCAACGTGATCCAGCTGACGTTCGACACGTTGGCGTTCCGGGGGGACGAGGGCCTGGCCTGGGAGTCGAGCTGGACGATCTTCTACTGGGGCTGGTGGATGTCGTGGGCACCGTTCGTCGGGGTCTTCATCGCGCGCATCTCGCGGGGACGCACCGTGCGCGAGTTCGTGCTCGGAACCCTCGCCGTGCCGATGGTCGTCACCACGATCTGGTTCAGCGTCTTCGGCGGCGCCGGGCTGAACCAGGAGATCGCCGAGCCCGGCAGCATGCTCGCCACCCTGCCCGACGGGACGGAGGGGGTGAACACGGACACGGCGATGTTCCAGCTCTTCGACACGCTCCCCGGCGGGGGCGCGTGGCTGTCCGTCGCGGCGATCGTGCTGGTCATCGTCTTCTTCGTCACGTCGTCCGACTCCGGGTCGTTCGTCGTCGACATGCTCGCGAACGGCGGCGACCCCAACCCGCCGCTGTGGAGCAGGCTGTTCTGGGCGATCCTCGAGGGGCTGGTCGCGGCCGCCCTGCTCCTGGCCGGCGGCCTCAGCGCGCTCCAGACCACCGCGATCCTCATCGCCCTGCCCTTCTCCCTCGTGCTGATCGGCATGGCCGTGTCCGTCGTCAAGGAGCTGAGTGCCGAGCACCGGCTCATCGTGCGCGCCGAGAGACGCGCGGCCCGGGCGGAGCTGACGCAGGACGTCACCGAGAAGGTGGCGACGACGCTCGCGGGGCGGTGGGAGAACGTCCTGCCGCCGGCACCGGGGGCGTTGCGGCTGCGGCTGCCCCGGAGACGGGCCCCCGGGCAGGGAGCGGCTCCACCGCCGGGGGACGGCGCGGCAGGGTCGGGTGGGTCACAGGCGCCGTCGGGACCCGACCCGTCCGGGTAAGATGGGTGGGCCCCGGATCGTGGGCGCCCTCCCTCTCGATGGAAATGAGACCCCTTGATGTCTGTGCGCTCAGACCTGCGCAACGTGGCGATCGTCGCCCACGTCGACCACGGCAAGACCACGCTGGTCGACGCCATGCTGCGTCAGGGAGGCGCCTTCGCCGCGCACCAGCACGTCGACGACCGGGTCATGGACTCGGGCGACCTGGAGCGCGAGAAGGGCATCACGATCCTCGCGAAGAACACCGCGGTGCGGTACGCAGGGCCGGCGGCGGCCGAGGCGGGGGCGCCCGAGGGCATCACCATCAACGTCATCGACACGCCGGGCCACGCCGACTTCGGCGGTGAGGTCGAGCGCGGCCTGTCGATGGTCGACGGCGTCGTCCTGCTCGTCGACGCGTCCGAGGGCCCGCTCCCGCAGACGCGCTTCGTGCTGCGCAAGGCCCTGGCCGCGAAGCTTCCGGTCATCGTCGTCGTGAACAAGGTGGACCGTCCCGACGCGCGCATCACCGAGGTCGTGGGCGAGACCACCGACCTGCTGCTCGGGCTGGCGAGCGACCTCGCCGACGAGGTGCCCGACCTCGACCTCGACGCCATCCTCGACGTGCCCGTGGTCTACGCCTCGGCCAAGGCCGGCCGGGCCTCGATCGACCAGCCCGCGGACGGCTCGCTGCCCGCGAACGAGGACCTCGAGCCGCTGTTCGCCACGATCCTGTCGACCATCCCCGCGCCGACCTACGACGCCGACATGCCGCTGCAGGCGCACGTCACCAACCTCGACGCGTCGCCGTTCCTCGGCCGCCTGGCGCTGCTGCGCATCTTCAACGGCACGCTGCGCAAGGGCCAGACGGTCGCGTGGGCACGCCACGACGGGACGCTGACCAGCGTGCGGATCACCGAGCTGCTCGAGACCAAGGCCCTCGACCGGGTGCCGACCGAGTCGGCCGGCCCGGGCGAGATCGTCGCCGTCGCCGGCATCGCCGACATCATGATCGGCGAGACGCTCACCGACCTCGACGACCCGCGCCCGCTGCCGCTCATCACGGTGGACGACCCGGCCATCTCGATGACGGTCGGCATCAACACCTCCCCGCTCGCGGGCAAGGGCGGCAAGGGCCACAAGGTGACCGCGCGCCAGGTGAAGGACCGCCTGGACTCGGAGCTCATCGGCAACGTCTCGCTCAAGGTGCTGCCGACCGAGCGTCCGGACGCCTGGGAGGTCCAGGGCCGTGGCGAGCTGGCGCTCGCCATCCTCGTCGAGCAGATGCGCCGCGAGGGCTTCGAGCTCACGGTCGGCAAGCCGCAGGTCGTCACGAAGGAGATCGACGGCAAGCGGAACGAGCCGATGGAGCGCATGACGATCGACGTCCCCGAGGAGTACCTCGGCGCGGTCACGCAGCTCCTCGCGCAGCGCAAGGGCCGCATGGAGACCATGAGCAACCACGGCACCGGCTGGGTGCGGATGGAGTTCATGGTCCCGGCGCGCGGGCTCATCGGCTTCCGCACGCGCTTCCTCACCGACACGCGCGGCACGGGCATCGCGTCCTCGATCTCCGAGGGCTACGAGCCGTGGGCCGGGCCGATCGAGACCCGCATCAACGGTTCGCTCGTCGCGGACCGCTCCGGTGTCGTGACTCCGTTCGCGATGATCAACCTGCAGGAGCGCGGTACCTTCTTCGTCGACCCCACGCAGGAGGTCTACGAGGGCATGATCGTCGGCGAGAACGCTCGCAACGAGGACATGGACGTCAACATCACCAAGGAGAAGAAGCTCACGAACATGCGTGCCGCCTCGAGCGACACGTTCGAGAACCTCACTCCTCCGAAGCACCTGACGCTCGAGGAGTCCCTCGAGTTCGCCCGCGAGGACGAGTGCGTCGAGGTGACCCCCGAGGTCGTCCGCATCCGCAAGGTCGTGCTGGACGCGACCGAGCGCGCCCGCGCGACGGCCAGGGCCAAGCGCGCCTGACGATGACGCGCGGGGACCGATGACGCAGGACGGCGGGCCGTCGCTCCTGCCCGAGGGGCCGCTCCTGGCGGTGCACGCGCACCCGGACGACGAGACGTTGTCGACCGGGGCGCTGCTCGCCGCCTGGGCGCACCGCGGGCAGCCCGTGACGGTCGTGACCTGCACCCGCGGGGAGCGCGGCGAGGTCATCGACACCGCGCACCACCGCACGGGGCTCGCCCGCCTCGAGGGCGACCCCCGCGCGCTGGCCGCCCACCGCGAGCACGAGGTGGCGACGGCCCTCGACGCGCTCGGCGTGTCCGACCACGCCTTCCTCGACACCGTGCCGGCGGGCCCGCCCGTGTCCCGGTTCGAGGACTCGGGGATGCAGTGGGTGGCGCCCGGCGTCGCGGGGCCGGGGGCCGACGCCCCCGCCACGGCGCTGAGCCGCGTCCCGCTCGACGACGCGGCGGTCCGCCTCGCCGCCGTCCTGCGCGACCGGCGCCCCGCCGTCGTCGTGTCGTACGAGCCGCGCGGGGGATACGGGCACCCGGACCACGTGCGGACCTACGAGGTGACCGTGCGGGCCGTGGCCCTCGCCGCCGACCCTGCCGCGCCCGTGCCGGGGGAGCCCTGGCTCGTGCCCGAGCGCTGGGAGGCGGTCGCCCCGGCGGCGGAGGTGCGCGCCGCCCGTCGCGCTCTCGCGGCCGACGCCGTGGCACGCACGCTCGCGCACGACGTCGGGCTCTCGTTCCCCGACCCGGACGAGTCGTTGCCGCCGGTCGCGAAGGACGACGCCGGGCTCGCGGGCGCCGCGACCGTCCGCGTGGCGGTGGCACCCGTCCTCGAGCCGCTCCTCGCCGCGATGCGCGGTCACGCGACGCAGGTGCAGCACGCGACACGGGTCGCTGCGGACGGGGAACCCCGCGACGGGCTCCTCGGCTGGTACGCGCTGAGCAACGACGTCCTCGCGCCCGTCCTCGCGCACGAGACGTACGTGCGTCACGCACCGGTAGGCTCGCCGCGATGAGCAGCACCCAGCCGGCCACTGCCGGAGACCCGGTCCCGGCCAGCGGGCGTCCCGCCCGGGCGCGCTGGTACGCCCTCGCCGGCCGCGCGGTCCTGGCCCTCGTCCTGGGCGCCACGGTGGGCATGCTGGGGACGGTCGCGCACCGGACCCAGTGGCAGGACCTGCCCGTGGGCATCGTCCTCGCCCTCGCCATCACGCTCTCGACGGCGGTGCTGTGCCGCGCCTGGTCGGGTCTCGGGACCATGCTGGCCGCCGGCGCCGGGTGGGTGCTGGCGGTGCAGGTCCTGGCGCTCGAGGGCCCCGGGGGCGACGTGCTGGTGCCGGCGCAGGCGGTCGGCCTGGTGTGGACGTACGGCGGGATGGCGATGTTCCTCGTCGCCGCGTTCCTGCCGCGGCGGTGGTTCACCGACCGCGGCTGACCCGCCGTGGGCAGGGGGTTGTGTCCGTCCTGTGGACGCCTGCCCCTCGTGATGACCGCTCTGTAACGAAGTGGGTCCGGTTTGGGTTTTTCATCCTGGGTTCGCCGCAATCTGCGCGGCGCCCCCGAGTAGGATCCTGCACGCGGGGGAGACCCCCGCACCCACCGACCGTCCGGGGCCTCGAGCCCCGTCCTCGAGCCCCCCACGGAGCCGTCCATGGGTCATCCGACCGAGCCCGCGCCCGAGCCGTCCGACGGGGTGCCCGAGCCGAGCGCCACGGAGCACGACCCGGCCCGTGCGGGGGCAGACGCCCCCGCACCGCAGGACGCAGGTCCCCAGGGCGGCGCCTCGCAGGACGACGCTCCGGACGACGACGCTCCGCACGCTGACGCCGCCCCGCAGGCCGACGCCCCCGACGGTGCTGGCGCGCAGGAGGACCCGCAGCCTGCCGTGGACGCCGAGCCGGAGGACGACACCCCGTACCAGCCCAGCGTCCGGGCGTACGAGCAGCGGGTGGTCGCGACCGTCGCCGCGCCGTCGGCCACCGGCAGCCCGACGCAGGCGCTGCCGGTGGTGCCGGCGTCGCCGCCGGCGGCCGACACCTCGACGGGCATCACGCTCACCCCGCCCCCGCCGCCGGCCGTGCCCCCGGGCTCGGGGACCGCCGGGGACGGTGCGGGGGCTCCGGCCGACCCGCCGGGCGGTGGCGAGACGGGCTCCCCGCTCGACGGCCTGTCCGGCGACGGCGCGCCGAGCCGCGCGCCCAAGGTGGCGCTGTGGGCGGGCCTCGGGGTCGTCGTCCTGGCCGGTGCGTACGCGGCCGCCCAGTGGGCGGTGGCCGACACGGTGCCGAAGGAGACGACGGTCGCCGGTGTCGAGATCGGGGGCATGACGGAGCAGGAGGCGGCCGCGGCCCTCACCGCGGACCTCGGGCCGCGCGCGGCGGAGCCGATCCCCGTCGAGGCGGGCGAGGCGTCGAGCACCCTCGACCCGGCGAAGGCCGGGCTGACGTTCGACGCGGCGGCGACCGTGGACGACCTCACCGGCTTCTCCCTGGCGCCCGCCCGGCTGTGGGACCACGTCGTCGGCGGCGGCGAGGTCGCCCCCGTGGTGGACGTCGACGCCGGCACGCTCGACGCCGCGGTCGACGGGCTGCAGGAGGCGCTGGTCGTGGAGCCGGTGGACGGCACCGTGGCGTTCAAGGGCGCGAAGCCCGTCGCGACCGACGCGGTCGACGGGTCCCAGCCGGTGGCCGACGAGGCGGGCGACGTCCTCACCTCGAGCTGGCTCGTGACCACGTCCCCGGTCGAGCTGCCCACCGAGCCGGTGGCGCCGAAGATCGACCAGGACGCGACCGACGCGGCGCTCGCGCAGGCCGAGAAGGTGACCGAGGCCCCGGTCACGGTGCAGGTCGGCGGCCAGTCAGTCGAGCTGCCGGAGCGGGCGCTCGCCAAGGCCACGTCGTTCGAGCCGAAGGACGGCGCGCTGACGCCGCAGTTCGACGGTGAGCAGCTGGTCAGCGCCGTCGTCGCGCGGACCGACGACCTGCTCACCGAGCCCGACGACGCGCACTTCGAGTTCTCGGGGGGCAAGCCCGTGGTCGTCGGCGGCGCCACCGGCACGACCCTCGACCCGGAGGCCACCGCGAAGTCGGTGGGCAAGGCGGCGCTGGGCGACGACCGGTCGGTGGAGCTCGAGCTGACGGAGCAGGACCCGGAGTACACGAAGGCCGCGCTGGAGGGCATGGGCGTCAAGGAGGTCGTCTCGGAGTTCTCGACGCCGCTCACCAGCGACACGGTGCGCACGCAGAACCTCATCCGGGGCGCCCAGCTGGTCACCGGCACGTTCATCGCGCCGGGGGACACGTTCTCCCTGGTGGACACGCTCTCGCCGATCACCCTGGAGAACGGGTACGTCGCGTCCGGCGTGGTGAGCAACGGGATGCACACGGAGGGCGTCGGGGGCGGTCTGTCGCAGATGGCGACCACCACCTACAACGCGGGCTTCTTCGCGGGTTACGACGACGCGGGGCACCAGCCGCACAGCTACTGGTTCACCCGCTACCCGGCCGGTCGTGAGGCCACGATCTACGTGGGCTCGATCGACATGAAGTTCACGAACGACACCCCGTACGGTGCGGTGATGCAGTCCTGGGTCTCGGGCGGGGAGCTGCACGTCGCGGTCTGGTCGACCGAGTACTACGACGTGAAGACGTCGGCGAGCCCCAAGCGCAACGTCGTGCCGACCACGACCGTCCACCAGAGCGGCCCGGAGTGCGAGTACTACCCGGCGGGCCAGGACGGGTTCAGCATCACGAACTACCGGAAGGTCAGCCACGACGGCAAGGTCGTCAAGGACGAGTCGTACAACTGGACCTACAAGCCCGACAACGGCATCCAGTGCGACGAGCCGAAGGCCGACCGGGGCTCCGACCGCGACGACGGCAAGGACGACAAGAAGTCCGGCGGTGACCAGGACCAGGGGGACGACGCCGGTCGGGACGAGAGCTCGGGGGACTGATGCTGGGACGTACGGAGCGGGAGTCGCCGGCGCACGCCGCCGCGGCGGCCCGGCAGGCACGCTGGGCCGGGGCGTCGGCGACGACGGATGGCGTCGCCGACGAGTCGACGGAGCTGCTGGACCTCGGCACGACGACGGACACGCTGGCGACCGTGGCGAGCATCGACGACCTGGCGGCCGTCGTGCACCTCGGGCACCCGGAGCAGCCGGCTCCCGGCCTGGAGGAGGCACTCCTGGCCGGCGACCCGTCGCTCATCCTCACGGCCGCGGTCGCGGTCGACCCGCAGTGGGTCTGGGTCGCGCCGGTGGGCGCCGCCGGCGGTCAGGTGGTGATCGACGAGGCGGGCGTGCGCGACTGCCAGGAGGTGCTGCGCGGCATGGGGGTGAGCCCCCGCCTGGTGCCGACGCGGTCGACGATCGACGAGCGGGCCACGATCGCCGGCCCGTCCGGCTCGCTCGTCGTCGAGAGGTCCCGGGTGCCCGCCGGCTGGGCCGAGCTCCCGGGCAGCGAGCACCTCGCCGGCCGGGGGCCCGTCTGGTACGGCCTGCTGGAGTCAAGGGCCTCGTGGCCGAGGTTCGCCGAGCCCGCGCAGGTGTGGCTCGCCGTGGGGCCGTCGGACGACCACCGCGGGTCGCTGCAGCACACGCTCGCGGTCCTGTCCGACGCGGGCGTCGACCTGCAGCACCTGCGCAGCCACCCCTCCGCCCACGGGCCGCACGTGTTCTTCACGTCGTTCGCGTGCCCGGACGTCGGGGTGCTCGACGGGCTGGTGGCCGAGCTCGACGGACGGGGCGTCGCGCACCGCACCCTCGCGGTGCTGCCCGGTCACGGGTTCGTCCCCGGCCCGCGGCTGCTGGGGCCGCGCTGGGCGGGCGCATGACGGTTGCGGCGGGCCGCAGCGTCGCGTTCCTCGGCCCGGAGGGCACGTTCACGCACCAGGCCGTCCTCACCTGGGCGTCCGCGCGCGTCGCGCACGACGTGCGGCCCGATCCGCTGGCGACCGTGGGCCAGGTGCACGACGCCGTGGCCGCCGGCGCGGCCGATCGGGGCGTGGTGGCGATCGAGAGCTCCGTCGAGGGCTACGTGGTGCCGTCGCTGGACGCGCTCGTGGGCAGCGGTGACGTGGTCGCGGTCGACGAGGTCGTGCTCGACGTGTCGTTCGACGCGTTCGTCCGCCCGGGGCACGCCGACCCGGCCGGCCTCCGCGAGGCGACGGCGCACCCGCACGGCCTCGCGCAGTGCACCCGCTTCATGGCCGAGCGCGGGCTGCTGGGCGTCCCGGCGTCGTCCAACGCCGCGGCGTGCCGCGACCTGGCCGACCACCAGGTCGCCTTCGGGCCGCGCCTGTGCGGCGAGCTGTACGGGCTGGAGACGCTCGCCACCGGTGTGGAGGACTTCGCGGGCGCCCGCACCCGGTTCCTGGTGCTGTGCCCGCGCGACGACGCCGCGGCCGCCTGGGCCCCGCTCCGCGAGGCCGAGGGGGCGTGGCGCACCATGGTCGCGGTGACGCCGGTGCTGACGGGCCCCGGCGTGCTCGCGCGCGTCACGGCGGAGTTCGCCGAGCGCGGGGTCAACATGTCGAGCCTGGTGGAGCGGCCGCTGAAGGTGCGCGAGGGGCAGTACGTGTTCGTCGTGACGCTCGACGGCGCCCCCTGGGAGCCGCAGGTGCGGGACCTTTTCACGGCCCTGCTGGCCGCGGGCGACTCGCTCAAGGTCCTCGGCTCGTACCCCGTGGCGCCGGGCGGCCCGGGCCTGGACGGCGTGCTGCCCGACCACGTGCCCACGGGCAGCGTGCTGGGCGACGACGGCCCCGCGGACCTGGCGCGGGGCCTGCTGTGGTGAGCGGGACGGACGGGCCGGTCGCCGCGCACCCGGTGGGGCGCGTGGGGGTGGTCGGCCTGGGCCTGGTCGGCGGCTCGCTCGCGCGGCTGCTGGCCGAGCGCGGCGTCGACGTCGTCGCGACCGACGTCGCGCCCGCGACCCGGGAGGCCGCACGCGCCGCGGGGCTCACCGTGGCCGACGACCTCGCCGGGCTGTGCGCCGCGCGGCCCGACGTCGTCGTCCTCGCCGTCCCGCTGCGGGCGGTGCGCGCCACGGCGTCGGCGCTCCGGGACCTGCTGGCCGCCGCCGGCTGCTGGGACCCGACCGTGACGGACGTCGGGAGCGTCAAGGGCCAGGTGCGCGCGGCGATGACCGACGCGGGCCTCGGCGAACGGTACGTCGGCGGGCACCCGATGGCGGGGACCGAGCACAGCGGGTTCGAGGCGTCGTCCCGCGGGCTGCTCGACGGCGCACCGTGGGCGGTGACGGTCGCGGCACCGGTCCACGGCACCGGCGACACGGCCGGCGGCACCGACCCGCGGCGGCTCGCGCAGGTGCTGGGGCTGATCACCGGGCCGCTCGAGGGCACGGCGGCCGTCCTCACCGACGACCGGCACGACGAGTCGGCCGCCCTCGTCAGCCACGTGCCGCACGTGCTGGCCACGCAGCTGCTCAACGCCGTCGCCGGCGCGCCCGTGCGCGACGTGGCGCTGGGGCTGGCGGCGGGCAGCTTCCGGGACGGCACCCGGGTCGCCCGCACCGACCCCGCCCGCACCGAGGCGATGGTCGCGGCGAACGCGGCGTGGGTCGCCCCCGCCCTGCGCAAGGTGGTGCGCGACCTGGAGCTCGTCGTCGCGGCGCTGGAGACGAACGCCCCGCTGCACGGCTTCTTCCACGCGGCCGACGACGTGCGCGAAGGAGGCAACGCCCCGGTCGCCGCCGTCGACCAGGTGCCGCTGGAGGGCGACTGGCCCGCGGTGCTCCTGGAGCGCTGTGCCGCCGGCGGGGTCGTGAGACATGTCACCGCCGCGGCCGCCGAGGTGACCTTCCCGCGAGCCCGCTGACGACCGCGCCGACGACCCGGCCGCACGAGCGGGTCAGCGGCCGCGCGGGGTCGGCCGGGGGCCGAGCCGCTTGGCCGCCTCGATCGCCTCGGCCGGGACGACGACCTCGTCCGCCTCGCCCGGGGCGCCCGACCCGCGGGCGGGGTCGCGGCGCAGCCGCAGCCCGTCCGGGCCGGTTCCCAGCACGACGCCGATGACGTCGGTCCACACGTGCCCGTCGGCCTCCTCGGGCGCGAGGCGGCGGCGCACGACGACGCGCGCGCCGACGGGCAGGTCTCGCCACGCGGACGGACGGGGGGCTGAGGGCGGGAGCACCACGCCATCGATACTAGAGTTCGGTGGAGGGGCACGGCCTGCCGGCCCCTGCACCACACCGCATGCGCCGCGGTGCGGGCCCCGCCCGCATCCGGCCCTCGTGACCTGGAAGGTACCCGCAGTGACCTACGTGATCGCTCAGCCTTGCGTCGACGTCAAGGACAGGGCGTGCATCGAGGAGTGTCCCGTGGACTGCATCTACGAGGGCTCGCGCTCGTTGTACATCCACCCGGACGAGTGCGTCGACTGCGGTGCCTGCGAGCCGGTGTGCCCGGTGGAGGCCATCTACTACGAGGACGACGTCCCCGAGCAGTGGAAGGACTACTACCGCGCGAACGTCGAGTTCTTCGACGACCTCGGCTCGCCCGGTGGTGCGGCCAAGATGGGGGTCATCGACAAGGACGACCCGATGATCGCGGCCCTGCCCCCGCAGGCCTGAGCGCGCGCCGGCCGGCATGGGATTCGCCGACCTGAGCTCCCTCGCGTACCCCTGGGACACCCTGGGGGACGTGCGCGCCACGGCGCGCGCCCACCCGGACGGCGTCGTGGACCTGTCGATCGGCACCCCTGTCGACCCCACGCCGGACGTCGTGCGCGACGCCCTCGCGGCGGCGTCCGACGCCCACGGCTACCCGCTCACCCACGGCACGCCCGCGCTGCGGGCGGCCGTGGCGGGCTGGTTCGCCCGCCGGCGCGGGGTGCCCGACCTCGACCCGGACGCCGTCCTGCCCACCCTCGGCTCCAAGGAGCTCGTGGGCCTGCTGCCGTCGCTGCTGCGCCTGGGGCCGGGCGACGTGGTCGTGCACCCGGCGGTCGCGTACCCCACCTACGACGTGGGTGCGCGCCTCGCGGGTGCCACCCCGCTGGCCACCGACGACGTGGACGCCTGGGCCGGCCGCGACGACGTGCGGCTCGTGTGGGTCAACTCACCCGGCAACCCGACGGGGGCCGTGGCCGACGTCGCGCAGCTGCGCCGTGTCGTCGAGGCGGCCCGCGAGATCGGTGCCGTCCTCGTCGGCGACGAGTGCTACGCCGAGCTGCCGTGGGCCGAGCGGTGGATGGGGGACGACGGCACGTCGCGGGTGCCCAGCCTGCTCGACCCGCGGGTGACGGGCGGCAGCCACGACGGGCTGCTGGTCGCGTACTCGCTGTCCAAGCAGTCGAACGTCGCCGGGTACCGCGCGGCGTTCGTCGCGGGCGACCCGGCGCTGGTCGCGGGCCTGCTGGCCACCCGCAAGCACCTCGGCATGATCGTGCCCGCCCCGGTGCAGGCGGCGATGACGGCGGCGCTGGGTGACGACGCGCACGTCGCCGCCCAGCGCGAGGTCTACGCCCGGCGCCGGGACGCCCTGGCCGGCGCGGTGCGCGCTGCGGGGTTCGTCGTCGACGGCTCCGAGGCCGGGCTGTACCTGTGGGCGCGCCCGGCGGACGGCTCGGCCGAGCCTGGCCCGCCCGCCGGGGCGACGTCGCGCGAGCTGGCGACGTGGTTCGCGCGCCGCGGCGTGCTCGTCGGGCCGGGGGAGTTCTACGGCGCCGCCGGCGACCGGCACGTCCGGGTGGCGCTCACCGCCCCTGACGACGCCGTGACCCGGGCTGTGGCGCGCATCACACCATCTTGACCCAGGGATTGGAACACCATGGTCTTGGGGGGTAGGTTCGTCCGCAGGCCGCGGTCGCCCTCGGGGACGTCGCGGCCGGCGTGCCCCGGGCCGCCCCGTCCAGAGTCACGAGTCACGCGCTCGCCGGATCCCGACGTGGGGCGCCGTCGAGCCCGTCAGGGAAGGAAGACATGACCTCCACCCAGCCTGCCGCCGGCGCACCCGACGGCACCTCGACCGGCACCCCGAGTGGCGCTGCCACCGTCGAGCTGGTCACGGGCGGCACCGCCCGGCAGCTGCCCGTCGTCCCCGCCACGGAGGGGAACGACGGGATCGTCGTGTCCTCGCTCCTGCGGGACACCGGGATGGTCACGGTCGACCCCGGCTTCACGAACACCGCGTCGTGCGAGTCCGAGATCACCTACATCGACGGCGACCAGGGCATCCTGCGCTACCGCGGGTACCCGATCGAGCAGCTCGCCGACTCCTCGACCTTCCTCGAGGTCGCCTACCTGCTGATCCACGGTGAGCTGCCGACGCCGGCCGAGCTCGAGAGCTTCACCGACCGGATCAACCGGCACACCCTGGTGCCCGAGGGCTTCCGCGCCTTCCTGTCCTCGTTCCCGCGGGGCGGGCACCCGATGTCGATCCTCGCGTCGGCCGTCAACGCGCTCCCGACGTACTACCCGGAGTCGCTCGACCCGCACGACCCCGAGGCCGTCGAGCTCGCCACCGTGCTCATCCTGGCGAAGATCCGCACCATCACGTCGTACCTGCACCGGGCGACGCGCGACGAGCCGCTGCTGTACCCGGACTACGCCCGCGGCTACGTCGACGACTTCCTGCGGATGACGTTCTCGCGCCCCTACGAGCAGTGGGAGTCCGACCCGGTGCTGGTCGCCGCGATGGACAAGCTGCTCATCCTGCACGCGGACCACGAGCAGAACTGCTCGACGTCGACGGTGCGGATCGTCGGCTCGTCGAACGCGAACCTGTACTCGTCCGTCGCGGCCGGGATCAACGCCCTGTCCGGGCCGTCGCACGGCGGCGCGAACGAGGCCGTCCTGACCATGCTGGAGAGCATCCGCAGCGGCGACGACTCCGTCGAGACCTTCATGAAGAAGGTGAAGAACAAGGAGGCCGGCGTCCGCCTCATGGGCTTCGGGCACCGCGTCTACAAGAGCTACGACCCGCGCGCCGCGATCGTCAAGAAGCACGCGGACGCCGTGCTCGACCGCCTCGGTGCCAAGGACGAGCTGCTCGACATCGCCCGCGGCCTCGAGGAGATCGCGCTGCGCGACGACTACTTCGTCGAGCGCAAGCTCTACCCGAACGTCGACTTCTACACCGGCCTGATCTACAAGGCCATGGGCTTCTCCCCGGCGATGTTCACGCCGCTGTTCGCGCTCGGCCGCATGCCCGGCTGGATCGCCCAGTGGCGCGAGATGATGTCCGACCCGCAGACCAAGATCGGCCGCCCGCGGCAGGTCTACACGGGCCCCACCGAGCGGGCGTACACCCCGCTCGAGCAGCGCTGAGCCGCTGATCCCGCAGGGCGTCCCGCGCCCTGCGCTACTCGCCGGTCACGAGGCCGACGGTGACCCGGCCCTCCGGCTGGGGGTCGCCGTCGGCCTCGTGCCATGTCGGGTCGGCGCGGGTCCACACGAGGTCGCCGGCGCGGACCTCGACGGCGCCCGTCGCGGACGCGGTCGCCACGGCCCAGTGCGCCACGGTCCACGTGGCGGTCTCCCCGCCGAGGGCGGCGGCGTCCAGGTGCACGGTGCCGTCGTCGGCGGCGCGCACCGTGCCGTCCGCCATGCCGAGGTCCCGCGCCGCCAGGGCGGACACCTGCGCAGCCCTGTCGTCCACGGTCTCGTCGCCGGCCTCCGCCTCGAGGTCGGGCAGGTGGCAGGTGAGGGCCCCGGGGGAGTGCCCCGTCAGCGCGGACGCCCAGGCGCGCGCCCGGGTCTCGTGCTGCGCGTACGCGTCGGGGAAGCCGGACCGCTGCACCGCCTGGGCCGCGACCGTGACCTCGAGGTCCTCGTAGCCCGGCACCTCGACGAGGCCGTCGTAGAACGCGCCGGTCGAGTACACCGGGTCCATGATCTCGGCGACCGTGCCCCAGCCCTGCGACGGGCGCTGCTGGAAGAGGCCGACCGAGTCCCGGTCGCCGTAGTCGATGTTCTCGAGCCGCGACTCCTGCAGGGCCGTGGCCAGGCCGATCGTCGCGGCCCGCCCCGGCAGCCCGCGCTGGACGGCCGTCCCGGTGATCAGCGCGGCGTTCTGGGCCTGCTCGGGGGACAGGTACCAGGAGGTGCCGTCCAGCTCGGCGGCGCACCGCACGGGCTCGGCCTCGTCGTCGAGGGAGTCGAGGAACCGCACGACCGCCCCCGTGGCCACCGCGCCCACGGCGAGGACCACGACGACCCCCACGACGACGCCTGCCCCCGACCGGCGACGGGCGCGCGGTCGCCCGCGCGGCGACCCCTGGTGCACGGTGCTCGACCCCGCTCGCGTCCGCCGCCGGCCCTGGCCGTCAGTTCGCGTGCAGGGCGGCGTTGAGCTCGACGCCCACGCCGCCGCGCTCGAGCACCTCGACGGAGCCGGTGCGGGAGTTGCGGCGGAACAGCAGGTTGTCGCGGCCGGCGAGGTCGCGGGCCTTGACGACCAGCGGGTCGCCGTCGGCGCCCATCTCGCCGAGCACGGTCACCTTGGTGCCCGCCGTGAGGTACAGGCCCGCCTCGACGACGCAGTCGTCGCCCAGGGGGATGCCGAGGCCGGCGTTGGCGCCGAGCAGCGACCGCTCGCCCACGCTGATGACCTCCGTGCCGCCCCCGGAGAGGGTGCCCATGATCGAGGCGCCGCCGCCCACGTCCGAGCCGTCGCCCACGACGACCCCGGCGGAGATGCGGCCCTCCACCATGGACGCGCCGAGCGTGCCCGCGTTGAAGTTCACGAAGCCCTCGTGCATGACCGTGGTGCCGGCGGCCAGGTGGGCGCCGAGGCGCACGCGGTCGGCGTCGGCGATGCGCACTCCGGCGGGCACGACGTAGTCGACCATGCGGGGGAACTTGTCGACCCCGTAGACGGTGACGGCCCGGCCCGTGTCGGCGCGCAGCCGCAGCCGGGTGGCCTCGAAGCCCTCGACGGCGCAGGGGCCGTGCGACGTCCACACGACGTTGGTCAGCACCCCGAAGAGGCCGTCGAGGCTGACCCCGTGCGGCGCTACGAGCCGGTGCGACAGCAGGTGCAGGCGCAGGTACGCGTCGGCGGTGTCGGCGGGCGGGGCGTCCAGGTCGATCACGGTGCGCACGACCGAGACGCCCACGCGGCGCGCGTCGTCGCGCTCGGTCAGCGCGTCCAGCTCGGCGGGGATATCGACGTCACCGGCCGGGGGCTCGCCCAGCCGGGGCGAGGGGTACCAGACGTCGAGCGTCGTGCCGTCGTCGGCGACCGTGGCGAGACCGAGGCCCCAGGCGGGGCGCGAAGCAGCGGGTGTCGTCATGGGGCCAAGACTAGTGCGCCCGTCTGCCACGATGGTCCGCGTGACCACGGATCCCACCGCCTCCCGCGCGCCCGCCGACCTGCTCGCCCTGCTGGACCCCGCGACCGTCGCCGGGTCGGACCTCGTGCCGCTGCTCGCCGCCCTGTGCGACGTCCCGTCGGTTTCCGGCCAGGAGACGGCCCTCGCGGACGCCGTCGAGCACGTCCTGCGCGCCCAGCCGCACCTGGAGGTCCTGCGCGACGGGGACGCGCTCGTGGCCCGCACCGTGCTCGGCCGCGAGCAGCGGGTCGTGCTCGCCGGGCACCTCGACACCGTGCCGCTCACCGTGCCGCCGAACCTGCCCACGCGGCTCGAGACGTCGCCGGACGGCGTCGTCGAGATGTGGGGCCGCGGCACGGTCGACATGAAGGGCGGGATCGCGATCATGCTCGCGCTCGCCGTCGAGCTCGGGCGGCCGGGGCACGAACCGGTCGTCGACGTCACGTACGTCTTCTACGACCACGAGGAGGTCGAGGCGTCGCTGAGCGGGCTCGGCCGGCTGGTGCGTCACCACCCCGAGCTGCTCGCCGGCGACCTCGCCATCCTCGGCGAGTCGAGCAACAACGGCATCGAGGGCGGGTGCAACGGGACCCTGCGGGTCGAGGTCCGCACGACGGGCGTCGCGGCCCACTCGGCGCGGTCGTGGTCCGGCGTCAACGCGATCCACGCGGCGGCGCCGGTGCTCGCGCGGCTCGCGGAGTACGAGCCGCGCGAGGTGGAGGTCGAGGGCCTGGTCTACCGGGAGGGCATGAACGCGGTCGGGATCTCCGGGGGGATCGCGGGCAACGTCGTGCCCGACGCGTGCACGGTCACCGTCAACTACCGGTTCGCGCCCTCGCGGACGGTCGCCGAGGCGGAGGCGCACGTGCGGGAGCTCTTCGCCGGGTACGACGTCGTCGTGACGGACGCCGCCCCGGGCGCCCGCCCCGGGCTGGACGCGCCGCTGGCGGCCGACTTCGCCGACGCCGTGCGCGCGGCGACCGGCGAGGCCCCGCGGCCCAAGTACGGGTGGACGGACGTCGCCCGGTTCGCCGAGCTCGGCGTGCCGGCGGTGAACTTCGGTCCGGGCGACCCCGTGCTCGCGCACAAGGACGACGAGCGGCTGCCGGTGGCCCGGCTGGCCGTCGGCCGGGACGCGCTGCGCTCGTGGCTGCTCGGCGCGGGCGAGCCCGCCGGAGCATAGGCTCGTGGCATGACGCGAGCGACGACCTCCGACCCCCACCGCAGCGACCGCAGCGACGACGGGGTCCCGCAGTCCGGGCGCGGTTACCGCAAGGGGCCCGTCCTGCTCCGCGGGACCCAGATCCCGGCGCAGACCACCGACCAGCGCCTGCTCGCGGCCGGCGGCGACGCGGACTGGGTGCACTCCGACCCGTGGCGCGTCATGCGCATCCAGTCGGAGTTCGTGGAGGGCTTCGGGGCGCTCGCCGAGGTGGGGCCCGCGGTGTCCGTCTTCGGCTCCGCGCGCACCAAGCCCGACCACCCGGACTACGCGATGGCCGTCGAGGTCGGCCGGCTGCTCGCCGACGCCGGGTACGCGGTGATGACGGGCGGCGGCCCCGGGATCATGGAGGCCGCCAACGAGGGGGCGCACAAGGCCGGCGGGACGTCGATCGGCCTGGGCATCGAGCTGCCGTTCGAGCAGGGCATGAACGAGTACGTCAACCTGGGCGTGAACTTCCGGTACTTCTTCGCGCGCAAGACGATGTTCGTCAAGTACGCGCAGGGCTTCATCGTGCTGCCCGGCGGCTTCGGCACCTTCGACGAGCTGTTCGAGGCGCTGACGCTCGTGCAGACGCACAAGGTCACGGAGTTCCCGCTGGTCCTCGTCGGCTCCGACTACTGGGGCGGCCTGCTCGACTGGATCGGCGGCGCCGTCGCCGACCGGGGCATGATCGGCCGTGCCGACCTCGACCTGCTGCACCTGACGGACTCCCCGGCCGAGGCCGTGGAGTACGTGATCGAGCGCGGCGCGGCCATCGCGGCGTCGGAGCGCGAGGCGCTGGCCGAGCTCGCCGCGGACTCCGAGGAGGCGGCCGAGGCCGCGGACGGGTCGTGACCGAGGCGCTCTGCCAGGGGGCGCCGCACGGCCGGGGCGTCGGCGTCCCGGCGGCGGGCACGCCGCTCGTGCTGCGCGGGCGCGAGGTCGGGCGCGGGCCGGACGGGGCGCTGCGCCCGGTGGTGATGGCGATCGTCAACCGCACCACGGACTCGTTCTACGCCCCCGCGCGCCTGACCGACGACGACGCCGCGATCGAGGCGGCCCACCGCGCCTGGGCCGAGGGCGCGCAGATCCTGGACGTCGGGGGCGTGCGTGCGGGCGTCGGCCCGGAGGTGGACGCGGCGCAGGAGATCGCCCGGGTGGTCCCGTTCGTCGCCCGGGTGCGCGAGGAGATCCCCGACCTGCTGGTGTCCGTCGACACGTGGCGCGCGGCGGTGGCGCGCGAGGCCGTGGCCGCCGGCGCCGACCTCGTCAACGACACGTGGGCGGGGCACGACCCCGCCCTCGTCGAGGTCGCCGGTGAGGCCGGCGTCGGCGTCGTCTGCTCGCACACCGGGGGAGCGGTGCCGCGCACCGACCCCTTCCGGGTCGAGTACCCGACGGTCGACCGGCCCGGCGCCGACCCCCGGGACGGCCTGGTGGACGACGTCGTCGCGACGCTGCGCGCGGCGGCGGCGCGGGCGGTGGCCTGCGGGGTCCCGGCGGGGTCGGTGCTGGTCGACCCGACGCACGACTTCGGCAAGAACACGTGGCACTCCCTGCACCTGCTGCGGCGCACCGCGGCGCTCGCCGGGCTCGGCCACCCGCTGCTGATGGCGCTGTCCCGCAAGGACTTCGTGGGGGAGACGCTCGGCCTGCCGCCGGACCAGCGGCTCTCCGGGACGCTGGCCGCCACGTCCCTCGCCGCCTGGATGGGCGCGTCCGTCTTCCGTGCGCACGACGTCGCGGCCACCCGGCAGGTGCTGGACATGGTGGCCGCGGTGCGCGACGAGGCCCCGCCCCGGGCCGCGCTCCGAGGGCTGGGATGAGCGTCCCCGGCCGGTCCGCCGGCGGTCTCGGCAGGCGACCGGATCCGTCCAGGGGCTGGAAGAGTTGCTCCGGTTCTGAACTAGAATGGTGAGGCGTGCCTCAAACCCCGCACCGCCGACCGGTGCGGGTGGGGAGAGTCAGGCCGAGGAACCGGGACAACGGAATGGAGAGCCACAGATGGCTGCGATGAAGCCGCGGACGGGCGACGGGCCGCTGGAGGTCACCAAGGAGGGTCGCGGGATCGTCATGCGTGTCCCTCTCGAGGGTGGTGGCCGTCTGGTCGTGGAGCTCAACGCCACCGAGGCGACCGAGCTGGGCGAGGCGCTCCAGGCCGTCGTCTCCTGACCCGGCACGCCGGACGACCCGGCCGGACAGACCGCACGAGCGCGGGGCAGCATCGCTGCCCCGCGCTCGTCGTGTCGCACCCGTCGCGTCCCGTGACCGTCCCGTCCGGCACCGCCGCGGCACGCGAACCGACCGGCGTCAGCGGCGTACCGCGAGCAGCAGCCCGTCGCCGGACGGCAGCATCGCGGGCAGCAGGCGCTCGTCGGAGCGCAGCGCCCGGCCGACCTCCCGCACCACGGTCGTGACCTCGTCACGGCGGGCCGGGTCGGGCACCCGCCCGCGGTGCATGGCGCCGTCGACGGCGAGCACGCCGCCCGGGCGCAGCAGCCGCACCGCCTCCTGGACGTACTCGGGGTACGCGTGCGGGTCGGCGCCGACGAGGACCAGGTCGTAGGCGCCGTCGGTGAGGCGGGGCAGGACGTCGGCGGGCCGGCCCGGGATGGTGCGCGTGCGGGCCGGGGCCACCCCTGCCTCGGCGAACGCCCGCTTGGCCGCGCGCTGGTGCTCGAGCTCGACGTCGATCGTGGTGAGCACGCCGTCCGCGGGCATGCCCTGCAGCATCCACAGCGCCGCGACCCCGGTGCCCGTGCCCACCTCGACGACCGCCCGCGCGCCGAGCGCCGCCGCCACGACGCGCAGCACGGCGCCGGTGCCCGGGGCCACCGCCGCGCAGCCGAGCTCGGCCGCGCGCTCGCGGGCGCGCAGCAGCACCTCGTCCTCGGGGACGAAGGACTCCGCGTAGGCCCAGGCTGCGGTCCGCCCGTTCCGGGCGTCGACGTCGGTGGTGATGGCGGTCCTCCTGGCGTGGGGTGGAGAGGCTCAGGCGCGGCGGGGCGGCGCCTGTCCGCAGGCCGGGCCGGCGGGAACGTCTCGGGTGCGATCGTACGCGGGAACCTCTCAGGTTGCCCGCACGTTGGCGTGGGACCATGGGAGTGATGACCGGCCCGACCACCACCAGCCCCGCGCCCGCCTGGACCCCGCCCACGTGGGACCAGATCGTGCGCGACCACTCCGCGCGCGTCTACCGCCTCGCGTACCGCCTGACCGGCAACCAGCAGGACGCCGAGGACCTCACGCAGGAGACGTTCCTGCGGGTGTTCCGCTCGCTGTCCAGCTACACCCCGGGGACGTTCGAGGGGTGGCTGCACCGCATCACCACCAACCTCTTCCTCGACCAGGTGCGCCGTCGCAAGCGCATCCGCATGGAGGCGATGGGTGACGACGCGGCACGCGTCGCCGCGCCGGACGGCGACGGGCGGCCCGAGCGGGGCTTCGAGCACGCCAACCTCGACCACGACGTGCAGCGGGCGCTCGACGCCCTGCGGCCGGAGTACCGCGCCGCGGTCGTCCTGTGCGACATCGAGGGGCTGAGCTACGAGGAGATCGCCGTGACGCTCGGGATCAAGCTCGGCACGGTCCGGTCCCGCATCCACCGGGCGCGCGCGCAGCTCCGCGACGCGCTGGAGCACCGTCGTGCGGAGGTGACGCGGGTCGCGGGGCCGGCGGAGGTCCCGGCCGAAGGTGCGGTCCACGGTGCGGTCGAGGGCGCCCGCGAGCCGGCCGCCGGGGAGGCGATGTCGGGGGGCGTGCCGGGAGCACCGTCGTGACGGCGCACCTCGGCTGCTGGGTGAGCGACCTCGCCGACGGTCAGCTCGACGCCGCCGCGACCGAGCGGGCCCTCGCGCACGTCGCCGGCTGCGCCCGCTGCGCGGCGGACCTCGAGGCCGCCCGGGCCGCGCACCGCGCGCTGGCGGCGGCCCGTGACGTCACCCCCGACCCCGCGCTGACCGAGCGGCTGCTCGCGCTCTCGGCCTCGATCCCGCCGTCCGACGGCGACCCGCTGCGGGGCCAGGGCGGGTCGCGCACCTGGGAGCGTCGTACGCCGTGGGAGCCCACCCTCACGGGCGACCTGCACGCCCGGCGGCGGCGCCAGCGTCGCGTGCGGGCGACCATCGTCGGGACCGGCGGCGTCGGGATGCTGGGCGTGGTGCTCCTCGTGCTCGGCCAGGGCGACGTGGTCGCCCCCGACCCGTCCCGCTCGGCCGCGCTCTCCGTGCTCGCCGGCGCCTCGGCCGTGGCCCCCGGCGGCGGCGCGGCGTGGTCCGGGGCAAGCGACGGGGAGCGCACCGACGCCGCGCACGACTGGCTCGTCGACCGGGGCTGGGCGCCGTTCTCCGGCCTCCCGTCCGGGTACGAGGTCCGGGCGCTGCGGCTGGTCTCCGACACGGGCGAGGGCCCGGCGTCCGACCTCCTGACCGCCCCCGTGGCGCTCGCGGGCACCGCGGGGACGTCGGGCGGCGGGACCGGGCCGGCGCGACGCGTGGTGGAGCTCGACCTCGACGGCCCCGACGGCGCGGTCGTGGTCCGCCAGCGCGCGGGGCAGCTCGCCGAGGTGGCTGCCGCCGGAGGCCTGGACGTGCCCGGCCACGACGTGCAGGTGCTGTCCGCCGACCCGTGGCACGTGGCGTGGCAGGCGGGCGAGGTGACGGTGGACGTCACCGCCGACGTCCCCCAGGAGGTCCTGGCCGAGATCGTGGCGGCCTTCCCCGGCGGTGGTTACGATGCCGGGGTCCTGCCGCAGCTCTCCCGCGGGTGGACCACCGTGACAGGAGCCCTCTCGCGACCATGACGCAGCGCCCCGACGACCTCTTCGCACCGCCCGAGCCGCCCGCCGACGCCGCCCCCGTGGCACACCCGGAGCCCGGCGGCCACGTCGTGCTGCCCGCCTCGCCGTTCGGCCCGATCGGGACCGTGGCCGCGGCCGGCGTCGAGAGCCCCGGCGGCGTCCACGGCGCCCCCGACGACGGCCCGCGGCCGGCGGCGTTCGCCGAGCCGTCACCCGGACCCGACGGGCAGCCGCCGGCGGTCACGCCGGGCGAGCGAGCCGCCCGCACGCCCTCGCGGCCCCGGCGGCTGGGTGCGGGCGTCGTCGCGCTCGCCCTGGTCGCGGGCCTGGCCGGCGGGTTCGTGGGCGACCGCATCTCCGACGCGACCGACGACGACCGGCCCGCGGACGCCGCGCTCCCGGCCCCGGCCGGGGGCGTCGCGCACGGCACCGACGCCGCGCCGTCCCGCCCCGCGGGCTCGGTGGCGGGGCTCGCCGCGGACGTGCTGCCGAGCGTCGTCTCCATCGAGGTCACGGGCGGGCAGGGGGTCTCGACCGGTTCCGGCTTCGTGCTGCGGGACGACGGCTACCTGCTCACCAACGAGCACGTCGTCGCCGGCTCGTCCTCGGGCGGCAAGGTCGTCGTGACGTTCGCGGACGGGCACGAGCAGCCGGGCACCGTCGTCGGGCGCACGACGGACTACGACCTCGCCGTCGTCAAGGTCGACGAGGAGGGCCTCGAGCCGCTGGTGCTCGGCGACTCGGACCAGGTCGTCGTCGGGGACTCGGTGCTGGCGGTCGGTGCGCCGCTGGGCCTCGAGGCGACGGTGACGACGGGGATCGTCAGCGCCCTGCACCGGCCGGTCCAGGCGGGCGACGAGGCGCAGACGGCGTTCATCGACGCCATCCAGACGGACGCCGCGATCAACCCCGGCAACTCCGGCGGGCCGCTGGTCAACGCCGACGGTGAGGTCGTGGGCATCAACTCGGCGATCGCGCAGCCGCCGGGGGCGGTGTCGGCGACGGGCAGCATCGGGCTCGGGTTCGCCATCCCCGCCAACCAGGTGCGGCACACCGCCGAGCAGCTGATCGAGTCCGGGCACGCGACGTACCCGGTGATCGGCGTCCTGCTCGACACCGCCTACTCGGGCGAGGGCGTGCAGGTCTCGACCGCGGCGCAGGAGGGGCAGCCCGCCGTCACCCCCGACGGGCCGGCCGACCAGGCCGGCATCCGTTCCGGCGACGTCATCCTGTCGATCGACGGGCGCCCCGTCTCGCGCAGCGACGAGCTGATCGTCGCGATCCGGGCCAGGCAGCCGGGGGACGCGGTGACCCTGCGCGTGCGCACCGAGGACGCGGAGCGCGACGTGCGCGTCGTGCTCCAGGGACAGGAGAGCGGATGACGGGCCACGTGCGGCGATACCGCGGCCTGCTCCGGGCCCGCTAGGCTGCACCCGTGCTGGACATCAACGGCGGTGAGATCATCGTCCTCCTGGTGCTCGCCGTGGTGCTCATCGGGCCCGAACGACTGCCCCGGTACGCGGCGCAGCTCGCGGCGCTCGTACGGCGCGGCAAGGGCATGCTGCAGGACGCGAAGGCACGCGTCGACGACGAGCTCGGCCCCGAGCTCAAGGACGTCGACTGGTCGAAGCTCGACCCCCGCCAGTACGACCCGCGCCGCATCGTGCGCGAGGCCCTCATGGACGACGACCCGGTGCCGACCCGCGCCGCGGGCGCCGGCGTGACCGCCGCGGCCGCGACCGCCTCGTCCACGCACGCCGCCTCGTCCACGGACGAGGCGGCGCCCACGAACGGCGCGTCGACCACGGCCCCGGGCGCCGGGGGCCAGGCCGGGACGTCCGCGGGCGGGCGCCCCGACACCTCCGCCGACGTCGCCGTGAGCGCCCCGGCGCCCTTCGACGACGAAGCGACCTGAGGCACCGCCCGACCCGCCTCCCGAGCCGCCGCCGGCGCGACCGGCGGTTTCCTGGACGCCTCCCGGACCTGACACAATGGCCACCATGTCCGACGTCGCCACCACCGGGTCCGCAGGGACCGGGACGAGTGCGCCCGCAGCGCCTCGCATCTTCTCCGGCATGCAGCCCACCGACGGCTCGCTGCACCTCGGCAACTACCTGGGCGCCCTGACCCAGTGGGCGAAGCTGCAGGACGACCACGACGCCCTGTACTGCGTCGTGGACCTGCACGCGCTGACGGTCGGACCGGACCCCGCGGCGCTGCGGGAGCGCACCCGCCGCACGGCGGCGCAGTACCTGGCCGGTGGCGTCGACCCGGAGCGGTCGATCCTGTTCGTGCAGTCGCACGTGGCCGAGCACGCCGAGCTCGCGTGGCTGCTGAGCTGCCAGACGGGCTTCGGCGAGGCCGGCCGCATGACGCAGTTCAAGGACAAGTCCGCCAAGCAGGGGGCCGAGGGCACCACCGTCGGGCTGTTCACCTACCCCGTGCTCATGGCCGCGGACATCCTGCTGTACGACACGGCGCTCGTGCCGGTCGGGGAGGACCAGCGCCAGCACCTCGAGCTGACGCGCGACCTGGCGGAGCGGCTCAACACCCGGTTCGGCGCGGGCACGGCCGTCGTGCCGGAGGCGCACATCGTCAAGGCCGTGGCCAAGATCCAGGACCTGCAGGAACCGACGGCCAAGATGAGCAAGTCGAACGCGGGCGGCAAGGGCGTCATCTGGCTGCTCGAGGACCCGAAGAAGGCCGCCAAGGCGATCAAGTCCGCGGTCACCGACGCCGACGAGTCGTACGGCGTGCGCTTCGACCCCGCGGCGAAACCGGGCATCTCGAACCTCCTCACGATCTTCTCGGCCGTGACCGGCCGCGACAAGGACGAGATCGCCGCCGAGTACGACGGGCGCGGCTACGGCTACCTCAAGGTGGACCTGGCCGACGCCGTCGTCGCCTTCCTCGAGCCGTTCCAGGCCCGCGCGCAGACCTACCTCTCGGACCCGGCCCAGCTGGACAAGGTGCTCGCCGACGGCGCCGCGCGTGCGCGGGAGGTCGCCCGCCCGGTCCTCGACCGCATGTACGACCGGTTCGGGCTGCTCCCGCGGGGCACCCGGTGAACCTGCCGCCCCGGGCCCCGTCACAGGTACGCATCGGCATCGCCATCGCGGTGCCGGAGCCGTTCGCGTCCGTGCTCCAGGCGGCCAGGGCCGACCTGGGCGACCCGCTGGCGCACGCGATCCCGCCGCACGTGACGGTGATCGGGCCCACGGTCGTGGACCACTCCGTGCTGCCCGCCGTCGCCGAGCACCTCGAGAAGGTCGCGTCGGAGACGGCACCCTTCCGCATCCACCTGCGGGGGACCGGCACCTTCCGGCCGATCTCCCCGGTCGTGTTCGTCGCGCTCGCGGAGGGCATCGCCGAGTGCGAGATGCTCGAGGCCTCGGCCCGGTCGGGGATCCTCGCGCAGGACCTGCGGTTCAACTACCACCCGCACGTCACCGTGGCTCACGAGGTCCCCGACGCGGAGCTGGACCGGGCCCTGACGGAGCTCGCCGGCTTCGAGGGCACGTTCGAGGTCGACCGGCTGTGGCAGTACGAGCACGGCGACGACGGCGTGTGGCGCCCGCAGCACAGCTTCCCGCTCGCGGGAGCCCG
Source organism: Isoptericola cucumis (assembly GCF_014635665.1). Taxonomy (GTDB): domain Bacteria; phylum Actinomycetota; class Actinomycetes; order Actinomycetales; family Cellulomonadaceae; genus Isoptericola; species Isoptericola cucumis. The sequence goes on from NZ_BMDG01000006.1 coordinate 200,396, forward strand.
GCCCGCTCCCTAGGGTCGTCCACTGTGGACGACCGACTCGAACGCGCCAGGGAGCGCTCCCTCGCAGCGTACGAGCGGTTCAGGGACCTGCGTCCCGTGCGGTCGTTCTACTGGTACATGGACCGCCGCGGCTCCCTGCTGTGCGGCGGCATCGCGTACACCGCGATCTTCTCCCTGTTCGCCGCCCTCACCATCGGCTTCACGGTCTTCTCGTCCACGCTGGCGGGTCGGCCGGAGCTGCAGCAGGCCGTGTTCGCGCAGATCGACGCGTGGTTGCCGGGCCTGGTGCGGTCGGCCGAGAACCCGAACGGGGTGCTCGAGCCGAGCCAGCTGATGCTCCCGTCCGCCCTGACCTGGTACAGCGTCGCCGCGGCCGTCGTGTTCCTCTGGACGGCCATCGGGTTCATGCGGGCGCTCCGGGTGTCGGTGCGCTCGATGTTCGACCAGCCCGTCGTGGGGGTCAGCCCGGTGCTGTCACGGGTCTGGGAGCTGGCGGGGTTCGTCATTCTCGGCGCGATGGTCGTGGCGTCCGCGGCGGCCAGCGTCCTGTCCCAGACGATCAGCCGGCAGGTCACGTCCTGGTTCGGCGACTCGCTGGTCCTCGCCCGCACGCTCAGCCTCGGCACGCTCGCGGTGGGCGTGCTGCTGGACGCGCTTCTCGTGTACCTCGTGATCCGGGTGGTCGCGCGGGTCCGGCCGCGGCGCACGCGGGACGTCTGGATCGGGTGCCTCACGGCGGGCGTCGTCGCGGGCGTGCTCCGCTGGGCCGGGACGTCCGTGGTGGCCGCCGGCGCGTCGCGCAACGCGCTCCTGGCGTCGTTCGCCGTCCTGGTCACGGTCCTCGTGCTGGTGAACTTCGTGGCGCGGGTGCTGCTGCTCGTGTGCGCGTGGGTCTACGACCCGCCGCGGCTCGACGAGATCGCGTTCGCCGCCGAGGAGGTCGCCGCCCGCCGTGACGCCGCCGAGATCGACCGCATCGTGCGCCGCGGGCAGGGCTCCGGAAAGCCGTGGAGCCCCGTCGTCCGCGGGGTACGACGGGGCTCCTACGGTCCGAGCGGGCGGAGCGTCAGAACGCGCGGGTGATCATCGCGCGCTTGACCTCCTGGATCGCCTTGGTCACCTCGATGCCGCGCGGGCAGGCCTCGGTGCAGTTGAAGGTCGTGCGGCAGCGCCACACGCCCTCCTTGTCGTTGAGGATCTCCAGGCGCTGCGTGGCGCCCTCGTCGCGGGAGTCGAAGATGAACCGGTGCGCGTTGACGATCGCGGCCGGGCCGAAGTACTGCCCGTCGGTCCAGAACACGGGGCACGACGACGTGCACGCGGCGCACAGGATGCACTTGGTGGTGTCGTCGAAGCGGGCCCGGTCCTCGGCGGACTGGAGACGCTCGCGGGTCGGCTCGTTCCCCGACGTGATGAGGAACGGCATGATCTCGCGGTAGGACGCGAAGAACGGCTCCATGTCGACCACGAGGTCCTTGACCACGGGCAGGCCCTTGATCGGCTCGACCGTGATCGGCTTGTCCGGGTTGACGTCCTTGAGGAGCGTCTTGCAGGCGAGCCGGTTGCGGCCGTTGATGCGCATCGCGTCGGAGCCGCAGACCCCGTGGGCGCAGGAGCGACGGAACGTCAGGCTCCCGTCCTGCTCCCACTTGATCATGTGCAGGGCGTCGAGCACACGGTCCGTGCCGTGCACCGTCACGGTGAACTCGTCCCAGACGGACTCCTCGCCGTGCTCCGACTCCGGGTTGTAGCGCCGGATGCGCAGCGTGACGTCGAAGCTGGGCACGGCGCCCGCCTTCGGCTCCGGGGCCTCGGTCGCAGGGTTCTCGAGAACAGCAGTCATCAGTACTTCCGCTCCATCGGCTCGTAGCGGGTCTGGGTGACGGGCTTGGAACCCAGGACGACCTTGTAGTCGCCGAAGGACTCGACGTGGTCGAAGTAGCCCGCGACGTGCCCGTCGCCGGCGTCGGGGGCCGACGTCGGACGGCGGTACGCCATCGTGTGCAGCATGTAGTTCGCGTCGTCGCGCTCGGGGTAGTCCTCGCGGTAGTGCCCGCCGCGGGACTCCTTGCGGTTGATCGCGGCGACGACGGTGACCTCGGCGATGTCCAGCAGGAAGCCGAGCTCGATGGCCTCGAGCAGGTCGGTGTTGAACAGCTTGCCCTTGTCCTGGACGGAGACGTTCGCGTACCGCTTCTGCAGCTCGCGGATGTCGGACAGGGCCTGGTTCAGCGACTCGCCCGTGCGGAAGACCTGCGCGTTGGCGTCCATGGTCTCCTGCAGGGCCTTGCGGACCTCGGCCACGCGCTCGCCGTCCGGACGCTCGCGCATCTCGGTCAGCTGCGCGACGACGCGGCCCGTCGGGTCCTCGGGCAGGTCCGCGTGGGCGGGCACCGTCTTGGCGTACGCCGCGGCCGACCGGCCGGCGCGCTTGCCGAACACGTTGATGTCCAGCAGCGAGTTGGTGCCCAGGCGGTTCGAGCCGTGCACCGACACGCACGCGACCTCGCCGGCCGCGTAGAGGCCCTTGACGACGTTGTGGCTGTCGCGCAACACCTCGCCGGCCACGTTCGTGGGCACCCCGCCCATCGCGTAGTGGGCCGTCGGGAAGACGGGCACCGGCTCCGTGTACGGCTCGATGCCGAGGTAGGTGCGCGCGAACTCGGTGATGTCGGGCAGCTTGGCGTCGATGTGCGCGGGCTCGAGGTGGGTGAGGTCGAGCAGGACGTAGTCCTTGTTCGGCCCGGCGCCGCGGCCCTCGCGCACCTCGTTCGCCATCGACCGGGCGACGATGTCGCGCGGGGCGAGGTCCTTGATGGTGGGGGCGTAGCGCTCCATGAACCGCTCGCCGTCGGCGTTGCGCAGGATGCCGCCCTCGCCGCGCGCGGCCTCCGACAGGAGGATGCCGAGGCCGGCCAGGCCCGTCGGGTGGAACTGGAAGAACTCCATGTCCTCCAGGGGCAGGCCGCGGCGGTAGGCCAGCGCCATGCCGTCACCGGTGAGGGTGTGCGCGTTCGACGTCGTCTTGAAGATCTTGCCGGCGCCGCCGGTGGCGAAGATGATCGCCTTCGCCTGGAAGACGTGGATCTCGCCCGACGCCAGGTCGTACGCCACCACGCCGGTCGCGTTGACCTCGGCGCCGTCCTCGATGTCCTCGGTGGTGAGGTCGTGGTCGGTGATGAGGTCCAGGACGTAGAACTCGTTGTAGAACTCGACGTCCTGCTTGACGCAGTTCTGGTACAGCGTCTGCAGGATCATGTGGCCGGTGCGGTCCGCGGCGTAGCAGGCGCGGCGCACCGCGGCCTGGCCGTGCTCGCGGGTGTGCCCGCCGAATCGGCGCTGGTCGATACGGCCCTCGGGGGTGCGGTTGAACGGCAGCCCCATCTTCTCCAGGTCGAGGACGGAGTCGATGGCCTCCTTGGCGAGGATCTCGGCCGCGTCCTGGTCGACCAGGTAGTCACCGCCCTTGACGGTGTCGAACGTGTGCCACTCCCAGTTGTCCTCCTCGACGTTCGCGAGGGCCGCCGCCATGCCGCCCTGGGCGGCGCCGGTGTGGGAGCGGGTGGGGTAGAGCTTGGAGATGACGGCGGTGCGGGCGTCCTTCGACGCCTCGAGCGCTGCGCGCATGCCGGCGCCGCCTGCGCCGACGATGACGACGTCGTACTGGTGTGTCTGCATCGGGAGAGCCAGTCCTTAGTTTGCGGAGCAGAACGAGGCGAGGAGGTCGGCCGGCGCGTCGGTCGGGCACGGGTCGAACGTGAAGATCACGAGCGTGCCCAGCACCACCACGACGACGAACGCGAGGTAGAGCAGGCCCTTGAGCACCATGCGGGTGCCGTCCCGCTGCGCGTAGTCGTTGATGATCGTGCGCACCCCGTTGGTGCCGTGGATCATCGCGAGCCAGAGCATCAGGAGGTCCCAGACCTGCCAGAGCGGGCTGGCCCACTTGCCGGCGACGAAGCCGAAGTCGATCGCGTGCACGCCCTCGCCCACCATGAGGTTCATCCAGAGGTGCCCGAAGATCAGCACGAGCAGCACCACGCCGGAGGCGCGCATGAACACCCAGCTGTACAGCTCGAAGTTGCCGCGCGTGGTCTTGCGCCGGTCGTACGGCGAGCGGGGCGCGTCGACCGTGACCTGAGAGGTTGCCTGTGCCATCAGTGCCCACCTCCGAAGACGTTCATCAGGTGCCGCGGCAGGAAGCCCGCCATCGTCACGACGAAGAGACCGACGACGACCCAGAGCATGGTCTTCTGGTACTTGGGCCCCTTGGCCCAGAAGTCGACGAGGACCACGCGGACGCCGTTGAACGCGTGGAAGACGATCGCGGCCACGAGGCCGGCCTCCCCGAGTCCCATGATGGGCGTCTGGTACGTCCCGATGACGGCGTTGTAGGCCTCGGGCGAGACCCGCACGAGCGCGGTGTCCAGGACGTGCACGAGCAGGAAGAAGAAGATGAGCACGCCGGTCACGCGATGCGCGACCCACGACCACATGCCTTCACGGCCGCGGTAGAGCGTGCCAGCAGGTGTGGGCACGGGGGGAGCCTCCGTTGGCGGGGATTCTGTGTGGATTCCGTTCACGGTCACTGTAGTGACATCCGGTCGTCTCGTGGGACGCGAGGTCCGGCAAACCGGGACGTGCCGGGGTGTTTCGTGACCTATTCCACAGGGGAGACGGCGTCGTCCGGTGTCGCGTCACTATGCTGCGGACATGAGTCCCGCAGTGCCTGCCGCCGTGCCAGCCGACGACCCGTCCGGACCGATCTCCGGCTTCTACGCCGTCGTCCCGGCGGGCGGGGCCGGCACCCGCCTGTGGCCTCTCTCGCGCGCCGCCTCGCCCAAGTTCCTGCTCGACCTCACCGGCTCGGGGCGCTCCCTGCTGCAGTCGACGGTGGACCGGCTGGCGCCGCTGACCGGGCCCGGCGGCGTGGTGCTCGTCACGGGCGAGCCGCACGTGACGGCGGCCCGGGAGCAGCTGCCCGTGCTGGGCGACGACGACGTCCTCGCGGAGCCGTCGCCGCGCGACTCGATGGCCGCGATCGGGCTCGCCGCCGCCGTGCTGGAGCAGCGCCACGGCGACGTCGTCATCGGTTCGTTCGCCGCGGACCAGGTCGTGTCCGGCGCCGCCTCCTTCGGCTCGGCCGTGCGCGAGGCGGTCGCGGTGGCCCGCGCGGGCTACGTCGCGACCATCGGCATCGCCGCCTCCCGGCCCTCGGTCGCGTTCGGGTACGTGCGCAGCGGCGACCCGCTGGGGGTCGCCGACGCGCCGAGCGCCCTGCACGCCCGTGGCTTCACCGAGAAGCCCGACGCCGCGACGGCGCGCGAGTACGTCGCGTCGGGCGAGTACCGGTGGAACGCGGGCATCTTCGTCGCCCGCACGTCCGTGCTGCTCGGACACCTGGCCGACCAGCGCCCCGCGCTGCACGACGGCCTGCGCGCGGTCGCCGAGGCGTGGGACACGCCGCGGCGCGCCGAGGTGCTCGCCGAGGTGTGGCCGGGGCTGGAGAAGATCGCGATCGACCACGCCGTGGCCGAGCCGGTCGCGGCGACCGGCGGGGTCGCCGTCGTGCCGGGCGCCTTCGGGTGGGACGACGTCGGCGACTTCAACTCGCTGGCCGCGCTGCTGCCGGCGGACGACGACGCCGGCTCCAAGGTGCTCGGCGACGGGGGCGACGTGCTGCGCGTGCAGTCGGCCGGGTCGGTGGTCGTCCCCGGCGGCGACCGGCTCGTCGCGCTGCTGGGCATCGACGACGTCGTCGTCGTCGACACCCCGGGCGCGCTCCTGGTCACCACGCGGGCGCGGGCGCAGCAGGTCAAGGGCATGGTCGACGCGGTGCGCGCCGCCGGCCGGGAGGAGCTGCTGTGAGCGCGGCGAGCACCGTGAGCACGGGCGCGGGGACCGCAGGGCCGGCCGGCGCGCGCCTCGACGCGGTCGTCGCCGAGCTGGAGCAGGAGCTCGTCGAGTTCCGCCGGGACGTGCACGCCCACCCGGAGCTGGCCCGCGAGGAGGTCCGCACCACGGCGCTGATCGCCGACCGGCTGCGCCGCGCCGGCCTCGCGCCCCGGCTGCTGGAGGGCACCGGCCTGGTGTGCGACGTCGGGCCCGACCCGGCCGGCGGGCCGATGGACGGGCACGGCCGCGTCGCGCTGCGCGCCGACATCGACGCCCTGCCGCTGGAGGACTCGTGCGGCACCGACTTCGCCTCCACGGTGCCGGGGGTCGCGCACGCCTGCGGGCACGACGTGCACGCGGCCGTCGTCCTCGGCGCGGGCCTGGCGCTCGCGCGGCTGGCCGACGAGGGGCTGCTGGAGCGCGGGGTCAGGCTGGTCTTCCAGCCCGCGGAGGAGGTCATGCCCGGGGGCGCCCACGACGTCGTCGCGCAGGGCGCGCTCGACGGCGTGGACCGGATCGCCGCCGTGCACTGCGAGCCGAAGCTCGACGTGGGGCAGGTCGGCACCCGCATCGGCCCGATCACCTCGGCGTCCGACTCGGTGACCGTCACGCTGTCGTCGTCCGGCGGCCACACGTCGCGGCCGCACCTCACCGGCGACGTCGTGTACGCCCTCGGGCAGGTCATCACGCAGGTGCCCGCGGTGCTCGGCCGCCGGCTCGACCCGCGCTCGGGCGTCAACCTCACGTGGGGCGCGGTGCACGCGGGCAACGTGCACAACGCGATCCCGTCCACCGGCACCGTCAGCGGGACGCTGCGCTGCCTGGACGTGCGCGCGTGGGAGCGCGCGGGGCAGGTCCTGCACGACGCCGTGGGCCAGGTCGTGGCGCCGTACGACGTGGACGTGAGCGTGCGGCACGCGCGTGGCGTGCCGCCCGTGGACAACGACGCCGCCGTGACGGGCGCCCTGGAGGTCGCGGGTGCGGCCGTCCTCGGGCCGGACGGCGTCGTCCTCACGGAGCAGTCGCTCGGCGGCGAGGACTTCGCCTGGTACCTCACGAAGGTGCCGGGGGCGATGGCCCGGCTCGGCACCGGGACGCCCGGCGGGCGCCGGTACGACATCCACCAGGGCGACCTCGTCGTCGACGAGCGGGCGATCGCGGTCGGCGCCCGGCTGCTGGGCCGGTTCGCCCTGGAGCCCTGAGAGGCTCGGGGGTGCACCTGCCCTGAACCCGCTGGCACGTGTCGGCCACGTTCCCGGCGTATACCGCTTCGATAACGACTCCTGCCGGTTCACCGTGCACGGTTCTCCAGCCGGTGCGCGGTGACTAGGCTGCCCAGCGTGACGGGCCGGAAGACCCTGGCCCTCGTGACCGATCGACAGGAGCGACAGTGAAGAGAGCGACCCAGCTCACGGCTCTGGCGGGGGCCGTGGCGCTCGCGCTGGCTGCCTGTGCCGAGGCACCCGAGGAGTCCGGCGACGACGGCGGCAACGCCGCAGCGAGCGACTTCACGCCGTGCATCGTCTCGGACCAGGGCGGTTTCGACGACAAGAGCTTCAACCAGCTGAGCTTCGAGGGCGCCAAGCAGGCGGCCGACGAGCTGGGCACCGAGCTCATCGACGTGCAGTCCCAGTCGGAGAGCGACTTCAAGCCGAACATGGAGTCGCTGGTCGGTCAGAACTGCGACGCGATCGTCTCGGTCGGCTTCGCGCTGTCGGCCACCACGATCGAGTCGGCGGCCGAGAACCCGGAGACCGAGTACATCATCGTCGACGACGCCGCCGACGCGGACTTCGACGGCAAGACCGACGCCGAGAACATCAAGCCGCTCCTGTACGACACCGCGCAGGCCGCGTTCCTCGCCGGCTACCTGTCCGCGGGCTACTCGGAGACCGGCAAGGTCGGTACCTTCGGCGGCCAGCCCTTCCCGACCGTGACGATCTTCATGGACGGCTTCAAGCAGGGCGTCGAGTACTACAACGAGACCAAGGACGCCAAGGTCGAGGTCGTGGGGTACTCGGGTGGCGAGGAGGGCGTCTTCACCGGCGGCTTCGAGGCCAACGAGACCGCCAAGACGTCCGCGCAGAACATCATCGACCAGGGCGTCGACGTCCTGCTGCCCGTCGGTGGCCCCGTGTACCAGTCCGCCATCGCGGCGATCAAGGACTCGGGCCGCGACATCGCGCTGGTCGGCGTGGACGCCGACTTCTACGAGACCGACCCGGCCACCAAGCCCTACGTGCTGACGTCGATCCTCAAGAAGATGGACGTCTCGACCTACGAGGCCACGCTGGCCGCCGGCGAGGGCAACTTCGACGCGACGCCGTACGTGGGCACCCTCGCGAACGAGGGCGTGGGCCTGGCCCCGCTGCACGACTTCGAGGACAAGGTCGACCCCGCCCTCATGGAAGAGGTCGAGGCGCTCAAGCAGCAGATCATCTCCGGTGAGGTCGAGGTCACCTCGTACCTCGCGGGCCAGGGCTGATCGGTACCTGACGGGCCCGAGAAACATCGACCGTGCGCGGGTCCCGGGGAGCGATCTCCTCGGGGCCCGCGCACGAAGTGTGCGGAGCGGCGACGACGCGCTCCCGGTGAGAGGCTGACGGGCGGGACCCATGACCCCCCGCGAGGAAGGCGAACATGCGGCTCGAGCTGCGAGGGATCACGAAACGCTTCGGCGCGCTCGTGGCCAACGACCACATCGACCTGGTGGTGGAGCCGGGCGAGATCCACTGCCTGCTGGGTGAGAACGGCGCCGGCAAGTCGACGCTGATGAACGTGCTGTACGGGCTCTACCAGGCGGACGAGGGCCAGATCCTCCTCGACGACGCGGTGCAGGAGTTCGACGGTCCGGGCGACGCCATGGCCGCCGGCATCGGCATGGTCCACCAGCACTTCATGCTCGTGCCGGTGTTCACCGTCGCCGAGAACGTCATGCTCGGCCACGAGTCGACCCGGGCGGGCGGCGTGCTCGACCTCGACGCGGCCCGCGCGAAGGTCACCGAGATCTCCGCCCGCTTCGGCTTCCACGTCGACCCCGACGCCCTCGTCGAGGACCTCCCCGTGGGCGTCCAGCAGCGCGTCGAGATCATCAAGGCGCTCTCGCACGACGCCGACATCCTCGTGTTCGACGAGCCGACGGCGGTGCTCACCCCCCAGGAGACGGACGAGCTCATGGGGATCATGCGTCAGCTGCGCGACGAGGGGACGGCGATCGTCTTCATCACGCACAAGCTGCGCGAGGTGCGCGAGGTCGCCGACCGGATCACCGTGATCCGCCACGGCAAGGTCGTCGGGGAGGCGAGCCCGAGCGCGAGCGACGGCGAGCTGGCCTCGCTCATGGTCGGGCGCGCGGTCGAGCTCGTCGTCGCCAAGGACGAGCCCACCCTGCGCGAGAACGCGCTCGAGGTCACCGACCTGGAGGTCGTCGGGCCCGGCGGGCAGGTGCTCGTCGACCGGGTCAGCTTCTCGGTGCGCGGCGGCGAGGTGCTCGTCGTGGCGGGCGTGCAGGGCAACGGCCAGACGGAGCTCACCGAGGCGCTCCTCGGGCTGCAGGAGCAGGTGCGCGGCAGCATCCAGCTCGACGGACAGGAGCTGGTCGGCCGCACGGTGCGCCAGATCCTGCGCGCCGGGGTCGGGTTCGTCCCCGAGGACCGGAACACCGACGGCCTGGTCGGCGAGTTCACGATCGCGGAGAACCTCGTGCTCGACCGGACCGACGGGCCGCCGTTCGTGCGCCGGGGCTCGCTCCAGCTGCGCGCCCGCGACAGCTTCGCGCGGGAGAAGGTCGCCGAGTTCGACGTGCGCACCCAGGGCATCGAGACCAGGGTGGGTCGCCTGTCCGGCGGCAACCAGCAGAAGGTGGTCCTCGCCCGCGAGCTGTCGCGCGAGCTGCGGCTCTTCGTGGCCGCGCAGCCCACGCGCGGCGTGGACGTCGGGTCCATCGAGTTCATCCACAAGCGGATCGTCGAGACGCGTGACACCGGGATCCCCGTGGTGGTCGTGTCGACGGAGCTCGACGAGGCCGTCGCCCTCGCCGACCGGATCATGGTCATGTACCGCGGCAGCGTCGTCGGCATCGTCCCGGCGGACACCCCGCGCGACACGCTCGGCCTGATGATGGCCGGCATCCCGCCCGAGACCGGGCCCCAGAACGAAGGAGACGCGGCGTGAGCGGCGAGACGCCCCGCCCGGACGGCCGGGAGCCCGAGCCGGAGGCCGTGCCTGAGCCCGCAGGCGGACAGGTGCCCGACGCCGACCCCGGCTCCCCGCTGGCCGAGGCGCTCGAGACCGTCGACGCCCAGGCCGAGCCCGGCCTCGCGGAGGAGCTCCAGCAGGAGGCGGCGCGCGAGCAGACGCCCGTCGTCGCCGACACGGGCGCGCGGTGGCGCGACGCGTTCCGCCGCGCCACCTCGGGCGGCTGGGCGGTCGCGCTCGGCGCGATCGTGCTCGCGGTGATCGCGGGCTCGATCCTGATCATCGTGACCGACGAGCGCGTGCAGGCTGCGGCGCCGTACTTCTTCGCGCGGCCGGCGGACACCCTCGCCGCCGTCGGCCGGGCGGTCGGCGGCGCCTACTCGGCGCTCTTCCAGGGCGCGGTCTACAACTTCGGCGCCGACTCGTTCGCCGTCGGGATCCGCCCGTTGACGCAGACGCTGACCAACGCGACACCGCTCATCGCCGCGGGGCTCGGCGTCGCCCTCGCCTTCCGGGCCGGCCTGTTCAACATCGGCGGCCAGGGGCAGATGCTCATGGCGGCCACGGCCGCCGGCTGGATCGGCTTCGGCGTCACCGGGCTGCCGTTCCCGTGGCACATGCTGCTGTGCGTCGTGGCCGGCGTCGCCGCGGGCGCGCTGTGGGCCGGCATCGCCGGCCTGCTCAAGGCCCGCACCGGCGCGCACGAGGTGATCGTCACGATCATGCTCAACTACGTCGCGTTCTACCTGCTGTCGTACTTCCTCGCGACGCCGGGCCTCATGCAGGCGCCCGGGTCCGCGAACCCCAAGACGCCGCCGATGGCCGAGAGCTCGGTGCTGCCGCCGCTGCTGGGCGACAGCTACAACCTGCACTGGGGATTCGTGCTGTCGCTGGCCGCCGTGGTCTACGTGTGGTGGCTCCTGAACCGCTCGAGCACCGGGTTCTCCTTCCGCGCCGTCGGCGAGAACCCGAAGGCCGCGCGCGTGGCCGGCATCGACGTCTCCCGCGCGACCGTCTACGTCATGCTCATCGCCGGTGGCCTCGTCGGCCTGGCCGGCGCGCAGCAGGTGCTGGGCACGGTGACCACCGGGTTCGGCGCCGACATCGACGCCGGGATCGGGTTCGACGCGATCACGGTGGCCCTGCTGGGCGGCTCGTCGCCCTGGGGCGTGCTCGGCGCGGGCATCCTGTTCGGCGGCTTCAAGGCCGGCGGCTCGGCGATGCAGGCGGCCGAGGGCATCCCGATCGAGATCGTGCTCGTGGTCCAGTCGCTGATCGTGCTGTTCATCGCGGCGCCGCCGCTCGTGCGCGCGATCTTCCGGCTCCCGCAGCCCGACCGCGTCCCGCGGACGCGTCGCCGTCGCGCGGCAGCCGCACCGACCACCGCACCGACCAAGGGGGGACAGGCATGACCGCCACGACCGCGGGCGTGCCCGCAGCCGCCGGGGCCCCGGCCTCGCAGGACGCCCCGCGTGCCGTGGCGACGACGACGTGGAAGGCCGTCATCGGCCTCGGCGTCGTGCTGGTGCTGTACGCGCTGCTGCTGCTCCTGTCCCCGCACGACGGCTCGGCCCGGTTCCTGCTGTCCACCAGCACCGACCTCTTCGTGCTGTCGACCTTCGTGGTGCCCGCCATGGCCACCGCGTGGGTGTGCGGCGGGGTCGGGCTCGCCGTGCTGCTGCTCGCCGCGGTGCGCACCCGTGCCGGGCGACCGGTGCCGGTGTGGGCGATCGCGGTCTTCGCCGCCGCGCTCCTGGTCGGCTTCCTCGCCTGGGCCGCGGCCGGCAGCCCGCGTGACCTGTCCGTCGTCGGCCTGCTCAGCGGCTCGGTGGCGCTGTGCGTGCCGATCGTCTACGGCGCGCTGGGCGGGGTGATCGGCGAGCGGTCCGGCGTCGTGAACATCGCCATCGAGGGGCAGCTGCTGGCGGGCGCGTTCACCGCCGCGATCGTCGGCTCGATCACCGACAGCCCCTGGGCCGGCCTGGTCGCCGCGGTGCTCGCGAGCGCGCTCGTCGCGCTCGTGCTGGGCATGTTCACCATCACCTACAAGGTCAACCAGGTGATCGTCGGCGTGGTCCTCAACGTGCTGGTCATCGGCCTGACGAGCTTCTTCTACTCCGAGGTGCTGGTCCCCAACGCCGAGACGCTGAACACCACCACCCGCTTCGAGCGGCTCCCGGTCCCGTTCCTCGAGCGGATCCCGATCGTCGGGCCGGTGCTGTTCAACCAGACGATCGTCGTGTACCTGATGTTCGTCGCCGTCGCCGTCGTCTGGTTCGCGCTGTTCCGCACGCGCTGGGGCCTGCGGGTCCGCGCGGTCGGCGAGCACCCCAAGGCCGCCGACACGGTCGGCATCGACGTCGTGCGCACCCGCTACCGGGCGGTGCTCATCGGCGGCGCGATGGCCGGCATGGGTGGCGCCTTCTACACGGTGGTGTCGATCAACCAGTTCGGCCGGGAGATGACGGCGGGCGCCGGGTTCATCGCCCTCGCCGCGGTGATCTTCGGCAAGTGGGACCCGCTGCGCGCCGCGCTGGCAGGCCTGCTGTTCGGCTTCGCGACCAACCTGCAGAACGTGCTGTCGGTGGTCGGCTCGCCCGTGCCGAGCCAGTTCATGCTGATGCTCCCGTACGTGGTGACGCTGCTCGCCGTGGCCGGGCTCGTCGGCAGGTCACGGGCGCCGGCGGCCGCGGGCGACGCGTACAGCAAGGAGTAGCCGTGGCGACCGACGACGCGGGCGTGCCGGACTGGGAGGCGCTGCGTGCCGCCGCCCGCCAGGTCGTGGGCCGGGCGTACGCGCCCTACTCGGGCTTCCCGGTGGGTGCGGCCGCGCTGGCCGACGACGGGCGCGTCGTCGTGGGCTGCAACGTGGAGAACGCCGCTTACGGCGTCACGCTGTGCGCGGAGTGCTCCCTCGTCTCGGCGCTGGTGACGGGTGGCGGTGGCCGGCTGGTCGCGTTCACCTGCGTGGACGGGGCGGGCGAGCTCCTCATGCCGTGCGGGCGCTGCCGGCAGCTCCTGTGGGAGCACGGCGGCCCCGGCCTCCTCGTCGACTCCCCGCGCGGCGTCGTGCCGATGACCGAGGTCCTGCCCGACGCCTTCGGCGCGCCCGACCTGGCGCGCGACCTCACCGACCGACCCGCCCCGGAGGCCTGATGACCCGCGAGCCGTTCGACGCCGTCGACGTGATCCGCACCAAGCGCGACCGGCGCGAGCTCACCGACGACCAGGTGGACTGGGTGGTCGACGCCTACACCCGGGGCGCCGTCGACCAGGAGCAGATGGCGGCGCTCGCGATGGCGATCCTGCTGAACGGGATGAGCCGGCCCGAGGTGGCCCGGTGGACCGCGGCCATGATCGCGTCGGGGGAGCGGATGGACTTCTCCGGACTCTCGCGCCCGACCACGGACAAGCACTCCACCGGCGGGGTGGGCGACAAGATCACCCTGCCGCTGGCGCCCCTGGTGGCGTCGTTCGGGGTGGCGGTCCCGCAGCTGTCCGGCCGCGGACTGGGTCACACGGGCGGCACGCTCGACAAGCTCGAGTCGATCCCCGGCTGGCGCGCGTCGCTGACGGGTGACGAGCTCATGGCCCAGCTCGAGGACGTCGGTGCCGTGATCTGCGCCGCCGGCGCCGGCCTCGCGCCGGCGGACAAGAAGCTCTACGCCCTGCGGGACGTGACCGGCACCGTGGAGTCGGTGCCCCTCATCGCGAGCTCGATCATGAGCAAGAAGATCGCGGAGGGCACGGGCGCGCTCGTGCTGGACGTGAAGGTCGGTTCGGGCGCCTTCATGAAGGACCTCGACACGGCGCGCGAGCTCGCGCGCACGATGGTCGACCTCGGCACCGACGCCGGCGTGCGCACGGTCGCGCTGCTCACCGACATGGCCACGCCGCTCGGCCGGGCGGCGGGCAACGCGCTGGAGGTGCGCGAGTCGCTGGACGTGCTGGCGGGCTCGGGTCCCGAGGACGTGGTCGAGCTCACCGTCGCGCTGGCGGTCGAGATGCTCGCCGGGGCCGGCCGTCCGACGCCCGAGGCCGAGGTGCGGGCCGCGCTGGGCGACGGCCGCGCGATGGACGTGTGGCGGCGCATGATCGCCGCCCAGGGCGGGGACCCGGACGCACCGCTGCCCGTGGCCGCCCACCGGCAGGACGTGGTCGCCGACCGTTCCGGGGTGCTGGGGGCGCTGGACGCGTACGCGGTCGGGGTCGCCGCCTGGCGGCTCGGTGCCGGGCGGTCGCGCCGGGAGGACCCGGTCCAGGCGGGCGCCGGCGTCGAGCTGCACGCCAAGCCGGGGGACGAGGTCACGGCGGGGCAGCCGCTGCTGACGCTGCACACCGACACCCCCGAGCGGTTCGACCGCGCCCGCGCCGCGCTCGACGGTGCCTGGTCGGTCGGCGACGAGGCCGCCGCGGGGCGCGGGCCGCTGCTGCTCGACCGGGTCGGCTGACCCCGGGCGGGCGGGCGGACGGAGAGGGTCCGCGGTGGAGCTCCGGCGGTCGTCCCGGCTCACCGACGTCCTCGCCGCCGTCGGGGAGTTCACGGGGGTGCCGTCGTCGCCGCCACCGCGGGGCAGGTTCGCGCGCCCGGTGACGCGTCTCGCGCCGTTCCGCCCTCAGCGGCCCCCCTGGCGCGCAGAGCGGGGCCGCGTGACCATGGGAGCCCACCGTCGTCGAGCGAAGGAGGCCTCATGAGCACCGTCCCGGACGACGCCTGGCGGGACGCCGGGCTGGAGGACCAGGAGGACACCACGAGCCTGCTCGAGGAGGCCCAGGAGGCCGACGACGCGTCACCGCCGGCGGACCGGCCGGAGGAGTACAGCCCGGCCGCGGCCCGCCCCGACCTGGAGGGCGCGGCGTCGGAGGCGGACGTCGTCGAGCAGTCGCAGGTGGTCCGCGGCCTCGACGAGCACGAGGACGAGGCGGGCGCGGACGACCAGGGCGAGGTCGACGACGCGGAGGGCTGACGGCCGGTAGGTTGGCCCCCATGACGCACGCCCTCGTCGACCTCATCCCCGACCTGCCCAAGGTCCTGCTGCACGACCATCTCGACGGAGGCCTGCGACCGCAGACCGTGCTCGAGCTCGCCGACGAGGTGGGCCACGAGGTGCCGGCCGGGGACGCCGACGCGCTCGGCGCCTGGTTCGTCGAGGCGGCCGACTCGGGCTCCCTGGTGCGCTACCTCGAGACCTTCGACCACACCATCGCCGTCATGCAGACGCCGGAGGCGCTGGCGCGGGTCGCGCGCGAGGCCGTCCTCGACCTCGCCGCCGACGGCGTCGTCTACGCCGAGCAGCGCTGGGCGCCCGAGCAGCACGTGCAGCGCGGGCTCGCCCTGGAGGCCACCGTCGAGGCCGTGCAGGCGGGCATCGACGAGGGCATCCGCGAGGCGGCGGCCCGCGGGCAGACCATCCGCGTGGGGCAGCTCGTCACCGCGATGCGGCACACCGACCGCTGGCAGGAGATCGCCGAGCTCGCCGTCGCCTACCGCGACCGCGGGGTGGTCGGCTTCGACATCGCCGGTCCGGAGGACGGGTTCCCGCCGTCGCGGCACGCCGGCATCTGGCGCTTCCTCGCCGAGCAGAACTTCCCGGTGACCGTGCACGCGGGCGAGGCCGCCGGCCTCGACTCCATCGCCCAGGCCGTGCACCTCGGCCAGGCGGACCGCCTCGGGCACGGCGTGCGCATCGTCGAGGACATCACGTTCCACGAGTCCTTCGACGACGACGGCGAGCGCCTGGCGGAGCTGGGGCCCCTCGCGCACTGGGTCCGCGACCACCAGATCACCCTCGAGGTCTGCCCGGTGTCGAACCTGCAGACGGCGGCGACGACGGCCACGACGGTCGCCGACCACCCGATCACACGGCTCAAGGAGCTCGACTTCGCGGTCGCGCTGAGCACGGACAACCGGCTCATGTCGCGCACGTCGATGTCGCACGAGATGACGCGCCTCGTGACGGAGGCGGGCTGGACGATCGACGACCTCGCCGACGTGACGATGACGGCCGCCTGGAGCGCGTTCGTCCACCACGACGAGCGTCGCGAGCTCGTCGACGAGCTGATCCTGCCCGGCTACCAGAAGGTCGAGGGGGCCCTGCGATGACCGAGCCCACGCCCGGCACACCGACCGACGCCGCCGCGCTGGCCCGGTACGTCGACCACACGCTCCTGAAGCCGGAGGCCACCGAGGCCGACGTCACGGCGCTGGTCGAGGAGGGGGCGCGGCTCGGGGTCTTCTCCGTGTGCGTCTCGCCGACGTTCGTCGCGCACGCCGTCGAGGTGGCCGCCGGGCGCCTCGCGGTCGCGACGGTGTGCGGCTTCCCGTCCGGCAAGCACGTCAGCGAGGTCAAGGCCGCCGAGGCGGCCCGCTCGGTCGCGGACGGCGCCGACGAGGTGGACATGGTCGTCGACGTCGGTGCGGCGAAGGCCGGCGACGTCGAGGCCGTGCGTCGCGACATCGCGGCCGTCCGCGCGGCCGTGCCCGCCGGCAAGGTCCTCAAGGTCATCATCGAGTCCGCGGCCCTGACCGACGACGAGATCGTCGCCGTGTGCCAGGAGGCGCAGGCCGCCGGCGCCGACTTCGTCAAGACGTCGACCGGCTTCCACCCCGCCGGCGGCGCGTCCGCCCATGCCGTGGCGCTGATGGCGCGCACCGTCGGCCCGGCACTGGGCGTCAAGGCGTCCGGCGGCGTGCGCACGCTGCCCGACGCGCTCGCGATGATCGCCGCCGGCGCGACCCGGCTGGGGCTGTCGGGCACCGGCGCCGTGCTCGCGGGCTTCGACGACGCGACGTCCGCCGGGGGCGCGCCCTCGGACGGCGGCTACTGACCGCCCGGCGATGACCGGGAAGCACGGGGACGCGCCGGTCGTCGAGATCGACGGCGCGTCACGCACCCACGGGACCGTCGAGGTGCTGGCGCCGACCTCGCTGACGGTCGTGGCGGGCCAGGCGGTCGCCGTGGTGGGGCCGAACGGCAGCGGCAAGTCGACCCTGCTGCGGCTGGTGGCAGGCAAGGACGCGCCGACCGCGGGCAGCGTCCGCGTGCTGGGCCTGCCGGCGACCGAGGCGCGACGCCGGCGCCGCGAGGAGGTCGCGCTGCTGCTCGGGGGCCTGTCGGCGTACCCGGACCTCACGGTCGCCGAGCACCTGCGCCTCGTGTCCTCCGCGTGGGCGGGCCGGCACCCGGGGCCGGGGGTCGACGAGGCGCTGGCCGAGGCAGAGCTCGAGCGGGTGCGCGACCAGCTGCCCGGCGAGCTGTCCTCGGGGGAGTCGCAGCTGTTCGCCCTCGCCACCACCCTGTACCGGCCGGCGCGGCTGGTGGTGCTGGACGAGCCCGAGCAGCGCCTGGACGCCCGGTGGCGGGCGGTGGCGCGTCGGCTGGTCGGCCGGGCGGCGGACGCGGGCCGGGCTCTCGTCGTCGCGACGCACGACCCCGACCTGCGCGCCGACCTGGCGGCGCGTGGCGGCGAGGTGGCGCTGGCCGCCCCCGGGCCGCGATGACGGACCCGGAACGGGAGCCGGTGCCCGCCCCGGAGCGTGCGTCGGACGACGATGCCGCGCGGGCCGCCCACCTCGACGACGGGCGGCGGGTCGCGTACGGCCGGTGGCGCCGGTGGGTGCGCTCGCTGCGGCGACGCAGCATGCTGGTCCGAGTGGCCGAGGGCGGAGGCGACCCGAGCGACCGGGTCTACCTGGCGTACGGCGTGGTGCTCCTGGCGCTGGTCTATGGCCCGATCCTCTGGTCGGCCCTCGCGCAGGCCGGGACGGGACTGCGCACCGCGGCGGTCGTCGGCGCGGCGAACGGCGCCGGCGCGTGGGACACGCCCGACGTCGCGCGGCTCGTCGCCGGCGGACTGCTCGCGCTCGGCGTCGCGGCGGCCGCGGCGCTCGCCGCGGCCCGGGCCGGCGGCCCGCTGTCGGTGAGCCCCGCCGAGGCGACGTTCGTCCTCGGCGGGCAGTTCCGCCCCCGGGTGGTGCTGCGGCGCCGGGGCGCGGCGCTGGTGGCTGGGGCGGCGGTCGTCGCGGCGTTCGGCGCGACGGCGCTCGCGCACGGCGCCGGGGACGGCGCCGGCCCCGTGGCGTGGTGGGGGGTGTGCGCGGCGCTGCTGGCGCAGGTCCCGCTCGCGGTGGGCGTGGGCGCGCAGGCGCCGAGGTGGCGGCGCGCGTCCACGTCGGTGACGGCGGTGCTGCTCGTCGTCGGGGGCGTGGCGGCGACGGCCGCGCTGCTCGACCCGGCTCGGGGACGGACGACGATCGGCGTCGCCTGCCTGGCCCCGGACGGGGGAGAGGCACCGTGCCCCGTGGACGTCGGGCTGGTCGCGGGGCAGCCCGGGGCGGGTCTGGTCGTCGGGGCGGCCCTGGTCGGGCTGGCCGCCGTGGGCCTGGTTCTGCAGGCGCTGCCGGATGAGGTCGACGTCGACGCGGCGGCGAGCGGCCACCGCAGCACCGTCGCGGCCGGGCGCGGCCTGGTCGGCGGCGAGTCGGGTGCCGTCGCGGACGTGCTCGGACCCGTGACGTACGGCGGGCGCCGCGCCCGGCTTCCCGGCGCCCTCCTGCGCCGGGCCCCCGTGGTGGCGCGCGACCTCCTGGGCCTGCGGCGGCGCCCGGTGGCGCTCGCCGGTTCTCTCGCGGTCGGCGGCGTCGGTGGCCTCCTCGTCCTGCTCGGCGCGGGTGCGGCGGGTGAGGGCGCCGCAGCGGGGGGTGCCTCCCCGGTCGCGGTCGTCGTGGGCGCCGCCCTCCTGTACGCGGCGAGCGCGACGTGGTGCGGCGGCCTGCGCGCCCTGGCGGCGCAGACCGAGCCGGGAGCGCTGCTTCCCGGCGGCCCGGGGCGTCAGGTCGCCGCGCACGCGGTGGTGCCCGTCCTGGTGGGGATCCTGGCTGCGGCCCTGGGCGGGGGCGTCACCGCGGCGTGGGCCGCCGCGGCCGGCGCGTCCGTCTCGGCGGCCGGGCCGGCCGTCCTGCTACTCGTGCTCGTCATCGTCCTGGTGCTCGCGGCCCGGGTGTGGGTGGCGGGCGCGACGACCGCGCCCCCGGGCGTCTTCACCCCGATGGTGACGCCGGCCGGCGACGCCTCCATGCTCGTGCTGGGCGCCTGGTACCTGCGCGGCTGGCTGGTCGTGATCGGGACGGCCTGGCTGCTGCACCGCGCGACGCCCGGCGGCGAGGTCGTCGCGGCGGTGGGGGTGGCGGCGCTCGCGGCATGGCTCGTGACGTCGGGGGTCCGCCGCCTCGCCGGCTCGTGACCGGGCACCGGCGACCCGGGCACCGGTGACCCGGCACGTCGCGGGTGACCTTTGTCACCGGGGCGACGGCCGGGGAGAGGTTAGGCTCGCCTCACCATGACTGAGACGACCACGCCCGCAGCACCGGCCGGCGCCCCGGCCCGCAAGCGCGTGCCCCGGCACGCGACCGTCACGGCCGTGCGGTGGCTGACCCCGCACATGGTCCGCCTCACGCTCGCAGGGCCCGAGCTCGCCGCGGGCGCGGCCCCGCCGGTCGAGCACACCGACGCCTACGTGAAGCTCGTGCTGGGCGAGCTCGAGGACGGCCGCCCGCTGCTGCGCACCTACACGGTGCGCGCCGTGCGCGACGGTGAGTGGGACATCGACTTCGTGGTCCACGGGGACGAGGGCGTCGCCGGGCCGTGGGCGGCACGGGCGCAGCCGGGCGAGCCGGTGGCCTTCCTGGGGCCCGGTGGCCTGTACGCGCCGGACCCGCAGGCGCCCTGGCACCTGCTCGTGGGCGACGACGCGGCGCTGCCGGCCATCGCGGCGGCGCTCGAGTCGCTGCCGGCGGGGGCCGTGGCGCACGCGTTCGTCGAGGTCCCCGGGCCGGACGACGAGCACATGATCGACTCGCGCGCCCACGTGCGCCTCACCTGGGTCCACCGCGGCAGCGACGACCTCGCCGACGTGGTCCGGCGCGCCCACGCGGCGGGCGAGCTCCCCGCGGGCACCCCGCACGCCTTCCTGCACGGCGAGGCCGGCTGCGTGCGCGACCTGCGTCGGTGGGCGCGCTCGGAGCTCGGCGTGCCGCGCGAGCTGCTGTCGGCGTCCGGGTACTGGCGCCGCGGCACCGACGACGAGGGCTGGCGCGCGCAGAAGCGTGACTGGAACGCGGCCGTCGAGCAGGACGACGCCGCCCTCGGCGGCTGACCCGGGCGGGTCCGAGCCGACCGGGGCTGAGCCGACCGGGTCAGCCGAGCCCCAGCGCGGCGCGCATGTCGGCCTTCACCCGGTCGAGCTTGGCCTGCGCCGCGACGCGCAGGCGCCCGACGTCGTACGACGAGGCGTCCGGGGCGACCGGCTCCACCACCTCCAGGTAGCACTTGACCTTGGGCTCGGTGCCGCTGGGCCGCACGACGACGCGCGTGTCGTCGGCCCCCAGCAGCACGACGCCGTCGGTGGGCGGGAGCCCGTCCACGCCGGTGGTCAGGTCGAGGACCTGCGCCACCCCGGCCCCGGCCAGCATCCGCGGCGGGGCCGACCGCAGCCGGTCCATGGTGTCGCCGATGCGCTCGAGGTCGTCGAAGCGTGCCGAGAGCTGGTCGGTGAGGAACAGCCCGTTCTCGCGGGCGACGTCGTCGAGCGCGTCGATCAGGGTGCGCCCGTCGGCCTTGAGCCGGTCGGCGAGCTGCGCGACCAGGACGGCGGCGCTGATGCCGTCCTTGTCCCGCACGTTTGCGGGGTCGACGCAGTAGCCGAGCGCCTCCTCGTAGCCGAAGACGAGCCCCGGCGTGCGGCTGATCCACTTGAAGCCCGTGAGGGTGGTGGCGTGCGCGGCACCGTGGTGCGCGGCGATCGACGACAGCACCCGCGACGACACGACCGACGACGCGAGCACGGGCCGCCCGCCGGGGCCCGGCCGGACGGGCCCGGCACCGCCCACGCCCCGGGTGACGATCTCCCGGCCGAGCAACGCGCCCACCTCGTCGCCGTGCAGCATGCGCCACCCCTGCGAGCGGGCGGTCTCGGCCCCCTGGTAGGTGCCGGCCGCCGGGTCGACGACGGCCACGGCGCACCGGTCGGCGTCCGGGTCGTTCGCGATGACGACGTCGGCGCCGACGTCGGAGGCGAGGCCGAGCGCCATGTCGATCGCGCCCGTCTCCTCGGGGTTGGGGAAGCGGACGGTGGGGAAGTCGGGGTCGGGGTCGGCCTGCTCCTCGACGGGCACGACGTGCGTGAACCCGGCGTCCGCGAGCGCGCGCGCCAGCACCCGCCCGCCGACGCCGTGCAGGGAGGTGGTGACGACCTTCAGCGTCCGGGGCTTCCCGTCGGACAGGGCGCGCACGGAGGCCAGGTAGGACAGCACGACGTCGCGGTCGAGCACGGTCCACCCGGAGTCGGCGCGCGGCACGTCGGACGCCGGGCCCGCGGCGGCGATGCGCTCGGCGATTCCAGCGTCGTGCGGCGGCACGATCTGCGCGCCCTGCCCGGCGTCGGTGACGACCCGCCCGCCCAGGTAGACCTTGTAGCCGTTGTCGGCGGCGGGGTTGTGGCTCGCCGTCACCATGACGCCGGCGTCGGCGTCCAGGTGCCGCACCGCGAACGCGAGCACGGGCGTCGGCAGCGGTGAGGGCAGCAGCAGGACGTCGGCCCCGGCCGCGGTGAGGACGGCGGCGGTGTCCGTGGCGAAGGTCGCCGAGCGGTACCGCGCGTCGTAGCCGACGACGACCCGGGGAGCCGCCTCGCGGGTGGCGGCCCGGCCCAGCGTGGCGGCGAGGTAGGCGCCGAGCCCGGCGGCCGCCGTCGTCACGACCGCGCGGTTCATCCGGTTCGGGCCGGCGGCCATCGCACCCCGCAGGCCGGCGGTGCCGAACTGCAGCGTCCCGGCGAACCGGTCACGCAGCTCGGCGACGGCGCGGGCGGCCGTGCTGCGCCGGTGGGAGGCCGTGTCCTGGACGAGCTCCGCGAGCTCGGCCCGGTCCGCCTCGTCGACGTCGTGGCGGATCCAGTCCTCCACCTGGTCGAGCAGGAGCTCCAGGGGGACGGTCGGCCCGTTCGGGCCCGCGGTGGGTTCGAAGGCCGGGTCGTCGGTGTCCAGGCTCATGGCAGGCGCTCCTTCGGGCCGGGCGGCGTCAGAGGGACTTCACGATCCGCGCGAGCAGGTCGCTGATGCGCGGGCCGGCCTCCTGACCGGCCTCCAGCACCTCCTCGTGCGACAACGGCTGCGGGCTGATCCCGGCCGCGAGGTTGGTCACCAGGGAGATGCCGAGCACCTCCATGCCCGCGTGCCGGGCGGCGATCGCCTCGAGCGTCGTGGACATGCCGACCAGGTCGGCGCCCATGAGACCCGCCATCTTGACCTCGGCCGGGGTCTCGTAGTGCGGCCCGGGGAACTGTGCGTACACGCCCTCGGGCAGCTCGGGATCCACGGTGCGGGCGATCTCGCGCAGCCGCGAGGAGTAGAGGTCGGTGAGGTCGACGAACGTCGCGCCCTCGAGCGGGGACGTCGCCGTCAGGTTGATGTGGTCGGACAGCAGCACCGGCTGGCCGGGCCGCCACGAGATGTGCAGGCCCCCGCAGCCGTTGGTGAGCACGACCGTCTCGCACCCGGTCGCGGCGGCGGTACGGACACCGTGCGCGACCCGGCGCACGCCCTTGCCCTCGTAGAGGTGCGTGCGCCCGCCGATCACCAGGGCGTGACGGACGGCGCCGTCCGGGCGCTCCACCCGGATCGAGCGGGTGGTCGAGCCGTGCCCCACGACCGACGGCCGGGCGAAGCCGGGGATCTCATGGGTGGGGACCTCCGCGACGACGTCGCCCACGAGCTCCGCCGCGCCGCCCCAGCCCGACCCCAGCACCAGTGCGACGTCGTGCCCGGACACGCCCGTGACCTCGGCGATGTGGTCGGCGGCGGCGCGGGCCACGTCGAACGGGTCGGTCGCCGGGTCGTCGAGGTCGGGGACGATCGGGGTCGTGGTGCTCATGGACCCGAGGGTAGCCCGGCGACCGGGCCCCCGCCGCACCGGCTCCGAGCCCGCGCCGGGCCTGACACAATGGCCCCGTGCCCACCGTGAACACCCCTCCTGAGGACACCCCTGCCCCCGTCGCCGCACCCGGCGCACCGGCAGCCCACCCCCGCGGCCAGCGCGTCGTCGTCGTCGGCGGCGGACCGGGCGGCTACGAGGCCGCCCTCGTCGCACGCCGGCTGGGCGCGCACGTGACCGTGGTGGAGCGGCACGGCGTCGGCGGCGCCGCCGTCCTCACGGATGTCGTCCCCTCCAAGACCCTCATCGCGACCGCCGAGTGGCTGACCACGGCCGAGCAGGGCCCCGAGCTGGGGATCCGCTCCGAGGCCCTCGTGTCGTCGGAGACCGGGCTCGAGCCGGGCGTGGACCCGGCGGCGCGCAGCAGCCGGGCCCGCCGCGACCTGGTCGACCTGAAGGCCGTGAACGCGCGCGTGCTCGCGCTCGCCGAGGCGCAGTCGGCAGACATCCGCGCCCGCCTCGAGCGTGAGGGCGTCGAGGTGCTGACCGGGCGCGGGCGCCTGGACGGCCCGTCGCGCGTCGTCGTCGAGCAGGAGTCCGGCACCGTCACGCGGGACGCGGACACGATCCTGCTCGCGACGGGCGCCACCCCGCGCACGCTGCCCACCGCCGTCCCGGACGGCGAGCGGATCCTCACCTGGACGCAGCTCTACCGGCTGACCGAGCTGCCCGAGAAGCTCATCGTCGTCGGCTCGGGCGTCACCGGCGCCGAGTTCGCCGGGGCGTACCACGCGCTGGGCTCGGACGTCGTCCTCGTCTCCTCGCGCGACCGGGTGCTGCCGGGCGAGGACATGGACGCCGCCGAGCTGCTCGAGGGTGTCTTCCGCTCGCGCGGTATGACCGTGATGTCCCGCTCGCGCGCCGCGTCGGCCGAGCGGACGGCCGACGGCGTCGCCGTCACCCTGTCGGACGGGCGGGTCGTCACCGGGTCGCACGTGCTCATCGCCGTCGGGGGCATCCCGTCGACCGCCGGGCTGGGGCTCGAGGAGGCGGGGGTGCGGCTCACCGAGTCCGGGCACGTCGCCGTCGACAAGGTGTCGCGGACGTCGGTGCGCGGCATCTACGCGGCCGGGGACTGCACGGGGATGCTGCCCCTGGCGTCGGTCGCGGCCATGCAGGGGCGCATCGCCATGTCGCACGCCCTGGGCGACGCCGTCGCGCCGCTGCGCCTCAAGCAGGTCGCGGCGAACATCTTCACCGCGCCCGAGATCGCGACCGTCGGGTACAGCGAGGCGCGCCTGCGCGAGCAGGGGTCACGCTACGTCACGACGATGCTGCCGCTCGCGCGCAACCCGCGGGCCAAGATGCTCGGCATGCGCGACGGCTTCGTCAAGCTCTTCGCCCATCCGGAGGCGGGTGTCGTGCTCGGCGGCGTCGTGGTGGCGCCGCGGGCGAGCGAGCTCGTGTTCCCCATCACGCTCGCCGTGGCGCACCGGCTCACCGTCGACGACGTCGCCGACGCGTTCACCGTCTACCCGTCGCTGTCCGGGTCGGTCGCCGAGGCCGCGCGCGTGCTGCACGGCCAGGTGCGCTGACGCCCTCGGCGTCCGCCTCCCGGCCGGGCCTTGACCTCAACCTTGGTCGAGGTCTCAGGGTGGTGCCGTGCACATCGTCCGAGAGGGTCCCGGGCGGCCGGCGTCAGGAGTCGCGGCCGCCGTCCAGCAGCGCCAGGAGGTCGGGCAGCGCCGCGGCGAACGGCGGGAGCAGCGGCAGCCCGTCCAGCTCGTCGAGCCGCACCCAGCGGACCTCGAGGCTCTCCGGGTCGGCGGCCGCGGGCTCGACGACGGCACCCGGCACCACCTCGCCGACGACCGTCGTGTAGGACCACGCGCCGTGGTCGAGCACGTGCGTGCCGACCACCTGCACCGACTCCGGCAGGATCGCGGCCTCCTCCAGGGACTCGCGCAGCGCACCGTCGACCGCGGTCTCGCCCGGCGCGAGCGCGCCACCGGGCACGCCCCACGTGCCACCCTGGTCCGACCACAGCGCACGGTGCTGCAGCACGACCTCGGTCACCGGCCCGTCCGTGTCACCGGCGCCCGGGGTCCCGCCGCGCCGCGCCAGCAACAGCCCGGCCGCGCCGTGCAGGCCCCAGTGACGATGGTCGCCGCACGTCACCCACCCGTCCCCGGGCTGCCGGTGCAGGACGTCACGGGGCGGAAAACGGTTCGGCACGCGGCCAGGCTACCGGGGAGGATGTTCTCGGCGACGCCCCCCGCCGATGAAGACCGGCCCGGCCCGAGGTCCACCCCTGCACCACCCCGTCCACCCGCCGTCGCCCCGACGAACGAAGGCCGTACCGCCCCATGACCGAGAACCTCCCCACGACTCCCGCCGCCGACCTCGCCACGCAGGCCGGCGACGCGCCCACCGGCGTCGCCGAGGACGACCCGCGCTGGAAGCGGAACGTCGCCGTCTTCCTCACCGGCCAGACGGTCTCCCTGCTCGGCTCGATGCTCGTGCAGTTCGCCGTCATGTGGCACCTGACGATCCTCACCCAGTCCGGGTCCGTGCTCATGCTGAGCATCGTGTTCGGCATGCTGCCGCAGGCGTTCGTCTCGATCTTCGGCGGCGTGTGGGCGGACCGGCACGACCGCCGGCTGCTCATCATCGGCGCGGACACCACGATCGCGGTCGTCACGCTCGCGCTCGCGCTGCTGATGCTCTCCGGCGTCGACGACCTGTGGGTCATCTACGCGGCGCTCGCGGTGCGGTCCACGTTCGCCGGCATCCAGACCCCCGCCGTGAGCGCGATGGTCCCGCAGATCGTCCCGGCCACCCAGCTCATCCGCATCAACGGCATCAACCAGTCCATCCAGTCCGGCATGATGCTCCTCGCGCCGGCACTGGCAGCCGCCGTCTACGCGAACTTCGACATCGTCGCGGTGTTCTTCGTGGACGTCGTGACGGCACTCGTCGGCGTGGGCCTGCTCCTGCTGGTCCGGGTCCCGCGGCTCGTGCGCTCCGACGCCGGCGCCCCGCCGAGCTACTTCGGCGACCTCGCGGCCGGGGTGCGGTACATCCGGTCCCACGCGGCCGTGCGGTGGCTGATGACGGTGTTCGCCGTGACGATGCTGCTCATCGGGGCGCCGTCGTACCTCACGCCCCTCATGGTGACGCGCACCTTCGGCGAGGAGGTCTGGAAGCTCACCGCCAACGAGCTCTTCTGGGCCTCGGGCATGCTCGCCGGCGGCCTGCTCATGGCCGTCATCGGGCCGCGGGTCCGCAACCGGATCGCCCTCGTCGTCGGCGCCACGCTCGCGGCCGGCGTCCTGACCGCGGGCCTGGGGCTGTCCACGAACCTGTGGGTGTTCTTCGTGCTCGGCCTGGGCGTGGGCACGGCGTTCACCCTCATGTCGACCCCCGCGATGTCGATCCTGCAGGAGACCGTGGAACCCGAGATGCAGGGCCGGGTCTTCGGCTTCGTCGGCATCGTCATGACGGTGTCCATGCCGTTGAGCATGGTCGTGTTCGGACCGCTCGCGGACACCTACGCCGTGGAGTCGCTGCTCGTCGTCGCCGGCGTGCTGCTCACGGCGTTCGTCGCCGTGGTGCTGGCGGTCCCGTCCGCGCGCCGGTCCCTGGCGTCGGTCGCTCGTCCCACCGCTCCCGCCGACGACTGAGCCTGCGCTGCGTCCTAGTCGACGATGTCGCAGATGGCGGCGCCCGCCGTCACCCCGGCCCCGGGCTCGAGGGTGAGGGACCGCACGGTGCCGGAGCGGTGCGCGAGCAGCGGCTGCTCCATCTTCATCGCCTCCAGCACGACGACGAGGTCGCCCTCGGCCACCGTGTCGCCCTCGGCGACGGCGACCTTGACGATGGTGCCCTGCATCGGCGAGGCGAGGGTGGCGCCGCCCGACGCGCCGGCGGCACGGCCGCCGTTGCGGCGGGCCGGACGGCGGGCGGCGTTGGCGCGGCGCGCCCGACCCGCGGCGACGCCGAGGCCGGCCGGCAGCACGACCTCGAGCCGGCGTCCGCCGACCTCGACGACCACGCGCTCGGCGAGCTCCTCCGGCTCCTCGGCCTCGGGGGCGGGCGCGGGCGTGGACGGCCCGAGCCCCGCCACGGTGTCCGCGAAGTCGGTCTCGATCCAGCGCGTGTGGACGCGGAAGCCGGAGCCGTCGGAGGGCACGAAGTCCTCGGAGTCGAGCACGGCGCGGTGGAACGGCACGACCGTCGGGATGCCCGCGACCTCGAGCTCGCGAAGCGCCCGCCGGGCCCGCTGCGCCGCCTGGGTGCGGTCGGCGCCGGTGACGATCAGCTTGGCGAGCATCGAGTCGAACGCGCCGGAGATCGTGTCGCCCTCGACGACACCGGTGTCGACGCGCACGCCGGGCCCGCTGGGCCAGCGCAGCGTCGTGACGGTACCGGGAGCGGGGAGGAAGCCGGCGGCCGGGTCCTCGCCGTTGATGCGGAACTCGAACGAGTGCCCGCGCACCGGCGCGGCGTCGTAGCCCAGCTCCTCGCCCGCCGCGATGCGCAGCTGCTCGCGCACCAGGTCGATGCCCGTGACCTCCTCGGTCACGGGGTGCTCGACCTGCAGGCGCGTGTTCACCTCGAGGAACGACAGGGTCCCGTCCGTCCCGACGAGGAACTCGCACGTGCCGGCCCCGACGTAGCCCGCCTCGCGCAGGATCGCCTTCGACGCACGGTCGAGCTCGGCCTCCTGCTCCGGCGTGAGGAACGGCGCCGGCGCCTCCTCGACAAGCTTCTGGTGGCGCCGCTGCAGGGAGCAGTCGCGGGTGGAGACCACCACGACGTTCCCGCGCGAGTCGGCCAGACACTGCGTCTCGACGTGCCGCGGCCGGTCCAGGAAGCGCTCGACGAAGCACTCGCCGCGGCCGAAGGCCGCCGTCGCCTCGCGCACCGCAGACTCGTACAGCTCGTCGATCTCGTCCGCGCTGCGCGCGACCTTGAGGCCGCGACCGCCGCCGCCGAACGCCGCCTTGATCGCGATCGGCAGCCCGTGCTCGGCCGCGAACGCGTGCACCTCGTCGGCGCCCGTCACGGGGTCCGGCGTGCCGGGCACGAGCGGGGCGCCCGCGGCGTGCGCGATGTGCCGCGCGCTCACCTTGTCGCCCAGCGCCTCGATCGCCGCGGGCGGCGGGCCCACCCACACCAGGCCGGCGTCCATCACGGCCTGCGCGAACCGGGCGTCCTCCGACAGGAAGCCGTACCCCGGGTGCACGGCATCGGCGCCGGAGCGGCGGGCGACGTCGAGGAGCTTGTCCGCGTCGAGGTAGGTCTCGGCGGCACGCACGCCGTGCAGGGCGAACGCCTCGTCGGCGAGGCGCACGTGCAGCGAGTCCCGGTCAGGGTCGGCGTAGACGGCGACGGAGGCGAGGCCGGCATCGGCGCACGCGCGGGCGATACGGACGGCGATCTCACCGCGGTTGGCGACGAGGACCTTGCTGATGGTGGGCACGGCTCACGGTAACGCGTGCGCCTGGTCCCTCCGGCACTCGCGGGCCGCGGGCGGAGAAGTCTGTGCCCGGTGCCAACGGCGTTCGGGCCCGTTTGGAGGGATCCGACATGGACTGCGCCCCATCGGGCTGCCGGAGCCGTCGGTCGTTGGTGGTTTCGACAGGCTCAGCCGGCGTCGCGCAGGGTCCGCCACGGGATGTCGAGCTCGGCGAGCAGCGACCGCAGCAGCGGCAGGCTCAGGCCGACGACGCCGTGGTGGTCGCCCTCGACCCGCTCCACGTAGGGCCCGCCGAGGCCGTCGATGGTGAACGCCCCCGCGACGTGCATCGGCTCGCCGGTGGCGACGTACGCGTCGATCTCGGCGTCGTCGACGTCCGCGAAGTGCACGGTGGTGGACGACGTCGCACCGAGCGTCGCGCCCGTGCCGCCGTCGTCGGCGTCGCGCGCGTCCACGAGCCAGTGCCCGGTGTGCAGCACGGCGGACCGGCCCCGCATGGCCCGCCAACGGGCCCGTGCGTCGTCCGCGTCCGCCGGCTTGCCGACGACCTCGCCGTCGAGCTCCAGCATCGAGTCGCCGCCCAGCACGAGCGCGTCCGAGACCTCGCGTGCCACCGCCTCTGCCTTCGCCTGTGCGAGCACCAGGACGGCGTCGGCCGGCTCCAGGGCGCCGAAGCGTTCCCGGGCGGCGGCCAGGACCGCCGGCTCGTCGACGTCGGACACCACCACCCGCGGCGTGACGCCGGCGGCGGCCAGGGTGGCGAGGCGGGCGGGGGACTTCGAGGCGAGGACCAGCGGGACCGGCGAGACATGGGAGTGCGGCACGCACGCACGCTACCGCGGCGGGCGTGCGACGGGCACCGGTCCGTGGGCCGGCGCCGGTCAGTGGAGCAGCAGCGTCGCGACGACGAGCACCGCGGGGGAGGCGAGCGTCGTGACGAGGATGACGTCGCGGGCGAGCACCTCTCCGGTACGGAAGCGCGCCGCGTAGTTGTACACGTTCTGCGCCGTGGGGAGGGCGGCGAGGGTCACCGCCGTGACCACGCCGGCGTCGTCCAGGCCGACGGCGTACCGGGCCAGCACGAACGCCAGGACCGGCATCATGACCGCCTTGAGCGCCGCCGCGACCAGCACGGTGCCGCGTCCCGACCCGGCGGCGAGCGGCCGCGAGCCGTGCAGCGACATCCCGAACGCGAGCAGGATCATCGGGATCGCCGCGCCGCCGAGGATCTCCAGCGGCGCCATCACCACGTCGGGCGGCGTCCAGCCCGCCACGGACACCACCGCGCCGGCGAGCGACCCCAGGATGATCGGGTTGCGCACCGGCTGCGCCAGCACGAAGCGCACCGAGACCCGCCCGGTCGTCAGGGCGTCCAGCACCAGCAGCGTCACCGGGGCGAGCACCAGCAGCTGCAGCAGGATCACCGGCACCACCGCGGACGCGTCGTCGAGCACGTACACCGCCACGGGCAGGCCGATGTTGTTGGCGTTGACGTAGCCGGCCCCCACGGCCCCGATGGTGGCCTCGGCGGCCGGGCGGCGGAGCCACACGGCGTTCACGACGACGAAGAGCGCCGCCGTCCCGACGGCCGCCGCGGCCTGCACCAGCAGCGGCGCCTGGAACAGCGCCCCGACGTCCGCGCGCGCGACGACCGTGAACAGCAGCGCGGGGCTCGCGACGAAGAACCCGATCCGGTTGAGCGTGGTCCGCGCGTCGGGGCCGCCGAGACGTAGCCGCGCCGCCAACCAGCCCACGGCGACGACCACGCCGATGATGGCGAAGCCGGTGAGGATCCCGCTCATCGGTTGCGCCTCGCCGCCCGCCCGGCGGCCGCCGTCAGGACAGCGCCCCGCGCAGCACGTCCAGGCCCACCGAACCCAGCCCGAGGGCCCGGGCGTGGAAGGCCTTGAGGTCGAGCTCCTCGCCACGGGCGGTCGCCGCGGCCCGGGCCTCGTCCCGCGCCTGCTCCCACAGCCGCTGGCCCACCTTGTACGACGGCGCCTGCCCGGGCCAGCCGAGGTAGCGGTTGAGCTCGAAGCGCACGAACGACGCGGGCATGTTGACGTTCGCCGAGAGGAACGGCAGCGCCTTCTCGGCGTCCCAGATACCGCCGCCCCACTGCTCGGGCGCCCGCTTGCCCAGGTGCACGCCGATGTCGAGCACGACGCGGGCGGCGCGCATCCGCTGCGCGTCGAGCATGCCGAACCGGTCGCCCGGGTCGTCGAGGTGCCCCAGGTCGGCCATCAGCCGCTCGGCGTACAGCGCCCAGCCCTCGCCGTGGCCCGACACCCAGCACATCAGCCGGCGCCAGGAGTTGAGGGTGTCGCGGGCGACGACGGTGGCGGCGCACTGCAGGTGGTGGCCCGGCACGCCCTCGTGGTAGACCGTCGTCTTCTCGCGCCAGGTGTTGAAGGTCGTGACGTCGGCGGGCACGGACCACCACATGCGGCCCGGGCGGGAGAAGTCGTCGCTCGGCGGGGTGTAGTAGATGCCGCCGGTCTGGGTGGGGGCGATGCGGCACTCGATCGTGCGCACCGGGCCCGCGATGTCGAAGTGCGTGCCGGACAGGTCGGCGATCGCGGCCTCCGCGGTCTCCTGCATCCAGCGGCGCAGCTCGTCGGTGCCGTGCAGCGTCCGCGCGGGGTCGGTGTCGAGGGCGGCGACGGCGTCGGCGACGCTGGCCCCCGGCCCGGCGATCTGCGCCGCGACGGCCTCCTGCTCGGCGACGATGCGGGCGAGCTCGTCCAGGCCCCACTCGTAGGTCTCGTCGAGGTCGACCTGGGCCCCGAGGAACTCCCGGGAGAACAGGGCGTACCGGTCGCGCCCGACCGCGTCCCGCTCGGGGGCGCGCGGCGCCAGGTCGCGCTCGAGGAAGTCGGCGAGCCGCGCGTACGCGGACGCCGCGGCGTCGGCGCCGCGCTCCAGCTCGGCGCGCACCAGGCTGCAGGCGGACGACTCGTCGAGCACCGCGGCCGCGTCGTCGCTGCGCACGAGGCTGCGGAAGAACGACGTGTGGCCGTCCAGCCCCGCCAGCTCGCGGGACTGCGCGACCCCCTCGCGCACCTGCCGGATCGCGGCGACCTGGCCGCGCCGCGCCGCCTCCGTGAGCGACGCGACGTAGCCCTCCACCGCCTCCGGGATCGCCGTGAGCCGCGACGCCACGTTCTCCCACGCCTCGACCGAGCCGGTCGGCATGAGGTCGAAGACGTCGCGCAGCTGCTGCACCGGCGACTCGATGTTGTTGAGGCTGGCGAGCGGCTCGCCCGCCTCGTGCAGCTCCAGCGCGAGGCCGAGGCGCTCCCGCATCGCGGCCAGGGTGACGCGGTCGACGTCGTCGACCGGGCCGCCCCCGTCGCGCTCGATCGAGTCCAGCTCGCGCAGCACGTCCCGGTCGGCGGCGGCGCGCTCCTCGTGCCCGGCGGGGGAGAGGTCGGTCAGGAGATGGTCGTGCCCGGGCACGCCGATCGCGGTCGCCGTCATCGGGTCGAGCGCGGCGCTGCGTGCGACGTACGCGTCCGCGGCGGCGTCGATCGCGGTGGCGGTGCGGGAGATCGTCGGGGCTCCGGTGTCCTGGGTCACACGCGCAGCCTAGACCCAGGTTCGGGCGACACCGCCGGTCAGACGGGCGGTGGCGTCCGGTCGTCGTAACGCTCGACACGGTGGCTGGTGTGCGCTCGCTGGCGGTTTTGCACCAGCCCGAGGATCAGCGCGAGGACGCCGGCGCCGATGCAGATGTAGCCGACGATGTTGAGGTTGACGACCTCCCACGTGTCCGGTGCGATCGCGAACGCGAGGACGGCGCCGACGACGACGAGGAAGATGCCGAGTCCGATACCCACGGTCGTGCCTCCTGTCCCGGGCGACGGGGGTCGCCCGTCCCCACGATCATCGCGAGGGCATAAGGGCCTCGCACGCCGGACCTTCCGAGACACGCGCACACAGGTCGCGCCGGGCCGGTAGCCTCGCCGCCGTGCACGACGACGTGATCCACGACCAGGCCATCGACGCCACCGACCCGACGTCGCCGCTGCGGGTGGTGGTCGCCCCGGACTCGTTCAAGGGCAGCGCCACCGCGACGCAGGTCGCGACGGCGCTCGCCGCGGGCGCCCGCGCCGCGCTCGGCGACGGGGCCGACGTCCGCGCGATCCCGTTCGCCGACGGCGGGGAGGGCACGCTCGACGCGGTCCTGGACGCGTGGGGCGTCGTGGCCGGCACGTGCCCGACCACGGACGCCCTGGGCCGGCCCGTCACCGCGCGCTACGGCGTCTCGCCGGACGGGCGCACCGTCCTGGTCGAGGCCGCCGAGGCGTACGGGCTGCCCCTCGTCGCGGACGGCCTGCGGCCGCTGGAGGCCACCAGCCACGGCGTCGGCACGCTGGCGCTCGCCGCGCTGGCCGCCGCGCCGAAGGCGGAGGAGGTCGTGCTCTTCGTCGGGGGCTCCGCCACCACCGACGGCGGCGCCGGCCTCCTCGACGCGCTCGGCGTGCGGTTCCTCGACGCCGACGGCACGCCCGTCGGGCCCGGCGGCGGTGGCCTGCGCGACCTGGCGCGCGTCGACGCCGCCGGGATCGACGCCCGGGCGCGCCACGTGCGCTGGCGCATCGCGTGCGACGTCGACAACCCGCTGCTCGGCCGGCGCGGCGCCGCGGCCGTCTTCGGGCCGCAGAAAGGCGCGACGCCCGACGACGTCACGGCGCTCGAGGCGGGGCTGACCCGGCTCGCCGACGCGCTGGCCGCCGCGACCGGCCGCGACGTGCGCGACCTGCCCGGCGCGGGCGCCTCGGGCGGGCTGCCGGCCGGACTGTCCGCCGTCCTCGACGCGGAGCTGGTGCCCGGCGGCACGCTCGTGGCCGAGGCCGTGGGCCTGGACGCGGCGCTCGCGGACGCCGACCTCGTCCTCACCGGCGAGGGCCGGCTCGACGAGCAGTCGCTGCACGGGAAGGTCGTCGACACGGTCGTCCGGCTCGCGCGGCCCGGTGCGACGGTCGTGGTGGTCGCCGGGGGAGTGGAGCTCACCCCGGGGCAGGTCGCGGACGCCGGGATCGCCGCCGCGTTCTCCATCGCCCCCGGCCCGCGGACGCTCCCGGAGCTGAGCCGCGACGCCGTCGTGGAGCTCGAGCGCACCGCCGCGCACGTGTGCCGCCTGTTCGCGGCGG
The DNA here is from genome assembly GCF_014635665.1 of Isoptericola cucumis. Lineage (GTDB taxonomy): Bacteria > Actinomycetota > Actinomycetes > Actinomycetales > Cellulomonadaceae > Isoptericola > Isoptericola cucumis. The sequence continues at coordinate 234,055 of NZ_BMDG01000006.1, forward strand.
GCCGCGACCCCGCCTGACCGGGACCGACCTCGAGAACGACCTCGAGACCCGACCCCGAGAACGACCAGAGACCGTCCTGGGCAAAGGAGCCTGTGCATGTTCGAGATCGTCGTCCTGCTCGTCCTCGTCGCCGCCATCGTGCTGGTCACGTCGCGCTGGCGGATCAGCCCGTTCCTCGCGCTGCTGGGAGCGGCGCTGATCGGCGCGTTCGCCTTCGGCCTGCCGACCTCCGAGATCGTCACGACGATCTCCGACGCCTTCGGCGGCACGCTCGGCAACATCGGCCTGGTCATCCTCTTCGGCACCATCATCGGCGTCGTCCTGGAGCGGTCCGGAGCGGCGATCGTCATGGCCGAGGCGATCATCAAGGTCGTCGGCGAACGGTTCCCGACGCTGACGATGTCGCTGATCGGGTACGTGGTGTCGATCCCGGTGTTCTGCGACTCCGGGTACGTCATCCTCAACTCGCTGCGCAAGGCCGTGTCGCTGCGCACCGGCGCGTCCCTCGTCGCCACCGCGATCGCGCTCATGACGGGGCTGTACGCCACGCACACGCTGGTGCCCCCGACGCCGGGTCCGTTGGCGGCGGCGTCGAACCTCGGCATCGAGGACTCGGTGGGCGTGATCATCGCGTACGGCCTCCCGGTCGCGCTCGTCTCGGCGCTCGTGGCGCTCCTGTTCGCCAACGCGTTCCTGCGCCGGGACGTCCCGCTCGAGCCGGCCGGCGAGGACGACGTCGACGAGGCCACCGACTACGCCGCCCTGCGGGCGTCCTACGGACGCCTCCCGGGGACGTTCGCGGCGTTCGGGCCGATCCTGCTTCCCCTCGTGCTCATCTGTGTCGGCTCGGTCGCGAACCTGCCGAGCGCGCCCCTCGGGGAAGGCACGGTGCTCACCGTGCTGGACTTCGCGGGCACGCCGGTGATCGCGCTCGCCGTGGGCATGCTCGCGTCCGTCGGCCTCCTGCGAGGGCGTGGGGGACGGACGGCGTTCAACGAGCTCGTCGAGAGCGCCATCCGGGTCGCGGCGCCGATCCTGCTGGTCACGGCTGCCGGGGCCGGGTTCGGCGCGGTCCTCGCGGCGTCGTCCCTGACGGACTTCCTCAGCGAGAACCTCGCCACCCTCGGTCTCGGCATCGCGGTCCCGTTCCTGCTCGCCGCCGCGCTCAAGACGGCGCAGGGCTCGTCGACCGTCGCGATGGTGACGTCGTCCGCGCTCGTCGCGCCGCTGCTGGGCTCGCTCGGCCTCGGGACGACCCAGGGCACGGTGCTGGCCGTGCTGGCGATCGGGGCCGGCGCGATGGTGGTCTCGCACGCCAACGACTCGTACTTCTGGGTGGTGTCCCGCATGAGCCGCATCCCGGTGGGGACGGCCTACCGCACCCTCACCGTGGCCACGGGCATCCAGGGCCTCGCTGCCTTCGGCGCCGTCGCCGCGCTGAGTGCCGTCGTGCTGTGAGTGCCGTCGTCCTGTGACCGCTACCTGATGTGACCGTCACGTGCTGTGACCGTCGACCGACGACGCGGCGGCGTCGGGCCGGGGTCAGCGTCCCTGGGCCCGGCGCCGCACGGCGTCGGCCCAGTCGCGGTGGTACCGCACCACGACGGTCTCGGTGCCGGGCGCCCACCACACGGCGACGGGGTCGCCGTCGCGCGGGGGCAGCGCCGCGGTGCCCTCGGCACCTTCGTCGGTATCGTCGGCCGCGTCGTCGGGGCGCCCCTTGAGCATGTGCGACCACGTCTGCTCCGCCGTGCCGTCGTCGGTCGGGTAGGAGACCAGGCCGCTGAGCAGCCGGCCGCCGGACATGGTGCGCTCGCGCACGAGCACCGTGCCCGTGACCGACCGCGCGCCCGAGGCGAACGCCTTCGCCGCGCGGGTCTCGGCCGCGGTCCGCTGGTCGTCCCGGTAGCGCACGAGGGAGGTCACGGCCGTGACCATCAGCGCCGCGAGCATCCCGAGGAAGAGCCACATCTCCACCTCGCCGGACGGGTCGGTGATGGTCCGCCGCACGACGTACAGGCCGACCGCCACGACGAGGGCCGGCGCCCACAGCCACCGCCGCAGCCACCCCGGCCGGTCGGCGGCGGGCAGCTCGTCGAGCGGGGCCTCGACGGCGTCGACGTCCGGGACCTGCTGCCACAGGACGCTCACGAGTGCAGGCTCCAGCGCCACGCGTCGGCGTGGTGGCGGCCCCACCGGCCGCCGAAGGTCTTCGCGGTCACGCCCGCGCCGTTGCCGCGGACCGTGCGCGCGCGGTTGGTCCACTCGTCGACGGGCGCCTCGTCGTCGGGAAGCCCGCTGGCGGACGCGACCGCCGCCAGCCCCGCCACCAGGGCGGCGACCTCCACGTCGTCGGGCTCGCCGCGCAGCACGCGCACCTGGTTCATCGGTCCTCCTGCGGGCCGGCCCCGGGGGCGCCGCCGCCGGTGTCGGTGTCGTCGGTGTCGTCGGTGTCGAGGTCGTCGTCCGGGTCGTCGCCGAACTCCACGGCCGCGCCCCGCGACGTCGCCCACTCCGCGACCTCGTAACCGCCGTCGAACAGGCGCTGCGCCACGTCGCCGCCCGCCTCGTCGAGCAGCTCGATCACGCCGTCGAGCGTCATGCTCGCGCCCGGGGCGGGGTCGGCCACGACGAAGCCGAGGTAGAAGACCTCCGCCGCCACGGCGCCCTCCGGGGCGACGTGCGCGTGCTCCGGCTCCGGGCCGTCCTGCGCCTCCCACACCGAGCTGGTGAGGTCGGGGTGCATGCCCAGCGAGTCGTGCAGGGAGTCGAAGACGGCGGCGTTGAGCTGCCCGACCCGGTTCTCCAGCGCGAGGACCCGCGGGTCCTCGTCTGCCTCCGCGGCACCGAACTCGGCGCGCACGCCGACCGCCGTCTGGACGTACTGGTGCAGGGCCTCGGCCAGCGTGTCGACGGCGCGGTGCAGCGGCTCCGGGTCGACCGACCCGAGCGGGGCCGGTCCGTGGGTGGCGTCCTCGTGGCTCATCGGTTCATTCTCCCTTGCCCCGGCCGGGCTCGACCACCACCGGTCACAGCGGGATGTTGCCGTGCTTCTTCGGCGGCAGGCTCGCGCGCTTGCTGCGCAGCGCCCGCAGCGCGCGCACCACCTGCACGCGCGTCTCCGACGGCCGGATGACGGCGTCGACGTACCCGCGCTCGGCGGCGTCCCACGGGTTGACGATCGCCTCGGTGTACTCGTCGGTGAGGCGCTGGCGCTCGGCCTCGACGTCACCGCCGGACTCCGCGACCTCCTTGAGCGCCGAGCGCTGCAGGATGTTCACCGCGCCGGACGCGCCCATCACCGCGACCTGCGCCGTCGGCCACGCGAGGTTCACGTCGGCGCCGAGCTGCTTGGAGCCCATGACGATGTACGCGCCGCCGTACGCCTTGCGGGTGATGACGGTGACCAGCGGCACCGTCGCCTCGGCGTAGGCGTAGATGAGCTTGGCGCCGCGGCGGATGATGCCCTGGTGCTCCTGGCCCACGCCGGGCAGGAAGCCGGGCACGTCGACGAAGGTCAGCACGGGGATGTTGAAGGCGTCGCAGGTGCGCACGAACCGGGCCGCCTTCTCGGCGGCGTCGATGTCGAGCGTGCCGGCCATGGACAGCGGCTGGTTCGCGACGATGCCGACCGACTGCCCCTCGACGTGGCCGAAGCCGACCAGCACGTTCTGCGCGAACAGGGGCTGCACCTCGAGGAACGACTCCGGGTCGAGGACGGTCTCCACGACGGCCCGCATGTCGTACGGCTGGTTGTCGCTGTCGGGGACGATGACGTCGAGCGCCTCGTCGTCGTCGGTGACCTCGAGCGGGAGCTCGTCCTCGGGCGGGAACGAGGGCGCGTCGCCGAGGTTGTTCTGCGGCAGGTAGCCGATCAGGTGGCGCACGTAGTCGATCGCGTCGTCCTCGTCCGCGCCCAGGTAGTGGGCGACGCCGGACGTGCTGTTGTGCGTGCGCCCGCCGCCGAGCGTCTCGAAGTCGACGTCCTCCCCGGTGACCGTGCGGATCACGTCCGGGCCGGTGATGAACATGTTCGAGGTGCCGTCGGCCATGACGATGAAGTCCGTCAGGGCGGGGGAGTACACCGCGCCGCCCGCGCTGGGGCCGAGGATGAGGGAGATCTGCGGGATGACGCCCGACGCGGCGACGTTGCGGCGGAACATCTCCGCGAACTGCGTGAGCGCCGCGACGCCCTCCTGGATGCGGGCGCCGCCGCCGTCGGAGATGCCGACGATCGGCACGCCCGTGCGCAGCGCGAGGTCCTGCACCTTGGCGATCTTCTCGCCGTGCACCTCGCCGAGCGACCCGCCGAACACGGTGAAGTCCTGGCTGAACACGCACACCTGGCGGCCGTCGACCGTGCCGTACCCGACCACGACGCCGTCGCCCGCGACCCGGCGCTTGTCCAGGCCGAAGTTGCGGCTGCGGTGCTTGGCGAGCGCGTCGAGCTCGACGAAGCTGCCCTCGTCGCACAGCGCCTCGATCCGCTCGCGCGCCGTCTTCTTCCCGCGGGGGTGCTGCCGGGCCTTGGCCTTCTCCTCGGCGTCGGTGAGGGCCTCCGCGCGGCGGCGCTCCAGGTCGGCGAGCTTGGCGGCGGTGCCCGTGCGGATGGTCGGCTCGGCGGCGTCGGCCGTGGTCGCGTCGTTCACCCGACCGACCCTAGATGGCCGATGCCTACGGATCGATGGGCGACAGGCCGCCGCGGTGCGGCGATCTCTTGGAGGTTCCCCACAATCGGCCCGTGATCGGTGCCCGCTGCGGCAGGATCGGGGCATGCCGCGTCCACCGCTCGACGCCGCCGCCCTGCGCGCGGCGCTGCTCGCCCCCGCCGGCCCGCTGCGCCGGCTCGACGTCGTCGACGCCTCGCCGTCCACGAACACCGCGCTGGTGGCGGCCGCGCGCCGGGACCCGGGGGCGTGGCCGGCCCCCGCCGTCCTGGTCGCCGAGCACCAGGCCGCCGGCCGCGGGCGCGCGGGCCGGGCGTGGGAGACGCCGCCGCGCGCCGCCCTCACGGTGTCGACCCTGCTGCGCCCGCGCCTGCCGGCCGCCGTGCTGGGCTGGGTGCCGCTGGCCGCCGGGGTCGCCGTCGCGCGCGCCCTCGACGACGCCGGCGTCGACGCCCGGCTCAAGTGGCCCAACGACGTGCTCCTGCCCGCGGCCGACACCGCCCCCGGCCTCGGCGCGTACCGCAAGGTCGCCGGCATCCTCGCGGAGGTGGTGCCGGGTCAGGACGCGCCGGCGGTCGTCGTCGGGGTCGGGCTGAACGTCTCGCAGGAGGCCGGCGAGCTTCCCGTGCCCACCGCGACGTCGCTGGCGCTCGCGGGCGCGGCGTCGGGAGCGGTGCCGTCCGCGACCGACCGCACCGCGCTGCTGGCTGCGATGGTGCGCGAGCTGGTCGGCGCCGTCGGGCGGCTGGAGCGCTCGGGCGGCGACGCGCGGGCGGCCGGGCTGGCCGACGAGTACGCCGCCCGGTCCGCGACGCTCGGGGCGGTCGTGCGTGCCGAGCTGGCCGGAGGCGCCGAGGTCGTCGAGGGCGAGGCCGTGCGGATCGCCGACGACGGGGCGCTGGTGCTCGCCACCCCCGCCGGCGAGCGAGTCGTCGGCGCGGGGGACGTGCACCACCTGCGTGTCCCGCCGGCGTGAGGGGGAGGGCGAGGAGCGCATGGCCGCGGGCTCAGCGGGCGCCCAGGTGACGCGCACTACAGTTGTCGCGTGACGAGCGACACCACCACCGGCAACCCCACCGACGACGACGTCCCGGCAGGCGGGGAGGGGCCGGCGGGGTCCGCCGCGGGCGAGCGACGGTCGACGGACACGGCCGCGCGCCTCGACCGGGAGATCCTCGGCGGCCCGCGGCGCTACACCCTGCCCGACCTGGTGGAGGGCACCGGGCTGTCGCGGGAGTTCATCGAGAACTACTGGCGCTGGCTCGGCCTGCCCGTCACCCACCCCACGGACGCCTGGTTCACCGACGCGGACATGCGGGCGCTGCGCGAGATCGGCGAGCTGGTCGACGCCGAGGGGCTCGACGAGCAGGCGCAGATGACCTTCATCCGCTCCCTCGGGCACACCACGGACCGGCTCGCGCTGTGGCACGTGGAGGCCCTGGTCGAGCTGATCCAGCGCCGCCGCGGGCTCGACGACGTGAGCGCGCGCCTCACGGCGCTGGACCGGGTGCCCGAGCTCGCGGACAAGATGGCGCGGCAGCTCGAGCACGCGTGGCGGCTGCAGCTGGCCGCGCTCACGGGCCGGCTCGCGACGGAGTTCGGCGGCGCGCACGGCGCCGCAGCCGCGGGTGGGGTGGACGAGCTTCCGCTGCGGCGCGCGGTGGGCTTCGCCGACATCGTGTCGTTCACCAAGCGCACGGCAGGGCTCGGCTCCCAGGAGCTGGCCGAGTTCGTGCAGCTCTTCGAGTCGCGGGCCCGCGACGTCATCACGGAGGCGGGCGGGCGCGTGGTCAAGACCATCGGCGACGCGGTGCTGTTCGTGGCCGACGACGTGACCACCGGGGCGGAGGTCGCGCTCGGCCTGGCCGCGCCGCACGCCGCGGACGACCAGATCCCCGTGCGGGTCGGCCTCGTGTGGGGCCGCGTGCTGTCGCGGTTCGGCGACGTCTTCGGGCCGGACGTCAACCTCGCCTCGCGCATCACCGAGCTGGCGGAGCCGACGTCGGTGCTGGTGGACCCGCCGACCGCCAAGCTGCTGTCGTCGTCGGCCCGCTATGCGCTGACGGCGCAGGAGCCGCAGGAGGTCCAGGGCATCGGCGAGATCACGCCCGTGCGGCTGCAGCGGGCATACACCGGCTCCTGAGCGCGTCGAGATGGTGGGGCCGGCCTGCAACCGCACGACCGCCGGGGTTCGGGCGAGGCGCGGTCAGCCCTCGCCGGCGGCCGCCGCGTCGGGGTCGCGCGGGTCGGGGTCGAGGTCGAGGAGCGACGGCCGGTTGTTCTGCACCGACCCGACGGCGTCGCCCACCGGGCGGGTGGCCATGCCCACCTGCGGGCCGCCGACGATCGCCATCGCCTCGTCGGCGCCGACGGCGGGGTCGAGCCAGGCGTCCCAGGCGTGCGCCGGGAGGATCACCGGCATGCGGTCGTGGATGCGCTCGAGGTCGTCGGAGGCCGCGGTGGTGATCACGGTGGCCGAGACGAGCCAGCGGTCGGGGTCGTCGTCCGCCCTGGACCGGTCGCGCCAGAACTCGTAGAGGCCCGCCAGCGCCGCCACCCCGCCGCCCGCCGGGTGGATCCAGTACGGCTGCTTGGGCACCTTGGCCCTCGACCGCCCCTTCGCCTCGCCCGTCGCCGCGTCTCCCGGCGGCAGGTCGAGCTTGCGCCACTCGTAGTAGCCGTCCGCCGGCAGCAGGCAGCGCCGGACGGCGAGCGGCTTGGCGAACGCCGACTTGTCCAGCAGCGTCTCGGAGCGGGCGTTGATCATCCGCGCGCCCACGCCCGGGTCCTTCGCCCACGACGGGACGAGGCCCCAGCGGGCGACCTGCAGGGAGCGGGTGATCTCCCCGGTGTTCTTCCCGTCGATCCGGCGGGGCCGCTCCACGACGATGCGCACCGGGTCGGTCGGGGCGACGTTCCACGACGGGGGCAGCAGCCGCGCGTCGTCGGCGACGTCGGCGATCGCCAGGTCGTCGACGAGGTCCTGGGCGTCGCGGAAGGACGCGTAGCGGCCGCACATGCCCCCATCGTCGCGCACCCCACCGACAGACCCGCGGCCACGGCCGGTGAGGGGCGTCACGGATCCGGCGGCGATTTTCCCCTGCCGTCGTCGTATCGTTTCGATAGCATGGGGGTCATGCCCGACCATCCCGCCCCGACACCCGTGCGCGCCCGGTCGCCGTACCGCTGGGTGCTCATGCTCGGGGCGCTGGCCGCGCTGCCGGCCTTCACCGTCGACATGTACCTGCCGTCGCTGCCCGAGGTCGCGGCCGACCTCGGCTCGTCGGCGTCGTTCGCCCAGCTGTCCGTCTCGGTGATGCTCATCGGCGGCGCGATGGGACAGCTCGTCATCGGGCCGCTCTCCGACCGCTTCGGCCGCCGCGCCCCCTTGCTGTGGGGCCTGGGCCTGCACATCCTCACCTCGCTGCTGTGCGCGTTCGCGCCGAACATGACCGTCCTCGTGGGGCTGAGGCTGCTCCAGGGCTTCTTCAACGCGGCCTGCGGCGTGGCGGCGATGGCGGTCGTGCGCGACCGCTTCGTCGGTGCCGAGGCCGCGCGCATCCTGTCGCGCCTCATGCTCGTCATCGGCGTCGCGCCGATGCTGGCGCCGACGTTCGGGTCGGCGGTCGCCGCCGCCGCGGGCTGGCGCTGGGTCTTCGCCGTCCTCGCGCTGGCCGGCGTCGTGATGGCGGTCGTCGTGTGGCAGCTCATGCCCGAGACGCTGCCTGCCGAGCGGCGCCAGACCGGCGGCGGCCTGGGCCACGTGTTCGCCGGGTACCGGGTGCTGCTGCGCGACCGGCGCTTCATGGCGCTCGCCGTCATCCCCGGCCTCGGCCAGGCCGTGCTCATGAGCTACGTCGTCGGGTCGCCCTTCGTGTTCCAGGAGGGCTACGGGCTGACCCACGCGCAGTTCTCCCTGCTGTTCGCGCTCAACGGGCTCGGGCTGGTGCTGTCGGCGCAGGTCAACGCCGCGCTGGTGCGGCGGGTGGCACCCATCCGGATCCTGCGCGCGGCCATGGCGATCCAGGGCGTGTTCGCCGTCGGGCTCCTGGTCGTGGCGCTCACGGAGGCCGGCGGGCTGATCGGGCTGCTCGCGGTGCTGTGGGTCGTGCTGGCGTTCCAGGGCCTCATCCCGGCGAACGCGTCGGCCATCGCGCTCTCCCGGCACGGCGAGCGCGCCGGGACCGCCGCCGCCGTCATCGGCGCCGTGCAGTCGGGCGTCGCCGGCGCGGTCTCGCCGCTCGTCGGCGTCCTCGGCGGCGGCACCGTCGCGATGGCGTCGGTGATGCTCGGCGCCCTGTGCTGCAGCCTCCTGGTGCTCGCGCTCGCCACCCCCGCCTACCGGCGCGGCGGCTGGGTCGAGCTGGCCCACTGACCGCGCCCCACCGGGGCCGGCCCGCCGCTCGGGCCGCGCGGGCGTTCATCCGCCCGACGCCGCGACGTCACGTCCTGTTGTTGCGAACGTCGCCGGGTCCCGGTGGGATCGGCGCATGGGATCCTCACGGCTCGTCAGCATCGTCGCGGCCGGAACCGCCGCGGCCCTCCTGGTCACCACCGCAGGCACCGCCGTCGCCGGCGGTCACGGGCACGACGACCCACGCGGGGGCGGACGCCACGCCACGCACCTGGAGCCGACGCTCCAGGGCCGGGCGACGCTGTCGGCGGACTTCCTCGCCGACGGGCCGCCGTCGGGCGCCGACGCGAGCGCCGCCAACGGACGCCAAGGGCCGTGGGACGGCCAGGTGGTCCCGGGGTTCTCCGCCATGATCGACAACGGCGACGGCACGTTCTGGGCGCAGCCGGACAACGGCTTCGGCAGCAAGGACAACTCGGCCGACTTCCTGCTGCGCAGCTACCTGGTCGAGCCGGACTGGGACCTGGGTGGCACGGGCGGGAAGGGCACGGGTGGCACGGGCGAGATCGAGGTCCTCGACCACATCTCCTACGACGACGCGAACGGCGTCCTCGACTTCCCGATCGTGAACGACGGCACCGACGACCGCCTGCTCACGGGCGCCGACCTGGACATCGAGTCCGTGGTCCGGGCGAAGGACGGGACGCTGTGGGTCGGCGACGAGTTCGGCCCGTTCCTGCTGCACTTCGACGCGGACGGCACCCTGCTGGAGAAGCCGTTCCCGCTGCCGGGTGGGCTGAGGTCGCCGCAGAACCCGTACCTCGCCGACGGCGAGGAACCGACGGTGCGCGCGAGCCGTGGCCTCGAGGCGATGGCGGGCACGAAGGGCGGCCGATACCTCTACCCCGTCCTCGAGGGCGCGCTGCCCGGCGACGACGACCAGCGCCGCCGGGAGATCCTCGAGTTCGACACGCGGCGCGGCGAGTACACGGGCCGCACGTGGGACTACCAGGCCGACCAGGAGGCCAACGTGATCGGCGACGCCTTCGCGGTCGGTCGGGACTCCTTCTGGGTCGTCGAGCGTGACGACCACGAGGGCCCGGCCTCGGTCACCAAGCGCGTCTACGAGTTCGACCTGAGCCTCACGGACCGTGACGGCTTCGTGCGCAAGGAGCTCGTGCTCGACGCGCTGCGCGTCGACAACCCGCGCGGCATCGACGCGGGGGAGGGCTACGGGCTCGGCGACACGTACGCGCTCCCGGTGCAGTCGTTCGAGACGGTGCTGCGCCTGCGCGACGGCCGCATCCTGATCGGCAACGACAACAACTACCCGGGCAACGCGGCCCGCAACCCGGGGACACCGGACGACACCGAGATGGTCGTCGTCGACCTGGAGAAGAGGCGCACCGCGGACGACGGCGTCACCGTCGTGGGGCACCGTGGCGCGTCGGGCCACCGGCCGGAGCACACGCTGGCCGCCTACGAGCAGGCGATCGTGCAGTGCGCGGACTACATCGAGCCCGACGTCGTGCCGACCAAGGACGGGGTGCTCGTCGCCCGGCACGAGAACGAGATCGGCGGCACGACCGACGTCGCCGACCACCCCGAGTTCGCCGACCGCCGGACGACCAAGACGATCGACGGCCGGGACGTGACCGGCTGGTTCACCGAGGACTTCACGCTCGCCGAGCTGCGCACCCTGCGCGCGGTCGAGCGGCTGCCCGAGGTTCGGCCCGGCAACACCGCGTTCGACGGCCTCTACCAGGTCCCGACCCTCGACGAGGTGCTCGACCTCGCGCGGCACTCCGAGACCTGCGACGGCGAACCCGTCGGGGTCGCCCCCGAGACCAAGCACCCCACGTACTTCGACTCGATCGGCCTCCCGCTCACCGGACCCCTCGTCGAGCAGCTCGACGCGAACGGCCTCGACTCGCCGCGCGACCCCGTCGTGGTGCAGTCGTTCGAGACCACGAACCTGCGCGAGCTCGACCGGAGGACCGGCGTGCGCCTCGCGCTCAACGTCTCGGCCAGCGGCGCGCCGTACGACCTGGTCGCGGCCGGCGACCCGCGCACGTACGCCGACCTCGTCACGCCGCGCGGTCTGCGCGACGTCGCCCGGTACGCCGACATCGCGAGCCTGGAGAAGAACGTCGTGATCCCACGCACCGAGGCGGACGAGCTGGGGGAGCCCACCTCCGTGGTCCGCGACGCGCACCGCGCCGGGCTGGACGTGTACGCCTGGACGTTCCGGGCCGAGAACCAGTTCCTGCCGGCCGAGCTCCGGTCGTCGGACGACCCGGCGGCCCACGGGGACCTGGCCGGCGAGCTCGACGCGTTCCTCGACACGGGGATCGACGGCGTGTTCTCGGACCACCCGGACCTCGCCGTCGCCGCGATCGACGCGCGAGGCTGACCCCCCGGCCGCGCCCGCAGGGACCGGTCCCGGCAGGCGCGGCCGGCGGGTGAACCGGGCGCCCCACGCGCGAACGCGCTGCTCAGCGCCTAGGCTCGCCGTGTGCAGCGGACCCTGCCCCGCCATACGACGAGTCTCGTCTCGCACGGTGCGCTCCGGATCGTCGCGCTGGTCGCCACCGGGATCGTCGTGCTCGTCGGCGTGGGCGCGATCGCGACGTTCCTCGACCTGCGCTCGCAGATCGGGGTGTCCGACGTGGACGCGCTGCTCGGCGCCGACGGCGACCGCCCGCCCGAGGTCGGGGCCGAGCAGGACCCGAGCGACCCGTTCGCCGGCAAGGCGCTGAACATCCTGGTCATGGGCACGGACTTCCGCGACGAGGCGAACGCCGAGATCGCCGGCGCGGGCGACGAGTTCCACTCCGACACGACGATGCTCGTGCACGTCTCGGGCGACCGCAGCCGCATCGAGGCGGTGTCGATCCCGCGCGACTCGCTCGTGGACGTCCCGTCGTGCCCCCTGCCCGGCGGGGGCGAGACGTCCCCGCAGTCGGGCGCCATGTTCAACACGTCCTTCACCATCGGCGGCGGGCCCGACAAGGACGTCACGGGTGCCGCTGCCTGCACCATCCGCACGGTCGAGTCCCTCACCGACGTGCGGGTCACCGACCACGTCGTCGTCGAGATGACCGGGGTGATCGGCGTCGTCGACGCCATCGGCGGTGTGCGGATGTGCCTGCCGGAGGCGGTCCGGGGCGAGCGGGTGGACCTCGACCTGCCGAAGGGCGAGCAGCGGCTCGACGGGTACACCGCGATCAACTTCCTGCGCGCCCGCAAGGGCGAGGGCATGGGGCTCGAGGTCGGCAGCGACCTCAAGCGGATCGAGCGCCAGCAGGCTTTCTTCGACGCGACGATGCGCGAGATCCTCTCCCAGAACGTCATCACCGACTCGCCGCGGCTGTACCGCATGGTGCGCGAGATCCTCGGCGCCATCTCGACCAGCCCCGACCTCGCGAGCCCCACGGCGCTCGCCGGCCTCGCCTGGAGCATCCGGGACATCGACCCCGCGCAGATCGTGTTCACGTCGGTGCCCGTCGCCGCGGCGCCGAGCGACCCCAACCGCGTCGTGTGGACGTCGGAGGCCGACGCGATCTGGGAGCGGATCAGGGCCGACGAGCCGCCCCCGGGCACGGAGCCGGCCAAGGGCGACGGCTCCCCGAAGACGTCCGGCGCCACCGCGGTCGACGACGACGTCGTCTCGCCGGGCGCGGTCGAACCCGGGGACGACGGCGGGGTCGACGGTGCCGACGGCGGCACCCGCGGCGGCAAGGAGGGCGAGGAGCCGCCGAAGGAGAAGCCGGACCCGTCGCCGAGCGCGACGCTGCTGCCCGGCGTCTGCGCCTGACGACCCGGCTGCTCAGGGCCGGCCCAGGGACCGCCGTGCCTCCGCCAGTAGCGCCTCGGTGACGTGGTCGAGCGTGGTCGAGCGCAGCTTCCACTGCTGCAGGTACATCGGCACGTCGAGGGTCGCGTCGTCGAGCGGGACGATCTCCTGCGCGCGCTCGTCCACCAGGGGGAACGACGCCCCGGGGCCCGGCAGCGGACCCCACATGCCCCAGCCGAGCCCGAGCCGGATCGCCTCCAGGAAGTCGGACGTGCTCGGCACGTGGTGCCGCGGCGGCGCGGGCACGGGCTCGCCGGCGGCCGCCGCGCGCTCGCGCAGCCAGGTGTCCTGCAGCCCGTCCGACCGGTCGAAGACGACCATCGGGGCCCGGCCGAGGACCGCCGTCGTCGGGCCGTCGGGGAACCACCGCTCGGCGAACGCGCGGCTCGCTGCCGCGCGGTAGCGCATCACACCGAGCGGGCGCGAGACGCAGCCCTGCACGGGGGCGCGCTGGGACGTGACGGCGACCATGACGACGCCCGCCGGAAGCAGGTCGACGGTGCGGTCCTGGTCGGCCACGTGCAGGTCCACGCACACGCCGTCGAGCCGGCCGAGCGCCGGCATCAGCCAGGTGGCGAGCGAGTCCGCGTTGACCGCGAGCGGGACTGTCACCGGGGCGGCGTCGGTACCTGCTGCGGTTCCGTCTGTGGTTCCGGGCGTGGTGCCCGGCCCGCCTGCCTCGCCGCCCAGCTCCCGGCTCGCCTCCGCGTCGAGCAGCTCGACCTGGCGGGCGAGCCGCAGCAGGGTCCGGCCCGGCTCGGTCGGGCCGACCGGCCGGGTGCGCCGCACCAGGACCGTCCCGGCCGCGCCCTCCAGCGCGCGCACCCGCTGGCTCAGGGCGGAGGGCGTCACGTGCAGGGCGCGGGCCGCGGCCTCGAACGAGCCCTCGGTGACCACGGCGGCGAGCGCCTCGAGCTGGCGGGAGTCCCATCGCATCAGACGAGCATAGATGAAGTGATGCTTCATCAACTGAAGAAGATGTAGATGGACTTCACACGACGCCCGACCTAGCGTCGGGACGTGCTCACCTTCCTCACCGGCCTCGGCTTCGGCCTGTCCCTCATCGTCGCCATCGGCGCCCAGAACGCGTTCGTGCTGCGCCAGGGCGTCCGACGCGAGCACCTGGGGGCGGTCGTCGCGGTGTGCGTGGTGTCCGACCTGCTGCTGTACGCCGCGGGGACGGCGGGCCTCGGCGCCCTCGTCGTGAGCCACCCGGCCGTGGTCGAGGTCGCGCGGTGGGCGGGCGCCGCCGTCGTGCTCGGGTACGGCGCGCTGGCCGCACGGCGGGCGTGGCGCGGGGACGAGGCGGGCCTGGAGGCGGCGGCCTCCGGGGCGGTGCCCGACGCCGGGCGGCGGCTGCGGCCCGTGCTGCTGACCGCCCTCGCCCTCACGTGGCTCAACCCGCACGTCTATCTGGACACGATCGTCCTGCAGGGCTCGCTCGCCGCCTCGCACGGCGACCTGCGCTGGGTGTTCACCGCCGGGGCGGCGGTCTCGAGCGTGCTGTGGTTCCTCGGGCTCGGCTACGGGGCCCGCCTCCTGGCCCCGGTGCTCGCGCGGCCGGGGGCGTGGCGCGTCGTCGACGGCGTCGTCGCCGGGATCATGCTCGTCGTCGCGGTGAGCCTGGTGCTGCCCACCTGGTAGTGCCTGCCGTGCTCCGGTCGTGCCCGCAGGGCACTACTGCGGGACGGGCGGCACTACCGCGCGGCCTACGACGTGAGGCGCGCGAGCCGGCCGACGGCGTCCGCCAGCACGTCCTGGCGCTTGACGAACGTGAACCGCACGCGCGAGCGCATCGACTCCGCCGCGGTGGAGCCCGCGCGGCAGAACGCCGAGACGGGCACGCCGACGACGCCGGCGAGGTCGGGCAGCCGCCGGCACAGCTCGTGCCCGTCGTCGAAGCCGAGCGGGGCCCCGTCGGCGATGACGAAGTACGTGCCCTGCGGTCGCACGACGTCGAAGCCGGCGGCCTCCAGCCCGTCGCACAGCAGGTCGCGGCGCGACGCGAGGGAGGCGGCCAGGGCGCGGGGGGTCTCCTCGTCCGCCAGGGCGCCGGCGATCGCCGGCTGGAACGGCGCGCCCGAGCTGTAGGAGAGGAACTGCTTGACCGTGCGCACGGCCGTGATCAGCGGCGCCGGACCGTGCACCCAGCCGACCTTCCAGCCGGTGAGGCTGAACGTCTTGCCGCTGGAGGACACGGTGAGCGTCCGGCCTGCCATGCCGGGCAGCGTCGCGAGGGGCACGTGCACGGCGTCGTCGTAGACCAGGTGCTCGTAGACCTCGTCGGTGAGCACGACCGCGTCCGCCTCGCGCGCGACGGCGGCGACCTGCTCCAGCTCGGCGCGGGTCAGCACCGTCCCGGTGGGGTTGTGCGGGGTGTTGACGACGATCATCCGGGTGCGCGGCGAGACGGCGGCGCGCAGGGCGGCCGCGTCGAGCCGCAGGCCCTCGGCGGTGAGGGGCACCGGGACGTGCGTCGCGCCGGCCATGGCGATCGCCGCGGCGTGCGAGTCGTAGAACGGCTCGAGCGTCACGACCTCGTCCCCCGGACCGGCGAGGGCGAGGATCGACGCCGTGAGGGCCTCGGTCGCGCCGGTCGTCACGAGCACCTCGGTGTCCGGGTCGACGTCGAGGCCGTAGCGGCGGCGCTGATGGTCCGCGACGGCGCGGCGCAGCTCGGGGACGCCGTCGCCCGGCGCGTACTGGTTGCGACCGGCGTCGATGGCGGCCTTCGCCGCCTCCTTGATGGCGCCGGGGCCGTCGACGTCGGGGAATCCCTGGCCGAGGTTGATCGCCCCCGTGCGGTTCGCGAGCACCGTCATCTCGGCGAAGATCGTCTGCGCGACGGCGCCGTCGTCGGAGAGCAGGCCGGTGGCGCGCGCGACGTCGAGCCAGCGGCCGGTCGGGGGAGAGGTGGGCGAGGTCGGCATGGTCGTCGACCCTAGCCCGACGCGGCGCTGCCCGGCGGATGGAGTAGGGTCGTAGTGACCGAGAATCAATTTCCAGTCACTAAGGGGTCGCCGTGCCACGACCGCTCGTCCCGGACCGCCGGGGCCGCATCCTCGACGCGGCGCGCGAGCTGATCCTGGAGCAGGGCTGGCCGCGCACGACGGTCGCCGACGTCGCCGCCCGCGCGGGGATCGGCAAGGGTGCCGTCTACCTCGAGCTCCCCGGCAAGGACGCGATCCTCGCGGCCACCCTGCAGCGCAGCATGCGCGCCCTGACGGCCGACGTGCACCGGCGTGTGCTCGCCGCCCCGGACCTCGTCGACCTCCCCGCGGTCTACCGGTTCGGGGTCGAGGCGCTGCTCGCCGACCCGCTCGCCCGCGCGCTGTACCTCGGCGACGAGGGCGTGCTGGGCGATCACGTCCGGCACGTCGCCGCCTCGGGCGAGGACCGCTACCTGCGCCGGTCCGAGTGGCTCGGCGAGTACGTCGGGCGGCTGCAGGACGCGGGCGTCCTCGACGCCGCGGTGCCGCGCGAGACCGTCGTGCGGATGCTCGCCGTCTTCACCGTCGGCCTCGTGCACGCCCCCGGCATCCTCGGCACCACCACGGACGACCAGCTGCGCGCGGCGGTCGACCTGTTCGCCGGCCTCGTCGGCCGCGGGCTGGCGACCGGCCGCCCCGCCGACCCGGCCGCCGCGCGCGCCGCGCAGCTCGACCTGCTCGCCCGCCTCGACCACCAGCTCGCCGACCATCCCGAGGAGCCCGCATGACCGACGTCTTCGACACCTGGACCGACCTCACGGTGTCCGGCGGTCCGGTGCGGACGTACCGCGCGGGGGACACCGGGCCGCCCGTGCTGCTGCTGCACGGCGGCATGCTGGACACCGCCCAGGGGGTGTGGCGGCGCGTCGCCCCGGCGCTCGCCGTCGACCACCAGGTGCACGTGGTCGACCTGCCCCGCCACGGCGGGAGCCGGCCGTGGCGAGGACTCCTCGACGACGCGTTCTACCGCCGGTTCCTCGGTGAGCTGCTCGACGCCCTCGGTCTGGAGCGCGTGTCGTTGGTGGGCCTGTCGCTGGGCGCGGGGGTCTCGCTGGGGTACGCCCTGGACCACCCCGAGCGCGTGGACGCCGTCGTCGCCGTCGGGCCCGGCGGCATCGGCGCGCGGCGCAAGGCCCAGCTGCTCACCTGGCTGCTGCTGCGCACCCCTGGCCTCCTGCGGCTCACGAGCCGCTACCTGGCCCGGCGGCCCGCGCTCGTGCGCCGGTCGCTGGTCGACAACCTTGTCGCGGGGGAGCGCGCGCTCGACCTCGAGGAGATCGTCGCGGTGGTGGTCGAGGAGGCACGGGCCAAGGCCGCCCACGGCGAGCCCGCCCTCGACGACTGGATGGTGCGCGCCTACGGGCCGTTCGCCATGGCCGTGGACCGCATCCCCGACCTGCCCGGGCTGCGGGTGCCGACGCTGTGGGTCCGCGGCGACGGTGACCCGCTGGTGGGCCACGCGGAGCTGGCGGCGGCCGCCGCGGCGGCCCCGGGCTCGCGCCTGGTCACGCTCCGCGACGCCGGGCACATCGTCACCTACGACCAGCCGGACGAGACGACGCGACTGGTGCGGGACTTCCTGGCGTCCGTCGTCGTGTGAGGTGCGTCACAGCGCGGACGGGGTCGCGGGCCGTCCCGCCGGGGGACGGCGCGCCGGCGCGAGCGTGACGACCTGGGGGTTTCGTCCAGGGCCGGTGGGGGTGCCGCCAGGTCCGGGCCGAGGTTGTCCACAGGGTGGCGCCGTGACGTTGCCCCGGTCGCCTACTCTGGGGCGCGCCTCGGGCGAACGCCGTGGTGGCAGGACGAGAGGAAGATCAGTGCCGATCGAGACGTTGGCGTCCCGCGACGCCACCGCCATCCTCGAGCAGGAGGTGCGCGAGCTCGTGCGCCGCCGGGCCATCGACCCCGTGCGCGACCGCGCGGGCCTCGAACGGCTCGTCGCCGAGGCCGTCGCCGACTACGGCGAGCGTGCCACGCTCGGCGTCGTGCCGGCGCTGGCCGACCCCGCCGACACCGCGCGCTCGGTGGCCGACGCGCTCGGAGGGCTGGGGCCGCTGCAGAAGTACCTCGACGACCCGGAGGTCGAGGAGGTCTGGATCAACAGCCCGGCGCAGGTCTTCGTGGCACGCCGCGGGGTGCCCGAGCTCACCACCACGATCCTCACCGACGCGCAGGTGAGCGACCTCGTCGAGCGCATGCTCAAGGCCAGCGGCCGTCGCCTCGACCTGAGCTCGCCCTTCGTGGACGCCTCGTTGCCCGGCGGCGAGCGGCTGCACGTCGTCATCCCCGACATCACCCGCCGGCACTTCGCCGTCAACATCCGCAAGCACCTCGTGCGCGCGAGCCACCTCGACCACCTGGTGCGCCTCGGGTCGCTCACGCCGCACGCGGCGGCGTTCCTCGACGCGGCGGTGCGCGCGGGCCTCAACGTCCTCGTCTCCGGCGCGACGCAGGCCGGCAAGACCACCATGCTCAACGCGCTGGCGGGGTCGATCCCGGTCGGGCAGCGGGTGATCTCCTGCGAGGAGGTCTTCGAGGTCCGGCTCGCGGCACGCGACCACGTCGCGATGCAGTGCCGGCAGCCGAGCCTCGAGGGCACGGGCGAGATCCCCCTGCGACGGCTGGTCAAGGAGGCGCTGCGGATGCGACCCGACCGGATCGTCATCGGCGAGGTGCGCGAGGCCGAGAGCTTCGACATGCTCGTCGCCCTCAACGCCGGCATCCCCGGGATGTGCACCGTGCACGCCAACTCTGCGCGCGAGGCGGTCACCAAGATGTGCACGCTGCCGCTGCTCGCGGGCGAGAACGTGTCGGACCGGTTCGTCGTGCCCACCGTGGCCTCCGCGATCGACGTCGTCGTCCACCTCGACGTCGCGGCCGACGGCGCGCGCCAGGTGCGCGAGATCGTCGCGGTCACCGGCCGGGTCGAGGGCGACCGCGTCGAGACCGCGGGCCTGTTCCACCGCCGGCCGGCCGACGCGCGTGACGGTACCGGCGGCGACCTCGTGCGGGGCGACGGGTTCCCGCCCGGCGAGGAGCGCTTCGCCCGCGCCGGCGTCGACGTGCGGGCGCTGCTCGTGGGTACGCGCTGATGGGTGTGGTCGTCGGCCTGTTGCTCGGGTCGGGCCTGCTGTGCATGTGGCTGTCGTGCTGGGAGCCCGCGCCGCGGCGTGCCGGCCGGGGGCGGCGCAGCGCGGTCGTCCAGGACCTCCTGGTCCAGGCCGGGGCGCCGTCCGTGACGCCTCGGGCGCTGTGGTGGTTCAGCGCGGCCGCGGGGCTGGCCGTCCTCCTGGCCGGGATCGCCGTGACGCGCTCGCCGGCGATCGCCCTCTGCTTCGGCGTCATGGCCGCCCTCGCCCCCGAGGTGCTGGTCCGCGCCCGGGCGCGCAAGCGCCGGCGGGACCTGCGGGAGGTCTGGCCGGAGGTCGTGGACCACCTGGCGTCCGGTGTGCGCGCGGGGCTGTCGCTGCCCGAGGCGGTCGCGCAGCTCGCCGAGCGGGGCCCCGTCGAGCTGCGCGAGCCGTTCGCCCGGTTCGCCGCCGACTACCGGGCGACAGGTCGCTTCGGCGAGTGCCTGGACCTGCTCAAGGCACGGCTGGCCGACCCGGTGGCCGACCGCATCATCGAGGCGCTGCGGCTCACCCGGGAGGTGGGCGGCACCGACCTGGGGCGGCTGCTGCGCACCCTCTCGTCGTTCCTGCGCGAGGACGCCCGCACCCGCGGCGAGCTGGAGGCGCGGCAGTCCTGGACCGTCAACGGTGCGCGGCTCGCCGCCGCCGGGCCGTGGGTGGTCCTGGCCTTCCTGGCCACGCGTCCCGAGACCGCGCGGGCGTACGACTCCGGCGCCGGTGTCGCGGTCCTGGCCGCGGGTGCCGCGACGTCGCTGGTCGCCTACCGGCTGATGATGCGCATCGGGCGGCTGCCCGAGGAAGGGCGGGTGCTGCGATGACGGGGGCCTGGCTCGCCGCGTGGGTCTCCGTGCCGGGCGCGCTGATCGGCCTCCTGGGCGGTCTCGGCGTGCTGCTCGTGATCTCGCGGCTGCGCGCGCGGCGGATCACGCTCGACCAGCGGCTGGGCCCGTCCCTGCGGCCGCGGGACGCGACGTCGAGCCTGCTGCGCGAGCAGGAGGTGCGCACGCCGTTCGGGGTGGTGGAGCGCCTGCTCGCCCCCTGGGTCGCCGACGCCGCGCACTGGTTCGAGCGCCTCGGCTCGCCGCGGGCCGAGCTCCGGCGCCGGCTCGACCGGGCGGGGCTGGGCCAGAGCGTCGAGTCGTTCCGTGCCCGGCAGGTGGTGTGGACCGCGCTCGGTCTCGCCGCGGGCCTCGCGCTGGCGCTGCTGCTGGCCGCGACCCGCGGCTCGTCGCCGGTCCCGCTGGTGGCCCTGGTGCTCCTGTGCGGAGGGGGCGGGTTCGTGCTCTGCGACCAGCAGCTGAGTCGGGCCGTGGCCCGCCGCGAGGAGCGGATGCTCGCGGAGTTCCCCACGATCGCCGAGCTGCTGGCGCTGGCCGTCACCGCGGGCGAGGGCCCCGTGCCCGCGCTCGAGCGGGTCGCCGCCACCGCGCGGGGTGAGCTGTCCGGCGAGATCTCCGCGATGCTCGCGGACGTGCGGGCGGGCACCCCCATCGCCGCCGCGCTCACCACCATGGCCGACCGCACCGGGCTGCCGTCGCTGACGCGCTTCGCCGAGGGCGTCGCCGTCGCCCTCGAGCGGGGCACCCCGCTGGCGGAGGTGCTGCGCGCGCAGGCCCAGGACGTGCGCGAGTCCGGCCGCCGGGCGCTCATGGAGGCCGGCGGCAAGAAGGAGGTCGCCATGCTCGTGCCCGTCGTCTTCCTCATCCTGCCGATCACCGTCGTCTTCGCCGTCTTCCCCTCCCTGGCCACCCTGCGGATCGGGTTGTGAGCCCCGTGCTCCAGCGCCCCGCCGGCCGACCGCTCCGCCGCACCACCGCGGCACCACGTGAAAGGAACGACCATGCAGCACGACGAGACCCCGGCCCGGGCCACCCCGACGCCGCGTGCCGACCTCCCCGCGTCCGACGACCCGGAGCGCGGCGACGTCCCCGGCCGGGTGCTGGTGACGTTGATGACCGCGGGGCTCGTCGTCGCCCTGTGGGCCATCGCCGGCCCGCTGCTCGAGGACGCGTTCACCCAGGCGATCTCGAGCGTCACGGGCCGCTGAGCCGAGCCGTCGGCGGCGCGGCGGTCTCCCTCGTCCGGCGGACCCGCGGGGCGCCGACGTCGAAGGAGGAACGATGATCGGCCGGCTGCACCACACGGTCGTCGACTGCCCGGACCCCCTCGCGCTCGCGTCGTTCTGGTCGGAGGTGCTCGGCACGCCGATCAGCTTCCGCAGCGACGACTTCGTGGTGGTCGCGCCGGACGGCGAGCACTCGGGGCTGGCGTTCCAGCGCGCGCCCGACCATCGGCCGCCCGTCTGGGGCGACCCCGCGCGACCGCAACAGCTGCACCTGGACGTCATGGTCGACGACGTCGCCGCCGCCCACGCCCAGGTCCTGGAGCTGGGGGCACGCCGTCTGACGACCACGCCCCCCGGCGCCGGCGCCGGCGCCGGTGACGTCTACGCCGACCCGGCGGGCCACCCGTTCTGCCTGGTGCCGCGCCCCGGCTGGGCGTCGCCGGTCGACGGGTCGGACCGGTGACGGCCTCGACGTCGTGCGCCCGGGCGCGTCCGGCCGGGCCCGCGGACGACGAGTCGGGTTCGGCGGTCGCGGAGTTCGTCATGGTCTCCGCGCTGGTGCTCGCGCTGTTCCTGGGCGTCGTGCAGGTGGCGCTCGCCATGCACGTGCGTGCCCTGACGATCGACGCCGCCGCGGAGGGGGCGCGGATCGCGGCGCGCGCCGACCGCGACCTGGCCAGCGGGGCGGCACGCACGCAGGAGCTGTTGGCCTCCTCGCTCGGCAGCCGGTACGCCGGCGACGTGTCCGTGCGGCGGACGACCGACGCCGGCCTGGACGTCATCGAGGTCACGGCGCGGGTGCCGCTCCCGGTGGTGGGGCTGCTCGGTCCGTCCGGCGTGCTGACGCTCCAGGGGCACGCGCTGGAGGAGGGATGACCGCCCCGGCGCCGGCGACCGGCGGCGGGGGCGAGCCGCGCGACACCGGGCCGGCCGATCCCGAGGCCGGCGCGGCGCTGGTCGAGTTCCTCGGCACGGCGGTGCTGCTGCTGGTGCCGCTGGTGTACCTCGTGCTGACGCTCGCGCAGCTCCAGGCGGGGACGTTCGCCGTGCAGGGCGCGGCGCGCGAGGCGGGCCGGGCGATGGTGACGGCCGACTCGTCGTCCGAGGGGGTCGCCCGGGCGCAGGCCGCGGCGGGCATCGCCCTGGCCGACCAGGGCTTCGACGACGTGGCGGTCGCCGAGGCGCTGACGCTCGACTGCTCGGCCGACCCGTGCCTGACGCCGGGAGCGACCGTGGGCGTGCGGGTCCGCGTGGCGGTAGGCCTGCCGTTCGTGCCGACCGGCCTGCGCGACTGGGTGCCGCTGGAGATCCCCGTCGAGGCGACACAGGTCGCCACGGTGGACGAGTACGGGCAGGTGCGGCCGTGACCGGCAGGGGAGCGGGCGAGGCCCGCGAGGAGGGCCGGATCATGCTGCTCACGGCGGGCATGGTCGCCGTGGCGCTGATGATCGTGGCGATGGTGGCGTCGGCCACGGCGGTGCACCTGGACCGCAAGCAGCTGTACGACCTCGCCGACGCGGTGGCGGCCGACGCCGCGGACGCGATGCCGCCCGAACGCTTCTACGCGGGCGAGGCCCGTGCCCCGGACGGCACGGCGGTGCTCACGCTCACCGACGCGGACGTGGAGCGGTCCGCGCTGGACTACCTGGCCGCGCACCCCGAGGGTGCGGCGGGCCTCGACGGCCTGCGCCTCGTCGAGGCGTCGTCACCGGACGGCCGCACCGCCCGGGTGGGCGTGCAGGCGACGTCGCACCCGCCCCTGGTGCGGTGGTTCACGGACGCGTTCGGCGGCGGGTTCACGGTCGCCGCGACGTCGTCCGCCCGCGCCGGCTGACCGCCCCCTCCCCGGTCGGCCGCCCGGTCGCGCCCCGCCCGGTCGCACCCCGCCCGGTCGCACCCCGCCCGGTCGCACCCCGCCCGGTCGCACCCCGAGGATCTGACACGGCGCTGTGGAACTTCCCACACGACCAAAAGGCGCATCTCAGATACCGAATTGGGTAGCGTCGCGCTCGTGCAGCTCACCGCGTTCACCGACCTCGGACTGCGCATCGTCATGCGCCTCGCCGTGCTCGACGACGAGCAGGCGGCGACGACGCGCGCGCTGGCCGAGGAGCTGAACGTGCCCGCGACGCACGCGGCCAAGGTCGTCACGCAGCTGGGGAGGCTCGGGGTGGTCGACGCCCGGCGCGGCCGGGGCGGCGGCCTGCGCCTGGCCCCCGGCGCGCGCACCGTGTCGGTGGGCTTCCTCGCGCGGGCCCTCGAGGGCGACGGGGAGGTCGTCGAGTGCGAGGGCGCCCACCCCTGCCCGCTGCGCGGCGGGTGCCGCCTGCGCACCGCGCTCGCCCGCGCGCGCGAGGCGTTCTTCGCGGCCCTCGACCCGGTGACCCTCGCCGACGTCGCCGCGCCCCCGACCCGGGAGCTGCTCCTGCACATCGGAGCGCGCCCGCCCGGCTGAGCGCCCGACCGGACGCCCGCCAGCCCGAAAGACAGGAGTCACGCATGCTCACCCCCGAGTCCGCCGCCGTCGTCCGCGCCACGCTGCCCGTGATCGGCGGCGCGATCGGCGACATCACGCCGGTCTTCTACCGTCGCATGTTCGACGCTCACCCCGAGCTGGAGCGCGACCTCTTCAACCGCGGCAACCAGGCCCGCGGCGACCAGCAGCGGGCGCTCGCCGGTGCGATCGCCGCCTACGCGACGCTCCTCGTCGACGACGGCCCGGACCCGCGCGGCGTGCTCGCCCGCATCGCGCACAAGCACGCGTCGCTCGGGATCCTGCCGGAGCAGTACCCGATCGTGCACGAGCACCTCTTCGCGGCGATCGCCCAGGTGCTGGGCGACGCGGTCACGCCCGAGGTCGCGGCGGCGTGGGACGAGGTCTACTGGGACATGGCGGACGCCCTCGTGGAGATCGAGCTGGGCCTCTACGCCGACGCGGCGGTGACGCCCGGGGACGTGTGGCGCACGGTGCTGGTGCGCCGCCGGGTGCAGGAGTCGCCCGACACCGTCTCGCTCGAGCTGGTCGCCACCGACGGCGGCCCGCTGCCGGCGGCCCGGCCCGGCCAGTACGTCTCGGTGGCGGTGACGCTGCCCGACGGCGCGCGCCAGATCCGGCAGTACAGCCTCACCGGGTCCGGTGCGCCGGACGCGTGGACGGTCTCGGTCAAGGCGATCCCCGCCGGCGCCGACCGCGGGGGCGTCGCGCCTGCGGGCGAGGTGTCGAACCACCTGCACGCCAACGCCTTCGAGGGCGACAGCCTCGACGTCTCGGCGCCGTTCGGCGAGCTCACGCTGGTCGAGGGGGAGAACCCGCTGGTGCTGATCTCGGCGGGGATCGGCATCACGCCGATGATCGGCTTCCTGCACCACCTGCGCCGCGAGGGCACGACGCGCCGGGTCGTCGTGCTGCACGCCGACCGGTCGCCGGCGCGGCATGCGCACCGTGCCGAGCTGCGGGCCCTCGTCGACGACATCCCCACGGCCGAGCTGCACCGCTGGTACGAGGACCTCGGGGCCCGGCCGGCCGAGGACCGCCTGCGCGCCGGCTTCATCGACCTGGACGGCGTCGACCTGCCGCACGACGCGGACGCGTACCTGTGCGGCCCGGTGCCTTTCATGACCATGGTCCAGGCGGCGCTGCTGGGCCGGGGGATCACCGGCGACAGGATCCACCACGAGGTGTTCGGTCCCGCACAGGAGATCGCCGCCTGACGCCGGTCGCGGTCAGGAGGTCGACCGGTCGGGCAGGCGGGTGAACAGCCCGGCGTAGTCGACGACGAACCCGTCGACGTCCACCGTGATCTCGCGCCGGAAGTCGCTGTCGCGGGACTCGTACCGGTACCGGTCGTCGTCCACCCGGGTGTAGCGCTGCGGGTCGGGCGAGACCGCGAGGCTCGCCCCGTCGACGTACGCCGTGACGATGTCGGCCGCCGCCCCGACCGCGAGGTCGAGGCGGCGGACCGGCAGCGTGTTCGTGAACGGCGACAAGGACAGGTCGACGTCCACCGCCTCGGCCAGGTCGGGCCGCGCGGCGCCGTTCACCCACCACATCGCGTCGTCGTCCCGGTCCAGGTCGAGCTCGCCGCCCGACGACGTCCGCAGCCGCAGCGCCCGGAACACCCAGGCGGTGTCGAGCTCCATCGCGTACTCCACCCGCACGGGCCCGAGGTCGACCAGGAACCGGGCGCGCCAGCGGTCGTCGCGCAGCTCCACGTCCAGGTGCTCGACGCTGCCGGTCCTCGCACCGCGCCACCGGTACGTCGTCATGGTGGACCACCCCCACCCCAGGATCGACCGGGCAGGGCGGCCTCGCGCGGGTAGATTCCCCGTCATGACCGACGACAAGCTGCCTGTCGACCTGGACCAGATGTTCGACCTCGCCCGGGCGGGCGCCGACCTGCTGCTGGAGTTCGTCGACGCCGGCGTCCCGGCCGACTACGCGGACGCGCAGGGCAACACGCTGCTCATGCTCGCCGCCTACCACGGGCACGCCGACCTGGTGCGGGGCCTGGCCGAGCGCGGGGCCGACGTCGACCGGGCCAACGCCCGCGGCCAGGCGCCGCTCGCGGGGGCGGTCTTCAAGGGGGCCGACGACGTCGTGGCGGTGCTGGTCGCGGCGGGCGCCGACCCGGACGCCGGCTCGCCCAGCGCCCGCGAGACGGCGCAGATGTTCGGTCGCACGCTGCCCGAGGGCGCATAGCGCCGCACCCCGACAAGGCCTTCCCCTGTGGCCAGGTAACCTTGAGGATCGTGGCCACCATCGACTTTCCCGCAGAGATCAAGGCGCTCCGCGCCACCCTCGAGTCCATCGAGGCCGTGAGCGACCCCACCGCGCTGCAGGCGAAGATCGCCGACCTGTCGGAGCAGGCCTCCGCCCCCGACCTGTGGGACGACCCGGACGCGGCGCAGAAGATCACGTCCGCACTGTCCACCACGCAGAACGAGCTCGAGCGGGTCGAGCGGCTGGGCCAGCGCATCGCCGACGTGGAGACGCTCGTCGAGATGGGCCTCGAGATGGACGACGAGGACACCCTCGTCGAGGCGGAGGCCGAGGTCGCCGCCATCCGCAAGGACCTCGACCTGCTCGAGATCCGCACCCTGCTGGCCGGCGAGTACGACGCCCGCGAGGCCGTGGTGACCATCCGGGCCGGCGCGGGCGGCGTCGACGCCGCCGACTTCGCGGAGATGCTCATGCGCATGTACCTGCGCTGGGCGGAGCGTCACCACTACCCGACGAAGGTCATGGACACCTCCTACGCCGAGGAGGCGGGGCTGAAGTCCGCGACCTTCGAGGTGAACGCCCCCTATGCCTTCGGGCACCTGTCGGTCGAGGCCGGCACCCACCGTCTGGTGCGCATCTCGCCGTTCGACAACCAGGGCCGCCGCCAGACGTCGTTCGCCGCGGTCGAGGTGGTCCCGCTCATCGAGCAGACCGACTCCATCGAGATCCCGGAGTCGGACCTCAAGATCGACGTCTTCCGGTCGTCGGGCCCCGGCGGGCAGTCCGTGAACACCACCGACTCCGCCGTGCGCATGACCCACCTCCCGACCGGGACGGTGGTGTCGATGCAGAACGAGAAGTCGCAGATCCAGAACCGTGCCGCGGCCCTGCGCGTGATGCAGTCCCGCCTGCTGCTGATCCGTCAGCAGGAGGAGGCCGCGAAGAAGAAGGAGCTCGCCGGCGACATCAAGGCGAGCTGGGGCGACCAGATGCGCTCCTACGTCCTGCAGCCGTACCAGATGGTCAAGGACCTGCGCACCGAGCACGAGTCGGGCAACACGCAGGCCGTGTTCGACGGCGCGATCGACGACTTCATCGAGGCCGGGATCCGCTGGCGCCGCTCCGGCGGCGCCGACGCCTCCTGACGGCCGCCCCGCTCGCCCGAGGACAGGCGGGCCCGGCGGGGGCTGGTCCGGGGGCGAGTCCGAAGGTCCGGTCCAGGGCCTGATCGCGGCGCCGCCCGTTCCTCCGGGCAACGGCCCGACCGGCGACACTCCGGCGTGTCCTTCCCGTGACCCGGCCCGGGCGGTGCGACTCTCGGAAGCCGGACGACAGCGGCTCCCGGCCGTCGTCGTGCCGTCGACAGGGCAGGGGAGGGCACGTCGTGATCCGGTTCGAGAACGTCTCGAAGGTGTACGCCCGCGGGGCGAGGCCGGCGCTCGACGACGTCTCGGTGGACGTCTCGCGCGGTGAGTTCGTCTTCCTCGTGGGGGCGTCCGGCTCGGGCAAGAGCACGTTCCTGCGCCTGGTGCTGCGCGAGGAGCGCCCCACGGGCGGGCGCGTGTACGTCGCGGGCCGCGACCTGTCGCGGCTGTCGAGCTGGAAGGTGCCGTCGCTGCGCCGCAGCATCGGGGTCGTCTTCCAGGACTTCCGCCTCCTGCCGAACAAGACCGTGCACGAGAACGTCGCGTTCGCGCTGCAGGTCATCGGCAAGCCGCGGCACACGATCTCCACGACGGTCCCCGAGGTGCTGGAGATGGTCGGGCTCGACGGCAAGGAGAAGCGGATGCCGCACGAGCTCTCCGGCGGGGAGCAGCAGCGGGTCGCGATCGCGCGCGCGTTCGTCAACCGGCCGCAGATCCTGCTGGCCGACGAGCCCACCGGCAACCTCGACCCCACCACCTCCCTCGGCATCATGCGCCTGCTGGACCGCATCAACCGCACGGGCACCACCGTGGTCATGGCCACGCACGACGACGAGATCGTCAACGAGATGCGCAAGCGCGTCGTCGAGCTCTCCACGGGCTCCGTCGTGCGCGACGAGATCGACGCCGTCTACGGGCACCGCGAGTCGATCCTGCCCGCCGTCGGGCAGACGCCGGTGCTCGACGCCCCGGGCCGCGACGCGCCGGCCGTCGTGCACCGCGTCCAGGTGACGCCCGAGCCGGCGGACCTCGAGGCCGAGCGGGCCGCGGAGGCCGCCGCCGCCCGTGCCGCCGAGTCCGGGGACCAGCAGCCCGCCGCGGCGCTGCCCGCAGCCCCCGCGGTGGAGGACCGGCCGGTGGACCAGCGGCCCGTCGCGCAGGCACCGGTGGAGCCGGTCGGGCCGCCCGCGGCGGACCGGGTGCCCGAACCCGGGTCGCCCGACGACGTGGTGCAGCAGGTGCTGCGTGAGCACGAGCGCGTCCGCGCCGGACGGGAGGCCTGAGCGTGCGGCTGCAGTTCGTCCTCACCGAGGTCCTCAACGGCCTGCGACGCAACCTCTCCATGGTCGTGTCGGTCATCCTCGTGACGTTCGTGTCCCTCACGTTCGTCGGGGCGGCCGCGCTGATGCAGACGCAGGTCGACAAGCTCAAGGGCGACTGGTACGACCTGGTCGAGGTCTCGGTCTTCCTGTGCCCGGACGGCTCGACGGCCCCGACCTGCGCGGAGGGCGAGGCGACCGAGGAGCAGATCGCCGAGCTCGAGCAGGTCATCGACACCGAGCTGTCGACCGTCGTCGAGCAGACCTACTTCGAGTCCAAGGCCGACGCCTTCGGGGCGTTCACGGAGCTGTACCCGGACGGCTACCAGGGCACGCAGCTCACCGCGGACGACATGCAGGCGTCGTTCCGGCTCAAGCTCGTCGACCCGGAGCAGTACCAGGTGGTCGACGACGTGCTCGAGGGCAGGGCGGGCGTCGAGGTCGTGGAGGACCAGCGGGCCGTGTTCGAGCCGCTCTTCGTCGCGCTCGGCCGCGCCTCCATGCTGGCGGCCGGGCTGGCGGGCGTGATGCTGCTCGCGGCCGTCCTGCTCATCACGACGACGATCCGCCTGTCCGCCGTCTCGCGCCGCCGCGAGACGGGGATCATGCGCCTCGTGGGGGCGTCGAACCTCTTCGTGCAGCTGCCGTTCATGCTCGAGGGCGCGATCGCCGCGCTGATCGGGGCGCTCCTCGCGGTCGGCGGGCTGTGGTTGGCGGTGCAGTACCTGGTCCTGGACTGGCTCCAGGACGCGGTGGACTGGGTCGCCTATGTCGACGTGGGCGACGTGCTGGCGGTCGCGCCGTTGCTCATCGGCATCGCCGTGCTCCTGGCGGTGGTGTCGTCGGTGGTCACTCTGAACCGGTACACGAGGGTGTGAGGACGTGCAGTCGAGATCATCGAGCACCAGCCGCCGGACGCGCCTGATCGGCGCGCTCCTCGCCGTCGGGCTGGTCCTGAGCGGCGCCACGGCCGCGGGGGCGGACGACATCGACGACCGCCGGGCGGCCGCCGAGGCCGAGCAGCGCCAGAAGGAGCGCGAGCGGGACGACCTGTCCCACGAGCTGGAGGACACCAACGCCAAGTACCGGGAGGCGGTGCTCGACCTCAACGAGGTGGAGGGGCGCCTGCCCGTGGCGCAGGCGGAGCTGGCGGCGGCGCAGGCGGCGCTCGAGGAGGCGCGCCGCAAGGCCGCGATCCTCGCGCAGCGGCTGGCCGACGCGGAGGCCGAGGAGGCCGCCGTGTCCGAGCAGATCGAGGCCGGCGCGGGGAAGGTCGACTCGGCGCGGGCCGACGTCGTCGAGATGGCGCGGCAGGCGTACCGCAACGGCGACGACCCGAGCACGATCGGCATCGTCACCGGGGCGCAGACCACCGAGGAGTTCCTCGAGGAGTTCGCGGTCTCGTCGTCGGCCGCGCGCAGCCAGGCGCGCACGCTCACGCAGCTGCAGGACGCGGAGGCGGTGGCCCGCAACCAGCAGGCCCGCCTCGACGCCATCCGGGAGACGGTGGCGGCGCTCAAGCGCGAGGCGGACGCGAACGTGGTCGCCGCCGAGAAGGCGGAGCGCCAGGCGCAGGACCGCAAGGCCGAGGTCGAGCGGCTCATCAGCAAGCAGCGGAAGCTCAAGGCCTCGATCGCGGCGCAGAAGGAGAACGCGCTCGCCGAGCTCAAGGCCAACGAGCAGGCCCAGGCGCAGCTCGAGTCGAAGATCAAGGACATCATCGCGAAGCAGAAGGCGCGGGACGCGCGCCTCGAGGAGCAGCGGCGCAAGGCCGAGGCGGAGGCGCGGCGCCAGGCCGCGCAGAACGACTCGTCCGGCTCCGGCGGCAGCTCGGGCGGTGGCTCCGGCGGTGGCTCCGGCGGTGGCTCCGGCGGCGGAGGCGGCTCCGGCGGCGGCGGTGGCGGTGGCGGTGGCGGCGGGTCGTCCTCAGGGTCGTTCTTCGGGTGGCCGACCGACTACCACGTGGTCACCAGCTCGTACGGCATGCGGTTCCACCCGACGCTGCACTACTGGCGGCTGCACGCCGGCACGGACATCCGCACGTACTGCGGCACGCCGATCTACGCCGCGCAGAGCGGCTACGTCGAGCAGGCGTACTACGGCAGCGGGCCCGGCAACAACGTGCTCGTCAACCACGGCACCTACCAGGGCGACAACGTGATGTCGCGCTACCTGCACCTGACGTACGACACCGTGAGCGTGGGGGAGTACGTCGGCAAGGGCGAGGTCATCGGCTACTCCGGCTCGACCGGGAGCTCGTCGGCCTGCCACCTCCACTTCGAGGTGTACGTCAACGGCAGCACCACCGACCCGATGAGCGGCTGGCTGAACTGAAAAGTCCTGGCTCCGGCCGGAGGCTCCCGTATCCTGGGACGTCGCGAGACCGCGAACCCGGGAGGAGGAGACCGTGTCCAACAAGGCCAAGGGTGCCAAGAAGAAGGCGTCCGACCCGCGCACGATCGTGGCGAACAACAAGAAGGCGCGCCACGACTTCGTGATCGAGGACGTCGTCGAGGCCGGGCTCGTCCTGTCGGGCACGGAGGTCAAGGCCCTGCGCATG
The DNA here is from genome assembly GCF_014635665.1 of Isoptericola cucumis. Lineage (GTDB taxonomy): Bacteria > Actinomycetota > Actinomycetes > Actinomycetales > Cellulomonadaceae > Isoptericola > Isoptericola cucumis. The sequence goes on from NZ_BMDG01000006.1 coordinate 264,862, forward strand.
GGGCGGGCCTCGCTCACGGACGGCTATGCCGCCATCGACCACGGCGAGGCGTGGCTGGAGCACGTGCACATCCCGGAGTACTTCCAGGGCACGTGGAACAACCACGCGCCGCGGCGGCGGCGCAAGCTGCTGCTGCACCGCGACGAGATCACGCGCCTGCAGTCCAAGGTCCAGGAGAAGGGGCACACGCTGGTCCCGCTGAGCCTGTACTTCCTCGACGGGCGGGCCAAGGTCGAGATCGCGCTGGCCCGCGGCAAGAAGGAGTACGACAAGCGACAGACCCTGCGCGAGAAGCAGGACCTGCGCGAGGCGCAGCGCGCCGTCCGCCACCGCGAGATGCTGAGCTGACGCGAGGGCGCACGGACGCGATCCGGCCGACCGCCACGGCGGAATAGGTTCGCACCTCGGGCGGTTGACGCACTACGATGGACACGTCGGTGCGCGAGCGCCGGCAGTTGACAACACCACAGGGGCTGATCGGTTTCGACGGTGGTCGTGCTTCGTGGAGAAGCGGGCCGAGGATGCAGGCTCATCTCGTTAACGACTTGCCTGCACATCTATAGGTGCCGATAACAAGCGCACCGACTTCGCACTCGCCGCCTGAGCGAGTCCTGAAGTCCGTCGGCCCGGGGATGCTCTCGCCCCGGTCGCCGGCGTCGACTAGAGAGCCACTGCTCGTAGCCTCCGTCATCGGGGCTCCGGGGACTTCTAGATGACTGGGCCCGTCCGCACCTTGTCTGCGTGAGTGCGGGGGCCGAGAAAAGCACAGCAGACTGCGCCCGGAGAAGTACACGAAAAGCGTCACCGGACCCGGGTTCGATTCCCGGCAGCTCCACCCCTGCGACGAAGGCCCCGCCGGCCCACCAGCCGGCGGGGCCTTCGTCGTGCGCAGGGGTTTCGTTAGGGTGGCTTCCATGTTCGACCGCACCCTCGGGCTGGTGCCCGCACCCGTGACCTCGACACGCGACGACGGCGTCGTCGTGATCGTCGACCGGGCCGCGGTCGCCGCGTCCCCGGCCCTCGCGCCGGCGGCACGCTGGTGGCGGCGCGTCACCGAGGAGGCGTTCGGCGTCGACCTCGTCCCGGTGCGCGTCGACGGGGTGCTCGACGACGCGGCCGACGTCTCGCTCACCGTCGACAGGGCCCTGCCCGCGGGCGGGTACCGGCTCGTCGTGGGCGATCCGGTGGGGCGCGTCCGGGTCGCCGCGGCCGACCTGGACGGGGCGCACGCGGCGGTACAGACCCTGCGCCAGCTCGCCGGCCCGGCCGCGTACCGGCGCGGCGCCGTCGGCGGCCCCCTGCGCCTGCCCGCCTGCACGGTCTCGGACGCCCCGCGCCACGGCTGGCGCGGCGTCATGCTCGACGTCTCCCGGCACTTCCTGCCGAAGGCCGACGTGCTGCGCTTCGTCGACCTGGCGGCGGCGCACCGGCTCAACGTGGTCCAGCTGCACCTGAACGACGACCAGGGCTGGCGGTTCGAGTCGCGCCGCTACCCGCGGCTCACCGAGGTCGGGTCGTGGCGGACGTCCTCGACCGTCGGCACCTGGCGTACCGGGAGCCGCGACGGGCGCCCGCACGGCGGGTTCTACACGCGCGACGACCTGCGGGAGATCGTCGCCCATGCGCGCGAGCGCGGCGTGACGGTGGTGCCGGAGATCGACGTCCCCGGGCACGTGCAGGCGGTGCTCGCCGCCTACCCGCACCTCGCGGCACGGCCCGGCGAGCACGAGGTCCGCACCACGTGGGGCATCAGCGACGACGTGCTCGCGCCCACGGACGAGGCCGTGGAGTTCTTCCGCGACGTCCTCGACGAGGTGTGCGAGGTCTTCGACTCGCCCTTCGTGGGCATCGGCGGCGACGAGGTGCCCACGACGGCGTGGCGGGCGCGCCCCGACCTGGTCGAGCGGGCCGCCGCGCTGGGCTACCGGACACCGGAAGGCGCCGGTGACGTGGCCCGCCTGCACGGCTGGTTCCTCGGGCAGCTGGCCCGCCACCTGGGCTCGCGCGGGCGCCGCGCCGTCGTGTGGGACGAGGGCTTCGGGCCCGACCTGCCGCTCGACGCCGTCGTCACGTGCTGGCGGGGCTGGTCCGTGGCGGCCGACGCGCTCGCCGCCGGGCACGACGTCGTCCTCGCGCCCGAGCAGGTCACCTACCTCGACCACCGCGCCGGCGACGGGCCCGACGAGCCGATCCCCGTCGGGTTCCTGCGCACCGTGGAGGACGTGTACGCGTTCGAGCCGCTGCCGGAGGCGTTCCGGGCGACCCGGCCGGACCTCGACGGCCCGGGGGCGGGCCGGGTCCTCGGGGGCCAGGCGCAGGTCTGGGCCGAGCACCTGGACTCGGTGCGCCGCGTCGACTACGCGACCTACCCGCGGCTGTCGGCGTTCGCCGAGGTCGTGTGGTCCCCGGAGCCGGACGGTGGGCGCGAGCCGGGGACCGCCGCGTCGGCGGAGTTCCTGGAGCGGCTGCGCACGGCCCACCTGCCCCGGCTCGACGCTTTCGGGGTGGAGTACCGGCCCCTGTCGGGGCCGCTGCCGTGGCAGCGCCGGCCGGGGGTCGCCGGGTATCCCCGGGACCTCGACGCCGAGCGGGCGGCCGGGGGCTGGGCCGGCGTCGGCGGGTGGGTCGAGGGACGTGCGGGCGCGGAGCCCGGCGGTCAGCGGCCGGCGGGTACCGGCGTGGCCGGCGCGTCGTCGGGGGCGTCGTCCGACGCGGCCGTGTCGTCCGGACCGTCGCCGGACGGGCCGTAGCCCGGCCCGTCGTCGGGGCCCGCGCCGCCGGCCGGTCCCTGCCCGCCTGCGGCCTGGGACGAGCGAGAACGGCGCCACCAGCGGTACCCGAGGTAGCCCACGCCCACGAGCGCGAGCCACGGCAGCACCACCCCGAGCACGAGGACGAGGGTGGACAGCGTGGTGACCAGGGCGTCCCAGCCGGACGCCAGGCCGCCCAGGAAGCCGCCGCGGGACTGCGCGACCGCGACCGGCTCGGAGACGAGCTCGACGTCGAGCGTCGACATGGCGACCTGGTCGGCGAGGCGCTGCCGCTGCGCGGTGAGGGAGTCGAGCTCCGCCTGGCGCTCGGAGAGCTCCTGCTCGACCTCGAGCAGGTCGCCGGTGCTGGCGGCGTCCGCCATGAGCTCGCGCAGGCGGCCCGTGGAGGTGTTCAGGGCCGCGATCCGGGCGTCGAGGTCCTGGGCCTCGCCGGTGACGTCGACGCTGTCCTGCTGCACGTCCTGGACGTCGCCGATGCCGTCGAGGGCCTCGACGGCGCTGGTCATCCGGTCGGAGGGGATGCGGAAGGTCATGCTGGCCGAGCCGGGCTCGTCGGCGCCGCCCGCCGACTCGCTACGGCGCTCGACCCGGCCTCCCGCCTGCTCGACGAGCCGGGCGAGCTCGGCGGCGGCGGCGGACGGGTCGTCCACGACGACCGTCGCGTGGCCGGTCGTGATGATCTCCCGGTCATCGGTCGCCGCGGTGCCCTCGGACGCGGCCTCGCCCAGGGCGGCCCCCTCGTCGGCCACCTCGCCGCCCGCGTCCTCGACCGCACCCGCGGACGTCTCGCCGGCCCTCGAGGAGCCCGAGGAGCCCTCGCCCGCGCCGGGGCCCGAGCAGGCGGCGAGCACGAGGACGAGCGGTGCGCAGAGCCAGGCGAGGGGGGCGGCGCGGCGCGTCCCTGCGCGGCGGGCGGTCGTCGACATGGCCACGAGCGTACGGCGCGGAGCCCGTCGTCCCAGGTCGTGAGGGTGCATCGTGACAAGACCGTGCCGAGACCGTGACCTTGGCGCGCGGCGTGCGCCGGGACCACTACCCGCAGGCTGCTCACCGCGCCCGCCGAGGGCGCCGCGCGGGGGTCACGATCACGTAACGAAGGCCGATCGGATTGGACACCCCGACAGTTAAGACGCTGTACTAACAAACATGTCCACGCCGACGACGCGTCCCGCACGACGAGGTCTCGGGACCGGCCTGCGCGCCACCTCGAAGGTCCTGCCCGAGCACGCCCGTGCGCACAACCGCTCCCTGGTGCTGCAGCACCTGTTCCACGAGGGGCCGACCTCCCGCGCCGACCTGGCCCGGGCGACGTCCCTCACGCGGGTCACCGTCTCGGACCTCGTCAACGTGCTGCTCGCCGAGGGCCTCGTCGAGGAGCTCGGCGTGCAGCCCGTCCGCCGGGTGGGCAAGCCGGCCATCCTCGTCGGGATGCGCACCGACGCCTACCAGATCGTCGCCGTGGACCTGTCGGACGACGCCGTGATGCGCGGCGCCGTCATGACCCTCACCGGCGAGGCCGTCGTGCGACGTTCGCTGCCCGTCGACGGCCGGGTCGGCGACGGGCTGGTCGACCTCATCACCCGCTTCGCCCGGACCCTGGTCGCGGCCGCGACCAGCCCCGTCATCGGGGTCGGCGTGGGCTCCCCGGGCGTGGTGGACGACTCGGGCACCGTGATCGAGGCGCCCAACCGCCAGTGGGCGAACCTGCCGCTGGCGGCGACCCTGACCGACCGGCTCGGCCTGCCGGTGCACGTCGCGAACGACGCCAACTCCGCGGCGCTCGGCGAGTACACGTACGGCGGCGCGGCCGGCGCCATGCTCGTCCTCACGATCGGCCAGGGCGTCGGCGCCGGCGTCATGGTCGACGGGGGACGGGTGCACGGGGCCGCGGACGCCGCGGGCGAGCTCGGGCACGTGACCGTCGTCGACGACGGCGAGGAGTGCGCGTGCGGGCGGCGCGGCTGCCTCGAGACGGTGCTCGCCGCCCCCGCGCTGCGCCGTGCGGTCGCGGGCCTCGACCCGGCCGAGGCCGACGAGGCGCTCGCGTCCGTGGGCCGCACGCTCGGCGTGACGCTCGCACCCGTCGTCGGCGCGCTCAACCTCGCGGAGGTGCTGCTCAGCGGCCCGCCCGAGCTGCTCGACGGCGCCCTGCGCACGGCGGCGCTGCAGACCCTGACCGAACGCACGATGCCGGCGACCGCCGCCGGGCTGCGGCTGCGGATGGCCAGCCTCGACGAGGACGTCGTCCTCGCGGGCGCGGCCGTCCTGGTCCTGGCCGCCCAGCTCGGCGTGTCCTGACCCGCAGCGACCCACCGAACGACCCACGGCACCGGGCCCCGGCCCCGGGTGCCGCCGTGCGCGCCTGCCCGGGCGCCCCCCCGACCCCATCCGACGACGTCGAGCCCCGGCGCCGTCGCGCTTCCCAGCGAGAGGAACACCGATGAAGAGGACCCGACTCACCGCCGGCGTGGCGACGAGCATGACCCTGGCGCTCGCCCTGACCGCCTGCGGCTCCGGCACGGACAGCGGCGACGGCGGCTCCGAGGGCGGGACGCCCGAGGCCGCGGACATCACGCTGTGGCTCAACGGCTCCGACACCCCGGACGAGCTGCGCGACTTCCTCGTCGCGGAGTTCGCCGAGGAGAACCCCGGCTCGACGCTGACGATCGAGGAGCAGGACTGGGAGGACGTCGTCACGAAGCTCACGACGGCCCTGCCGGACGCGCAGAACACCCCCGACGTCGTCGAGATCGGCAACACGCAGGCCGCGACCTTCACCTACGCGGGCGCGTTCCGCGAGATCTCGCCCGAGCTGTACGCCGAGCTCGGCGGCGAGAAGCTGCTGCCGTCCTTCGTGGAGGCGGGCTCGATCGACGACGCGAAGTACGCGCTGCCGTACTACTACGGCTCGCGCTACATGTTCTTCCGCAAGGACCTCTGGACGAAGGCCGGGCTCGAGGTCCCCACGACCCTCCAGGAGTTCGGCGACGCGGTGCAGGAGCTGCGCACCGGCGAGCGGTCCGGCTTCGCCCTGGGCGGCCAGGACTGGCGCAACGGCATCTCCTGGGTGTTCGCGAACGACGGCGAGCTGGCCGTCAAGGAGGGCGACGAGTGGACCTCGACGCTGTCCGACCCGAGCACCGTCAAGGGCCTGGAGCAGTGGCAGGACGTGTTCGCCCAGGCGTCGAACCTCCCGCCGACGCAGACCGACGAGGCCTACTGGGAGTTCCTCAACGACCCGGAGAAGGGCGGCGAGCCCGAGGGCGCGACCATCATGGCGCCGGGCTGGGCCCGCTGGTCCCTCGGCGACCTGACCAAGAACGACGAGGGTGACGAGGTCCGCGACGGGATGGCGGACACCAAGAAGTTCGACATCTTCGCCCTGCCGGGCGTCGACGGCGGCGTGGCCCCGGTCTTCGCCGGCGGCTCGAACCTCGCGGTCTCGGCGAAGTCGCAGCACCCCGAGCTCGCGGAGAGCCTGCTGCGCATCATCTACTCGGACGACTACCAGACGATGCTGGCCGAGAACGGACTCGGGCCCGCCAACACCGACTTCAACGAGGTGATGGCCGCGGACAAGTTCGGCGAGGTCGCCGTGGAGACGGCTGAGGCCTCCAAGCTCACCCCGGCCGCGCCGGGCTGGGCGGCCGTCGAGGGTGCCAAGGTCTACGAGGAGCTCTTCCAGAAGATCGCCGAGGGCGGCGACGTGACCGCGCTCGCCGCGCAGTACGACGAGAAGCTCACGCCGATGCTCAACGGCCAGGCGGGCTGAGGACCGCATGGCCAGCACGACCAGCACGACCAGCACGTCCGGCATCGCGATCCGCCGTCGGCGCCGGCCGGCCACCCCCTATCTCCTGCTGCTGCCCGCCGTGGCCGTGCTGCTCGTCGGGCTCGGCTACCCCGTGTACTGGCAGGTGGTCACCTCCCTGCAGGAGTACGGGATGCTGCAGCAGTTCGGCGCCCCGCCGACGTTCGCGGGGCTCGACAACTACGCGCGCATCCTCGCCGACGACCGGCTGGTGCCCGTCGTGGCGCGCTCCATCGCGTTCTGCCTCGTCAACGCGTTTCTCACGGTCGGTATCGGCCTGGGCCTGGCGACGCTGATGCGCGCGGTGCACGGGTGGGTGCGCATCGTCATGCAGGTGGTGCTGCTGCTCGCCTGGGCGACGCCGCTGGTGGCCGCCGTGACGGTCTTCCGGTGGCTCTTCGACTACCGCACCGGCGTGGTCAACTGGCTGCTCGTCCAGCTCGGGTTCTCCCAGGCCGACGGCTTCGCCTGGCTCGCGCAGCCGGCCACGTTCTTCCTCGTCGCGACGTTCGTCGTCGTGTGGATGTCCGTGCCCTTCGTCGCGATGTCCATCTACGCCGGGCTCACCCAGGTCTCGGACGAGGTGCTGGAGGCCGCGCGGCTCGACGGCGCGAACGGCACCCAGATCCTCGTGCGGATCCTGCTGCCGCTCGTGCGGCCGGTGCTCGCGATCGTGCTGCTGCTGCAGATCATCTGGGACCTGCGCGTCTTCGCGCAGATCCGGCTGCTGCAGGACGGCGGCGCCCCGGTCTCCGAGACCAACCTCCTGGGCAACTTCATCTACGAGCTCGGCGTCGGCAGCCAGGACTTCTCCGGCGCCGCGGCCGTGTCGATCTTCGTCCTGCTGCTCACGGTGGCGCTGTCCGCCCCCTACGTCCGCAGCCTCATGAAGGAGGACGCCGCATGAGCGCCACGACCGAGCCCGCCCCCACCGTCGCCCGGCCTCCCGCCGGGCCGGCGCCGGGCGCCGGGGCGCCGGGCCCGCGCCCGACGACGCGGCGCCGCCCGCGCGCCGGGAAGGTCGCGCTGAGCGTCCTGGGCCTGGCCCTGTCGCTCGTGTGGGTGTTCCCCGTCTACTGGATGGTGCTGTCGGCGGTCACGCCGAACGCCCGGCTGCGGGCGACGCCGCCGAGCTTCCTGCCCATGGACTTCACGCTGGCGAACTTCTCCGGGGTGATCGCGGACTCGGGCTTCCTGGGGGCGCTGCGGATGAGCCTCATGATCACCGGCATCACGATCGTCCTCGTCCTGGCCTTCGCCTTCCTGGCGGCCCTGGCCATCAGCCGCTGGCGCTTCCGCGGGCGGGCGAGCTTCGTGCTGGCTGTGCTGTTCATCCAGATGCTGCCCGCCGAGGGGCTGTTCATCGCCCAGTACAAGATGCTGTCGTCGTTCGGCGAGACCGCCCCGGTCCTGGGGCTGAACTCGGTGCTCGGCATCTCGATCCTGTACACCGCGATGCTCGTGCCGTTCACGATCTGGATGCTGCGCGGTTTCGTCGCGGGCGTCCCGGCGGAGCTCGAGGAGGCCGGGATGGTCGACGGGCTGTCCCGCACGAAGGCGTTCCTGCGGATCACGTTCCCGCTCCTGGCGCCCGGCCTGGTGGCCTCCGGCGTCTACGCCTTCCTCCAGGCGTGGAACGAGTTCACGACCGCCCTCGTCATCCTGCCGTCCGAGTCGAGCCAGTCGCTGCCGGTGTGGCTGCGCAGCTTCCTGTCGGCGTCGGCGAACCGCGGCATCGACTGGGCCGAGGTCATGGCCGCGTCGACCCTCATCGCGGTCCCCGTCATCGTGTTCTTCCTGTTCGTGCAGGGCCGGATGACGTCCGGGCTCGTGGCCGGGGCGGTGAAGGGCTGACGTGGACGACGCACGCAGGACCGCCGCGGCACCGCCGGCGGGGCCGGGGACCGGGCCGGGAACGGGGCCGTCCGTCGGCCTCGACATCGGCGGCACGAAGACGCTGGCCGTGCTGCTCGACGCCGCCGGCGAGGTCGTCGCGCAGGCGCGGCTCGCCACGGAGCGGGGGCCGCAGGGCGTCGTCGCGGGCGCGGCCCGGGCCGTGCGCGGGGTCACCCGCCAGGCCGGCCTGACGCCGGCCGACCTCGGGGGCGTCGGCGTCGGCGTGCCCGGCCTCGTGGACCCCGGGCCGGGCACGGTCCGGCACGCGGTCAACGTCGGCGTCGACGGTGCGCCCCTGCACCTGTCCAGGCTCCTGGGCGCGGAGCTGGGCGGCCTGCCCGTCGGGGTGGAGAACGACCTGAACGTCGCCGCGCTCGGCGCCGCGCACCTGGCACTCGCGGAGGACGGCCCGGGCGAGGGCGACGCGGCCGGTGTCGACCTCGCGTTCCTCGCGCTGGGCACGGGCCTGGCGGCCGGGTTGGTCCTGGACGGCCGGCTGCGCCGCGGCGTCGGGGGAGCCGCGGGGGAGATCGGGCACGTGCCCGTGGACCCCGCGGGCCCGCTGTGCCCTTGCGGCCAGCGCGGCTGCCTGGAGCTGTACGCGTCCGGCACGGCGGTCGCCGCGCTGTGGCCGGCACGCACCGGACGGCCCGCGCCGGTGGAGCTCTTCGAGGCCGCCGCGGCCGGAGCCCCCGGCGCGGCCGAGGCACGCGACCGGTACGCGTCGGCGGTCGCCGCGGCCGTGCGGATGCTCGTGCTGGCCGTCGACGTCCCGGCCGTGGTGCTCGGCGGCGGCGTCGCCCAGCTCGGCGAGCCGCTGCTCGTCGCCGTGCGGGACGCGCTCGCGCGCGAGTCCGCCGGGTCGGGCTTCCTGTCGTCCCTGCACCTGCCGGAGCGGGTCCGGCTCGCGCCCGGCCGGGTGCCGGTCGGCGCCGTGGGGGCCGCCGTCGTCGGACGACGTGCCGCGCGCCCTGCGCCGGCGGCCGGCGACCCGCGCCCGGCCGTCGACCACCAGCCCGCCTGACCTGCCGGGGCCGCCTCCACCGTCGTCCTGCCGAGAGGAACACCGATGCACCCGAGGCGCCGTACCGCCGCCGCCCTGTCGGTCGCGACCGCCGCCGCGCTGGTCCTGAGCGGCTGCGGCGCGCTCCAGGACGAGCCGGAGGAGACCGGCCCCGACACCGACCTGGTGATGTGGCTGGTCGGGACCGACACCGGCCCCGAGCTGCGCGAGCACCTCGTGCAGGCGTTCGAGCAGCAGCACCCGGGCGCCACCCTCACGATCGAGGAGCAGGACTGGGGCGACCTCGTGGAGCGCCTGTCCGAGACGCTCGGTGACCCGGAGCTCACCCCGGACGTGGTGGAGATCGGCAACACGCAGTCGCCGGCCTTCACCACGGCGGGCGCCTTCCGGGAGATCTCGCCCGCGCTCTACGAGGAGCTCGGCGGCGACGACCTGCTGCAGTCGTTCGTCGAGGCGGGCTCGGTCGACGGCCACCGCTACGCGCTGCCCTACTACTTCGGCTCCCGGTACGTCTTCTACCGCAAGGACGTGTGGGACGCCGCCGGGCTCGAGGTCCCCCGGACCCTGGCGGAGTTCGGCGAGTCGGTCGTGACGCTCACCGACGACCGGGCGGCGGGCTTCGCCATGGGCGGGCAGGACTGGCGCAACGGCATCTCCTGGGTCTTCGCGCACGGCGGCGAGCTCGCCGTGAAGGACGGCGGCTCCTGGCGGTCGACGCTCGCGGACCCGCGGACCGTCGAGGGCCTGCGGATGTGGCAGGAGGTCTACGACGACGCCTCCTACCTGCCGTCGACCGAGAAGGACGTCGAGTACTGGCACTTCCTCAACGACGGCGTCGAGGGCCGCCCGCCGGCCGCGGCGACGATCATGGCGCCCGCGTGGGCGCGATGGTCGATCGGCGACCTGGTGCGCGGCGACGACGGGGCCGAGGTCCGTGACGGGATGGCGGACCGCTCGACCTTCGGGGTCTTCGCCCTGCCGGGCGTGGACGGCGGCGTGGCGCCCGTTTTCGCCGGCGGCTCGAACGTCGCGATCTCCGCGACGACGCCCAGCCCGGAGCTGGCCGAGGACGTGCTGCGGGTGGTCTTCTCCGACGAGTACCAGACGATGCTCGCCGAGGCAGGCCTCGGGCCCGCTCGGGGTGAGTTCACCGACCTCATGATGGAGGATGTGTTCGGCCGGACGCTGGTGCGCACGGCCGCCGCGTCGAAGCTCACGCCCGCGGCGCCGGGATGGGCGGCCATCGAGGAGGCCGGGGTGTACGAGGATCTCTTCGCGCGGATCGCGGAGGGGGAGGACGTCGAGGCGCTGGCCGCCGAGTTCGACGCCCGCCTCACGCCGATGCTCAACCGCTCGGCGCTCGAGCTGGCCGGCGGGGAGGACTGACGACGGCCACCGGGTGGCGCCAGGACGCGCGCCCATGATGTGATCCCGGACCGGGCGTGACCTGCCCGGGCACCGCCCGGTGGACCCTTCCGGCGGGCACCGCACGACGAGAACTTCATGAGAACCGCACGACGACGCCCGCCGCGCGTCGTCCCTGAGACTGGAGCCCTGAGCATGGAAGTCGTCATCGCCCCCGCCGAGGAGCTGGCCGTGCTGGCCGCCGACGCGATCGAGACGTTGCTGCGCCGTGACCCGGCCACGGTGCTGGGGCTGGCGACGGGTTCGAGCCCGTTGAAGGTGTACGACGAGCTGGCCCGCCGCCACGAGCAGGACGGGCTGTCGTTCGACCGGGCCACCGGCTTCATGCTCGACGAGTACGTCGGGCTGACGGAGGACCACCCGCAGCGGTACCGCAACGTCATCGAGACGGAGATCGCGTCGCGCGTCGCGTGGCCCGCCGACCGTGTGCACGGGCCGGACGGCCTCGCGGACGACCTGCCGGCCGCGTGCGCCGCCTACGAGGCCGCGATCGCGCAGGCGGGCGGGGTCGACCTGCAGATCCTCGGGATCGGCACGGACGGGCACATCGCCTTCAACGAGCCGGGGTCGTCGCTCGCGTCGCGCACGCGGATCAAGACGCTCACGCGCCAGACCCGCCTGGACAACGCGCGGTTCTTCGACGACGACGTGGACCAGGTGCCCTCGCACTGCCTCACGCAGGGGCTCGGCACCATCATGGACGCCCGCCACCTGGTGCTGCTGGCGACCGGCCGGCACAAGGCCGAGGCGGTGCACCAGCTGGTCGAGGGACCGATCTCGGCGATGTGGCCGGCCACGGTCATGCAGATGCACCCGCACGCGACGGTGCTGGTCGACGACGCCGCCGCGTCGCGTCTGCAGCTCGGCGACTACTACCGCCAGACGTTCGAGAGCAAGCCGGGCTGGCAGGGCCTGTGACGCACGCCGTCCGACCGGGTGCCCGTCGGGAACGTCACGGCGGGCACCCGGCGGCACCGTCGGGGGTGCGTCGTAGACTGCCCGTCATGAGCGACCCCCTCTCCGCACCTCCCGCCGACCCCTCGCAGGACACCGGGTCGTCGACGAGCGTCCTGGAGCGCCCGGCGACGAGCGAGCAGGCGGCCGAGCCGGGCGACCACGAGCGCTTCGCGCACTACGTGCGCAAGGAGAAGATCATGGAGTCGGCCCTGTCGGGCAAGCCCGTGATCGCCCTGTGCGGCAAGGTGTGGGTGCCGGGTCGTGACCCGGCGAAGTTCCCGGTCTGCCCCATCTGCAAGGAGATCTACGACGGTCTCCGGGAGCCGCAGGACGGCGAGGGCGACTCCGGCAAGTGAGCGCGCAGCCACTTCCCGACCCCGAGTCCACCCCAGACCTCTTCGCCGCGGCGGAAGAGCCTGCGCACAAGCCGCTCCCGCAGTCCCCGTCGGTGTCGGCCGCGTCCCAGCTGAGCCCGGCGTTCCCGCGTCGCGCCCCGTGGGGCACCGCGTCGAACCTGCGCGCCTGGCAGGCGGAGGCGCTCGCGCTGTACCACGAGCGGTCGCCGCGCGACTTCCTCGCGGTCGCGACGCCCGGTGCCGGCAAGACGACGTTCGCGCTGCGCGTGGCGACCGAGCTGCTGGAGGCCGGGGTCGTGCGACGCGTGGCCGTCGTCGCGCCGACCGAGCACCTCAAGCACCAGTGGGCCGACGCCGCCGCGCGCGTCGGGATCCGGATCGACCCGTCGTTCAAGAACAGCCAGGGCCGGCACGGGTCCCACTACGACGGCGTCGCGCTGACGTACGCCCAGGTGGCGGCCAAGCCGGCGCTGCACCGGGCGCGGACCGAGGCGGCGCGCACGCTCGTCATCCTCGACGAGGTGCATCACGGCGGCGACGCGCTGAGCTGGGGCGACGCGGTGCGGGAGGCCTTCGAGGACGCGACCCGGCGGCTGGCGCTCACCGGCACCCCGTTCCGCTCCGACACGGCCCCCATCCCGTTCGTCACCTACGAGCAGGACCGCGACGGGATCCGCCGCTCCAAGGCCGACTACACCTACGGGTACGGCGACGCGCTGCGGGACAACGTCGTGCGGCCGGTGCTGTTCATGACGTACTCGGGGGAGATGCGCTGGCGCACCCGCGCGGGCGACGAGGTGAGCGCCCGTCTCGGCGAGGCGATGACCAAGGACATGCACGGCCAGGCCTGGCGCACCGCGCTGGACCCGAACGGCGAGTGGATCCCGTCGGTGCTCGCCGGGGCGGACAAGCGCCTCACGGAGGTGCGCCGCACGGTGCCGGACGCCGGCGGGCTGGTCATCGCGTCGGACCAGACCGACGCGCGCGCCTACGCGGGGCACCTGGCCCGGCTCACGGGAACGAGCCCTACCGTGGTCCTCTCGGACGACGACGGCGCGAGCGCCCGCATCGACGAGTTCTCCTCCGGCACGTCGCGGTGGATGGTCGCGGTGCGCATGGTCTCCGAGGGCGTCGACGTGCCGCGCCTGGCCGTGGGCGTCTATGCCACGAGCACGTCCACGCCGCTGTACTTCGCGCAGGCGATCGGCCGGTTCGTCCGTGCCCGCAAGCGCGGCGAGACGGCGTCGGTGTTCCTGCCCAGCGTGCCGCTGCTGCTCGAGCTCGCGAACGGGATGGAGATCGAGCGGGACCACGCGCTCGACCGCCCGGCGACGGCCGAGGAGCAGGGCATCGAGTACGACCCGGAGGCCGCGCTCCTCGCTGCCGCGAACCGCGAGGAGAAGGCGTCCGGCGAGCTCCTGGGGTCCTTCGAGGCGCTCGAGGCGCAGGCGTCGTTCGACCGCGTGCTGTTCGACGGCGGCGAGTTCGGCACCGGAGGCGAGCTCGGCTCGGCGGAGGAGCTGGACTTCCTCGGCCTGCCCGGGCTGCTCGACGCCGACCAGGTGACGACGCTGCTGCGTCAGCGCCAGGCCGACCACCAGCGCGGGCGCGGCGCGACGCCGAGCGAGGCCGCCCTCGAGCGGTCGGAGGCCGAGCACCGGCGCGCGGCCGAGCTGCGCAAGGAGCTGGCCAAGCTCGTGTCCGCCTGGGCGCGCAAGGCGGGCCGGCCGCACGGCACCGTGCACACGGAGCTGCGGCGCCGGTGCGGCGGGCCCGAGGTGCCCCTGGCCACGGCCGAGCAGCTCCAGGAGCGCGTCGAGATGGTGCGCGGCTGGTTCGTGGGCAAGAAGTAGCCGTCGCGGGTCGGGCCCGTCGAGACCGGGCCTCGACGGGCCCGACCGACGATCAGTCGAGCGTGAGCTCCACGGTGGGGATCGCGGGGTCGCCGCTCGACAGCCGCCGGGCGCCGCGCGGCAGCTCCGCGCGAGCCTGCCGGTGGTGCCGTGCCGCGTTCTGCACCCCGTAGCCGCCGACCCAGCGCGAGTCCACGGCGCCGTCGACGACGAGCGGCACGAGCAGCGGGCGCAGGTCGCCGCGCTCGTCGGCGGGGGCGTCCGGCGCCCGGTCCGCGCTCGCGTGGTCCTCCGGCGACCACGCCACGACGCGGTCGTCCGGCCCGCTCACGACGACCTCCTCGACGGCGCGGCCGTCGGGGCCGTACCGCCGGGCGGCGACCTTGCGCCCGCCCTGGCTGCGCTTGTGGGCCGAGGCCTTGGCCACGGGCTGCAGCACGCCGGTGGCGTCCGCCCGCGCGACGAGCTTGTAGACCATGCCGCAGGTGGGCGCCCCCGAACCGGTGACGAGCGCCGTGCCGACGCCGTACACGTCGACCGGGGCGGCCGCCAGCGACGCGATCGCGTGCTCGTCGAGGTCGGAGGTGACGACGATCTTGGTGTCGCGGGCGCCGAGCTCGTCGAGCTGGCGGCGCACCTCGACCGCCAGCACGCCGAGGTCGCCGGAGTCGAGCCGCACGCCCCCGAGCCCGGTGCCGGCCGCGGCGACGGCGTTCTCGACCCCGCGGCGCACGTCGTACGTGTCGACCAGCAGCGAGGTGCCGGGGCCCAGCGACGCGACCTGCGACGCGAAGGCGGCGGGCTCGTCGTCGTGCAGGAGGGTGAACGAGTGGGCGGCGGTGCCGATCGTCTCCAGGTCGTAGCGGAACCCGGCCTCGAGGTTGGACGTGCCGGTGAACCCGGCGATGACGGCGGCCCGGGCGGCCGCGACCCCGGCCTGCTCGTGGGCGCGCCGCGACCCCATCTCCAGGACCGGCCGGTTCACGGCGGCGCTGGTCATCCGGGACGCGGCGGACGCCACCGCCGAGTCGTAGTTGAGGATCGACAGCACGAGGGTCTCCAGCAGCACGGCCTCGGCGAACGTGCCCTCGACCTGCAGCAGGGGGGAGCCGGGGAAGAAGATCTCGCCCTCGGCGTACCCGAGGATCGTGCCGGTGAACCGGTAGCCCCGCAGGAAGTCGAGGGTGCGGTCGTCCACGACCCCGGACCGCTCCAGGTACGCCAGCTCGGCGTCGCCGAACCGGAAGTGGGGGAGGGCCTCGAGGACCCGGCCGGTCCCGGCGAGGACGCCGTACCGCCGGCCGGCGGGAAGGCGCCGGGTGAAGACCTCGAAGACGCAGTGCCGGTGCGCGGTGCCGTCCGCGAGCGCGGCCTGGAGCATCGTGAGCTCGTAGCGGTCGGTCAGGAGTGCCACGGACGGCCGGACGGCCGGGAGCGGCGCGGCCGGGAGGGAGTCGGGGAGGGACGCCGACGAGCCGCCGCTCGTGGGCGTCGGAGCCACGCTGCTCCGGTGCGCGTCGATCATGGGGACACGGTAGGTCGCCGGGGGCGATCCGGCCCGTCGTGGCTCACGGTGCGGACGGGCGACGACCAGGGGCGGGCTGCACCTAGGCTGGGACGGTGGACGACGTGCGGACGGCGACGGTGGTGCGGGCCGCGGCCACCGACGTCCAGGAGGAGACCGGGACCGAGGCGGCGGCCGGCCTCGCCGACCCCTGGGTCACCATCGTGTGGAACGACCCCGTGAACCTCATGTCGTACGTGAGCTACGTCTTCGAGAGCTACTTCGGCTATCCGCAGGCCAAGGCCGAGAAGCTGATGCTGCAGGTGCACCACGACGGGCGGGCCGTGGTCTCCTCCGGGCCGCGCGAGCGCATGGAGGTGGACGTGCAGGCGATGCACTCCTACGGGCTGTGGGCCACGATGCGCTCGTCGGGGGACGGCGGCGGCACCGACGGCGGTGCCGCGTGACGCCGTTCCGCTCCGCGCCCGTGGGGTACGTCGCGCGCTGGGCGCCGCTCGAGCGCGAGGTGCTGGCGCGCGTCGCCCGGGACGTCGCGGAGCTGCTGCGCGCCGACTCGGGCGTCGGGGCGGACGTCGAGGTCGGCGACGGCGTGGCGTTCACCGGCGTCGCCCGGCTGCCGCAGGACCCGGCCGTCCAGCGGCTGCTGCCGGACGCGCACCGCGACGACGAGGAGGTCGCCGCGGAGTTCCGGCACCTCACCCAGACCGACCTGGCCGCGGGGAAGGCGGCGCGGCTCGAGGCGTTCGCCGAGACCCTGTCGCCCGCCGGCCCGCGCGACGCGGGCTCCGACGCGGGTTCTGACGCGGGTTCTGACGCGGGACCGGGCGCGGAGGCGTCCGACGAGCCGGACGAGGTGGTGGTTCCCCGCGAGGACGCGGAGGGGTTCGCGGGCGCGCTCACCGACGTGCGGCTCGTGCTCGCCGAGCGCCTCGCGCTGGAGGAGGACGCCGACGTGGAGGCGCTGCACGACCAGGTGCTCGGTGACGCGCTCGCCGAGGCGGACGGCGACCCGGACGACGACCCGGACGACGACCCGGACGACGACCCGGACGACGACCCGGACGACGACCCGGACGACGACGACCTCGACGACGCAGGGCTGAGCGGCGCGGCGCGGCGCTACTGGGGCGGCGTGTTCGTGGCCGCGGGCTTCGCGCAGGAGACCCTCATGGACGAGATGCTCCACGACCTGCGCGCGGGGCGGGGCGGCCCGGGCCCGTCGGGCGCGGACGGCCGGTGAACATGGCCGTGAGAACGGCCGTGAGAATGGCCACGAATATCGCCGTGAACAGCAGCGGTGTGGTGGGCGCCACGCCGTGTTCCCCCTCACTCCCCGGGCTCGGCAGCCGTCGACGCGGCTAGGCTGCCAGCCGTGAACGACGCCCCCATCGGGATCTTCGACAGCGGTGTCGGCGGGCTGACCGTCGCGCGATCGATCCTCGACCAGCTCCCGCACGAGCAGCTGCTGTACATCGGCGACACGGCGAACAGCCCCTACGGGCCGAAGCCGCTCGCCGCCGTGCGCGCGATGGCGCTGGCCGTCATGGACCGGCTCGTCGACGACGGTGTGAAGATGCTGGTCATCGCCTGCAACTCCGCGACGGCGGTCGCGCTGCCGGACGCCCGCGAGCGGTACACGGTGCGCCGGGGCATCCCGGTGATCGAGGTGATCCGACCCGCGGCCCGGCGAGCGGTCGTCACGTCCAAGACGGGCCGGATCGGCGTCATCGGCACCAAGGCGACGATCGACTCCCGGGCGTACGACGACGCCTTCCACGTCACGCCGGGGCTGGAGATCACCACCCAGGCCTGCCCCGAGTTCGTGCCGCTGGTGGAGAAGGGGCTCACCTCGGGGCCCGAGGTGCTCGAGGTCGCGCACCGCTACCTCGATCCCGTGAAGTCTGCGGGGGTCGACGCGCTCGTGCTGGGCTGCACGCACTACCCGCTGCTGTCGGGCGTCGTCTCGTACGTCATGGGGGAGGACGTCACGCTGGTCTCCAGCGCCGAGGAGACCGCCAAGGACGTGTTCCGCAACCTCGTCTCGCACGGCCTGGAGCGCTCCGTCGACGCGCCGCCGCCCACCCACCGGTTCCTCGCCACGGGGGAGCCCGCGCCCTTCCAGCAGCTCGCGCGGCGCTTCCTGGGGCCGGAGGTGTCGCTGGTGGAGGCCGCATGAGGCTCGTGACGGTCGGCGTGTCCGGCTCCTTCCCCGGCCCGGCCTCGCCCGCGTCCACGTACCTGGTGCACGTCCCGGCGTCCGAGGCCGAGGCGGCCGGGGCCACCGGCGACGACGTGCGCGACTGGAACGTCGTCCTCGACCTCGGCAACGGCGGGCTGGGCGCGCTGCAGCGGCACGTGGACCCGCTCGACCTGGACGCCGTGGCGCTGTCCCACCTGCACCCCGACCACTGCGCCGACCTGTCGGGGCTCTACGTCTACCTGCGCTACCACCCGCAGCGGGGCGCCGTGAGCACCGGGCGGGACACCCACCTGCCGGTGTACGGGCCCCACGCGACCGCCGAGCGCGCCGGCGCGATGTACGGGCTGGAACCGGGCGAGTCGATGGCGGGCGAGCTCGACGTCCGCGTCTGGCGACCGGGCGTCCCCGTGCGCGTCGGCCCGCTCGAGCTCGAGCCGTTCGAGGTGTTCCACCCGGTGGAGGCGTACGGCATCCGCGTGACGGGCCCGTCGTCCGTGCGACCGGGGGAGCGGGCGACGCTCGTGTACTCCGGCGACACCGACCTGTGCGACGGCCTCGTCGCCGGGGCGGCCGGCGCCGACCTGTTCCTGTGCGAGGCGGGGTTCCAGGAGGGTCGCGACGACCGCGTGGAGCCCGGGATCCACCTCACCGGGCGCCGTGCCGGCAAGGCGGCGGCCGAGGCCGGCGTCCGGCGGCTGCTGCTGACGCACGTCGCCGCGTGGAGCGACCCGCTGGTCTCGCTCGCCGAGGCCCGCGAGGTCTACGACGGCCCCGTGGCGGTCGCCGCGCCCGGCGAGGTGCACGAGCTGTGACCGGTAGCCTCGACGCCGTGCACCAGCCCGCCACCGCCCCCGCCCGGACCCGCCGCGTGTGGCCCGCCGTCGTCGCCGACGTCCTGAGCGTGCTCGTGTTCACCGTGGTCGGCACGATCAACCACGCCACGTCGGGCGACCTGGCGCACGTGGCCCTGGTCGGGCTCCCGTTCCTGGTCGCGCTCGCCCTGGGCTGGCTCGTGGTCCGTGCCTGGCGGGCGCCCGCGCGGCCGTGGCCCACCGGCGTGGCCGTCTGGGGCACCACGGTGGTGGTGGGGCTGGCCCTGCGGCCGCTGTTCGTCGGCGGCCTCGCGCCCAGCTTCGCGGTCGTGACGGCGGCCTTCCTCGCCGCGACGCTGCTCGGCTGGCGCGCCGTGGCCAGCCTCGTCGCCCGCCGCGCCGCGTAGCCGGGCGGGCGCCCTGTCGGTGGCCGGTGCCACGCTGGAGCCCGCGGTGGACCGCCGCCCTGACCGACCTCGGAGACGCCGATGCCCTCGACCGTGGCGCTGCTGCGCGGGATCAACGTGGGCGGCAGGAACCCGGTCGCGATGACCGCCCTCGCCGCCTGCTTCCGCGACGCCGGTCATGAGGACGTGCGGACGTACCTGGCCAGCGGCAACGTCCTGTTCACGCCCCGTCCGGACGCGGGCCCGGCGCTGGAGGGCGCCCTCGAGGCGATGCTGGCGAGGCGGTTCGGGATCGAGATCCCCGTCGTCGTCCGGACCCGCGACGAGCTCGCTGCGACGGTGGCGGCGGCACCGGCGGACCACGGCGCCCCGACGCTGCGCAGCGACGTCTTCTTCCTCAAGCACCCGCTCACGGTCGACGAGGTGTGGGCGCAGCTGCCGGAGCTGTGCGAGGGCGTCGACACGGTGTCGCCGGGCGTCGGGGCGATCTACTTCTCCCGTGTCGCGGCGCGGGCGTCACGGACGCGCATCACGGTGCTCATGGGCATGCCGGTCTTCCGGCGGATGACGGTGCGCAGCTGGCGCACCACCACCCGCCTCCTGGAGCTGCTCGACGAGGCGTGAGGCCTCCGCCGGTCAGCCCGCCAGCGCGTGGGCGACGGCGGGTGCCAGCGCCCGGAACGCCTTGCCGCGGTGGCTGATCGCGTTCTTCTCCGCCGGGTCGAGCTCGGCGGACGTGCGCGTGCCCGGGGTGCCGTCGGGCGCCGGCACCTGCTCGGCCGGCACGTGGATCGGGTCGTAGCCGAAGCCGTTCGTCCCCCGCGGCGCGCGGACCAGGGTGCCGGGCATCTCGCCGAGGCACACCTCCTCCCGGCCGTCCGGCGTCACCAGCGCGGCCGCGCAGACGAACGCCGCGCCGCGGTGCTCGTCACGCACGTCGCCGAGCTGGGCGAGCAGCAGCTCGAGGTTCGCGACGTCGTCGCCGTGGCGTCCCGACCAGCGCGCCGAGAAGATGCCGGGCGCGCCACCCAGGACGTCGACGCTCAAGCCGGAGTCGTCCGCGACGGCCGGCAGGCCGGTGGCCGAAGCCAGCGCCCGCGCCTTGAGCAGCGCGTTCTCGACGAACGAGACCCCGTCCTCGACGGGCTCGGGGGCGCCCAGCCCGCCGGCCGTGACGACGGCGTCGTCCGGGAGCCCGTCGAGGCCGGGCTGCTCGCGCAGGATGGCGCGCAGCTCGACGAGCTTCTTGGCGTTGTGGGTGGCGAGCACGAGCCGCGCGCCGGCCGGCACGGTGACGGCGCCGGCCCCGCTCACCGGCCGAGCTCCTGCGCGAGCGCCTCGGTCTGGAGGCGGGTGAGCTCCGCGGTGCCGGCGACGGCCAGGTCGAGCAGCGCGTCGAGCTCCGCACGGTCGAACGGCGCCTGCTCCGCGGTGCCCTGCACCTCGACGAACGCCCCCGACCCCGTGGTGACGACGTTCATGTCGGTCTCGGCGCGTACGTCCTCGACGTAGGGCAGGTCGAGCATCGGGGTGCCGTCGATGATGCCCACGCTCACGGCGGCGACCGAGCCGGTGAGCACCTGCTTGCCGCCCGTGACGTGCCCGTGCCGCGTGCCCCACGCGACGGCGTCGGCCAGCGCCACGTAGGCGCCGGTGATCGCGGCGGTGCGGGTGCCGCCGTCGGCCTGCAGGACGTCGCAGTCGAGCACGACCGTGTTCTCGCCCAGGGCGGAGACGTCGACGACGGCGCGCAGGGCGCGGCCGATGAGGCGGGAGATCTCGTGGGTGCGGCCGCCGATCTTGCCCTTGACCGACTCGCGCTGGCTGCGCTCGTTGGTGGCGCGCGGCAGCATCGCGTACTCCGCGGTGACCCACCCCTCGCCGGAGCCCTTCTTCCAGCGGGGGACGCCGGCGGTGAAGGACGCCGTGCACAGCACCCGGGTCTTGCCGAACTCCACGAGCACGGAGCCCTCGGCGTTCTCGGTCCAGCCGCGGGTGATCGTCACGGGCCGGAGCTGGTCGGGCGTACGGCCGTCGGCGCGCACGACGACCTCGGGGGAAGCGGGGGAAGTCATGGCACCCACCCTAGTGCGGGGCCCGCCTAGGATCGGCGGGTGCACCTCACCACCACCGACCTCGCCTTCGGCTATCCGGGCCGGCCCGTGCTGTCGGGCATGGACCTGCGCGTGTCCGACGGCGTGCGCCTCGGCGTCGTGGGGGAGAACGGCTCCGGCAAGTCGACGCTGCTGGGCCTGCTCGCCGGACGGCTGGTGCCGTCGTCGGGCGAGGTGCGTCGTACGGGCACGGTCGCGCTGGTCGAGCAGGAGCTCGACGCGGCGGCGGGCACGACGGTCGGGGACCTGGTGCACGGCACCCTCGCCGGCTTGCGCGAGACCGCGGCCCGGCTCGACGCCGCCGCGGCGGACTTCGACCACGAGGGCGGTGACCTGGGTGAGCTGGCCGACCTGCTCACGCGGTCCGAGCACCTGGCCGTCTGGGACGCCGACCGGCGGGTCGACGTCGCCCTGACCCGGCTGGGCGCCGTGCGCGACCTCACCAGGCGCCTCGACACCCTGTCGGTCGGCCAGCGGTACAGGGTGCGGCTCGCGTGCCGCCTCGCCGAGCGGGCCGACCTGCTGCTGCTCGACGAGCCGACCAACCACCTGGACGACGGCGCCATCGAGTTCCTCACCGGCGAGCTGGTCGCCTGGCGCGGCGGCGTCGTGCTGGTGACGCACGACCGCGAGCTGCTCGACGACGTCGCCACCGCCATCGTCGACCTCGACCCGTCGATGGACGGCAAGCCCGTGCTGTACGGGCAGCCGGGGTACCTCGCCTACCGCTTCGCCAAGAACCAGGCGCTGCACCGGTGGCGCCAGCGCTACCGGGCCGAGCAGCAGCGGGCCCGTGTGCTGGCGCAGCGTCTCGACGCCTCCTACGAAGGGCTGTCGGACGAGTGGCGGCCGCCCAAGGGGTCCGAGAAGCACCGGCGCGCCACCCGTGCGCGCATCCACGTCAAGGCGGCCGACCGGCTGGTGCAGAAGCTGGAGGCCGAGGCGGTCGAGGTGCCCGTCCCGCCGCTCGAGCTCGCGTTCCCCGACCTGCCGGCGATGTCGCCCGGGTGGTCGCCGGGGGACCCGCTCGTGGAGCTGCGCTCGCCCCGGGTGGTCGCCGCCGACGGCGGGGTGCGGCTCGACCTGCCGGGCACCCGCGTGGCGGTCCCGCCGTCGGGGCGGCTGCTCGTCGTCGGCCCCAACGGGACGGGGAAGTCGACGTTCCTCGCGGCGCTCGCGGGGCGGGCCGCGCTCGACCGCGGGGCGCGCACGCTCACCGAGGGCGCGCGGCTCGGGGTGGTCACGCAGGAGTCGCGCGCGCCCGCCTCCGGCGGCCCGGACGACGCGCGCACGGGGTTCGAGGCCTACGCCGCGGAGGCGCTGGAGCTGCTGGAGCGCGGCGAGCTCGACCCGGACCACGTGGTGCCCGTCGCGGCGCTCGGGCTGCTGAGCGAGGACGACCTCGACCGGCCGCTCACGGAGCTCTCGGCCGGGCAGCGCCGCCGGTTCGAGCTGGCCCGTGCCCTGCTGCACGCCCCGCACCTGCTCCTGCTCGACGAGCCGACCAACCACCTGTCGGTCGACCTGGTCGACGAGCTCACGCGCGCGCTGCTGGTCACGCCCGCGGCCGTCGTCGTCGCCACGCACGACCGCCGGATGCGCGCCGACCTCGCGGACTGGCCGGTGCTCGAGCTCGGCTGAGCCGACAGAAGGCTCGACTGGCCCTGTGCCGGTGACCTGCGGCGACACGCCGCCGACAGGTCTAGACCACCGGTGGGTTCTCTGGCATCGTGCGTCGTGCATCAACGACGATCCCGAGAGGACCCCCATGTCCGCGCTGCCCTCCCGCCGCTCGGTGCTCGCTGCCGGGCTCACCGCCGGCGTCACCGCGCCCCTGCTCGCCGGCCTGGGCGTGCCCGCCGCCGCCCTGGCCCCCGCGGGCCCGTCGAACCCCGTGAACCCCGTGAACCCTGCGAACCCCGCGCCGCCGCTGCTGCCCGCCGCGCGGGCGTTCCGGCCCAGCGGCCCGGGTCGCCCGCTCACCCCGGCCGCCCGGGTCGCCCTCGTCGGCGCGGCCGGCCCCGCGCTGCGCTCCGAGGGCGAGCTGCTGGCGCGAGACCTGCAGCTCGCGGGCCACGTGCGCCGCCGCCCGGAGGTCGTCGTCACGACGCGGCCGCGCCCGACCGACATCGTCCTCGAGGTCGCCGACCTGCCGGAGGTCCCGCACCCCGAGGGGTACGTGCTGAGCGCCGACGACGGCCTGCGGATCTCCGCCCCGACGAGCGCGGGAGTGTTCTGGGGGACGCGGAGCCTGGTCCAGCTGCTCCGCTCGGGGCGTCCCCGGGGCACCGTCGTCGACTGGCCCGAGCTCGACGAGCGCGCAGTGATGCTCGACATCGGGCGCAAGTACTGGACGCCGGAGTGGATCAAGGCGCTCATCCGCGAGATGTCCTACCTGAAGCTGAACACGCTGCAGCTGCACATCTCCGAGGGGCTGGGCTTCGGCATCGAGTCGACACGCCACCCGGAGATCGTGTCGGAGCAGCACCTCACGAAGGCCGAGGTCCGCGAGATCCTCGACGTCGCGCGCGACCATCACGTCCGGGTCCATCCGGACGTCGACACGCCGGCGCACCTCGAGCACATCCTGGCGTTCCACCCCGAGCACCAGCTCGTGCTCGCGGACGGCACCCGGCACCCCAGCCACCTCGACTTCAGCCGGCCCGCGGCCCGGACCCTCGTCCACGAGATCGTCGAGGAGATGTGCGACCTGTTCGACGGCGGGGTGTTCCACCTCGGCGGCGACGAGTTCTTCCCCGCCCCCTGGCAGGGCACGGGGGACGACGTCGTCTCCGACCGCACGGCGCCCCAGCTCGTGGCCTACGCCCGCGAGGCGACGGGCGACCCCGCGGCCACGGTGTTCGACGGCTACGAGGTCTACCTCAACGAGCTCGCCGACCTGGTGCGCGCCCGGGGGTACACGCCGCGCGCCTGGAACGACGACATCTACCCCGGCGAGGGCGTCACGCGCCTCGACCCGGGGATCCAGGCCGACGTCTGGATCCGGTGGAACGACACCAAGCCGACGGCCGCCGACTACGCCGCGGCCGGCCACGAGCTCGTCAACGCGAACGGCGACTACCTGTACTTCATCCTCACCGCGGACGGGCTCGGCCAGGGTCCCCACAAGAACCCCCGCGGGATCTACGAGCGCTGGACCCCGCGCACGTTCATGGGGGCGGCCGGCAGCGCTGGGGACTTCGTGCTCCCCGCCGGGACGCCGATGCGCGGCGCGCACCTGTCGGTGTGGTGCGACACGCCCGACGCGATGACGCAGGAGCAGGTCGCGGCCGAGCTGCAGGAGTGGCTGCAGGTCTTCGCGCAGCAGACCTGGGGCTCGCCCCGGACGGCAGCGACGCTGGACGAGCTGCGCACGCAGGTCGTCGCGGTGGTCGGCACCGCGCCGGCCTGAGCGCCCCGCCCGGCGCCGAGCGGGCGCCGGGTCAGGACAGGCGGCCCACCCAGGCCATGGCCTGCTTCACGAGCGTGCCCTGCCCGTGGATCATCTCGGCCTGGACCGTGTCGGAGCACGCGTCCTCGGGCGTGAGCCAGGCCAGGTCGAGCGCGTCCTGCTGCGGGCGGCAGTCGCCCGTGACCGGCACGACGTACGCCAGCGAGACCGCGTGCTGGCGCGGGTCGTGGTACGGCGTGATGCCCGGCGTCGGGAAGTACTCCGCGACCGTGAACGGCTGTGGCGACGACGGCACCTGCGGCAGCGCCACGGGGCCCAGGTCCTTCTCGATGTGCCGCAGCAGGGCGTCGCGCACGCGCTCGTGGAACAGCACCCGGCCGGAGACCAGGGCGCGCGTCATCGTGCCCAGCGGGGTGACGCGCAGCAGCAGCCCCACCGCCACGACGTCGCCGGAGTCGTCGACGCGCACCGGGACGGCGTCGACGTAGACCAGCGGCAGCTGCGCGCGGACGGCGGCGAGGTCCTCGGGCGAGAGCCAGCCCGAGGACTGCGGGGGCTCGTGGAAGTAGTCGCCGTCGTCAGGGAACTCGGCAGTGTCCGTCACACCGTCGTTTCTATCAGCAGGCGACGTCGCACCTCGACCGGGGCACGGGAATACCTGCGCCGCCGGGCGTGCTGTGCCACACAGAACCCCCACGGAAGGACACCTATGGCTACCGTCCAGCTGACCGACGACACCTTCGAGAAGACCGTCACCGACAACGACATCGTCCTCGTCGACTTCTGGGCCGACTGGTGCGGCCCGTGCAAGCAGTTCGCGCCCGTGTTCGAGGCGTCGTCCGAGGAGAACGACGACGTCGTGCACGCGAAGATCGACACCGAGGCGCACCAGGGCATCGCCGCGGCCGCCGGTGTGACGGCCATCCCGACGCTGATGGCGTTCCGCGAGGGCGTGCTCGTCTTCAACCAGGCCGGCGCGCTGCCCGCGCCCGCGCTCAAGCAGGTCGTCGACGCCGTCAAGGGCCTCGACATGGACGAGGTCCGCGCGCAGATCGCCGCCGCGAACGACGGGTCGCCGCAGGCCTGATCGCCGCGCGGACCCGCCCGACCGCTGCCCGAACCGCCGACGGCCGCCCCCGACGGGGGCGGCCGTCGTGCGTCGCCTAGACTGACCCGCGCTCGGCCGGAGTGGTGGAACAGGCAGACACGCGGCGCTTAGGTCGCCGTGCCCCAGGGCGTGCGGGTTCGACTCCCGTCTCCGGCACGGAAGATCAGAGGTCGTGCTCGGCGAGGAAGGTGCGCACGGCCGCGACATAGCCGTCGGGCGCCTCGAGCCCCGCGTAGTGCGCCGCGCCGGCGAGCTCCCTGTACGTCCCGTGCGGCACGACGCGGGCGAGGCGCCGGCCGTTCTCGAGGTGGTCCCGACCGTCGAGGGCACCGTTGACGACGAGCACGGGGGACCGGATGCCGCGGGCTCGTTCCCAGGTGTCGGTGACGGGCGTCGGCGGCGTCGGGGGGATGGGCACGCCCGCCTCGTCGAGGCGCAGGTGACCCAGCGTGTCCCGGGCCATGGCCTCCACCAGCGCGTCCACGACGGGGTCGACCTCGGCGCGGGTCCGGTGCGGTCCGGGGGTGAAGTGCGCGAACGCGGCGATCCACGCCTCGGGGTCGCCCCGGGTCTCGGCGTCCTTCCAGTCGGCGAAGGCGGCGACGGCCCAGTCGTCCGTGAAGGTGGGCTCGCTGGTGCCGGTCCCGGTGACGACCAGCGCGGCGCACCGGTCGGGGTGCTCGAGCGCCACGTCGACGGCCGTGCCGCCCCCCATCGACACCCCGGCGAGGACGGCGCGGTCGACGCCCAGCGCGTCCAGCAGGGCCACCACGTCGTCGGCCAGCCGGTACGGGGCGTCGGCGTCGGACGAGCCCCCGTGGCCCCGGGCGTCCGGCGCGACGACGCGCCGCTCCGGGAACGCCTCGAGCTGCGGGCCCCACATGCGGTGGTCGACCGCGCCGCCGTGCAACAGCACGAGGGGGAGGCGGCCGGGCGCGTCGGGCGCGTCGGACGCGTCGGACGGGGGGACGTCGACGAGGCCGACGACCTGGTCGGGGAGGGCGAGGCGTCGAGGTGTCATGACAACCAAGGTGTCATGATCTCGAGAGCATGACAACCGAGGTGTCATGATGGGTTCCATGAGCACACCGCTGCCGCCGGAGGCGCTCGCCGCCCGCCTCGCCGACGTCTACCTCGTCGTCGGCCCCCTCTACCGCCGCGTCTCCCGGGCGGTGGAGCGCGACCAGCCGGTGATGGGGATGTCCGTCGGCGTCCGCGCCGTGCTCGAGCAGCTCCACCGCGAGGGCAACCTCACCGTGCCCGCGATCGCGGCGGCCCAGGAGCTCAGCCGGCAGTTCGTGCAGCGCATGGTCAACGACGCGCGCGCAGCGGAGCTCGTGGAGCTGGTCGACAACCCGCGGCACCGCCGCTCCTCGCTCGTGCGGCTCACGGCCGACGGACGCGCGGCGATCGCCGCGGTCGTCGACCGTGAGCACCGCCTGCTGCGCCAGGTGGCCGGCGGGCTCACGGCCGCGGAGGTGGACGCCACGCTCCGCGTGCTGCGGGCCATGCTCGACGGCGTCCCCGGCCCCGGCGCGTAGCCGGCGGCGGCCGCCGGGCGCCCGGCTCAGTCGAGGCCGAGCGTCTTGCGCAGGCGCGCGACGTGCCCCGTCGCCTTGACGTTGTACTGCGCGACCGTGACCTTGCCGTCCGGGCCGACCACGACGGTGGAGCGGATCACGCCGACGTACGTCTTGCCGTAGTTCTTCTTCTCGCCCCACGCGCCCCAGGCCTCGAGCGCGGCGTGCTCGGGGTCGGCGGCCAGCGGGAACGTCAGGGCGTCGCGCTCGGCGAACGTCGCGAGCTTGGCGGTGTCGTCGGGGGAGACGCCGACGACGGCGTGCCCCGCCCCCTGCAGGGACGCGAGGGAGTCGCGGAAGTCGCACGCCTCCGTGGTGCAGCCGGGGGTCATCGCCGCCGGGTAGAAGTACACGACGACGCCCTGGCGGCCGGCGACGGCGAGCTCGTCCGCGAGCGAGAACGTGCCCGTCGTCGTCCCGGTGCCGGCAGGGTCGGGCAGGACGGCGTCGAGGGTGAGATCGGGGGCGGTGTCGCCGACGGCGAGACGGGTCACGGGAAGCGCTCCTTGGCGTGGTGGGTGTTCTCGGGTGCCGGCGTCGAGCCTAGTGCGCCGCGTCGTCTAGCGTGGTGGCGTGACCCCCGCAGCACCCGCCACCGGCCCGGCCGCGTCCGGCCCGTCGTCCGGCTCGTCGCCCGACGCGCCCCTGCCGATCCGCATGCTCCACGACCGCCTTCTCGTGGAGCCCGAGGTGGACTCCGCCGAGCGGCAGTCCACCGCCGGGCTCGTGATCCCGGCGACCGCGTCCGGGCCGAAGCGCCTCGCCTGGGCCGCCGTCGTGGCCAAGGGCGAGCACGTGCGCCAGGTCGCCGTCGGCGACCGCGTCCTGTACGACCCGGAGGACCGCGCCGAGGTGGACCTCGGCGGCACGGACTACGTCCTGCTGCGCGAGCGCGACGTGCACGGCGTGGCCGAGACGACGCAGGAGCCGGGTGCCACCGGGCTCTACCTGTGAGCTGACCCGGCCCACCGCCGGGCGAGCCGGCCCGGCCGCTACGGTGGGCCCCATGACCGGCGACGACGCCCACCTCGACCCTGTCGACCCTGTCGACCTGTTCGCCCTCGACGGCGACCTGAGCGCGGCGGAGGTCGCGACACGCGACCGGGTCCGCGCCCTGGTCGACGAGCACGTCCGCCCGCACGTCGCCGGCTGGTTCGCGGACGGCGTCTTCCCCCGCGACCTGGTGCCGCACCTGGCCGAGGCGGGGCTGCTGGGCATGCACCTGCACGGCTACGGCTGCGCGGGCGCGTCGGCCGTGGAGTACGGCCTGGCGATGGCCGAGCTGGAGGCCGGCGACTCGGGGATCCGCACGTTCGTCTCGGTGCAGGGGTCGTTGGCGATGTCCGCGATCGCGAAGCACGGCTCGCCGGAGCAGAAGGAGCGCTGGCTGCCCGGCATGGCGGCCGGCGACCTGGTGGGCTGCTTCGGCCTCACGGAGCCCACGGCGGGGTCGGACCCGGCGGCGATGCGCACCACGGCCACCCTCGTCGGCGACGAGTGGGTGATCGAGGGCTCCAAGCGGTGGATCGGCCTGGCGTCGATCGCCGACGTCGCCGTGATCTGGGCGAAGGCGGACGACGGTGAGGGCGTGCGGGTGCGTGGCTTCCTCGTCCCGACGTCGACCCCGGGCTTCACCGCGACGCCCATCGAGCCGAAGCTGTCGCTGCGGGCCTCGGTGCAGTGCGACGTGCGGCTCGCGGGCGTGCGCGTGCCGGCCGACGCGATCCTGCCGCACCACCCCGGGCTGGCGGGCCCGTTCGCCTGCCTCGACGAGGCCCGGTACGGCATCGTGTGGGGCGCCACGGGCGCCGCGCGGGACAGCCTCGGGGCGGCGCTCGCGCACGCCGGCGCCCGCGAGCAGTTCGGCCGCCCGCTGGCCGCGTTCCAGCTCACCCAGGCGAAGCTCGTGGACATGGCGCTCGAGGTCGCGCGCGGGCAGCTGCTCGCGCTGCGGCTCGGGAGGCTGAAGGACGCCGGGCGGCTCGAGCCGCACATGATCTCGGCGGGCAAGCTGGCCAACGTGCGGTCCGCGCTCGACGTCGCGAGGACCGCGCGGACCGTCCTCGGCGGCGACGGGGTGACCCTCGAGCACTCGCCGCTGCGGCACGCGCTCAACCTCGAGTCGGTGCGCACCTACGAGGGCACGGACGAGGTGCACACGCTGATCCTCGGCCGGCACCTGACGGGGCACGCCGCGTTCCGTTGAGCGGGCTCGGCGGGCCGTGGCCGGGGGTTCCCCGCCGCGGCCCGCGCCTGTCGCGCAGGTCACAGGACCGCGCGCCCACGAGCGTTACCGACGAACGGTGCCGTGCTGGTAATGTTTCTCCCCGCCAGCGCCATTAGCTCAATGGGTAGAGCAGCTGACTCTTAATCAGCGGGTTCGGGGTTCGAGTCCCTGATGGCGCACCAGCACGAGACTCTCGCGACGCGGGGGTCTCGTGGTGCGAGGGTCGGCGTGACGTGCCGCCCTGGTAGCCTCGCCGTCGCGCGCCATTAGCTCAATGGGTAGAGCAGCTGACTCTTAATCAGCGGGTTCGGGGTTCGAGTCCCTGATGGCGCACCGCAGAGCCCCGACCGGGTCCCGGTCGGGGCTCTTTCGCGTCCGGCCGTGCGCGCGCCCGGCCCCGGGGTGCAGGATGACCCGATGATCTCCACCGAGCTGGCGACACGGTTGCGCGACGCGGGCCTGGTCTGGCGCCCGGCGGACGGCGACCGGTTCCGCATCGACGCCCCGGACCTGTCGGCCGACGTGTTCACCGTGAGCACGATGACCATCGAGGCGCACGACTACCCGACCGGCACCGTCCTGGGGTTCAACGGCACCACCGAGTGGGCGCTGGACTCCGTCGCGATCGAGGATGCCCTGTGGCTGCCGCGCGAGGACCAGCTGCGCGACCTGCTGCGGTCGACCTTCCGCGGCCTGCGGCGCACCCCGGACGGGTTCGAGGTCGAGGTGGACCTGCTGGGCGAGCGGCGCAGCTTCGCCGCCGACGACGCCGCGGAGGCGTACGGGCGGGCGCTGCTCGCGCTCGTCGAGCGCAGCACCTGACCCGCCCGCCCGTACCCTTGTCGGGTGCCCGAACCCGTGACCACCCCGCAGTCCCCGGACGCGCCCGCGCCGGAACCCGCCCTCTACCGCAGCCGGCCGGTGAGCTTCGTGCGCCGCAGCGCACGCCTCACGACCGCTCAGCGCAAGGCGTGGGAGACCCGGCGGGCGCGCTACGTCGTCGACGTCCCGCCCCACGTCGCGGTCACGTCGGTGCACCCGGACTGGCGGTTCGACGCCGAGGCCACGTTCGGGCGCCGCGCGCCGCTCGTCGTCGAGGTCGGGTCCGGCCAGGGCGAGGCGATCGTCGGGGCGGCGGCCGCGCACCCGGAGCGCGACCACCTGGCTCTCGAGGTCTACACGCCGGGCCTCGCCCAGACGATCGTGCGAGCGGGGCATGCGGGCGCCGATCCCGGCCAGGGCGGCGGCGCGCCCGGCAACGAGCTGACGAACCTGCGCCTGATGCAGGTGGACGCGGCGGAGCTCCTGGCGAGCGCGCTGCCCGCCGGCTCGGTGGACGAGCTGTGGGTGTTCTTCCCCGACCCGTGGCACAAGTCGCGCCACCACAAGCGCCGGCTCGTGACGCCGGAGCTCGCCGCCGTCGTCGCGCGCGTCCTGCGGCCGGGCGGCACGTGGCGGCTCGCCACCGACTGGGCCGAGTACGCCGCGCAGATGGTCCGGGTGCTCGAGGCCAGCGACGACTTCCGCAACGCGCACGGCCCCGGCGCCCCGGCGCCCCGGTTCGAGGGCCGGGTGCGCACCAGCTTCGAGAAGAAGGGTGCGGACGCCGGTCGCGCCGTCACCGACCTGGAGTACGTCCGCCGGTCGTGAGCCCGGCACCCTCGGTCGACGGACGGGTGCTCGACGCGCCGAGATGTGACTTGCGCCATAACTGCCTGCTCTAGCAGTGTGTGCGTGGCGAACGATTTCGCCCGGAGCAGCGTTGCTCCGGACCTCATCTGCATGAGCCAACGGAGGCATCATGAGCGACCTGTCCGCGGCAGAGCCGTCGGGCGAGACCGAGTACCAACGGGTCCAGCGATCACCGGAGTTCCAGGACCTGCGGCGCAGGTTCCGCAACTTCGTCTTCCCGATGACGGCGCTGTTCCTCGTCTGGTACTTCGTCTACGTCCTGCTCGCCAACTACGCCCACGACTTCATGAGCATCCGCCTCGGCGGCAGCAACATCACGGTGGGGCTGCTGTTCGGGCTGGGGCAGTTCGTGTCCACGTTCGTCATCACGATGTTGTACGCGCGGTGGGCGAACCGGCGGTTCGACGCGCAGGCCGACACCCTGCGCCGGGAGATCGAGGAGGGCGAGCTGTGAACAGCACCGACATCGGCAACCCCTGGGTCAACATCGGCATCTTCGGCGCGTTCGTCCTCGTGACGCTCGTCATCGTCTTCCGGGCGTCGCGCCAGAACAAGTCCGCCGCCGACTTCTACGCCGGGGGGCGCAACTTCACCGGGCCGCAGAACGGCACCGCGATCGCCGGCGACTACCTGTCGGCCGCGTCGTTCCTCGGCATCTGCGGCGCCATCGCGATCAACGGCTACGACGGGTTCCTCTACTCGATCGGGTTCCTCGTCGCCTGGCTCGTCGCCCTCCTGCTCGTGGCCGAGCTGCTGCGCAACACGGGCAAGTTCACGATGGCGGACGTCCTGTCCTTCCGGCTGCGCCAGCGCCCCGTGCGGATGGCCGCCGCCCTCGCGACCCTCCTCGTCGTCTTCTTCTACCTGCTCGCCCAGATGGCCGGCGCGGGCGGGCTGGTCGCCCTTCTCCTCGGGGTCGACAGCCGCGCCGGCCAGAGCCTCGTCATCGCCGTCGTGGGCGCGCTGATGATCCTGTACGTGCTGGTGGGCGGCATGAAGGGCACCACCTGGGTGCAGATCATCAAGGCCGTGCTGCTGATCGCGGGCGCGGCGATCATGACGGCGTGGGTGCTCGCCAAGTTCGGGTTCAACCTCTCCGACCTGCTGGGCGGCGCCGTCGAGGCCGCCGGCCCCGGCGGCGAGGCGCTCCTGGAGCCGGGCAAGCAGTACGGCGCCGACGGCACGTCGAAGCTCAGCTTCCTGTCGCTCGCGCTGGCGCTCGTGCTCGGCACGGCCGGCCTGCCGCACGTGCTCATGCGCTTCTACACCGTGCCGACCGCCAAGGAGGCGCGGCGCTCGGTGGTCTGGGCGATCTGGCTGATCGGCATCTTCTACCTGTTCACGCTGGTGCTGGGCTACGGCGCGGGCGCCCTGGTGGGGCCGGAGGTGATCGAGAACGCCCCGGGCGGGGTCAACTCGGCGGCGCCGCTGCTCGCGTTCGCGCTCGGCGGGGAGATCCTCCTCGGGCTGATCTCGGCGGTCGCCTTCGCGACGATCCTCGCGGTCGTCGCCGGGCTCACGATCACCGCCGCGGCGAGCTTCTCGCACGACATCTACGCCAACGTCATCAAGAAGGGGAAGGTCAAGCCCGACTCCGAGGTGCGGATCGCCCGCTGGACGGTGGTCGTGATCGGCCTGATCGCGATCGTCGGCGGCATCTACGCCCAGAACCAGAACGTCGCGTTCCTCGTGGCGCTCGCGTTCGCGGTGGCGGCGTCGGCCAACCTCCCGACGATCGTGTACTCGCTCTTCTGGAAGCGGTTCAACACGTCGGGCGCGCTGTGGAGCATCTACGGCGGGCTGATCTCGTGCATCGTGCTCATCGTGCTCTCCCCGACGGTGTCCGGAAGCGAGGACGCGATGTTCCCGAGCGCGGACTTCGACGTCTTCCCGCTCACGAACCCCGGCCTCGTCTCGATCCCGCTCGGGTTCCTGCTCGGCATCATCGGCACGCTGGTGTCGAAGGAGAAGCCGCACCCGGAGAAGTTCGCGGAGATGGAGGTGCGTTCCCTCACGGGCGCCGGCGCCGAGAAGGCGGTCGCCAAGCACTGACGGCGCACGCCGGCGGACCGCGTCCGCGCAGCACACCGACGGCCCCGGGGGACGGCCCCCCGGGGCCGTCGGTCCGTGCGGCTGCACCGGCCGTCGGCGGCGTACGCTCGGCGGGTGACCACGACGAACGGAACCACGAGGCGAGTCGGACTCGCCACCTGTGCCGCCCTGCCCGACCTCGACGACGACCGCCCCGTCATCGGCGCGCTCGTGGAGCGCGGCGTCGACGCCGAGCCGGTCGTGTGGGACGACCCGGACGTCGACTGGTCGGCGTACGACCTCGTCGTCGTGCGCTCCACGTGGGACTACTCGCCGCGCCGCGACGAGTTCGTGGCGTGGGCGCGCAGCGTCCCGGCGATCGCCAACCCCGCGGACGTCATCGCCTGGAACACCGACAAGGGGTACCTGCGCGTGCTCGAGACGGCGGGCGTGCCCGTCATCCCGACGATCTGGCTCGACCCCGCACGCCACCTGTCCAAGCGGGCCGTGCACACGCGCATGCCGGCCTTCGGCGACTTCGTCGTCAAGCCGGTGGTCAGCGCCGGCGCCAAGGACGCGGGCCGGTACCAGCCCGTGAGCGCGCAGTCGCGCGCCCTGGCGATCCAGCACGCCGTCGGGCTGCTCGACGGCGGGCGCGCGGTGATGATCCAGCCGTACATGACGTCGGTCGACACCGCGGGGGAGACGTGCCTCGTGTACATCGACGGCACCCTGCGGCACGCGGTCCGCAAGAGCGCGCTGCTCACCGGCCCCAGCCGCGACGACGACGCCCCCTTCCTGCGCGAGCAGATGGAGCCCGCCCGGGCCACCGACGCCCAGGTCGAGGTCGCGACCCGCGCGCTCGAGGTCGCCGCCGCGGACCTGGGCCGCACCGACCCGTTCCTCTACGCGCGCGTGGACCTGGTGACGCGCGACGACGGGACGCCCGTGGTCATCGAGCTCGAGCTGACCGAGCCGTCGCTGTGGCTCCAGCACGCCGGCGACGCGGGGACGCTGGACGCGTTCGCCGACGCGATCGTCGACCGCCTGGCCTGACTGTGAGGATCGCGTTCGCAGCCTGTTGGTGCTGGGCTGTGGTTCGGCGGTCGTGGTTGTG
>NZ_BMDG01000007.1 GCF_014635665.1 Isoptericola cucumis
GGCACGTCGAGGGCGTCGGCGAAGATCAGGCCGTGCATGGAGGAGGAGAGGACGACGTGGCAGGCCGCGATCTCGCGGGCGACTTCTTCGGGCGTCCAGGCGACGTCGATGCGGCGGGTGCCGGGCAGGGTGGTGAGGGCGCGGATGGTGGGGTCGGTGGCGTCCTTGTAGTGGGGGATGACGCCGAGGGTGTATCTCTTCGTGACGGGTCCGTCGACGAGGCGGTCGGCCAGGATGCCGGGATCGCCCAGCGCGGTGCTCGCCTGCGCCGCCGGCGAGAGGCTCTCCAGGCTGAGACGGCCGCGGACGGCCAGCGGGACGAAGTCGGCCGGCGCCTCCTTCGTGAACGGCCGGATCATGCCGGCGCCCCAGACGGCGGGCATGTCGGAGCCGCGCTCGCGCAGGGCCATCTGGAGCACCGACCCGGCGCCCACGAGCTCGGCCTGCGCCATCGGGGTCCAGACGACCCGCCGGCCCGTCAGGCGCTCGACCAGCGGCGCCGTCACCTCGTCGCCGAAGTTGAGCTCGGTGGGGAAGCGCCAGCGCCACCACCACATGCGGATGGGGTCGTCGGCACCGCTGGCGGCCGCCGCGCCGGTGCGCGGGCGCTCCGGCGCGCGGGCGCCGGACGTCCGCGTGACGCGGACCGTGGCGGCCGTCCGCGGGCCGGGCCCGCCGGGGGCGCTCTGGGCCACGACCGTCGCCGAGCCCTCCCGGAGCGGGACGTCGCCGACGACGGGGGACAGGAGCTTCCGCTGCGACAGCGCGAGCGTCATCGTGGACGTGCTCGCGGTGAACGGCACCGGGAGCCGGGCGGCGACGTGCTCGTCGTCGACGCGGGACCACGGGAGCCGCTGGCGGCTCTCGGCCTGCTCGAGGTAGGCGTACACGCGGACGGCCGACGTGCCCGGTCCGACGTGCAGGACGGCCTCGGGCCGGCCGTCGGCGTCCGGGCGCAGCGCCGTGAGCCGCGCCGGCCGCACCGTGTGGTGGGCGCCGTCGCGGTCGATCGCGAGGTGGCCGGTCCGGTCGGACCGGAACAGCACGGACTCCGTGCCCTCGAGGGCGACGGCGTCCGTGTCCACGGAGCGGTCGCGTTCCGCGCCGAGCTGCACCGGCGCGCCGGCCGCGGCCCCCCAGAAGGGGGTGACCCACAGGTCCCACAGCCCGGCGGCCGGCAGCGTGCCGACCTCCGTCTCGATCGAGAACCGCACGGCGTCCGGGGCCCGTGAGCCGGCGGTGGTGCCCAGGACGGTGCCGCGGGCCTCGACCGACTCCGCGGTGGCCCTGCGGGGCCCGCGCCGGCGCCAGTGCGCCTGGACGCCGGTCGGGAGTGCGGCGCCCGACGGCGGGTGCATCCGGCCGAGCGCGGTGACGTGGCCGCCGGCGGTCGTGAGCCCGGTGAGCTGGAGCTCGACCGGCGGTGGGTCCACGCGGAGCGCGTCGCGGCCCACGGCTTCCTCGACGCTCGCCGGGACGGCCAGCCGGATCCCGTCCTCGTCGGTGATGACGGCGAGACGGCGCGGATCGCCCCCCGCGTGCTCCACCAGGGCCGTGAGGTTCTCCGGGTCGCGCGCGAACACGAGGTCGTACACCGGGCGGGCGTGGTGCACGACCCGCGCGCGCAGGCCGGGGGTCCACAGGTGCCCGAGCTCGTCGGCCACCCGGTCGACGAGCTCGGCCCGTGCGGACGGTTCCAGGGCGAGGTAGGCCTTCCGGAACGCTCCCTCGAGCGCGCGGTCGCCGAACGGTCGCGGCAGCAGGGCATCCCGGCGGTCCCCGGGCTCGGTGTGGCGCTCGACCAGCCGCGTCAGCAGGCGCGTCTTGCGCAGCCGGATGTCGATGACCGACTCCGTCGGCGGCGTGTGCCGCACCTCGTGGCCCCGGACCCGGTAGTACACCGCGTCCGTGAGGATGACGATGCGGCGCGCCGTGAACTCGGCCTCCACGACGAACGCCTGGTCCTCGCCGTGGCGCAGGCCCGCGGGGAACCGGATGCCCTGGCGCTTGATGTGCTCCGCGCGGAACATCTTGGTGGGCCCGAGAGCGTTCATCATGGAGTTCGCGACCATGTCGGCGTCCACGGTGGTGCGCCGGAACACGCGGCGGGGAACGTTGGTGCGCCCGGCGAAGCCCTCCATCTTGCCGAGCACCACGTCCGCCTCGAGGGCGTCCGCGGCGTCGGCCATCTTCTCCAGGGCGGTCGGCGTGAGCAGGTCGTCGGAGTCGAGGAAGAACAGGTGCCGGCCCGTCGACGCCTCGATCCCCGCGTTCCGCGGGGCTGCCGCCGTCCCGCTGGGCGCCTGGGTGAAGACCTGCATCCGGGGGTGCTGGCGCTGCAGCCGTCGCAGGATCGCCAGGGAGTCGTCGGACGAGCCGTCGTCGACGGCGATGATCTCGACCTGCTCGGGCGGCAACGACTGGGCGAACGCCGAGCGGACGGCCTCCTCGACGGTGTCGGCGGCGTTGTACACCGGCATGACGACGGACACGCGCGGCGGTGCCGACACGGCCGCGGCCGCCGGCTCCGCCGGCGCTGCGACGACCTGCGCGGAGCCGTCCCTGCCGAGGCGCACCAGCAGCGGGAGCGGGGTGCGGGACCCGTGGGCCGTCGTCGCGACCCGCCACAGGCCGGGCGTCGCCGCCACGGTGACGTGCAGGACGGCGTCGTCGCCCTCGGCCACCACGGTGAACCTGCCGGTGGCCGCGGGCGCGCCGGCACGGCGACGCATCTTGCGCAGCACCCGGTCGGCGAACGAGACGTCCGCCGCCTCCAGCTCGACGGTGCCGCGCCCGACGGCGTCGCCCCCGCCGGCGGGGAAGACGCGGACGCCCTCCACGGGGACGGCGACCCGGACCGTGGTCCGCCCGCCCTCGCCGGGCGCGGTGTCGACCCGGGCCGCGGCGGTGCGCAGCCGCCGGCCGTCGACGAGGGTGCGCGCCTCGACGCCCGACTCGAGGCACAGCGTGCCGTCCTGGTCGCCGCGCGCGAGGTACGGCACCGTGCCGACGACCGCGGGCCGTGCCGGGACCTCGTGCTCGTCCTCCACCAGGACCGGGTGGAGGTCTCCCCGGGCGGAGGGCTCGGCGCACACGTCCCAGGTGCCGCCGTCCTCCTGCGGAAGCTCGCGCGGGTCGAGGCGGGCCTCGGTGCGCACCCGGACGGTCACGCGGTCGTCGTCGCCGGGGACCGGGACGAGGACGGCGGTGCTGCTGGTGGGCAGGTCGTGGGTGGTGCGTCCCGCGCGCGACCGCGCCAGGAGGCGGCAGGTCAGCCCGTCGGCGACGTCGTCGGCGCCCGGCCGGCGCACCGTCCGCTCCGCCCCGTGCTCGTCCACCCAACGGGTGGTGCCGCGCAGGTGCAGCACGCCGTCGATCCACACCGTGCCGTCGACGGACGACCGCGCCTGGTGGCGGCCCTCGTCCCTGTGCTCAGCGTCCACTGGGCTCCTCGAGAAGGT
Organism: Isoptericola cucumis; assembly: GCF_014635665.1. Lineage (GTDB taxonomy): Bacteria > Actinomycetota > Actinomycetes > Actinomycetales > Cellulomonadaceae > Isoptericola > Isoptericola cucumis. The sequence goes on from NZ_BMDG01000007.1 coordinate 3,462, forward strand.
ATCGGCGCCGCGCGGCGTCAAGGGTGGCGGGCTGTCGCCGTGGTGCCGTCAAGGTCATGCTTCCTGCTCCTCGTGCCTGCGCGTTCCGGCGGCGTCCGGTACCCCCTGGGCGGAGGGGATCGCCGCTGGATGCTGCCGAGGCGGTCGACGAGCCGAGCCATCTTCCCATACGGGAAATCGTCGTTCCGACACCCGCGCCGGCGCGCGTCGGAACGGCGGTAGAGTGTGCGGTCATCCACCCCGCCCCGTGACTGATGGAAGTTCGATGACCGCCACTGAACCGCGCCAGACATCGCTGCTGCTGCCCGAGCGCGCCCGCCTCTTTCACATCGGTCTGCCGAAGACCGGGACCACCCATCTGCAGAACGCCGCCGCCGCGCTGCGCCCCGAGCTCCTCGCGCACGGTGTGCACTACCCGGGGCGGACGTTCAACCACCGGCGCGAGGTCTCCTCGTTCATGGGGCGTGGCTGGGGCTGGGGGGAGAAGCCCACGCGCGAGAACTGGGACCGCCTCATGGCCGAGGTGGAGGCGGACACGGAGAACCGGATCTGGCTGGGGCACGAGTTCGCCTCGGAGAGCTCCGAGAAGACGGTGCGCAGCTTCCGCGAGGCGCTCGGCGAGCGCATCCACGTGGTCGTCACCCTCCGTCACTACGGCTCGATCCTCGCCTCGTCCTGGCAGCAGTACATGAAGATGGGCGACGTCGTCGGCTTCGAGGCATGGCTCGACGCCGTCCTCGCCGACCCGCCGAACCGCAAGGTCACCAAGACGTTCCACACCCGCAACGACCAGGGGCTCGTCGTGTCGCGGTGGGCCGACGTCGTCGGTCCCGAGAACGTCACCGCGATCGTCATCGACAAGGCGACCCCGAACCTGCTCACCGACGCCTTCGAGGACCTGCTCGGGCTCCCGCGCGAGCTGCTCGCGACCGCCGAGCAGGACGGCTACTCGTCCAACCGGGGCATGTCGGTCGAGGAGGCGGAGCTGCTGCGGGCGATCAACGCCGAGTTCCGCCGGCGCGAGCTGCCCTGGACGGCCTACGAGCACTGGATGCGCCAGGGCGTCGCCGGGCACATGATGAGCGCCCGCCTGCCCGGCGACCGCGACAGCTCGTTCGAGCTGCCGGAGTGGGCGGCGGCCAAGGCGACCGCACGGGGCAACCGGTACGTCGACCAGATCGAGGCGACCGGGGTCCGCGTGGTCGGGGACCTGGACGTGCTGCGGGTGCCCGCCCGGAGCAGCAAGGACCCGGTCTTCACCGTCGACCAGGTGCCCCTGGACGCGGCCACCGAGGCGGTCCTGGGGTCGATCGAGGCCGGGCTGAAGAAGGAGGAGAAGCTCGAGGCCGCGAAGGAGAAGCTCGCCGCCCAGCGCCGGCGGCAGCAGCAGCAGCGGCCGACTCTCGACAGCTTCCGCGCCTCCGAGCTGGCGACCGAGGTGGGCCGTCGCGCGGCACGCCGGGCCAAGGGCCTGCTGCGCCGCGGCTGACGGACCGACGACGGCGGCCCGCGGCCGGCACCTCCAGGTGCCGGCCGCGGGCCGCTCGTCTCTGTACCGCTCCGTACCGCTCGCCTCAGGGTCGCGCGGGCCTCACGGGGCGGGGACGTCCCACCCGCGCTTCGTGCGGGCGCCGCCCGCCAGGCGCGGGCGGAGCTGCCAGCGCCACGCCGGGGCGCTGAACGTCGCCAGCAACCGGCTGCCGGACGGAGCGGCCTCGAGCGTCGCGGTCCCGCGCGCGGGCAGGTTCCGGGCCAGCGGCCGCGCGACCGGGCCGACCGCGGCGTGACGCTCGGCCGCCGAGTGCGGGACGACTCCCGCGGCGCCGGTGAGGCGGGCCTCCGCGTCGACGTAGAGGTCCGGCACCGGCACGTCGACCGTGTGCCGGCGCCACGGACCCCGGCCCGAGACCGTCACGGTGCCGTGCGCCCAGTCCGGCCGGAGGTGGTCCAGCACCCCGTGGCCCACCTGCCCGACGTCGATCGTCAGCGCGCCACGCCGGGTACGCGACGCGACGACGGTGCGTCCGCCCACGACGGCCGGACGGGCGGGCTCCGAGGAACGCACGGGGTGCAGGGAGAGCTCTCCCAGCAGCCGGTTCTTGGCGTGCACCACCCACTCCGCGTCCGCCAGGGCCTTTCCCTGGGCAGCCGTGGCAGGGGAGAGCTGGGTGATCGTCGACACCGCGACGCTCACGACGGAACCCTCCGGGGGCTCCGACTCGGCGCCGGGCCGAGCCATGCGCTCCAGGACGACCCGGCTGCGCGCCCGCAGGCTCCAGGTGTCCTTCGAGCGGTCGTCGCGCAGGACCAGGTGCGACGACGCCGCGCGGACGTCGTCGGTCACGTCGCGCAGCGCGGGTGGCAGGTCGGAGAGCGAGGGCGGCAGCACCCGGTGCAGTCGCCCGTCCGCCTCGCGGAAGCGCACGGGCCGGCCGCTCGTGTCGGTCCACCGCGCGGTCGCGCGGATGCGCAGCGTGCCCTTCTCCCACCAGATCGCGTCGACCGTGGAGTGCCCGACGACGGACGAGTCGACCCGCTGGAGCTCGCGCAGCAGGTCGACGCGCCGGCGTCGCAGCAGCCACGCCTTGGGCCGGTCGAGCGCGGGCAGGTCGGCGTCCCACGCCTCCGGGACGTGCTTCTCCACGATCTCGACGGCACGCTCGACGGCGTGCTCCGCCCGGTCGGCGTGGTGGCCCGAGCGCAGGTAGCTGGTGAGGCGTGAGAGCACCCGCAGGCGGTACTGGTGCATGAGCTGCGTCTTGCGGGCGTCGGCGAGCTCGTCGGTGTCGAGCGTCGCCGCGATGAAGTCGAACAGGGCGCCGAGCTTGTCCCAGAACTCGTCCTCCCACGGGCCGTACGTGGCGGAGTTGTTCTGGTCGGTCGCGTGCCACAGGTAGACGGGCGTGTCGGACAGGACCGACACGACCTGGGCGTGCTTGAAGCAGGCGACGTTGAAGTAGACGTCCTCCCACAGCATCCGGCGGCCCTCGGGGAACCGGATGTCGTGCTCGAGGAGGAAGTCCCGGCGGTAGAACTTGTGCGGCATCATCGGCATCAGGGCGTTGATGCCGCGGCGGGGCAGCGCGTTGGGGATGTTCCCCGTGTAGTTGCCGAGCCCCCAGCGCGGGTCGGAGGTCTTGAGCTCCTTCGGGCTGAGCACGTCGGCGTGGTGGGCCGCGGCGTACTCGTAGGAGGCGCGCAGGCCGTCCGGGAGGATCTCGTCGTCGTGATCCATGAACAGCACGTACTCGCCGCGCGCCATGCCGATGCCGACGTTGCGCGGGCGGCTCGGCCAGCCGGAGTTCTCGATGCGCTCGATCCGGACGTTGGGCCGTTCGGCACGGATCGCCTCGAGCCGCGACCAGGTGTCGTCGGGCGAGCCGTCGTCGACGATGATCAGCTCGAACTCGTCCTGCGGCAGCGTCTGCGCCGCGAGCGAGTCCACGACGCGCCGGATCCCGTCGCCCGGCCGGTACGCCGGCACGACCACCGAGATCTTGAGGGTGGCAGGCGGCACGGTCTCTCCGGTCGAGGGGGCGAGCGGCTGGGTCACGCGCCGGGCTCCTGCGTCGCGGTACCTCGGCCCTTCTCGGACTCGAGGCGCTCCTCCAGCGCGGCGACGGCGCGGTCCGTGACCTCGCGGTCGGGGGTCGGGGCGACCCCGCGCTCGGCGGCGTCGCGGCGCGCCTGCTCGAAGACGACGTCGTAGAGCTCGGCGACGCGACGGCTGTCGCGGCGCAGCGCGTCGACCTCGCGGCGCAGGTCCTGCAGCTCGCGCTCGTAGGCGACGAAGCGCAGGGGCCCCTCGCCGTGGTCGGCCGTGAGGTCGCTGAGCGCCTCGAGGTTGCGGACGGTGCGCGGGGCGACGCGGCGGGCGATGCGGGCGACGTAGGTCTTCATGGTGCAACGGCTCCTGTGGGGTGGGGTCAGCGCCAGATCAGCGTGGTGAGGAACTGCCGGTCGCCGATGGACGTCGGCTGCTCGCTGGACTCGATGGTGTGGATGCCGAGCTTGAACCGGCGCGTCTCGGACCGGAGCTTGGCGACGGAGAGCGCCCAGGTCTCCGGGTCCTGCGGGTCGCGCAGCGGCCGGTCGGTTGCCACCGTCGCGAAGCAGAACGTCTGGGCGTCGAGGGATCCGTGCAGCAGGGTCTGGAAGAGGTCGGCGCGGCCGAGCTCCGGCATCTCGTGCAGCAGGTGGTGGGCGAAGAAGTACGGCTGGCGCCCCTTCGCGATGAGCTCCAGCGTCAGCCGGAGCAGCATGTGCCGGTCGTTGAAGTTGCAGAACCGGTACTCGACGTTCTCGGGCCGGGTCTGGCCGGCGAGGCGCAGCGCCTCGTAGCTGTAGTCGAGGCCGAGCACGTCGTGGCCCGCCGCGGCGATCCGTTCGGTGAGCCGGCCGTCGCCGGAGCCGAGGTCGACGACGAAGGCGTTCTCGGGCAGCAGCGAGAGGAACTGGTCCACCTGTCGCTCGCCGCCGGCCGGCCCCTCGGGACGGGTCGAGTACTTCTCGTAGTGCTTCTCCCAGTAGACGCGCTGCCGGTTGAAGACGCCGAAGTGGTTGTCGAAGCGGCGCCGCGTGGAGCGCGGGGAGACGAAGACGAACGAGGGGTCGGGCACCCGCCACGAGGGCCCGTACGCGAACTCGAGCCAGGCCTCCGGGCTGGCGGGCGCGGGCAGGTCGACGCCGTCGATCCGCATCGTCGACACCGGGACCAGCGTCTCGCGCGGGAGCTCGCCCCGCAGCGCGAACGGCTGGTTGTAGAGGCCGTCCTCCGTGTGGTAGCCGGTGAAGATGTCGATGTAGTGGTCGGTCTCGCCGTCGTCGGTGAAGAAGGTCACCTGCAGCTGCGCGAGGCTCAGCACGATCGCGGTGAACCCGGCGTCGGCGAGCTTGCGCTGCAGGTCGTAGCTGACCTGACCGGCCTCGAGGTCCGTCCGCGCCTCGGACAGGAAGGCGAAGTCGATGTCGTCGTCGTGCGGCAGCATCCCGCCGTTGCGCATGGCGCCGAGCAGGCTGCCGCCGACCATGTAGATCGGGTAACCCCACGACTCCATGAGGTCGGCGAGCCGGCGACCGTTGGCGAGCAGCCGGTCGCGCACCCCGTTCTCCGAGCCCTCGAGGACGGGACCCAGCCGGTTCCACTTGTTCATGGCCAGCCAGCGGCCCTGCGTGTCGGTCACGCTCACCCGGGTGTCGCGGTCGCCGCCACCGAAGCGCACGTCGCCGGTCGCCAGCACGGCGTCGTCGGCGGAGCGGCGGACGGTGAGGGTGGTGCGCCCGCGCAGGTACGGCCGCAGCGAGTCGGGCCAGGAGAGGCGCCGGCCGAACAGCGAGCGGCGGTGCGGGGGCAGCTTCGTCGACCACACACGATGCCCGTCGAAGAGCACGTCCACCGTCTCCGCGGGCTGTTCGGCGGGGACGCGGACGCGCAGCCCCAGACGGGAGGCGGACACGGAGGTCATCGCAGGAACGGCCCTTCGTCGGTGGCTGGAGCAGGTCGAGAGTCTACGGGACCGCCCGGAAGGGGCGGTTCGTGGTCCTGCTCTCGCGCCGCCGCGACGGACGCTCGACGGACGCTCGACGGACGCAGGGGGCAGTGGTTCCGAACGTTAGGGTAGGCACGCTCCCGATGACCAGCCGACGGAAGGTCTCCATGCACGTCGCCCACGTGCTGTCCCTGCCCAGCGCGGAGGACCGCCGCTCGCTCTATCTCGAGGGAAGGGGCGGCAAGGACGACCGCGCGGTCGTGCGCACGGACGGCACGCTGCTCGTCCCGGCCGACTCCTCCCAGGGCTTCGCGACCTACTTCGCGGCCTTCCCGGCGTCCTACTGGGTGCGGTGGGCCGGTGCGTCCGTGGTGCGGCTCGAGCTCGAGCTGTCCGGGGCCGGCACCGTGCGGGTGCTGCACAGCGACGCGGCCGGGACCGCGCGCGAGGTGGGGCGGGCGGACGTCGCCGCCCGGGCGGCGGTCGACGTCCCCGTCGACGGCGCCGCGGACGGCGGCTGGCTCTGGTTCGAGATCGACGCGCAGGACGACGTCGTGCTGCACGGCGCCCGGTGGCTCGTCGACGTCGCGCCGCGCCGCGAGGGCCGGGTGTGCCTGGCGATCACCACCGTCAACAAGCCGGACTACTGCGTGGCCACGCTGCGGGCGATCGCGGCGGCCCCGGCGCTGCGCGAGGTGGTCGAGACGGTCCTCGTGGTGGACCAGGGCACGCGCAAGGTGGCGGACGAGGAGGGCTTCGCCGAGGTGGCGCGGGAGCTCGGCGCGCAGCTCACCGTCATCGACCAGGGGAACCTCGGGGGCTCGGGAGGGTTCTCCCGCGGGATGCTCGAGACGCTCGACCGCCCGGGCTGCGACGCGGTCATGCTGATGGACGACGACGTCGCCGTCGACCCCGAGGCGCTCCTGCGGGCCGTGCGGTTCCACCGGTCCGTCGTCGACCCGGTCGTCGTGGGCGGGCACATGCTCGACTACAACGAGCCGACCGTGCTGCACGCGTTCAGCGAGGTCGTGGACCAGCGGCACTTCATGTGGGGCTCGCCCGACCGGGAGCACGAGCGGCACGACCTCGCGACGGGCCCGCTGCGCGACACGCCCTGGATGCACGAGCGCGCCGACGGCCAGTTCAACGGCTGGTGGATGTGCCTGATCCCGGTGACCGCCCTGCGGGCCGTGGGGCTGTCGATGCCGTTCTTCCTCAAGTGGGACGACGCCGAGTTCTGCCTGCGCTCCGGCGAGGCCGGGTTCCCGACCGTCTCGCTGCCGGGCGCGGCGCTGTGGCACGTCGCCTGGGTGGACAAGGACGACACGGTGGAGTGGCAGGCGCTGCTGCACACACGTAACCGGGTGGTCACCGCGCTGCTGCACGCCGAACGACCTCGGGGCGGCGCGCTGCTGCGCGACCTCCTCGCGACCGACCTCAAGATGCTGCTCGGCATGCGCTACTACCCCGTGGAGCTGCACGTCCAGGCGCTGCGCGAGGTGCTCTCGGGCCCGGAGAAGCTGCACGCCGAGCTCGAGAGCACCGTCACGGACGCGCGGGCCGTGGGGGCCCGGCACCCGGAGACCGTGCGGCACGCGGCGGGCGAGGACGTCTTCGACGCCGCCGTGGCCGGGCCTCGCGCGGGCGGGGGCCGGCCCAAGCCGGCCACGCGCGGCGCGCAGGCGGCGTTCGCCGCGCGCAGCGTCCTGGGGACGTTGCGGCCCGTCCCGGCCGCGGCCCGCCGCCGGCCCGCCGTCGCGCTCGAGCGGACGCAGGCCACCTGGTGGGAGGTGCCGCACCACGACTCCGTGCTGGTCCTGGCCGCCGACGAGCGGTCGGGGACCTGGCTGCGCCGCGACCCCGCGACGTTCTGGCGCCTCGCGGCCGCCACGCTCGGGGCGCACCTGCGTGTCGCCGTCCGGTGGCGCTCGCTCGCCAGGACGTGGCGCAACGCCGCGCCCGGGCTGACCTCCACGGACGCGTGGCGGCGCACTTTCGGGGCGTGAGCAGGACTTCCGACGGCCCGAGCGCGAGGGGCCACGGGGCGGGTATGACAGCCCCCAGGAATTCCGACTAGTATCATCGGACTTTCTCTCCTGGAGGCCACATGACTTCGACCTCGCCCGGCCCGTCCGCACGCCGGCGTGTGCTCTTCGTCGGCGCCTACGAGCGCGACAACTTCGGCGACCTGCTGTTCCTCCTCGTGAGCGAGCAGTACCTCGCCGAGGCCGGTTTCGAGGTCGTGGCGGCCGCACCGCTCGCCGCGGACATGACGGAGCTGCTCGACCGGAAGGTCGGCGCCTTCGTGCCGCTGCTCGAGTCGGAGCGCTACGACCAGGTGTGGACGGTCGGCGGCGAGGTCGGCGGCACCCGGGTGCACACGGCGCTGTGGATGTCCGTGCCGCGGGCGACCTTCCGGCGGTACAAGGCCGCGAGCCCGGCGGAGAAGAGCGCCATGCGCGCCGAGCTGATCGGCGGGACGGACATCGAGTCGCCCTACATGCCGCGCCTCTCGCAGTTCCCGCTCAACGCCACCACCCCGTCCGTCCTCAACTCGGTCGGCCTCGCGGGGATCGGCGGTCGCGACGCCGCCGACCAGGAGAAGCTGCTGCGCATCCTGCGCGAGGCCACCGCGGTCTCGGTGCGCGACCAGCTCTCGAGCGACCTGCTCGACCGGCACGGGGTGGAGCACCGTCTGGTGCCCGACGTCGTGCACACCATCCGCTACACCCACCCTCGCCCGCAGGGCGAGGAGGGCAGCGGCGCGGTGCTCGTCCAGGTCGCGCGGCGGATGCTCGCGAACGTCGGCCTCGACACGTTCGCGCAGGCCCTCGCGACCTCCGAGGCGCTCGCGCCGTACCCGATCCGGCTCTTCGCGGCCGGCCTCGCGCCGAACCACGACTCCCTCGAGGACTACGAGAAGATCGTCGAGGCGGTGCGCCGGCACGACCCGGACCGCGACATCGCCGTGCTGGACGGCTCGCGCCGGCCCTGGGACCTCGTCGACGAGATCCGGCGGGCACACCTGTGGATCGGCGGCTCCCTCCACGGCCGCATCGTGTCGTCGGCGTACGACGTCCCCCGCATCAGCTTCCCGAAGCGCAAGCTCGACACGTACGCGCGGACGTGGGACCCCCACATGCCGTACGGCACCACGCCGGAGAGCCTCGACGACGACGTGCGCCGGGCCCTCGACCCGCGGACGCAGAAGCGCGCGGCGGGGACCGGCGAGCGGCTCGCGAGGCTCGCCGACGAGAGCATCCGGGCGGCGGTCGCCGAGGCCTCCCGCGTCACTCCCGACGAGACGGCGGCCCGACGACGCACCGCGACGCAGCTGGCGGTCGAGGAGCGCGAGGCGCGGGAAGGTCGCGAGCAGCAGCCGGAGGGCCCGGCCCCGACGGCAGGGCTGGTCTCCCGGCTGCGGCCGCTGGCCGGCGCGGTCCGGCGGCGGGCGGGGCGGCTGCTCGGGCGGGTGTGATCGGCACGGGTTGCGCACCACTAAGATGTGCGGGATGCCCACCCCTTCTGTCGTCGCCGTCGTCGTGTCGTACAACCGGTCCGCGCTGCTCGGCGCGGCCCTCGACGCGCTCGCGGCCCAGACGCGGCCCGTCGACCGCGTCGTGGTGGTCGACAACGCCTCGACGGACGACGCCCTCACCGTGGCGCGCGAGCACCCCAGCGCGCCCGCGGTCGTCGCGCTGAAGCGCAACACCGGAGGTGCGGGCGGGTTCGCCGTCGGCCTCGCGGCCGCCGTCGCCGACCACGGCGCCGACCTCGTGTGGCTCATGGACGACGACACGGTGCCCACCCCCACGGCGCTCGGCGCCCTGCTCGGCGCGCGCGACGCCTACGACGGCGACGTCACCGCGATGGCCAGCCGGGTCGTGTGGACCGACGGCTCCGACCACCCGATGAACACGCCCCGCAGCCGCCCGGGCGCCTCGCCGGAGGCGCTGCGCCGGGCGAAGGCCGCCGGGGCGATGCCGGTGCGGTCCATGTCGTTCGTGTCGATGCTCGTCGACGCCGGCGCGGTGCGGCGGCTCGGGCTGCCGGTGGCGGACTACTTCATCTGGAACGACGACTTCGAGTACTCGACGCGGCTGCTGCGCCGCGGCGTCGGCCTGTACGTGCCGGGCAGCGTCGTCGAGCACCGCACGGCGCGCCTGGTCGGCACCGACCACGACCCGGGCCCGCGGTTCTACTACGAGGTGCGCAACAAGGTCTGGACGTTCACCCGCTCGTCCGCGCTCAGCGCCTCCGAGCGGCTGCTCTACGGCGGGTCGACCCTGCGCCGCTGGGCGCGCACGGTCGCGCGCTCGTCCGACCGGGGCACCCTGGCCAAGGCGGGCGCGCGAGGGCTCTGGCACGGGACCGTGCGCCGGCCGCGCGCCGCCACCGAGGTGCTGTCGGGCGTTCGCCCCGCCGCGCTGAGCGTGGCCCGCCTGGAGGCGGGCGCGAGCGCCCCGGCGGCCGCGCCGGTCGCCCGGGTGGCCGCCGCGCCGGCGCCGGCCCCCGGCTCCGTGGCCGACGACCACGGGTTCTCGGTGCTCCTGCCGGTGTACGCGGGCGACGACGCCGCGCACCTGGAGCGCGGCTTCCTCTCCGTCACGCGCGACCAGACGCTGCGCCCCCACGAGGTCGTCGTCGTGCGGGACGGCCCGGTCGGGGACGACATCGCCGCGGTGCTCGCGCGGCTGCACGAGCTCACCGACGTCCCCGTCTCGCTGGTGCCGCTCGAGCGCAACGTCGGCCTGGCCCGCGCGCTGGAGGCCGGGCTCGAGGCGTGCAAGCACGAGATCGTCGCGCGCGCCGACGCCGACGACATCTCCCGGCCCGAGCGCTTCGCCGTGCAGGTGCCGCTGGTCGCCGCCGGGCACGACGTCGTCGGCTCGGCCATCCAGGAGTTCGAGGACGACGAGCTGGACCCCGGCATGGTCCGCGTCCCCCCGACGGGGGACGAGATCGCGGCGGCCGCCCGGTTCCGCGACCCGTTCAACCACCCGTCGGTCGTGTACCGGCGCTCGGCCGTCGCCGCGGCCGGGGGGTACGAGCACCTGGACCTCATGGAGGACTACCTGCTCTTCGCCCGCATGATCGCGGCGGGCGCCCGCGCCGAGAACGTCACGGAGCCGCTGGTGCTGTACCGGGTCGGCGCGGGCGCGTACGCGCGCCGCGGCGGCCGGCGCCTGCTGGCCTCCGAGCTCGCGCTCCAGCGCACCCTGCACTCCGAGGGCTTCGTCACCGGACCGCAGATGGTGCGCAACGTCGTCGTGCGGGCCGGGTACCGTCTCGTGCCCGAGGGGGTGCGCAAGGTCGGCTACCGTGCGTTCACCCGCCTCCGCGGCGGCTACGTCCCCGACTGACCCAGACCACCGCCGAACCCACCAGGAGGCAGCCACCATGACGGACCTCGTCGTCGTCGGCACCGGCTTCTTCGGCCTCACCGTCGCCGAGCAGATGGCGAACCAGGGCCGCAAGGTGCTCATGATCGACCGCCGTGACCACATCGGCGGCAACGCGTACAGCGAGGCCGAGCCGGAGACGGGCATCGAGGTGCACCGCTACGGCGCGCACCTGTTCCACACCTCGAACGAGCGCGTGTGGGAGTACGTCAACCGGTTCACGTCGTTCACGTCCTACACCCACCGCGTGTACACCACGCACCGCGGCGAGGTGTTCCCGATGCCGATCAACCTCGGCACGATCAACCAGTTCTTCCGGTCGGCGCACGGCCCGGACGCGGCGCGCGCGCTCGTGCGCGAGCAGGCGGCCGAGCTCGGCGGCAAGCGGCCCGAGAACCTGGACGAGCAGGGCGTCTCGCTCATCGGCCGCCCCCTGTACGAGGCGTTCATCAAGGGCTACACGGCCAAGCAGTGGCAGACCGACCCGCGCGAGCTGCCGGCGTCGATCATCTCCCGGCTGCCCGTGCGGTACACGTACGACAACCGGTACTTCAACGACGCGCACGAGGGGCTGCCCACCGACGGGTACACGGCGTGGCTCGAGCGCATGGCCGACCACCCGAACATCGAGGTGCGCCTCGGCACGGACTTCTTCGACGACGCCCAGCCGGCGAGCAAGAAGGCCGTCGTGGGCCAGGTCCCGGTCGTGTACACCGGCCCCGTGGACCGGTACTTCGACCACGCCGAGGGCGACCTCAGCTGGCGCACGCTCGACTTCGAGCAGGAGGTCCTGCCCGTCGGGGACTTCCAGGGCGCTCCGGTGATGAACTACGCCGACACGGACGTGCCGTTCACGCGCATCCTCGAGTTCCGGCACTTCCACCCGGAGCGGGACTACCGCGACGACAAGACCGTCGTCGTGCGCGAGTACTCCCGCTTCGCGGAGCACGGCGACGAGCCGTACTACCCGATCAACACCCGCGACGACCGGGACCGGCTCAAGCGCTACCGCGAGCTGATGGCCGACGAGCCGCAGGTGCACTTCGGCGGGCGGCTGGGCACGTACCAGTACCTCGACATGCACATGGCGATCGGGTCGGCGCTCTCGATGGTGGACAACAAGCTCCAGTAGCGCCGAACAGGCAGTTGCGCTCGGATTCGTCGCCCAAAGCAAGCGGAACTGCCTGCTCGGGCTTGGCTGGTCGGGAGTTCTCCACAGACCGGCCGCCACCCCCCGCGGAGGACGGTCGTCCTGGTGGGATGAGCGCCGTGCGCACCTTCGCCGAGATCCCCGCCGCGCTCCTCGCGCTCGCCGACGCACAGGAAGGGCTGCTGAGCGTGCAGCAGTGCGACCGGAACGGTGTCGACCACTCGCGGCGGACACACCGGGTACGCGCCGGGCTCTGGCGCGTGGCTGCCCGCGGTGTCGTCGACACGTGCCCGGTCCTGCCTGGCGCCCGCTCCGCCTCGGACCTCCCGCAGCGGCCCGTCGCCCCCCTGGTGGTCACGGACGACGCAACCGCCTGGGCGCGGTCTCGCGAGGCGTGGGCGGCAGCTCGACGGTCCCGCTCGCCGGCGGACCGGCTGTTCGACCATCTGCGCCGTCGGTCGGCATGGGCAGGGATGCTCGCCTATGGACCGGACGCGATCGCGGTCGCCTCGTGCGCGCTCGCCTGCCACGGGGTCGAAGGGCTCCCGGTGCACATCGCACCGCAAGCGGCGTTGCCCACCGGATCGAGACGACGAAGCAAGGCGGGGGTGCGGCTCAGGCAGTTCGACGACGGCATGATGACGGTCGCGTTCGGAGACCGTCGGACGGGCGTGCGCCGGATCGCGAGCGCGGAGCGGGCGTTGGCGCAGGCAGTGCCGGAGCTGCCGGCGATGCACGGTCTGGCGGTGCTGGACTCGGCGCTGCGGCTCGAGGTCGTGAGCCGGGCCGGCGCCGCACGGGCTCACGACCACGCCCGAGGACGACGGGGCGTGGCGGCCCGGCACGAGCTGTGGGACCTCGCGGACCCACGCGCGGAGTCGCCGCTGGAGTCGTTCGGGCGTTGGCAGTGCATCGAGGCGGGCGTTCCGCCGGACACCCTGCAGCGTCCCGTGCGCGATCGACACGGCCGGCTGCTCGGCGTCGGCGACATGGCGTGGGAGCTGAACGGGGGCGGCTGGCTCGTCGTCGAGATGGACGGGTACACCTGGCACGAGGGTGACGCCGGGCGGGCGCGCCGTGACCGTGATCGCGACAACGACTTCGCCGCCGCGGGCATCCATGTGCTGCGTTTCGATGCCCGGCACGTGCGGGAGCATACGGTCGGGACCCGGGTGCGTTCCTTCCTCGGCTGACGTCGCCGAACAGGCGGTTCCGCTCGTCTTGCCCCGCCGATACGAGCGAAACTGCCTGCTCGGCGGGGTGGTAGTCAGTCCAGCGCCCCCGCGCGGCGCAGCTCGCGCAGCAGGTACGGCGCCATGGTCTTGGTGTAGGTCGTGGTGAGGTGGTGGGCGTCGCGGTAGACGTTGACCCCGCCGATCACCGCCGGGCAGGTGACGTCCCGGCAGTAGAAGTCCGTGAGGTCGACGTACGACGCGCCCGGCACCGACTCGGCCGCCGCGGCGAGCGTCTGGTGCTCGGGGAGGACCTGCCGGCGCGGGGACGCGCAGCGGTCCGCCTCGGCCCGGGTGACCTCGCCCAGGCACCGGGCCGGCTCGCGCGGGTGGGACGGGTTGTCGGAGAGCGCCACGACGGGCACGCCCCGGTCGGCGACCGGTCGCCATGCCGTCGCCATCTCGCGGGCCTGCTGGTCGGCGCCGCCCGTGAGCTTTCCCTGGTAGGCGGTCGTGACGACGAGGTCGGTCTCGGCCGCGTGCCGCACGAGCCACGGCGCGAGCCGGTCCCGCCACCGTTCGCAGGTGCGGGCCTGCTCGCCCTCGGGGTCGGAGGCGACGGCGCCCGTGCTCCAGGCGCACGCGGACTTGACGTGCGCCGTCAGGCTGATCCGTCCCTGGGCGGCCAGCCCGACGAGCGCCGGCATCATCGCCCGGGCGTGCGAGTCGCCCACCAGCACGACGTGGGGCACGTCCGCGTCGTCGACGGGGCCGAAGGTGCAGTCCTTCAGCTCGTCCTCGTCGACGTCCACCCAGCAGCCCGGGTAGTCCGCCTTGTCCTCGCTGACGGCCTCCGGGGACGGCACGACCATCCGCTCGAGCCCGGGGTTCTCGCAGGGCTCCTCCGGGTCCATGGCGGCGGCGCCGAAGCATTCCGGCTCGTCCCGGACGAGCTGCTGGGCGAGCTCCCCCTGCTTCTTCGTCTCGTGTGCCGCGACCCCCCACGCGCAGCCGGCGGCGAGGGCGAGGACCGCGGCCCCGGCGGCGGTGAGGCCGAGGGCCCGACCGGTGCGCTGCATCCCCCACCGGTGGGAGAACCGGGCCGGGTCCTCGACGAACCGCTTGGTCGCCACGGACAGCAGCACGACGCCCGCCAGCAGCGCGACGCGTTCGGCGAGCCCGGGCTCGTGACGCAGGACGAACGGGGCGAGGACGATCGCCGGCCAGTGCCACAGGTAGAGCGCGTACGAGATCTCGCCGGCGTACTGGACGGGCCGCCAGGTGAACAGCGGCGCGGGGGACAGGCGCCCCGCCGGGGTGCCGGCCCAGATCACGGCGGCCGTGCCGAGCACGGGCACCAGCGCGGCCGTCCCCGGGAACGGGGTCTCGGCGTCGTACACGAAGGCGCACGCGACGACGACCGCCAGCCCGGCCCAGCTCACCGGCGTCCGCCAGGCGTCCGGGACCGGGCGCCGGCGCTGCCGGGCGAGCGCCAGCGCGAGCAGCGCCCCCGCGCCGAACTGCCAGGCGCGCGTCGTGGTGACGAAGTAGGCCGACGAGGGGTTCTCGGTCGTCAGCCACAGCGAGTACCCGAACGAGGCGACGGAGGCCACGCCCAGCACCGCGGCCGTCACGCCCCGCGCGGAGCGGCCCGCGCGTGCGGCGCCGAGCGTCGCGAGCAGGACGAGCAGCGGCCAGACGAGGTAGAACTGCTCCTCCGCCGAGAGCGACCAGTGGTGCTGCACGGGCGACGGGTCGGTCTCGGCCGCCAGGTAGTCGACGGCGTCCGCCGCGAGCACCCAGTTCTCGGCGTAGAGGGTGGCGCCCAGGATCTCCCGGAACCACTGCTGCCACAGGATCGGCGGGACGAGCAGCAGGGTCGCGGCGGCGGAGACCGCGATCACGAGGTAGGCGGCCGGCAGCAGACGGCGGGCGCGCCGCGCCCAGAACCGGCCGAGCCGGACCCGGCCGGTCGTCTCCGCCTCCCGCAGCAGGTGGCCGGTGATGAGGAACCCGGAGATGACGAAGAAGACGTCCACCCCGACGTACCCGCCGGGCAGGCGGCCGGGCCAGAAGTGGAAGGCGACGACGAGGCCGACGGCGAGCGCGCGCAACGCCTGCACCTCCCACCGCAGGGCGCGCCGGGGCGCGGCGGTGGTGCCGTCGTGCGGTGTCGGTCGGGACTGGTCCAGCGTGTGGCTCACGGTGCGAGGCCTCGTGGTGCGGGGTCTGGCGGGTGCGTCACGTGCGTCGGATGCCTCCAGCGTGGGGTGCGGGGTGCGACGGGCCACGCTAGCCCGAACCTGTTGCTCCGCCGAACCGGCAGGTCAGGCGTGTCTGAGGGCCCGGTCAGGGCACCCAGGCGCAGACCACGTGGGCGCCGCCGTCGACGGTGAGCGGGCCGGCGGCGTCCGGGACGAGGCACGACTCGCCGCGCCGCAGCGTGACGTCCCCGGCGGTGGTGAGGAGCCGTGCCTCGCCGTCGAGGGCGAGCACGATCCGCGGGCCGTCGGCCGCCAGCGCCACGGGCTCGCCGCCGACGACGTCGGCGAACGTCAGCGCGAACTCGCCCACCGGGGCACGGTAGGTCGTCACGACGCTCAGCTCCCCGGACACGGTGGTCTCCGGGCGCGCGGGCGGCCGGGGCGCGAACGAGGCGCACTCCAGCAGGGCGTCGGCGTCGACGTGCTTGGTGGTCAGGCCCGCCCGCAGCACGTTGTCGGAGGCGGCCATGACCTCGATGCCGAGGCCGGACAGGTAGGCGTGCACCTCGCCCGCGGGCACGAACATCGCCTCGCCGGGCTCGAGCGTCACGCGGTTGAGCAGCATCGAGACCAGGGCCCCGGGGTCGCCGGGGTGCTGCGCGGCAAGCGCGAGGACGGTCGCGTCGGCGCGGGCGGTGGACGACGCGGGCGCGCCGGCCGGAGCCGGGCCGGCGTCGTGCCGGGCGGCGACCGACGCCACGGCCTCGGCGACGTCGGCGGCGCAGGTGGGCGAGGTGCGGGCGGCGACGAGGACCTCGGTCGCGGCCCGGACCCCGGACGTCGACGGGCCGGCGTCCAGCGCCGCGCGGACGTCGTCGAGCAGCGTGCCCGCGAGCCCGTCGAGCAGCGCGCGGGCGGACCGGCGGCTGCGGAACCCGGCGAGGGCCTCGAACGTGCTCAGGGCGACGACCATCTCGGGCTTGTGCTGCTCGTCGTGGAACGACCGGCGGGGGTCGCCGGCCTGCAGGCCGGCCCGGACCTCGCGGTGGTAGCCAGCGCGGGCGAGGTGCGGGTGCGGGTGCACCTGCAGGGACAGGGCCCGCTCCGCCGCGAGCACCTTGAGCAGGTAGGGCAGCCGGGGGCCGAACCGGTCGGAGACCCGCGAGCCCAGCGTGCCGAGCGGGTCGGACGCCACGAGGTCGGCGAGCGAGCGCCGCGGGCCGCCGTCCGGGGCGTGGACGTCCGACGGCGCGCCCGGGTGGGCGCCGAGCCACAGCTCGGCGGCCGGGCGCCCGTCGGGCTCGTGGCCGAGCAGGTCGGGGATGAGCGTGGGGGAGCCCCAGTCGTAGGTGCGGACCGCGTTGCGCATCCGCAGCACGGGGAGTGCACCGATTGTTGTCCTGGCGTTCATCACCATGTCGTCGACTTTCTTCTCGAATGGATGCTGCACTGTGCGACCGGACGCAACGCTGTGTCCCACCCGGTGACCCGAAGAAAGGCCGTTCCTTCGTGCACGCATTCGTCTCGCTCGCTTATCTGGACGTCGAGAAGTCCGGGTCCACCTTTGTCTCGGGGTTCCTGCGGGACTTTCTCGACGACGAGGAGGTCGGCTTCGGCAAGCACGAGCCCCTCGAGGACTCCCCGCCCGCGGGGCGCCTGCACGTCCTGTCGGTCCGCGACCCGTTCGACACCTACCTGTCCCTGTACTCCTACGGGTGCCAGGGGCGCGGCGTCCTGGGGCGCAGCCTGCGGCGGGAGGGCTTCGGCGTGCTCTACGACGGCACCGCCGAGGGGTTCCGGCGTTGGCTCGACGTCGTGCTGGACCCGGCGCACGCCGCCCTGATGCGACCGCTGGGCTACCACCGGTCGGGCGTCGCCGAGCACGTGGGCCTGCTCTCGTTCCGCGTGGCGAGGCTCTCGGCGCCCCGGCCGCTCGAGTGGTTGTCGCAGGTGGGCAGCGCCGACGAACTGGTCGCGGCGTACCGGTCGCGGTCGGTCGTGGACGAGGTGCTGCGCAACGAGTCCCTCGTCGCGGACCTGGAGCGGCTGGTGCGCCGGCCGGACCTGCGCTGGCGCCCGACCCGGGAGGCGGCCCTGGAGGCGCTCGGGGGCCTGGCGCGCGTCAACGCGAGCGAGCGGGTCGACCGCGGCCCGGGCTTCACGGTCCCCCCGGGGGCCTGGGAGGCGGTCGCCGAGCGCGAGGTGCTGCTCACCGAGGTCTTCGGCTACGACGGCGCCCGGTGGTCCGGTGAGGCTCATCGTGGGCTCCGATCGCGGGTGTGACAACTGCGGTTCCGCCTCTATGAAAGGCCACGAAAAAGGCCGTCCCGGCCGTTCCGCAGGCCGATCGACAAGAGTTCACCTGACCGCGTCATGATGTTTGCCGACAGTTATCCGAAAAAGTCCGGTCGGGTCTTGTCGCGCTCTTAGTGTCAGCCCCATGAACGACAACCACCCCGACGGTGGCGCCCTCGTCGTGATTCCCGCCCGAGGCGGTTCTGCGGGGATCCCGCTGAAGAACCTGCAGCGGGTCGGGGGCACGACGCTCGTCGCCCGGGCCGTGCGGTCCGCGCTGGCCGCCCCGTCCGTGACCAGGGTCGTGGTCTCGACCGACCACGACGAGATCGCCCGCGAGGCGGCGGCCCACGGCGCGCAGGTCGTGTCGCGACCGGCGGACCTCGCCGGCGCGGCCGCGAGCTCGGAGTCCGCCGTCCTGCACGTCCTCGACACGCTGCTCAGCGAGGCGGGCGCCGACGGGCGCGACCCGGCCGTGACCGTGCTGCTGCAGGCGACGTCGCCGTTCGTCGACCCGGCCGACCTGGACGCCGCGGTGCGCCGGGTCGCGGGCGGTGCCCAGGACGTCGTGGTGGCGGTCGCGCCGACGCACGACTTCCAGTGGCGGCTGGACGGCGACCTGCCCGTCCCCGTCGGCCACGGCACCGACCACCGGCCGCGCCGCCAGGACCGGGCGCCGCACTTCCGCGAGACCGGCGCCTTCTACGCCATGGACACCGCCGGGCTGCGCGCGTCGGGCAGCCGGTTCTTCGGCGCCGTCGGCCTGCAGCCGGTCGCGCCCGAGTGGTCGCTCGAGATCGACGAGCCGCGGGACCTGTGGCTCGCGCGCACGCTGCTCGAGCAGCCAGGGGCCTCGACCGGCCCGGCCGACGTGATCGACGTCGACGCCCTGGTCACCGACTTCGACGGCGTGCACACCGACGACGCGGCGTACGTCTCGCAGGACGGCACCGAGCAGGTGCGCGTGCACCGCGGCGACGGCATGGGCGTGGCCCGGCTGCGCCGCGCCGGCGTCCCGATGCTCATCCTGTCGACCGAGACCAACCCGGTCGTCGCGGCCCGCGCCCGCAAGCTCGGCGTCGAGGTCCTGCACGGCGTGGACGACAAGGCCGCCGCGCTGCGCGACTGGTGCGCCGTGAACCGCCTCGACCCCGACCGCGTCGCCTACGTCGGCAACGACGTCAACGACCTTCCTGCCCTGGACGTCGTCGGCTGGCCCGTGGCCGTCGCCGACGCCCGCCCCGAGGTGACCGCCGTCGCGCGCGTCGTCCTGGACCGACCGGGCGGCCACGGTGCCGTCCGGGAGGTCTGCGACCGCGTGCTCGGCGCCCTCGACACCGCCCGCGGGACCTCCCGCGCGGCGGGCACAGCACGACCCGCACCCCGAAAGGACATCCCGATGACCAGCACCACCGCCACCACCGCCCCCGCCGAGCGCTCGGTCCAGATCGGCGACCACGAGGTCGGCACGGGGCAGCCCGTGTACGTCATCGGCGAGATCGGCATCAACCACAACGGGGACGTCGACATCGCCAAGCAGCTCATCGACGTCGCGGTCGCCGCCGGCTGCCAGGCCGTGAAGTTCCAGAAGCGTACGCCGGAGATCAGCACCCCCAAGGACCAAAGGGACAAGATCCGCCAGACGCCGTGGGGCGAGATGACGTACCTCGAGTACAAGTACCGGGTCGAGTTCGAGCAGGACCAGTACACGGAGATCGACCAGTACGCCAAGGCGAACGGCATCCAGTGGTTCGCCTCCCCGTGGGACGTGCCCTCGGTCGAGTTCCTCGAGGGCTTCGGGGTGCCGACGCACAAGATCGCGTCCGCGTCGGTGACCGACCTCGAGCTGCTGCAGGCGCTCGCCGACACCGGCAAGCCGATGATCCTGTCGACCGGGATGTCCACGCTCGAGCAGATCGACACGGCGGTGGAGATCCTCGGCACCGACGGGCTCGTCATGCTGCACGCCACCTCGACGTACCCGCTGCCGCCGGAGGAGGCGAACCTGCGCACCATCGCGACGCTGCAGGAGCGCTACGGGGTCCCCGTGGGGTACTCGGGCCACGAGACGGGCCTGCAGATCTCCCTCGCGGCGGTCGCCCTCGGCGCCGTCGCCGTCGAGCGGCACATCACCCTCGACCGGGCGATGTGGGGCTCCGACCACGCGGCGTCGCTCGAGCCGAAGGGCCTCACCAACCTGGTGCGTGACATCCGCATCCTGCAGGACGCCCTGGGCGACGGCGAGAAGCGGGTCATGCCCGGCGAGCTCGCGCCGATGTCGCGCCTGCGCCGCGTCGACGCCTGACGGATGGGCCACAGGTCCGCGGTCCGCTCGCGGGAGGTGTCGTGACGCAGGTGCGTGCCGACGCCGACGCGCGGGCGGACCGCCGCCCGCCCGCCGCCCCGCCCGGGGTCGCCGTCGTCGCGTGCGTGCGCGACGAAGAGCCGTACCTGGCGGAGGCGGTGGGCTCCGTGCTCGCGCAGGACTACGACGGCACGTTGCAGGTGGTGCTCGCCGTCGGGCCGTCGCACGACGCCACCGCGCAGGTGGCGGCGGCGCTCGCCGCCGCCGACCCCCGCGTGGTGGTCCTCGACAACCCGACCGGGTCGCGGTCCGTCGGCCTCAACGCGGCGATGGCGCTCGCGGGCGCCGCCGACGAGGTCCTGTTGCGGGTCGACGGGCACACCGTCCTCCCGCCGGACTACGTCCGGCGCGCGGTCGCCACGCTGGAGCGCACGGGGGCCGCCGGCGTCGGCGGCCTGATGAGCCCGGTGGGGACCGCCACCGTCCAGCGGGCCGTCGCGCGGGCGATGAGCCACCCGGCCGGGATCGGCGCGGCGTCGTTCCACGTGGGCGGGGCGGCCGGGCCGTCCGAGACCGTCTACCTGGGGGCGTTCCGCCGGACGGCCGTCGAGGCCGTGGGCGGGTACGACCCGTCGCTGGTGCGCGCCGAGGACTGGGAGCTGTGCCTGCGGCTGCGCCGGGCGGGCGGGCTGCTCTGGTTCGAGCCCGCCCTGCAGGTCACCTACCGGCCGCGGCGCACGGTGCGGGCGGTCGCGAAGCAGTTCTGGCGCACGGGCATGTGGCGCCGCGAGGTGATCCGCCGCGACCGCTCCACGGCGAGCGTGCGCTACCTCGCGCCGCCGCTGCTCGTCCTTGCGCTGGGGCTGTCGGCGCTGGTCGGCGTCGCCGGCGCGCTCGCGGGGCTGCCGGTGCTCGGCGCGCTCGGCGCCGTGCTGCCCGCCGGCTACGTCGTCGGCGTCGTCGCGGCGTCCACGCACGCGGCGGTGCGCCGGCCCCGGCTCGGCCTGCGGGAGGCGCTCGTCCTGCCGCTGGTCGTCGCGACCATGCACCTCGCCTGGGGGGCGGGGTTCGTGCGCGGGCTCACCGCGCGGGCGGTCGCCGACCACCGCGCGTGAGACGCGCGCCGCGATCCCCGGACCGCCTGTGCGGCGGGCGCGGTCGCAGGCCGGTCAGCGGCGCAGGGCGCGGGCGAGCGGCGCCGGCAGCGCCGAGCGGGCCGCCGTGTACACGTAGCGCGGCCGGGACCAGGGCCGCAGGCGCACGGCCGGCAGGTCACCCTCGCGGGCCCGCCGCGCCAGGTCGGCGACGGCGGCGGGCAGGCCCGAGGCCTGGGGGTGCAGGTAGTGGTCAGCCCGCCACGCCGGGGCGGGCACGGGCCCCCCGGCACGCAGCGTCGACGCCACGTCGTCGAGGCGGCGCAGGCACCCCGACGCGGCGAACGGCTCGTTGAGCAGCTCGGGGGAGACGCCGAAGTCGGCGACGAAGACGGTCGGCAGGCCGCGCGCGAGGGCCTCCAGGCCGGCGGTCGAGCTGACGGTGAGCAGCGCGGCGTCGGGCGTGAGCTGGTCGCTCATCGGCCCGGTCGCGAAGCCGACCGCCCCCGGCGCGTGCCCGAGCGTCGCGTGCTCCGCCGCCCACAGGGCGTCGAGCGGGTGCTCCTCGTGGTGGGTCTGCGGCTCGCCCGCGCGGGCCCGCAGCTTCACGACGACCTCGTAGCCCTCGCCGGCCAGCCGCGCGAGGCCGTCGAGCAGCGCCACGCGCTCCGGGCGCGTCGCCGGGACCTTGGCCTGGGCCGCGAGCACGACGCGGCGCACCGGGGCGCTGGCACGGTTCGCGGCGCCCGCCTCGAGCGTGTCGAGGAAGGGCAGGCGCGTGAGGACGAGGTCCGGTCGCGCACCCCGCCGCGCGAACTCCTCGGCGTACGGGGCGGCCTCGGCGTGCGCGTGCACGACGAAGGCGTCGCACCAGCGCCGCCAGCCGGTGCCCTGCGGCGTGGCGGGCAGCGCCATCCCGGGCAGCCCGGTCACCAGCGCGGGACGACGGCCGGGCGGCAGCGCCCGCAGGACCTGCCCCGCGGCCAGCTCGGCGACGGGGCCGGTGGCCGCGACCAGGACGACGTCGGGCCGGGTGCGGCGCACCAGCCGTCGCAGCGCGCCCGGCGTCACCACCACCGGCGGCGCGACGCCCGTGCCGTCGACCGCGGCCGCCACCTGGTCGCCGCTGGGCGCGAGGGGCGAGCGGACCACGACGGCGGACACGCGCGGCGCGTCGCCCGGGAGCGGGGACGCGGCGTCGCGGAGGCGGGCGAGGGTCCACACCGCCCACTTGAGGTAGGAGTCGGAGTCGGCGACGGCCAGCACCCGCGGGGTCGTGCCTGCGGTCATGCGGCGACGGTGCGGCGCGGTGCGCCGGCAGGACGCGCCGCCGGTGCGGCGCTCTGCGCCGCCGCCCGGGTGGCGAGCTCGTGCGTGCGGCCGAGGTGACGCCGCAGCTCGGGGACGGCGCGCTCCGTCCACCAGGCGTCGGGCACGGCGTGCGGGGCGACGGCCACGCCCCGGGACACGAGCAGCCGCGACAGCGTGACCGCCGACGTCGACGGCAGCGTCACGACGCGCTGCCCCGCGCGCAGCCCCCGCAGCCGGAGCTCGACCGGCGCCCGCGGCTCGTCCACGACGATCCCGGGCAGCCCCTCCAGCAGGGCGGTGACCAGCGGGTCGTGACGACGGTGCGGCACGTAGCGCACCGGCCCGTCCGCGGCGATGCCACGCACCCAGGCCGCGTACCGGTCGGCGTGCACGAGCCGGTCGGCCACCAGCGCCGACCCGACGACGACCGTCGGCTCCGCGGGCGCGTCCCGCTGGGGCCGCGACCGCAGCCAAGCGAAGTCGTGCGTCCGCACGTCGACCCCCATCCGGTCGAGGCCGTCGAGGGCGTCGTCGTCGAGCGGGACGGTCGTGCACAGCGTGAGCCGGCCGGCGTCGACGACGCGGCGCAGCCGGCGCGCGGCGAGCGTGCCCAGCCCGTAGCGCAGGGGCCCGGGCGGCGCGGTGAGCCGCACGAGCGGGGCGCCGGTCAGCAGGCGCCGCGCCAGGTCCAGCGTGGCGAGGCCGTCGTCGACGACGACGATCCGCTCCGGCGGGCGCGGTGCGCGCAGGAGGGCGGACTGGAACGCGCCCGAGAACGGGTCGCCGACCACGACCACGCCGCCCGGCAGCCGGCGCGGCGCCGGCGCGACCTCGACGTCCAGGCCCGGCGGGAGGCCGAGCGCCTGCACGGCGTCGATCCCCGCGGTGAGCGCCGGGACGTCCGCACGGGCCAGG
Organism: Isoptericola cucumis; assembly: GCF_014635665.1. GTDB lineage: Bacteria > Actinomycetota > Actinomycetes > Actinomycetales > Cellulomonadaceae > Isoptericola > Isoptericola cucumis. The sequence continues at coordinate 26,799 of NZ_BMDG01000007.1, forward strand.
ACCCGGGTGCGCGGGCCGGCGAGGCCCTGGGCGTGCGCCTCGACGGCGCACAGCAGCTGGAGCGGGGACTCGACGAACGCGGTCACGGTCCCGAGCATCACAGCCCCGGGCGTCGCCCCGGCATCGTACGGACGGCCGGGGGGCGTCGAGCAGGTGACCAGGCGGTGAAGGCCTGACGGCGCACCGATGTCGAACCTGCGTCCCGACCCCGGAAGGCCTGATGAGGATGCCCGCTCTAGTAGGATTACGCGGTCGATTCATTCCTGAAGGACGGGTTTCCCCACACCGTGACCACTCAGACCAGCGAGGCGACACCCGCTCCGGGTCCCGGCGGCGATCTGCCGTCACCGCCCGCACCGATCGTCCCCGACCTCACGTCGGCGGAACGACACGCTCTCGCCGAGCAGCACTCCCTGCGCCCGATGGGCGTGCGGCCCCCGCTGCTCGACTACGTCCGCGACGTCTTCTCCCGCTGGGCCTTCATCCGGGTGCTCGGCACCTCGACCGCCTACGCGAAGAACCAGAACAACTACCTGGGCCAGCTCTGGGCCCTGCTGAACCCGATCCTCAACGCCACCGTCTACGTGCTGGTGTTCGGGATCCTGCTCGACGCGAGCCGAGGCGTGGACAACAGCATCGCGTTCATCGTCATCGGGGTCTTCCTGTTCCGCTTCATCGACCAGTCGGTGCACGGCGGGGCGCAGTCCATCGCCAAGAAGACGAACCTCATCCGGTCGTTGCACTTCCCGCGCGCCGTCCTGCCGATGTCGCAGGTCGTGTCGCTGCTGACCACCCTGGTGCCGACGCTGGTCGTGATGTGCGCGATCGTGCTGCTCAGCGGACTGGTGGGGAGCAACGAGCCGATCCCGGTCACGTGGGAGTGGCTGCTGCTGCCCTGCATCGTGGCGCTGCTGTGGCTGTTCAACACCGGGCTCGCGTTCATCATGGCGCGGATCGTGGCGATCACCCCGGACCTCGACAACATCATCAACTTCGTGATGCGTTTCGCGATGTACGGCTCGGGCGTGATCTTCCCCGTCACCAAGTACGCGGAGGAGCTCCCGCAGGCGGCCCAGGCGATCGTCGAGCCCATCCTCGAGTACCAGCCCATCGGGGTGTTCCTCTACGTGGCGCGGTCGATCCTCATGCAGGAGGAGTCCTTCCCGCCCAGCGGCGAGATGTGGCTCTGGGCGGTCGGATGGGCCGTGGTGACCCTGGTCGTGGGCTTCATCGTGTTCTGGCGTGGCGAGGAGAGGTACGGGCGTGACTGAGGCAGACCTGGATCTCGACGTCGACCTGGAGGGCGAGTTCGAGCCGGAGGACCTCCAGGGTCCGAAGCCCGTCGCCCACGTGGGGCCGCCCGTCCTCGTCGTCGACGACCTGCACATCGTCTACCGCGTGTTCGGCGGCAAGGCTCGCGCGGCGGCGAAGTCCGGCGCCGCCAACGTGCGCGCCGCGAAGGTCGAGAAGCCGTCGTTCGTCAAGCGCCTGCTGAGCTCGGGGTCGGGACACGTCGGCGCCGTGAGCGAGGTGCACGCCGTCCGGGGGATCTCGTTCGTAGCCCGCCACGGCGAGGCGATCGGGATCGTCGGCGTCAACGGGTCGGGCAAGAGCACCCTGCTGCGGGCCGTCGCGGGGCTCATCCCGCCGGCCTCCGGGTCGGTCTACGTGGACGGCGAGCCCGCGCTCCTGGGCGTCAACGCGGCCCTGATGCCGCAGCTCACCGGGGAGCGCAACATCATGATCGGCGGCCTGGCGCTGGGGATGACGCCCCAGGAGGTCGACGAACGCTTCGACGAGGTGGTGGAGTTCGCCGACATCGGCGACTTCGTCTACCTGCCGATGAAGACGTACTCCTCGGGCATGGCGGCACGGCTGCGGTTCGCGATCTCGTCCGCGGCGCGCCCCGAGATCCTCATGATCGACGAGGCGCTCGCCACGGGCGACGCCGCGTTCAAGGCGCGGTCCAAGGCGCGCATCGACGAGGTCCGCAAGAACGCCGGCACGGTGTTCCTGGTGAGCCACTCGATCGCGACGATCGAGGCGATGTGCACCCGGGTGCTGTGGGTGCACCAGGGCCAGCTGGTGATGGACGGCCCGGCGGACGAGGTCGCGGAGGCGTACAAGGAGTTCGTCCGCGCGCACCGTCGGGCCAACACCTCCGCTCGGGCGGGCGGGGTCGGGCCTCGCGCCCGCAGCAAGCGCCGCAACCGGGAGGTCGCCGAGGCCAAGACCGGCGACGCGACGCCCAGCGACGGTCAGGCCACCGACGCCGCGGACGCGAAGCCCACCGCCGAATAGGGCGTCCGGCCCGTCGGTCCACAGGTGACCTGATCGAGGTCGTGGTCCGTGTATTCTCGCGTCGGCCGCAGCCGACGAGGATGGCGGTTCGGACTCTCGACGGGACGACTCGATGGCTCTGCGACACGTGCTGATCACCCAGTGGCGGATGTGCCAGTTCACGGGCTCGGAGATGGTGACCCTCGAGCTGGCGGAGCACTTCGCGGCTTCGGGCGCAAAGGTGACCGTGGTGGTGCACGAGGGCGGCGAACCTGTCAGCGCGCTCTTGGCCGCGGCGGGGGACGTCCGGCTCTGGTCCTCGACGGACGCGGGGCTCGACGAGTTCCTGCGCGCGGACCCTCCGGACCTGGCCTGGCTCCAGCACCAGATCATCCCTCGGTTCGTGCTCTCGGACGACTTCGCCGGGCACGTCGTCGTCAACCATATGTCGGCGTACCAGCCGCTCGAGAACGCTCTCGCACCCGAGGTCGAGCGGCGCCTGGCGACCGTCTCCGTCTTCAACTCGGCAGAGACCCTTGACCGCCTGCGGGACAGCGGGGTCCTCGACCGGTTCGACCCGGAACGGCTGCGGGTCTTCCCGAACCCCGCACCGGACGACATCGCGGAGGTCAAGCCCCGGGTCAGGGGCGACGGCCCGGTGCGTCTGCTGCTCATCTCGAACCATGTGCCGCAGGAGCTGGCGGAGGCTGTCGATCTGCTTCCGTCCGGGGTCGAGATCGTCTTCGTCGGGGCGCAGACGGGCAAGGGCGCGTCGCCGGCCCGTGTCGACGCGGAGCTCTTGTCGACGGTCGACGGAGTGGTGAGCATCGGGAAGTCCGTGCAGTACGCGATCGCGGCAGGCCTGCCCGTCTACTGCTACGACCGGTTCGGCGGTCCCGGCTGGCTCGACCTCGACAACGTGTCCAGCGCTCGGTACCACAACTTCTCGGGACGGGGGTTCGAGCGCAAGGACGCCGCGACGATCGCCGAGGAGCTCGCCCACGGCTACGCCGGTGCGGCCGAGTCGGTCGACGCCATGCGAGCCGCCTGCGGACCTGATCTCGTCCTCGGGCCCGCGCTCGACGCCCTGTGGGAGCACTGTGAGGAGAACCCTCGGCCTGTCCCCGGGATCGACCCCGCCGCCCGGGCGGCGCAGCAGAGCGTCGCCGCCCTCGGCCGCCTCTGGACCACCACGCACGCCCGGGCCAAGCGGCACGGCACCGCCTTGACGAAGTCCCGCAGCGACCTCGCCCGCCTGTCAGACAGGCGCCGTGCGGAGGACGCCCGAAATGCTGAGACGATGGCCAGGCTGCGGTCTCGCCATGCCGAGCAGCTGGCCACGCTGCGGTCTCGCCATGCGACGAAGCTCGAGCGCCGGACGGCGACGATCGCCACCCTCAAGAGCCGCCTCGCCAGCACGGAAGCCGAGCTCGGTCGACTGCAACGGTCCCACGACCGCCGGATCATGCGCGCAGCCGCCGCGGTGGCGCGCCTCGTCGACGCCCTCGCCCAGGTCGTGCGCCGCCGGCCCGCCTGAGCGGGCGGCGCCGTCGGCCCCTGGTGGCGGCTCAGCCGTCGAGGCGGGCGACCAGCGCCGCGCGCACCTGGGCGACGGCGTCGGCGACGTCCACCTGCGAGGTGTCGATCACGAGGTCGGCGTCGGTCGGCACCTCGTACGGGGACGAGATGCCCGTGAACTCGGGGATCTCGCCGCGGCGCGCCTTGGCGTACAGGCCCTTGCGGTCGCGGGCTTCGCACACCTCGAGCGGCGTGCTGACGTGCACCAGGAGGAACGTGCCCGCCGCCTCGGCGTGCTCGCGGACGCGGGCGCGCCCGGACGCGAACGGTGCGATGGGGGCGGCCACGGCGACGCCACCGTGCGACGCGACCAGCGACGCGACATAGCCGATGCGTTCCACGTTGAGCTCGCGCGACTCCTTGTCGAAGCCGAGGCCCTTGGACAGGTGGTGACGCACCTCGTCGCCGTCCAGCAGGGTCGTGTGCAGCCCCTCGTCGTCGAGCTCGGCGGCGAGCGCGCGGGCGACGGTCGACTTCCCCGACCCGGACAGCCCGGTGAAGAAGACGACGGCCCCGGACCGGCGGGCGGTGCGTGCGGCGCGCACGACCTCGCGGGCCGACGGCTCGGGGTAGAGGTCCGCGACCTCGTCGGCCCACAGGGAGCCAAGGTCGCCGACGCGCTCGCGGTCGGCCTGGTCCCGGTGCTCGGCGAGCACGACGCTGCGCGTGGCGCCATAGCGGGCGGCGACGTCCGCCCAGCCGGGCCGGGCGGGCGAGGACGCGGGCCACGGCACGACGACGACGTCGACGCGGGTGGCGTCGGTGCGCAGCCCGTCGGCGAGGTCGGCCGCCACGCGGACCAGTCCGGGGGCTCCGACGGCGCCGGCGGCGGGGGCGCGGCGCGAGGCCGGCACGAGGAGCAGCACGCGATCCGCACCGGACGTGAGCGCCGGCAGGACGGTGACCTCGCTGCGCGTGGGCGCCTCGGCGACGACCACCGCGGCCACGTCGGCCCCGCGCACCTCGGCCCGCACGTCGTCGGCGCCCCGGCGCAGGGCCGGGTCCCAGTGCGGACCGGCGGCGCGAGCGAACGGCTTCACGGCGCGCACGCCGTCGTCGTCCGCCACCGCCAGGGGGGTGTTCTCCGCGTCGGTGAGCGTCACCGGCGTCGGGCCCTCCGGTGACCAGGCGGGACCGCCGGAGAGCGCGAGCTCGAGCAGGTCGAGCTCGTCGGCGGTCAGGACGCGGGTGCGGGCGGGGAGGTTCTTGGTCGGGTGCGCGGGGAGGTTCATGGGCGGGCGGGACCGTCCTTCGGGTCGGCGGGCGGCGTCGTGGTGGCCGCGGAGGTGGTCGTCGGAGGGTCGGCCGGTAGCCCGGGCGGGGCGGGGGCCGGTGCACTGACCGTACCGAGCCGCAGCGGCTTCGGCGGCAGCGTCTTGATCCGCTCACGCACGACGATCCACAGGACGTTGCCGATCACGAGCGCCCCGGCCGCTGCGCCGATGACGATGCCCAGCGACGCGCCGAGCAGCTTGAGGCCCGAGGCGAGGAGCAGGATCGCGAGCGCGCGGCGGATGATGCCGCCCGGCGCCCGGCTGGAGACCTGGGCGCCGAACCATGCGCCCGGGATGGCGCCGATGAGCAGGGAGGTCGTGAGGCCGAGCTCGAAGTCGCCGTACAGGATGTGCCCCAGGGACGCCGCGGCGACGAGCGGGACCGCCTGCACCAGGTCCGTGCCCACGAGGTTGGACGCCTTGAGCGCCGGGTACAGCATCAGCAGCACGACGATGATGATGGAACCCGCGCCGACCGACGTCAGCCCCACCATGAGGCCGGCCACGGCGCCGAGGATCAGCGTGGGGACCTTGCGGACGACGACGTCGGCGTTGCTCGGCGCGGCCGGCCCTTCCCCGAGCGCCGTGCGGCGCTGCAGCATGCCGAGCACGGCGCGCACGACGAGGCCCGCCGAGGCGATGAGCAGGGCCACGCCGAGCACCTTCTTGAGCGCCTCGTCGAACCCGTCGCCCAGGGGGAGCCACTGGATGAGCAGCGCCCCGGAGAAGGCGGCGGGCACGGAGCCGATGCACAGCCACAGCACCAGCTGGAGGTTCACGGTCTTGCGGCGCAGGTGCACCACCGCGCCCGCCGGCTTCATGAACAGGCTCGCCACGACGTCGCTCGAGACCGCCGTGAGCGGGTCGACCTTGAAGACGAAGATCAGCATCGGCGTCATGAGTGCGCCGCCGCCCATGCCGGTGAGGCCCACGATGAATCCGACGATCAGCCCGCCGAGGATCAGAGGCAGGTCGATGTCCATGTCCACCAGTTCTGTCGGGAATAAGAAGAGCAGTGCGCGCGGGCCGGGCGGTGATCACCTCACAGTCGCACGCATGGGGGGAATGGTAGCCTCGGCGGCGGCCTGCACGGGCCTCCGACGAACCCCTCGACCGAGGAGCTGCATGTCCGAGCCGAGTCCGACGTACCCGGACCCGTCGCTGAACGACGCCGCGCTCGCCGCGGCCCTGGCCGACGGTGCGGGGGCGGTCCTGCTGGGCCTGCGCGCGGCCGTCGACGCCGCCGGCGGCGGCTTCGAGGCGCGCGCCTTCAAGGATGCCGGGGACGCCGCGAGCCAGGAATGGCTCGCCGCCGCGCTGGCGCACGCGCGGCCCGGCGACGCCGTCCTGTCGGAGGAGGCGAAGGACGACGCGTCCCGCCTCTCCGCCGACCGGGTCTGGATCATCGACCCCCTCGACGGGACCCGCGAGTTCGCCGAGCGGCACGCCGACGGCGACCGGTGGCGCGACGACTTCGCCGTGCACGTCGCACTGTGGCAGCGCGGCCGGGGGCTGACCGCGGGAGCGGTGGGCCTGCCCGCACGCGGCACGACGTTCGCCACGGCCGACGCCGCGGGGCCCGCCGCCGAGGCGGCCCGCGAGGTCCTGGAGGGCCGGCGGCCGCTGCGCATCGCGGCGAGCCGCAGCCGCCCGCCGGAGTTCGTGACCGCCCTCGCCGCGCGGGACGACGTCGAGCTGGTCCCGATGGGGTCGGCAGGCGTCAAGGTCGTGTCCGTCGTCGACGGGACCGTCGACGCCTACGTGCACGGTGGTGGCCAGTACGAGTGGGACTCCGCCGCCCCGGTCGCCGTCGCGGCCGCCGCGGGCCTGGACTGCACGCGCCTGGACTCCTCCCCGCTCGAGTACAACCGCCAGGACCCCTGGCTCCCTGATCTTTTCGTGTGCCATCCGGCCCTGGCGTCGCACCTGCGCGCGGCGCTGACCCAGGTCGGGGTCGACATCAAGGAAGGTGCCCAGTCGTGACGTCCCACGTCCTGAGCCAGCTCCGCAGCCTCGAGGCGGAGAGCATCCACATCATCCGCGAGGTCGTGGCGGAGATGGAACGCCCCTGCCTGCTCTTCTCGGGCGGCAAGGACTCCATCGTCATGCTGCACCTGGCGGCCAAGGCGTTCGCCCCCGCGCGCATCCCGTTCCCGATCATGCACGTGGACACGGGCCTGAACTTCCAGACCGTGCTCGACACCCGGGACCGCTGGGTCGAGCGCACCGGGGTGCAGCTCGTCGTCGCCTCCGTCCAGGACGCGATCGACCGCGGCCTGGTCGCCGAGGAGCCGAACGGCTCGCGCAACCGCATCCAGACGCCGGTGCTGCTGGAGGCCGCGGAGAAGAACGGCTTCGACGCGCTGTTCGGCGGCGGCCGCCGCGACGAGGAGAAGGCCCGCGCCAAGGAGCGCGTGTTCTCCTTCCGTGACGACTTCGGCCAGTGGGACCCGAAGAACCAGCGTCCCGAGGTCTGGAGCCTGTACAACGGCCGCGTCCACCAGGGCGAGTCGATCCGCGTGTTCCCGCTGTCCAACTGGACCGAGCTGGACATCTGGGCCTACATCGCGGCCGAGGGCATGGACATCCCGGACCTGTACCTCGCCCAGGAGCGCGAGGTCGTGGACCGCGGCGGCATGCTGTTCGCCGTCAACGAGTTCACCCCGCTCAAGGAGGGCGAGACCGCCGAGGTGCGGTCCGTCCGCTACCGCACCGTGGGCGACGCCAACCTGACGGCGGCGGTCGAGTCGACCGCCACGACGCTGCACGAGATCGTCGAGGAGGTGGCCGCCGTCCGGCTCACCGAGCGCGGCGCGACGCGCGGCGACGACAAGGTCAGCGAGGCCGCCATGGAGGACCGCAAGCGAGAGGGCTACTTCTAAGCCATGACCACCACGATCGAGACCACGGCCGAGGCTCTGACCGACGGCTCCACGGACCTCCTGCGCTTCGCGACGGCGGGCTCGGTGGACGACGGCAAGAGCACGCTCATCGGGCGCCTGCTGTTCGACTCCAAGACGATCTTCGAGGACCAGCTCGAGTCGGTGGAGAAGGTCAGCACCGAGCGGGGCAACGACTACACCGACCTGGCGCTGCTCACGGACGGCCTGCGTGCCGAGCGTGAGCAGGGCATCACGATCGACGTCGCCTACCGCTACTTCGCGACCCCCAAGCGCAAGTTCATCATCGCGGACACCCCGGGCCACATCCAGTACACCCGGAACATGGTCACGGGCGCCTCGACCGCCGACGTCGCGCTGATCCTCGTGGACGCGCGCAAGGGCGTCATCGAGCAGAGCCGCCGCCACACGTTCCTGGCCACGCTGCTCGGCGTGCCGCACATCGTGGTGTGCGTCAACAAGATGGACCTCGTCGACTACTCCGAGGAGGTCTTCGAGAACATCCGCAAGGACTACACGGACTTCGCCTCCCGGCTGCGCGTGCCCGACCTGACGTTCATCCCGGTGTCCGCCCTCGCGGGGGACAACGTGGTGAACCGCAGCGAGAACATGCCGTGGTTCGACGGCCGCCCCCTGCTGAGCCATTTGGAGAGCCTGCACGTCGCCAGCGACCGCAACCTGCAGGACGTGCGGTTCCCGGTGCAGTACGTGATCCGGCCGCAGTCGCACGACGCGCGCGACTACCGGGGCTACGCCGGCACCGTCTCGGGCGGCGTCATGAAGCCGGGCGACACCGTGCGCGTGCTGCCGTCGGGCCTCGAGACGACCATCGAGGCCATCGACACCGCCGACGGTCCGGTGGACGAGGCGTTCCCGCCGATGGCGGTCACCGTGCGCCTGGCCGACGAGATCGACATCTCGCGGGGCGACATGATCTGCCGGCCGCAGAACAGCCCGGCCGCGCTGCAGGACATCGACGCGCAGATCTGCTGGATGGACGAGACCGCGCCCCTGGTCAAGGGCAAGAAGTACGCCATCAAGCACACGACCCGGTGGGCCCGCACCATGGTCAAGGACATCAACTACCGCATCGACGTCAACACGCTGCACCGCGACGAGGACGCGACCGAGATCGGGCTCAACGAGATCGGCCGCATCCAGCTGCGCGTCACCCAGCCGCTGTTCGTCGACCCGTACCGGCAGAACCGCGAGACGGGCGCGTTCATCCTGGTCGACGAGTCCACGAACAAGACCGTGGCGGCCGGCATGGTGGGCGGCCTGCCGCACGCCTCCTGACGACGGGGTGACCGACCCGGCTCGGACACCCGCCTGACCCCGCGGCACCGCCGCACCGACGTCGGCCTCGCGCTCGAACGAGCGCGAGGCCGACGTCGTGCTGCCGGGGGAGTGCGACGAAGCCCCAGATTTCACCCTGGCCCGGGGCACCCGGTTCCACCATCATGAGCCCAGATCTCAAGAGGAAGAGGGCTCAATGAAGCGCATTCTCGGTGCCGCGGTCGTCGCGGTGCTCGCTGCGGGTGCCGGTCTCGGTGTACCGGCGGCCGCGACGGCGGCCGTCCCGTCCGGCGTCGTGACGTCGAAGGAGTTCGCCAAGGTCGCGTACGGGAACTCGATCTCGTACGTCCGGTCCACCTTCGGCAGCAACGGCAAGGTCGTCGACCGTTACGACGGTCCCGGCACGGCGGACGACTACGTGCGGGTCGAGTTCCCGACCTACTACGCGGCCGGGACCGTCGAGATCGAGTTCCTCCGCCGCTCGTCCGGGACCTGGTACCTCGTGGCCAAGTACGCCCTGTGGGGCAACACGGCGAAGCGGACGGCCGACAAGGCCACCCAGTCGGAGTTCCACACCGTCAAGCAGGGCAACACCATCACGCACGCCCGCAGGGCCTTCGGCACGAGCGGCACGATCACGGAGGTCTACGAGGCGCCCGGGACGAAGTTCGACGGCGTGGTGCTGGAGTGGCCGACGGCGTCGGTCGACGGCTGGGTCCAGGTCTACTTCACCAAGAGCCCGTCCGGCACGTGGAAGGTCGACACGCGCTCGGCCTACTGGGCGGTCGAGCCCAGGCGGACCGCCGACAAGGCGACCGAGGCGGAGTTCGACGCGGTCAGGATCGGCAACTCGCTCGACCACGCCCGCAGCACCTTCGGTACCGGGGGGACGATCGGGTACTCCTACGACGCACCCGGCACGGTCGACGACGCGACGATCATCGGCTGGCCGACGGAGTCCCCCGACGGGTACGTCGAGCTCGAGCTCGGGAAGCGGTCCTCGGGCGCCTGGGCGGTCGCCGCGAGGCACGCGTACTGGGCGGTGCCCGCGAAGGCGACCACGAACCCCGCGACGGAGGCGGAGTACGGCACGCTCAGGGACAAGCTCGCGAACGGGTACCAGGTCTCGCTCAGCGAGGCGCGCGGCGTCTTCGGCAGCGCCGGCACCGTGGTCTACCGGGGCGACGGCCCGGGGACGGACGGCGACCAGCTGCTCGTCCACTGGTACACCGGGACCGACGGCGCGGACGTGCTCATGAACTTCGTCGTGTCGGGCGGCACGTGGACGGCCCTGACCGTCGACGACATCGCCGGGCCGTGGAGCGGTGCGGCGGCCCGACGCTCGCTCAGCTCCCCGGAGCCCTCGGAACCGGCACCGGCTCTCGACCGGGACCAGCCGGAACGGCCGTCGTGGGACCTCCGCTCCGACGGCTGAGCCCGGGCGGCGGAACCTGACGAGTACCTCGGTGGTCGTGCCCCTGGTGCGGGGGCACGACCACCGGTTTGTGCGCGGGGCCTAAGATGTCCTGGGCCCGTTCTCGGGTGCCGACGACCGACGGAAGGCCTGGTTTGCTGGAGACTGCTCAGACTGCGGAGCCGCGCGCCGAGCGCGCCGCACCCCGCGCAGGCGGGACCCGCAAGGACATCCAGGCGCTCCGCGCGATCGCGGTGGGCGTCGTCGTGGTGTACCACCTGTGGCCCGGGCGGCTCCAGGGCGGCTTCGTCGGCGTCGACGTCTTCTTCGTCATCTCCGGCTTCCTGATCACGTCGCACCTGCTGCGCCGGCCGCCCCGCAGCGGGCGGGACCTCGCGACCTTCTGGGCCCGGCGGGTGCGCCGCCTGCTGCCGGCGTCGTTCCTCGTGCTCCTGGTCACGGTGGCGGCGACGTTCGCCCTGGCCCCCAGCACGCTGTGGGCGGACACGCTCCGGGAGGTCGGTGCGGCGGCGCTCTACGTCGAGAACTGGTCGCTCGCCGCGTCGTCGGTGGACTACCTGGGCGCCGAGGCCGCGGCGTCGCCCGTGCAGCACTACTGGTCGCTCTCGGTCGAGGAGCAGTTCTACCTCCTGTGGCCCCTGGTGCTGGTGGTCGTCGCGTGGTTCGCCGCCCGTCGTGGCGGCGACCTCGTGCGGCGGGCGTCGGTGGCCATCGGCGTGATCGTCGCGGTCTCCCTGACCTGGTCGGTCGTGGCGACCGCGCTGCGACCGGCGAGCGCGTACTTCATCACGCCCACGCGGATCTGGGAGCTCGGCGTCGGGGCGCTGCTCGCGACGCTGAGCATCCACGTCGCAGCCCGGTGGCGCACCCCGCTCGCCTGGACGGGCATCGCGATGATCCTGGCCGCGGCGGTGGCCTACGACGGCTCGCTCCCGTTCCCCGGGTACACCGCCGCGCTCCCCGTCGTCGGGTGCGCGCTGGTGATCGCGGCCAGCAGCGAGCGCACCCGCTGGTCGCCGCGGGCGATCGGCGACGCCCGCCCGGTGCAGTGGCTGGGTGACGTCTCCTACTCGGTGTACCTCTGGCACTGGCCGCTCATCGTGCTCGCGCCGTTCGTCCTGGGGCACAACCCCGGGCTCCTCGAGCGGGTGGGCGTGCTCGTGGCGGCGCTCCTCCTCGCCGGGCTCACCAAGCCGTTCGTCGAGGACCGGTTCCGTCGTGGCCGCGGGAGCTCCGGGCGCGCGATCGCGCTGGCGCTGGGCGCGTCCGTCGTCATCGGCGGGGCCGCGATCGCCGGCTCGTACGCGCTCGAGGCCTCGGCCGAGGCGAACATCGAGCGGGCCGCCCAGGCCGCGCAGGGGCCGTGCGCCGGTGCGGCGGCGATGGCGCCCGGCGCCGACTGCGAGACGTCCGGCGACGACGAGCTCATCCTCTCCCCGGTGGAGGCCGCGGACGACAAGCCGGCCGCGTACGAGGACGGGTGCTGGGAGTCGCCGCCCTTCGAGGGCACCAAGACCTGCCACTACGGCTCCCCGGACGCCGGCACCCGGGTGGCGCTCGTCGGCAACTCGCACGCGGGCAACCTGCTTCCGCCGCTGCAGGACCTGGCGGAGAAGAACGGGTGGTCCGTCACGACGGTGGTCGCCTCGCAGTGCCCGACGTCGGACATCCGGTGGCAGTTCGACACGCCGCAGGACACCGAGGGGTGCCACGCGTGGGGCCAGCGCGTCCTGGACGAGGTCGACGAGGGCGACTTCGACCTCGTCGTCACGTCGCAGCTGACGCCGTTCACCGCCGCGGGCGTGGCCCCCGCCGAGAGCGACCAGGCGATCGCCGACGGCTACGCCCGGTACCTCGAGGACCTCACGGCCACGGGCACACCGACGCTCGTCGTGCGCGACTTCCCGTACCCGAAGCACACGATCCCGTCGGTGCCGGACTGCCTGGCGGCCGCCGGCTCGCCCTCCGAGTGCGACGGGGAACGGTCGCAGTGGCTCACCCCGGACCCGCTGTACGACGCGGCCGAGGGGCTCGACGACCCCGCGCTGTCGACCGTCGACCTCAGCGGCTACACCTGCACCGAGGAGACGTGCCCGGCGGTGATCGGCGGCATCGTCGCCTACTTCGACGCGTCGCACCTGACCGCGACGTTCTCGCGGACGCTGGCGCCCTACCTCGAGGAGGCCGTGGTCTCACGACTGCACTGACCCTCTGCCCGCGATCCGGGACGTCGAGGAAACGCCGGGGGAGAGTCCGTACGGTGCCCCGAGGCAATCGAGTTTCCGGCACCAGAGGAGTTTTCTGCGCCATGCCTGTCTTCATCAAGGACGACAAGGCCGTCCTGTTCGTCCACATCCCCAAGGCCGGCGGCTCCGCCATCGAGAAGCACTTCCGGGCGGCCGGGTACCGGATGCACTACCGCGACGGGCGGACCGGACCGGGCACCCTCAACCGGCTGATGCACTGCTCGCCGCAGCACATCCATGCGGCCCTGTGCGCCGACCTCTTCAGGCTGGAGCGCTTCACCGGCATCTTCACCGTCGTACGCGAGCCGATGGCCCGGTTCCGCTCCGAGTACGCGATGCGCAACACGAAGGCCGTCGACGGCGAGCGCCGGCTCGACACGAGCGCGTCCGCGGTCGACCGCTGGGTGGACGACGTGATGAAGCGCTACCTGAAGGACCCGTACGTGTACGACAACCACATCCGGCCGCAGTCGGACTTCGTCGTGCCCGGTGCGCTGGTCCACCGTCTCGAGGACGGGATGAACGGGCTCATGACCAAGCTCAACGAGTCGTTCGGGCTCGGCCTCCCCGAGTCGGTGGAGGCGGTGCGCACGAGCGAGAAGGTCAGCGGCGTCTCCAGCGACCGGGTGGAGCTGTCGCCGGCCGTGGAGTCGCGGTTGCGGACCTTCTACGCGGACGACTTCACGACCTTCGGCTACTGAGCCGACGCGGCGGTCAGGCGGGCGCCGCCCCGTCGAGCACCCGCCGCAGGAACGCGCCTTCGCGGTCGGCGTCGAAGGTGAACGGGGCGTGCAGCCGCGCTCGGGACTTGATGGGGACGCCGGGCGGGGCCTCCCCGCGGCACCACGCCATGTAGAGCCGATGGCCGTTGATCGCGGTGATCATCGCCTCGTTCTGGACGTAGTAGGTGTCGGCCGAGACCAGGATGACCCGCTTGGGCTCGGGCGCGAACGCGAGGCTGAGCATCGCGCTGCCACCGAAGCCCGCGACGTCGCGGGCGGAGCGGAACAGCTGCGCCTGCTCGGTCAGCGGGTAGTCCTCGGGGAACAGCACCTCGAACCCTCGGGAGGCGAAGAACTCCTCGACCTCGCCGGTGTTGCGGCACTCCCGCTTGGAGATCCGGCGCGAGCAGAAGATCCGGTCCGGGTAAGCCCGGTCAGGGGCTTTGGACGCCAGGGCGTCGCCGGTGCGCCGGTACACGTCCCGGACCGCGGGGTGCACGTAGTTGGGCTGCGAGAAGGCCGGCGTCGCGGCCACGAGCCGGTCGGGCCGGACCGGACCGTCGACGAGCACCAGGTCGGCCGGCGCGACGCCCGCCGCCTCGTAGAGCTGGTGCTCCCAGCCGGCGAGCGTCGGGTACGGCCTCCGGGTGTGCACGAGCGCCTTCGCGTCCGGGTAGCGCCGCTTGACCTCGGGCCAGGCCCACAGCCGGGAGAGCTGCTCCGTCATGGCGTGCCCGAAGTGCCCGCGGAACTCGGAGTCGAGGAGGAAGTAGACGCCTTCGAGCCGGGCCGGGGACTGCATCGTCCTCAGGTGGGCGAAGTTCCGGTCCACGCGCTGGATGAAGTGGTTCGTGAGGACGGGGCGGATGAAGTGCCGGAAGGTGTCCGGGAGCACGACACGCCCCTGCGTCACGACCTGGCCGCGTCGCGAGACGGGCTTCTCGTACTCCCGCAGCTGGAGCGGCGGCGCGTCGTACGCGTTCGCGCAGTCGACCGCGTCGTCGCTGGCGCTCGCCACCACCTCGTCGTGCCGCACCACCCGGGCTGCCGGCAGCTCGTGCAGCACGCGGCCCGCGCGCGGGCCCATCCGGGTGAGGTACTCCGCCGCCTCCTCCTCGCGCACCTTCGTCCAGGTGCGGCGGCCGCTGACGAGCCACAGGTGCGTCTCGTGGACCCCCACGCGCGCCAGCACCGGGACGGTCGGCGGGCGGTCGCCCTGGGCCGGTCCGGCGCACACGGAGGCGCGCAGCCCTGCCTCGACGAACGGTCCCACGCGGCGCATGAGCACGTCGGCGCCGACGACGCGGGCCGCGTCGCGGAGCACGAGCACCCCGCCCTTCCTGAGGTGCGGCAGCAGCTCCCGGGCACGGCGTGCACGACCGTCGCCGTTCGTGGTCAGGTCGACGATCGCGTCGAGCGTCCCGGAGGTCGCGAGCACGAGCCGGACACCGGCCCGCCCGGCCCCGGCGTCGACGTCGAGGACCACGACCCCCGGGCACAGGTCCCGGATCTCCCGGGCGAGCTCGGGCTCGGGCACGCGCGAGACGAGGGCGAGCCGCCGCAACGAGCTCACCCCTGCCTGCCGGGTCGCCCCGACCAGTGACCGTGCCTGTGCCTCGCACGCCCCCGTCACGGCGCCGGTCACCTGCCTCGGGCCCGGGACGAGCCGAGGGCCCGTCCCGGCACGGGTGCGCGGGCGCCGACGCGCTCGGCCTGCTCGCGCAGCGCCCGCCGCCGGCGCCGGTAGTCGGCGGGACGGTGCAGCGCCTCCTGGACCTGCGCCAGCCCGCGCTCGCGCCTGCGCCACGGCCGGTCGCCGCGGTGCAGGAGCCCCCAGACCGGGAGGGCGGCCAGGGCGTGCGCGTCCCACGCGCCGTCGCGCCGCAGGACGGAGGCGGGCACCTGCTGGGGGTCGTCGCGCACGTACTCCGCGACGATCTCGTCGTAGTGGTCCTGGAGCACCGTGCTCGACGGGTCCGCTCCGAGGACGACGACCACGCCGGTCGGCCTGGTGTCCACCGGCAGGACCGTGAGGTCGGGCCGGTACGCGCGCAGGACCTCCGCGAGCCAGAACACGTCGCCGGCCCAGGCGCCCGTGTGACGGCCACGGGCCGCCTCGCCGGTGTTCCGCGGCAGCATGTCGTCGAGGACGATCACGCTGGACCACCGGCAGTGCTTCTCCACGTTGATGAAGTCGCGCAGGGCGTACTCGAAGAGGTGCATGCCGTCGATGAACGCCAGCTCCACGGGGCCGCCGAGCCAGTCCTCGGGGTCGGTCGTCGCGAAGTAGTCGTCGGAGGTCGTCCGGGCGAGAGCGACCTTGGCGTGCAGCTCGGACCTGACCCGGAACGCCGGATCGATCCCGACGCTGGGCACCGTCGACAGCCCGAGGCTCTTGCCGGTGGACACGCCGACCTCCAGGTACGTGCGAGGTCTCAGCCGTTCGTGCAGACGCGTGAGGAACTCGTGCCTGCTGAGACGCTTCTTCGCCCGGCGACACGTCTGTGACATGGGTCATATGGTCGCGCGTCGCGCCCGGCGTGGGAAGGACGGCGGCGGATGAGATCGACGGGGACGTGGCCGCCCGGCTCTCGGGCGCGCGGCTCTCGGGCGCGCGGTCAGCGGCCCGTCGCGTACCCCTGCGCCCCCCGGGGGTTGGCCGCGGCGCCCAGGACGCCCGTGGCCGGGTCGCGGGTGACGGCGGACAGCCGGCCGAGCGCCCAGTCGCCGGCGAGGGTGAGCACGTGCCCGCGGTCGGCGAGACCGGCCAGCACGTCGGCGCCGAGCCGGTCCTCCACGACCGCGCCGCCGGGGGTCCAGGTGCGCGGCCAGAACGACCCCGGGGCGGACGTGGTGTGCAGGGCGGGCGCGTCGATCGCCTCCTGCGGCGTGTAGCCGCCCACCAGCACGCGCAGCAGGAACGCGAGCTGCCACTGGTCCTGCTGGTCGCCGCCGGGCGACCCGCACGCGAGCACGGGCTCCCCGTCGCGCAGCACGAGCGTGGGCGTGAGCGTGGTGCGCGGTCGGCGCCCCGGCTCCAGGCGGGAGGGCGACGACTCGTCGAGCCACGTCATCTGCAGCCGCGTGCCGAGAGCGAAGCCGAGCCCCGGGACGGTGGGGGAGGACTGCAGCCAGCCGCCCGACGGTGTCGCGCTGATCATGTTGCCCCACCGGTCCACGACGTCCAGGTGGCAGGTGTCGCCGCGGGTCGCGCCGGCGGCGTCGGTCTCGAGGCCGTCGCCCGCAGACGCCGCGGCGGCGGGAAGGACCACCGTGGGCTCGCCGACGCCCGCGGCGCCGCCCGCCGGGGCGCCCGGCAGGGCGGCAGCAGGCATGTCGGTCGCGTACGTGGTGCGCAGCGGCGGCACGGCCGGGGTGGTCCGCCCGGCCACGGCGCCCGGGCGCACGTCGTGAGACGCCCGCTCCCCGACGAGATCGCGGCGCGCGGCCGCGTACTCCGGCGACAGCAGCACGTCCAGCGGCACGCGGTCCTCCGCGCCGTCCTGGTGCCCGCCGTCCCCGTACCAGGTGTCCCGGTCCGCGAGGGCGAGCTTCAGCGCCTCGAGGACGGTGTGGGCGCCGAGCTCGGTGGAGGGGTCCAGGCGCTCGTCGTCGAACCCGTCGAGGATGCACAGCGCCTGCAGCAGCGCCGGCCCCTGGCCCCAGGCGGCGGTCTTGGCCACGGTGTGCCCGCGGAAGTCGATCGTCGTGGCGTCCTCGGAGGAGGCCTCGAACGCGGCCACGTCCGCCGCGGTGAGCACGCCGGCGTGGTCGCGGCCGTCGGAGTGCCGGTGCGGGGTGCGCAGGAACTCCTCGGCCGCCTCGCCCACGAGCGTGCGCCAGGCGTCGCGGGCGGCGTCGACGGCCGCTGCCCGGGACGCGCCGCCGGCCGCGGCGGCGTCGGCCACGGCGGCCAGCCGGTCCAGGACGGCGGCGAGCTCCGGGTTCGTCACGAGCTCGCCCGGCCGCGGCGCCCGGCCGCCCGGGAGCCAGCGCTCGGCGGACGTGGG
The DNA here is from genome assembly GCF_014635665.1 of Isoptericola cucumis. Classification (GTDB taxonomy): domain Bacteria; phylum Actinomycetota; class Actinomycetes; order Actinomycetales; family Cellulomonadaceae; genus Isoptericola; species Isoptericola cucumis. Next base: position 44,540 of record NZ_BMDG01000007.1, read on the forward strand.
CCAGTGCTCGCGGAACAGCTCGGCGACGCCCTCGACGGTGCGGCACACGCCGGCCAGGACGGGGTGGCCGTCGCGGGCGTAGCCGGTCGCGGTGGCGAGCACGTCGGCCACGGTCCAGGTGCCGTGGTCGCGCAGCAGGAGGAGCCAGGCGTCGACGGCGCCGGGCACGGCGGCGGCGAGGGCGCCCGAGCCCGGGACGAGGTCGAGGCCCTCGACGTCGCGGTAGTGCGCGACCGTGGCGCCGGCGGGTGCCGGCCCCTGCCCGACGAGCACGCGCGGGCGGGCGGGCTCGTCGGCCGCCGCGAAGACCGCCGTCATGTCCCCGCCGGGGCCGTTGAGGTGCGGCTCGACGACGTGCAGCACGAACGCGCCGGCGACGGCGGCGTCGAAGGCGTTGCCCCCGCGCTCCAGCACCGACTGGGCACTCGATGACGCGAGCCAGTGCGTGGACGACACCATGCCGAACGTGCCGCGCAGGTCGGGTCGGGTGGGGTGCGTGCCGGGCGGCGTGAACGTCATCAGGCTTCCTCCGAGGTGTGTCCGAACGGGTGTCCCAGCGCGGCGACGGCGAGCGTGAGCACGGCGCTCACCGCCACGCCCCACGCGAGGTGCGCCTGCAGCAGCAGGGCGCCGGCGGCGGCCCCGGCGCAGATGAGCGCGATGGCGAGGATGCGTCGCGCGGCGTTGTCGCCGTGCCCGCCCGCGAGGCGCGAGTCGGCGGCCAGGCCGGTGATGGTCGACGTGACGACGACCGTCGTGACGTCCTTGACCGCCAGGTGCCGCGCCGTCGCGGCCTGCGTGCCCATCGCGAACGCCAGCAGCCCCGTCACGGTGAGCTGCACGCCGTGCGGCAGGTCGTCGTCGCTCACGACGAGCACGACCGCGATCGCGGCGAGGACCAGGCCCACGGTGACGAGCATCCCCGTGGTGCGTGACGTCCAGCCCACCGGGGCCGGCCGCAGCACGACCCCCGCGACGACGGCGCCCGCCATGAAGGTGCCGAGCGCCAGCAGCGGCCCGGCGACGGGCAGGTCGTCGCCGCCTGCGAGCGCCATCCCGAGGATGACGACGTTGCCCGTCATGTTGCCGGTGAACACGCGGTCCAGGCCGAGGTAGCCGACGGCGTCCGCGATGCCGGTGGAGAAGGTGAGGGCGAGCATGAGGACCAGGTGCAGGCGGTCATGGTCGCGGCCGAGCGGGCCGAGGAACGAGCGGGGCACCAGGTCACCGTACCGACCGTCGCCGCCGGGCCGGGACGCGCGGGGCCGGGCGGATCGGGCCGGGGACGAGAAAGCGCCGGGGTGGTGCGGGCCCGAAGGCCCGCACCACCCCGGCGCGATCCGTGCTACCTCGGCGGGAAGGTCACTTCGCGGCGCCGCCGGTGACCTGGTCGACGAAGTCGGGGTTCTCCTCGAGCCACGCGTCGACGGCGGCCTCCGGGTCGTCCGCGTACTCCTCGTTGTTGAACATGAGGTTCTCGAGCGAGAACAGCTGCTCGTCGTCCAGGGTGAAGTTCTTCAGCCAGCCCTGGAGCTCCGGGTAGCGGTCGCCGAAGTCCTCGGCGCCCCACATGTGGATCTCCTCGGCCTCGCCGAGCGCGCCCTCCGGGTCTTCCAGGTCGCGCACGGGGAACTCGTCGTAGGCCCAGTGCGGGCGCCACAGGGTGACGGCGATGTTCTCGCCGGCGTCGGTCGCGCCCTTGAGCTCGGCGAGCATCGCCGGGGTCGAGGAGATCGAGTAGTCCATGCCCTCCAGGCCGTAGGTCGGGATGACCTCGTCCTGGGTGATCTGGGTGAGGCCGGCGCCCGCCTCGATGCCGACGAGCTTGTTGCCGTACTCGTCGGACATCTTGGCCAGGTCCTCGAGGCTCTTGGCGGGCGAGTCCTCGTTCACGGCGATGGTGAGCTTGGCGTTGTCGTACCAGACACCGAGGTCGGTGACCTGCTCGCCGTACTTCTCCTCGTAGGCGGCGTGCGTGTAGGGCAGCCACACGTCCATCGTGAGGTCGAAGTCGCCGCCCGCGAGGCCGGTGTAGATGACGCCGACGTCCGCGGTCTGCGACTCGACCTCGTAGCCCTTCTCCTCGAGGATCGAGATCCACAGGTTGGAGACGGCGATGCCCTCGTCCCAGCCGGAGGGGATGCCGATCGAGATCTCCTTCTCGTCCCCGCCCTCGCCGTTCGTGGCCTCGGGCTCGTCGGAGCTGCAGGCGGCCAGGGAGACCGCCAGGGCCAGCGTGCCGCCGATGGCGGCGAACCGTCGGGTGCTACGTCCGAAAGTCATGATGTCCTTCCTTGTCGTTCCCCGCGCCGGGCCGGCCGGGCGGGCTGAGGTCAACGGGCTCAGCGCGTGGCCTTGAGTGCCTTCGCGACGGGGGCACGGTCGGCCAGCGCCGAGGTCACGCGGTCAAGGAAGATCGCGAGGATCACCACGGCCAGGCCGGCCTCGAACCCGAGCGCGACGTCCACGCGCTGCAGTGCCGCGACGACGTCGTCCCCGAGGCCGCCGGCGCCGACCATGCCGGAGATGACGACCATGGACAGCGCGAGCATGATCACCTGGTTGACGCCCGCCATGATCGTGGGCATCGCCAGCGGGATCTGGATCTGGCGCAGGATGCGCCGGTCGGTCGAGCCGAACGCGCGGCCGGCCTCGACCACCTCGGCGTCGACCTGCCGGATGCCCAGCTCGGTGAACCGGACGCCCGGCGCGATCGCGAAGATGACCGTCGCGATGATGCCCGGCACGGGGCCGGTGAGGAAGATGACGACCGTCGGGATCAGGTACACGAAGGCCGGCATCGTCTGCATGAAGTCGAGGATCGGCCGGACGACGCGCGAGACGTGCTCGTTGCGCGCGGCCCAGATGCCCAGCGGTATCCCGACCACCAGCGCGACCACGGAGGCCACGATCACCAGCGCCAGGGACTCCATCGCGTTGTCCCACTGGTTCATGGCCGCGACGAGGCAGAAGCCCAGGAACGTGCCGATGCCGAGCTTCCAGCCGCGCGCCCAGAAGGCGAGCGCGGCCAGCACCAGGGCGACGACGAAGAACGGGGGAGTGCTGAGCACCCACGCGAGCCCGTCGTACGTCGACTCGAAGAACGTCTTGATCGCGTCGAAGACCGGGTCGAACGTGTCCGTCATCCAGCTGATGAAGGACTCGACCCAGGCACCGAGCTCGATGCGGGGGACGAACGTCCCCGTGTCGGTGGCGGCGGCGATCATGCCGAGGCTCCTTCCGTCGGGTGGTCGCCGTCCGCGAGAACCTCCGCCGGCGTGCTGTCGGCTGCGCTCTCGGGGCTGTCGTCACCGTTGCTGTCGTCACCGTTGCCGTTGCCGTTGTCGCCGGGGGCCATGGCCTCCAGCAGCGTCACGCGGGGCACGATGCCGAGCAGGCGGCCCTCGTCGTCGACCACCGCGAGCGGGACGGAGGTCCCGGCGGCGGGCGCGAAGAGCTCGGCCAGCGGGGTGTCCGGGTGCACGGTCACGACGTCGGGGTCGACGAGGCCCTCGAGCTTCTCGACGCCCTCCCGGGCGGCGGGCACCGCGGCCTCGGCGTGGACCAGGCCCTTGAGGGTGCGCTTGCGGTCCACGACGTACGCGGACGTCACGTCGGCGTCGCGCATCTCGCGCGCGGCGAGGCGCGGCCCGCTCCCGATCGTCACGGTGACGCGGGGGCGCTGCATGACGGACGACGCCGTGAGCACGCGGGACCGGTCGACGTCGGCGACGAACTTCTCGACGTAGTCGTTGGCGGGGTCGGACAGGATCTGCTCGGACGTGCCGATCTGGACGATCCGGCCGTCACGCATGACCGCGATGCGGTCGCCGAGGTGCATGGCCTCGTTGAGGTCGTGCGTGATGAAGATGATCGTCTTGCCGAGCTTCTCCTGCAGCTCCAGGAGCTGCTCCTGCATCTCCGAGCGGATCAGCGGGTCGAGGGCGCTGAAGGCCTCGTCCATGAGCAGGACGTCGGTGTCGGCGGCTAGCGCGCGGGCGAGGCCGACGCGCTGGCGCATGCCGCCCGAGAGCTGGGAGGGCAGCGAGTCCGCCCAGCCGCTGAGGCCGACCATGTCGAGCGCCTCCTGGGCCTTCTGCTGCCGCTCGGCCTTGCCGACCCCCTGGATCTCCAGCGGGTAGGCGGCGTTCTCGAGCACCGTGCGGTGCGGCAGGAGGGCGAAGTGCTGGAACACCATGGACACCCGGCTGCGGCGCAGCGCGCGCAGCTGCTTGCCGTCCACCTTGGCCAGGTTGGCGTCGCCGAGCAGCACGTCGCCCGCCGTCGGCGCCCACAGGCCGTTGAGCATGCGGATGAGGGTGGACTTGCCGGAGCCGGACAGGCCCATGACGACGAAGATCTCGCCGGGCGCGACGTCGAAGCTCGCGTCGATCACCGCGGCGGTGCCGAGGCTCTTCACCTCGTCGCGCGAGGAACCGGCCTGCAGTCGCCGCACGGCTTCGCCGGGCTTGGGGCCGAAGACTTTGTAGACGCCGCGCACCGAGACCGCGGGGGCCTCGGCGGGCGCTGGGGTGGTACTGCTGTCTCCCGTCATACGGGCAGGGCTCGCCACCTTCCATCACGTTCGGACGCACCCACGGTCTCACCGGACGACGTCGAGCGCCGGTCACGAGTTGCCGTGCTTCCGGGATCGGGTGGGCACAAGGGCAACATGCACCTTGCAACGTCGACAGGGGCCGTGGCTAACTGCTCCTTCGGGACCATATTGCCCCCATATTCGGCTGTGCGCTGGGGTTTCACCGTCGAAACCAGGGCTGAAAGGCCTCCGTCATCGTTATTCGAATGTGATCTTTGCCGTGATCTGCCTCACGACCTGGGCGTTTGTCCACCATCGTGCCACGAAGGGGCGGTCAGGCGTCGCGCCGCCCGGGTCAAGCCGCGGTCTGTGCCGCTTCATGTCCGGACCGGACGGCGTCGGCACGAGCGCGGTCGACGAGATCCGCACGGCCGGAGGCCCGGGCGGTCGACGGGCGAAGTTCACCCTCGGCAGGCGGGTGATCTCTCGCGCTTTCCTGCCGGTTCCGGCGTTTCCGTCGGATACTTGACGCGCGACACCGTCCGCACCTCAGGCAGGACACGCCCCCACCGTCCTGCCGGTGCGGCACCGGTGTCGCACCACGCCCCCGCCCGCCCCGTCGGCGCACCCCAGGAGCAGACCGTGAACCACCCCATGCCCGCGCGCGGTCGCGGCCGCCTCGTCGCCCTCGTCACGGCCGTGACGCTGCTGGCCGCTCCGCTCGCCGTCGTGCCGGCGACCGCAGCCGCGCCGACGGCCGCCGCCGCGACGTCCGCGACCTCGCTGACGATCAAGAAGATCGGCACGAAGACCGCGCCCTACAAGAAGAAGGCGACGGTCAAGCCGCGCGTCACCCGCAAGGGGAAGGTCTCGGTGAAGTCCGCGACCCTCACCGTCGCGCAGCACGGCAAGCACATCGCGAAGAACAAGAAGAAGGTGGCCCTCAAGGCGGGCACCTACCGGGTGCGGACGAACGTCACCTACCGCACGTACACGATCAAGCCGTCGACGGGCGCCAAGGTCTGGTCGAAGGACAAGGTGAAGACGAAGGCCCAGAAGCTCGTCGTCAAGCAGGGCAAGAAGCCCTCGCGCACGTCGCCGATCAGCCAGAAGAACTGCCCGACGTGGGCGCCGATCAAGGGCAACCGGACGACGGCCAAGAAGGGCGACTGGATCTACCACGTGCCGGGCGGCCGGTACTACAAGGCGACCGCCCCGGAGGAGTGCTTCACCACGGCAGCGGCGGCCCGCAAGGCCGGCTACCGCGCGTCGCAGAACGGCTGACCTTCCGGCACGCCGCGACGAGGCCGGCACCCGACTCGGGTGCCGGCCTCGCTGCGTCCCCGAGGCACCGCGGACTACTCTGGGTGCTGGCTCGCGCCGACGACGGCGGGCCACGCGCAGACGGGAGCCCCCAGCGCGCACGTCATGACCCATGAACGACTCCGCGACTCCCTGGGAGGGTCACCGTGTCCACCACCGCTGAGGCACCCACCGCCACGTCCGGCTTCGACGAGGTGCCGGGCCGCTACAAGGTCCGCTCGCTCGCGCTCTCCGAGGCGGGCCGCCACCAGATCCGGCTCGCCGAGCACGAGATGCCCGGCCTCATGGCGCTGCGCGCCGAGTACGGCGAGTCGCAGCCGCTGGCCGGCGCCCGCATCGCCGGGTCGCTGCACATGACCGTGCAGACCGCCGTGCTCATCGAGACGCTCGTGGCCCTCGGCGCCGAGGTGCGCTGGGCGAGCTGCAACATCTTCAGCACCCAGGACGAGGCAGCCGCCGCGATCGCCGTCGGCCCGCACGGCACGCCGGACGACCCGCAGGGCGTCCCGGTCTTCGCCTGGAAGGGCGAGAGCCTCGAGGAGTACTGGGACTGCACCGAGCAGATCCTCGTCTGGCCCGGGGACGGGGACCAGGGTGGCCCGAACCTCATCCTCGACGACGGCGGCGACGCCACGATGCTGGTGCACCTGGGCCTGCAGTACGAGCGCGCGGGCGTCGTCCCGCCGGACACGCTGCCCGGGGAGCCCGACCACACGCACGAGATGAACGTCGTGCGCGGGGTGCTGCGCCGCGCGCTCGAGTCCGACCCGCTGCGCTGGACCACGGTCGCCCAGGCGATCGGCGGCGTCACGGAGGAGACCACCACGGGCGTCCACCGCCTGTACCACCTGGCGGAGTCCGGCGAGCTGCTGTTCCCGGCGATCAACGTCAACGACTCGGTCACCAAGTCGAAGTTCGACAACAAGTACGGCATCCGCCACTCCCTGCCCGACGGCATCAACCGTGCCACCGACATCCTCATCGGCGGCAAGGTCGCGTTCGTCGCCGGCTACGGCGACGTCGGCAAGGGCGCCGCGGAGGCGTTCCGCGGTCAGGGCGCGCGCGTCATCGTCTCCGAGGTGGACCCCATCTGCGCGCTGCAGGCCGCGATGGACGGCTTCCAGGTCGCGCGGCTGGAGGACGTCGTCGACCAGGCGGACTTCTTCATCACGACGACGGGCAACAAGGACGTCGTGCGGGTCGAGCACATGCTCGCGATGAAGGACAAGGCCGTCGTCGGCAACATCGGCCACTTCGACAACGAGATCGACATGGCCGGCCTCGCCGCCGTGGCGGGCGTCGTCAAGACGGAGATCAAGCCGCAGGTGCACGAGTGGACGCTCCCGGCCGGCACGGGGCCCGGGGGCGGCGGCCGCGAGCGGTCGCTCATCGTGCTGTCCGAGGGGCGCCTGCTCAACCTGGGCAACGCGACCGGACACCCGTCGTTCGTCATGTCGAACTCGTTCGCCAACCAGGTGATCGGGCAGATCGAGCTGTTCGCCGACATGGCCCGCGACGCCCAGGAGCGCCAGTACGCCCGCCAGGTCTACCGGCTGCCCAAGGTGCTCGACGAGAAGGTCGCGCGCCTGCACCTGGACGCCCTCGGCGTGCGGCTCTCGGAGCTGAGCCGCGAGCAGGCCGACTACCTCGGCGTGCCTGTCGAGGGGCCGTACAAGCCCGAGCACTATCGCTACTGAGCGACGGCGGCGCCGTCCCCGGGCGGGGGACTGCCCCCGCCCGGGACGGCGGCCCGCCCCGTGGCCCGGCGGCGTCGTCGTCGCGATCCTGGCACCATGACCGCCACCATGACCAGCACGACGACGCCAGCCGCGGCGGGGCCGCCCTTCCTCCTCGCCCCGTTCGACCGGCGCACGTGGCGCGCGTACGGCTACCTGTGGGTCGCGGTGCTGGTCGCGCCGTTCGCGCTGGCGTACGCGCTCTTCACCCTGGCGCTCACCGCGGGCATCGCCGTAACGGTCGTGGGCCTGTTCGTCGCGGGCGGGGTGCTGCTCGGCACGCGCGGCTGGGGCTCGATGTACCGGCGGATGGCGCGGCGGCTGCTCGGCGTCGACGTCGCCGCACCGTTCCCCCGCTCGCCCCGTCGCGGGTTCTGGCGCCGCCTGGGCAGCATGCTGGGCGACGCGACCGCCTGGCGCGCGCTGCTGTACATGGTCGTGACGTTCCCGCTGGCCCTCGTGGGGTTCGTCGTGAGCACCGTCCTCCTCGCCGTCGCCGCCGGCAGCATGACGCACTGGCTCTGGTCGCAGTGGCTGCCGCTGCAGCGCGCGTCCGACGGGACGCTGCACCGCGGGGCGTCGTTCGGCACCGACTGGTTCGTCGACACCCCGTCGCGGCAGCTCATGCTGATGGCCGCCGGCGTGATCCTGCTCTACCTGTGGCCGCAGGTGCAGCGCATCTTCGTGACCCTGTTCGCGCTGCTCGCCGCGAGCCTCCTCGGCCCCACGCGGGCCAGCATGCGGGTCGCCGACGTCGAGCGCGCCCGCGCGGTGACCGTCGAGGACGCCGACGCGCGCCTGCGCCGCATCGAGCGCGACCTGCACGACGGCACGCAGGCGCACCTGGTGGCGGTGGCGATGCAGATCGGCGAGGCGCGCGAGCTGGTGCGCGACGGCGCCGACCCGGCGGAGCTCGCCGCGGTGCTGGAGACCGCGCACTCCAGCACCAAGGACACCCTCGCGGAGCTGCGCGAGCTCGCCCGCGGCATCCGGCCCCCGGCGCTGGACGCCGGCCTGTCCGTCGCGCTCGAGACCCTCGCGGCCCGGGCGGCGTTGCCGGTGCGCGTGCACGCGGTCGGGCTGGACTCCGCCGACCTGCCCGCCAGCGTCACGGCGATCTCGTACTTCGCCGTCGCCGAGCTGGTCGCCAACGCGACCCGCCACGCCAGCGCCAGCGGGGTCGACGTCGTCGCCGGGATCGAGCCCCTCGCCGAGGGGCGCGGCCCGGCCGGGCGCGCCCTCGTGCTGCGCGTGCACGACGACGGCGTGGGCGGGGCCCGCGTGCGCGCCCCCGACTCCTCGGGCCGGGGCAGCGGCCTGGCGGGCCTGACCGACCGGCTCTCCGGCGTCGACGGCACCCTGCGGGTGGTCAGCCCGGCCGGCGGGCCTACGGTGGTCACCGTGACGATTCCCCTGAACCTCTCGGACGGGCAGTGACGGCGCCCGACACGTCCCGGCCGGCGCTGCGCGTGGTCGTGGCCGAGGACTCCGCGATCCTGCGCGACGGCCTCGTCGCGCTGCTCGCCCGCCGCGGCCACGACGTCGTCGCCGCCGTGGGCGACGGCGACGCCCTGGTGCGCGAGGTGACCGCGCTCGCGGCCGCCGACGACCTGCCCGACGTCCTGGTCGCCGACATCCGGATGCCGCCCACCCACACCGACGAGGGGCTGCGCGCGGCCGAGGCGCTGCGCGCCCTGCACCCGGGGCTGCCCGTGCTGGTGTTCTCGCAATGGGTCGAGACGCGGTACGCGTCGCGGCTGCTGGAGGGCGACCCGCACGGCGTCGGCTACCTGCTCAAGGACCGGGTCGCGGACGTGGGCGAGTTCGTCGCCGCGCTGGGCCGTGTCGCCGCGGGGGAGACCGTGCTGGACCCGGAGGTGGTGCGCCAGCTCATGGGCGCGCACCGCACGGCCGAGGACGGCATGTCGAGGCTGACGCCGCGCGAGAGCGAGGTGCTCGAGCTCATGGCCCTGGGCCGGTCCAACGGGGCGATCGCCCAGGAGCTGTACCTGTCGTACGGGGCGGTGGAGAAGAACGTGGCGTCCATCTTCACCAAGCTCGACCTGCCGCAGGACTCCGCCGACCACCGGCGGGTGCGCGCGGTGCTGCGCTACCTCGGCGTCGACGCCTGACCGACGTCGTCGCCGTGGGGGTGCCCGCGCAGCGGCGTAGTGGGGGATTCCCCCGCACCGGGCCGGGGGATGCGCCGCCCGGGGCCGGAGGCCAGCCGGATTCCTCGTGAACATGCAGGTCACGAGGCTGGAGGGGTCAAGCCCTCGAGCCTACGGAGCCCGTCATGGCAGTCGCCGCACCCGCCCCCGCACCACCCGCCGTCCTCCCGGGCGCGCCGCCGCGGGCGGTGCGGTCCGCCCCGCCTGCGGGAGGGCGGTCGCGGCGGGTGCCGCGCGACCCGTTCGTCGACGTCGTCCGCGCGATCGGCACCGTCGCGGTCGTGCTGCTGCACTGGCTCATGGCGGAGGCGACGTGGGACGGGTCCACCCTGCAGGTGGGCAACGCGCTGGGGCACGGCAGCGCCTGGGTCCTCACCTGGGGCCAGCCGCTGGCGCTGCTCTTCTTCGCGTCGGGCGCGTCGGGCGCCTACCAGCGGGTCGCCACGGCGACGGCGGGCCGTGGCTGGTCGGGCGTCCTCGGCTCCGCGCTGCGGTCCGTCGCCCGGCCGGTGGGCGCGTTCGTCGTCGCGTGGGGCGCCGGGGTGGCGGTGCTGCTGGCGGCCGGCGTCCCGGACGACGCGGTGTGGCGGATGGCGCGGATGGCGCCGCAGCTCCTGTGGTTCCTCGCGGTGTGGGTGGTGCTCCTGGCCCTCGTGCCGGTGCTGCAGGCTGCCTGGCGGCGCTGGCGGTGGGGGGCGCTCGCCCTCGCCGTCGCGCTGCCGCTCGCCGTCGACGCGCTGCGGTTCGGGCTGCCGGGGGACACGACGGCCGCCCTGGCCGGGGTGAACGTGGTGCTCGCCTGGGCCGCGCCCTTCGTCGCCGGGGTCGCGTACGCCACCGAGCGCTCGCAGCCGCGGCGCCCGGAGGCCGGGTCCGGACGGGGTGGCCGCGCGGTGCTCGTCGCCGTCGGCCTCGCCGCGGCGCTCACGACGGCGGTGCTCGTCGCCGTCGGCCCGTACCCGCGGAGCCTCATCGGCATGCCGGGGGACACGATCTCCAACCTCGGGCCGCCGACGGCGCCGATCGTGACGCACGCCGTCGCGCTGGTGTGCGCGGTGCTGCTCGCGCGCCGGGCGGCCGTGCGCTGGGCGACGTCGCCCGGGGGCCGGGCCGTCACCTCGACGCTGGCCCGCCGGTCGATGACGGTCTACCTGTGGCACCTCACGGCGATGTTCGCCGTCGTGGGGGCCGCGCTGCTCGGCCTCGGGCAGGAGCTGCCCGCGTCGTGGGGCGCCGACTGGTGGGCGTCGCGACCCGTCTGGTTCGCCGCCTACCTGCTGGTGCTCCTCGTGCTGGTCCGGGCCTTCGGCCGGTTCGAGGACCGGCGCCGGACCGTGCCTCAGCGGGGGTCGGGCACGCCGTAGGGGAGGCGGTGCAGCGACTGCGCGCGCAGCCGCGCGCGCTCGTGCTCGGCGCGGCCGCGGGCCAGCTCGCGGTCGCGCCGTTCGTGCAGGACGGCGTGCAGGAAGGCCTCGGCGGGCGTGCCCGCCGGGGGCCCGGGGGCCACGTACGGCTCGACGCGCCCGGCGAGCTCGTCGGCGAGGCTCCGGCGGGAGGCCGCGGAGAGCCGCGGCGCCCGGTCGAGCAGCTGGCGCGAGGCCAGCGCGAGCCCGTCCGGCAGCCGGCGGATGTCGGCGGTCCGCGCCCAGGCCGCCAGCTCCGGCGGCATCGCCAGCGGCACCGACCAGCCGCGCCCGCCGCGCACCCGGATGACGTACGTGCCCGCGAGCATGTCGCCGAGCCGCTTGCCGCGCGCGTTCGCCAGGGACGTGATCAGCGCGACGCTGCCGAAGGTGAGCCACAGCTCGCCCACCCCGACGAGGGCGCGCACGAACGCGTGGCGGAAGCGCACGGGGCCGCCGTCGTCGCGCACCACCCGCAGGCCCGCGGCGAGCTTGCCCACCGAGCGCCCGCGGGTGAGCGTCTCCACCGTGACGGGCACGACGACCATCACGACCACCGACAGGACGACGAAGACGACCCGGAGCCACTGCTCGTCCAGCGAGCCGAGCTGCAGGTAGCCGACGAGGACCACGGCCAGGACGACGATCCCGACGACGGCCAGGTCCAGCAGCGCCGCCAGCGCCCGCGTCACGAAGGACGCCGGGCGCGCGTCGAGGACCACTCCCTCGCCGATGAGGATCCCGTCGTGCATGTGTCTCTCCCGCCTGTGCAGCCGGCCTGTGCAGCCGAGCCGTCGTGACCCGTCCCGTGTGGAAGGCTAGCGGCCGTGGACCTCGATGCCTTCACCGCCGTGCACAGCGACGAGTGGGACCGGCTGCACCGACTCGCACGCAGGCGCCGGCTCGACGGCGCCGAGGCGGACGAGCTGGTGCGCCTGTACCAGGCGGTCGCCACGCACCTGTCCACGGTGCGCTCGGCGGCCCCCGACCCGGTGCTCGTCACGCGGCTTTCCGACCTGCTGACCCGCGCCCGCGTGCGCATCGGCGGCACGCACGAGCCGGCGTGGTCCGACGTGACCCGGTTCGTCGCCGTCGACGTCCCCGCGGCCCTGTACCGGATCCGGTGGTGGTCGCTCGCCGTCATCGTCGGCTGCCTGGCGATCGGCGTCGTGTCCGGGGTGTGGGTCGCGACCCAGCCGGAGGCGCTCGCCGCCATGGGCACGCCGTCGGAGCGCGAGGAGTACGTCCAGAACGCCTTCGCGTCGTACTACGACCCGGGGGCGTCGTTCGCCGCCATGGTGTGGACCAACAACGCGTGGATCGCGGCGCAGTGCGTCGGCCTCGGGATCACCGGGGTGTGGCCCGTGTGGGTGCTGCTGCAGAACGCCGTGTCGGTGGGCGCCACCGGCGGGATGATGGCGGCCTACGACGAGCTGGACGTCTTCCTGCAGCTCATCGCGCCGCACGGGCTGCTGGAGCTCACGGCCGTCTTCGTCGCGGGAGCCGCGGGCCTGCGGATCTTCTGGACCTGGGTGGACCCCGGCCCGCGGCGCCGGGTCGTGGCCCTCGCGCAGGAGGGGCGCGCGCTGATCACCGTGGCCGTCGGGCTCGCCGGGGCGCTCGCGCTGTCCGGCCTGGTCGAGGGGTTCGTCACGGGCTCCGCCCTGCCGTGGTGGCTCAAGATCGCGATCGGCGCCCTCGCGCTCGCGGCGTTCTGGACGTACGTGCTGGTCCTCGGGCGGCGGGCCACGCAGGCCGGGTTCACCGGTGACCTGGACGCCGACCGCGCCGGCGAGGTCGTGCCCACGGCGGGCTGACGGGCGGGCCCGACGAGCGGGGCGCCGGCGGGGAGGTCGCGGTCGGCGCCCGGGCGTCAGAGGCGCCCGGCGGCCTTGAGCGCGAGGTACGTGTCGGCGAGCCGCGGGGCGAGCTCGTCCGGCATCGCCTCGACGACCTCGACACCGTGCTGGCGCAGCACCGCCGAGACGGCCGAGCGCTCGAGGTCGCCGCGGGCGGCCGCGGCGGCGTCGTAGACGGCGGCCGACGACGACCGGTCGGCCCGCAGCCGGGCGACCTCCGCGTCGGCCACCGACGCGACGACGACCTGGTGGGTTCCCGTGAGCTGCCCGACCACCGGCAGCAGGCCGGTCTCGACCGCGGCGGGGTCGAGCGTCGTGAGCAGCACGACCAGGGACCGTTGCGAGACCCGGGAGCGCACCTGCCCCACCAGCCCGGTCCAGTCGGTCTCGAGGAGCGCGGGCTCCACGACGGCCAGGCCGTCGGCGAGCGCGGGCAGCAGCCGTGGCCCCGACGCCCCCGCCACCCGGGTGCGCAGCGCGCGGTCGTAGGCGAGCACCTGGACGCGGTCGCCGGCCCGGTCGGCGAGCGCGGACAGCAGCAGCGCCGCCTCGACGCTCGCCTCCAGCCGCGTGCCGCCGAGCGTCGGCTCGGTCGTGTCGTCCGGCTCGGCCGCCTCCGTCGGGGCGTCCGGCGCGGGCTCGGGCCCGGTGCCGCCGATGCGGGCGGCGGAGGTGCGGCCGGTGTCCAGCACGACCACGACGCGGCGGTCGCGCTCCGGCCGCCAGGTGCGCACCACGACCTCGCTGCGTCGCGCGGTCGCCCGCCAGTCGATGGAGCGCACGTCGTCGCCCACCACGTACTCGCGCAGCGAGTCGAACTCGGTGCCCTCGCCGCGCACCTGCACGGCGGCGCGGCCGTCCATCTCCCGCAGCCGGGCGAGCCGGGAGGGCAGGTGGCGGCGGCTGGAGAACTCGGGCAGCACGCGGATCGTGCCCGGCACGGGCAGGGAGGCCTGGCGCCCCGCGAGGCCGAGGGGTCCGAGCGACCGGACCGTCACGGGCCCGGCGGTCCGGTCGCCCCGGCGGGTGGGCCGCAGCGGGGTGCGCACGCGCGCCGACTCGCCGGCGGCCAGCCGGACGTCGTGCCGCGCGGAGCGGGCCAGCACGGGGCCGCCCGCGGTGCGCGCCGGCGCGTCGGTCACGAGGGACGGCGGCCACGCGTCGCGCACGACGGCGCGCAGCCGGCGCCGGGACGTGTTGGTCAGCACCAGCTCCGAGCGGGTGAGCACGCCGAGCCGCACCGCGCGCGGCACCCGTCGCTGCAGCGCGACGTCGCGGGGGGACGCCGCCCACACGACGTCGACCACGCACGCCGCGGCGACGACGAGCGCCCACACGAGGACCGTCCCCGGCACGGGGAACAGCACGACGGGCACGACGCCGAGGGCCGCCAGGGCCACGGCCCGCCAGGTCAGCGCCATCGCACCGACCTCGCGGGCGATCCGGGTCCGGGCGCGGTCATCGGGGGACCGGCACCGAGGCGAGCACGGACGACAGCACGCTCTCGGCGGTGACGCCCTCCAGCTCCGCCTCGGGCCGCAGCTGCACGCGGTGGCGCAGGGTCGGGTGGGCGAGCGCCTTGACGTCGTCGGGCGTGACGTACGAGCGCCCGGACAGCCACGCCCACGCCCGGGACGTCGCGAGCAGGGCGGTGGCGCCGCGCGGCGACACCCCGAGCGACAGCGACGGCGACTGCCGGGTCGCGCGGCACACGTCGACGGCGTACCCGAGCACCTCGGGCGCGACCTGTACCTCCCGGACCTCGGCCCGGGCCCGGCCCAGCACCTCGGCGCCGGCGACGGCGCGCACGCCCGCGGCCGCGAGGTCGCGCGGGTCGAAGCCGGCGGCGTGACGGGCGAGCACCTCGATCTCGTGGTCCCGGTCCGGCACCGGCAGCACGACCTTGAGCAGGAACCGGTCGAGCTGGGCCTCCGGCAGCGGGTACGTGCCCTCGTGCTCCACCGGGTTCTGGGTCGCGATCACGACGAACGGGTCCGGCAGCGGGCGCGGGACGCCGTCGACGGACACCTGCCGCTCCTCCATCGCCTCCAGCAGGGAGGCCTGCGTCTTCGGCGGCGTCCGGTTGATCTCGTCGGCGAGCAGCAGGTTCGTGAAGACCGGGCCCTCGCGGAACGAGAACTCCGCGGTGCGGGCGTCGTAGACGAGCGAGCCCGTGACGTCGCCCGGCATGAGGTCGGGCGTGAACTGCACCCGCTTGGTGGACAGGTCCAGCGACGCGCCCAGGGCCCGCACCAGCAGCGTCTTGGCCACGCCGGGCACGCCCTCGAGCAGCACGTGCCCGGAGCACAGCAGCGCGATGAGCAGGCTCGTCACGGCGGAGTCCTGGCCGACCACCGCCTTGCCCACCTCCTGGCGCACGCCCGCGAGCGCGGTGCGCAGCTCGCGCGACGGCGACGCGGCGGCCGGCGCGCCGGCAGCGGCCTGCTCGGTCGGCGGCTCGCTGGGCTGCTCGCTGGGCTGCTCGCTGGGCTGCTCGCTCGCCGGTGCGGCCTCGGCGGCGGGCGTCGGGGTGTCGTCGGGGGTCGTCACGATCGGTGGACCTCGCTCTCCAGGATGTCGAGCCGGCGGGCGAGCGCGGTGAGCGCCTCGTCGTCGGCCGGTGGGGGACCGTACAGCAGGTCGACGACCTCCTGCGGCGGGCGGCCGGTGGCGCGCCCGACGGCGTCGGTGAGTGCGGTGGCGTCGGCGGACCGGGGCACGCCCAGGCGCCGCGCGACGCGCTCGGCGGCCGCGGCCCGCAGGCCGGCCGCCGCGTGCCCGCGGGACCGGGCGCGCCGGTACAGGCGCCCGCGCCCGCGGGTCGTCTCGGAGGCGCGCACGACGACGGGCAGCGTCTCGGGCACGACGGCGCCGAGCCGGCGGCCGCGCCACACGGCCGCGACGAGCGCGACCAGGAGCGCCCACAGCCCGACCGTGCCGGCCCAGGGCGGCAGCAGCGAGCCCGTCGGGGCCGAGGGGTCGTCGTCCTCGCGCGTGGTCGTGATGTCGAGCGGGTCCTGCACGAGCCACACCAGCCGCTCGTGGCCGCCCAGCAGGCCCAGGGCGAGGGCGGCGTTCCCGTCGTCCAGCACGGCGTCGTTGCGCAGGAACGACGGGTCGTCGACGAGCGTCACCGGGCGGACGTCGCCGGGCACGCCGCCGCCGTCGAGGGCGGGGCGTACCGCGACCTGGGCGAGCCCCGCGCCGTCGTCCCCGGGCCAGCAGAGCGTGACGTCCGAGGACGCGCCGGTCGCGGCGCGCAGCCCGCTCGCGAGGGTCAGGTCACCGGCGGCGCGCGCCACCGGCAGGTCGCACCGTGGGGCGACGGGGCCGACCGGGTCGCCGACGGGCGTGCGCGAGACGGCGCCCTCGGAGACGGTGCGCACCAGGTCGTCGCCGGCGCCCGCGAGGACCAGGTCGGCGCCGGCGGTGGCCAGGGCGTCGGCCTGCTCGGGCAGCATGTAGGGCGACGGGGTGACCAGCAGGGTCGTGCCCGGGCCGGCGGCGGCGACCGCGTCAGCCACGCGGGTGACGTGCTCGATCTCGACGCCCTGGTGCTCGAGCACCTGGGCGGTCGCCCGCGCGCCCGTGGGCTGGGCGTTGTCGGGGGCGTAGGCGGTCGTCGACGACGGGGGCCGCGAGATCGCGAGGACGGTGACGACCAGGGCGAGCACGGCGAGCACGAGCACCGCCCAGCGGGCCCGGTGCCAGCGGCGGGCGGTGCGGCTGCCCGCGGTGGTCCCGTCCCCGGTGACGACGGGCGCGACGACGGTGTCGTCCATGACGGGTGCGGTCACGGCGCCGACCCGCCCTCCGCGTCGCCGGTGCCACCGCCGGCCGCCGCACCGACGACGGGCCGCGGCGGACGCTGGGCGGAGACCTGCGCGTCGAGCTCGCGCATCGCGGCGTCGTCGCCCGGACCGGCGGGCAGCGTGCCGTAGCAGATGTCGTCGAACCGGCGGGCGCCGTCGTGCAGGCCCGCCGCCACCGACGGCAGCCGCGCGCCGGCCGCGGACGCCGCCTCCTGGGCCGTACGGCCGGGGCGCTCGTCCAGCACGACCCGCTCCTCGAGACCGCGCACGACGGCGCGGAACCGGTCGAGCACCGCGGCGGCCCAGTCGCCGCGGGCGGCCGCGGCGTCGGCGGCGGACCGCAGCTCGGCGGAGGTGCGCGAGTCGTCGTCGAGCACGGTGACCGAGCGGCGCGGGCGGCGCGAGAGCCGCACCGGACCCGCCACGCGCCAGGCCACCAGCGCGACCACCACGACGGCGAGCACCAGCAGGATCGCCAGCGGGAGCCGCCCGCCGTCGAACGCGGGCAACCCGTCGAACAGGTCACCGAACCAGGTCAGCAGGCGCTCCAGCAGCGACGGGGACTGCGCGTACTCCGGCCGCGACAGCTCCTCAAGCAGCCACTGGTGGGCGGTCTCGCGGTCCGGGTCCACCGGGACGTCGGTGAGCACGGCGCGGGCCACCTCGGGCAGGTACGAGGTCGCGGCCGAGAACAGGGCCGCGAGCGCGGGCCCGACCGCCGCCGGGGTGGTCACCGGGTGGTGCCCGACGGGCCGCCGGCCTGGGGCTGGGCCGCGGCCGTGGCGAGCTGGACGTCGAGACCCTCGCGGCGCATGCGCACGTCGATGTACAGGATGGCGACCACCGAGGACAGGAAGATCGTCGTGATGGCCGTCGAGATCACGGTCGCGAGCACCAGCGTCAGGACGGTGCCGAGCGTGGCAGCGCCCGTCCCGGACGTGCTGAGGAAGCCGGAACCGAGCTGGATCGGGTACGTGATGATGCTGGAGGCGACGTTGACGATGATCGACGCCAGCAGGTAGATGCCGAACAGGCGCCAGAACGAGCCGCGGGTGAGCCGCCAGGCCCGGGCGAGCGTCGTGCCGAGCCCTCGGCCCTCGAGCGCGAGCGCCGGGGCGACGAGGCCGAGGCGGACGCCGAACCACACGGCGCCGGCGATCAGGACCAGGATCATGAGCACCGTCAGCGCGACCGCCGCGCCGGTCGCCTGCTCGCCGAGGCCGACGATGACCAGGACGAGGACGAGCGTCCACACGGCCATCAGGACGATGACGCCCAGCGTGCGCAGCAGCGCCCAGCCGATGAGGACGCCGACGCGCGGGCGGACGCGGGACCAGACCTCGCGCACCGTGAGCTTGCGCCCGATGACCGACTGGCTGACCGACACCGTGAGGATGCCCTCGACGACCGGCGCGGCCAGCAGCACGGTCACCAGGGAGCCGAGAGACGTGGCGACGACCTGGGCGTACATCGTGTCGAAGCCGGCGAGCTCGGGCTCCTCCGCCGTCACCGAACCGAAGGTCGCCGCCAGGCTCGGCACCACCAGCTGCCCGACGAGCACCCCCAGCACCGTCGCGACCAGCAGGACGAGCGTGGCGACACCGAGCATCACGCCGGGGTTGTGCCGGATCGCGGAGAACGCGCCGTCGTAGATCTCGCCGAGCGTGAGCGGACGCAGCGGCACGATGCCGGGCTTGGCCGCCTGCGGGCCGTAGGGGGAGCCGTACGGGTTCGGGGCACCCGGCCCCGGCTGCCCGCCGCCGTACTGGCCCTGCCCGTGCTGGCCCCCGTGCTGGCCCTGGCCGTACTGGCCGCCGCCGTACTGACCCTGCCCGTGCTGGCCCGGCGGCGGGCCGGGAGGCGCGGCGTCCGGTCCGGGCTGGCCGTACCGGGGCGGCTGCGGTGCGTCGCCCCAGCCGGACGGCGGGGCGGGCTGGTCGGGGGTGGACATCGCGGCCTCCCGGGCTGCAGGGCGGTCGGTGGGCCCGGACACGGGACGTGGGCCGGGCGGCGGGGGCGGGACGCTGCGCGTCCGCCGGTGAGCACGACCCTAGTACGCGCGAACCCGCGGCGGCGCGACGTTTCCACCGGTGAGGGCTGCCGCCTGGCATCATGACCCCATGAAGTCCCGAATCCTCGTGGTCGACGACGACATCGCCCTGTCCGAGATGATCGGCATCGTCCTGCGTTCCGAGGGCTTCGAGCCGACGTTCTGCGCGAGCGGCGACGGCGCGCTCACGGCCTTCCACGACGAGCAGCCCGACCTCGTCCTGCTCGACCTCATGCTGCCGGGCAAGGACGGCATCGAGGTCGCCCGCGAGATCCGCGCCGAGTCGGGCGTCCCCATCATCATGCTCACCGCGAAGACGGACACGGTCGACGTCGTCCTCGGCCTGGAGTCCGGCGCCGACGACTACGTGACCAAGCCGTTCAAGCCCAAGGAGCTCGTGGCCCGCCTCCGGGCGCGCCTGCGCCGCACCGACGAGCCGGGCCCCGAGCGGCTGCGCGTCGGCGACGTCGAGATCGACGTCACGGGCCACAGCGTGGTCCGCGACGGCCACCGCATCAGCCTCACGCCGCTGGAGTTCGACCTGCTCGTCGCGCTCGCCCGCAAGCCCTGGCAGGTCTTCACCCGCGAGGTGCTGCTGGAGAAGGTGTGGGGCTACCGGCACAGCGCCGACACGCGGCTGGTCAACGTGCACGTGCAGCGGCTGCGGTCCAAGGTCGAGCGCGACCCCGAGAACCCGTCGGTCGTCCTGACGGTCCGGGGCGTGGGTTACAAGGCCGGTGCCCCCCGCTGACTCCGCCGTGCGCAGCGTCCGCCGGGCGTTGCGGCGGTGGCGGGACGCGCTCTCCACGACCGCGCGCTCGCTGGCACGGCGGTGGCGGTCCTCCCTCCAGCTACGGGTGGTGACGTCGGCGCTCGCGCTCGGCGTGGTGGCCCTGGCCCTCCTCGGCGTGTACCTGTCGTTCTCGATCCGCGACGGCCTGTTCGAGCAGCGGGTGGACCGCATCGAGCAGGAGAACGTCGCGATGACCGAGCAGGTGCGCACGACGTTCCAGTCCTCCCCGGCCACGACGACGGCGGACCTGCAGACGCTGCTCAGCACCATGATCCAGACGCTGTCCGCGGGTGCGTCGAGCGCCCAGGACTTCCTGCTGCTGAGCGCGCCGGACCTGCCCGTCCGCTCGCTCGACGTCGCGACCGAGCCCGGGCTGAACGACGTGGTCAGCCCGCAGCTGCGGGCGGCCACCGTGTCGTCCAGCGGGCAGGTGCTGCAGTCGGTCCGGCTCCCGGCCGAGTACACGGGCTCGGGGGTGGCGGAGCCCGGCGTGGTCGTCGGGTCCACGGTCGAGGTCCCGACCATCGGCACCTACGAGCTGTACGCGATCTACTCGCTGCAGGCCGAGCAGGAGACGCTGGCGTTCGTGCAGCGCACCCTGGCGGTGGGCGCCGTCGCCATCCTCGCCCTCGTCGGCGTCCTCACCTGGGTCGTGACGCTGCAGACGGTCGCGCCGGTGCGCCGGGCGGCGACGGTCGCGGCCCGGCTGGCCGACGGGCACCTGGACGAGCGGATGGCCGGCAGCCGGGGCCACGACGAGATGGCGACGCTCGCGCGCACGTTCAACGAGATGGCGGCGAACCTCGAGGACCAGATCGCGCGGATGGAGGAGCTCTCGGCCGCCCAGCGCCGGTTCGTCTCCGACGTCTCGCACGAGCTGCGCACCCCGCTGACGACGATCCGCATGGCGGGCGACGTCATCCACGCCTCCCGCGAGGACCTCGACCCCGCGGCGGAGCGGTCGGCGGAGCTGCTCGTCACGCAGCTCGACCGCTTCGAGTCGCTGCTGACCGACCTGCTGGAGATCAGCCGGTTCGACGCGGGCGCGGCCGTGCTCGACGTCGAGCCGCGCGACCTGCGCGACCTCGTGTCCGTCGTGGTCGAGACGGCGGCGCCGCTCGCGGCGTCCAAGGGCGTGTTCCTGTCGGTGTCCCTGCCCGAGGAGCCGGCCACCGCCGACGTCGACCCGCGCCGCGTGGAGCGGGTCGTGCGCAACCTCGTCGTCAACGCGCTGGAGCACGCCGAGGGCAAGCCGGTGGAGGTGACGGTCGCCACCGACCCGAAGGCGGTGGCGGTCGTGGTGCGCGACCACGGCATCGGGCTCACGCCCCAGCAGCTGCAGCGGGTCTTCGACCGGTTCTGGCGGGCGGACCCCGCGCGCACGCGCACCACCGGCGGGACCGGCCTGGGGCTGGCCATCTCGGTCGAGGACGCGCACCTGCACGCCGGCTGGCTCGAGGCGTGGGGCAAGCCCGGCGAGGGGGCGAGCTTCCGGCTCACGCTGCCGCGCCGCGCCGGGATCCGGCTCGAGCGGTCGCCGGTCCCGCTGACCGGGCCCTCGCGCGGCGTCACGTCGCTGCCCACCGGCCAGATCCCGGTGGTGAACCCGCCCACGGGACCGACGCCCACGGCGATCCCGGAGCTGGCGGCGGGCGACGCCGCCGACACCCCGGGCACGCCGGGCGACGCGGGTACGGTGGAGGCCGACGGCCCCGCGGACGCCGTGGACCCCGTGGACGGTGCCGTGCACGAGGAGGGGACCCGATGAGCTCCGGACGACGCGACCGGCGTGGTGGCACGACGGCCGCCGCCGCGCTGCTGGTGCTCCTCCTCGGCGTGGTGGCGTCCTGCGCCCGCATCCCCACCGACGGCGCGGTGCGGGACGGGACCGCCGAGCTCGAGCAGGCGAGCGAGATCGGGTACATCCCGGCGGGGCCCACGCCCGGGGCCGAGCCCGACGTGATCGTCCAGGGCTTCCTCAACAACGCGCAGGCGGGGCCGACGTCCGTCGCGTCGTTCGCCGCCGCCCAGGAGTACCTCACGCGCTCGGCCTGGACCGGCTGGGACCGGTACACGCGCGTCCTCGTGCTGGACGGGAGCCCGCAGCTCATCCCCGCCGACGTGGCCGACGACGCCACCACCACGACGGTCAGGGCGTCCGCCGTCGTGGTCGCGACCCTCGACGAGAACGGCGTGTACGCGGAGGAGCCCGAACCGCGCTCCATCGAGCTGCCGTTCACGCTGACCAGGCGCGCGGACGGCGAGTGGCGCATCTCCCAGCTCGACGACGGGCTGATGCTCTCCACCGCGTTCTTCAGCCAGGCCTTCCACCTCACCAGCCTGTACTTCCCGACGCCCGACCTCGCCTGGTGGGTCCCGGACGTGCGCTGGTTCCCCCGCCAGACCTGGCGCACGGACGCGACGAGCGCCATCCTCGCGGGCCCGCCCGAGTGGCTCGCGGACTCCACCACGACGGTCGTGCCCGAGGGCACGTCCCTCGCGATCGACGCCGTGACCGTGGGCGACGACGGCACGATCGACGTCAGCCTGACCTCCCCGATCACCCAGGCCACGACCGAGCAGCGCGCGCTCACGCTCGCGCAGCTCGAGGCCACGCTCGTCGAGGGCGGGGAGGCGCGGGACGTGCAGCTCTCCGCCCGCACCTCCCCGCTGGCGGTGCCCGAGGAGGTGGAGATCTCCACGCCGCAGACCGTCGGCGACGCCCTCGCCGTCACCGACGGCAAGGTGCAGCGGTTCGAGGGGGAGTCCCTCGGCGACCTCGACGACGCGCCGTCGCTCGCGGGCCTCGACCCGACGGCGCTCGCGGTGGGACCGGGCTCCGAGCCCGTCGTGGTGCGCGACGGCGACGACCGGATCGTGCGCCTGTCGGCGGCCGGCCCCGAGGCGGTGATGTCGGGCAAGGACCTCGTCGCGCCGTCGGTGGACCGGTACGCGGCCGTCTGGAGCGCGCGGGGCAACCGGATCTCCGTGGCGACCGCGTCCGGCGCGGTGCAGGAGATCGACGTCGACTGGCTGGACTCGCGGTCGGTGCGGTCGGTGCGGGTGTCGCCGGAGGGCGCGCGCGTCGCGGTCGTCAGCGCGGGCCCGAGCGGCCGGCTGGTGCACGTGGCCGGCATCCAGCGGGACGCGGACGGCGTCCCGACGGGGCTGTCCGCGCCCGTGCAGGTGGGCGCGTCCGTCGGGCAGGTGGACCTCGCGGTGTGGCAGGAGGAGGCGGTCCTCGCGCTGCTCGGCGCCGAGGAGGACGGCGACCGGGCGGTCTTCCTCGCCGGCGTCGGCGGGCAGCCCGGGACCGGCGGCCTCTCGCGGGCGCTGACCGGCATCGCGGGCCCGCAGTGGGTCACGGCGTCGGTCGGCTCGGGAGCCCTGCTGGTGCTCGACGGCGACGGCAGCCTGTTCTCGCGGCAGACGTCGTCGCTGTGGCCCCTCGTGACCGAGGACGTCGACCTCGTCGCCTACCCGGGCTGACCACCGCCGGCGCCGGCCGGCACCGGGCCGGCCGCGGGCGGGCCCCCGAGTCTGTCCGCAGGCGCCGTACGGGCGCCGTCGTCCCCAGGTGGCCCGCGGGCCAGGGGAAGGGGCCCGTGCGGCCGGCAGGCTCGGCACGTGCCTGCACCCTCCGAGCCGACCGCCCGCGGTCCCGCGCCCGCGCCACCGGTCCTCTGGGCGCGCGAGCTCGCGCGTCTCGTGGTGCCGGTGTCGTGCCCCGGGTGCGGCCGGCCGGACCTGCCGTGCTGCCCGGCGTGCGCCGCGCTGCTGCACGGGCCGCTGCTGCGCGCCGAGGCCACGGCGCCGCGCCTCGACCGGCTGGACGGCGTCGCGCCGCTGCCGGTCTGGGCGCTCGCCCGGTACGCGGACGAGGTGCGAGGGCTCGTCGTCGCCTGGAAGGACCACGGCCGCGTCGACCTGGACCGGGTGCTCGCGCCGGCCCTGGAACGCGCGGGCGGCCAGGTCGCGG
This sequence comes from Isoptericola cucumis, assembly GCF_014635665.1. Classification (GTDB taxonomy): domain Bacteria; phylum Actinomycetota; class Actinomycetes; order Actinomycetales; family Cellulomonadaceae; genus Isoptericola; species Isoptericola cucumis. The sequence goes on from NZ_BMDG01000007.1 coordinate 68,203, forward strand.
GGGCCGTGGCCGACGCGGCCGCCGGACGCACCGTCCTCGTCGTGCCCGCGCCGTCGACCGCGTCCTCGCGCCGCGCCCGCGGCCGGGACCACCTCGCACCGCCCGCCCGGGCCGTGGTCCGCGGGCTGCGTGGCGCCGGGGTGGCGGCCCGTGCCGTGCCCGCGCTCCGGCGGCTGCGGGGCCCGGACCAGGTGGGCCTCGGGGCGCGTGCGCGGGGGCGCAACCTCGCGAACGCGGTCGTCGTGCGGGGGCGGGCACTGCCGACGGGCGGCGGCCCGCCGGCCTGCCTGCTGCTGGACGACGTCGTCACGACAGGTGCGACGCTGGCCGCCGGCGAGCGCGCGCTGGAGGCTGCCGGGGCGGACGTCGTAGCCGCCCTGGTCGTCGCGGCGACGCCGCCGCCGGGCCGGCGCCGCACCGGCACAGACCCTCCACCGCCAGCGGTGTACCGGGCGAGCGCGGACGGGTTAGCCTAGGGATCCGACGGCGGGTGGGGTGCCACCGGCGCACCGCTCGTCGGACCCCACGAGCGGGCCGGGCCCAGCGTCCGGCGACCGGGAGGTGGTGCCGAGACCGGCACCCCCAGAGGTGCCCAGACAGCACATCCGGGCCGCTCGGGTCGGGCGGCCTCACGACGAAGTGGAGCAACACGATGGAGATCGTCGTCGTCGGCAGGCACACGGAGGTGGCGGACAGGTTCCGCCGTCACGTGGAGGACAAGCTCACCAAGGTCACCCAGCTCGCGCCCCACGCTCGCCGCGTGGACGTGGAGGTCACCCGCGAGAACAACCCGCGGCTGTCCGAGGTGCGCGAGAAGGTGGAGCTCACCGTCCGGGACAAGGGCCCCGTCATCCGCGCCGAGGCGGCTGCGGACGACCGGTTCGGTGCCCTCGACATGGCGCTCGACAAGCTCTCCGAACGACTGCGGCGATCGCGCGACCGGCGCAAGGACCACCGCCGCCGCGCGAACGACGTCATGGCCGCCGTCGATGTCCGCCCCTACGAGGAGGTCGCGGCCGAGACCGCCGCGGCAGCCGAGCCCGCCGTCCTGACGGAGCCCGGCGACGCCGTCGAGCACCAGCTCGGGGACTCTCCGGTGGTGATCCGCCAGAAGCTCCACCGGGCCGAGCCGATGACGATCGACGACGCGGTCTACCAGATGGAGATGGTGGGCCACGACTTCTTCCTCTTCATCGACAAGGAGTCGGCCCGTCCGGCCGCCGTCTACCGGCGCAAGGGCTGGACGTACGGCGTGATCGAGCTGGACTCGCAGGTCGACGGGGTCGAGCCCGTCACCGAGCTCGTCTGACCCTCACAGGCCGCGCCGGCTCGTGTCGGCTCGCGGTCCGAGCTGGTCGGGACCTTCGTCGCGGGGACGCGTTCACGGGCGCCAGGGCGCCCTCCACTTCGGGAGGGATACGTCCCCGCGACGCAGGTCCCGACCAGCTCGTCTGCTGTCGGTCACCCGCGGTGCCGTGGACTTCTCGTCGCGGAGAATCGCTGATCGGCTCGTTCGCCGCGGCTCGTCCTGGCTGTCGGTGGGGGCGGGCAGGATGGCCGCGTGGACTCGATCTCGCTCGCCCAGGCCCGCCGGATCGCGCTGGCGGCACAAGGCCTCGACCGCCCACGCCCGGCCGCGGCGGGGCCGGTCACGATGCGCCGGCTGACGGCCGAGGTGAGCCGGCTCAACCTGCTGCAGATCGACTCGGTGAACGTGCTCGCCCGTGCGCACCTCGTCCCGCTGTACTCGCGGCTGGGGCCGTACGACGTCGGCCTGCTCGACCGGGCGTCGGGCAGCGCGCCGCGCAAGCTCGTCGAGACCTGGGCGCACGTGGCGTCGTTCGTGCCGGTCACCACCTACCCGCTGCTCGAGTGGCGCCGGCGCCGCTACCAGGACGAGGCGTGGGGCGCGATCGCGGGTGCGCCCCTGGCGCACGCCGCCGAGGTCGACCTGGTGCGCGGGATGGTCGCCGAGCGGGGGCCGGTGACCGCCCGCGAGATCCACGACGAGCTCGAGGCCGCCGGCCGCACCGCGCCCCGCTCGCGGGAGGAGTGGGGGTGGAACTGGACGGTCGCGAAGCGCTGCCTCGAGTTCCTCTTCTTCACCGGCGAGGTGATGTCGGCGCGGCGCAACTCCGCGTTCGAGCGCTGCTACGACCTGCCGGAGCGGGTGCTGCCGCCCGCCGTCCGCGCCGCCGGCCCCGTGCCCGACGACGAGGCGGTGCGGCGCCTGCTCGAGCTCGGCGCGCGGGCGCACGGCGTCGGCACGGCCCGCTGCTTCGCCGACTACTTCCGCCTGCGCGGGCCGGCCGTCAAGCGCGCGCTCGCCGAACTCGTGGAGGAGGGCACCCTGGAGCCGGTGGAGGTCGAGGGCTGGGCCGAGCGCACGTACCGGCACCGGGCCGCGCGGCTGCCGCGCCGGGCCACGGCGCGCACGCTGCTCAGCCCGTTCGACCCGCTGGTGTGGGAGCGTCGCCGCCTCGAGGCGCTGTTCGACGTCTACTACCGCATCGAGATCTACGTGCCCGCGCCCCAGCGCACCCTCGGGTACTACGTCCTGCCGTTCCTCGAGGGCGATGCCGTCACCGCGATGGTCGACCTCAAGGCCGACCGGCAGGCGGGTGTGCTGCGGGTGCAGGCGGCGCACGCCACCGCGCACGCGACCGCCGACACCGCGGCCGCGCTCGGCGCCGAGCTCGACGTGCTCGGCGGCTGGCTGGGCCTGGGCACCACCTCGGTCGCGCCGGCGGGCGACCTGGCGGCCGACCTCGCCGGAGCCGTGCGCGCCGCCTGACCTGCCGGGCGCGCCCGGGACTCGTAGGATCAGCGCGTCCCCGAGGGTCAGGAGCGACCATGGCCACGGCCGTGCTGTACCTCGCCGCCGCGCTGGTCGGGGGCTTCGCGGCGACGCTCGTCCGGCTGCCGCCGCTCGTGGGCTTCCTCGCCGCCGGGTTCGCCCTCGGCGCGGCCGGCGCGCCGGAGCTGCCGGAGCTGGAGCTGGTCGCCCAGCTCGGTGTCGCGCTGCTGTTGTTCGCCATCGGGCTCAAGCTCGACGTCCGCTCCCTGGTGCGGCCGGAGATCTGGCTGACCACGCTCGTGCACCTGGTGGTGAGCGTGGCGGTCGCCGTGGGCTTCCTCGGGCTGCTCGCCGTCGTCGGGATCGGGCTGCTCGCGGACGAGTCCGTGGGGTCGCTGGCCCTCGTCGGCCTCGCCCTGTCGTTCTCCTCGACGGTGTTCGTCGTGAAGGTGCTCGAGGACCGCTCGGACGCGACGGCGCTGTACGGGCGCATCGCCGTCGGCGTGCTGGTGGTGCAGGACGTCGTCGCGGTGGCGTTCCTCGCCGTCTCGACCGGGGAGCCGCCGAGCCCGTGGGCGTTCGCGCTGGTCGCGCTGGTCCCCGGCGCGTGGGTCCTGCGGCGGGTGTGGGACCGCGCGGGCCACGGCGAGCTGCAGGCCCTGTTCGGCGCGTTCGTGGCGCTGGTGCCCGGGTTCTGGCTCTTCGAGGTCGCCGGGCTGTCGGGCGACCTGGGCGCGCTGGTCATGGGCGCGCTGCTCGCCGGGCACCCGCACGCCACCGAGCTGTCGCGCTCGCTGCTGACGGTCAAGGACCTCGCGCTCGTCGCGTTCTTCCTGCAGATCGGCCTGCACGGCGTCCCGGCCGCCGTCGACGTCGTCCTCGCCGTGCTGCTCCTGCTGATGCTGCCGCTGCAGGTCGGGCTCTACGCCGGGCTGCTGTGGCTGATGCGCCTGCGCCGCCGCACGTCGTTCCTCGCGGGCCTCGCGCTCGGCAACTACTCGGAGTTCGGCATCATCGTGGTCGCCTTCGGCGTGACCGGCGGGCTGCTCGACGAGGAGTGGACGGTGATCGTCTCGCTCGCGGTCGCGGCGAGCTTCGTCGTGTCGGCCGTGGTCAACCGCCGCGGCGTCGAGATCGCCGGGTGGCTCACGCGGCTGCTGCCGGCCCGCGACGCCGCACGGCTGCACCCCGACGACCGGCCGGTCGACATCGGCGACGTGGACGCCGTCGTCCTCGGCCTGGGCCGGGTCGGCTCGGCCACCTACCGCCAGCTGCGCGACGCCCACGGCCTGGACGTGATGGGCGTCGAGCACGACCAGACGCGCGTGGCCACCCTGCGGGAGGACGGCATCGCGGTGGTCCGGGCCGACGCGACCGACTGGGAGTTCTGGGCGCGGGTCAAGCGGGCCGGGCACGTGCGGCTGGCGGTGCTCGCCATGCCGTTCCACAAGGCGAACCTCATCGCCCTCGCCCGGCTGCGCGCGGCCGGGTTCGACGGCCGGGTGGCCGCGATCGCGCGCTACGACGAGGACGCCGACGAGCTGCGCCGCCACGGGGCCCACGCGGTCTTCCACCTGTACGGTGCGGCCGGGGCGGAGCTCGCGGACCGGGCCGTGACGGAGCTGGCCGAGGGCCGCTGACCTGCGCGTCCCGCGCGGTCGGGGGCCCCCGGGTCGTTCGTCGGGCGCGAACCTGAGCACCGCGTCCAGGTGAGCGGCCTAGGATGTGCGGGTGTGACCCACGGTGCGGTCGTCAGACCGCCCGCCGCCAGATCCGCCACCGTCCGGTCCCGGTACCACCGGGGCGTCACCGACCCAGGAGTACTGCGTGCCTGCGATCCTCGAGAAGGTCCTGCGAATCGGCGAGGGCCGGATCCTCAAGAAGCTCACGAACCTGGCCCAGCAGGTGAACCGGCTCGAGGAGAGCTTCGCCGACCTCAGCGACACCGAGCTGCACGAGGAGACGGACCGCTTCAAGGAGCGGCTGGCCCACGGCACCAGCCTCGACGAGCTGCTCCCGGAGGCGTTCGCCGCCGTCCGCGAGGCCGCGCGGCGCACGCTCGGCCAGCGGCACTTCGACGTCCAGCTCATGGGCGGCGCGGCGCTGCACCTCGGCAACATCGCCGAGATGAAGACCGGTGAGGGCAAGACCCTGGTGGCCACCACGGCGGCGTACCTCAACGCCCTCGAGGGCAAGGGCGTGCACGTCATCACGACCAACGACTTCCTCGCGAAGTACCAGGGCGACCTCATGGGCCGCGTCTACCGGTTCCTCGGCATGACCACCGGCGTCATCGTCTCCGGCCAGGCCCCCGACGAGCGTCGCAGGCAGTACGCGGCCGACATCACGTACGGCACCAACAACGAGTTCGGCTTCGACTACCTGCGCGACAACATGGCGTGGTCGCCCGACGACCTCGTGCAGCGCGGCCACCACTTCGCCATCGTCGACGAGGTGGACTCGATCCTCATCGACGAGGCCCGCACGCCGCTCATCATCTCCGGCCCCTCGTCGGGCGACGCGAACCGCTGGTACACGGAGTTCGCGAAGGTGGTGCGGCGTCTCGAGGTCGAGCGGGACTACGAGGTCGACGAGAAGAAGAAGACGGTCGGCGTGCTCGAGCCCGGCATCGAGAAGGTCGAGGACTACCTCGGCATCGACAACCTCTACGAGTCGCTCAACACCCCGCTCATCGGCTTCCTCAACAACGCCATCAAGGCGAAGGAGCTGTTCAAGCGGGACAAGGACTACGTCGTCCTCAACGGCGAGGTCATGATCGTCGACGAGCACACCGGCCGTATCCTCGCCGGTCGCCGCTACAACGAGGGCATGCACCAGGCCATCGAGGCCAAGGAGGGCGTGCAGATCAAGGCCGAGAACCAGACGCTCGCCACGATCACGCTGCAGAACTACTTCCGCCTGTACGACAAGCTCGCCGGCATGACCGGTACGGCCGAGACCGAGGCAGCCGAGTTCCAGGGCACCTACAAGCTGGGCGTCGTCCCGATCCCGACGAACAAGCCGATGATCCGCATGGACCAGGCCGACCTCGTGTACAAGAACGAGGACGGCAAGTTCGGCGCGGTCGTCGACGACATCGTGGAGCGGCACGCGAAGGGCCAGCCGGTCCTCGTCGGCACCACGAGCGTCGAGAAGTCCGAGCTGCTCTCGGGGCTCCTGAAGAAGGCCGGCGTGCCGCACAGCGTGCTCAACGCCAAGGAGCACGAGAAGGAGGCGGCGGTCGTGGCCCAGGCGGGGCGCAAGGGCGCCGTCACCGTCGCGACCAACATGGCCGGCCGCGGTACCGACATCATGCTGGGCGGCAACGCCGAGTTCACCGCCGTGGCCGCGATGGCCGAGCGCGGGCTCGACGCCGCCGAGGACCCGGAGGCCTACGAGGCCGCCTGGCCCGAGGTGCTGGCCAAGGCCGAGGAGTCGGTCGCCGCCGAGCACGCGGAGGTCGTCGACCTCGGCGGGCTGTACGTGCTGGGCACGGAGCGTCACGAGTCGCGCCGCATCGACAACCAGCTCCGCGGCCGCTCCGGCCGTCAGGGCGACCCGGGCGAGTCCCGCTTCTACCTGTCCATGCAGGACGACCTGATGCGCCTGTTCAACTCGGGCATGGCGTCGTCGATGATGGACCGCGCCGGCTTCCCGGACGACATGCCGCTCGAGTCGAAGATGGTGACGCGCGGCATCCAGAGCGCGCAGTCGCAGGTCGAGGCGCGCAACTTCGAGATCCGCAAGAACGTGCTCAAGTACGACGACGTGCTGGCCCGCCAGCGCTCCGTCATCTACTCCGAGCGCAAGCGCGTGCTCGAGGGCGAGGACCTCGCCGAGCAGGTGCAGCACTTCCTCACCGACGTCGTCACCGCCTACGTCGACGGCGCGACCGGCCAGGGCAACCCGGAGTCCTGGGACCTCGACGGGCTCTGGACGGCGCTGAAGTCGGTGTACCCGGTGACGATCACGCCCGACGACGTGGTCGAGGAGGCCGGCGGCGTCGGTCGCCTGAGCCACGAGATGATCCTCGCGGAGCTGCTGTCCGACGCACGCGTGGCCTACGAGGCCCGGGAGGAGTCCCTCGGCGAGACCGCGATGCGCCAGCTCGAGCGCCGCGTCGTGCTGTCGGTGCTCGACCGCAAGTGGCGCGAGCACCTCTACGAGATGGACTACCTCAAGGAGGGCATCGGCCTGCGCGCGATGGCGCAGCGCGACCCGCTCGTGGAGTACCAGCGGGAGGGCTTCCAGCTCTTCCAGGCCATGACCGAGGCCATCAAGGAGGAGTCGGTCGGCTTCCTGTTCAACCTGGAGGTCCAGGTCCAGCAGGGCGGCGCGCCCGGCGGCGGCCCGGCGATCTCCACCGCGGGCGCGGCAGCGGCGGCGCAGTCGGCCGCCGGCCAGGTGGTGGGCGGGTCGGCCCGGGCGGGCACGGCCCCCGCCGCGGTCGGGGGCGCGGTGCCCGCCGACGCGGCGCCCGTCGCGGACGCGCCGGCCGCGCCCGAGGTCCCCGCCGCGTTCGGCGGTACGACCGCGGACGCGCCGCAGGAGCCCCGCACCGCCGAGGCGGAGCCCGAGGCCGCCGGCGCGCCGGTCGAGCAGGACGAGCCGGTCCTGGTCGCCAAGGGGCTGGAGACGCCCCGGCCGCCGCAGAACCTGCAGTACTCGGCGCCGAGCGAGGACGGGTCGACGACGGTCGCCGGCGGCGACTCGCGCCGCGCCCGCCGGGCCCTGCACGGCGAGGCCGCCTCCGTCGAGAGCGACGGCCGGACGTTCCCGGGCACCCCGCGCAACGCGCAGTGCCCGTGCGGGTCCGGCAAGAAGTACAAGGTCTGCCACGGCATCAACGAGTGACCTCCCGGGCCCGCCCCCGACGGGCGGGCCCGGTCAGCCGATCTCGAGGACGGCGACGCGCCACGTGCCGCGCCGTGCCTCGAGCCGCACGGCGGCCGCACGGACCCGGCCGTCGTCGTCGAGGACGACGGTGGCCTCCGCGACGTCCTCACCGAGGCGGACCAGGCGCACCCGGCGCACCAGCACCGGGCGGTTCCCCGCACCCTCGGCGACCGTGCCGCCCGCGGCGTGCTCGCGCAGGAGCCTGGCCCGCTCGACCAGCTGGTCGCGGACCTGCGGCGTGACCCACCGCGCCAGCTGGGCGGCCGGGCGCTCGCCCCGCAGCACCTCGACCGCGGCGCGCACCACCGCACAGCACTGTGCGGTGGGGTCCGGCAGCGGCGCGGGAGGCTGCTCGCGCAACGGGCGCTCGAGCTCGTCCTCGAGCTCCACCGTGCGGCGGGCGGACGGCGCGCCGACGCGGACCTTGCGCACCCCGGGCCGCGTCGCCGCGCGCGGGTAGCCGGCCGGTCCCTGCCGGCGCGGTGCCCCGGTCACCCGGGGCGGGCGCGGCGCGTCGACCGCGGGTGCCGTCGCCGCGGTGGGCGCGTCCGGCCGAGGCGTCGGCCGAGCGTCCGGCGCGGTGCCGGCAGGCCGGCCGGTCGTCGACGAGGACGGGGCCGGGGCCGCGGACGGCGGCAGGGTCGACGGGACGGTCGACGGGGAGGTCGCGGTCGTGGTCGGGGTGACGGTCGTGGTCATGAGGGCCTCCGGGGAGTGCGGCGTCGTCGGGCACCGGGTGGGGCAGCGGGGTGGCGGCCGGAAGAGTTCCGGCAGGTCAGCCGGGCGTGCGCAGCACCTGGCCGGGCAGGATGAGGTCGGGGTCGGCGCCGAGGACGTCGCGGTTCGCGTCGTGCCAGCGGGTCATCTCGCGCAGCACGTCGGCGTCCGAGGGGGAGCCGCCGAGCTGCGCTGCCGCGATGTCCCAGAGGGTGTCGCCGCGCACCACGACGCGGGTCCCGTCGTCCGGCGGGGTGCCGCGCGCCGCGGAGAGGACGTCGTGGGACACGGTGGAGGGGCGGTCCGGCGATGCGTCGGGCCGCGCGTCGGCGTCGGGGGTGCCGTCGAGAGGCGCGGTGTCGGCGTCGGTCACGGCCGTGACGGCTCCGTCGACGTGGGTGCCGGGGCCGGCGGGGGCCGCGGGCGTCGCGGGCTGCGGGGCGTCGTCGGACGCGGGCTGCCACCCGAGGTCGAGGACGACCGAGGCCGGCGCCGAGTCGGGGCTCGTCTCCCCGCCGTCCGCCGCGAGCGCCGCCGTGGGGGCGAGCGCGAGCCCCGTGCCGACCCCGATGCCGACCGCGGACCGTGCGAGCCTGCGCACGAGGGCGGGCGCCACGCGGTCGAGCAGCGCCTCGCCGGCCCGCCACCGGTGGCCCAGCCGGGCCGCCGCCACGTAGAGGAGCCCGACCAGCGCGCTCAGGGCGAGCCAGGTCGCCGCGACGGACCCGACGGCGAGCACCGCCAGCTCGACCGCCCGGTCGACGGGGATCGTGGGCACGGCCTCGAGCCGGGCGGGGAGCAGGGGCCAGGCGCGGTGCCCCAGCGCCGCGGCGACCGCGGCCGCCGCCAGGAGGACGAGCGCCAGTCGGGCGGTGCCGTGCTCGCGGTGTCCCGTCGTGCTGGACATCAGGTCTCCTTCGTCCCGCTGCCGATCCCGAATCATCTCCGATGATGTCGGTTGATAGCAGTTGATGTGTTCTGGTGCTGGATATTGAAGCGGACTGGTGCCGGGTTGTCTACCCGGGCATGCTGTGGGCGTCCGCCGACCGGCGGGGCCGAGCGAGAGATGAGGGCCGCATGGGTGCCGCACCGACCCGGTGGGAGCTGCTCTTCGCCGACCTGGAGGCCCGGTTCGCCGCCGAGGAGGCCGCCGAGCGCGAGGGCACCGTCGCCGACCTCACCCGCGCCGAGCAGGCCTCGATCGGGCTCACGGAGCGGCTGCGGGCGGTCGTGGGCGGCGGGGTCCGGCTCGACCTCGCGGACGGCGAGGGGATCGAGGGCCGGCTGCTGCGGGTCGCCGACGGCTGGCTCCTGCTGGAGGGCCACGGGGCTCGCGGCCGCGTCCAGCACCTGGTGCCGCGCGCCGCGCTCACCGGGGTGGTCGGCCTGGGGCGTCAGGCGGTGCCGTCCGGCGCCCGCACCGACCGGCTCGGCCTGGGGCACGTGCTGCGCGGGCTGCAGCGGGACCGGGCGCGGGTGCTCGTCCGCACGACCGGGGGAGCGTCGACCGGGCGGATCGGCCGGGTGGGGTCGGACCACCTCGACGTCGAGGAGATCGACCGTGCGCGACCCGTCGTGCGGACGGTGCCGTTCGGGGCCGTGCTGCGCGTCAGCGAGGCGTGAGGGCCCTCAGAGGTCGCCCGAGGCGATCCGGTCCCGGGTGCGCGCGTACTGGTGCTCGATGTACTCCTCGAGCTTGCTCGCCTCGACCCGCCACACCTTCTTGGGCCCGACCTGGATCGCCGGCAGCTCGCCCGAGCGCACCAGGGAGTAGGCCTGGGTGCTCGAGATGTTGAGCATCTCCTGCACGTCGGCGAGAGACAGGAACCGGCTGGTCATACCGAGATTCTGGCACAGGCGTCGTCCGTGTTGACCGTCGTTGTCCACAGCGGTGGTCGGAAGCACTCTGCGGATCACGGATGATAGTTGTCCGGCGCGACGACGCGCCGCGTCAGCACCGATCCTCCGGAGGACGTCCGTGAGCACCGACCACCTGCCCGCACCGGCCGCCCCGCGCCTGCGTCGCCCCACGTGGCGCGACCCGCGCCTCGTCGTCGGCGTCGTCATCGTCGCCGCCTCGGTGGCGCTGGGGTCGTGGGCCGTCTCCAGCGCGGGACAGACCGTCGCGGTCTACGCCGCCGACGGCACCCTCACCCCCGGCGAGCCGCTCCAGGCCGACCAGCTGCGCACGGTGGACGTGCGGCTCGGCTCCGGCACCGAGCTCTACCTGAGGGCCGACGAGCCGCTCCCCGAGGACCTCGTCGCCCTGCGCGTCGTCGACGAGGGCGAGCTCGTCGCGCGGACGGCGCTCGGCACCGGGGCGGACGTCGACGTCCGGTCCGTCGCCGTCCCCGTCGACCGCGGCGTCTCCGAGCGGATCCGGCCGGGCGCCGTCGTGGACCTCTGGTCGGTGCCCGAGGCGGCGGCCGGCGGCCAGGAGGCCGGCGAGCCCACCTCCGTCGTGAGCGGCGTCGTCGTCGAGCAGGTCGACACCTCGGACGGCGGCCTGGTCGTGGCCGACGGGGCCACGCTGCACGTGCTCGTGCCGTCCGACGAGCTGCCCGCCGTGCTGCGGGCCCTGGCGTCGCCGGGCAGCGTCACGGTGGTGCCCCAGGCGGGGGCCGGAGCCTGATGGCCGCGAGCCTGACCGTGCTGAGCGCGGTGCGCGGGCCCGCCGAGACCGACGTCGTGCTCGCCCTGGGCGCGCCCGGGTCCGGCATCACCGTCACCCGTCGCTGCGGCGACGTCGCGGAGCTGCTGGCCGCGTCCGCCGCCGGGGCCGGCGCCGTCGCCGTCGTCTCGGCGGACCTGCCCGGCCTCGACCGCGACACCGTCGGCCGCCTGCACGCCGACGGCGTCCGCGTGGTCGTGCTGGGCGACGCCGCGTCGCCGGCCGACCGGCTGCGGGCGGTCGGCGTGGACGTCGTCGTCGAACGCTTCGACGAGGCCCACCTGGTCGCCGCGGTACGCGAGGCGGCCACCGTCGTCGTGACGGGCGGGCCCGGGCGGTCCGCCGTGGCCGAGCCGGAGGCGGGGATGCTCCTCGGGCGCGGCGGGCGCGACGCCGGACCGGCCGCGGACGACGGCCCGGCCCCCGGCTCCGCCGCCGACGACGACTCTGACGACGGCACGGTGCCGGGCGGGCGCCACGGCCGCGTCGTGGCGGTGTGGGGCCCCGTGGGCGCGCCCGGCCGCACCACGACGGCGGTCGAGCTCGCGGCGGCCCTCGCCGGGCTCGGGGCACGGTCCGCCCGGCGCGGCCGTCGCCGGCACGGGGCGGGGCGCGGGCCCGGTCACGGTGCTGATCAGGGGTCGGGTCACGAGGCCGGGCCCGCCCTCCTCGTGGACGCCGACACGTACGGGTCGTCGGTCGCGGCACGGCTCGGGCTCCTCGACGACGCCCCCGGGCTCGCGGCGGCGGCACGCGCCGCGAGCCAGGGCACCCTCGACCTGCCCACGCTGGCCCGGCACAGCCCGGTCGTCGCGGGCTCGATGCGGGTGCTCACCGGCATCACGCGCGCCGCCCGCTGGCCGGAGCTGTCCGCCTCCGCGCTGGAGGTCGTGTTCGAGCGCGCTCGTGAGCTGGCGGACTGGACCGTGGTCGACTGCGGGCCGCTGCTCGAGGCCGACGAGCTGCTGATGTACGACACCCACGCTCCGCAGCGGAACGCGGCCACGCTCGCCGCGCTGGAGGCCGCCGACGTCGTGGTCGTCGTCGGCGCGGCCGACCCGGTCGGCATCCAGCGCCTCGTGCGGGGCCTGGAGGACCTCGCCGAGGTGCCGGTCCCGGTCGCCGCACCGCGTGTCGTCGTCGCCAACCGGGTGCGCGCGTCGGCCGTCGGGCCGCAGCCCGAGGCCGCGGTGCGCGACGCCCTCGCCCGGTACGCGGGCGTCGACGACCTGTCCGTCGTGCCGGACGACCCGACGTCGCTCGACGCCGCCGTCCTGGTGGGCCGCACCCTCGCGGAGCACGCCCCGGGCTCGCCCGCGCGCGAGGCGGTCGCAGCCCTCGCCGACCGGGTGCGCGGCCTCGCGCGCGAGCCCGGGTCCGCGGGAGCCGGCTCCGCGCGGGCCGCCGCCACCGTCGGCGGCTGACGGCGCGCCGCCGTGCGGCCGTCGGCGCCGTCGCACGGCAGACTGTGCCCATGCGCATCTACGTGCCAGCCACCCTCGACGAGCTCACCGGTGCCGCCGTCACCGCGGGGGGAGCGCGGTGGGACCTCCCGGCCCGCGTCGTGCACGCCGTCACCCCGGCCCTCGCGGCGGCCTACCCCGAGGACGACGACGAGGGGCACGAGTACGCGGCGTTCCTCGCGGCCGCCGACGACTCGCTCGCGCTCGTCGCCGCACGACCCGCCGCGGTGCCGCTGCGGGCCGTGGTCTCGCTGGACGTGCCGGACGGCGTCGTGACCCCGGCCCGGGCCGAGCCCGGCGCCGACACGGCCGAGAGCGCCGTCGAGGCCGCCGCGGTGCCCGGCGTCGAGATCGTGGCCGTCCACGTGGACGAGCCCGAGGCGGCGGCCGACGTGCGCGCGGTGCTCACCGCCGCGGACGGCCCCGACGACCAGGACGACGCGCTCGACGCCGCGCTGGAGCGGGTCACCGACCGGGACCTGCTCTGGTACGACCCCACCGAGATCGGCGAGATCCCGCGCCCCTGAGGGGTCAGCCGAGGTAGACCAGGGTGGCGTCGTGCAGGTGGCCGTTGGTCGCGAGCGCGTTGCCGCCCCACGGGCCCTTCTCGCCGTCGAGCGAGGTGAACCGGCCGCCGGCCTCGGTGACGATGGGCGCGAGCGCCGCCATGTCGTACACCTCGAGCTCGGGCTCGGCCGCGAGGTCGGCGGCGCCCTCGGCGACGAGCATGTAGGACCAGAAGTCCCCGTACCCGCGGGTGCGCGCGCACTGCCGGGTGAGGTCGAGGAAGCCGTTGAGCTTGTCCCGCTCCTCCCACCCGGACAGCGACGAGTACGAGAACGAGGCGTCCGACAGCGACGACACCCCGGACACCGACATCCGGCTGGCCGAGGCGAGCGACTTCCCGGTCCACGCGCCCGAGCCCTTCGCGGCCCACCAGCGCCGGCCCAGCGCGGGCGCCGAGACGAGGCCCATGACGACGTCCTCGCCGTCGGCGAGCGCGATCAGCGTGGCCCACACGGGGACGCCGCGCACGAAGTTCTTGGTGCCGTCGATCGGGTCGATGATCCAGCGCCGCGCCCCGCTGCCCGCCGAGCCGTACTCCTCGCCGACGATGGCGTCGCGGGTGCGCGCCCGGTGCAGCTGGGCGCGGATGAACTCCTCCGCGGACCGGTCGGCGTCGGAGACCGGCGTGTCGTCGGGCTTGCGCTCCACGTGCAGGTCGACCGCACGGAACCGGGACATGGTGATGGCGTCCACCTGGTCGGCGATGACGTGGGCCAGGCGCAGGTCGTCCTCGTACGTGCGCGCGGGTCCGCTGGTGGGGCTGGGAGTCGGCTGGGTATGGGACACGCCTCACACGCTAGCGGTCCCCGGCCGCGAGCGGTGACCAGGCGCGCGGGGGTCAGTCCGAGGCGCTGCGTGCCGTGAGCAGGCGCCGGAACGACGCCAGCCGGGCCGACCGCGCCGCGCGGGCGTCGTCGTCGGGCGCGTCGTCCACCCAGTCGTCGAGCGCGCAGTCCGGCGAGTCGGCGAGGTGCGTGCACCCGCGGGGGCAGGCGGCGGCCACGGCGCCCAGGTCCTCGAACGCGGCGAGCAGGTGGGCCGTCTCCACGTGCGCGAGCCCGAACGAGCGCACCCCGGGGGTATCGATGACCCAGCCGTCGTGCTCCGTGTCGTCGGCCGCCGGGCCCACGGGCAGCCGCAGCGCGACCGCCGACGTCGAGGTGTGCCGGCCGCGGCCGGTGACATCGTTGACGATGCCGGTCGCCCGCCGCGCCTCGGGCACCAGCGCGTTGATCAGCGTGGACTTGCCGACCCCGGAGTGGCCGACGAGCACCGACGAGCGGCCGAGCAGGCGCTCGCGCACGGTTTCGACGGACGCCGGGTCGTCGCTACGGGTGACGACGACGTCGACGCCGATCGGCTCGTACAGCGCGCGCAGGTCGTCGGCCGGGGCGAGGTCGGCCTTGGTGAGGCACAGCAGCACGTCCATGCGTGCGTCGTACGCGGCGACGACGCAGCGGTCGATCATGCCGGTGCGGGGCTCGGGCTGGGCGAGGGCGGTCACGACGACGAGCTGGTCGGCGTTCGCGACGACGATCCGCTCGTAGGGGTCCGTGTCGTCGGCGGTGCGGCGCAGCACCGAGGTGCGTTCCTGGATGCGCACGATCCGCCCCAGCGTGCCGGCGTCGCCCGTGGTGTCGCCGACGACGTCCACCCGGTCGCCGACGACGACGCGGGTGCGGGTCAGCTCCCGGGCCTTCATCGCGACGACCGTGCGCTCGTGGGGGGAGCCGTCGTCGACGACGAGCTGGTAGCGGCCCCGGTCGACGCCCACGACCTGGCCCGTGACCGCGTCCGCGTGCTCGGGCCGCTGCTTGGTGCGCGGCCGCGAGCCGCGCTTCGACGGGCGGGCGAACCGGGCGTGCTCGTCGCGGGCCCGCGCCATCAGGCCGCTGCCCCCGGGCCGCCGGCGACGCCGAGCATGCGCTCCCACATGGCGTCGAACCCCGGGAGGGTCTTCGCGGTGGTCGCGACGTCCTCGACCCGGACGCCCGGCACCCGCAGGCCGAGGAGCGCGCCCGAGGTGGCCATGCGGTGGTCGGCGTAGGTGCGGAAGACGGAGCCGTGCAGCGGCTGCGGCGTGATGACGAGGCCGTCGCGCGTCTCCTCGCACCGGCCGCCCATGCGGGTGATCTCGGTGGCCAGCGCGGCCAGCCGGTCGGTCTCGTGGCCGCGCAGGTGCGCGATGCCGCGCAGCCGGGTGGGGGAGTCCGCGAGCGCCGCGAGGGCGGCGAAGGTCGGGGCGAGCTCGCCCGCCGCGCGCAGGTCGACGTCGACCCCGTGGATCTCCCCGGAGCCGGTCACGACCAGGACGTCGCCGTCGGCGCCGGGCTCGGTCGTCGTCACGGCGCCCATGCGCTCCAGCAGCTGCGGGACGAGGGCGCCCGGCTGGGTGGTCGACGCCGGCCAGCCGGGCACGCGCACGGTGCCGCCGGCGACGAGCGCGGCCGCGAGGAACGGCGCCGCGTTCGACAGGTCCGGCTCGACGCGGACGTCCCGCGCGGCGACGGGCCCCGGCGCGACCTGCCAGATGCCGCTGCGCGAGTCGTCGACCCGGACGCCCGCGTCGCGCAGGGTGGCGACCGTCATCTCGATGTGCGGGACGCTGGGCAGGGTGCTGCCCACGTGGCGCAGGGTCAGCCCGCGCTCGTACCGGGCGGCGGCCAGCAGCAGGCCCGAGACGAACTGCGACGACGCGGAGGCGTCGACGTCCACGGCGCCACCGCCGACGCGGCCGGTGCCGTGCACCGTGAACGGCAGGTGGGTGGGCAGCCGGCCGGCGGGGGCCTGGCCGTCGTCGGTCACCCTGATGCCGAGGGTGTGCAGCGCCGCGAGCACCGGGCCCATGGGGCGCACGCGTGCCTGGGGGTCGCCGTCGAAGTGCACCGGGCCGTCGGCGAGCGCGGCGACCGGCGGCAGGAAGCGCATGACCGTCCCCGCCAGGCCGGTGTCGACCCGGGTGCCCCCGCGCAGCGGGCCGGGCGTGACGTGCAGGGTGGCGGGGTCGTCGCCCTCGGTGACGGCGACGCCGAGGTCGCGCAGCGACGCGATCATGAGGTCGGCGTCGCGGGAGCGCAGGGCGCCGCGCAGCGTCCCGGGGCCGTCGGCGAGGGCGGCCAGCACGAGCAGGCGGTTGGTCAGCGACTTGCTGCCCGGGACCTCGACCGTCGCGTCCAGCGCCCCGGTGGCGACGGGGGCGGGCCAGGCGTCACCGACCCCCGGGTCGGCGGCGGGCTGCGGGTGCGGCGGGACGGCTGCGCTCATGCCCCCGAGGCTAGTTCACGGCCCGTGGTCGGCGACGGCGGGTCTCGTCGTCGCTCGCCCGGTCGCCCTGTCGATCAGTCGGCGACGCGGTGCAGCTCGCGCTCGGCGGCGGCCCTGGCATGCTCGAGCTGGTGGGTGGCGGCGCCCTTGGCGTGCTTCAGCTCGCGCGCCCCGCGGCCCTTGGCGTGCTCGAGCTCGCGCGACGCCTTCGCGCGCGCGGCCTGCACGCGGTAGGTGAGGCCGGGGCGGCCCTCGAGGTCGATGCCGGCGACGACCGCCGCCCCGACCTTGCCGAGGTCCTTGACGAAGGCGGCGGTCTTGAGGCTGCGTTCGGCCCCGCGGCTGGTGAACGGCTGGTGCGCGACGGCCAGCGGGGCGGTGAGCGCGGCGAGGGCCAGCGCCGCCGAGCGGGGGGTGCGGCCGACGGCGAGGAGCAGGCCGGCGACGGCGGTCGCCGCGCCGTGGACCCGCACGAGGAGCGACAGCTGGGTGTCGCTCAGGGGCTCGGTGCCCACGGTGTCGGTGACCAGGGCCGCGCCGTCGCGCGCGGCCTCGACGTGCTCGGCCGGGTGGAGCGCGGCCTGCACGCCGTCGTACACGAACGGGGCGGCCAGCAGGGGCCTGGCGATACGACGCAGCAGCATGGACCCACTGTGGCAGAGGGCCGCGAGCGTCGCGCGGGGACTCGCGGTGGGCGCCAGCGTTCGCTCCGCGTACCGCGGACCGGTCATTCCGGCCGGTCACTCCCACCAGTCACTCCCACCAGTCACGGTGGGAGCGCGGGGGAGTGCGCGTGCCGAGCCCGTCCTGTCGGACGACGCGGGGGAGCGCGACGAGCGAGACGACGGTGAGGATCGCGAGGACGACGAGGAGTTCCATGGCAGTAATGATTCGCGCATGGCACTTCTGCCACGAGTGGCAGAAGTGCCATGTAGCGTCGACATCCTGCCGAGTCCGTGCGACGCTGGTCGCATGATCCAGAAGGTGGCGGCCGTCGTCGTCCCGGGCGCGGCGCCGTTCGAGCTCGGGGTGGCCTACGAGGTCTTCGGCATCGACCGCCGGGACACGGGCGGGCCGTCGTTCGACTTCACGCTCTGCACGCCGCGGCCCGGCCCCGTGCCCACCAAGGGCGGGTTCCCGGTGGTGGTCGACGCGGGTCTCGAGGCGACCGACGACGCCGACGTCGTCGTGGTCGTCGCCTACGGGATCGAGGACGACGACGGCGCCCCGCCGCACGAGCTGCTCGACGCGCTGCGGCGCGCGCACGCGCGCGGCGCCTGGCTGTTCGCCATCTGCTCCGGCGCGTTCGCGCTCGCGCACGCCGGCCTGCTCGACGGCCGGCGCTGCACGACGCACTGGATGTACACCGACCGGCTGGCCGAGCTCGCCCCCGCCGCCGACGTGGACGCCGGGGTGCTGTTCGCGCAGGACGGCCGGATCCTCACCAGCGCGGGCACGGGGGCCGGCATCGACGCGGCCCTGCACCTGGTGCGCACCGAGCTGGGCGCCGACGCGGCCCGCCACGTCGCCCGCCGCATGGTGGTGCCGCCCCAGCGCGAGGGCGGACAGGCCCAGTTCGTCGTCGACCCGCTGCCGCGCGAGGGCGAGTCGCTCGCGGGGCTGCTCGCGTGGATGCGCGAGCACCTGGCGGCCGAGCACACGGTGTCCCGGCTCGCGCGGCGGGCGGCGATGTCCGAGCGCACCATCGCGCGCCGGTTCCGGCAGGAGACCGGCACGACGCCGGCGGCCTGGCTCGCCCGGCAGCGCGTGGCGCGCGCTCAGGAGCTGCTCGAGAGCACCGAGGCGCCCGTCGACGAGATCGCGCACCTCGTCGGCTTCGGCACGGCGGCCGTGCTGCGGCACCATTTCGCCCGGCACCTCGGCACCAGCCCGCTGGCCTACCGGCGGCGGTTCTCCTGCGCCGAGGCGAGCTGACCGGCCGCCGACCGGCACCAGGCGGGCCCCCGGCCGGCCGGGCGTCCGCCGGGAATTCCGGGCGTCCCGTCGCGGTTGCACACCCCGTGGAGCCCAGCACCCCGGCAGCGACCGCCGTCCTGCCCGAACAGACCCGCACCGACGGTCGTGCCGACGCGCGCGCTGGCGAGGTGCGGCTCTTCGGCGTCCCGGCGCTCGCGGCGCACGCGACCGACGTCCCCGCGGCCGAGACGCTGCTCGGCCCCGCAGCACCGCACACCTCGTGGATCGGAGGACCAGCCTCGGTGGCTCGACTAGGCTCGACGGTGATGACCCAGAACCTGGACCCGACGGGCGCGCCAGCCCCGGACGGTTCCCACGGGACCATGCACGACCAGGCGGACGACACGGCAGCCGTGGAGATCCCCGAGGACACCGAGCGCGCCCCGGAGGAAGAGACGGCGAACGCGCGCGCGGCCCGCTTCGAGCGTGACGCCCTGCAGTATCTCGACCAGCTCTACTCGGCGGCGCTGCGGATGACGCGCAACCCCGCCGACGCCGAGGACCTGGTCCAGGAGACGTTCGCGAAGGCGTTCGCCGCGTTCCACCAGTACAAGCCCGGCACCAACCTCAAGGCGTGGCTGTACCGGATCCTCACCAACACGTTCATCAACAACTACCGCAAGAAGCAGCGCGAGCCCAAGCAGTCCCAGGCCGAGGATATCGAGGACTGGCAGATCGCACGGGCGGCGTCGCACACGTCGCAGGGGCTGCGCTCGGCCGAGGCCGAGGCGCTCGACCGCCTGCCCGACTCCGACGTCAAGCGCGCGCTGCAAGAGCTCCCCGAGGACCGGCGCATGGTCGTGTACTACGCCGACGTCGAGGGGTTCCCCTACAAGGAGATCGCCGAGATCATGGGTACGCCGATCGGGACGGTGATGTCCCGGCTGCATCGTGGTCGTCGCCAGCTGCGCGAGCTGCTCGCCGACTACGCCACGAAGCGTGGGCTGGTCGCTGCCCGTGGAGGAACGTCATGACCGATCCGATCACCCCGATCCCGCACGAGCAGGCCGAGGGGGAGACCGAGTGCGAGCACGCGCTCGTGCATCTCAACGAGTACCTCGACTCGGAGATGACCCCCGAGGACGAGCGGCGCATGCGCGCGCACGTGGCGCACTGCTCGCCGTGCCTGGCGGAGCTGAGCGTCGAGGAGCTCGTGAAGCAGCTCGTGCGGCGCTCGTGCGCCGAGCGGGCGCCCGACGCGCTGCGGGTGCGCATCCACGAGCAGCTCACGATCCTGAGCCGCTGAGCCGGCGCCTGCCCCCCGAGACGACGAAGGGACGGACCGCACCCTGTGCGGTCCGTCCCTTCGTCGTCTCGCCGAGAGCTGGTCTCGGCGAGGGCAGCGTCAGGCGTTGGGACGCTTGCCGTGGTTCGCGGCGTTGCCCTTGCGGCTACGGCGCTTGCGACCGCGCTTGCTCATGATGGTCTCCTCACGATGTGGACGGGGGTCGCCCCCATCTTCCCACACGGCACCTCGCGCACGGTCCCGCCCGGAGATCCGGGATCTCCCCGATCCTCCGGCGGGACGGTTTCTGGCAGGGTGGGACACGAGGCCCGGCGGCAGGTCCGGGCGCCGCGGCCCGAGGCCGCGCCAGATCGCACAGTTCGCACGAGGAGCCGCATGAGCACGGAGTCGTGGGCGGTCGCCGCCCCGCAGACGATCGAGGTCGAGGGAGTCGCCGGGGTGGACCTGCGCCTGCAGGGCGGGCGCGCCGAGGTGGTCGCCGACCCGGCGGCCACCGGTGCCCGGGTCGAGGTGCTCGAGCTCTCCGAGAAGCCGCTGCAGGTGTCGCGCGACGGCGACCGGCTGCGCATCGGGTACGAGAGCTCGTGGTTCGACTCGGTCGTGGCGCGCGTCAAGAGCCCGCGGCAAGGCGAGCGGGCCGTAGTGCGGGTCGTCGTGCCGCCGGACGTGGCCGTCGACGCCGGCACCGTCGACGCGGACGTCGAGGTCTCCGGCAGCCGGCGGGTCGCCGTGCGCACCGCCACCGGCGCGGTCCGGACGTCGGGCACCACGGGCCCGATGTCGGTCAAGACGGTCTCGGGCGACGTCGCCGCGTCCGACCACACGGGGGACCTCAGCGCGTCGGTGGTGTCCGGGCGCGTGTCCCTCGCCGGGACGCTCGGCCGGGTGTCGCTCACCACCGTGTCGGGCGCGGTCACCGTGTCCGCCCTCTCGGCGAGCCCCATGATCACCGCCCGGACCGTGTCCGGTGCCCTCGACGTCCGGCTGCCGGCCGGCACGCCCGTGAACGTCAAGGTGCGCGGCGCGTCGGGCCAGGTCGTGCTCGACGGGTCCGTGCTGCCCAGCAGCGGCGCGACCCTCGTCGTGGACCACACGGAGCCGCCGGCCGAGGGCGCGGCCGCCGCCTACCTCTCCGCCACCGTCACCAACGCCCACGTGACCATCGACCGTCGCTGACCGGGAGGAGCCCTCGTGCCCGCCGCCACACCGCACGTCACCCTGCTGACCGACGCCTTCGACCGTGTCGCCGGGGAGGCCCGGCGCGTGCTCGACGGGGCCACGCCGGAGCTGCTGGCCTACCGGCCGGACCCGGACGCGAACTCCGTCGCGTGGCTCCTGTGGCACCTGGCGCGCGTGCAGGACGACCACGTCGCCGACGTCGCGGGCACGCCCCAGCGCTGGACGGCGGGCGGGTGGGCCGACCGCTTCGCGCTCCCGCTCGACCCGTCGGACACGGGGTACGGGCACACGCCCGACGAGGTCGCCCTGGTCCGCCCGGGGGCGGACCTGCTGCGCGGGTACGTCGACGACGTCCACGCGGCCAGCCTGGCGTTCGTGGCGACGCTGTCCGGCGACGACCTCGAGCGCGTCGTCGACACCGCGTGGGACCCACCGGTCACCCTCGGCGTCCGTCTCGTGAGCGTGGTGGCCGACGACCTGCAGCACGTCGGGCAGGCCTCCTACGTCCGCGGCCTGGCGGAGCGGGCCGGCGTGGCCGTGGGCTGACCCGTCACTCGTCGGACGGCAGCCCCAGCCAGGCGTGCCACCCGGTGTGCAGCACCAGCCACGCCATGAGCCCGTACCCGGCCTGGCCCGGGTAGGTGTTGCCGTTCGTCGCGAGGTCCGCCAGCCACTGCTCGTGCTGCGCCAGCGGCGTGTACGTGTCCACGTAGGGCACGCGGCGGCGGGCGGCGACGTCGGCGAAGGCGGCGGAGAGCTCGGCGATCCGGGTGCCGTCCTCCTCGCGCCCGGGCGGCGGCCCGACGACGAACGACGGGATCCGGCTCGTCTCGGCGACGTCGAGCACGTTCGCCAGGTTCAGCCGCGACCGCGCGACGGACAGGCCCGAGTCGACGTCGTGCCGGCCCAGCGCGACCACGAGGCGGTTGTCGCAGGTGGCCTCCGGGCCGAACCGGCTCTCCGTCTCCGCCTGCCAGCGGGCGCCGAGCGCCGACGTCGTCTCGCCGGGCACGGCGAGGGTGAACGCCATCGCCGGCTGCTCGAACCGGGTGCGCGCCATGACGCGGCCCGTCCAGCCGAGCGCCCTGGCGTCGCCGACCCCCACGCTGAGCTCGTCACCGACGACGCAGATGCGCACCTCCGGCTGGGTCACCGATCCCTCACCGTCCCTATCCTCGTCCGCCGCCCGCGGTCCGCGGCCGTTGCGCGGCCATTGTGGGGCCACGGCGGCCCGCCGCCGCGTCTCCCACGCCGGGCCGTCGGGAGGTGTCGTCCCGGCGCCCGGCGGGTGCCCAGGGCCGCTCAGAGGATCGTCGCACCCCAGCGCACGGTGTGCTCGTCGCCCGGGGCAAGCCGGACGAGGTCGTCGCCCGTGTTGAACGCGTCGGCCACGCAGCTCATCGGCTCGGCGGCCAGGCCGAACCGCTCGTGGCCGGCGATGTGGTCGGCCGAGCAGACCTGCCAGCAGTCCATCGTCTCGTCCATCCACACGGCCACGGTGCGCCCGTCGGGGCAGCCGAGCCGTGCCCACGCGAGGCCGCCGGCGTCCCGCGTCGCGCCGACCCAGGCGTCGTCGAGGTCCAGGCCGGCCATGCTGCGGGTCTCCCGCAGGTCGTAGGGGCCCGCGACGGGCTCGGTGCCCGTGGGCAGCAGCCGGTCGTCGACGGTGACGTGCGTCGTGGCGTCGAGGCTGACGGTGCAGTCGTCCAGGGCGGCGCCGCCCGTCGACAGCCACGGGTGGAAGCCGATCCCGTACGGCGCGGTGCCCGCGCCCACGTTGCGGGTGCGCACCACGACCTCCAGGCCGGCGGCCGAGAGGCGGTAAGTGACGCGGGATACCAGCTGGAACGGCCATCCCTTCTGCGCCGGCAGCGCGAGCTCGAGCGTCACGGCGTCGTCGGCCACCTCCACGGCCTCCCACCGGTACCAGCAGGCCAGGCCGTGCAGGGCGGTCCCGCGGTCGGGCTCGCTCACCGCGACCTGGTGCCGGGTGCCGTCCGCGGTGTAGACGCCGTCGCGCAGGCGGTTCGGCCAGGGCAGCAGCACGGCGGCGTTGAAGACCGGCGCGGCCTCGTCCTCGCGGAACGGCACGAAGACGTCACGACCGTCCACGGAGTACTCGCGCACCATCGCGCCGACCTCGGCGATCGTGGCTCGGTGTCCGCCGGAGGCGATACGGTGCTGGGCGCCCGACGGCGGGGGCGTTCCGGGCGCGGTCGACGGGACGTGGCCGGGGCCGGCCGGGGTGGAGGTGGCGTCGGTGTTCACGCTCACACCGTAGTCGGGACGCCGGATGGTCGTGCGCGACGTAGCGTAAGGGGGCCATGCATGGGGGGCCCGTACCGGGACCATGGAGCACACGGTGCGGTGGATCGCACCATGAACGGAGGAACGATGGAGAAGCAGGTGCTCGGCCGCACCGGCCGGCTGGTGTCGGTGGTCGGCCTGGGAACCTGGCAACTGGGTGCCGACTGGGGGTCGGTCACGGACGACCAGGCCCGCGCGGTCCTGGATGCCTCGCTCGAGTCCGGCGTCACGTTCTTCGACACTGCTGACGTGTACGGCGACGGCCGCAGCGAACAGGCCGTCGGCGCCTTCCGCGCCGACCACGCGAACGCCGGGATCACGGTCGCGACGAAGATGGGCCGCCGGATGGACCAGGTGCCCGAGAACTACGTGCTCGAGAACTTCCGCAAGTGGACCGACCGCTCGCGGCGCAACCTCGGCATGGAGACGCTCGACCTCGTGCAGCTGCACTGCCCGCCCACCGCCGTCTATTCCTCCGACGAGGTCTACGACGCGCTCGACACCCTCGTGGAGGAGGGAGTCACCGCCGCGTACGGCGTCTCGGTCGAGACCGTGGACGAGGCGCTGACGGCGATCGCACGGCCGGGCGTGGCCACGGTGCAGATCATCCTCAACGCGTTCCGGCTCAAGCCGCTGGACGAGGTCCTGCCGGCCGCGTCCGAGGCGGGCGTGGGCATCATCGCCCGCGTGCCGCTCGCGTCCGGCCTGCTGTCCGGCCGGTACACGCACGAGACGACCTTCGCCGACGACGACCACCGGACGTTCAACCGCAAGGGCGAGGCGTTCGACGTCGGCGAGACCTTCTCCGGCGTCCCGTTCGACGTCGGCGTCGACGCCGCCGCGCGGTTCACGGAGCTGGCCGGGACGGCCCTCAACCAGGAGCTCACGCCCGCGCAGGCCGCGATCGCGTGGGTGTGGCAGCGTGCCGGCGTGTCCACCGTCATCCCGGGCGCGCGGTCGCCGGAGCAGGCCCGCCTCAACGCCGCCGCGGGCTCGGCCCAGGTGCTCGGGCCGCTGTTCACCTCCGGGGTGCGGGAGATCTACGACGACTCGATCAAGGAGCACGTCCAGGACAAGTGGTGAGGTCCGGCTCGCCGCCGGGCCGCCGCAGAAAGCCGGGAGGCCACCGCACCATGGTGCGGTGGCCTCCCGGCTTTCTGCGTCCCGGCGAGGGTCAGCGGTCGAAGGCCTGCGCGACCAGGACCTCCTGCTGCTCCTTGTGCCGCTTGGCGGTGCCGGCCGCGGTGGACGCGGACGCGGGCCGGGCGACGACGCGCACGCGCGGCAGGTCCTCCGGCAGGGCGAGGTGCAGGAACGACCAGGCGCCCTGGTTCTCCGGCTCGTCCTGGACCCAGACGACGTCGGCGCCGGCGTACTTCGCGAGCTCGGCGCGGACCTGCTCCTCCGGGAACGGGTAGAGCTGCTCGAGGCGCAGGATGGCGGTCCGCTCGTCCTGCCGCTTGCGGCGCTCGGCCAGCAGGTCGTAGTAGACGCGCCCGGTGCACAGGAGCACGCGGTCCACGGCGGCCACCTCGACCTCCGCGTCGGGCAGCACCGGCTCGAACGTGCCGGTGGTGAAGTCGTCGACGCTCGACGCCGCGGCCTTGAGGCGCAGCAGCTGCTTCGGCGTGAAGACGATCAGCGGGTGGCGCGGGCGGTCGTACGCCTGCCGGCGCAGCAGGTGGAAGTACGACGCCGGGGTGGACGGCTGGGCCACCGTCATGTTGTCCTCGGCCGCCATCTGCAGGAACCGCTCGATCCGTGCGGACGAGTGGTCCGGGCCCTGGCCCTCGTACCCGTGCGGCAGCAGCATGACCAGCGACGAGTTCTGGCCCCACTTCTGCTCGGCCGACGAGATGAACTCGTCGATGACGGTCTGGGCGCCGTTGACGAAGTCGCCGAACTGCGCCTCCCACAGCACCAGGGCGTCCGGACGCTCCACCGAGTAGCCGTACTCGAAGCCGAGGGCCGCGTACTCGCTCAGCGACGAGTCGTACACCCAGAACTTCGCCTGGTCGCCCGCCAGGTACAGCAGCGGGGTCCACTCGGCGCCGGTGTTGCGGTCGTGCAGGACGGCGTGGCGCTGCACGAAGGTGCCGCGGCGCGAGTCCTGCCCGGCGAGTCGCACCGGGGTGCCCTCCATGAGCAGCGACCCGAAGGCCACGAGCTCGCCGAAGCCCCAGTCGATGCCCCCCTCCTTCGACATCAGCTGGCGCTTCTCCAGCATCTGCGCGAGCTTGGGGTGCACGGTGAAGCCCTCCGGCGGCGCGACCTGCACGTCGCCGATGCGCTCGAGCACCGAGTGGGGGATGGCCGTCTGCCAGCCCACCATGTCGCCGGCGCCCGCGCGCTGCGACTCGGGCCGCTCCAGGCCGAGGATCTCGTCGTCGCCGTCGGGCGTGGTGTTCGCGCCCGCGGACTTGGTCTCGGTGAAGACCCGCTCGAGCTGCGACTGGTAGTCCTGCAGCGCCTGCTCGGCCTCCTCGACCGTGATGTCGCCGCGCGCCACGAGGTTCTTCGTGTACAGCTTGCGCACCGACTGCTTGGCCTCGATGAGGTTGTACATCAGCGGCTGCGTCATCGAGGGGTCGTCGCCCTCGTTGTGGCCGCGTCGGCGGTAGCAGACCATGTCGATGATGACGTCGCGGTCGAACTGCTCGCGGTACGCGAACGCCAGCTCGGCGACGCGCACGCAGGCCTCCGGGTCGTCGCCGTTCACGTGGAAGACGGGGACCTGGTAGCCCTTGGCGACGTCCGTCGCGTAGGTGGTGGAGCGCGACGACGACGGGCCGGTGGTGAAGCCGACCTGGTTGTTGATGATCACGTGGATCGTGCCGCCGGTACGGTACCCGCGCAGCTGCGCGAGGTTCAGCACCTCGGGGACGACGCCCTGGCCCGCGAACGCCGCGTCGCCGTGGATGAGGATCGGCAGGACGGAGAAGCCGTCGCCGCCCAGGTCGATGCGGTCCTGCTTGGCGCGCACGATGCCCTCGAGCACCGGGTCGACCGCCTCGAGGTGCGACGGGTTCGCGGCCAGGTAGACCTTGGTCGTGGCGCCGGTCTCGGCGGTGAACACGCCCTCGGTGCCGAGGTGGTACTTGACGTCGCCGGAGCCCTGGACGCTCTTCGGGTCGAGCTGGCCCTCGAACTCCTTGAAGATCTGGCCGTAGCTCTTGCCGGCGATGTTCGCGAGCACGTTGAGACGGCCCCGGTGGGCCATGCCGATGCCGACCTCGTCGAGGCCGCCCTCGGCGGCCCTGCTGAGGATCGCGTCGAGCAGCGGGATGACGGCCTCGCCGCCCTCGAGGGAGAACCGCTTCTGGCCGACGAACTTCGTCTGCAGGAACGTCTCGAAGGCCTCGGCCGAGTTCAGGCGGCGCAGGATGCGCAGCTGGTCCTCGCGCGGCGTGCGGGCGTAGCCCGCCTCCAGGCGGTCCTGCAGCCACTTGCGCTGCGCCGGGTCGGCGATGTGCATGTACTCGATGCCGATCGAGCGGCAGTACGAGTCGCGGAGCAGGCCGAGGATGTCGCGCAGCGTGTCCTTCGACTTGCCGCCGAAGCCACCGGTGGGGAACCGGCGGTCCAGGTCCCACAGCGTGAGGCCGTGGTTCTGGATGTCCAGGTCCGGGTGCTTGCGCTGGCGGTAGGCCAGGGGGTCGGTCTCGGCCATGAGGTGGCCGCGCGACCGGTAGGAGTGGACGAGCTCGGCGATCTTGGCCGGCTTCGCGGCCTCGACCTCGGCGTCGGTCGTGTTGTCGCGGACCCAGCGGACGGGCTCGTACGGCACGCGCAGCGCCGCGAACACCCGGTCGTAGAAGCCGTCGAGGCCGAGCAGCTTGTTGGCGAGGATCTTGAGGAACTCGCCCGACTGCGCGCCCTGGATGATGCGGTGGTCGTAGGTCGAGGTGACCGTCATGACCTTCGAGATGCCCATGCGGGCGAGCTGCTCCTCGGACGCCCCGGCGAACTCGGCCGGGTAGTCCATGGCGCCGACGCCGATGATCGTGCCCTGGCCGGCCATCAGCCGCGGCACGGAGTGCACGGTGCCGATGCCACCCGGGTTGGTCAGCGAGATCGTGGTGCCGGCGAAGTCGTCCATGCCGAGCTTGCCGCCGCGCGCCTTGCGCACGAGCTCCTCGTAGGCCGCCCAGAAGCCGGCGAAGTCGAGTTCCTCGGCCTTCTTGACGCTGGGGACCAGCAGCTGGCGGGTGCCGTCGGGCTTGGCCAGGTCGATCGCCAGGCCGAAGCCCACGTGCGCCGGCTGCACCACGTGCGGCTTGCCGTCGACGACCTCGTAGTGGGCGTTCATCACCGGCATGTCGGACAGCGCCTCGACGAGGGCGAACCCGATGAGGTGGGTGAAGGAGATCTTGCCGCCGCGGCCGCGCGCCAGGTGGTTGTTGATGACGATCCGGTTGTCCACCATGAGCTTGGCGGGCACCGCGCGCACCGACGTGGCGGTGGGGACCTGGATCGAGGCCTCCATGTTCGTCACGACGCGGGCCGCCGGACCGCGCAGCTTCTGCACGTCGTCGGTGGCCTCGTCCTCGGCGCTCTTCGGCGACGTCTTCGCGACCTCCGCGTAGGGAGCGGTCGACGGCAGCGCCTCGGCGACGGGCGGGGCGACGTCGGGGTCGGCGGGCACGGGGGTCGCGGCCGCGCGCTGACCGGACTCGGCCGCCGCGGTGCCGCCGGCCCGCGGAGCGGGCGCGGCCTCGGCGGGCTCGGTGGCGGGGGCCGGCCGCTCCGCCGCGGGCGGTGCCGCGGGGGCGGGCTGCTCGGCCGCGGGGGCCGGCTGCGCCGCTGGCGCGGGGGCCGGCTGCGCCGCTGGCGCGGGGGCCGGCGCGGCGGAGGCCTGGTCGGCGGCGCCGTTCGACTCGCCCGGGGTGTAGTCGGCGAAGAAGTCCCACCACGCGGGGTCTACCGCGTTCTTGTCCTTGAGGTACTGCTCGTAGAGCTCGTCCACGAGCCATTCATTGGCTCCGAACGCGCTCGCCACGCTGATCGACTCTGACCCGTCCTTCGGGGACACCACGCGCGGATCGCCCACTTTCACACAGTTGCTTCGTTCGTTCGGAAGAGCCCCGGACGTGCCGGTGCGTGTCCCCAGCCTATGCCCTCGGCGGTCGGGGGCCCGGGCGCCGGACCCGCGGGATCGGGCCGATCCGGGCGCCCGGCGAGGCCACTTCGACCGTCCGGTAATGCGCCGGGCAACGACACACCCGGTCGGCCCGTGGATTGCGTCGGGCCCCGTCATGGATGGGCCATCCGGTCGGAATTCGCACCGGCAAGAGTGTGAGCAATCTCACTGTCGTTTCACCCGCCGGCGTCGGGCGTGGCGTCAGCCTTCCGTGTCGGTCGTGACCCCGGGCGCCGGGCGCGCGTGCACCGGCAGGGTCACCCGCATCGTGGCGCCGCGGTCGGTGTCGGCCACCTGGACGCGGCCGCCGTGCAGGTCCACCGCCCAGCGGACGATCGCCAGCCCGATCCCGGTCCCGCCCGTCGTGCTCGGCTGGCGGGACGCGCCCGTGGCCCGCGTGAACCGCTCGAAGACGCGGTCGCGGTCCTCGGGGGCGATGCCCGGCCCCTCGTCGCTCACCTCGAGGACGATCTCGTCGTCCACCGGGTAGGCGTCGAGGCGCACCGTGCCGCCGTGGGGGGAGTGGCGGATGGCGTTCTGCAGGAGGTTGGTGATGACCTGGCGCAGCCGCTCGATGTCGGCCTCGAGCGTGAGGTCGGGCGGGGTCACGTCGACGACGTAGCTGAGGCCCTTGGCGGCGTCCACCATCGACATGGCCCGGGCCGTCTCCTCGAGGAAGTCGCCCACGGAGAACTCGTCGAGGACGAGCGCCGAGGCGCCCGCCTCCACGCGCGACAGGTCGAGCAGGTAGGTGACCAGCCGGGTGAGGCGCTCGGTCTGCTCGAGCGACAGCTCGAGCGCGGCCGGGGTCGGCTCGGTGACGCCGTCGACCATGTTCTCGAGCTGCGCCTGCAACGCCGCCACCGGCGTGCGCAGCTCGTGCGAGACGTTGGCGATCAGCTCGCGGCGCACCCGGTCCGAGGCGTCCAGGTCGGCGGCCATGACGTTGAAGGCCTCCGCGAGCTGGCCCACCTCGTCCCGGCTGGTCGCGCGCACCCGGATCGAGTAGTCGCCCGCTGCCATCGCCTGCACCGCCGCGGTCATGTCCCGCAGGGGGGACGTCATCCCGCGCGCGAGGATCTGCGTGATCACCAGCGACAGGAACACCGCCAGCGGCAGCGTGCGCGTGGGGCCGAGCTGGTTCTGCAGCCCGATCCACGTCACCAGGACGGCGAAGATCACCGTCGCGACGACCAGCACCCCCAGCTTGGTCTTGAGGGAGCGCAGCGGGTCCAGGGGCCGGACGTCGGGGATCCGGTGGTGGTGCGTGGAGCCGCGCGTCGGCCCGGTCGGCACGTCAGCTCGCCGGCGGCTCGAAGGCGTAGCCGACGCCGTGCACCGTCCGGATGAGGTCGGGCCCGAGCTTGCGGCGCAGCGCCTTGATGTGGGAGTCCACCGTGCGCGTCCCGCTCGCGTCGGCCCAGTCCCAGACCTCGGCGAGCAGCTTCTCGCGGGTCTGGACCGTCTTGGGCGAGCTCGCGAGCATGACCAGGAGCTCGAACTCCGTCGGGGTCAGGTGCACCTCCTCGCCGCCCCGGTGCACGCGCCGCTGCGCGCGGTCGATGGACACGTCGCCCATCACCATCGGCGGGTCGGCGGGCACGGTCACCGCGGCCTGGCTGGCGCGCTCGACGCGGCGCAGCAGCGCCTTGACCCGGGCGACGAGCTCGCGCATGGAGAACGGCTTCGTCATGTAGTCGTCCGCACCGACGCCGAGACCCACCAGCATGTCGGTCTCGTCGTCCCGCGCGGTGAGCATGAGGATCGGGATGGGGTGGTCGGCCTGGATGCGGCGGGTCACCTCGAGCCCGTCGATGCCCGGCAGCATCACGTCGAGGACGATCGCGTCGGGGCGCAGGCGGGTCGCGGCGTCGACGCCGGCGAGGCCGTCGCGCGCCACCTCGACGCGCCAGCCCTCGGCGGACAGGCGCTGCGCGATGGCGGCGGCGATCGCCGGCTCGTCCTCGACGACGAGCACGGTGGCGTTGGGCTGGCCTGGGCTCGGCGTCCCGCCCGCGGCGGGGCCGCCTCCCGGGGGGCTCGGAGGAGTCGGGGTGGTCATGGCTTCCATCTTGCACTCCCGGGCTGTGAACGCGCTGTGTACACGCTGTCCGTGCGCGTCGGCCGCGAATCTGCGGCGACGGGGCCGGGCGCGCCGGATAACATCGGAGCCACGATGGACGATCCTCGACATTCCAGACCGGACACCCTCCTCGGCTCGCGAGGTCGATCGTGCTAGGCGACGTGCTCATGGTCGCGCTCGGCGTGCTGCTCACCGCCGGGACGGCCGTCTTCGTGGCGAGCGAGTTCTCCCTGGTCACCCTCGACCCCGCCGTCGTGGGCGGCGACGACGAGGAGGGCGACAGTCCGCCGCCCGGCCACGGCCCGTCCGCCGCGCGTCCTGGCGACCGCAGGGACCGCGCCGTCCGCGCCGGGCTGAAGCACCTGTCGACCGAGCTGAGCTCCGCACAGGTCGGCATCACCGTGACGACGATCCTGCTGGGCTACACCGCCCAGCCGGCGCTCCTGTCGCTCTTCTCCGCCGCGTTCGCCGGCACCGCCCTGGGGGCGGGGGTCGCGAGCGTGCTGGCCGGCGTGCTCGCCCTGCTCGTGGTCAACGCCTTCTCCATGCTCTTCGGCGAGCTCATCCCCAAGAACTTCGCGCTGTCGGCCCCGCACGCCACCGCGCGCGCGGCGGTGCCGGTCCAGCGCGTCTTCACCACGCTCTTCCGTCCCCTGATCTCCGTGCTCAACGGCTCCGCCAACACGCTGCTGCGCCGCATGGGCGTCGAGCCGCGCGAGGAGCTCTCGGGCGCCCGCTCGGCGTCGGAGCTCGTGTCGCTCGTGCGCCGCTCGGCGCAGGAGGGCACCCTCGAGCAGTCGGTCGCGACCCTCCTGGCGAACTCGCTCGAGCTCGACGAGCTCTCGGCACGGGACGTCATGACCGACCGGCTGCGCATGTCCGTCGTCGAGCGGGACACCACCGCGGCCGACGTCGTGGCGCTCGCACGGCGCACCGGGCACTCGCGCTTCCCCGTGATCGGCGACGACCGTGACGACGTGGTGGGCCTCGTGCACCTGCGCCGCGCGGTCGGCGTGCCGCACGACCGGCGCGCCGAGGTGCCGGCGGCCGCCCTCATGGTCGACGCCCCGCGCGTGCCCGAGACGGTCCGGCTGGGGCCGCTGCTCGTCGAGCTGCGCGGGCTGGGCCTGCAGATGGCCGTCGTCGTCGACGAGTACGGCGGCACGTCGGGCATCGTGACGCTCGAGGACGTCGTGGAGGAGCTGGTCGGCGACGTCGCCGACGAGCACGACCCGCGCCGCGCCGGGGTCGTGCGCGGCACCGACGGCTCCTGGGTGGTCCCGGGCGTGCTGCGCCCGGACGAGCTCGCCGAGCGCACCGGCCTGGACGTGCCGGAGGCGCCCGCGTACGAGACGCTCGGCGGCCTGGTCATGGCCCTCCTGGGCCGGGTGCCGGTCGTGGGGGACGAGGTCCAGGTGGACGACGTGCGGCTCCGGGTCGAGGCCATGGACTCGCGCCGGGTGGAGCGCGTGCGCGTGCTCGGGACCCAGGTGGCGCGATGAGCAACGGCACCGCCCTCCTCGTCGGCCTGCTCCTGCTGGTCGGCAACGCGTTCTTCGTCGGCGCCGAGTTCGCCGTCATCTCCGCCCGCCGCTCATCGATGGAGCCGCGCGCCGAGGCGGGCGACCGCCGCGCGCGGACGGCGCTGTGGGCGATGGAGCACGTGTCCCTCATGCTGGCGTGCGCGCAGCTCGGGGTCACCGTGTGCTCGACCGGCCTGGGGATCGTCGCCGAGCCGGCCCTGGCGCACCTCCTCGAGGGCCCGTTCGCGGCCCTCGGCATCCCCGAGTCCCTGGTGCACCCGGTGGCGCTCGTCATCGCGCTCGCGGTCGTGGTGTACCTGCACGTCGTGCTCGGCGAGATGGTCCCGAAGAACCTCGCGGTGGCCGGCCCGGAGACGGCGGCGCTGTGGTTCGCCCCGCCGCTGGTGCTCATCGCCCGCGCCGTGCGTCCCGTCATCGTGGCGCTGAACTGGGTCGCGAACCACGCCGTGCGCCTCGCCGGGGTCGAGCCGAAGGACGAGGTCGCCTCGGCGTTCACCGCCGAGGAGGTGCAGTCGATCGTCGAGCACTCGCAGGCGGAGGGCGTGCTGCACGACGAGCAGGGGCTGCTCACCGGCGCGATCGAGTTCTCGTCCCGCACCGCGGGCGACGTGATGGTGCCCCGGGACGAGCTGGTCGCCGTCGCGCACGGCACCACGCCGGACGACATCGAGCACCTCGTGGCCCGGACGGGGTTCAGCCGGTTCCCCGTCCGCTCCGACGGCGACCCCGACAACGGCTCCGACGGCGGCGCCGCGTTCGACGGGTATCTCCACCTCAAGGACGTGCTCTACGCGTCGAACGGCGACCGCTTCGACCCGGTCCCGGACTGGCGGGTGCGGGCGCTCGCGTCCGTGCGCCCCGACGACGAGGTGGAGGACGCGCTGCGGGCCATGCAGCGCTCGGGCGCCCACCTGGCCCGCGTCGAGGGCGCTGACGGGGTGCTCGGCGTGGTGTTCCTCGAGGACATCCTCGAGGAGCTCGTCGGCGAGGTGCGGGACGCGATGCAGCGCCGCCGGTAGGCGCGCCACGGCGCGTGCCGGCCACAGCCGCCCCGCCGCCGGACGACGAGCGGGCGCCGTCGGGCGGGCACCGGGCGCGTGACCGGCGTCCGGACCGGGCTTGGCCGTGGCGCCGGACACCGTTATGGTTCCGTGACGGGCCGGTCAAGCGGTCGTGTGCGGGGGCACGCGACGCGGGACGGCCCGTGAATCTGAGGATCGGGGAGACCGAGCGACCGGGCGGGTCGTGAGGCAGGTGCACGGAGGTGTGGTGGACGCGACGTCGCAGGGTGACGAACCCGCGCTCCGTTCGCGACGGGCCATCCGTGAGGCAGAGCTCGCCAAGGCCGGCAAGAAGCCCCGTCGCCGCAGCACCCCCACCTCGCCCACCGCGTCCGCCCCGTCCTCGACGGGCGCCACGGCGCGCGCCCGCTCGGCCGCGCGCCACGCCGCCCCCGCCCCGCACGCCTGGGTGACGCGGGTCGCCGTCCTCGGCTCGCTCGCCGCCGCGACGATCGCCGTCCCGCTCGCCACCGACACCGTGGGTGCCGACCGCTCGCCGTTCGACCTGGACACCGTGCCGACCGGGCCGTCGACGCTCGCGCTCCTGAAGTCCGGCGTCGACACCCCCAAGACCTCCGCGGCGATCGCGGCCGCGCCGCGCGACGTCCGCGTCGAGACCACGTCCGCCAGTCGCACCGCCGAACGCAGCCCGTTGCCCGACTGCGACGCCGGCGCGTCGATCGACGGCGGCAACGGCACCCTCGCGGACCACTCGCTGTGCGACCTGTGGCAGCCGGGGGAGCGGCTGCGCGCCGACGCCGCCGTGGCGCTCAGCGCGCTCAACGAGGGCTTCCGTGCGCGGTTCGGCCGCGACCTGTGCCTGGTCGACACCTACCGGACCCTGTCCTCGCAGTACGCCGTGAAGGCGAGCCGCGGCTATCTCGCGGCGGTCCCCGGGGCGTCCATGCACGGATGGGGCCTGGCGATCGACCTGTGCAGCCAGGAGTACAGCTCGAGCGAGGTGTACGGCTGGCTCTGGGAGAACGGCGCCGCCTACGGCTGGGAGAACCCGCCGTGGGCGCAGCGCGGCGGCTCCGGCAACTACGAGCCCTGGCACTTCGAGTACCGGCCGGGCGTCGAAGAGGTCTCCTACTGGCACTGAGCGCCGGTGCCCGCTTCTCCTGCTGCTTGCGACCGAGGGGCAGCCGGGTTCCTCCGCGCGGTCGCGTTCACGCGCCCCAGGGGGCGCTCCACTTCGGGAGGGATACGACCGCGCGGAGAAACCCGGCCGCCCCTCTCGGTGTATCCGTCGCGCTCGTCGCCGTGGGGGACGCAGGCACCGTCGCGGGGCACGGTCGCCCGGTCGACGGCCCGGGTCGAACTCAGGTCGTGAGCGTCGTGTTGCCGCCGAAGTCGTCGCGGAAACGCGGCCCCTGCGCGGCGAGCTCCTGCGCGTAGGACGCCGACCAGCCGCGGTACGGGTCGACGGCGAGCGACTCGTTCGAGAAGCGCCGGTCGTCGGTCAGCTCCGTGACGCAGAAGTCCGGGATCTGCAGGTCGGTGACCGGGCCGGAGCGCTCGCACTCCGCGACGACGAGCGGGTGGTTGGTGCCGCCGAAGACGTCGACCGACCAGCCGTCCGCACCCAGCCAGACCGCGTACCGCGTCTTGAGCACCTGCGCGCCGCCGCGCCGCACCAGCTCGACGCCGACCAGGGGATCGATCTGGCGCTCGGCCTCGTAGCGGGTGCCGCCGGCAGAGGGGCCCTTGACCGTCACGGCCGCGAAGTCGACCTGGCGGCGGTAGAGCTCCAGCACGTCGCGCGCGTCGCTGTCGCCCGCCACCCGCGCCTCGACGCCCGTCGCCTGCACGCGCACCCGCAGGGCGTACCCGCCGTCGGACAGGAAGTACGACTGCACGATGAGGGCGGGGGCGTCGCGCAGCGGGTCGGGCAGGTCCCGCACGAGGAAGCGGCGCTCGAACTCGAAGTCGGAGTACGCGGCGTCGGTGGAGTCAACGGTCATGCGACGAGCGTATCGAGGCCCGTGGTCCGACCGTCACCGCTCGTCGCCTCCCCCCGCCGCCCCCTCGTCAGCCGGTGTGCCCGGCCGGCGGCACCTCGCGACGCGCCGGGCCGACGTACTCGGACAGCGGGCGGATGAGGGAGTTCGCCGCCTGCTGCTCGGCCACGTGCGCCGTCCAGCCGGTGACGCGGGCCGCGACGAACAGCGGGGTGAACGTCGGGGTGTCGAAGCCCATGAGGTGGTAGGCGGGCCCGGACGGGTAGTCGAGGTTGGGGTAGATGCCCTTGCGCTCGACGAACTCGGCCTCGAGCGCGGCGTAGAGGTCCCCGAGGTCCGGCCGGTCGTAGTGGGCGACGAGGGTGTCGAGGGCGGCCTTCATCGTGGGCACGCGGGAGTCGCCGTGCTTGTACACCCGGTGGCCGAAGCCCATGATCTTGCGCTTGGCGGCCAGCGCGTCGTCGAGCCAGGCCGCGACGCGGTCGGCGCTGCCGATCTCCGCGAGCGTGTCCATCACGGCCTCGTTGGCGCCGCCGTGCAGCGGGCCCTTGAGCGCGGCGACGGCGCCCACGACGGCCGAGTGCACGTCCGCCAGCGTGGACGTGATGACGCGCGCCGTGAAGGTCGAGGCGTTGAAGGAGTGCTCGGCGTACAGGATCATCGAGCGGTTGAACGCGTCGGCGACGACCGGCTCCGGCTCGGTGCCGAACGTCATCCACAGGAAGTTCGCGGAGAAGTCGAGGTCGTCGCGCGGCTCCACGAGCTCGAGCCCGCGCCGGCGCCGCTGCCCGTAGGCGACGACGGCAGGCAGCGCCGCGAACAGCCGCACGCTGCGCGCGACGGTCTCCTCCGGACCGGCCGCGGCGTCCAGGGCGGTGAGACCCGCGACCTCGCGCGCCCCGAT
This sequence comes from Isoptericola cucumis, assembly GCF_014635665.1. GTDB lineage: Bacteria > Actinomycetota > Actinomycetes > Actinomycetales > Cellulomonadaceae > Isoptericola > Isoptericola cucumis. Next base: position 103,980 of record NZ_BMDG01000007.1, read on the forward strand.
GACGCTCACCGCGGTGCGCACCTCGTCCATGGGGTGCGCCGACGTGGGCAGCAGGTCGATCGCGGCCCGGACGTCGTCGGCCAGCGCGCGGTGCGCGCGCTCGGTGGCGCGCAGGTCGGCGAGCTCGGCGGCCGTGGGCAGGTCGTCGTGCCACAGCAGCCACGCGACGGCCTCGAACGGCTGGGTCGCGGCGAGGTCCTGCACCGGGTACCCGCGGTACAGCAGGGAGTTGGTCTCGGGGTCGACCTTCGAGATCGCCGTGACGTCGGCGACGACGCCGGCGAGCCCCTTGCGGACCTCGGGCTGCGTGGCGTCCTCGGGCTGGGTCATCGTCATCGTGCTCCTTCGCGTCGATGGGGTGGGGGTGCCGGGTGGGTGGGGACGGCCTGCGCCTACCCGTGGTGCTGGTCGTCGAGGGAGAAGTCGTACACCCCGGCATCGAAGGCCCCGTAGCCGGCGTAGTCCACCAGCTCGTACAGCCGCGCCCGGGTCTGCATGGCCGGCACCTGGGACGCGAGGGAGCCCTCGGCCCGCAGCGCGTCGAGGCCGCGCTCGGCGGCGCCCATCGCCAGCCGCAGCATCGACACCGGGTAGATGACGAGCGCGACGCCGGCGTCGGCCAGCTGCCGGGCCGTGAACAGCTCGCTCTTGCCGAACTCCGTCATGTTGGCCAGGACCGGCACGTCCAGCGCGCTCGCGACGGCCTCGAACTCGGCGAGGTCGGCCATCGCCTCCGGGAAGATCGCGTCGGCCCCGGCGTCCACGAGCGCCTTCGCGCGGTCGATCGCGGCGCCGAGCCCCGCGACGGCGCGGATGTCGGTGCGGGCCATGATCAGCAGGTTCTCGTCGCGACGTGCGGCGGCCGCGGCACGCACGCGCTGCAGCGCCGTGGCGTCGTCGACGACCTGCTTGCCGTCGAGGTGGCCGCACCGCTTGGGGTTGACCTGGTCCTCGACGTGCAGGCCGGCGACGCCGGCGTCCTCGAGCGCCTGCACGGTGCGCGCCATGTTCATCGCCTCGCCGAAGCCCGTGTCGGCGTCCACGAGCGTCGGCAGGTCGGTCATCCGGGCGATCTGCCCGGCCCGGGTGGCGACCTCGGTCAGCGTCGTCAGCCCGACGTCGGGGAGCCCCAGGTCGGCCGCGACGACCGCGCCGGAGACGTAGACGCCGTCGAACCCCTTGTCCTGGACGAGCCGCGCGGCCAGCGGGTTGAACGCGCCCGGCAGCTGCAGCAGCCGGCCGGAGCGCAGCTGCTCGCGGAACGCGGCCCGCTTGGCCGCCGGGGTCGTCGTCGAGTAGAGCATGAGGCTCCTCAGAAGATCCCGGCGGGTACCGGGTGCGCGGTCAGGGGGTCCGCGAGCGGCGTCACCGTGAGGCCGCGCAGCTCGCGGGGGGCGAGCTCCGGCAGGCGCTGCGCCAGGTCGAGGAACCGCTCGGTCTCCGACGGCGCGAGCACGCCGTCCGCCAGCGCGCGGAACTTCGCGACGTACTGCTCGCGGGCGAACGGGCGCGCGCCCAGCGGGTGGGCGTCCGCGACGGCGATCTCCTCGACGACGCGCGTGCCGTCGGCGAGCTCGATCTCCACGCGCCCGCCGAACGACTTCTCCTCGGGGTCGCTCGAGTGGTAGCGGCGGGTCCACTCGGGGTCCTCGGCCGTCGTGACCTTGCGCCACAGCTCGACCGTGTCGGGGCGGCCCGCACGCTCGGGCGCGTAGCTGGCGACGTGGTCCCAGGCGCCGTCCTGCAGCGCGACCGTGAAGATGTACGGGATCGAGTGGTCGAGCGTCTCGCGGCTCGCCGTCGGGTCGTACTTCTGCGGGTCGCCCGAGCCGGAACCGATGACGTGGTGCGTGTGGTGGCTGGTGTGCAGCACCACCGACGTCACGCGAGCCGGGTCCCGCAGCTCGGGCCGCTCGGTGCCGAGGCGCCGCGCCAGGTCGATCCACGCCTGGGCCTGGTACTCGGCCGAGTGCGCCTTGGTGTACGTGTCGAGGATCGCGGTGCGGGCCTCGCCGAGGCCGGGGAGCGGCACCGTGTAGCGCGCGTCGGGGCCGTCGAGCAGCCACGCGATCACCCCGTCGGAGCCCTCGTAGATCGGGCTGGGGGAGGTCTGGCCCCGCAGCGCGCGGTCGACGGCCTCGACCGCCATCTTCCCGGCGAACGCGGGGGCGTGGGCCTTCCACGTGGAGATCTCGCCCTTGCGCGACTGCCGGGTGGCGGTCGTGGTGTGCAGCGCCTGGCCGACGGCCTGGTAGATCGTCTCCGGGGCCAGGCCGAGCAGGGTGCCGATGCCGGCGGCGGCGGACGGCCCGAGGTGCGCCACGTGGTCGATCTTGTGCGCGTGCAGGCTGATGCCCTTGACGAGGTCCACCTGGATCTCGTAGCCGGTGACGATCCCGCGCAGCAGGTCGGCGCCGCTGCGGCCCAGGTGCTGCGCGACGGCGAGCACCGGCGGGATGTTGTCGCCGGGGTGCGAGTACTCCGCGGCGAGGAAGGTGTCGTGGTAGTCCAGCTCGCGGACCGCGACGCCGTTGGCCCACGCGGCCCACTCGGGGCTGGTGCGCACCGGGCTGCCGACCACCGTCGCGCCGGCGCCGCCGCGCGAGATGGGGTGCGCCTCCGCCTGCGCGCGGGCCGCGAGGATCGGCGCGCGGCCCAGCGACGCCGTCGCGACCGCCGCGTTGTCGATGACGCGGTTGATCACCATGTCGGTGACCTCGGCGGTCGGCTCGAGCTGCTCGGCGGCGACCTCGGCGATCTTCCAGGCGAGCTGCTCGTCGCGGGGGAGGTCCTCGTCGGGGCGGAAGACGCGGACGGTGTGGTCGATCATGGCGAGGGCTGTCCTTCGGCGAGGTGGCGGGCGTCGTCGCCCGTCGTCCGGGCTGCCCCTGGAACGTAACCCCCGCGGCGCGAACGGTCCAGCGAGCCCCTGCCCGTGACGCGGGCCCGGGACGTGCCTGTGGCCGGACTCACGATGCGGCCCCCGAGCGGCCGTATCGGCGCAGGTGGCACGCCCTGCGGCTCGTGTCAGGAAGACGTCTCGTCCGGGCGGCGAAGTTGGATGCCGGGTCAACGATCCGTAATGTGGCCGCCCATGTTCGGGCTTGGCGCCCGCCGTCGGGCGAGCGCCGGTCACCCTGTCACGGGCCGCAGCGCCCAGGTGCCGCCTGGTGCCACCTGGCGCCGACCTGCCGGCCACGGAAGGAAACATGACCGCCGTACTCCCCGACCCCCAGTCCGCAGACCGCCCCGCAGACCGCCCCGCCGCGCGCCCCGCCGCGCGCCGCGCGGCTCCAGGCCGACGTCGCCGGCTGCGGGTCTCCGACGTCACCGTCGTCGACGGCCCGATGCTCAAGAAGACCATCGGCGGCACCGTCGTCGGCAACTTCATGGAGTGGTACGACGTCGGCGTCTACGGCTACCTGGCCGTCGTCATGGGCGCGGTGTTCCTGCCCACGGCGTCCTCCGGCGTCCAGATCCTGTTCTCGCTCGGCGTCTTCGCCTCCACCTACGTGGCGCGCCCGCTGGGCGGGATCATCTGCGGCCGCATCGGCGACCGGATCGGCCGGCAGAAGGTGCTGTCCTTCACGCTCATCATGATGGCGGCCTCCACGTTCCTCATCGGCCTGCTGCCGACGTACGACACGATCGGCGCCGTCGCGCCGCTGCTGCTGGTGCTGCTCAAGCTCCTGCAGGGCTTCTCCACCGGCGGCGAGTACGCCGGTGTCACGACCTTCGTCGTCGAGCACGCCCCCGACCGGCGCCGCGGCTGGGCCGCGTCGTTCCTCGACTTCGGCACCTACGTCGGGTTCGCCGCCGGCGCGGTCGTCGTGACGGTGCTGCAGGTGACGCTCGGGGAGCAGGCGGTGCTCGACGGCGCCTGGCGGATCCCGTTCCTCGTCGCCGGGCCGATCGGTGCCTTCGCCGTGTGGTTCCGCCTGAAGATCGAGGAGACCCCCGCGTTCCAGGCGCAGCAGGCGGCCACCGAGCAGGACGGCGGTGCCGCGGCGGCGCAGGCTGCAGCGGCCGCGCCCACCCTGCGGTCCCTGTGGAAGCCGCTGGCCGTGGCCATGGTCCTCGTGGCCGTCGCGAACACGGCGTCCTACGTCCTCACCAGCTACATGCCGACCTATCTCACCGACACGCTGGGCTACGACGCGGTCGACGGGACGCTGCTGACGGTGCCGGTGCTCGTGCTCCTCGCGGGGATGATCCTCGTCGCCGGCCCGATCAGCGACCGTGTCGGCCGTCGCCCGCTGATGTGGTTCGGCACGGGCTCCATGCTGGTGCTGTCGGTGCCCGCGTTCGCGCTGCTGGCCGCGGGCCACGTCTGGTCGACCCTGCTGGGCCTGTCCCTCATGGCGGTCCCGGTGGCGTCCCTGGTCGGCGTGCAGGCCGCGACGCTGCCGGCGATGTTCCCGACGGCCGTCCGCTACCGGTCCATGGGACTCGCCTACAACGTCGCGCTCGCCGTCTTCGGGGGCACGACCCCGCTGATCGTCGAGGCGCTGACGCAGGCCACGGGCTCGTCGCTGGCCCCGGCGTACTACGTCATGGCCTTCGCCGTGGTCGGCGCGGTGACGGTGTTCTTCCTGCGCGAGAGCGCCGGCCAGCCGCTGCCCGGGGCGATGCCGGCCGTCGACACGGACGCGGAGGCCGCGGAGCTCGTCGCGACCCAGGACGAGAACCCGAACCTCGACGTCGAGACCCTCCCGCTGCACCGCGAGCCGGCAGCCTCCGGCGCGCACTGACGCCCGGGCTCCCCGGCCCCAGCCCCCTTCGAGAACGTCCTCACGGACGAAAGTCGGCCTCTTTTCGTCCGCGAGGACGTTCTCGAAGGGGAGAGGGCCGGCCGGGCACGACGAAGGCCGCCGACCTCGAGGTCGGCGGCCTTCGTCGTACGGTGCGCCTGAAGGGATTCGAACCCCCGACCTTCTGCTCCGGAGGCAGACGCTCTATCCACTGAGCTACAGGCGCGGGCGCCGACACGTCTCGCCACAGGGCGATGCCGTCGGCACGGTGCACGAGACTACCAGCACCGCGGAGGCGCCGGGCACACCCGGGCACCCGGGCGGGCGCACGGGCCGGCGCACGGGCAGACAGCCGCACGGGCGCACGCGCCACCCTTTGTAGAATCGCCCGGTGACCCCCGACGAGCTCTCGCAAGCACTCAGCGCTGCCCTCGCCGCGGCCGTGGCCGACGGCACCCTCGCCCTGCCCGCCGACGCCGTCCCGGCGACGGTGCACGTGGAGCGACCCCGCCAGCGCGAGCACGGCGACTGGGCCACGAACGTGGCGCTGCAGCTCGCCAAGAAGGCGGGCGCCCCGCCGAGGGCGATCGCGGAGGACCTCGCCGCGCGCATCCAGGCGACCCCGGGGGTCAAGTCGGCCGACGTCGCGGGTCCGGGCTTCCTCAACATCACGCTCGACGCGGCCGCCGCCGGCGAGCTCGCCCGCACGGTCGTGACGGCCGGCGCCGACTACGGCCGCACGGACACGCTGGCCGGCCAGGTGCACGACCTGGAGTTCATCTCGGCGAACCCGACCGGACCGCTGCACATCGGCCACACCCGCTGGGCCGCGCTGGGCGACGCCCTGGCGCGCATCATGCGCGCCGCCGGCGCGGACGTCACCGCCGAGTACTACATCAACGACGCCGGCGCGCAGATGGACAAGTTCGGCCTGTCCGTCCTCGCCCGGGCCAAGGGCGAGGACGTGCCCGAGGGCGGGTACCCCGGCGAGTACGTCGCCGAGCGCGCCGCCGAGGTTCTCGAGCAGCGTCCCGACCTCCTCGACCTGCCCGAGGACGAGGCCGCGACGGTCGCCCGGGAGCTCGGCTACCAGGCGCAGCTCGCCGCGATCCGCCGCACGCTCGAGGTGTTCGGCGTGCACTTCGACGTGTGGTTCTCCGAGCGCACCCTGCACGAGGCGGGCGCCGTGGACCAGGCGGTCGCGCGCCTGCGCGAGCAGGGCCACGTCTTCGACGTCGACGGCGCCGTGTGGCTCCGCACCACCGACTTCGGCGACGACAAGGACCGGGTGATGATCCGGGCCAACGGCGAGCCCACGTACTTCGCCGCGGACGCCGCCTACTACCTGTCGAAGAAGGACCGCGGCTTCCCGGGCAAGATCTACCTGCTGGGCGCCGACCACCACGGGTACATCAACCGGCTCAAGGCGATCGCGGCGTGCGCGGGCGACGACCCGGAGCAGAACATCGAGGTGCTCATCGGGCAGCTCGTGAACATCGCGGGCCAGCGGATGGGCAAGCGCCGCGGCAACGCCCTGTACATGGACGAGCTCATCGAGTGGCTCGGCTCGGACGCGCTGCGCTACTCGCTGGCGCGGTTCCCCGCCGACACGCCGCTGTCGCTGTCCGGCGAGGAGATGCTCAAGCAGAGCAACGACAACCCGGTCTTCTACGTGCAGTACGCGCACTCGCGCACCTGCGCCGTCGACCGCAACGCCGCCGACCGGGCCGTCTCGCGGACCCGCGAGGACGGCGCGGACGCCTTCGACCCCGCCCTGCTCACGCACGAGACCGAGGCGGCGCTGGTCGGCCGGCTCACGGAGTTCCCGCGGATCGTGGGCCAGGCGGCCGAGCTGCGCGAGCCGCACCGCGTCGCGCGGTACCTCGAGTCCCTCGCCGCCGACTACCACAAGTGGTACTCCGAGTGCCGCGTGACGCCGTACCCCGACGAGGAGGTCACCGACACGCACCGGACGCGGCTGTGGCTCAACGACGCCGTGCGCCAGGTGCTCGCGAACGGCCTCGACCTGCTGGGTGTCAGCGCCCCGGAGCGGATGTGACCGGCGTCCTCGGCGTGCCGTGGTCGCACGGCGTGGTGCGCCGCGCCGACGGTGCCGTCGAGGTGGGCGGCGTCGACGTCCGCGACCTCGCGGCGGAGCACGGCACCCCGGCGTACGTGCTGGACGAGGCGGACTTCCGCGCCCGCGCACGTGGCTACCGCACGGCGTTCGCGACGGCGTTCGCCGAGGTGGGCACGGGCGTCGACGTCTACTACGCCGGCAAGGCGCTGCTCACCGTCGCCGTGGCGCGGTGGGCGCGCGAGGAGGGGCTGCGGGTCGACACCGCGTCCGGGGGCGAGCTGGCCGTCGCGCTGCGGGCGGGCGTGCCGGGCGCGGAGATCGGGCTGCACGGCAACAACAAGTCGGACGCCGAGATCGCCGCCGCGCTCGACGCCGGCGTGGGCCGGATCATCGTCGACTCGCTCGTCGAGGTGGACCGGGTCGCGGCGCTCGCGGCCGCGCGGGGCGTCGTCGCGCCGGTCATGGTGCGCGTCACGACGGGGGTCCACGCGGGCGGGCACGAGTACATCTCGACCGCGCACGAGGACCAGAAGTTCGGGCTCTCGGTCAGCGCCGGCCCGACCGGTGGGGACTCGCCGGCGATGCAGGCCCTGCTGGCCGTCGTCGCACGCCCCGAGCTGCACCTGCTCGGGATCCACTCCCACATCGGCTCGCAGATCCTCGACCCGGCGGGCTTCGAGGCGGCCGCCCGCGTGGTGCTGCGCCTGCGGGCCGGCCTGGCGGACCGCACCGGCGTCCTGGTGGACGAGGTGGACCTCGGCGGCGGGTACGGGATCGCGTACCTGCCCGGCGAGGTCCCGCTCGAGGAGGACCGCATCGCGAAGGACGTCGCGAGCGCGGTCGCCGCGATCTGCGCCGAGCACGGCACGCCGCTGCCGCGGATCTCGATCGAGCCCGGGCGCGCGGTCGTCGGGCCGGCCGGTCTCACGCTCTACACGGTCGGCACGGTCAAGCCGGTCGTGCTGGACGACGGGCGCGTGCGCACGTACGTGTCCGTCGACGGCGGGATGAGCGACAACATCCGCCCGGCGCTGTACGGCGCGGACTATCACGCCGAGCTCGTCGGACGGTCGTCGGACGCCGAGCCGGTGCTCGCGCGCGTCGTGGGCAAGCACTGCGAGAGCGGCGACGTCGTCGTGCACGAGGTGATGCTCCCGGGCGACGTCCGTGCGGGCGACCTGCTGGCGGTCGCCGCCACGGGGGCGTACGGGCGCTCGATGGCGTCCAACTACAACCTCCTCACGCGGCCGCCGGTGGTCGCGGTCTCGGGCGGCGCCTCCCGCGTGCTCGTGCGCCGCGAGACCACCGACGACCTGCTCGCGCTCGACCTCGGCTGAGGCGGAGGCGCAGCGCAGGGTGAGGGCCGAGGAACGAGGCACTCGCCCGCAGCGGAACCGCAGACTCAGCCGAAGGACCAGCACCGGCTGACGCCCGGCCGGACGCCCGCCGGGCCGGGGCGTGGACGGCTCGTCCCCGGGCGGCGCGCCGCGGCTATCCTGACCACCGTCCCCGCTGTCCCGATCCTGAAGGTGGCCCCGTGCCTGCAGCGCCCGACCCCGGGCTCGCCCCCGTCCCCCCGGTCGTCCCTCCCCGGCGCGCCCCCGGCACGCTGCGCGTCGCGCTGCTCGGCTACGGCGTGGTCGGTTCCGAGGTCGCGCGGGCCCTGGTGGAGCACGCCGACGACCTCGCTGCGCGGGCGGGCGCGAGGCTCGAGCTGGTCGGTGTCGCGGTGCGCGACGCGTCGCGCCCCCGCGAGGGGGTGGGCACCGTCGTGCCGGCCGACCTGCTGACCGAGGACGCGCAGGGCCTGGTCGACCGCGCCGACCTCGTGGTCGAGGTCATGGGCGGCATCGAGCCGCCCCGCAGCCTCATCCGCCGCGCGATCGCGAGCGGCGCGAGCGTCGTGACCGCCAACAAGGCCCTGCTCGCGGCGCACGGGCCCGAGCTGTTCGAGGCCGCCGACGCCGCGGGTGTCGACCTGTCGTTCGAGGCCGCCGTGGCGGGCGCCATCCCGATCGTCCGGCCGGTGCGCGAGTCGCTGGCGGGCGACCACGTGCGCCGCGTGCTCGGCATCGTCAACGGCACCACCAACTACGTGCTCGACCAGATGGCCACGTACGGCGTCGAGCTCGAGGACGCCGTCAAGGAGGCGCAGGGTCTCGGGTACGCGGAGGCGGACCCCACGGCCGACGTCGAGGGGTTCGACGCGGCCGCCAAGGCCGCGATCCTCGCCTCGCTCGCGTTCCACACCCGCGTCTCGATCGACCAGGTCGCGCGCGAGGGCATCACCGGTGTGACGTCGGCGGACGTCACCGCCGCGGCCCAGACCGGGTACGTCATCAAGCTGCTGGCCATCGCCGAGCAGACCGCCGAGGGCGTCTCGGCGCGGGTGCACCCCGCCCTCGTCCCCGCGGAGCACCCGCTGGCCGCCGTGCGCGGGGCGTTCAACGCCGTCTTCGTCGAGGCCGACGGCGCGGGCCCGCTCATGTTCTACGGCCAGGGCGCGGGCGGTCGTCCCACCGCGTCCGCCGTGCTCGGCGACCTCGTCTCCGCCGCCCGCGACCGCCTCGCGGGCGGCAAGGGCGCGTACGAGTCGGCCTACGCCTCGCTGCCCGTGCTGCCGGCGGACGCGGCCGTCACCCGCTACCAGGTGCGTCTCGTCGTCGCCGACCGCCCGGGCGTGCTGGCGCAGGTCGCCGGCGTCCTCGCGGACCACGGCGTCTCGATCGACACCGTGCGGCAGGCCGTCGACGAGGTGCCGGCCCCGTTCACGCCCGGCGACGGGTCCGCGGGCTCCGCCCACCTGCTGCTGACCACGCACGCGGCCCGCGAGGCGTCGCTCGCGTCCACGGTCGAGGCCCTGCGCGGGATCGAGCCGGTGCACCAGATCACGTCCGTCCTGCGAGTCGAGGGAGTCTGACCATGCCGACGGAACAGCCGACGGGACAGCGCGCCGCCCACCAGTGGCGCGGCGTCATCACCGAGTACGCGGACCGCCTGCCCGCCCACGTGCGCGAGCGCGTCGTGACGCTGGGGGAGGGCGGGACGCCCCTCGTGGCGGCGCCGGCGCTGTCCGAGCGCACGGGCGCCGACGTGCACGTCAAGGTCGAGGGCATGAACCCGACCGGGTCCTTCAAGGACCGCGGCATGACGACGGCGATCTCGGCGGCCGCGGGGCGCGGCGCGAAGGCCGTGGTCTGCGCGTCCACGGGCAACACCTCGGCGTCCGCCGCGGCGTACGCCACGCGCGCCGGCATGACCTGCGCCGTGCTCGTGCCGGACGGCAAGATCGCGATGGGCAAGCTCAGCCAGGCGATCGCGCACGGCGCCCGCCTGCTGCAGGTGGACGGCAACTTCGACGACTGCCTCGTGGCGGCGCGCAAGCTCGCCGACGTCTACCCGGTCGAGCTCGTGAACTCGGTCAACCCCGACCGCATCGAGGGCCAGAAGACGGCGGCGTTCGAGATCGTCGACGTGCTCGGCGACGCCCCCGACATCCACTGCCTCCCGGTCGGCAACGCCGGCAACATCACCGCGTACTGGAAGGGCTACCGCGAGTACGCGGGCCTCGACGACGCGTCGCTGCCCGCCGTCGCCACCCGCACGCCGCAGATGTGGGGCTTCCAGGCCGCCGGGGCCGCCCCGATCGTCAAGGGCCACCCGGTCGACGAGCCGGACACCATCGCGACCGCCATCCGGATCGGCAACCCGGCGTCCTGGGAGCAGGCCACCCACGCCCGCGACACCTCCGGCGGCGTCATCGAGGCGGTCTCCGACGAGCAGATCCTCGCCGCGCACCGGATCCTGTCCGCCGAGGTCGGCGTGTTCGTCGAGCCGGCGTCGGCCGCGGGCGTCGCCGGGCTGCTGGCCCGCGCCGAGCGGGGCCTCGTGCCCGCGGGGGCGCGCGTGGTGGTCACGGTCACCGGCCACGGGCTCAAGGACCCGCAGTGGGCGCTGCGCACCCCGGAGGGCGGCGACGTGGAGCCCACCCGGGTGAGCGCCGACGTCGTATCCATCGCCGACGCGCTCGGGCTCGACTGAGCGGCACCGGCCGCAGGCGACAGACCCCACCGACTGAGCCCCGCACGGGGAGGACGGGAGCCAGGATGCAGCTCGGCGCCGACCACGTGGTCGTCCGCGTGCCCGCCACGAGCGCGAACCTCGGTCCGGGCTTCGACGCCATGGGCCTCGCGCTCGCGATGCACGACGAGGTCGAGGTGGAGCTGCTCGCCACCGACGACGTCCTCGTGGAGGTGTCGGGGGAGGGAGCGGGCGAGGTCCCGGCGGGGGAGGACCATCTCGTGGTCCGGGCCCTGCGGCACACCCTCGAGCTCGCCGGCGCCCCCCGCACCGGCCTGCGGCTGCGCTGCGTGAACCGCGTCCCGCACGGTCGTGGGCTCGGCTCGTCCGCCGCGGCCGTGGTCGCCGGCGTCGTGGCCGCCCGCGCGCTGCTCGCCGACCCGCACGTGCTCGACGCCCGCGCGGTGCTGGCGATCGCCACGGAGTTCGAGGGGCACCCCGACAACGCCGCCCCGGCGATCCGCGGTGGCGCGACCCTCGCGTGGCAGTCGGGCGACGGTCCCCGCGCCGTGGACCTCGACGTCGACGAGCGGATCACCGCGACCGTCCTGGTCCCGGACGTCCGGCTCGCCACGAGCCGCGCCCGCGGCGTGCTGCCCGAGCAGGTCCCGCACGGCGACGCGGCGTTCACCGCCGGCCGCGCGGCGCTGCTCGTGGAGGCCCTCGCCCGCCGGCCGGAGCTGCTCTTCGACGCGACCGAGGAGCGCCTGCACCAGGACTACCGGGCGGGCGTCATGGTGGCCTCGTCCGAGCTGTTGCGAGCGCTGCGCGCCGAGGGGCTGGCCGCCACGGTCTCGGGCGCGGGACCTACGGTCCTGGTGCTCACGTCGGGGGAGGGCACGGCGCGCCTCGACGGCGTCCTGGCCGGGCTCGTCGACGACGTGGCCGGCTGGCGGGCGCTGCGCCCGGGCATCGATCTCGACGGCGCGACCGCCCGGCGCGTCGGGCCTGCCGGAGGAGCGTCGTGGAGTGGTAAGATGCGGTGAGCCTTCGGGATGGACTACCGAGGCACCCCCTCTTCTTGCCACGCGACATCTCGTGCGTGCCCGGCAGAGCCTGTGCCCAGGGTCGTCCGCCGCGGTGCAACGCGCTGCGGCCGTCACGCGCGAAGGCCGACACAACCCCGCCAGCCGACGCCGTCGTACCACTGATGCGAGGTTCCACGCGTCCTGGTGCCCACTGCACCGGGACGCCCGCCACCCCGGCCCGTGACATCGACAGGGCCGCATACGAGGGGGAAGGGTCCTTCGTGACGAACACCACCGACAGCCCGAACGCTTCAGCGTCCGGGAACCTGAGCTCGATGCGTCTCGCCGAGCTCCAGGCGCTGGCCGCGCAGCTCGGCGTGAAGGGCACGTCCCGCATGCGCAAGAGCGACCTGCAGGACGCGATCCGGAACCAGCGCGGCTCCGGCGCCCGCGCCGGGAGCGCGCCCGTGGCCGCGGCCAGCGCGGCCGCCCCCGCGGTCCGCAGCGACGCGCCCGCCTCGGCGTCCGCGCCGTCGTCCGAGGCGTCGTCCGCCCCGTCCGCCGAGGCCGGGAACGGCGCCGACCGCTCGGCCGAGGCGCCCCGCCGCGCCCGCCGGGCGACGCGCACCGCCGGCACGACGGACGCCTCCGGCCAGCCTGACGCCGGCCGGCAGCAGAACGCCTCCGGCCAGGAGCAGGCTCGCGCCGAGTCGAAGCGCCCGTCGGGCGACCGCCCGAACGGCGCGGCGGACTCCGCGGCCGACCCCGACCGTGAGGCACGCCTCGCGCAGCTCGCCGAGGCGGTCGCCGCCCCGCGCGAGCGCGGTGCACGCCGCGGCGGCGAGCGTCCCACCGAGAAGGCCGCCGAGCGTGGCCAGAACGACGGTGACGCCCAGCGGGCCGACCGCGGCCAGGGTCGCTCGAACGACAGCGCGCCGAACGGCCAGCGCGACGAGCGCCGCCGCGACGACCGGCGCGACGACCGGCGCGACGACCGCATGAACGACGACGACCGGTCCGGCTCCCGTCGGCGCCGCGGTCGCGACCGTGGGCGGGACCGCAAGCGCGGCCGCAACCGCAGCGGCGCCGGCCCCGACGTCGCCGGCCTCGAGAACGACGTCGAGGTGCGCGAGGACGACGTCCTGCTGCCCGTCGCCGGCGTGCTCGACATCCTCGACAACTACGCGTTCGTGCGCACCAGCGGCTACCTGCCGGGGCAGAACGACGTGTACGTCTCGCTCAACCAGGTCAAGAAGTCGGGCCTGCGCCGCGGCGACGCCGTCGTGGGCGCCATCCGCCAGCCCCGCGAGGGCGACGAGCCGCCGGCCGGCGGCAGCAGCAAGAACCCGCGCAACAAGTACAACGCGCTGGTGCGGCTGGACTCGGTCAACGGCATGACGCCCGAGGAGGCCCGCAAGCGGCCCGAGTTCGCCAAGCTCACCCCCCTGTACCCGCAGGAGCGGCTGCGTCTGGAGAACCCGGAGGCGACGCGCCTCACGCCGCGCGTGATCGACATCGTCGCCCCGATCGGCAAGGGCCAGCGCGGTCTCATCGTCTCGCCCCCGAAGGCCGGCAAGACGATCATCATGCAGCAGATCGCGAACGCCATCACGGCCAACAACCCCGAGGTCCACCTCATGGTGGTGCTCGTGGACGAGCGGCCCGAAGAGGTCACCGACATGGAGCGGACGGTCAAGGGCGAGGTCATCGCCTCGACGTTCGACCGGCCGGCCTCCGACCACACGATCGTCGCGGAGCTCGCGATCGAGCGTGCCAAGCGCCTGGTCGAGCTCGGTCAGGACGTCGTCGTGCTGCTCGACTCCATCACCCGCCTGTCGCGCGCCTACAACCTGGCCGCCCCCGCGTCGGGACGCATCCTCTCGGGTGGTGTGGACGCCGCGGCGCTCTACCCGCCGAAGAAGTTCTTCGGCGCGGCGCGCAACATCGAGGAGGGCGGCTCGCTGACCATCCTCGGTTCCGCGCTGGTGGAGACCGGCTCGAAGATGGACGAGGTGATCTTCGAGGAGTTCAAGGGCACGGGCAACATGGAGCTCCGCCTGTCCCGCAACCTGGCCGACAAGCGGATCTTCCCGGCCGTGGACGTCAACGCGTCCGGTACGCGCCGCGAGGAGATCCTCATGGCCAAGGACGAGCTCTCGATCGTCTACAAGCTGCGCCGCGTGCTCGGCGCCCTGGACCAGCAGCAGGCTCTCGAGCTCCTGCTCGGTCAGCTGCGCAAGTCCAAGACCAACGTCGAGTTCCTCCTGCACGTGCAGAAGACGACGCCGGCGGGGCTCTCCGACGAGAACCCCGGCGAGACCGTCTGAGGCGGAACCACCGACTCTGATCCCTCCCGCCCGCGGGAATTTCCGGGGCGCTCTGCGTTCTGGCACAATGGTTCGTCGGCCTGCCGGTTCACGGCCCGCTCTCCTGCGGGGCGACCCGGTGGCATCACCCCTAGGAGCATCATGAAGCCCGGTATCCATCCCGAGTACGTCGCCACCGAGGTCACCTGTACCTGTGGCAACACGTTCGTCACGCGCAGCACCGCGACCTCCGGCAAGATCAGCGCCGAGGTCTGCAGCGCCTGCCACCCGTTCTACACGGGCAAGCAGAAGATCCTCGACACCGGTGGCCGTGTGGCCCGGTTCGAGGCGCGCTACGGCAAGAAGAAGTAGCACCCCCGCAGCGCCGGTGGTCCGCCCGACAACCTCTCCAGGGGCAGTCGGACGTCGGACCGCCGGCGCTGCTGCTTTGCCGAGGTAATTCGCATCTCGACGAGGTAGTACCGGTCCGGACTACTTCGCGCCCGGACCGGGAGTACCGATGACCGACCCGTTCGCCGCCGCACGGCCGCTGCTCGACGAGCACGCGGAGATCGAGCGAGCGCTCGCCGACCCGGGGGTGCACGCCGACGCGGGACGGGCACGATCCCTCGGGCGCCGGTACGCCGAGCTGAACCAGGTCGCCGCCGCGTACCGCGCGTGGGAGCAGGCGAACGACGACGCCGAGGCGGCCGCCGAGCTGGCCGCCGACGACGCGTCGTTCGCGGCCGAGCTGCCCGCGCTGCGGGCCGCGGCCGACGAGGCCTCCCAGCGGCTGCGCCGCGTCCTCGTGCCGCGTGACCCGGACGACGGTCGCGACGTCATCCTCGAGATCAAGGCCGGCGAGGGCGGCGAGGAGTCCGCCCTGTTCGCGGGCGACCTGCTGCGCATGTACCTGCGCTACGCGGAACGCCGGGGATGGCAGGCGCAGGTGCTGGACGCCACGGAGACCGAGCTCGGCGGCTACAAGGACGTCCAGGTGGCGGTCAAGTCCCGCGGCGCGAGCGACCCGGCCCAGGGGGTGTGGGCGAGCCTCAAGTACGAGGGCGGCGTGCACCGCGTGCAGCGGGTGCCGGTCACGGAGTCCCAGGGCCGCATCCACACGTCGGCCGCGGGCGTGCTCGTGCTGCCCGAGGTCGACGACCCGGGCGAGGTCGAGATCGACGCGAACGACCTGCGCATCGACGTCTACCGGTCCTCCGGGCCGGGCGGGCAGTCGGTCAACACGACGGACTCCGCGGTCCGGATCACGCACGTCCCCACCGGCATCGTGGTGTCGATGCAGAACGAGAAGTCCCAGCTGCAGAACAAGGAGCAGGCGATGCGCGTGCTGCGCGCGCGGCTGCTCGCGGCGCAGCAGGAGGCGGCCGCCTCGGCCGCGGCCGACGTGCGCCGCTCCCAGGTGCGCACCGTGGACCGCAGCGAGCGCATCCGCACCTACAACTTCCCCGAGAACCGCATCGCGGACCACCGCACGGGGTACAAGGCGTACAACCTCGACCACGTGCTCGCCGGCGACCTGGACCCCGTGGTCCGGTCGGCGATCGACGCCGACGAGGCGGCGCGGCTCGCCGCGGCCGGCGACGGTGCCTGAGCCGGCGCCCACGACCGCCGGTGCGAGCGTGCGCCGGGCGACGGCGCGGCTCGCGGACGCCGGCGTGCCCAGCCCGCGGGTGGACGCGGAGGAGCTGCTCGCACATGTGCTCGGCGTCGAGCGCGGGGAGGTGCGGCGGCTCGCGCTGCTGGACCGGGAGCTGCCCGGCGACGCCGGCGCCCGGTTCGCGGCGCTGGTCGCCCGGCGCGCGAGCCGCGAGCCGCTGCAGCACCTCACGGGCACGGCGCCGTTCCGGCACCTGGAGCTCGTGGTGGGCCCGGGGGTCTTCGTGCCGCGCCCGGAGACCGAGCAGGTCGCGCAGGTCGCCCTCGACGAGGCCGCGCGCGCACAGGCCGCGCGCGGCCGTGCCGTCGTCGTGGACCTGTGCACCGGGTCGGCGGCGATCGCGCTCGCGCTCGCGACCGAGCTGCCGGGCTCCCGGGTGCACGCCGTCGAGCTGGACGCGGCCGCCCACGCCTGGGCGGCGCGCAACGTCGCGGCCGTGACGGCGGCGGCCGGGGCGGCCGAGCCCCTCGTGCACCTGGTCCGTGGCGACGCGCGCCGGGCGCTCGCCGAGCTGGACGGCACGGTCGACGTCGTCGTCTCCAACCCGCCGTACGTCCCCCCGGACGCGGTCCCGCGCGACCCGGAGGTCGCCGCGCACGACCCGGCGGTGGCGTTGTACGGCCTGGGCGCGGACGGCCTCGAGGTGCCGCGCGGCGTCACGGCCGCGGCGGCCCGGCTGCTGCGGCCCGGCGGGCTGTACGTCATGGAGCACGCGGAGGTGCAGGCCGCCGCCGCCCGCGCGATGGTCGCGGACGCCGAGGGCTTCGGGCCCGCCGAGACGCTCGGCGACCTGACCGGTCGTCCGCGCATGGTCGTGGCGCGCCGGCTCGGCGGGGCGCGGGACGGCGGGCCGGAGGAGTCGTGAGCCGTGCCAGACTTGTGCCCGTGAGCAGCGCGCACGACGTCACCGACCCGAACTCCTGGGGCCCCGCGATCGACGAGGCCGTGAACACGATCTCGCGCGGCGGCCTCGTCGTGCTCCCGACGGACACGGTGTACGGCATCGGCGCGGACGCGTTCGACGCCGACGCCGTCGCCGCCCTGCTCGCGGCGAAGGGGCGAGGGCGCCAGATGCCGCCGCCGGTGCTCGTGCCCGACGTGCGCACCCTCGACGGGCTCGCCACCGACGTCCCGGACGACGCCCGCCGGCTCGTGGAGGCGTTCTGGCCGGGCGGGTTCACGATCATCCTGCGCGCGCAGCCGTCCCTGCACTGGGACCTGGGGGAGACGCACGGGACGGTCGCCCTGCGCATGCCGGACCACCCGGCGGCCCTCGCCCTGCTGCGGCGCACCGGCCCCATGGCGGTCTCGAGCGCGAACCGCACCGGCAGCCCCGCCGCGCTGGACGCCGCCGACGCCCGCGAGCAGCTCGGCGACGCCGTCGGCACGTACCTCGACGGCGGGACGGCGCCCGGTGGCGTGGCGTCGACCATCGTCGACGCCACCGGGGAGCGGCTGCGCGTCGTGCGCGCCGGGGCGATCACGCTCGAGGCGCTGCGCGAGGTGGCGCCCGTGCTGGCCACCGACGGCACCGACGGCACCGAGGACACCGCCACGGCGGAGACGGCCGAGACGGCGGCGGACGGCGCGGCCGCCGACGGCGACGGCGACGAGACCGCCCCGGCGGCGGACACCCAGCAGGACGGTGCCGTCGGGTGAGGGCGTATCTGCTCCTCATGCTCGTCGCCGCCGCGGTGACGTATCTCGCGACGCCGGGCGCGCGGTGGGTCGCGCGCCGCACGAACGCGATCAGTGCGGTCCGTGCGCGCGACGTGCACGTGCTGCCCACGCCGCGCCTGGGCGGGCTGGCGATGCTGCTCGGCATCGTCGTCGCGGTGGTGCTGGCCTCGCAGATGCCGTTCCTGTCGGGCGTCTTCGCCGACCCGCAGGCGTGGGGGATCGTCGGCGGCGCGGCGATCGTGTGCCTGCTGGGCTGGGCCGACGACGTGTGGGACCTCGACTGGATGACCAAGCTCGCGGGCCAGGTGCTGGCGGCGGGCTTCATGGCGTGGCAGCAGGTGCAGCTCACGTGGCTGCCGACGCCGGAGGGCCTGGTCATCACGTCGTCGCGGCTGTCGCTGTTCGTCACGGTGCTGGTGGTCGTGGTGGCGATGAACGCCGTGAACTTCGTCGACGGGCTGGACGGTCTGGCGGCGGGGCTCATCGCGATCGGCGGCTCCGCCTTCTTCCTGTACTCCTACAGCCTCACGCAGCAGTCCAGCCCCGAGAACTACGCCAACCTCGCGACCATGCTGCTCGCGGTCCTCGTCGGCGTGTGCCTGGGCTTCCTGCCCCACAACTTCTACCCGTCGCACATCTTCATGGGTGACTCGGGGTCGATGGTGCTCGGCCTCGTCTTCGCCGGCGCCGCCATCACGATCACCGGGAACATCGACCCCACCGCGACCGGCGACGCGCTCTCCGGCGCCCAGCGCGTGCCTCTGTTCATCCCGCTGCTCCTGCCCGTGGCGGTCGTGCTCCTGCCGCTGCTCGACATGGCGCTGGCGGTGGTGCGCCGCGTCGCCGCGGGCAAGTCGCCGTTCCATCCGGACCGCATGCACCTGCACCACCGGATGCTGGCCCTGGGCCACTCGCACCGGCGCGCGGTGCTCATCCTGTACGTGTGGGCCGCGGTCTTCTCGTTCGGGGTGGCCGCCCTGGTGCGGTGGGACTGGTCCGTGGTGCTGACGGGCCTGGGCGTCGCGGTCGTCGTCGCCCTGCTGCTCACCCTGGGCCCGCTGCGGACCCGCGGCCGCTTCCTCGACGACGACGTCGCCACCGGAGCCGTGCCCGCGGTCCCGGCCGCCGCGGACGCCGTCGCCCCGACCCCGACCACCACCTCGCACGAAGGACGTTCCTGATGACGACGCCCACCCCGCCCCAACCCGAGCAGCCGGAGCCCGGCGGCGAGCGGCCCGGACCCGGGGCCGCACCGGCCGGTGCCGCAGGGAACGACGCAGCGCCCTCGGCGCCCTCGGAGGCGACGGTGGCGGAGCGTGCCGTGCTGCGCACCGCGCTGCGCGACACCCTGATCCTCATCGGCGCGCTGCTGGTGCTCGGGGTGGGGATCGGCGCGCTCGTCGCCGGGACGGCGGGCGTCTGGGGCGCCCTCGTGGGCGCGGGGCTGGCCGCGTTCTTCTGCGCCACGACCATCTGGTCGATGCTGCGCACGGTCGGTTCCGGTCCGACGCGGATGGCCGCCTTCGTCATGGGCGCCTGGATCGCCAAGGTGATCGTGCTGATCGTGGTCCTGGCCCTCATCCAGGACGCGGACTTCTACGACCCGTACGTCCTGCTGGTCGTCCTCGCGGTCGGCGCGATCGGCTCGGCGCTGCTCGACTACCGCGCCGTCAAGGACGGCCGGGTGCCCTACGTGCAGCCCTGATCCGGGTGCCGCGGCCGGGCGCCATCCTGTCGCCGCGGGCAATATCGTGCCCTTCTTCACAAGCCGCGGGATATGGCCGCTGGCCCGCCTCCGGGGTGTCGGACCACGGGGGATCATCGGGTAGGCTGTCCGCGAATCCATGACGGCCAGGTCCGATGGCGTGCCCCCCGCACGGTGGAGCGCCTCGGTTCCGTACGACCTCCGGGAGTCCCCCTGTCTACGCCAGCGATCCCCATGCTGCTCGCCGCTGAAGGTGACGGCGAGTTCCACGCGCCGACCGTCGCGGACTTCTTTCCTCCGGCCATCTTCTTCGAGGGCACGCCCTTCGAGTTCAACCGGGTCATGCTGGTCCGCGTCATCGCGGCCGTCGTGCTGCTGACCGTGTTCGTCATCGCGGCGCGGCGCGCGAAGCTGGTCCCGGGCCGGTTCCAGAACGCGATCGAGATGATCCTCGACTTCGTCCGCAACTCGATCGCGGTCGAGGTCCTCGGCAAGGAGAACGGGCGCAAGTACTTCCCGCTCCTGGCGACGATCTTCTGCACCGTCCTGGTCATGAACATCACGACGGTGACGCCGTTCCTCAACATCGCCGGGACGTCGGTCATCGGCCTGCCGATCGTGCTGGCCCTGTGGACGTACGTCATGTACCTGGGCGCGGGCGTGAAGGCGCACGGCGTGGGCGGGTTCCTCAAGAACTCGCTGCTGCCGCCCGGTGTGCCGAAGGCGCTCTACGTGCTCCTCGTGCCGATCGAGGCGCTGCAGGTCTTCATCCTGCGGCCGGCGACGCTCGCCATCCGACTCATGGCCAACATGGTCGCGGGGCACCTCATGCTCGCGATCTGCTTCGCGGCCACGTCCTTCTTCCTCTTCGACGCCGCCGGCGGCATGAAGCTGTTCGGAGCGGGCACGTTCGTGGCCGGCTTCGCGTTCTTCTTCTTCGAGATCTTCGTCGCGGCGCTGCAGGCGTACGTCTTCGCGATCCTCACCGCCGTCTACCTCAACCTGTCCGTCGAGGCGGAGCACTGACCGCACGGCGGTGCCCGGCCTGAGTCGGGCCCCAGCTACACCACCTCCATCATGAAAGCGACGCCGGGCCACCCGAGGCCCGGCGCCCAACGGAAGGAAACCCAGTGGACGTCACCACCCTCGCCGAGGTCTCCGGCAACATCGGCACCATCGGCTACGGCCTGGCGGCAGTCGGCCCGGGCATCGGCCTCGGCATCCTGATCGGCAAGACGATCGAGGGCATGGCCCGTCAGCCCGAGGTCTCGAGCCAGCTCCGCACCACGATGTTCATCGGTGTCGCGTTCGTCGAGGTGCTCGCGCTCCTCGGCCTGGTCGCCGGCTTCATCGTCCCGGCATGATGATCTCCCCCCTGAACACTTCCACCGCGGACGTGCTCGCGGCGGAGGAGACCACCGCCAACCTGCTGCTGCCGCACACGTACGACCTCGTGTGGTCGCTGGTGATCGTCGTGATCGTCGGGCTGGTCTTCTACCGGTACGTGCTGCCGAAGTTCCAGGCCGTGCTGGACGAGCGCACCGCGAAGATCGAGGGTGGCCTGGCCAAGGCCACCGAGGCGCAGGAAGAGGCCGCGAAGGCGCTGGAGGAGTACCACCGGCAGCTGGCCGAGGCCCGCGCCGACGCGGCGAAGACCCGCGAGGAGGCGCGTGCCGAGGGCACCGTCATCGTCGCGGAGCTGCGGGCCAAGGCGCAGGAGGAGGCCTCCCGCATCGTCGAGACGGCGCACCGCCAGATCGAGGCCGAGCGTCAGACGGCCGCGGTCTCGCTGCGCTCCGAGGTCGGCGAGCTGGCCACGGAGCTCGCGTCGAAGATCGTCGGCGAGTCGCTCCAGGACGCCGCGCGCCAGTCGCGCGTGGTCGACCGGTTCCTCGACGAGCTCGAGGCGACGCAGGGCGACGAGTCCGGGGCGCAGGCACCGGCCGGCAGCTCAGTCGGCAAGGAGGGCTGATGCGGGGAACGAGCGGAGCATCTCTCGCCGCGGCACAGGAGCGCTTCGAGCCCGTGCTGCGGTCCGCCGGGGCGGACGCGCAGGCGCTCGGCGAGCAGCTGTTCGCCGTCGTGAGCGCGCTCGACGAGTCCGGCCCGCTGCGCCGTTCGTTGGCCGACCCGTCGCGCACCGGTGACGACAAGGCGGCCCTGGTCGCCCGTGTCCTCTCGGGCGGTACGGCCGGTGGCTTCGACGAGCGGGTCGTGGACCTCGTGACCGGGCTCGCCCGGTCCCGCTGGTCGAGCGACGCGGACCTCGTGGACTCGCTCGAGCGTCTCGGGCTCGACGCCGTGCTGGCGTCCGCCGAGTCGCGCGGCGTGCTCGAGACGGTCGAGGACGAGCTCTTCCGCCTCACCCGGGCGCTCGTCGGCCAGCGCGAGGCGCGGCAGGTCCTCTCGGACCCGTCGACCTCCCCGGAGCGCCGTGCGGCCCTCGTCGACGCCCTGCTCGCGGGCAAGGTGGACGGCGTGACCCAGGCCCTGGCCCGGCGCGCGACCACCACGCTGCGCGGCCGCCGCTTCGTCGCCACGCTCCTGTGGTTCGGCGAGGTCGCCGCGGAGCGCCGCAAGCGTCTCGTCGCGTCGGTCGTCAGCGGCACGGTGCTCACCCAGGCGCAGCAGTCCCGGCTCAGCGCGCTCCTGGAGAGCGCCTACGGCCGCGCCGTGCAGCTCAACGTCACGGTCGACCCGACCGTGATCGGAGGCCTGCGCATCCAGGTCGGCGCCGACGTCGTCGACTCCACCGTGCTGTCCCGCCTGGCCGACGCCCGTCGCCGGCTGGCCGGCTGAACCCATCACAGGCCCAGCAGCCGGCCCCCGGTCGGCTACCGCAGAACGTGAGGCCGCGCACGGCGCGGCCACGACAGGAGAGAGCAATGGCTGAGCTGACGATCCGGCCGGAGGAGATCCGCGCCGCTCTGGACAGCTTCGTGAAGTCCTACGAGCCCGAGGGCGCGGTCAGCGAGGAGGTCGGCCGCGTCACCCTCGCCGCCGACGGAATCGCTAACGTCGAGGGCCTCCCGGGCGCGATGGCGAACGAGCTGCTGCGCTTCGAGGACGGCACGCTCGGCCTCGCGCTGAACCTGGACGTCCGCGAGATCGGTGTCGTCGTCCTCGGCGAGTTCACCGGCATCGAGGAGGGCCAGGAGGTCCGCCGCACCGGCGAGGTCCTCTCGGTCCCCGTCGGCGAGGGCTACCTCGGCCGCGTCGTGGACCCGCTGGGCAACCCGATCGACGGTCTGGGCGACGTGGAGAGCGACGGCCGCCGCGCCCTCGAGCTCCAGGCGCCCGGCGTCATGCAGCGCAAGTCGGTGCACGAGCCGATGCAGACCGGCATCAAGGCGATCGACTCGATGATCCCGATCGGCCGCGGTCAGCGCCAGCTGATCATCGGCGACCGCCAGACCGGCAAGACGGCGATCGCGATCGACACGATCATCAACCAGAAGGACAACTGGGACTCCGGCGACCCGGACAAGCAGGTCCGCTGCATCTACGTCGCCATCGGCCAGAAGGGCTCGACCATCGCGTCGGTCCGCGGCGCCCTCGAGGAGGCCGGCGCGCTCGAGTACACGACGATCGTCGCCGCCCCGGCGTCCGACCCCGCGGGCTTCAAGTACCTGGCCCCGTACACCGGCTCGGCCATCGGCCAGCACTGGATGTACCAGGGCAAGCACGTCCTGGTCATCTTCGACGACCTGTCGAAGCAGGCCGAGGCCTACCGTGCCGTGTCGCTGCTGCTGCGCCGCCCGCCGGGCCGCGAGGCGTACCCCGGTGACGTCTTCTACCTGCACTCCCGCCTGCTCGAGCGTTGCGCCAAGCTCTCGGACGAGCTGGGCGCGGGCTCGATGACCGGCCTGCCGATCATCGAGACCAAGGCGAACGACGTGTCGGCGTACATCCCGACCAACGTCATCTCGATCACCGACGGCCAGATCTTCCTCCAGTCCGACCTGTTCAACGCCGACCAGCGACCCGCTGTCGACGTCGGCATCTCCGTCTCCCGAGTCGGTGGTGACGCGCAGGTCAAGGCCATGAAGAAGGTCTCCGGCACGCTGAAGCTCGAGCTCGCGCAGTTCCGCTCGCTCGAGGCGTTCGCGATGTTCGCGTCCGACCTCGACGCGGCGTCGCGCGGCCAGCTCGCCCGTGGCGCGGTGCTGATGGAGCTGCTCAAGCAGCCGCAGTACACGCCGTACGCGGTCGAGGACCAGGTGGCGTCGATCTGGGCCGGCACCAAGGGCCGTCTCGACGACGTCCCGGTCGAGGACGTCAAGCGGTTCGAGTCGGAGATGCTCGACCACCTGCGCCGCAAGACCGAGGTGCTCAGCACGATCGCGTCGACGGGCAAGCTCGAGCAGGACACCGAGGACGCGCTCGCCGCGGCCGTCGAGGAGGTCCGCAACGGCTTCCTCAAGGCCGACGGGTCGCCGCTGGTGGGCGGCGACAGCGAGGACGAGGCCGCGGACGTCGAGCAGGAGCAGCTCGTCGTGCAGAAGAAGGCCTGAGCATGGCCGGTGGATCCCAGCGCGTCTACAAGCAGCGGATCAAGTCGACGCAGTCGCTGAAGAAGATGTTCCGTGCGCAGGAGCTGATCGCGGCGTCCCGCATCGGCAAGGCCCGCGCGCGGACGGCCGCCGCGGCGCCGTACGAGCGGGCCATCACCCGCGCCGTGTCCGCGGTCGCGACGCACTCCTCGACCAAGCACCCGCTCACGAGCGAGCGCACCGACACGAACCGTGTGGCCGTGCTGGTGATCTCCTCGGACCGCGGCATGGCGGGCGCCTACTCGGCGTCGATCGTCCGCGAGGCTGAGAAGCTCGTCGCGCAGCTGCAGGGCGAGGGCAAGGAGGTCGAGCTCTACGCGGCCGGCCGCCGTGCCATCTCGTTCTACCGCTACCGGGGGCGTCCGCTCGCCGCGGAATGGTCGTACGGTTCGGACAACCCGCAGTCGGACGTCGCGGCGGAGATCGCGGACACGCTGCTCGAGGCCTTCCTCGCGCCGGCCGACGAGGGCGGTGTGGCCGAGCTGCACGTCGTGTACACGCAGTTCGTCAACATGGTCACCCAGCGCCCGCGCGTGGTGCGCATGCTGCCTCTCGAGGTGGTGGAGGGCATCGCCGTCCCCGGCGAGAGCGACGCCATGCCGCTGTACGACTTCGAGCCGTCGCCCGAGGTCGTGCTCGACACCCTGCTCCCGCGCTACGTGCGGAGCCGGATCTTCAGCTTCATGCTGGACGCGGCCGCGTCCGAGCTGGCCGCGCGCCAGCGGGCGATGCACACGGCCACGGACAACGCCGAGGACCTGATCCGCAACTACACGCGCCTGGCGAACCAGGCCCGCCAGGCGGACATCACCCAGGAGATCAGCGAGATCGTCTCGGGTGCCGACGCCCTCGCGGCGTCATGACGCCCACCCTGACACCCGGAACGAACCTTTCGAAGCGAGGCAAGCAATGACCGCCACCACCGTGGAAGCCCCGGTCGAGCACCAGAGCGGACCCGGCGTGGGCCGTGTCGCGCGCGTGATCGGCCCCGTCGTCGACATCGAGTTCCCCGAGGACGCGATCCCCGACATCTACAACGCCCTGACCGTCGAGATCGACCTCTCGACGCAGGGCGAGGGTGAGAACTCGTTCACCCTCATGCTCGAGACCGCCCAGCACCTGGGTGACTCGCTGGTCCGCGCCATCGCCCTCAAGCCGACCGACGGCCTCGTCCGCGGCGCCGCGGTGACCGACACCGGCGCGCCGATCAGCGTGCCCGTCGGCGACGTCACCAAGGGCAAGGTCTTCAACGTGACCGGTGACGTGCTCAACCTCGCCGAGGGCGAGAAGCTCGAGATCACCGAGCGCTGGCCGATCCACCGCAAGCCCCCGGCGTTCGACCAGCTCGAGTCGAAGACCGAGATGTTCGAGACCGGCATCAAGTCGATCGACCTGCTCACCCCGTACGTGCAGGGTGGCAAGATCGGCCTCTTCGGTGGTGCGGGCGTCGGCAAGACCGTCCTCATCCAGGAGATGATCCAGCGCGTCGCCCAGGACCACGGCGGTGTGTCCGTGTTCGCCGGTGTCGGCGAGCGCACCCGTGAGGGCAACGACCTCATCGCCGAGATGGAGGAGGCCGGCGTCTTCGACAAGACCGCGCTGGTCTTCGGCCAGATGGACGAGCCGCCGGGCACGCGCCTGCGCGTCGCCCTGTCCGCGCTGACGATGGCGGAGTACTTCCGCGACGTGCGCAAGCAGGACGTGCTGCTGTTCATCGACAACATCTTCCGCTTCACGCAGGCGGGCTCCGAGGTCTCCACGCTGCTGGGCCGCATGCCGTCCGCGGTGGGCTACCAGCCGAACCTGGCCGACGAGATGGGTGTCCTGCAGGAGCGCATCACCTCGACCCGTGGTCACTCCATCACGTCGCTGCAGGCGATCTACGTGCCGGCGGACGACTACACCGACCCGGCGCCGGCGACGACGTTCGCCCACCTGGACGCGACCACCGAGCTCTCGCGAGAGATCGCCTCGAAGGGTCTGTACCCGGCGATCGATCCGCTGACCTCGACGTCGCGCATCCTCGACCCGCGCTACGTGGGCCAGGAGCACTACGAGGTCGCGACGCAGGTGAAGTCGATCCTGCAGCGCAACAAGGAGCTCCAGGACATCATCGCGATCCTCGGTGTCGACGAGCTCTCGGAGGAGGACAAGACGGTCGTCGCGCGTGCGCGCCGCATCCAGCAGTTCCTCTCCCAGAACACCTACATGGCCAAGAAGTTCACCGGCGTCGAGGGTTCGACCGTGCCGCTGAGCGAGACCATCGAGGCGTTCAAGAAGATCGCTGCCGGCGAGTTCGACCACATCGCCGAGCAGGCCTTCTACAACATCGGTGGCCTCGAGATGCTCGAGGCGAACTGGGCCCGGATCCAGAAGGAGTACGGGGCCTGACACCCGCCGCCGCACGTCGTCCCGCCGGGGGGCCGGTCCCCGGGTCCCCGGCGGGACGACGCGGTAGGAGGTCAGTCTCGGGTACGTGGGGAAAGAGGAGCACTTGATGGCAGAGCTGAACGTCGTCCTCGTCGCGGCGGACCGCAAGGTCTGGTCGGGCGCGGCACGCGAGGTCAGCGCCCCGTCCGCGGACGGCCAGGTCGGCATCCTCGCCGGCCACGCGCCGCTCCTCGCGGTGCTGCGGCCCGGCGAGGTGAAGGTGTCGACCGCCCAGGGCACCGCGGTCGAGGCCCGCGTCACCGGCGGTTTCGTCTCCGTCGACAGCAATCTCGTCACGATCGTGGTGGACGAGATCTCGGAGCTGTCCGGCCGCGAGCCGGCGCTGCGCTGAGGCTGGCACCGGTGCCGTACGTCGTCTGGGTCGCGATCGCGCTCCTCGTCGTGCTGGCACTGGTGCTCGCCGCCGGGGCGTCCCGACTGCGCACGCTCTCGCGTCGCGTCGGGTCCTTCCCGTGCCAGGCACGACCTGCCGGCGACCCGCACGCACCGTGGGTCGTCGGCATCGCGCACTACGCGGTCGGCCGGATCGACTGGTGGCGCTGCTGGTCGCTCGCGCCACGCCCGGCGCGCGTCTGGGAGCGCGGACGCCTCGTCGTCACCGGCCGGGCGCCGCTCGACCAGGCCGGCCAGAGCGACCAGGTGCTCGTGCGCTGCCGGTACGACGACAAGGACTTCGAGCTCATGATGTCCTCCGGCGCGTACGCCGGGCTCGCCTCGTGGCTGGAGTCCGCGCCGCCCGGGCGGCGCGACCTCGTCGTCTGAGGCGAAGATGCAGCGGAGGGTGAGGGCCGAGGAACGAGGCACTCGCCCGTAGCGGAACCGCAGCCTCAGACGACAGAAGAATCAGTCTGAGATCCCGCTCCCGTCACAACCCGAAGGGGGACCGTGCGACTCGTCGTCGCCCGCTGCTCGGCCCGCTACACCGGCCGGCTCACCGCTCACCTGCCGCTCGCCACGCGGCTGCTCGTCGTCAAGGCTGACGGGAGCGTGCTGCTGCACTCGGACGGCGGCTCGTACAAGCCGCTGAACTGGATGAGCCCGCCCTGCTCGATGGCGGTGGGTGAGCCCGACGCCGAGGCGGCGGAGCGCGGCGTCACGGCGGTCTGGACCGTGCAGCACCAGAAGTCGGACGACCGGCTCGAGATCGAGCTGCACGAGGTGCAGCACGACTCCGCGCACGACCTGGGCGTGGACCCCGGGCTCGTCAAGGACGGCGTGGAGGCCCACCTCCAGGAGCTGCTCGCCGCGCAGATCGAGCTGCTCGGTTCCGGGCACTCCCTCGTGCGCCGCGAGTACATGACGGCGATCGGGCCGGTCGACATCCTCGCACGGGCCCCCGAGGGCGGGCACGTGGCCGTGGAGATCAAGCGCCGCGGGGACATCGACGGTGTCGAGCAGCTGACGCGGTACCTCGACCTGCTCAACCGTGACCCGCTGCTCGCGCCGGTCCGTGGCGTGTTCGCCGCGCAGGAGATCAAGCCGCAGGCGCGCGTGCTCGCCACGGACCGCAGCATCGGCTGCCTGGTGCTGGACTACGACGCCATGCGCGGCGTCGACGACGTCTCCGCCCGCCTGTTCTGAGCGGGCCGCCCGCGGGCCGGGCACGTTTTCCGTCGTCGCGGGGCGGTGCGGCAGGATGGCGCCATGACTGATGCGCCCACCGCCGCCTCGACCGACCGGCCCGCCGAGCACGTCGCGATCCTGGGCAGGGTCGTCACGCCGGACGAGGTGATCGACGACGGGGCGCTGGTGCTCGCCGAGGGGCACGTCGTGTGGGTCGGGCCCCGGGCCGCCGCGGCCTCCGCGGGGCGGGGGGAGATCGCGGACGCCGTGCGGCGTGCTCCGCAGCCGGACCCGGGCACCGTGGTGCTGCCGGGCCTGGTCGACCTGCACAACCACGGCGGGGGAGGCGCGGGCTTCCCGGACTCCCACGACGTCGCGCAGGCGATGGTCGCGGTCGCCGAGCACCGGCGGCACGGCACCACGACCATGCTCGCGTCGCTGGTCACCGCCGACCGCGACACGCTGCTGGAGCGTGCGGCCATGCTGGCCGGCCTGGCCGAGGCGGGGGAGATCGCCGGCATCCATGCCGAGGGCCCGTTCCTCTCGCACGCGCGGCGCGGCGCGCAGAGCCCGGAGAACCTCCTGGCCGGCGACGCGGGCCTGGTCCGCGCGCTCGCCGAGGCGGCCCGCGGGCACCTGCGCACGATGACCGTCGCGCCGGAGGTCGACGGCGTCGTCGGGGACGGCGGGGCGGCCGAGGCGCTCGTCGAGGCGGGTGTGCTGCCGTCGTTGGGGCACACGGACGCCACGACGGAGGAGGCCGAGGCGCTCGTCCGCCAGGTCGCCGGCGCGCTGCGGACGGCGGCCGACGAGGGTGCCCCGGCACGGCGGATGACCGCCACCCACCTGTTCAACGGGATGCGGCCGCTGCACCACCGTGCCCCCGGGCCGGTCGCCGCGTGCCTGGCCGCGGCGGCGCGCGGGGACCTCGTCGTCGAGCTGATCGCCGACGACGTGCACCTCGCGCCGGCCACGGTCCGCACCGTGATGGAGACCGTCGGCGCCGACAACGTCGCCCTGGTCACCGACGCGATGGCGGCCGCGGGCATGGCCGACGGCAGCTACGAGCTCGGGCCGATGGCCGTGACCGTGAGCGACGGCGTGGCCCGGCTCGCCGACGGCGACGGCCCGGACGGCGGGTCGATCGCGGGCGGGACGGCGCACCTCATCGACGTCGTGCGGCGCGCCGTCGCGGCGGGCGTGCCGCTCGCGGACGCCGTGCGCGCGGCGTCGTGGGTGCCCGCCCGGGTGCTGGGTCTCGGCGACGTCGGCGGCCTGGCCCTCGGGTGCCGGGCCGACGTCGTCGTCACCGACGCCGACCTGCGCGTGCGCCAGGTGCTGCGCGGCGGCGTCCCGGTCGACGTCTGACGGGTCACCGGCCCGGCGGGTACCGGCGCGCGGTCACGACGGCCGGACCGCCTCCGCCACAGGACGTGCAGGACGTTCGGGCGGCTCGCGGCCACGGGGTTCCCTCCAGGGTGCGGGCGGTCAGGCGGGCTCGACGAGCCAGTGCGGCGCGGGCCCGTCGGAGCCCCCGGTCTCGCGGACGACGGCGACGCCGCCCGCCCGCACCGTGATCCCGCCGTCGGTGGCGCCGCCGGTGACGAGGTCGTGCCCCGGCCCGGTGACGCGCAGCGGCCGGTCGCCGTGGTGCAGCAGGAACAGGTACGAACCGTGCGCCCCGCGCCGGCGGACCGCCTCCAGGCCGGTGCCCACCGCGGCCGGCACGACCGCCTGCACGCCGTGCTCGGCGAGCAGGCCGGCGACGAACCGGTCGAGGGACTCCTGCACCAGGCGGGTCGCGACGTACGTCGCGACGCCGGGCCCGTCGTCCCGCCGCGTGACGGCCGGCAGCCCGGCGAGCTCGCCGTCCGTGTAGGTCGCCACGGCGCGGGCGCCGGTGAGGTGCACGCGCTCGGTCCACTGGTCGCAGGTGGCCCCGTCGTTCAGCCGCCGGGTCTCGTCGTCGGCCAGGGGCCGCAGCTCGGTGACCCGCACGCCGAGGAGGTCGCGCAGGAGCCCGGGGTAGCCGCCCGCCACGACCCGCTGGTGCTCGTCCGCGACACCGGTGAACCGGCCCACGACGAGGTGGCCGCCGCCCGCGACGTACTGCGTGAGCCAGGTGACCGTGGCGGCGTCCGTCGCCATGAGGCTGGGCACGAACAGCACCCGGTACCGCGCCACGTCCGCGCCCGAGCGCACGAAGTCGACGGCGACGCCGGCGCGCCACAGCGCCCGGTGGGTGGCACGGACCTCGGTCGCGTAGTCGAGGCCGTCGTGCGGCAGGTGCGGCGTCTCGAGGGACCACCAGCCGTCCGCGTCCCACAGGACGGCGACGTCGGCGTCGACGACCCGTCCGTCGGCCGGCGGCTCGGCGACCTCCTCGAGGCGGCCCAGCAGGGCGCCGAGCTCGACGGTCCCCGCGAACCCCTCGCTGTCGGGTCCCGCGTGCGGGACCAGGGCGCTGTGCCACGCCTCGGAGCCGCCCGCCGAGGCCCGCCACTGGAAGAACAGCGACCCCTGGGAGCCCCGCGCGACGTAGCCGAGCGAGTTGCGGATCATCCGGTCGGTGTCCTTGTGCGCGAGGCGGGCGCCGTCGCGGATGCCGCTCGCGCTCTGCTCCATGAGCAGCCACGGGCCGCCGGCCCACGACCTCGTGAGGTCGGCGCCGTAGGCGACGTGCGCCTCGCCGTCGGGGCCGGGCGTGTCGAGGTAGTGGTCGACCGACACCAGGTCGAGCCGGTCGCTCCACGCCCACTGGTCGAGGTGGTTCCAGGTGGGGAGCATGAAGTTCGTCGTGACGGGGGCGGTGGACCCGGCCGCGAGGATCTCGTCCTTCTGCTCGGTGAACGCGGCGAGCATCTCGTCCGAGCAGAAGCGCTTGAAGTCGACCGCGTGGGCCGGGTTCGCCAGGTACTGGGTGGTGCGCGGCGGTGTGACCTGGTCCCACGCGTCGTAGCGCTGCGACCAGAAGGCGGTGTACCACGCGTCGTTGAGGGCCTCGACGGAGCCGAACCGCCGCTGCAGCCAGCGCTGGAACGCGGCCTCGGCGTGGGGGCCGTGGTCGATCGTGCCGTACTCGTTGTGCACGTGCCAGCCCCGCAGCCCGGGGTGGTCGCCGTACCGCTCGGCGAGGAACCGCGCGATCCGGCGGGCGGCGTCCCGGTAGGCGGGCGCGCTGATCGCGTAGGTGTCGCGCGAGCCGTGCGTGAGCCGGGTCCCGTCGGGCCGCACCGGCATCGCGTCGGGATGCGCGCGGGTGAACCACGGCGGGGGAGAGGCCGTCGGCGTCGCCAGGAAGAAACCGATGCCCGCGTCGTGGAGCATCCCGACCACGTCGTCGAGCCAGCCGGCGTCGTACTCGCCCTCGCGGGGCTCGAGCGACGCCCACGAGAAGACGCCGACGGTCACCGTGTTGACGCCGGCGCGGCGCATGAGGGTCATGTCCTCGGCCCAGACCTCGCGGGGCCACTGCTCGGGGTTGTAGTCCCCGCCGAAGAGAAGCGTCGTCATCCCTTGAGTCCTCCGCTGATGAGGTCGAGCCGCCAGTAGCGCTGCAGGACGAGCATCATCGCGACCAGCGGGATGATCGCCACGGCCGCGCCGATGATCGCGAGGCTGTACAGGGCCGGGGTGCCGGATCCCTTGGACAGCAGGGTGTACAGGCCGACGGTGAGCGGGTACTTCGACTCGTCCGACAGCATGATGAACGGCAGCAGGAAGTTGTTCCAGATGCCGACGAACTGCAGCAGGAACACGGTCACCATGCCGGGCACCATCATCGGCAGCGCGACCGAGGTGAAGACCCGGGCGTCGCCCGCCCCGTCGATGCGTGCCGCCTCCATCGTCTCGGTCGGCACGGCCGACCCCGCGAAGACGCGGGCGAGGAAGATGCCGAACGGCGAGATGAGGGACGGCAGCAGCACCGACCAGTAGGTGCCCGCCAGCCCGACCTTCGACATCAGCAGGTACTGGGGGATGGCCAGGGTGATCCCCGGCAGCAGCACCCCGCCGAGGATGGCGTAGAACGCGACCTGCCGGCCCGGGAAGTCGTACTTCGCGAGCGCGTAGCCCGCCATGGTCGACACGAGGGTGCACGCGACCGCGCCGACCCCCGCGAAGAGCACGCTGTTGAGCGCCCACCGCAGGTACTGGCCGCCGCCGTAGGCGAAGAGGTCCTGGAGGTTCTCGACGAGGCCCGTGCCGGGCAGGAAGGTGAAGGTCGAGAACAGCTCGGAGCTCGACTTGGTCGACGCGACGAGCACCCACGCGACCGGCACGAGGCAGTAGAGCGCGCCGAGGACCAGCGCCACGGTCGGCAGGACGCTGCCGCGCCGGCCGGGCCGCCGCGGGCGGTCGACGGCGCGGCGACGGGTGCGCGTGGGACGGGGTGCGGTGGCGACGGTGCTCATGAGGACTCCCCGAACGAGCGCTTCTGGGTCACGCGCAGCAGGACGACGGACACGACGAGCGTGCCGAGCGCCAGGGCCACGGACGAGGCGGCGGCGAGGGACAGGTCGTCCCGGGTGAAGGCGTCGCGGTAGATGGTCATGAGCGGCACCCAGGTCTGGCTGATCGCGCTCGTCATCGGCCGCAACGTGGTGGGTTCGCCGTAGACCTGGAGGGTCCCGATGAGGGCGAAGAGCCCGGTGAGGACCAGCGCGGGGCCGACCAGCGGGACCTTGACGCGCCAGGCGATGTCCCACTCGCTCGCGCCGTCGAGCCGCGCCGCCTCGTACACGTCGCCCGGGATCCCGCGCAGCGACGTGTACAGGATGATCATGTTGAAGCCGACGCCGCTCCAGATCGCGATGTTCGCGACCGACGGGTAGAGCATCCCGTCGTGCAGCACGTCGAGGCCGCCGAGGCCGAGGCGTTCCAGGATCCAGGTCCCGGGGCTCGTCGAGGGCAGGTAGAGGAAGCCCCACAGCAGGGTCGCCACGACGCCGGGCACCGCGTACGGGACGAAGATCGCCGTGCGCGAGAACCGGGCACCGCGCACGCGCGGGAGGTCGAGCAGCAGCGCGAACGTGAGCGCGAGGCCGAGCGTCACCGGCACGGCGATGATCCCGTAGATCGCGAGCCGCCCGAACCCGGCGAGGAACTCCGGATCGGTGAACGCGGTGACGTAGTTGTCGAGCCCGACCCAGGTCTCCTCGCGGACGCCGAAGGGCCCGCCGCCCGACACCCGCATGCCCCGGAAGCTGAGGTACAGCGCGTAGCAGATCGGGATCGCCAGGAACGCGACGAACAGCAGGGCGGCGGGCAGCAGGAACAGGGCCGGGGCGCCCCACCGCCGGCGGGTGCGCCGGTATGCGGTCGCCGGGCTCGCTGTCGCCGGGCTCATTTCTGCGTGACCTCGAAGCCGGTCTTCTCCATGTCGGCGACGACCACGTCCTCGGTCGCGGTGAGCGCGTCGCGCAGCGGCGTCCCGTCGGTGACCGCCTTGGACATCGCGTCCTGGAACGCGCTGGACGCCACGTTGACGTTGGGGCCCCAGCTGATCTCCGGGATCGTGTTCTTCGTGATCTCGGCGGCGATCTCCCAGTAGTCCTCCTGCTTCGGCATGAGCAGCGGCGGGTCGCTCTCGAGCGTGAGCTCCTGCCCCGCGAGCGACGCGGGATACTGGCCCTGCTCGATCTGGGCGGCGGCGGCCTCGTCGCTGGTGCTCATCCACCGCGCGAACTCGGCGGCCGCCTCCGGGTGCTCCGCCGACGACGTGACGACGACGGCCGACCCGCCCTGGAACCCGACGGCGTCCTCGCCCTCGGTCCACTGCGGGAGGGGCGCCATGGCCCAGTCGCCCGCGCTCTCCTCGGCGACGCCGTACAGCACGCCCGCCGCCCAGAGCCCTGCGGGCCACGAGAGCACCTCGCCCTTGTTGACCTTGGCGTTCCACTCGGGGGTGAGCATCGGCTCCGCGAGGACGAGGTCGCGGTCGACCAGGTCCTGCCAGTAGTCGGCGACGGCGACGGACGCGTCGTCGTCGAAGTCCACGGTCCACGCGTCCCCGTCGACCGTCCACCACTCCGCCCCCGCCTGCTGGGCGTACCCGGCGAAGCCGCCGAACTCGGCCGGGGCGTAGGTGGTGAGGTAGGCGTCCGGGTCGGCCTCGTGCACCTTCTCGGCGGCGGCGGCGAAATCGTCCCACGTCGTGGGCACGTCGATGCCGAGCTCGTCGAACCGGGCCTTGTTGTAGGTGAGCGCCTGCGGGCCGGCGTCCTGCGGGACGCCGTAGGTGGCGCCGTCGAAGGTCACCTGGTTCCACACCCCGGGCGCGAACTCGCTCTCCAGCCCGTCGGCGTGCTCGGAGATGTCGGCGGCCACCCCGGCCACGATCATCGCGGGCAGGGTGTTGTACTCGACGATCGCGACGTCGGGCGCGTTCTCGGCCCGGGTGGCCGTGACGAGCTTGGCCGACGAGTCCGTGCCGCCGCCCGCGTCCGTGTGCTTGACCTGGATGTCGGGGTGGGTCGCGTTCCACGCGTCGACCATGGGCTTCTGCGCCGTGCCCCACGCCCAGTAGTCGAGCGTGACGGGGCCGTCGGCGGCACCGGCGTCCTCGTCCTGGCCGTCACCGCCCGAGCAGGCGGCGAGGACGAGCGCGAGGGCGGACGCCGTGGCGGCGACCTGGACTGGCTTGCGCATGCTCACATCTCCCTTGACGTGCTGACGAACCCGCTGTCACCGCCGTGGTGAAGCGCTTCGATAACCGGGAGTGATCATGGCCACAGGGGCACGGCGGTGTCAACCGTCGTCAGGGGTGCGCCGCGGACGCGTCGTGGCTGGTCGGAGGTCAGGCGGCGGCGGCCGCGGCCGTGCTGCCGCGGTCCGTGAGGGTGGCGCGGACCAGCCGGGTGTGGGGCTCCAGCTCGCCGCGGAGCGTCGCGACGGCCATCTCCGCGGCCGTCGCCCCGATGTGCTGCGCAGGGATGTCGATGGAGGTGAGGGGCACGGCCTGCTGCTCGGCGATGTTCTGCGGGCAGACGGCGACGACGGACAGGTCGTCGGGCACCCGCAGCCCCCGCGCCCGCACCACGTCCAGGACGGCGGGCAGGGCGGCCTCGTTGTGGACGACCAGGGCCGTCGCCGGCGCCTCGCCGTCGAGGGCCTCGGACACGGCCGCCGCCACCGCGTCGCGCCGCGCGGTCGTCAGGGTGAGCCGGAAGTCGACGCCGGACGACCGGGACTGGGTGCGGAGCCCGTGCAGCATCCGGTCGGCGTACGAGGTGTGCCGCTCGAGGACGACGTCGGGCGGGCCGACGAGGGCGACCCGGCGGTGCCCCAGGCCCGCGAGGTGGCGCACGGCGAGCCGGCCGGCCCCGTCGAAGTCGAAGTCGACGCAGCTCAGGCCGTGCGGGTCGTCGGGCATGCCGATGAGGATGGCGGGGGTGCGGGAGCGTGCGACGGCGGGCAGCCGGTCGTCCTCGCTCTCGACGTCCATGACGATGAGCGCGTCCGCGGACGCGCCCCCGGACACGCGACGCAGGGCGGTGGGGTCGTCGTCGGTGAGGAGCAGCACGTCGTACCCGAGGGCGCGGGCCCGGGGGACGATGCCGGCGACGAACTGCATGATGACGTTCACGTCGACGTCGCCCCGCAGCGAGGCGTCGGCGTCGAGCCGCAGCGGGACCACCAGGGCGAGCACGTCGGTCCGTGACGACGCGAGGGCGCGCGCCCCGGCGTGCGGGTGGTACTCCAGCTCGGCGATCGCCCGCTCCACCCGGGCCCGGGTGGCCGCGGAGATGGTCCGCTTGCCCGACAGCACGTACGAGACGGTCGACGCCGACACGCCCGCGGCACGGGCGACGTCCTCGATGGTGGCCACGGCTCGGCTCCTCGGTGCGGTGCGGGGTCCGGCGCTGCGGACCCGGTGGTGGGACCGGCGGTGCGGCCGGTGGCGGACGGGTGGTGGGACCACTGTGGCGGGCGTGGCGCGTCGAGCGCCCGAGGTCCGCCGGCCGGGGCCCGGGCTCACCGTAGCGGCCCGGGATCGGTGCGGGTGCACCGGAGGCCGCCGGGGCGCGCCGGGGGTCGCCGTCGGTCCCGGGCGCCTTGACGAGGTCGTGGCGCTCGTCGATACTCGCGTCGAAGCGCTTCGATTGAGAAGGGCGGAACTCGACGAGGAGGACCCATGAAGACCCGGACTCGCGCGACATCGACCGTCGCCGCGCTGGCGGCCCTGCCGCTGCTGCTGACCGCCTGCGTGGGCGGTGGCGGAGGCGGTGCGACCGCCGACGGCGGCGGCGACGCCGACGACAAGACGCTGACGATCTGGCACTACGAGAACGAGGACTCGGCCATGGGCCAGGCCTGGGCGAAGGCCATCGAGATCTTCGAGTCCGAGCACCCGGACGTCGAGGTCGAGGTCGAGAAGCAGACGTTCGAGCAGATCCAGAAGAACGCCAAGATCGTCCTCACCGGCGACGACGTGCCCGACGTCATGGAGTACAACAAGGGCAACGCGACCGCCGGACAGCTCGCGGCCCAGGGACTGCTGATGCCGCTGACCGACGCCGCCGAGGCCCACGGCTGGTCCGACAAGCTCGCCGGGTCGCTCGCCACCACCGCCACGTACGACGAGAACGGGCTCATGGGCTCCGGTGAGTGGTACGGCGTGCCCAACTACGGCGAGTTCGTGGGCGTCTACTACAACCAGGAGATGTTCGACGACCTCGGGCTCGAGGTGCCGACGACGCTCGCCGAGCTCGAGAAGGTCATGAAGGCGTTCGAGGCCGAGGGCATCACCCCGCTCGCCGAGGCCGGCGCCGAGTACCCCCTGGGCCAGCTCTGGTACGAGCTGGTGCTCGCGAACGCCGACCGGGGGTTCGTGGACGACTACCAGCTCTTCGACGGGGAGGTCGACTTCCACGGGCCCGAGATGACGAAGGCCACCGAGCAGCTCGACGAGTGGATCGAGAAGGGCTACGTCGCGCCCGACTCGGCGGGCCTGACCGCCGAGGACATGGGGGTGTCCTTCATCAAGGGCGACTACCCGATGATGGTCTCCGGCTCCTGGTGGTTCGGCCGCGTCGTCGCCGAGATGAAGGACGACTGGGGCCAGTTCAACTTCCCGGGCAACGACCTGCACACCGGTTCTTCCGGGAACCTCTGGGTCGTCCCGACCAACGCCGACTCGCCGTCGCTCGCCGAGGAGTTCATCGACGTCACGCTGCGCCCGGAGGTGCAGGAGGTGCTCGCGCAGAAGGGCGGGTTGCCGGTCGCCGGCGACGCCTCGACGATCGAGGACCCGAAGACGAAGGAGCTCACGGAGAACTTCCAGGAGATCCTCGACCAGGACGGGCTCGCCTTCTACCCGGACTGGCCGGTGCCCGGCTACTACGACGTGGTCGTGAGCCAGCTGCAGTCGCTCGTCAACCAGTCCAAGTCGCCCGACGAGGTGCTCGACGGCCTCGAGTCCGCCTACACCGACGGCAAGTCCGACCTGCTCGGCGACTGACCGCCGCCGACCGTCGCTGACCGCGGCGGGCCGCCGGTGACGCCGGCGGCCCGCCCGGGGGCGGACGCCCTTCCAAGGAGCTGCACATGAGCGCACCGACCACGCGCGCCCGGCGTCGGCGGCCCGGCTGGCTGCCGTACCTGCCCTACCTGATCCCCGGCGGCGTGCTGTTCGTCGTCGTCATCGGGTACCCGCTGGTGACGAACGTCTACATCAGCCTCTTCTCGTGGCGCGGCGGCCTTGCCCCGCTGGAGTGGATCGGCGCCGACAACTACACGGAGCTGTGGCACGACGCCGCCTTCTGGACCTCGTTCCAGAACTCGGTCGCGATGATCGTCGCGATGGTGATCGTGCCGACGGCGGTCGGTCTCGTGCTGGCCGCCGTGCTCTTCGACTACCTGGGACGCCGGTTCGGGGGCCGGGTCGCCTCGGTGCTGCGCGCCACGTACTACCTGCCGCAGATCCTGCCCGTCGCCGTGGCCGGCGTGCTGTGGAACTGGATCCTCAACGCCCAGACGGGCGCGCTCAACGAGATCCTCCGCGGCCTGGGCGTGACGGACCCGCCCAACTGGCTCGGCGACCCCGCGTCCGCCCTGCCGAGCGTCATGCTCGTGCTGATCTGGGTGCAGATCGGCTACCCGGTCGTGAT
Source organism: Isoptericola cucumis (assembly GCF_014635665.1). Lineage (GTDB taxonomy): Bacteria > Actinomycetota > Actinomycetes > Actinomycetales > Cellulomonadaceae > Isoptericola > Isoptericola cucumis. The sequence continues at coordinate 141,904 of NZ_BMDG01000007.1, forward strand.
CTTCATGGCGGCCCTGCAGCGGGTGGACCCCGAGCTGTACGAGGCGGCCGAGCTCGACGGGGCCGGCTGGTGGCGGCGGTTCCGCGCCATCACGATCCCGCAGATCCGGCCGGAGACGTTCGTCGTCACCCTGACCTGCACGGTCGCGGCGCTCAAGGTCTTCGGCCCGATCTACGTGCTCACCCGGGGCGGCCCGGAGAGCTCGACCCTGGTGCCGAGCTACTACTCGTACCTCAACTTCTTCGACAAGTCCCGGGTCGGCTACGGGGCCGCGATCGCGACGGTGCTGACCGTCGTCATCATCGTGGTCGCCGTGGTGATCCTCGCCCTGCAGGCACGCGCCGAGCGGCGCGAGGAGGTGGCCGGCTGATGACCACGACCGTGCGCAACGCCCCGGCGTCCCCGGCGACGGCGAGCCCGGGCGGCGGGACCCGCGCGTCCCGCCCCGGGGGCCGTCATCGGCGCGGCGCGGCCCGCTGGTTCGTGCTCGCCGGGGCGGTCGCCGTCGCGCTGGCCGTCCTCGCGCCGATGATCATCATGGCGCTGAACGCCGTGAAGTCCCCGGCCGAGTACTCCCAGGACGGCCCGCTGAGCATCCCGAGCGAGCTGTACCTCGACGGGATCGTCAACTTCTGGCAGCGCGTCGACTTCCTGGTCAAGCTCTGGAACTCGTTCTTCATCTCCGCGGTCGTGTCCGTGGTGGCCTGCCTGCTGTCCCTCCTCAACGCGTACGCGATCGGGATCGGGCGGATCAAGGGGCGCATGTGGATCGTGCTGCTCTTCCTGCTGGCCAACATGCTGCCGCAGGAGGCGCTGATCTACCCGCTGTTCGACATGGCGCGCCAGGTGGGCCTGTCGAACTCGCAGTGGTCCGTGATCATCATCTTCACCGTCATCCAGTCGGCCTTCGGGACGTACCTGCTCGCCTCCGTGCTCGGCACGTTCCCGCCGGCCCTGCTCGAGGCGGCGGCCCTCGACGGGGCGGGCCGCTGGCGCGTCCTGTGGCAGGTCGTCTTCCCGATCGTGCGGCCCACGCTGATGGTCCTGATGATCCTGTTCTTCATCTGGACGTGGAACGAGTTCTTCATCCCGCTGGTCATGCTCACGACCAACGACACCCAGACGATCCCCATCGCCCTCGCCTCCCTGCAGGGCGACCGGATGATGGACGCGCCGACGACCAACGCCGGCGCCCTCGTCTCCCTGCTGCCCGCCCTGATCTTCTTCCTGGTCTTCCAGCGCACCCTCACCCGCGGCGTGACCGCCGGCGCCGTGAAGTGACCCCCGGGCCCCGGCCCGACCGACCCTGAACCACTGACGAGGTATCCATTGAAGTTCACCGACGGCTACTGGCAGACCCGCCCGGGCATCGACCCCCTGTACGCGGCCGAGGTCGACGACGTCCGCGTCGACGAGGCGGCGGGCACGATGACGGTCTACGCGCCGACGGCCGCGATCCGCCGGCGCGGCGACACGCTCAACCGCCCGATGATCACCCTGACGTACTCGTCGCCGGCGCCCGGCGTGGTGAAGGTCCGCGTCACCCACCACGCCGGCGCGGCCCGCCGCGGCCCCGACTTCGCCGTCACCGGGCAGGCCGGCTTCCGGCCGGTCGTCAAGGTCGACGAGACCAGCGGGGTGCTGGAGACCGGTGGGCTCGTGGTGCGGGTGCATCGCGGCGGTCGCTGGCGCGTCGACTTTGAGCAGGACGGCCGGCTGCTCACGTCCAGCCTGCCGAAGTCGGTCGGGGTCATGTCGACCTCGCACGGCGTCGAGCCGGCGGCCACCTGGGTCCACGAGCAGCTCTCGCTCGACCCGGGCGAGCACGTGTACGGGCTGGGGGAGCGGTTCGGGCCGTTCGTCAAGAACGGCCAGAGCGTCGACGTCTGGAACGAGGACGGCGGCACGTCCAGCGAGCAGGCGTACAAGAACGTGCCGTTCTACCTCACGAGCAAGGGGTACGGCGTGTTCGTCGCGCACCCGGAGCGGGTGTCCCTCGAGGTCGCCTCCGAGGTGAACACGCGCGTGCAGCTCTCGGTCGAGGGCCAGGAGCTGGAGTACTACGTCATCGCGGGACCGACGGGCAAGGACGTGCTGCGCCGGTACACCGCACTGACGGGCCGTCCGCCCGCGGTGCCCGCCTGGTCCTACGGGCTGTGGCTCTCGACGTCGTTCACCACCGACTACGACGAGGCCACCGTCACGAGCTTCGTGGACGGGATGGTCGAGCGCGACCTGCCGCTCAGCGTCTTCCACTTCGACTGCTTCTGGATGCGCGAGTACCAGTGGTGCGACTTCGAGTGGGACCCGCGGGTCTTCCCGGACCCGGAGGGGATGCTGGCGCGGCTGCACGAGCGTGGCCTCAAGGTCAGCCTGTGGATCAACCCGTACGTCGGCCAGCGCTCGCCGCTCTTCGCCGAGGGCGCAGCGAAGGGCTACCTGCTGCGCACCACGGACGGCGGCGTCTGGCAGTGGGACATGTGGCAGGCGGGCATGGGGCTGGTCGACTTCACCAACCCCGACGCGACGGCCTGGTACCTGGGCCACCTCGAGCGGCTGCTCGACCAGGGTGTCGACTGCTTCAAGACCGACTTCGGCGAGAGGGTGCCGACCGACGACGTCGTCTGGCACGACGGCTCCGACCCGCACCGGATGCACAACTACTACGCGCAGCTGTTCAACGAGGCCGTGTTCGGCCTGCTCGAACGACGCCGCGGGAGCGGGGAGGCGGTCGTGTTCGCCCGCTCGGCGACGGCCGGCGGGCAGCAGATGCCGGTGCACTGGGGCGGCGACTGCGACTCCACGTACGCGTCGATGGCGGAGTCGCTGCGCGGGGGGCTCTCGCTGGGGCTGTCCGGTTTCGGCTACTGGAGCCACGACATCGGGGGCTTCGAGGGCCTGCCCGACGCCGGGGTGTTCAAGCGGTGGGTCGCCTTCGGGCTGCTGTCCAGCCACTCCCGGCTGCACGGGTCGAGCTCGTACCGGGTGCCGTGGGCGTTCGACGACGAGGCCGTCGACGTCACCCGCCGCTTCACGCGCCTGAAGCTGTCGCTGATGCCGTACCTCGGCGCGGCCGCCGAGCAGGCCACCGGCGACGGCACCCCGATCATGCGGGCGATGGCGCTCGAGTTCCCCGCCGACCGGGGCACGTTCCCCGTCGACACCCAGTACATGCTGGGCGACGCGCTGCTCGTCGCGCCGGTGTTCACCGCGGACGGCACCGTCGAGTACTACGTGCCGGAGGGCACGTGGACGCGGCTGCTCGACGGCGCGACCACGCACGAGGCCCTCGTCACCGGTCCGCGCTGGGTCACCGAGACGCACGGCTTCGACTCCCTGCCGCTGCTGGTCCGGCCCGGTACCGTGCTGCCGGTGGGGGCCCGTGCCGACCGACCGGACTACGCCTGGGCCGACGGCGTGACGCTGCGCTGCGTCGAGCTGCCGGCCGGGTACGACGCGGTCACCCGCGTGCCCGGCGGCGACGGCGCACCGGCGAGCTTCCACGTGCGGCGCACCGGCGAGGGGGACGCCGTCGTCGTGGTCTCCGACGACGCCCCCGGCACCTGGTCCGTCGAGGTCGACGGCCGGACGGCCACCACCACCGGACCCGGAGAGCTGAGGATCACCCTGTGAGCACACCTGCCATCCCCGCCGACTTCCCCGCCGACTTCCTGTGGGGCACGGCCACCGCCTCCTACCAGATCGAGGGTGCCGCGGCGGAGGGCGGCCGCGGGCCGTCCATCTGGGACACGCTGTGCCGCGTGCCCGGCGCGATCCAGGGCGGCGACACCGGCGACGTCGCCTGCGACCACTACCACCGCTGGCGCGAGGACGTCGGCCACCTCGAGCGGCTCGGCGTCGGCGCCTACCGGCTGTCGATCTCGTGGTCGCGCGTGCAGCCCGGCGGCAGCGGCCCCTTCAACCCGGAGGGGGTGGCCTTCTACTCCGACCTGGTCGACGCGCTGCGCGAGCGCGGCATCCGCCCCTACGTGACCCTGTACCACTGGGACCTGCCGCAGGAGCTCGAGGACGCCGGCGGCTGGACCGACCGCGAGACCGCGTACGCCTTCGCCGAGTACGCGCGCCACATGGCCGGCGAGCTCGGCGACCGCGTCGAGGTCTGGACCACGCTGAACGAGCCGTGGTGCTCCGCCTACCTCGGCTACGCGTCGGGGGTGCACGCCCCCGGACGCACCGAGCCGGCGGCGGCGCTCGCGGCCGTGCACCACCTCAACCTCGCGCACGGGCTGGCCGCGCGGGCGATCCGCGAGGTGCTCCCCGCGGCGCAGGTGTCGATCACCCTCAACCTGCACGTGCTGCGCGCCGCCGACCCGGCGTCGGCCGACGACCTCGCCGCGAAGGCGCAGATCGACGCGCTCGCCAACGGCGCGTTCCTCGGCCCGCTGCTCGACGGCGCCTACCCCGCCGGCCTGCTGGACGGCACGGCGCACGTCAGCGACTGGTCGTTCGTGCGCGACGGGGACCTCGAGCTGGTGCGCCAGCCGCTCGACGTGCTGGGCGTCAACTACTACTCGACGACGATGGTGCGGCGGTTCCGCGGCGAGGGCGAGCCGGAGTCCGCCGACGGGCACAAGGCGTCCGCGGCCTCTCCCTGGGTGGGCGTCACCGACGTCGAGTTCGTGCGCCAGCCCGGCCCGTACACGGCGATGGGCTGGAACATCGAGGCCGGCGGCCTCACCGAGATGCTGCTCGACCTGCACGAGCGCTACCCGGGCCTGCCGCTGGCCGTCACCGAGAACGGCGCGGCGTTCGACGACGAGGTCGTGACGGACGGCGAGGGTCGCCCCCGCGTGCACGACGCGCGTCGCGTGGCCTACCTGCACGACCACGTGGCGGCCGTCGGTGCCGCCCTGGCCGCCGGGGTGGACGTGCGCGGGTACTTCGCGTGGTCGCTCCTGGACAACTTCGAGTGGGCGTACGGGTACTCCAAGCGGTTCGGCATCATCCGCGTGGACTACCCGACGGGCGAGCGCACCTGGAAGGACTCCGCCCTCTGGTACCGGCGGCTCGCGACGACCGGGCGGCTGCCGGCGGTCACCGAGACCGCACCCTGACCTGCCACCCGTGACGCCGTCCTGACCCGCCACCCCTGACGCCGCGGGGCGCTAGCGTGCCGCCCATGACCGATCTCGTGCCGCCCGCCGCCCCGCTCCCGCCCGACGTGCTCGCCCGCCTCGACGACGGGCTGCGCGACCGGTGCCGCGCCGCTCGGGTGCCGGCGCTGTCCGGGGCGGTGGGCAGGGCCGGGGAGGTCGTGTGGTCCGGCACGGCGGGCTGGGCGGAGGCCGACCCGGGCACCGCCTTCCGGATCGGGTCCATCACGAAGCCGATGACGGCCGTGGCCGTGCTGCGCCTGGTCGCCGCGGGGCGCGTGGGCCTGCACGACCCGGTCGGCCGGCACGTCGACGACGCCCCCGCGCCGGAGGCCACCCTGGCCCAGCTCCTCACGCACACGGCTGGCCTACCCGCGGAGCCGCCGGGCCCGTGGTGGGAGCGGCACGGCGCGGGCACCTGGCCCGAGCTGGTGGCCTCCGGCGTCGTGCCGGTCACCGAGCCGGGGGAGCAGCACCACTACTCGAACGTCGGCTACGCGGTCCTCGGCCGCCTCGTCGAGCTCGCGCACGGTCGCCCGTGGGACGAGGTCCTGCGCGACGAGCTGTGGGCGCCGCTCGGCATGACGCACACCGGCCGGGTGCCGACGTCGGCCGCCGCGACCGGGTACGCCGTCCACCCGCACGCGGACGCGGTGCTCGTGGAGCCGGTCGCGGGCTACGGCGCGATGGGGCCGGCCGGCGAGGTGTGGTCGACACCGCGCGACCTCGTCGCCTTCGGCTCGTGGCTCGTCGGCGCCGGTCGCGGGTCCGACGGTTCCGACGGTTCCGACGGTTCCGACGGTTCCGACCCGGTGCTGCCGCTGCGGTGGCGGCGCCGGATGACGGCGCCGCGGGCCGTCGTGGACGAGCCCGGGGCGCCGTTCACCACGGCCTGGGGCCTCGGCGTCTCCGTGCGCCACGCGACCGGCCCGGACGGGGGACGCCGCACGGTCGGGCACGGCGGCTCGGTGCCCGGCTTCACGGCGACGCTGCGCGCGGACGTCGCGACGGGGGACGTCGTCGCGGTGTGCGGCAGCTCGACGGCAGGTTTCGGCGGCGGGGACTTCCTCCTGGACGCGCTGCCCGCGCCCGTGGGGCCGGCGAGCCCGGCCGAGCCGTCTCCGGAGGCCCTCGCGCTCACGGGCACCTGGTACTGGGGGCCCATGCCCCACACCGTCACCGTGCGCGCCGACGGGAACCTCGTGCTGAGCCCGGCGGACGGCGGCGACCGCGGGACGGTCTTCGCCCCCAGACCGGGGGGCGGCGCGACCGGGACCGGCACGACCTGGGTCGGCGTCGAGGGCGGGTACTGGCGCGGGGAGCGGCTGCGGTCCGTGGGCGCGCCGGGCGCGCCGGCCCTGGACGTCGGCACGTTCCACCTGACCCGCACGCCGTACGACCCGGCGACGGCCGTGCCCGGCGGGGTGGACCCGAGCGGCTGGCGTCCGTCCGGGACCTGAACGACCACCGGCCGGCCACGGCGCGCCTGTGGGACACGCCACCACCGGCGACACGCCGATGGATCGGACGAGTTTTGAGCCGTCCGGGGCCGGGTATGTCCGGATCTTCCGGGCACGCGCGGCGCCCCGTGGAGGGGTGCCCGGGACCGGCGCGGCGGGACCTGGCCGCCGGGGCCGTCGCGCACACGCTGTGGACGCCGGTCGCCCACCGGCTGTGGACATCCGTCGGGAGCCGCGGAACGGTGCGCCGGGACGTCTCGTGGGGGGTGCACGACGGGTGTGGACAGTCGTGTCGGACCCTCGTGCGAAGGTGGTCGAGAGACGTTCCCCGAAGGGCGGCGGCGCCGAATGACACGAGTGTCAACCACAACATGTCGGTCCCGAGCGCGGGCTGACCACTAGGTGTAGTGTTTGGAGCACGCCAGGCCCCAAGGCCTCGCGAGAAGAACATCGGCGTAGTTCCACGAGTGTCGTCCCTGGTCGGGCCCCCTTCGCGGGCCCGGTCGGCAGGGGCTGGCACAAGGGGCATCAGCCAGTCGGACGACGCCCCCTCGGGGAGCGGAGAAGGGGAGAGACGGACATGAGCATCACGGTCTACAGCAAGCCGGCCTGCGTGCAGTGCGACGCGACCTACCGCGCCCTGGACCGCAAGGGTGTCGAGTACACCGTCGTGGACATCACCCAGGACGCCGAGGCGCTGGAGATGGTCCGTGGGCTCGGCTACCTGCAGGCGCCCGTGGTGGTCGCCGGCGACACCCACTGGTCGGGCTTCCGCCCCGACCAGATCAGCGCCGTCGCGGCGCAGCAGGCCGTCTCGGCCTGACGTCGCGGGGCCCGCGTGCGGGTCCCGCCCAGAGCGGCCGGCGCCCCGGGCTTCGAACCCGACCCGGGGCGCCGTGCATCTACCCGGCCGGCAGTCCCGGCCACGCAGCAGTTCCGGGGGAAGGGGGAGCAGTGAGTTCTCTCGTCTACTTCTCGAGCGTTTCCGAGAACACCCACCGATTCGTCCAGCGCCTCGGGCTCGAGGAGCTGGGCATCGGGGTCCACCGCATCCCCGTGCGTCGGACGGACGAGTTCCTGCGCGTCGACGAGCCGTACGTCCTGATGGTGCCCACCTACGGCGGCGGCAACGAGGGCGGCGCGGTGCCGCGACGAGTGCGCGAGTTCCTCAACGACGCGCACAACCGGTCCTTCATCCGCGGCGTGATCGCCGCGGGAAACACCAACTTCGGCGCTGCCTACTGCATCGCCGGCGACATCATCTCCGCGAAGTGCCAGGTGCCGTACCTGTACGCCTTCGAACTCCTGGGGACGGCAGAGGACGCCCGCCGCGTCCGTGACGGATTGGGACGATTTTGGCAACGACAGTCACTGATCTCGGCGTGAGCACGACGGACACGACCCCGCCCGCCGGGGCCACCGAGGTGCCGCTGCAGACCATGCAGCTCGACTACCACGCGCTCAACGCGATGCTCAACCTCTACGGACCGGACGGCAAGATCCAGTTCGAGAAGGACCGCGAGGCGACGAGCGAGTACTTCCGGCAGCACGTCGAGCCGAACACGATCCACTTCTCCACGCTCGACGAGAAGCTGGACCACCTGGTCGAGAACAAGTACTACGACCCGGCCGTGCTGGCCAAGTACTCGCGCGCCTTCGTCAAGGAGCTCTTCCAGACCGCGTACGCGGCGGACTTCCGCTTCGACTCCTTCCTCGGCGCGTTCAAGTACTACACGTCGTACACGCTCAAGACGTTCGACGGGAAGAAGTACCTCGAGCGCTTCGAGGACCGCGTCTCCATGGTGGCCCTGGGCCTGGCCGACGGCGACGAGCAGGTCGCCCGCGACATCGTCGCGGAGATCATCTCCGGCCGGTTCCAGCCCGCGACCCCCACGTTCCTCAACGTCGGCAAGGCGCAGCGCGGCGAGCCCGTGTCCTGCTTCCTGCTGCGCATCGAGGACAACATGGAGTCGATCGCGCGGAGCATCAACTCCGCGCTGCAGCTGTCCAAGCGCGGTGGCGGCGTCGCCCTGCTGCTCAGCAACATCCGCGAGCACGGCGCGCCGATCAAGCACATCCAGAACCAGTCGTCCGGCGTCATCCCCGTGATGAAGCTGCTCGAGGACTCCTTCTCCTACGCGAACCAGCTCGGCGCGCGTCAGGGCGCGGGTGCGGTGTACCTGCACGCGCACCACCCCGACATCATGCGGTTCCTCGACACCAAGCGTGAGAACGCGGACGAGAAGATCCGCATCAAGACGCTCTCGCTCGGCGTCGTCATCCCGGACATCACGTTCGAGCTGGCGAAGAAGAACGAGGACATGCACCTGTTCAGCCCGTACGACGTCGAGCGCGTCTACGGCAAGCCGTTCGCCGACATCTCCATCACGGAGAAGTACGACGAGCTCGTGGCCGACGACCGGATCACGAAGACCACGATCTCCGCGCGCGAGTTCTTCCAGACGATCGCCGAGCTGCAGTTCGAGTCCGGCTACCCGTACGTCATGTTCGAGGACACCGTGAACCGGGCCAACCCGATCAAGGGCCGGATCACGCACTCCAACCTGTGCTCCGAGATCCTGCAGGTCTCGACGCCGTCGACGTTCAACGAGGACCTGTCCTACGACCACGTCGGCCGCGACATCTCCTGCAACCTCGGGTCGCTGAACATCGCCAAGGCGATGGACTCGCCGGACTTCGCCCGCACGATCGACACGTCGATCCGCGCGCTGACCGCGGTCTCCGACCAGACCAGCATCGAGTCGGTGCCGTCGGTCAAGCGGGCCAACGAGTCGGGGCACGCGATCGGTCTCGGCCAGATGAACCTGCACGGCTACCTGGCGCGCGAGCGGATCTACTACGGGTCCGACGAGGGCATCGACTTCACGAACATCTACTTCTACACGGTGGCGTACCACGCGATCGCGGCGTCGAACCGCCTGGCGATCGAGCGTGGCCGGGCGTTCGGCGGCTTCGAGGACTCGACGTACGCGAGCGGGGAGTACTTCGACAAGTACACCGACGCCGAGTGGAAGCCGGCCACCGAGCGGGTCGCCCGCCTGTTCGCCGACGCCGGGGTGCGCATCCCGACCCAGGACGACTGGCGTGCCCTGAAGGCCTCGGTCATGGAGCACGGCATCTACAACCAGAACCTGCAGGCCGTGCCGCCGACGGGCTCGATCAGCTACATCAACAACTCGACGTCGTCGATCCACCCGGTGGCGGCCAAGATCGAGATCCGCAAGGAAGGCAAGATCGGCCGCGTCTACTACCCGGCGCCGTTCATGACGAACGACAACCTGGACTACTACCAGGACGCGTACGAGATCGGCTACGAGAAGATCATCGACACCTATGCCGCGGCGACGCAGCACGTCGACCAGGGCCTGTCGCTGACGCTGTTCTTCAAGGACACCGTGACCACGCGCGACGTCAACAAGGCGCAGATCTACGCCTGGCGCAAGGGCATCAAGACGCTCTACTACATCCGTCTCCGCCAGCTTGCTCTGGAGGGGACGTCCGTCGAGGACTGCGTCAGCTGCATGCTGTAGGGAGTGACCGTGGTGACCGATGGCTCGAGAAGTCGGAAGCACGTGGGTGTCGTTTACGGCGTACGCCTGCGTGACTCCGGCGAGTATCGGTACGTGGGGCTGACGACGAGAACTGCAGAGGCTCGGCTCAGGCGGCACCTCAGCAACGCGCGGGCTGGGCGGAAGACTCCGTTCTATGACTGGCTCCGGAAGCACAAGGATGAAGTTGTCGTCGACCAGCTCGACACTGAGTTGGGAAGTCTGGAGTGGCTCGGCGAGTCCGAGATCATCTGGATCGGCTCGTTGCGTTCCGAGGGCCATCGACTTCTGAACATCGCGGATGGCGGGCTTGGGCCCACCGGCGTGGTGTGGACGGAGGAGATGCGGGAGGCGGCACGACGGCGGTCGACCGGGCGGAAAGGCATCAGTCGTCCAGGTGCGCTCCACCCCTTCTACGGAAAGCATCACACCGCTGAGCAGCGTGCGAAGTGGTCCGAGGAGAGGAAGGGAACCTTCGTCGGGCCGGCCAACCCCAACTACGGCAAGTTCGGTAAGGACCATCCGAGCTTCGGTCACACGATGTCACTAGAGTCGCGGGCGGCACTCTCCGAGATGCGGAAGGGCGAGCGAAATCCCAACTACGGGAAGAAGGCTAGCCCGGAGACCCGCGCGAAGATGTCCGCCGCGCAGAAGGGCGTGCCGAAGCCTTCGAGCGCACGGAGCGCGCACACCCGCTACCACACCAATCAAGGACGCGTGAGTCCTCAGTGCACGTTCTGCACTGGAGACGCCCAATCGCCGGATGGCAGCTAAGGAAGAGGAATTCGAGCCATGTCGCCCACGGGAACGCTCAAGCTCATAGATCGCGTCACCGCGATCAACTGGAACCGCCTGCAGGACGAGAAGGACCTCGAGGTCTGGGACCGGCTGGTCGGCAACTTCTGGCTGCCCGAGAAGGTCCCGGTGTCCAACGACATCCAGTCGTGGCACACCCTCTCGGACGACGAGAAGCTCATGACCACCCGGGTGTTCACGGGCCTCACCCTGCTGGACACGATCCAGGGCACGGTGGGCGCCGTCTCGCTCATCCCGGACGCGCTGACGCCGCACGAGGAGGCGGTGTACACGAACATCGCGTTCATGGAGTCGGTGCACGCCAAGAGCTACTCGTCGATCTTCTCCACGCTGATCTCCACCAAGGAGATCGACGACGCCTTCGCCTGGTCGGAGGCCAACCCGAACCTGCAGCGCAAGGCCGAGATCGTCCTCGAGTACTACCGCGGCGACGACCCGCTCAAGCGCAAGGTCGCCTCGACCATGCTCGAGTCGTTCCTCTTCTACTCGGGCTTCTACGCGCCGATGTACTGGGCGAGCCGGGCGAAGCTCACCAACACCGCCGACCTCATCCGCCTGATCATCCGCGACGAGGCCGTGCACGGGTACTACATCGGCTACAAGTACCAGAAGGGCCTCGCGAAGCTCCCGCAGGCGGAGCAGGACGAGCTCAAGGCCTACACCTTCGACCTGCTCTTCGAGCTGTACGAGAACGAGGTCGAGTACACGGAGTCGCTGTACGGGCCGCTGGGGCTCACGGAGGACGTCAAGAAGTTCCTGCGGTACAACGCCAACAAGGCCCTGATGAACCTGGGCTACGAGGGGCTGTTCCCCAAGGACGAGACCGACGTCAACCCGGCGATCCTCGCGGCGCTGAGCCCGAACGCCGACGAGAACCACGACTTCTTCTCGGGGTCCGGCTCGTCGTACGTCATCGGCAAGGCCGTCGAGACCGAGGACGACGACTGGGACTTCTGACCCGGACCTGCGCTCCGTAGCGAGCATGACGAGGCCCGGCACCGCCGTCGTGCGGTGCCGGGCCTCGCGCGTGCGGGACCGGCCGCGGCGGGTTCAGGCGCGGCCGAGGCGGATCATCGACCAGGACACGGGTGGCAGCTCGGCGCGGGCGCGCGCGCCGGCGACCTTGGCCGTGGTGTTGGCCCGCGGCAGGACGCTCGACTCGTCGTCGGCCGTGGCCGACCACGTGTGGTCGGGGTGGGACAGCGTGCGGGCCTCGACGACGCGGAGGCCGGGGAACCCGCGCAGGTCGACGTCGAGCACGACGTCGTCGGTCACGGAGCGGTTGGTCGCGAGCAGCACGACCTCGCCGGTCTCCGGGTCGTGGGTCGCGACGGCGTCGAGCGTCGCGACGTCGCCGAACCGCGCCGTCTCGTGTACCGGGGAGTCGACGGCGAGGCGCAGCACCTCGCCCTTCGCGTACCGGGCGGTGAGGGCGAAGGGGTGGAACGTCGTCTGGCGCCAGATCCGGCCGCCCGGCTCCGTCATGATCGGCGCGATGACGTTCACGAGCTGCGCGAGCGACGCGGCGTGCACCCGGTCGGTGTGCCGCAGGAGGCTGATGAGCATCGACCCGACCACGACGGCGTCGGCGACGTTGTACCGGTCCTCGAGCAGCACGGGAGCCACCGGCCAGTCGTCGCCGCTCGGTGGCCGGGACTCCGCGCGGTGCTGGTACCAGACGTTCCACTCGTCGAACGAGATGTTGATGCGCTTGGTGTGCTTGCCCGCCGCGCGCACCGCGTCGGCGGTCGCGGTCACGGCCTCGATGAAGTGGTCCATGTCGACGGTGGACGCGAGGAACGAGGCGAGGTCGCCGTCGGTCTCCCAGTAGTACGCGTGCGCGGAGACGTGGTCGACGTGCTCGTACGCCTCGGAGAGCACCACGTGCTCCCACTCGCCGAACGTCGGCATGGCCGACCCGGAGGAGCCGCAGACCACCAGCTCCAGGTCCGGGTCGACCATCCGCATGGCGCGCGCGGTCTCGGCGGCCAGGCGTCCGTACTCGCCCGCCCTCTTGTGCCCGACCTGCCACGGCCCGTCCATCTCGTTGCCGAGGCACCACATCGAGATGCGGTACGGGTCGGCGGTGCCGTTCTCCCGCCGCCGGTCGGACCACCGGGTGCCGCCCGCCACGTTGCAGTACTCCAGCAGGTCCAGGGCCTCCTGCACCCCGCGGGTGCCGAGGTTGACCGCCATCATCGGCTCGACGCCTGCCCTGGCGCACCAGCGCATAAACTCGTCCACGCCGACGAGGTTCGGCTCGGTCGAGTGCCACGCCAGGTCCAGGCGCCGAGGTCGCTGGGCGACCGGGCCGATCCCGTCCTCCCACCGGTACCCGGACACGAAGTTGCCTCCCGGGTAGCGGACCGTGGACACCCCCAGCTCCCGCACCAGCTCGATCACGTCGCCGCGGAACCCGTCCGCGTCGGCGCTGGGGTGCTGCGGGTCGTGAATCCCGGTGTACACGGACCGGCCGAGGTGCTCGACGAACGAGCCGAACGTGCGACGGCGCACGGGCCCGACGACGAACGCCGGATCGGCGGTGACGGTGGCAGACAGCATGAGGCGATTCGCTCCTGGGGCTTCGGGGTCTTCGGGGTCTTGTCGGTGTGCCGTCGCCGCGGCTACTGCCCGAGCTCGTTCTGCAGGCTGGACTGGGCCTTGGCGAGCGCGTCGGGGGCGGGCACGCCGTTCTCGTAGACGTCGTTGAGCGTGACGGTGGTGAACGTGTTGTCCACGGTCGGCCAGCTCGGGTCGCTGAACGACTCGAGGTGCCCGATGCCGTCCTTCACCTCGTTCAGCACGTCGAACAGGTTGGTCTGGAAGTACTTGTTGAACTTGTTCTCGGGGTTCTTGGTGACCTCCTCGTCCTCCCAGACCGCCATGTTCACGGGGTCGAAGCCGAGCTCCTCCCACACGGCGACGTTGGCCTCGGGCGACAGCTTGGCGAAGGCGAGCCACTCGGAGGCGAGGTCCTGGTTCGGCGAGGCCACCGGGACCGACGTGCCTGTGCCGCCACCGCCGATGGTCCGCACCTGGGCGCCGTCCTGCACGGGCGCGGGCGCGATGGCTACCTTGCCGGCCAGGTCGGGCATGTAGTCGACGTACCGGGACGTGTACCACGCCGGGTACACGATCGCGGCGTACTTCCCGTCGTTGATGGCGCCGAACGCCTCCTCCGAGTCGGGGCTGCCGCCGGGGATCGTCGAGACCGCGCCGGCGTCCTGCATCTCCTGGATCATGGAGACCGCCTCGACGACCTCGGGGCTGTCGACCTGGACGTTGCCCTCGGCGTCGAAGAACTGCCCGCCGAGCTGCGCCGTGACGAGCGGCTCGAGGAAGTTGACGCTGGTGCTCGCGACCCCGAACGCCTTGTCGGTGGCGGCGTGGTACTTGCTGCCCGCCTCCTGGAAGTCGTCCCAGGTCTCGATGGTCGTGTAGTCGATCCCGGCGCCCTCGAGCAGCTCGGTGTTGTAGAACGCGACGAACGCGCCCACGTGCGTGGGGAAGCCGTACACGCGGCCGTCCTTGCTGTACAGGTCGAGGCGTGCCTGGACGACGTCGTCCACGTACGGCTCCGCGGCATCGGTCAGATCGAGCAGCGGGGGAGTCTCGCCCTTGACGAAGTTGGCGAACTTGTTCACCTCGATGTCCACCACGTCGGGCAGGCCCTCGCCCGAGTTGAAGGCGAGCTGCAGCTTGTTGTGCATGTCGTCATAGGGGTAGACGGTGACCTCGAGCTGGATCTCCTTGTCGGGGTTCGCCTCGTTCCACTGCGCGGCCATCTCCTCGTAGTAGGCCGCGTGGACGTCGGCGAACGTCCACATGTTCAGCGTCGTGGAACCGTCGGCGTTCGTGGTCGGCTCCGCCGACTGGCCGCCGCCGCTGCAGGCGGCGAGCACCGAGACTGCGGTCGCGGCGGCGAGCGCCGCCGTGCTGTTGCGTAGCTTGCTCATGGGAACTTCTCCGTTCTGGTAGGTCAACCCTTGACGGCGCCGGCGGTCATGCCCTCGATGAAGAACCGCTGGAACGCGAGAAACAGGATGAGGATCGGGATGAGCGAGAAGAACGCGCCGATGATGAGGAGCTCGTAGTTGTTCCCGTAGGGCGTCAGCAGGGTGTTGAGGCCGATCGGGAGCGTGAACTTCTCGGGCGTGCGCAGCACGAGGAGGGGCCACAGGAAGTTGTTCCAGCAGATCATTCCGTTGAGGATCGCCATCGCCGCCATGGCGGGCTTGGAGATCGGCAGCACGATGCGGAAGAAGATGCCGTACTCGGTCACCCCGTCGACGCGCCCGGCCTCGAGCAGCTCCCGCGGTATGCCCAGGAAGTACTGCCGGAAGAAGAAGATCGTCACGGCGGCCGCGAGGAAGGGCAGCACGATCACCGTGTAGGTGTCCGCCAGGCCCATGTCGTTGACCTGGACGTAGAGCGGGAGCATGAGCATCTCGAACGGCACCGTCATGACGAGGAGCACCATGACGAACCACAGCGTCTTGCCCCGGAACTCGTACATGGCGAAGCCGTAGGCGACGAACGAGCTCACGAGGAGGGTGCCCGCCACCTGCGCCACGGTCAGCAGGAGGGAGTTGGCGAACCACCGGAAGTACGGTCCCGAGTCCGTGAAGAGCAGCACGTAGTTGTCGAGGCTGAGCGCGCCGAGGTCGACGTCGAACGTCATGCCGCGGCGGATCACGTCGTTGCCGTCCTGGAAGGTCCCGACGAAGATCGCGACGAGCGGCACCAGGGCGATCGCGGCGATCAGCACGAGGAAGCCGGCCTGGATCCACGCCCCCGCGGTCGGCGAGAACCGGGCGCGCCCGGCGGCGGTCCGGGGGGCGGACCGCGGGCGCTCGCCGCCGTCCGCCCCCTGCGGGGCGGGGGTGGGCCGCACGGCGGTGGGCGGGTTCGCGGCCATCACGCCTCCTGCTTCTTGAACGTGCCGCTGGCGACGAGGTAGGTGAGGTTGATCGTCATGACGATCACGAGCAGCACGACGCCGACCGCCGAGGCGAAGCCGAGGTCGTTCTCCTCGATGCCCTTGCGGTAGAGGTAGCCGACGACGGTGAGCCCCTGGTTGTTGGGGGAGTTGTTCCCGGCGTAGAGCATGAAGCTCTCGAGGAACATCGCGAGGCCGCCGTAGATGCTGATCGTGACGACGTACACGATCGTGGGCTTGAGGTTGGGGACGGTGATGAGGAGGAACTGCCGGAACTTGCCGGCCCCGTCCATCGACGCCGCCTCGTAGTACTCCGACGGGATCGACTGCATCCCGGCGACGAAATACATCATGTTGACGCCGGTCCACCGCCACAGGGCGAGGGAGAGCAGCGCGGCGAGGCCGGTGAGGTCCCCGCGCAGCCACCGGACCGGCCCGAGCCCGAAGAACTCGGCGACCTGGTTCATCATGGCCGAGTCCGACTCGGCGAAGATCAGGCGGAAGACGATCCCGGCGACGACGACCGAGGTCAGTGCCGGGACGAACATCGACGCCTTGAAGAAGGCCTTGACGCGCGGGCTCCCGATCTTCGCGTTGACGAGCGCCGCGAGGACCAGCGGGATCGGGACCAGCAGGAGGATGGTCAGCACCATGTACCGCATGCTGTTGAACATCGCCTTCCAGAAGATCTCGTCCCGCCAGAGCCGTGCGTAGTTGTCGGCGCCGATGAACGTCGCCTGGCCGTAGAGCACCTCCTGCGTGCTCATCACGAAGGAGCGGCCGAGCGGGACGACCCAGAACACGGCCAGGGTGATGAGGAACGGGAGGATGAAGACGTAGGGCGCGACCCGCTTCGAGTACAGGAGCTGTTTCACGACGGTGTGGTCCTCCTCGGGGGCAGGGCATCATGGGTGGCGTGGTGAAGATGAGCGACGTGGCGCACGAGGCCGGCGTGTCGAAGATGACGGTCTCGAACGTCATCAACGGGCGGCCGGGGGCGAGCGAGGAGACCCGGGCCCGGGTGCTCGCCGCCGTCGCGCGGCTCGGCTACCAGGTCAACGCGACGGCGCGCCGGCTGCGGGCCGGCCGCAGCGGGGCGATCGGCCTGCTCGTGCCGCACCTCGACGGGCCGTACTACGCGCACCTCGCCGCTCGTCTCGACACGCTGGCGCGGGCGCGCGGGCACCACGTGATCATCGAGCGGACCGGGGCCAGCAGGGACGGCGAGATCGCGGCCATCTCGCCCGAGCGGGTCCGTCCGTACGACGGGCTGGTCTTCAGCCCGGTCCAGCTCGACACGGCCGAGGTGAGCGGCGCCGGCATCGAGGTACCGGTCGTCCTGCTCGGCGAGCGGCGCCTCGCCGGCCCGTTCGACCACGTGATGATGGACAACATCGGCGGCGCGGTCCTCGCGACCACCCACCTGATCGAGCGCGGCTCCCGCCGGATCGCCCTGGTGGGCGGGCGCCCGGACGAGGGGGTCGACAGCATGGCGACGCTGCGCACGCGCGGGTACCGCCAGGCGCACGCGGCCGCGGGCGTCCCCGTCAACGAGCGGCTCGTCGTGGACGCGGACTCGTTCACCACGAGGGACGGCTACGAGGCGGTCACGAGGCTCCACCAGGCGGGGGTCGGGTTCGACGGGGTCTTCGTCCTCACCGACGCGGCGGCGATGGGCGTGCTGCGCGCTCTGGCCGACCTGGGGCTGCGCGTGCCCGACGACGTCCAGGTGGTCGGCTTCGACAACGACGACGAGGGGGACTACCTCGTGCCGCGACTGACCACCGTCGACCCCGACAACGACTCCATGGCCGAGCGCATCATGGAGCTCCTGCTGCGCCGGGTGGACGAGGGCGCGCCCCGGGTCGGTGACGCCGTCGAGGTGGTGACGTCGGCACGCATCGTGGTGCGCGAGTCGACCCGGCCGCGCACCTAGTCCTCGATCGGTCACAGCATCTCTTCCTCGAATGGCACACCCACGCTGGTGTGTATCGGTAAAGTATGCCGGTGACCTGGTCGTGTCAACGTTCGTGGCGGAGGTGGGGAGCGCGGGGCTCCGGGGCCGTGGTGCACCACGGCAGAATGCAGCGGCGGGGCGTGCGGGAGGACATCCCGCACGCCCCGCCGCTCAGTGGCCGGCCGGCACGTCGCCGGCCGGCCGGGACGCGGTGAGCGTCAGACGTCGGCCGAGGCCGCACCCGTCACGGGCGGCTCGGCCGACCAGGGGAACGTGATCCACAGGTCGGTGTCGCGCCACGAGTAGTCCGGGCGGATGATCGTGCGCGGCTTCGTGTACAGGACCACGGACCGGGCGTCGGCGCCGTGCTCCGCGAGCATCGTCATGACCAGGTCCAGGGTGCGGCCCGAGTCGGCGACGTCGTCGACCACGAGGACCTTCGCCCCCGGCAGGTCGGACGTGTCCATGAGCGGGGGCAGCACGCGCGGGTCGTCGAGCGTCTTGCCGATGTCGGTGTAGAACTCGACGTTCAGCGTGCCGACGCCCTTGGTGCCCAGCGCGTAGGCCATCGCACCGCCGGGGACGAGGCCGCCCCGGGCCACCGCCACCACGACGTCGGGGACGAACCCGCTCGCCACGACCCGCTCGGCGAGCTCGCGGATCGCGACGGGGAAGGTCGTCCAGGTGAGGACCTCGCGCTCGGGCGAGGGCTCGGCGAGGGTCACTTCGCGTCCAGGACGTCGACGACGAACACGAGGGTCTCGCCGCCGAGCGGGTTCTGCTCGCTCTTCTCGGCGCCGTACGCCTGGTCGGCCGGGATGACGAGCAGCACCTGGCTGCCGACGGTCTGGCCCGCGAGGCCCTGCGTCCAGCCCGGGATGACCTGCTGGAGGGAGAAGGACGACGGCGTGCCGCGGTCCCAGGAGGAGTCGAACTGCTTGCCGTCGAGCGTCCAGCCGGAGTAGTGCGCGGTGACGGTCTGGTTCTCCTTGACCTTCGGGCCGTCGCCCTTGATGAGGGTCTGCGCCGTCAGCTTCTTGGGCGCCTTGTAGTCCTTCGGGATCTCGACGGAGGGCTTGCCGGAGTCGTCCAGCGTGACCGTCGGGAGACCCTTGGCCGGCTCGACGGCCTCGCCCTCGGCGCGCGTCGGGATCTTCTTGACGTCGGTGATCTCGACGAGGTTGACCGACGTCTGCGTGCTGCCGTCCTGCGCCTGCACGGGGTTGGCGACGAGCACGCGGGCGCCGACCTTCTGGCCGACGAGGGGCTCGGTGAGGATGCCGAACTGCGCGTCGCCGAGCATGAAGCTCGTCGGGGCGCCCTGGTCCCAGGTGGAGGCGACCTTCTTGGCCCCGCCGTCGTAGGCGACGTGCTGCATCGTGACCTGCACGCCCTCGGTCAGCTCGGCGCCGTCACCCTCGTCCACGACGCGCGACGTGGGGGCGGAGACCTCGAACGGCTTGTCGTAGCTGAGCTTCGGCTCCTTGCCGGCCTTGCCCTCGACCTTGACGGCCTCGAGGGCGGCGACGTCCTCCTTGGTGGGCTGCGGCATCTCGTCGGCCGCGGAGGACGAGCTCGACGCCGACGGCGAGGCGCTCTCCTCGGAGCCGGAGCCGCCGTCGGAGCAGGCGGTCAGGGTCAGGGTGGCGGCCAGCGTCAGCGCGACGGCGCCGGCGGACGTGCGGAGCTTCACGGGGGATCCTTCGGTCGGCGAGACGAACCGGGCCACTGTAACGGTCACACCTGACCGGTCCCTGACCGTCCAGGCCATGGCGGCTCGGGAGGGGAGAATGGCGGGTATGCCGTCGCGTCGCCCGTCCCGCAAGCGCCCCTGGGGGGCGGACCACCAGCCGCTCGACCTGGACCGCGCGCTCGGCGGGGTGCGCCGGGTCAGCGCCGGCGACGGCGAGTGGACGGTGCGCCGCGTGCGCGGCGGCGACAAGACGTACCGCTGCCCGACGTGCCGCCAGGACATCCCGCCCGGCACGGCGCACGTGGTCGCGTGGCCCCGCGACGTCGTCGGCGGGGAGAGCGCCGGGCTCGAGCAGCGCCGGCACTGGCACGCCTCCTGCTGGGAGCGGCGCGAGCGCCTGCGCTGACCGGCCCGCTGACCGGCCCGCTGACCGGCCCGCTGACCGGCCCGGTGACCGGCCCGGTGACCGGCCCTCTGACCGGCCCGGCCGCCGGGCAGGAACAGGCGACCGAACTAGGCTGGGCGGTGATGAACGACAGCCCCGCCGGCAACGACCCCGGCAACGACTCCGGCCACCAGATCCGCTCGCTCACCGTGCTCCCGGCGCGGCGCGAGGACGTCGACCTGCACACCGCGGACGGGCTCACGCTCGTCGGCGAGCTGGCGCTCCCGGCCGACCGCGACCCTGCCGCGACGCTCCTGACGCTCCACCCGCTGCCCACGCACGGCGGGTACATGGACTCGCACGTCTACCGCAAGGCGGCCTGGCGGCTGCCGGCGCTCGCGGACCTCGCGGTGCTGCGCTTCAACACCCGGGGGACGTCGTCGCCCCGGGGCACCTCCGAGGGCGCCTTCGACGGCGGCGAGGCGGAGCGCTACGACGTGGCCGCGGCGCTCGAGCTGGCCGAGTTCCGGGAGCTCCCGCGGCCGTGGCTCGTCGGGTGGTCCTTCGGCACCGAGCTGGTGCTCAAGCACGGGGCGGACCCGAGCGTCGAGGGCGCGGTCCTGCTGTCGCCGCCGCTGCACCGCGCCACGGACGCCGACCTCGACCGCTGGGCGGAGTTCGGCCGGCCGCTCGTGGTGCTGGTCCCCGAGCTCGACGACTACCTGCGCCCCGACGAGGCCCGCCGCCGGTTCGCGCGCGTGCCGCAGGCGGAGGTCATCGGCGTGGACGGGGCCAAGCACCTGTGGGTCGGGGAGCCCGCCGTGCGGCGGGTGCTCGACGAGATCGTCCAGCACGTGCTGCCCGGGCACCCGCCGCTGCCCACCCGCTACGACGGCGAGGTGCAGCAGGCGCCGGCGGCGGCCCCGACGACCTGACCAGACACCCCGTCGGCGTCGCCCCGACCCGACGGCGAACCAGTGAGGAGCAGGCGATGACCACCACCTCCGCAGCCCTGGCGACCTTCCCGCTGCACGACGGCGGCGGGACGCCCCTGGTGCTGCTGCACGGCTTCCCCCTGGACCATCGGATGTGGGCGGCCGCCGCGCGCGAGCTGCCGGCGGGCGTGCGGGCGATCGGCGTGGACCTGCCCGGCCAGGGCCACTCCGAGCTGTCCGGGATGGCGCCGCGGCTCGAGGACGTCGCCGACGCCGTGCACGCGACGCTGCGCGACCAGGGGGAGGGCAACGCGGTGGTCGTCGGCCTGTCGCTGGGCGGCTACGTCGCGCTCGCGCTCGCCGAGCGCCACCCGGGGTTCGTCGTCGGGCTCGGGCTCGTGGACACGAAGTCGACCGCCGACACCGACGAGGCGCGCGCGAAGCGGCTGCGCGTCGCGGCGGCGGTGGAGGAGACGCAGACCATCGACCCGGTGCTCGGGATGCCGGCCGCGCTGCTCGGCGCCACGAGCGCCGCGCGCCGCCGCCACCTCTTCCCGGACCTGGAGACGTGGATCCGGGCCCAGTCGCCGGTCGGCGTCGCCTGGGCGCAGCGGGCGATGGCGGCGCGGCCCGACCGCACCGACGTGCTGCGTGCCTTCGACGGGCCCGTCGCGGTGGTCGTCGGCGCGGAGGACCAGATCACGCCGCTCGCCGACGCCGAGCACATGGTCCACGCCGCGAACGACGGCGCGCTGACCGTCGTGCCCGCGGTGGGGCACATGAGCGCCGTCGAGGACCCGGCGACCGTCGCCGCCGCGCTGAGCCTCCTGCACCGGCGGGTCGCGGAGCAGACCCACCGGCCCCGCTGGCCCTGGCAGTACCGGCCGGAGCCGTAGACCGGCCGGGCCGGAGCCGGCCGGCCGGTGTCGTCGGCCGGCCGGGGACGGCTCGTCAGGCCTTGGTCGCGGCGGGGGACTCCTCGGCGTCGACGGCGTCGTCCGTGGTGTCGTCGGCAGCCGTGCTCTCGTCCGTCGCGTCGTCGGTCGTCGCGTCGTCGGTCGTCGCGTCGTCGGTCGTCGCCTCGGGCTCTTCCTCGGCCGCGTCGACCGCGTCGTCCTCGGCCGTCGCGACGTCGGCGGGCTGCTCCTGCTGCGGCGCCTCGGCGCGAGCGGCCTGCGCGGGGGTGAGGTCGAGCCCGTCGACGCCCTCCGCCGAGACGATCGCGACCGGCACGGCGTCCGCCGGCGGCTTCTCGGTGCTCAGGAGACCGCGCAGCTCCTCGAGGTAGGAGTTGATCGAGTCGTGGCGACGCGTCAGGTCCTCGAGCTGGCGCTGGGCCGTGGTCCGGTGGTGGGTGGCCTCGACCTGCGCGTCGGCGACCGTCTGCTCGGCGAACTCGCGCGCCTCGGCGACGATCCCGTCGGCGGTGCGGCGCGCGTCGGACACGAGCCGCTTGACGTAGGCGTCGGACTCGCTGCGCACGCTCTCGGCCTGCTGCAGCGCGAGCGCGACCCGCTTCTCGGCCTCCGCGGCGTGCTCCTCCGCGGAGCGGACGAGCTGGGCGGTCTCCTGGCGGGCCGTCTCGTGGCGGGCCGCGGCCTCGTGCTCCACCTGCTCGCGCCGCTGCGAGATCTCCAGCTCGGCGTCGGCGAGCGCGGCGCGAGCCTGCTCCCGGAGCTGCTCGAGCTCGGCGGTGACGGTGTCGGCGGCCTCCGCGGCCTGGTGCTTCGCCTCGGCCACGATGCGGGCGGCCTCCCGGCGGGTGCGCTCGAGCAGGTCGTTGGACTCCCGCTCGGCCTCCTCGCGCATCGCGGCCGACTCGGCCGACACCTGCGCGCGCAGCTGTGCGGTGTCGCGCTCGGCGGAGACGCGCAGCTCGGTGGTCTCGCGCTCGGCGGTCGAGCGCTGGACGCCGATCTCCCGCTCCAGAGTGGCCCGGCGCTCGCTCTCCTCGGCGCTCAGCGTGCTGGTGATGAGCGCGGCCTCGCGCTCGGCGGAGCCGACCAGCTCCTCGGCACGACGCTGCGCCCCCAGGAGGGTGCCCTCCGCCTCGGCGGCGGTGGTGGAGCGGATCTCCTCGGCCTCGCGCCGGGCGTTGCCCAGCAGCTCGGACGCCTCGGACTCCGCGCGTGCCCGGACCTGCCCGGCCGAGAGCTTGGCGCGCGCCATGATGTCGGCCGCCTGCTGGTTGGCCTGCGTCAGGACCTCGGCCGACTGCTCCTCGGCGGAGCGCAGGAGCCGCTCCACCCGGGACCCGAGGCCGGCGTACGACGGCTTCTCGTTCTCGCGCAGCTGGCGCTGGACCTCGGCGAGCTCGGAGGACAGCTGCATCGCGCGACCGTCGGTGGCCTCCACGTTGCGACGTGCCTCCTCCAGCGCCTGCTCGAGGCGGGAGACGTGGCTCTCCACCTGGGCACGGTCGTAGCCGCGCATGGTGATCGGGAAGAGCGTGCGCTCGTCGGACACGTGCAGACCTCCGTGAGTGTGGTGGGTGCGCCGGCCACGTCAGGATAGTGGCGGGGGCCGAGGCACCGATACTCGTGGCATTCTTCCTCTTCGGGGCGAATCGTGCCGACCCGGACGGCAGGTGGACGCCGCGCGGCCGTCGGGTGGCGCGGGTTGTGGCCGGTCGCCGCGCCGGAGGCGGGGCGCTCGTACGCGAGTCGTGAAGGGTTCGTGAACCGCCCCCGGTGCCCGGTCGTCCGTGGACGGCCGGCCTCGTGCCGTCCCTATGCTGGACTGTCCTCGTCGAAAGGGAAGCTCGGTGCTGCAACGCATTCTGGGCGGCGTCCTCGTCCTCCTCGGACTGGTCGCCGTCGCGCTCGGTGTCGCGTCCGCCACGGTGTGGCGTGACTCCGACACGGTGGTCGCCACGGCCGAACCGGTCGGTGACGGCACGATGGTCGTCACGGACCCCGGAGTCCTGGGTCTGGTGAGCGGTGACGTGACCGTCAGCGCGAAGGGTCCCGAAGGGCAGCCCGTCACGCTCGTCGTCGGTCGCGACGTCGACGTCCTCGGCTGGATCGGCAAGGACCCCTACTCGCGCGTGACCGGTCTGGAGGACTGGGACACGCTCGGTGTCGAGGCCGGCGCGGCCGAGGAGACGCCGAAGGGCGAGAAGGACGCCGAGAAGTCCGCGGCCGCCCCGAGCGGCGCGGACCCGGCCGGCAACGACATGTGGGTCGCGCAGACCTCCGACGACGGCAGCGCGACCCTGCGCTGGAGCGACCGCCCGGGCCGGTGGACGCTGCTGGCCGCCGGCGTCGGCAAGGACGCGCAGGCGCCCACCCTGGAGCTCACCTGGCCGCGCACCGTCACCACGCCGTACCTGTGGCCGGCGGTCGGCGCCGGCGCGGTGCTCGTGGTGCTGGGCGGCCTGCTCTTCGTGCTCGGGACCCGTCGCGCGCGCTCCCGCCGGGACGACGCGCCGCGGCGCGGCACCGGCGCGGCCTCGCCCACCGGGACCGCGGCCGAGGGCCCCGACGCCGCGGCGGGCGACGACGCCGCACCGGCGGGGACGAACCCGTTCGTGCCCGTGGGCGCCACCGCGTGGTCCCCGGCGTCCGACACCCCGTCCGACACCCCGTCGGACGGGTCGGACGGCTCGTCCGACCTCGAGGCCGACGCCGCGTCCGACGAGGACGGCCCCTCCGGGTCCGGGACCGCCGAGGTGCCGATGGCCGGAAGGCTGCTGCGCCGTTCGCGCCGCCGCTCCGCCGCCCCCCAGGAGCCCGACGCCGCGGCGGTGCCCGATGCGGCACCGGCCGGCTGGGCGGCGCCGGGCGCCGACGCCGCCGCGGACCCCGCGACCGCCTGGTCGCCGGCCGTCGCGCCCGTGCCCGCCGAGGCACCGGCCGACGCACCCGCGCCGTCGGCCCCCGAGGCCCGGCCCGCGACCGGTGCGACCCCCCACCTCTCGCGCCGCGAGCTGCGCGCGCAGGAGGAGGCCCGGCGGGCTGCCGAGCAGGGTGGCGTGACGCGCATGCTGCGCGCCATCACCGGCTCCATCCCCGCGGTGCGGCCGCAGGCGCCCGACGCGCCCGCCGCCCCCGCGCAGGACCACGACCTGTCGACGCCGGCCGGGCGCGCCGCCGCCTGGCGCGCGACCTGGGGCTTCGGTCAGACCCCCGGGGGCGGGTCCGCCGGACCCGACGACCACCGACCGACCGACGGGGAGAACCGATGAACCGCCGAACCACCCGCCGCGGCCTCGCCGCCGTGAGCGCCGTCGTCGTGGGCTCGGTCCTGCTCGCCGGGTGCACCGAGGACGTGCCCCAGCCGCAGGCCGGCGAGCCGTTCGACGGCCCCGTGCTGACCGAGGAGCAGGAGACCAAGGTGCTGTCCGCCGTCTCCTCCACGGTGCAGAAGGCCGACAAGAAGCTGGACCCGGCCGCCCTCAAGTCGCGGGTCACCGGCCCGGCGCTCGAGGTGCGCGCGAGCCAGCTCGACGTGGCCAAGTCGCGCGACGACAGCTCGCTCGTCACCGAGATCCCGGACGAGTCGCAGCAGCTGGTCATCCCGACGACCAGCACGTGGCCGCGCACCAGCTACTCGATCACGGTGCCCACCGAGGACCTGGAGACGCCCCGCCTGGTCGCGTTCGAGCAGGACTCGGCCCGCGCCGCGTACAAGATGTGGTCCTGGGTGCAGCTGCTCCCGGGCGTCGTGATGCCGGCGTTCGCGGACGCGGGCATCGGCAGCGAGGCCGTCGCGTCCGACGACGACTCGCTGGCCGCGACGCCGGCCGACGCGCTCAACCAGTACGCCGACGTCGTCACCCTCGGCTCGGAGGAGTCGTCGTTCGCGAAGGGCTTCGACCTGCCGGAGGAGGACCTGGCCGCGCGGGTGCAGGGCGACGCGAAGAACGTGCGCTCGACCCCCGGCTTCGAGGACGCCGACGGCGAGTTCGAGGCGAAGTTCTCCGCGCGCAAGGACGACATCCGGTCCGTGCGGACGGCCGACGGCGGGGCCCTGGTCATGGGGGCCCTCGACGGCAGGACGACGCTCACCGTGGAGGAGGAGGGCGAGGTGCCGCCGTTCACCGAGACGCAGAAGGCGCTGCTCGGCGACGCGGGCCTCACCAACGAGCTGGAGGTCGAGTACACCGACATGGTCGCGCTCTACGTGCCGGCCAAGGACTCGGACGAGAAGATCCGTCCGCTGGGGTACTCGCACGTCGCGACCGCGGCGTCCAACTGACGACCACCCTCTTAGGATGTCGGTCATGAGCAACGCCACCCCCGAGCCGAGCATCAGCACCCGCGGTGCCGTCGACCTGTCGGCGCTGAACCGCCCGCAGTCCCCGCCCCCGGGCGAGCCGGGCGGCGCGCCGCCCGCGGACGGCTACGTCCTCGACGTGACGGACGCCAACTTCCAGCAGGTCGTGCAGGACTCGACGACGTACCCGGTCGTCATGCTCCTGTGGATCCCGACGGACCAGGCGAACGCCGAGCTGGGCACGCTGCTGGGCCGGCTGGCCGAGGAGTACGCCGGCCGGTTCCTGCTGGGCCGGCTCGACGCGCAGGCGTACCCGCAGGTCGCGGCGGCGTTCCAGGTGCAGGGCGTGCCGACGGTCGTCGCCGTGCTGCAGGGCCAGCCGCTGCCGCTGTTCCAGGGCGGCGCCCCGGAGGAGCAGGTCCGCGAGGTCCTGGACCAGCTGCTGGCCGCCGCCGAGCAGAACGGCGTCACCGGGCGTGCCCCCGCCCAGGGCGGCGGGCCCGAGCCCGAGGCCCCGGCCGAGGCGGAGCCCGTCGAGGAGCCGCTGCCGCCGTTGCACCAGGAGGCCTACGACGCGATCGAGCGCGACGACCTCGACGCCGCGGCCGCCGCGTACGCCAAGGCGGTCAAGCAGGACCCCAAGGACGCCGACGCCGTCGCCGGCCTCGCCCAGGTGCACCTCATGCAGCGCACGCGCGGCGCGGACCTGCAGACGGTGCGCACCGCGGCTGCCGACGCCCCGCAGGACGTCGACGCGCAGCTCGCCGTCGCCGACATGGACATGCTCGGCGGGAAGGTCGACGACGCGTTCGCCCGGCTGCTCGAGATGCTCCCGGGGGCCGACGCCGAGGTCAAGGAGACGCTGCGCGTGCGGCTCCTGGAGTACTTCGAGGTCGTCGGCCCGACCGACCCGCGGGTGGGCAAGGCCCGGCAGCGCCTGGCGATCAGCCTCTACTGAGCAACGCGCCCCTGAGCAACGTGCGTGCTGACAGGATCCTCATCCCTGCCGTTTGAGGATCAGGTCAGCACGCACGTTGCCGTCCGGGGTCAGCCGGCCGGCGTGAGGATCAGCGCGCCGAGGGGCGGGACGCGCAGCGACACGGAGTGCGCCCGCCCCTTGGACGGCACCGCCTGCGCCTCCACGCGGCCGAGGTTCCCGACGCCGGACCCGCCGTACTCGCGGGCGTCCGTGTTGAGAGCCTCGGTCCAGTCCCCGCCGGCGGGCAGCGCCAGCCGGTAGTCCTCGTGCGGGGCACCGGCGAAGTTGACCACGACGACCACCGGTCGGCCGGCGCGGTCGCGCCGCACGTAGGAGATCGTGTCGTGGTCCGCGTCGTCGGCGTCGAGCCACTCGAAGC
The DNA here is from genome assembly GCF_014635665.1 of Isoptericola cucumis. Taxonomy (GTDB): domain Bacteria; phylum Actinomycetota; class Actinomycetes; order Actinomycetales; family Cellulomonadaceae; genus Isoptericola; species Isoptericola cucumis. Next base: position 169,347 of record NZ_BMDG01000007.1, read on the forward strand.
CGCCGGCCTCGAAGTCCAGCTCCCACAGGGCCGGCGTCGCGCGGTACAGGGCGTTGAGGTCGCGGACGAGGCGCTGCACCCCGGCGTGCGCGGGGCTGTCGAGGTGCCACCAGTCGAGGCCGGACGACTCGTCCCACTCGGCGTCCTGCGCGAACTCGGTGCCCATGAACACGAGCTGCTTGCCCGGGTGGGTCCACTGGTAGGCGAGGAACGCCCGCACCCCGGCGAGCTGCTTCCAGCGGTCGCCGGGCATCTTGCGCAGCAGCGAGCCCTTGCCGTGCACCACCTCGTCGTGGCTGATCGGCAGCACGTACTGCTCGGAGAACGCGTACACCAGCGAGAACGTCAGCTCGTGGTGGTGGAAGCGGCGGTACAGCGGGTCGTGGGCGACGTACCGCAGCGAGTCGTTCATCCAGCCCATGTTCCACTTCAGGCCGAAGCCGAGGCCGCCCGAGTCCGTGGGCCGCGTGACGCCCGGGAAGGCGGTCGACTCCTCGGCGACGAGCACGACGCCCGGGTTGCGCCGGTAGGCCGTCGCGTTGGTCTCCTGCAGGAAGGCGATCGCCTCGAGGTTCTCGCGCCCCCCGCGGGCGTTGGGGACCCACTCGCCCGGCTCGCGGGAGTAGTCGAGGTAGAGCATCGACGCCACGGCGTCGACCCGCAGCCCGTCGGCGTGGAACTCGGAGAACCAGTAGGTCGCGTTGGCGACGAGGAAGTTGCGCACCTCCGGGCGGCCGAAGTCGAAGACGTACGTGCCCCAGTCCGGCTGCTCGCCGCGCCGCGGGTCCGGGTGCTCGTACAGGGGCGTGCCGTCGAACCGGGCCAGCGCGAACTCGTCGCGCGGGAAGTGCGCGGGCACCCAGTCGAGGATGACGCCGACGCCTGCCTGGTGCAGGCGGTCGACGAGGTGCCGGAAGTCGTCGGGGTGGCCGAACCGGGACGTCGGCGCGTAGTAGCCGGTCACCTGGTAGCCCCAGGACCCGCCGAACGGGTGCTCGGCCACGGGCAGCAGCTCGACGTGCGTGAACCCCTGTTCGACGACGTACGCCGTGAGCTCGTCGGCGAGCTCGCGGTAGCCGAGGCCGGGCCGCCACGAGCCGAGGTGCACCTCGTACACGCTCATCGGCCCCAGGTGCGGGTCGCGCTCGGCGCGGGCGGCCAGCCACGCGTCGTCGCCCCAGACGTGCTCCGAGCTCACGACGACCGACGCCGTGGCCGGCGGCACCTCGGTGCCGCGGGCGAGCGGGTCGGCCTTCGCGCGCCACACCCGGTCGGCGCCCAGCACCTCGAACTTGTACCGGGTGCCCGGCCCGACGCCCGGGACGAAGAGCTCCCACACCCCGCTGGACCCGAGCGAACGCATCGGGTGCACCGGCGTCCAGCGGTTGTGGTCGCCGACGAGCCGCACGCCGCGCGCGTTCGGCGCCCACACGGCGAACGCCGTGCCGGACACCTCGCCGCGCGGGCCCGGGTAGCGGCGAGGGTTGGCGCCGAGCGCCCGCCACAGCTCCTCGTGCCGGCCCTCGCCGATGAGGTGCAGGTCGACCTCGCCGAGGGTCGGCCAGTAGCGGTACGGGTCGTCGGCCGTCTCCACGTCGTCGCCGTAGCGGGTGCGCACGCGGTAGTCGGGGGCGCCGGGGGACCCGTCGTCGCCCGTCGGCGCCGGGACGACGGCCGCCCACACGCCGGCCGCGTCGTGCGTCGCCGGGTGCTCGCCGTCGTCGGTCACGACCACGACCTCGTCGGCCAGCGGCCGCAGCACGCGCACGACCGCCCACGCGCCTCCGGAGCGTCCGGTGCCGCCGGGGCTCCCGAGGGCCGCCGTGCCGGGGTCGAGCGGGTGCGGGCCCAGCACCGCGTGCGGGTCGTGCGTGGTGCCCTGCGCGACGGCGGTGAGCACCTCCGGGTCGACGGGCGGCGGCGACGGCGTCATGCGATCACCCTTGCACTCACCCCGCGAGTTGTCAGGGCCAGGCGGGTGCATCCGTCCTCGCGGCCCCTGGGCGTGGCCCTGACGGCTCGCCGGGGGTGCGCGAGGCATACGATCCTGCTCGGAAGGTGGTGGCATGGCCCGGATCACGATCGCTGACATCGCTCGCCGCGCCGGCGTGTCGACCGGCGCGGTGTCGTACGCGCTGAACGACCGCCCCGGCGTCTCGAAGGAGACCCGGGAGCGGATCCTGTCGATCGCCGCCGAGCTCGGGTGGGCCCCGAGCCAGGCCGCGCGGTCCCTGTCGGGCGCCCGGGCGGAGACGGTCGGCCTCATCCTGGCCCGCGACCCGCACACGCTCGGGTACGAGTCGTTCTACATGCAGTTCGTGGCCGGCATCGAGTCGGAGCTCGCGACCCGCTCCTACGGGCTGCTGCTGCAGGTGGTCGAGGACCTCGACGCCGAGGTGCAGGCGTACCGCCGCTGGCGGGCGGCCCGGCGCGTGGACGGGGTGGTCGTCGTCGACCCGAGGGCGGTCGACCCGCGCGTGGAGCTCCTCGCCGAACGGGACGCGCTGCCGGCGGTCGTCGTCGGCGACCCGAGCCTCGCGGGCGGGCTGACCTCCGTCTGGACCGACGACGCCGCGGCCATGCGCGAGAGCGTCCGGTACCTGGCCGACCTGGGGCACACCCGGATCGGCCGGGTGTCCGGCGTCGAGGACTTCGGGCACACCCACATCCGCGACGTCGCCTTCACCGACGAGGCGACGTCGCGGGGCGTCCAGGCCGTCGTGCGGCGCACCGACTTCTCGCCCGAGCGGGGCGCCGAGGCGACCCGCCGGTTCCTCGACGGGCCGGACGCCGTCACCGCGATCGTGTACGACAACGACGTGATGGCGCTCGCGGGCCTGGGCGCGGCGCACGAGGTCGGCGTGCGCGTCCCGCAGGACGTGTCGCTCGTCGCGTGGGACGACTCGCCTCTCTGCCTGGCCGCGTTCCCGCAGCTCACGGCCCTCAGCCACGACGTGACCAGCTACGGCGCGCACGTCGCCCGGCGGCTGTTCGAGCGCATGGGCGGGGCGCGCCCCGGCTCCTACCTCGACTCCACGCCCACGCTGAAGGTGCGGGGGACGACCGCCCCGCCGGCCCGGTGACTACCGCGCCGGCCCGGCGACCGGCTCGGCGACCGGCTCGGCGACCAGGTGCAGCACCAGCGCCTGGACGGGCCAGAGGGTCGGCGGCTGCAGCCCGACGCCGGCGAGGACCCGGCCCGGGAGGGCCACCGGCCCGTCGCCGATCCACCCGGGGGTGATCCAGCCCCAGCGCGCCGGCCCGGCCTCGTCGCGCACGCGCACCGTGTACGTCAGGTCGGGGTCGAGGCCGTCGAGGCGGACCCGTTCGACGAGCGCCTCGGCGGGCGCGGCGACCGTCGCGATCGTGAAGACCGCCTCGCGCCGGTCGGGCGCGACGACGCCCCGGACGCGCAGCGCCGGGTCGAGCACGTCCGGGTGCACGACCGTGCCGGTGTGCAGCAGCCCGCGCAGCTCCCGGTAGAGCGCGCCGAACGCCATGATCGCCGTCGTCTCCTCGGGGGTGCACGCGAGGATGTCCCACTCGAACCCCGCGGAGCCGGCGAGCGACGTCGCGGCGCGGAACGAGAGGTCGGTGGCCCGGCCGGACGAGTGCGCGGGCGACGGGCCGACGTGCGCGCCGACGAGCTCCGGCGGGAGCACGAGCTCGGTCCAGCGCTGGATGTCCTGCCGCTCCACGGGGTCGTTGGAGTCGGAGGCCCAGACCCGGTCGGTGCGCGCCAGGATGCCGAGGTCCGTGCGGGCGCCGCCGGACGAGCACGACTCGATCTCCAGCCCGGGGTGCTCGGCCCGCAGCACGTCGAGGAGCCGGTACGCGGCGAGGGTCTGGACGTGCGTGCCGGGGGCGCCGTCGTGCACGGGCTCGACGAGGTCCCGGTTGTGGTCCCACTTGATGAAGTCGATCCCCAGGCTCCGCACCAGGTGGGACATCCGGGACCGGACGTGCTCGAACGCGTCCGGGTGCGCCAGGTCGAGGACGTACTGGGTGCGGAAGCTCAGGCCGTCGGGTGACGGCACCGCGGCGGGGTTCGAGAGGATCCACCCCGGGTGCGCGCGGGCGAGGTCGGAGTCGAGGTTGACCATCTCGGGCTCGAACCAGAGCCCCAGCTGCATCCCGAGGCCGTGCACCAGCTCGGCCAGCGGCTCGAGCCCGTCCGGCCAGACGTCGGTGTCGACCTCCCAGTCGCCCAGGCCCCGGGTGTCGTCCCGGCGGGCGCGGAACCAGCCGTCGTCGAGCACGAAGCGCTCGACGCCCACCTCGGCGGCGCGGCGGGCGAGCGCGGCGAGGCGCGCGGGGTCGTGGTCGAAGTACACGGCCTCCCAGGTGTTGAGCACCAGCGGGCGCGGCGTCCGCGGGTGGCCGGGGCGGGCGCGGAGCCAGGTGTGGAAGCGGTCGGAGATCCCGTCGAGCCCCCGGTCCGACCAGGCGAAGAAGGCGGTCGGCGTCGCGTAGGACTCGCCCGGCGCGAGGCGGACCTCGCCCGGGCGCAGGTGCTCGCCCGCGCCGAGGAGCGTGGGGTGCTCGGTCATGCGGTCGAGGCGGTGCACGACGTCCGCGCTCCAGGCCAGGTGCACGGCCCACGCCTCGCCCGACCGGTTGCGGGGTGCCCCCGTGGACGCGATCGTCACCCACGGCGCGTCGTGACCGCCGCGCCCGCGGCGGGAGGTGCGCGTCGTGGACCCGGGCGGCATCGCCGTCGTGACGGGGTGCTTCTCGCGGGTCCAGCGGCCGGTGAACTGCGTGAGGCGGCCGGCCGCCCTGGCCACGGGCAGGGTCGCCTCGAGCAGCTCGACGTCCGCGGGCCCGGGGCCGTCGTTGGTCAGCTCGTGCCCGAGCAGGACGAGCCCGCCCGCGCCGATCTCGAGGTGGGTGCGCAGGGTCAGCCCGGCCGCGGCGTCGTCGGCGGTGACGCGCAGCGTGGCGGGGCCGTCCTGCTCGACGGCGGTCACGCTCCAGCGGGGGTGGACCGGGCGCCCGTCCCGGACGACCGTCAGCCCGGGCCGGCCGGCCCAGCCGTCGGACTCCTGGGGGACCAGGGGCAGGCGCCAGGCGGCGTCGAGGGTGCCGGGCGGGGTCTGGCGGCTCGTGGCCTGCTCGAGCGCGTCGACGTCGGCGGCCTCCAACGGCCCGAGGTCGGCGCCCCAGTGCAGCACGCACGGCAGGCCGTCGGCGCCGGACGTCGTGATCACGGCGACGCCGTCGCGGCGCAGGACGGTAGGAGTGCGGGGCTCTGCGGTCATGGTGCTCCTGGCGGTGGCTCGGGGTCGGTCGACGGTCGGGACCTTGACGACTCTAACTTAAGCGTTAAAGTGACCTGCGTCGCGAAGTGGCGACGGCCCACGAGCGGGCGCCACCGACGGCACCCGACCAAGGAGAGGACCAGAGATGTTCCCGAGGACACGCACAGCGCGCCGGTCGGCGACCCTCGTCGGGGCGGCGGCGTTCGCCCTGCTCGCCGCCGGGTGCGGCGGCGGCTCGGCCGGCGGCGGGGGGTCGGCGAGCGGCCAGGACGCGACCCTCGTCGCGTACACCGGCCAGGCCGGCGACTACCAGATCAACTTCAACCCCTTCTCGCCCACGAAGATCGGCGGGCTCGGCACGATCTACGAGCCCCTGTTCTTCTCCAACAAGGCCCAGGTCTCCGACATGGTGCCGCTGCTCGGGACCGAGCAGTCGTGGAACGAGGACGGCACGGTGCTGTCGGTGACCCTGCGCGAGGGCGTCACGTGGAGCGACGGCGAGCCGTTCACGGCCGACGACGTCGTCTTCACCTTCGACCTGCTGAAGAAGACCCCGTCGATCAACAACATCGGCTACCACGGCAAGGCGACGGCGGTCGACGACACCCACGTGACGTTCACGTTCGACAAGCCGGCCTTCGTCAAGGGCCCCGACGTGCTCAGCAACACGCCGATCGTCCCCGAGCACCTGTGGCAGGACGTCAACCCGGTCGAGGACGTCGTCGAGGAGCCCGTCGGCACGGGCGCCTACATGCTCGGGGAGTTCAAGCCGCAGGCCTTCACCTACACGGCGAACCCCGACTACTGGGGCGGCGAGCCGGCGGTCAAGGACGTCCGGTACCTCGCGCTGTCCGGCAACCAGGCCGGCGCGGACGCCATCGCCGCGGGGACCATCGACTGGCAGACCGGCCCGATCCCGGACATCCAGAACACCCACCAGAACTTCCCGGCCTACGACGCGTACACCCAGTGGCAGAACCAGGCCGTCCTCGCCACCTGCTCCGACGCCGAGCTGGGCTGCGAGGGGCCGCAGACGGACCCCGCCGTCCGCAAGGCGCTGTACTACGCGATGGACCGCGAGCAGCTCAACAAGCTCGCGTTCATGGACACGGGGAACGAGGTGTCGCCCACGTTCGCGCTCACGCCCAGCCAGGACGACTTCGTCTCGGACGACGTCTCCGAGGCCGTGGCGCCGATGCAGGCCGACCCGGCCAAGGCCGCCCAGATCCTCGAGGACGCCGGCTGGGCCAAGGGCGGCGACGGGATCTACGCCAAGGACGGCGAGAAGCTCTCGCTCACCGTCGAGGTGGTCACCGGGTGGACCGACTACATCACCGCGATCGACACCATGGCGTCGCAGGCGAAGGAGGCGGGCATCCAGCTGCAGGCCGCTCAGTCCTCCTGGAACGAGTGGACGGAGAAGAAGGGCTCCGGTCGCTACGAGCTCGTCATCGACTCGCTCTGGCAGGGGCCCGCGCCCGACCCGTTCTACCTGTACACCTACTTCTTCGACTCGGGCTCCGGCGCGAAGGTCGGCGAGACGTCGGGCAACAACTTCGCCCGGTACGACAACCCCGTGGTCGACGACGCGCTCGCCGAGCTCGCCGGGCTGCCGCTCGACGACGCGGCGGCCCGCCAGCCCCACTTCGACGCGATCCAGACCGAGATCGTGCGCGACATGCCCTACATCCCGATCCTCACGGGCGGCACGACGAGCGTGTGGAAGACGGCGAAGTTCACCGGCTGGCCGTCCGACGACGACCTGTACGCCTTCCCGGCGGTCTGGTCGGCGTACGACGCCGCGGAGATCCTCAAGAAGCTCCAGCCGGCCGGCTGAGGGGGACGGAGACCTCGTGAGCTACTTCCTGCGCAAGATCGGCTTCTACGCGATCGCCCTGTGGGCCGCGCTGACGCTGAACTTCGCCATCCCGCGCCTGCTCCCGGGCAACCCGGTCGACATCCTCCTGGCCAAGCTGCAGCAGCGCGGCGGCACGGTCACCGAGGAGACCCGGGAGGCGTACGCGCTGCTGCTCGGGGGCGACGACTCGCAGCCGCTGTGGACCCAGTACGTGAACTACCTGCAGAACCTGGTCCGCGGCGACCTGGGCGTCTCGGTGAGCTACTACCCGGCCGAGGTGTCCGACGTCATCAGCCAGTCGCTGCCGTGGACGCTGGTGCTCGTGGGCCTGGCGACCGTGCTCGCGGCGGTGCTCGGCGTCGGGCTGGGGGCGTTCGTCGGCTGGCGGCCGGGGACCTGGCTGGACTCCCTCATCCCCGCCACGACGCTGCTCGCGGCCGTGCCGTACTTCTGGCTGGCCCTGCTGCTGACGTACCTGCTCGCCCGGGTGCTCGGCTGGTTCCCGATGCAGGGCGGGTACGACGTCGTGCTGGACCCCGGGTGGAACGCCGAGTTCATCTTCTCGGCGATCCACTACGGGTTCCTCCCGGCGCTGACGATCGTGCTCGCGTCGGTCGGCGGCTGGCTGCTGGGGATGCGCAACATGATGGTGTCGACCCTCTCCGAGGACTACGTCCTCACCGCGGAGGCCAAGGGCCTCGCGCCGCGCAGGATCCTGCGCTCGTACGCCTCGCGCAACGCGGTGCTGCCGTCGATCGCCGGGTTCGCGATCTCGCTCGGGTTCGTGGTGTCGGGCTCGGTGATCACCGAGCAGGTCTTCTCCTACCCGGGCATCGGCGGCCGGCTGCTCGGCGCCGTCACCAACAACGACTACGCGCTGATGCAGGGCGTGTTCCTCTTCATCACCCTCGCCGTGCTCGGGGCCAACCTCGTGGTCGACCTGCTGTACGGCGTCATCGACCCGCGCACCCGCGCGCGGTCCTGACGGGAGGCCACGAATGACCAACCTGAGCCCCGCGAACGAACCCCTGCCGTCCGACGCCGTCGAGCAGGAGGACCTGGCGCGCGACCGGGCCGGCCGCGCGCCGCGCTCCGGCTGGCGGATGCTCCTGCCCACCATGACCCCGTGGCTGGCGGTCGGCCTCGCCCTCGTCGTCGGGATCACCCTCTTCGGGGTGCTGGGCCCCTACCTCGTCGGGGACCCGCAGCAGATCCGCGACCAGGGCCTGACCCCGCCGTCCGGCGAGTTCCCCCTCGGCACCACCCAGACCGGGCAGGACGTGCTCGCCCAGCTCGCCCACGCCACCCGCGGATCGCTCCAGATCGGCTTCCTGGTGGGCGTCCTGGCCACGGTGCTGTCGGCGTTCTTCGGCATCTACGGCGCCTACCGCGGCGGCATCGCGGACGAGGCGTTCTCGCTGCTGTCCAACGTCTTCCTGGTGATCCCGGGGCTGCCGCTGGTGATCGTGATCTCGGGGTTCGTGCCCCGGGAGAGCCGCGGGCTGTGGACCATCGCCGTCGTCCTGGCGCTGACGAGCTGGGCCGCCGCCGCGCGCGTGCTCCGGGCCCAGACGCTCTCCGTGCGGGGCCGTGACTACGTGGCCGCGTCGAAGGTGTCCGGCGAGCGGCCGTGGCGCGTCATCGTCGTCGAGATCCTGCCGAACCTGCTGCCGGTCATCGCCTCGCAGTTCGTGTTCGCCGTCATCGCCGCGGTGCTGGGAGAGGCGGGCCTGTCGTTCATCGGGCTGGGCGCCGCGAACTCGGCCACGCTCGGCACGATGCTGTTCTACGCGCAGAACGGCTTCGCCCTGTCGCTGGGGGCGTGGTGGTGGTTCCTGCCGCCGGGCATCATCATCGCCCTGCTCGGCACGGGGCTGTCGCTCATCAACTTCTCGATCGACGAGATCATCAACCCGAAGCTCAAGAACCTGCGCCAGCACCGCAAGCGCGCGCGGCGTGCCGCGCGGCTCGAGCGGGAGCTGGCCGGACGCAGCGCGAAGGAGGTGGCCGCGCGATGACCGCGACCACGACCATGCTGGACCACGACGGCGTCGCCGCCGTCCCCCGCGGCACCGACCCCGTGCTCACCGTCGACGACCTCACGGTCGTGTACGAGGTCGAGGACCCGGTCACGGCCGTGAAGCACGCCAGCCTCACGCTGCACCGGGGCGAGATCCTCGGGCTGGCGGGGGAGTCGGGCTGCGGCAAGACGACGCTCGCCTACGCGGTGAACCGGCTGCACCGCCCGCCCGCGCGGATCGCCTCGGGGAGCATCACCTTCCACGACCGGGACGGCGCCGACGTCGACGTGCTGGCGCTGGAGGACCGGGAGCTGCGGGCGTTCCGCTGGGACAAGCTGTCCATGGTGTTCCAGGGCGCGATGAACGCTCTCAACCCGGTCACGACCGTGCGCGCCCAGCTGCGCGACACGCTCCTCGCACACCGTCCCGGCACGTCGAGGGCGGAGGTGCGACGGCGCTCGGAGGAGGTGCTGACCCGCGTCGGGGTGGACCCGCGCCGGCTGGGTTCCTACGCCCACGAGCTGTCAGGCGGCATGCGCCAGCGCGTGATGATCGCGATGGCGATGCTGCTGCAGCCGCAGATCATGATCATGGACGAGCCGACGACGGCGCTCGACGTCGTCGTGCAGCGCGACATCCTGCGCGAGATCGTCCGCCTGCGCGACGAGCTCGACTTCGCCGTCGTGTTCATCACCCACGACCTGCCGCTGCTGCTGGAGATCAGCGACCGGATCGCGGTCATGCTCGACGGCGAGATCGTCGAGCTGGACACGGCCGACCACCTGTACCGCGCGGCCCGGCACCCGTACACCCGCAAGCTGCTGGGCTCGTTCCCGAGCCTGTCGGGCCAGCGGGGCGGCTTCATCCGCAGCGGCGTCGACGCGCACGCCGACGCCGGCGCCACGACCGAGCACGCCGGCGCCCCGACCGAGGAGGACCGAGCATGACCCGTGTCCACGTGTCCGACCTGGTCAAGGAGTACACGATGCGGACCGGCCTGCGCCGGTCGCGGCTGCGCGCCGTCGACCACGTGAGCCTCGACCTGGTCCCGGGGCGCACCGTCGCCCTCGTGGGCGAGTCCGGCTCCGGCAAGTCCACCATCGCCAAGATCCTCACCCGCATGGAGTCGCCGACGTCGGGCACGGTCGACGTGCGCCTCGACGACGGCACACCCGTGCGGGGCGCGCTGTACCGGCGGCAGGTGCAGATGGTGTTCCAGGACCCGTTCGCGTCGCTCAACCCGTTCCACTCGATCGAGCACCACGTCGCCCGCCCGCTGCGCATCCACCAGCGCACGCGCACGGCCGACGAGACGCACGAGCGCGTGGTCGAGATGCTCGAGCGGGTGAACCTCACCCCGGGCGCGGAGTTCGCGGCCCGACGCCCCCACGAGCTGTCGGGCGGGCAGCGCCAGCGCGTCGCCATCGCGCGCGCCCTGGCGCCCGGCTCGCAGGTGCTGATCGCGGACGAGCCGGTGTCGATGCTCGACGTGTCGATCCGGCTCGGCGTGCTCAACCTGCTCGGCCGGCTGCAGCGCGAGGACCGCCTCGCGGTCCTCTACATCACGCACGACCTGGCCACGGCACGGCACTTCTCCGACGAGATCGTCGTGCTCTACCGCGGGCGCGTCGTCGAGCGGGGGCCGGCGGACGCCGTCATCCTGGACCCGCACCACGACTACACGAAGCTGCTGGCCATGGCCGCCCCCGACCCGGAACGGGTCGACCGGGTGACGCTCGGCCAGGAGGCCACCGACCGCGGGGAGATCGACAACAGCGTGTGCTTCGACCACTTCGCGGGCGAGTGGCAGGAGGCGGGCGTCCCGGCGGACCGGGCGCGCGAGCCGGCCCGCCCCCGCTCCGCCTGAGCGCCCGCCGCCGGGCCCCGGCCCGCGACGCGACCCCACCCACGCACCCACGACCGATCGACGAAGGACCCTCGATGACGTACGTCCCCCCGACCTTCCGCGCCCTGCACGACGGCTGGACGCTGACCGCCGCGGAGCTCGCCGCCGACGCCCCGCACGGCGCCCGGCCGGCGCTCGCCGCGGGCGTCCCCGCCGTCGTGCCGGGCGAGGCGCACCTCGACCTGCACCGCGACGGGCTGATCGACGAGCCGTTCGACGGCGACAACGAGGCCGCCCAGCAGTGGATCGGCGACACGTCGTGGCGGTACACGACGACGTTCGACCGGCCGCCGGGCGACGCCGCCCGCCACGACCTGGTCGCCCACGGCCTGGACACGGTGGCGACGGTGGCGCTCAACGGCGTCGAGGTCGGCCGCACGCAGAACATGCACCGGTCCTTCCGGTGGGACGTGCGCGAGGCGCTGCGCGAGGGCGAGAACACCCTCGTCGTGACGTTCGCCGCCCCGGTGCCCGAGGCGTCCGCCCGCGCCGAGCAGGACGGCGACCTGCCGTCCACCAACCACCACGAGTACAACCAGCTGCGCAAGATGGCGTGCTCGTTCGGGTGGGACTGGGGCATCGACGTCGCCGGCGCCGGCATCTGGAAGCCGATCGGGCTCGACGCGTGGTCGGGCGTACGGATCGCGTCGGTGCGCCCGCTCGTGGACGTGCTGGCCGGCGCAGGCGGCGGTCACGACGGACTGCTCACCGTGCACGTGGAGATCGAGCGCGACGGCGTCCGGCCCGACGAGGCGGTGCCCGTGACCGTCGCGCTGACCCCGCCCGGCGGCGAGGGCCCCCTGCTCAAGGCCGCCACCGTCGCCGCGGGCTCCACGACCGCGACGGTGGAGCTGCTCGTGGCCGACGTGCGGCGCTGGTGGCCGGCCGGGCACGGCGACCAGCCGCTGTACGACGTCGAGGTGACCGCGTCGAGCGGCGCCGACACGGCCGAGTGGAGCGGCCGGGTCGGCTTCCGCACCGTCGAGCTGGACACCACGCCCGACGAGGCCGGGGCGCCGTTCCTGCTCCAGGTCAACGGCGAGACCGTGCTCGTGCGCGGCGCCAACTGGATCCCCGACCACGCCTTCCTCACCCGGATCGACCGCGACCGGTACGCCCGTCGGGTGGACGACGCGCTGGAGGCGAACGTCAACCTGCTGCGCGTGTGGGGCGGCGGCATCTACGAGTCCGACGACCTGTACGACCACGCCGACGAGCGCGGCCTGCTCATGTGGCAGGACTTCCCGTTCGCCTGCGCGGCCTACAGCGAGGACGAGCCGATGCGCGCCGAGGTCGAGGCCGAGGCCCGCGAGAACGTCACCCGGCTCAGCCCGCACCCGTCGCTCGTGCTCTGGAACGGCAACAACGAGAACACCTGGGGCTCGGTCGACTGGGGCTGGGCCGGGCGGCTCGGGGGCCGCCCCTGGGGCGACCTGTACTACCGCGAGCTGCTGCCCGGCGTCGTCGCGGAGCTCGACCCGACGCGGCCGTACTCGCCCGCCAGCCCGTACTCGTTCGGGGACTACCGCCACCCCAACGACGAGCGGTACGGCACCATGCACATCTGGGACGTGTGGAACCGGGAGGACTACACCGTCTACGCCCGCTACCGGCCGCGGTTCTGCTCGGAGTTCGGCTTCCAGGGGCCGCCCGCCTGGTCGACGCTGACGCGCGTGGTGCACGACGAGCCCCTCGACCCGTTCGGGCACCAGATGCTCGTGCACCAGAAGGCGCACCTGGGCAACGCGAAGCTCGAGCGCGGCTGGCAGGGCCACCTGCCCGACCCGGCCACGATCACCGACTGGCACTGGACCACCCAGCTCAACCAGGCGCACGCCGTGCGGTTCGGCATCGAGCACCTGCGCTCGCTGACCCCGCACACCACGGGCACGATCATGTGGCAGCTCAACGACAACTGGCCCGTGGTGTCGTGGGCGGCCGTCGACCACGACGAGCACCGCAAGCCGCTCTGGTACGCGCTGCGCGCCGCCTACGCCCCGCGCCTGGCCACGATCCAGCCGCGCGCCTCCGCCGCGGCGCGGGCCGCCGCCTGGGAGGGGCTCGCGCCCGAGCTGGACGACCTCGCGCTGGTGATCGTCAACGACGCTGCCGAGCGCCTGACCGGCACGTGGACCGTCACGCGCGAGTCGCTCGACGGATCGGTGCTGGCCAAGGCGACCGTCGAGGTCGACGTGCCGGCGCGCGACGCCGCCACGGTGGCCCTGCCGGCCGAGGTGGCGGCGTTCGGCGACGCGGCCGCGGAGGTGCTCGTCGCGACGGCGGACGACCCCGAGGCCGGCGTGGGGCCCGCGTTCCGTCACGGCGCCGAGGTGGTGGACCAGCGCCTCGACCCGCGACCGTTCGAGGTCTCCGCGTCCTCCGTCACCGAGGACGGCTGCGTGCTGCGGGTGACGGCGACGTCGCTCGCCCGGGACGTGTTCTGCCACGCCGACGTCGTGGACCCCGCCGCGCGGGTCGACGAGGGCATGGTCACGCTGCGGGCCGGGCAGTCCGCGACGTTCCGCGTGGTCTCGCCGGCCGGGGGCGACCCCGCGGCGTTCGCCGCCGCCCTGCGCTGCGCCAACGACCTGCTGGGCGGGCCGGCGCGAGGCTAGGGCGGTCGTCGCGGCCGGGGGCCGGCGGTGCGCGGGTCAGCGGGACCCGGCGCCGTCGAGCACCCGGTCGACGGCGGCCAGCGGGATGTGCACCCAGTCCGGTCGCTGCCGGGACTCGTAGACCACCTCGTACAGGGCCTTGTCGAGCACGAGCGCGCGCAGCGCCGCGTCGTACGTCGGCGGGTCCATCCCGGAGGGTTCCGCGGCCGATTGGTAGGCGGCGGCGAACGCGTGGCCCGCCTCCGCCCGCCATGGCGTCGGGTCGGGCGCCCCGCCGACAGCGGCCGCGTAGTCGAACGAGCGCAGCATGCCGGCGACGTCGCGCAGCCGCAGGTCGGGCGCGGTGCGCTCGGCCACGGGCCGCTGCGGCTCGCCCTCGAAGTCGAGCAGCCGCCACCCGCCCGGGCCGTGCAGCGACTGGCCCAGGTGCAGGTCGCCGTGGATCGCCTGCAGCCGGACCGGCGGGAGGCGGTGACGCAGGTCGTCCAGCAGGGCGCCCACCTGCCCCGCCCGGGGGGCGAGCGACGGCGCCTCCGCGACCGCCTCGGCGGCCCGCCGCCGCAGCCCCGCGACGAACGACGCCGGCTCCAGCAGCGGGCCCGGGGGCAACGACCGGCGCAGCACCGTGTGCAGCTCCGCGACGACGCGCCCCAGCCCGGCCGCCAGCTGGGCGAACGACTCGCCGCGGCTCGCGTACGCGCACGCGAGCTCGAACCCGTCGTCCGCGTCGGGCACCAGCTCGGACAGGACCGCCAGCGCCAGGGGCTCGCCGTCCGGCGCGGGGACCTCCAGCGCACCGAGGAAGCGCGGCACGCCCTCCCACCCGGCGCGGGTCAGCGTCTGCGGCACGACGACGTCCGGGTGCGGGCCGGGTGCGACCGTCCGCAGCACCTTGAGGATCGTGCCCGCCCCGTCCGGGGAGGGCACGCCCGGCAGCACCACGCTCGTGTTCGACTGCTCGCCCGCCAGGACGCGGCCGCCGGCGACCAGGGCGTCGTCCGCCGCACCACCCGTCGCGCCCATCGCGTGCAGCATCGCGAGCCAGGCCGCGGGGTGCGCCCCGCCGTCGTGCACGGCGACGTCGCCGGCGCCGGTGCGCACGTCGCCGATGAACCCCGGCCCGTGCGCGTCCGCGGGGCCGAGCACCAGCGGCACCTGCGCCACGAGGTCGCCGCCGGGCAGCGCCGCGCCGACGAGGCGGACCAGCAGCACGACGACGTCCCCTCCCGGCGCGGGGCCGCTCGCCGGCCCGGCCGGCGCGGCGGGCTCGTCGTCGAACGTCACCGCCAGCCACGGCTCGGCCCGCACGTCGGCGCCGCCGGGGAACCACCGCCGGCCGGGCAGCCACGCCGCGAGCAGGTCCCCGACGCTCGGGTCGGGTCCCTGCGCGGCCGGCCGCACGGTGGTCACGACAGGTCGCCGCCCCGGGTGCCGGGCCGTGGTGCCGCCGTCGTCGAGGACGGCGGGCTCAGCAGCAGCCAGTAGAAGTCGCGCGACCCCCACGTCATCGTGACCGTCCCGTCGGGCGCCACCGGCGGGAACCGGCCGCCGCCGAACAGGTCCGTCGCCGTCCAGCCCTCGTGGCCCGGCAGGTGCACCCGCGCGGAGCGGGCCGTCGCCGACAGGTTGGCCGCCACCAGGAGCGTCTCGGCGCCCGTCGCGCGGAGGAAGGCGAGCACGGCCTCGTCCTCCGCCTCGAGCGCGGTGAACGACCCGGTGCCGAAGGCGGGGTGCAGCCGGCGCACGGCGAGCATGCCGTGCACCCAGTGCAGCAGGCTCGACGGCTGCGCCAGCTGGGCCTCGACGTTCTGGTGCTCGAAGTGGTGGACGAGCGACTGGACCAGCGGCAGGTAGAGCTTGCCCGGGTCGGCCGTCGAGAAGCCGGCGTTGCGGTCCGGGGTCCACTGCATGGGGGTGCGCACCGCGTCCCGGTCGGGCAGCCAGATGTTGTCGCCCATGCCGATCTCGTCGCCGTAGTACAGGCACGGCGAGCCCGGCAGCGACAGCAGCAGGGCGTGCGCCAGCTCGATCTCCTTGCGGGAGCTGTCCAGCAGGGGCGACAGGCGGCGCCGGATGCCGACGTTCGCGCGCATGCGCGGGTCGGGGGCGAACCACCCGTACATCGCGGCGCGCTCCTCGGTGGAGACCATCTCCAGGGTGAGCTCGTCGTGGTTGCGCAGGAACGTGCTCCACTGCCCGCCCGGCGCGGGGATGTCCGGGGTGTCGGCGAGGATGTCGAGCACCTGGCGGGCGCGCTGGTCGCGCATCGCGTAGTAGATCCGCGGCATCACGGGGAAGTGGAAGCACATGTGGCACTCGGGCTCGTCCGCGGTGCCGAAGTAGTCCACCACGTCCTGGGGCCACTGGTTCGCCTCGGCCAGCATGATCCGGCCGGGGAACTCCACGTCGATCATGCGTCGCACGCGCCGCAGGAACGCGTGGGTCTCCGGCAGGTTCTCGCAGTTGGTGCCCTCGGCCTCGAACAGGTACGGCACCGCGTCCAGCCGGAAGCCGTCCACCCCCACGCCGAGCCAGAACCGGGCGACGTCCAGCATCGCGTCCACCACGCGAGGGTTCTCGAAGTTCAGGTCCGGCTGGTGGGAGAAGAACCGGTGCCAGAAGTACTGGCGGCGCACCGGGTCGAACGTCCAGTTGCTCGTCTCCGTGTCCACGAAGATGATCCGCGCGCCCTCGTAGCGGGTGTCGTCGTCCGACCACACGTAGAAGTCGCCGTACGGGCCCTCCGGGTCGCTGCGCGAGGCCTGGAACCACGGGTGCTGGTCGCTGGTGTGGTTCATCACCAGGTCGATCACCACCCGGATCCCGCGGGCGTGCGCCGCCTCGATGAGGTCCGTGAAGTCCGAGACCGTCCCGTACTGGCCGGCGATGGACGTGAAGTCGGCGACGTCGTACCCGCCGTCGCGCAGCGGCGACGGGTAGAACGGCGGCAGCCACAGGGCGTCGACCCCCAGCCACTGCAGGTAGTCCAGCCGCTGCTCGATGCCGCGCAGGTCGCCCGTGCCCGTGCCGTCCGAGTCGGAGAACGCGCGCACGATCACCTCGTAGAACACCGCGCTGCGGTACCACCCGGGGTCGTCGTCGAGGCCCGGCTTGTCCAGCGGCGGGGGCGCGGGCTGGCGCTGCGGCGGCAGCGCCTGCACCGGGACCTGGCGCGTGATGGGCCGCGGAACGGCGGAGGTCACGCCAACCCGATCTTCAGGACGTGGGCCACCTGCGCGCGCGGGTCCAGGCGCACGTACGGGTGCGTGCCCCACGGGTACGTGGCGCCGGAGAGCTCGTCGTGGGCGACGAAGAACGGCTGGTCCTCGACGCCGTCCGGCCGGGTGAGGCCGAGGGCCGCGAGGTCCAGGAGGACCGTGGCCTCCTGGGTGGTCCACGGGTCCAGGTTGAGCACCACGAGCACGACGTCGTCCTGGCTGCCGGGGTGCCCCGTCGCCGGCAGGTGCTCGGCCCGCACCCGCCGCGAGAACGCGACGACCTGGTCGTTCGTCGTCGGGTGGACGGTGAGGTCGCGCAGCTGCTGCAGCGCCGGGTGGGCGCGCCGGACCTCGTTGAGCCGGCGCAGCAGCGTCGAGACCCCGATGACGTCGGCCTGCGACCAGTCGCGCGGCTTGTACTCGTACTTCTCGTTGTCGATCTGCTCCTCGACGCCGGGGCGCGGCACGTTCTCCACCAGCTCGTAGCCGGAGTAGACGCCCCAGGTGGGCGAGCCGGTCGCGGCCAGCACGGCGCGGACGGCGAAGCCCGCCACCCCGCCGTGCTGCAGGTACGGCGGGAGGATGTCGTGCGTCGTCGGCCAGAAGCTCGGCCGCATCACCGAGCCCTGCGGGCCCGACACCTCGGTGAGGTACTCCTCGATCTCCGCCCTGGTGTTGCGCCAGGTGAAGTACGAGTACGACTGGTGGAAGCCGATCCGCGCCAGGGTCTGCATCATCGCCGGCCGCGTGAACGCCTCGGACAGGAAGATGACGTCCGGGCGCTCCGCGTGCACCTGCGCGAGCAGCCACTCCCAGAAGTCCAGCGGCTTGGTGTGCGGGTTGTCGACGCGGAACGCCGTCACGCCCCGGTCGATCCACAGGCGCACGATCCGCAGGATCTCCGCGCTCAGGCCCGCCGGGTCGGTGTCGAAGCTCAGCGGGTAGATGTCCTGGTACTTCTTCGGCGGGTTCTCCGCGTACGCGATGGTGCCGTCGGCGCGCACGGTGAACCACTCCGGGTGCTCCGTCACCCACGGGTGGTCGGGGGAGCACTGCAGGGCGAGGTCCAGGGCCACCTCCATCCCCTCGGCCCGGGCGGCCGCGACGAAGTCCCGGAAGTCGTCCTCAGAGCCGAGGTCCGGGTGGATCGCGTCGTGACCCCCGTCCGGGGAGCCGATGGCGTACGGGCTGCCCGGGTCGCCCGGCTGCGGGTCGAGCGTGTTGTTGCGGCCCTTGCGGAACGTCGTGCCGATCGGGTGGACCGGGGTGAGGTAGACGACGTCGAACCCCATCTCCGCGACGGCGGGCAGCCGCTTCGCCGCCGTGCGGAACGTGCCCGAGCGCCACGTCCCGTCGGCGTCCCGCGTGGCGCCCTCGGAGCGCGGGAACAGCTCGTACCAGCTGCCCGCGAGCGCCAGCGGGCGGCTGACCCGCAACGGGTAGGTGGCGCTCGCCGTCACCAGCTCGCGCAGCGGCGCGCGGCGCAGGGCGTCCTTGACGGCCGCCGTGGTCGCCATCGCGAGCCGCGCCTCGGGCGGCCGGGTGTCGTCGGCGAGCTCGCGTGCGGCGGCCGCCAGGGTGGCCGCGTCCTCGGGGCTCCGGGCGGCCTGCGCGTCCGGGGCCACGATGCGCTCGAAGATCCGGCGGCCCTCGGCGAGCACGAGGTCGACGTCCTGGCCCGCGGCGAACTTGATGACGCCGTCGTGCGCCCACGTGGCGTACGGGTCGGACCACGCCTCGACGCGGAACGACCAGTCGGCGGCCGGGTCCGACGGCGTGCCGGAGACGGCGTCCGGCTGCAGGTAGCCGCGGAAGCGGTCCAGGCCGGGGGCGACGTCGGACATCGGTGCGCTCGAGTGGTCCGAGCCGTCCGGGGCGACGAGCACCGCGGTCGCCGACACGGCGTCGTGCCCCTCGCGGAACACCGTCGCCTCGACCGGGACGACCTCACCCACGACGGCCTTGGCCGGCCATCGGCCGCCCTCGACGACGGGCGAGACCTCCAGCACGGGGATCCGCCCGATCGGCGCGTACGGCGTGGGCTGCGGAGACGTCACGACCTCCACGCTATCCAGCCGCCCTGCCCGCCGCGCGCCAGTTCACCCGCGTGGTCGTAGTTCCGGGCGCGCGGCCGTATCCCCGGCGTCCGACCGGACGACCGCCGGTACGACCTCGCGGGTGTCGTCCACAGGGCGCCCGCGGCGGTGACGCGAGGTTGCCAGGATGGCGGGCATGCCGCCGAGCCGACGACGACCGGGTGACACCTCCCGTCCGACCCCGAGGGACCTGCCGACCGTGGTCAGGTACGACAGCGAGCGCCGAGCCGTGATCGCCCGGCGCGTGCGGCGCGGTGAGCTGCGGCGAGTGCGTCGGGGCAGGTACGTCGTCCCCGCACCTGGCGACGCCGGGCGTGGTCCCGCGCTGCGGCGTGAGGCTGGGGTGCTCGCGCTCGCGGCCGCGGTCGCCGAGTCGCTGCGCACCGACTACTGGTTCAGCCACGAGACGGCGGCGCTGTTGCACGGGCTCGCGGTGTACCGGCTCTCCGATCGGGTGCACGTCACACATGCGTGGAAGCCCCCGGCGCCCGCCGGGCGGGACGATCGCCTCGTCCGTCACCCGATCCGCCTGCCCGAGCGCGACCGTACGGTGGTCGACGCACGCCCCGTCACGACGCTGGAGCGCACGACGATCGACTGCGCGAGGTGGCTGCCGGGCGTCCAGGCCCTGGTGGTGGCCGACTCGGCGCTGCGTGCCGGGGCCGACCTCGCCGTCGTGCGTGAGGTGCTCGCCGAGGCGTCGGGGCGCCCGGGCGTACGCCAGGCGCGGCGCGTCGTCGAGCTGGCCGACGTGCGCGCGGAGTCGCCGGGCGAGTCGGTGGTCCGCTGGTACCTGGACGAGGCGGGGATCGACGCTCCCCGGCTCGCGGTCGAGGTGCAGACCTGGCGGGGACAGGCATGGATCGACCTCGGCTGGCCGGAGCTGCGGGTCGGGATCGAGTTCGACGGCGCCGTCAAGTACTCCGGCGGCGAGTACGGCGACCCGCGCGAGCGGCTCCTCGCGGAGAAACGGCGCCACGACGCCCTCACCGAGGCGGGCTGGATCCTGCTGCGCCTCACGTGGCAGGACCTCGCGGACCCGGACCGCCTGATCCGTCGCGTGCGCCGGGCGCTCGCCGACGCCGGCCGCCGTCGGCGACCCGGCTCTGCCGCGAGGTCGTAGCCACTGTCGTCCGGTCGTACCCCCGGCCTACGACGGGACGACCGGTTCTACGACCTCACGGGCTCGCCGTCAGAGGCTGGCGGCCAGGGCGCGACCGGTCACGCGACCGGTGTGCAGGCAGCCGCCGAGGAACGTCCCCTCGAGCGCGCGGTGGCCGTGCACGCCCCCGCCGCCGAAGCCGGCGGCCTCGCCCACGGCCCACAGACCGGCCAGCACGGAGCCGTCGGCCTGCAGCACC
This sequence comes from Isoptericola cucumis, assembly GCF_014635665.1. Classification (GTDB taxonomy): domain Bacteria; phylum Actinomycetota; class Actinomycetes; order Actinomycetales; family Cellulomonadaceae; genus Isoptericola; species Isoptericola cucumis. The sequence goes on from NZ_BMDG01000007.1 coordinate 189,683, forward strand.
CGGCCGGACGGGTCGCACCACAGCCCGCCGAGCGTCTTGCGCGTCAGCACGGACAGCCGCACGGCGAGCAGCGGGCCGTCCTTCGGCGTCGTCAACGGGCGCGGCTTCGCCACCCGGATCAGCTTGTCCACCCGGTAGTCCCGGGTGGCCCGTGTCGCGACGACCTGCGGGTCCTTGCCCAGACCGCTGGACACCTGCGCGTCGCGCTGGGCGACCACGCGGGCGAGGTCGTCCGGGTCCACGTGCCCGCGCGAGCCCGGCGTCGCGTCGACGAGGGCGTTCATCCTCCCGGCCAGCTCCTCGGGCGTCTCGGCCCAGACGAACTCGGGGGACTCCGCGGCGAACCGCGCGACCGGGCCCACGGCGCCGGGCAGCACGCGCTGCGCGAGCAGCTTGACGTCCTTGCCGGTGAGGTCGGGGTTCTGCTCGGACCCCGACAGCGCGAACTCCGACTCCATGATCGCCTTGTTCAGCACGAACCAGGAGTGGTCGTCGCCGCGGCGGGTGACGTGCTGCAGCGCCCCGAGCGCGTCGAACCCGGGGAACAGCGGGGCGGGCAGCCGGCCGCCGTCGGCGTCGAGCCACAGCGACGACGGCCCGGGCAGGATGCGGATGCCGTGGTTCGTCCACACGGGCGAGTGGTTGGCGATGCCCTCCGGGTAGTGCCACATGCGCTCCTCGTGCACGAGGGCCGCCCCGGCGTCGGCGGCGGTGGACAGCATGAGCCCGTCGGTCGAGTCGGGCACCCCCGACAGCATCCGGTCGGGCAGGGTCCCCGCCTCGGGGTCCCAGTGCGCGCGGGCCAGGTCGTGGTTGGCCCCGATCCCGCCCGTGGCGACGACGACGGCGCCCGCCGTGATCTCCTCGGTGCCCACGACGTCCCGGTTCGACGGCGACCCGCGGCCGCCGAACGGCAGCCCGTCGGTCGGGTGGTCGGCCAGGACCTCGACGCGCACCCCCGTGACTGCCCCGTCCGTCGTCGTCAGCCCGGCCACCCGGCGGCGGAACCGCAGGTCCAGCAGCCCGGCGTCCTGCGCGGCCCGGGCCGCGGCGACGAACGGTCGCAGGATCGCCGGCCCCGTGCCCCAGGTGACGTGGAAGCGGGGGACCGAGTTGCCGTGCTGCGTGCCGTCCCCCTCGGGCCGCCCGCCGCCGGACCGCCGGCCCACCGTGTACCCGCCGCGCTCCGCCCACTGCACCAGCGGGAACCAGCGCACGCCGCGGGCGTGCAGCCAGGAGCGCATGTCGCCGGCCGCGAACTCCACGAACCGGTGCGCCCACGCGTAGCCGTGCCGGTCGGGCCCCTCGCCGCGCTCGGCGCCGGGCGAGAACTGCGCCGAGTCCTGCCAGTCCGACCACGCGAGCTCGGGGGAGTCGTGCACGCCCATCGCGCGCTGCTCCGGCGAGCCCACGAGGAACAGCCCGCCGAACGACCACCACGCCTGACCGCCGAACGACGCCTCCGGCTCCTGGTCCAGCAGCACCACGCGCCTGCCGGCCGCGGTGAGCTCGGTCGCGGTGACCAGCCCGGACAACCCTGCCCCGATGACGACGACGTCGGTGGTCGTTCCCGGACGTGCCACGGCGGGCGAAGCATCGGCGCTCATGACGGAAGTGTGGCAGAGGAGCGGCGCCGGGCACACGGGTGACGTTCCTGGCCCGCGAGGGCGCCGCTAGCGGCCGAGGAAGACCTCCACGCTGAGCGACTCCATCGTCAGCGCCCCGGGCTCGTCGTCCTCCGGCGCCCCGGGCCGGTCCCAGGTCGAGCTCCAGACCCGCTCCCACGACCCGTCCCCGGAAGGCGGCAGGGTGATCTCGACGTCGTCGAGGCCGCCGTTGAGCACGAGGAGCACGTGCGCGTCGCCGTCCGCCGGCCCGGGGCGCAGCATCTGCACCACCCGCCGCCCGGCCACCCCCCAGGCGTCGCGGTCCATCGGGGTGCCGTCGGCGGCGAACCACAGCAGGTCGGTCGCCTCCTCGCCCGGCCGCGGGGTGCCGAGGAAGAACGAGTCCGCGCGCAGGGCCGGGTGCTCGCGCCGCAGGGCGAGGAGGAACCGGGTGGTGGCGAGCAGGTCGCGTGCGGCGTCGTCGAGGTCCCAGTCGAGCCAGGACGTGGGGTTGTCCTGCGCGTACGCGTTGTTGTTGCCGCCCTGGGTGCGGCCCAGCTCGTCGCCGGCGGTGATCATGGGGGTGCCCGCGGCCAGCAGCAGGGTGGCGAGCAGGTTGTGCTGGGAGGCGCGCCGCAGCGGCACGACGGCCGACCACGGCTCCGTGGTGGTGTCGCCGCCCTCGGCGTCGCCCGGGGCGTGGCCCTCGACGCCGTGGTTCCACGACAGGTTGTGGTCGGTCCCGTCCCGGCCCTCCTCGCCGTTGGCCTCGTTGTGCTTGTGGTCGTACGCGACCAGGTCGGCGAGCGTGAACCCGTCGTGGGCGGTGACGTAGTTGACCGACGCGACCGGGCCGCGCAGCAGCGGCGGGTCGGAGTGGCCGAAGAGGTCGGCCGAGCCCGCGAGGCGGGTGGTGAGCTCGCGCAGGCCGTGCATGGGCCGCCCGTGCGAGCCCTCGCGGGGCGCGTCGAGCCAGAAGCCGCGGACGGCGTCGCGGAACCGGTCGTTCCACTCCGCCATCGGCGGCGGGAACTGGCCCGTCTGCCAGCCGCCCGGGCCGACGTCCCACGGCTCGGCCACGAGCTTGAGGCCGTTCAGCACGGGGTCCGTCTGCAGCGCGACCAGGAACGGGTGGTCGGGGGAGAACCCGTGGTGGGTGCGGCCGAGGGTGACGGCCAGGTCGAAGCGGAACCCGTCCACGCCCACCACCTCGGCCCAGTAGCGCAGCGAGTCCAGGGCGAGCTGGACCACGCGCGGGCGGCGGAAGTCGAGGGAGTTCCCCGTGCCGGTGACGTCCGCCAGCGCGGCCGGGCTGGCGCCGTCGTGCAGGTAGTAGCCCGCGTTGTCGAGGCCGCGCCAGCTCACGTGCAGGGACTCGTCGCCGCCCTCGCAGGTGTGGTTGTAGACCACGTCGAGCAGCACCTCGATCCCCGCCTCGTGCAGCAGGTGCACCATGCCCCGGACCTCGTCGAGCACGGCGGCCGGGCCGGCGTCCTGCGCGGCACGCGTGGCGTAGGCGGCGTGCGGGGCGAAGAACCCGAGCGTCTGGTAGCCCCAGTAGTTGGTCAGCCCCTGGGCGACCAGCCGCGGCTCGCTCGCGAACGCGTGGATCGGCAGCAGCTCGAGCGTCGTGACGCCGAGGGAGCGCAGGTGGTCGATCGTCGCCGGGTGCGCCACGCCCGCGTAGGTGCCGCGCAGCTCGGGCGGGACGTCGGGGTGCCGGGCGGTGAGGCCCCGGACGTGCGCCTCGTAGACCACGGTGTCCGCCCACGGGACGCGGGGGCGGCTCAGCGGCGGGGGCCCGGGCTGCGCGGGCACGACGACGGAGTGCGGCACGTGGGCGAGCGAGTCTCGGTCGTCGGGCTCGCCGTAGCGCTCGGCCACCCACCAGCCGGGGTCGTCGTCGCTGAGGGCGCTGACGGCGCCGAGCGTCTCGGGGCCGTAGGAGAGGTCGCCCGCCAGGCCGCGGGCGTACGGGTCGACCAGCAGCTTGGCCGGGTTGTGCCGCTGGCCCGCGGCCGGGTCCCATGCGCCGTGGGTACGGAAGCCGTACCGCTGGCCCGGCCGCACGTCCGGCACGTGCGCGTGCCAGACGCCGTACGTCGGGCCGTCGAGCGCCACCCGGCGCTCCGCGTAGCGGGCCGGGTCACCGGCCGGCAGGTCCGGGGCGACGACGTCGATCAGGCACAGCTCCACGCCGTCCGCGTGCGCGGCGGCGACCGCGACGTCGACCCCGCCGTCGGGCGTCGGGTGCACGCCCAGCGGCGGGACGTGGCTGCGGCGCACGCTGGGGCGCGTGAGCGGCGTGACCTTGGGGCGCGACTCCATGGGGACATCGTGCCCGGAGCGGCCGACAGCCGTCACGGGAGGATCGAGTCCACGTAGCCACCGTCGACGCGCACGGCGCCGCCCGTCGTCGCGGACGCGAGCGGCGAGGCCAGGTACGCCACGAGGTTCGCGATCTCCTCGGGCTCGATGAGGCGCTGCAGCAGCGACTGCGGCCGGTGCTTCACCATGAACTCGCGCTGTGCCTCGTCCCAGGGAAGGTCGCGGTCGACGAGCTCGTAGACGAAGTCCTCGACACCGCCGGTGTGCGTCGGGCCGGCGATGACCGAGTTGACCGTCACGCCGGTGCCGGCGGCCTCCTTGGCGAACCCGCGCGAGACGGCGAGCAGGGCCGTCTTCGACGTGCCGTAGTGGATCATCTCGGCCGGGATGACGACGGCCGAGTCGCTCGCGATGTCGAGGACCCGGCCCCAGCCCCGCGCCGCCATGCGGGGCAGGTGGTGGCGGATCAGCCGTACGGCGGCCAGCACGTTCACCTCGAAGTAGCGGCGCCACTCCTCGTCCGTGATCTCGAGCGCGGGGCGCGAGCCGAAGATCCCGAGGTTGTTCACGAGAACGTCCACGTCCGGCAGCGTGTCGACCGCCGCGGCGAAGCCCTCGTCGGTCGCGAGGTCGGCGACCACCGGGACGACGTCGACGCCGGGCACGTCGCGGGCGAGGTCCTCCACCGCCCTCGCGACGGACTCGTGGGAGCGTCCGTTGACCCCGACACGTGCCCCGGCGGATGCCAGGCCGCGGGCGATCGCGAGGCCGATGCCCTGCGTCGAACCGGTCACGAGCGCCGTCCTGCCGGCGAGGTCGATCCGCATGTGACGACCGTAGGCTCCACCGACCGGCTCCGCCCGCGGACGCGGTGCCCGCCAGGACGCGCCGCGGGTAGGCTCGACCCGGTCATATCTGCTGTATCCGCGAGGTCATACGCGAGCTGGAGGTCGTCGCCCGTGCGCATCGTCGTCACCGTGAAGTACGTGCCGGACATCAATGCGGAACGGCGTTTCGAGGGCTGTCGCGTGGACCGGGACCCGTCGGTCGGCACGCTCAACGAGCTCGACGAGAACGCGATCGAGGCGGCGCTGCGGATCCTCGACGGGCTGTCGGACGACGACCGTGCGGGCAGCGAGGTCGTCGCGCTGAGCGTGGCGCCGGCCACGGGGGACGTCGCGCTGCGCAAGGCGTTCCAGATGGGCGTGGACCGCGGCGTGCGGGTGACGGACGACGCGCTCGCCGGGTCGGACTACTTCGGCACGGCCGCGGCGCTCGCGGCCGGCGTGCGGAGGCTCGAGGCGGAGGGTGCCCCCGTCGACCTGGTCATCACGGGCATGGCGGCGCTCGACGGGCTCGGGTCGGTCGTGCCGGCGCTGGTGGCCGCCGAGCTGGGCCGCCCGGCGCTGACGCTCGCGAAGTCGGTGTCCCTCGACGGCGGCACGCTGTCGATCACCCGCGAGACGGACGAGGCGACGGAGTCGATGTCGGCCCCGCTGCCGGCGGTGCTGTCGGTCGCGGACACGGCGAACACGCCCCGCATGCCGAACTTCAAGCTGATCATGGCGGCCCGCAGCAAGGAGATCGAGGCCTGGTCGGCCGCCGACCTGGGCCTGGAGGGGGCGGCCGTCGGCGCCGCCGGCGCGCGCACCGAGGCCCTGAGCGCCGCCGAGCGGCCGCCGCGCCCCGAGGTCGAGCTGGTGACCGACAAGGGCGAGGGCGGAGCCGCCCTCGCCGCGTACCTGATCCGTCACGAGCTGGTCTGAGGGAGAACGCCATGACCGGACCCACGCAGACCACGCCCACGCAGACCGAGTCCGCGCCCGTGCCCGCCGCGAACCGCACCGTCCTGGTGCTGCTCGACCCCGCCACCGAGGTGCGCTCCAGCGTGCTGGAGCTGTTCACCCTCGCCCGCTCCCTCGGGCGCGTCGAGGCCGTGACGCTCGAGGCCCCGACCGTCGAGGTGCTCGCCCAGCTCGGCGCGTACGGCGTCGAGACGGTGCGGCAGGCGGAGCTGCCCCAGGAGGCGCTCGACGCCGCCGGGGGGCCGGACGCCCGGCACCTGCCCGCCGTCGTCGGTGCCGCGCTGGCCGCCGCCGTGCGCCGCACCGACGCGGACGTCGTCCTCGCCCCCGCGACCTTCGCCGCCAAGGAGGCCGCGGCCCTCGCCGCGCACGCCCTCGGCGCGGGCCTCGTCATCGACGCCGCGTCCGTCGGCACCGACGACGACGGCCGGCTGGTCGCGGGCAAGCGGGTCTTCGCCGGCGCCTGGGACACCCGGTGCGCCGTGACCGCCGAGGTCGCCGTGCTCACCGTGCGCTCGAACGCCGTCGTGCCCGAGCCGGCGACGGCCGCCGTCCCCACCGAGGTCGAGGGCTTCGCCGTCAGCCTCGACGGCGCCGCGCCGCTGCCGACCGTCTCCGGCCGGACCCCGAAGGCCCGCACCGAGGGCCGGCCCACGCTGGAGGAGGCGGCGGTCGTCGTGGCCGGCGGGCGGGGCACCGGCGGCGACTTCGGCCCGGTCGAGGAGCTCGCCGACGCGCTCGGCGCCGCGGTCGGTGCCTCGCGCGACGCCGTCTTCGAGGGCTGGTTCGACCGGTACGTCGGGCAGACGGGCGTCACCGTCGCGCCGCGCCTCTACGTCGGCGCGGGCATCTCCGGCGCGCCGCACCACCGCGGAGGCATGCAGGCCGCGCAGGTGATCGTCGCCGTGAACTCCGACCCGGAGGCGCCGATCTTCGAGATCTGCGACTTCGCCGTCGTCGGCGACCTCGCGGACGTGCTGCCGCAGGCCGCCGCCGCGATCCGCGCGCACCGGGACGGCCGGGCGGGGTAGCCGGGTGCCGCTCGACCCGCTCGTGCCCGCCCGCGGCGACCTGCCCGCGGGCGAACGGCGTCGCGTGTCCCGTCAGCTCCTGCTCGACGGCTTCGGGCCGCAGGCGCAGGCGCGGCTGGCGGGGGCGCGGGTGCTCGTCGTCGGGGCGGGCGGGCTCGGGTCGCCCGCGCTCCAGTACCTCGCCGCGGCCGGCGTCGGCACGCTGGGCGTCGTGGACGACGACGTCGTCGAGACCTCGAACCTGCAGCGCCAGGTGCTGCACGGGGCGGGCGACGTCGGGCGTCCCAAGACCACGTCCGCGGCGGAGTCGCTGCGCCTGCTGAACCCCTCCGTCGAGGTCGTCGAGCACGTGCAGCACCTGGACGACGCCACCGCGCGGGGGATGCTGGGCGGGTACGACGTCGTCGTCGACGGCTCGGACACGTTCGCCACCCGGTACGCCGTCTCGGACGCGGCCGCCGCCCTGGGGCTGCCGGTCGTGTGGGGCACGGTGCTCGGCTGGGACGGGCAGGTGGCGGTGTGGTGGTCCGCGGCGCCGGACGGCCGGGCGATCACCTACCCGGACGTCTTCGGGCCCCGTCCGGACGAGGACGGCGAGTCGTGCGAGACCGTCGGCGTGCTCGGGCCGGCGTGCGGCGTCGTCGGCGCGACGATGGCCGTCGAGGCCGTGAAGCTGCTCACCGGCGCGGGGGACGTGGCCCTCGGCCGGCTGCTGGTCTACGACGCGCGCACGTCCGCGTGGGACGCCGTCGACCTCGCCCCGCCTGCGCCGGACGCTGTCGACACGAGCCCGGTGGCGACGGCGACGCCTGGGCCCCGGGACGGCGCGCCCACGGGGGGCCGGGCGGCCGGGGAGACAGCGGAGGGGGCGCTGGTGCTCGACGTCGGGCCGGTCGCGGGGACGCTCGGCGACCGGTTCGAGGGCGCGGTGTGGGTGCGGCTGGAGGATCTCGCCGCCGGCGACTACCCGCCCGAGCTCCTGGGGCACCCGGCCCACGCGCCCGTCGTCGTGGTCTGCCCCACCGGGCTCCGCTCGCGCGGCGCGGCGCGGCTGCTCGCCGACGACGGCTGGCGGGACGTCCGACCGGTCGCGCGGTGACCGTCGCGCGCACGGGGCCCCGGGGCCGGCGTCCCGGGTCAGGTCAGTGGTGAGGTCAGTTGCAGGGAGGTCAGGCAGGTCGCGTCCTCGTCGCCGCCGGTGGAGACTCGTGAGGTCCCGGCGCGACCGTCGTGCTCGATCGAGATCGTCGCGTCGATGCCACGCGGCAACCACAGGCCGACGAACCCGTTGTCGAAGGTCTGCCTCGCCTCGTCGATCAGCACCTCCCCCGTCGCGTCGTCGGTGACCGTGACCCCGACGCTCGCGTTCTGCAGCTCGCCGAGGCACGTGGTGAGGCTGTGGAAGTAGCACTCGTGCGTCTGGTCCACGTAGGGGGCCACGGAGACGTAGAACTCGTCGGACGTCATCGGCACGCTCGACTCGTGCTGCTGATCGTCAGTGACGACGACCTCGTTCGGGCGCACCGACGCCACCAGGTCCGTGGGTCGCTCGGCGACAGGCATCGCGTCGAGCCGATCGATGATCTGCCGAGCATCCAGGCCCTCCAGCCCATGCTCGGCGAGCACCCCTCCCTCCGCCGCACCGGGAGATGCGGCACCGGGTGCGGTATCGGGCGCCTCGGACGAGCAACCGGCCAGCGCCAGGGCCGCGACGACGACGAACGCGCCGACGCGCCCGCGGACCTGAGCACGTGCTCGAGCGGGCGTGACTCGATGGGGCGTGACTCGACGGGGCATGTGTGTCCTTCGCAAGGCCGGGCGTGTGGTGGTGACCGCCGCACGCAGGATATCCGCTCACCGGAACCTGCGTTCTGCCAGACATTTACGGAAAATTTCCCAGCGTCCACCATGACGTGATGACGACGAGACCGCTCTCGCGCCGCGCGTTCCTCGGGGCGCTGGGCCTCACCGCCCTGGCCGGGTGCTCAGCGTCCGTGGACGCCGGCGGGGCCCGCGACCAGGCCGTGTTCCGGCCGGGGGAGTACCGCGGACCGCAGGTGCGGCTCGAGTTCTGGAACCCGTTCACCGGGGGCGACGGGCCTGCGATGGGAGAGATCGTGGACCGGTTCAACGTGGCTCACCCGCGCATCCGGGTCGTCATGACCTCCCTCCCCGCCGACAGCCTCTACACGAAGGTGGTGCCCGCCGTGGGCGCCGGGGAGGGGCCCGACGTCGCGATCATGCACCTCGACCAGCTCGCGACCTTCGCCGCCCGGGGCACCCTCGTCCCCCTCGACGAGCTGGCGGACGGGCTCGAGCTGGACGGGGACGACTTCGTCCCCGCCGTCTGGCGCAACGGGGTGTACGACGGGAGGCGTCTCGGCATCCCGCTCGACGTCCTGACGATGGGCCAGTACTGGAACGTGCCCGTGCTCGCGGACGCCGGGGTCCCGGGCGCGATCGCCAACGGGGCCGAGTTCGGCACGACCATGGCGGCGCTGCAGGACGCGGGGATCGAGCACCCGTTCTGGGTGACGCCCTCGTGGCAGATGTTCGCGTCGCTGCTGCCCCAGTTCGGCGGCCGGCTCTTCGACGAGACGGGCACCCGGGCCGAGATCGCCTCGCCGGCCGCGGTGGCGGCGCTCGAGTGGATGGTGGAGCAGATCTCCTCCGGGGTCAGCCCGGCCGGTGCCACCGACCCACGGCCCCCGCTCAAGAACGGCTCGGCGGCGGTGCTCGCCGACCTGCCGGCGACCATCCCCGACCTGACGCTCACCGCGCCCGACCTCGAGTGGGGCGTCGCCCCGTTCCCCCGGATCGGGCCGGAGCCGGGCGTCTTCGCCAACTCGCACCACCTCGTCCTGACGGACCAGTCGCAGGCCGACGAGGACGTGGCGCACGCCGCCCAGACCTTCGTCGACTGGGTCAGCCGCCACTCCGAGCCGTGGATCGCCTCGGGAAACACGCCTGCCCGGGCGACGGTGCGGGCCGGGGAGGCGTTCCGCTCCTCCCCGCAGGCGGCGCTGGCGACCGAGGAGAACTTCGCGGCCACCGTGTTCCTGCCGCAGATCCCGCAGTCGCGGGTGATCGCAGCGAACAGCTGGCAGCGCGCGGTCGGCGAGGCGGTGCTCGGTGGGGTCGACCCGACCGAGGCGCTCGAGTTCGCGCAGGCCACCGCGCAGGAAGAGCTGGACGAGACCAACGAGCTCCTGAAGAGCTGAACGGGAGACCTGCTCATGACACAGCTGATGACGGGCCACGAGGCGCGCCGCCTCGACGACCCGCCCGACGTGACGACGCGGCGACCCCTGCGGCGCAACAGCCCGTGGACGGCGCTCGCCTTCCTCCTGCCGTTCTTCGCGCTGTTCGTCGTCTTCGTCATCGTCCCCGTCGGCTCCGCCGTCTGGGCGAGCCTGCACCGGTGGAGCCTCGGGCTGCCCGGCCGGCCGTGGGTCGGCGGGGACAACTACGCGGAGCTCTTCGCCGGCACGTCCGTCACGAGCGTGGAGTTCTGGAAGGGCATGCAGGCCACCGGGATCTTCTCCGCCGGGTCCGCCCCGCTGCTGATCGTGATCCCGCTGGCCCTCGCCCTGCTGCTGCACCAGAAGTTCCCCGGGCGGACGTTCTTCCGGGCCGTCTACTTTGCGCCGTACGTGTTCGGCGTCGCCGTCGTCGGGCTGCTGTGGCACTACCTGCTGGACCGCCAGCTGGGGCCGGTCAACCAGCTGCTGCGCGCCGTCGGGCTGCCGGGCGACATCGCCTGGACGACGACGCTCCCTGCGGGATGGGTCGCCCTCATCGGCGTCACGGTCTGGTGGACGGTGGGGTTCAACGCCGTCATCTACCTGGCGGCGCTGCAGGACATCCCCAAGGACCTCTACGAGGCGGCGACGATCGACGGCGCCGGGGCGTGGCGGCGGTTCCTCGCCGTGACGCTGCCGGGGATCCGGCGCGTGCTGCAGTTCGTCGTGACCATCACGATCATCGCGTGCGCCAACATGTACGGCCAGTCAGCGCTGATCACCCAGGAGCAGCCGGGCACCGACACGAGGACGGCCATCGGCTTCATCGCGCAGACCGGCATCGAGGGCTTCGACATCGGGACCTCGTCGGCGATGAGCATGATCCTCGCCGTGAGCCTCGTCGTCGTCAGTGCGCTGGTGCTGCTCGCTTTCCGGAAGGTCGGTGACCTGGAGCAATGAGCTCGACCGAGGTGACTCCCGTGAACCGTGGCCCCGCGGGGCCCGTCGTGCCGCCACCGCCACCGCCCCCGCGCGTCCGCCGCCGGCCGCGGCGGCTGGTGCTCGGCCTGACCGTCCTCGCGCTGACGGCGGTGTTCGTGGTCCCGCTGCTCCTGATGGTCTCGACGTCGTTCAAGTCGGTCGAGGAGGCGAACTCGCTCGACTTCTCTCTCGTGCCGCAGGAGCCGACGCTGGCCGCCTACCGCGAGATCCTGGGCAGCGCCCGCCTGCCGGTGCTCCGCTGGCTCGGCAACAGCCTCCTCGTGGCTCTGCTGCACAGCGCCCTGGTGGTGACGATCTCCACCACGGCGGCCTATGCCCTCGCCCGGCTGGAGTTCCCCTTCCGGCGCACGATGCTCGGGCTGGTGCTGGCGACGATGTTCGTGCCCGGGGTGATCTTCCTGATCCCGCACTTCCTGATCGTCAACGAGCTCGGCTGGCTCAACAGCTACGCGTCCCTCGTCGTCCCGTCCGCCGCAGGCGCCTTCGGCGTGATCTTCCTGCGGCAGTTCTTCCTGGCGGTCAACCCGGCCATCGAGGAGGCGGCCCGGATCGACGGGGCGAACCAGTGGCAGATCTTCTGGCACATGATGCTGCCGCTGGCGAAGCCGGCCGTCGCGACCCTCGCGGTCCTGGCCTTCCTGTCGAGCTGGAACGACTTCCTGTGGCCGGTGTTCGTGCTGTTCAGCACCGACATGCTGACCTTGCCCGCCGGGCTCGCGCAGCTCCAGGGCGAGTTCGCGTCCCGCTTCGACCTCCTCATGGCCGGCGCCGTGGTGGCCAGCGTCCCGGTGCTCGTCGTCTACGTCGTGGCGCAGCGCTACATCATCGAGGGCGTCTCCCAGGGCGGGGTGAAGGCCTGAGCCGTTGCCCCTCTCCACCCCCGAACGCACTCCAGCACCGCCGCACCCGCACCACCGAGAGGAACCGATGAACCACGCCACCGTCAGGATCGACACGACGACCGCACCGGGGTCCCGGCCCCGGATCGACCGCCGCATCTACGGACACTTCCTGGAGTCGGCCTTCTTCGGCAACATCGAGGGCGGGGTCTTCGACGAGGGTTCCGAGCTCGCGGTCGGCGGCCCGGGACCGCTGCAGGGCTGTCGGTCGGACGTCATCGAGGCGTGCCGTGAGCTCGGGCTGCCGGTGGTGCGGTGGCCGGGCGGGAACTTCACGTCGCCGTACTGGTGGCAGGACGGCACCGGGCCGCGCGACGACCGGCCCCGCAGGCTCGAGCTCGCGTGGGGCTCGGAGGAGTCCAACCGGTTCGGCACCCCGGAGTTCCTCGCGTGGTGCGAGGCCGTCGGCGCCGAGCCGTACCTCGCGCACAGCGCGCGGTCGGTCGACGACGCCGTGCGGTGGGTGGAGTACACGAACTACGGCGGCGACACGGAGCTGACCCGGCGGCGCGCGGCCGACGGCTCGGCCGCGCCGCACGACGTCACCATCTGGGGGCTCGGCAACGAGGTCTACGGCCGCTGGCAGATGGGCCACCGCCCGGTCGAGGAGTACGTCCGCGACGCTGCGGAGCACGCGCGGTTCATGCGGGCCGTCGATCCGCGGCTCCGCTTCGTCGCCGTCGGCCAGGAGAGCCGGGAGTGGACACGGCAGGTCGTCGCCGGCCTCGGCGACGTCGTCGACTGGGTGTCGCTGCACCTGTACGGGGCGAGCCGCCACCTCGTCGACCCGAGCGTCCAGGAGTACGAGGCGGTCGTCGCCCAGGCGTGCTTCGTCGAGCGGGCGATCCACGACCAGGCCGAGCTCGTCGCACACGTCCAGGCGGCCCACGGCCGCACCCGTCCGCTCGCCATCGCGATGGACGAGTGGAACATCCGCCACGTGGAGCCGGACGCCTGGCCCGAGCCTGCCCCGGGAGCCGACGGCGGCGTCGCGGACCGGGACGCGGGCGGCGGTCCGTACCCGGACGACCAGCTGCACCGGGTCAACCGGTACAGCCCGCGGACGCTCGCCGACGCCCTGTTCTACGCCGGGGTCTTCCACGCGATGCATCGCGCGAGCGTCCTCGACGTGCCGGTGACCATGGCCAACACCGTGAACCTCGTCAACGCCAACGGCCTGCTGGCAGTACGTCCGGACGGGGTCGTCCGGTCGAGCACCTTCCACGTGTGGGACCTGTACCAGAACCACACCGGCCCGGTGCACGTGCCCGTGCGGGTGGACGGCCCCGCCGTCACCCACCCGCTGCGCGAGGGGGACGAGCGTCGTGCGGACGGGTCGTTCCGCGTGACGCCCACCGTGGTCGGCCTCCTCGACGTCGCGGTGTCGACGAGCGAGGACGGCCGCCGGATCTTCGTCGCCGCGATCAACCGGTCTCCCACGGAGGCGATCACCGCCCGCCTGGACCTGGGGCGTCCGGCGCCTGCCGTGGCCCGCTGCCGCCAGATCGGCGCCGACGTCGACGACCTGTTCGCGGTGAACTCCCTCGGCGAGCCGGACCGCGTGACGCTGAGCGGCCCTCGCGACGTCACGCTCGAGGACGGCGCGTTCACCTTCCCGCCCCACTCGGTGACGCTGCTCGAGTGGGAGGCCTGAGGGGTCGGTCGCCCGTCAGCCGCCGGCGAAGGGCGGCAGCAGGTCGAGCCGCGACCCGGCCGGCACGACGTCGGTCGGTGCCGCGCGGCGTCCGTCCAGCAGCACGGAGCAGCGGGCCAGCACCGGCGCGGCGGACGGCGTCGCCGCCGCGAGGCGCGCGACGACGTCCGCGACGGTGGTCTCCGTGGCCACGGACCGCCCCGGGTCGAGCGCCAGCGTCTCGGTCGAGCGGCCCAGCGCGGCGCGCGCGGCGGCGAAGTACCGCAGCTCGACGACGGCAGGTGCGGTGCCGGCCGGGGTGGTCGGGGTCGTGGTGGTCGGTGTCGTCATCGCGTCCTCATCCTCCGATGGTGCTCATCGTGCGTTCGGGCTGGGTGAAACCCTCGCCGAAGCCCGTGTCGGTCATGCCGTGCCCGGCCTGCTTGCCCCACATGGCGCGCCGCCACAGGTCGGCGAGCACGTCGTCGCCGGCGCCGGCGCGCAGCGGGCCGAGCAGGTCGGTCTCGGAGTGCGCGAACAGGCAGTCGCGCACCCCGCCCTCGGCGGTGAGGCGGGTGCGCCGGCAGTCGGCGCAGAACGGCTCGGTCACCGAGGCGATGATGCCGACGCGCCCGAGCCGGTCGCGGGCACCGGTGCGGGCCCGCACGACGAACCGCTCGGCAGGGGCCCCGTCGCGCGGCTCCTCGTCGGGCTCGAGGACGAAGCGCTCGCCCAGCTGGTCGCGCACCTCGGCCGCGGTGACCATCGCGGCCCGGTCCCAGGAATGGTCGGCGTCGAGCGGCATCTGCTCGATGAAGCGCAGCTCGAACCCGTGCCCGAGGCACCACGTCAGCAGGTCGGCCGCGTGGTCGAGGTTGACGCCGCGCACCAGCACGGCGTTGATCTTCACGAGGTCGAAGACGGCGGCCGCGGCGTCGATCCCGGCCAGGGTGCGCTCGAGGAACGGGCGGCGGGCCAGCGTCGCGAACGTGTCGGGGTCGAGGGTGTCGAGCGAGACGTTGACCCGGTCCAGCCCGGCGTCGCGCAGCGCGCCCGCGCGGGACTCCAGCCCGACCGCGTTCGTCGTGAGGCTCAGCTCCGGCCGGTGGGGGAGGGCCCCGCAGTCGCGCACGATGTCGACCAGGTCGCGGCGCAGCAGCGGCTCGCCGCCGGTGAACCGCACCTGACGGACCCCCAGGTCGCGGGTGGCGATGCCGACCAGGCGCACGATCTCCTCGCGCGTCATGACCGAGTCCTTCGGCAGGGCGGGCAGGCCCTCGGCCGGCATGCAGTACGTGCAGCGCAGGTTGCAGCGGTCGGTGAGGGAGACGCGCAGGTCGGTCGCGACGCGCCCGAACGTGTCCACCAATCCGGAGGTCGCCGGCCGGTCGGACGGCAGCGCGACCGGCCCGACCTGCGGCGCCGAGCGCGGCGTCGGCATCCCCAGCGAGACCGTGGTCATCGGGGCTCCCCGGCCGGCTGCTCGGCCGGCGTCGCCGCGCCCGGGCCGGCGTCCTGCCAGCCCAGCGCGAAGGCGGCGGCACGCCGGATGACCTCGTCGGCACCGTGGGCACCGTCGGCACCGTCGGCACCCCCGGCGGCGCCGCTCCCGCCCGCCGCGGCCAGCCCGGCCGCGTACCCGGCGGCGTAGGTGCTCACCGGCGCGGCGGGCCGCGCGACCTGGTGCGCGGCGTCGCGGGCGAGGTCGAGCACCGCCCCCACGTCCACGGTCCCCGGGGGCAGACCGAGCTCCGCCTCGAGCGCGTCGACCCACCGGTCCAGCACGGTGGATCCCGGCTCGCTGCCGCGGGGCGTCTGGTCGGTCATAGGTTCCTCCCGAGGCTCTTCGTGTCGCGGGGCGTCACGTCGTCGTGGTCTCCCACCGTAAGGCGTCGGACGTCGTCCCAGGTGTCGACGTCCGCACTCACGCCGTCCGGGTCGTCGACCTCGGCGCACGCGAGGCGGGAGACCAGGCGCCGCACCGGCTCCCCGTGCAGGCCGTCAGGGCCGGCGAGCGCGTCGAGCGCGTCGAGCGCGTCGCGCAGCGCCTCGTGCCGGTACAGCCCCACCAGCCACTGCGCGCGCCCGGCGCGCACGAGGTGGGCGCCGTCGCGAGCCGCGTCCTGGGCGATCGCGCGGCGCAGGCGTGGCACGGCGTCCCGCGCCCGGGGTACGTCGACGGCGAGCACCAGCACCCACGGCGCCGGCGGCCCGGGGCGCGCGTCGCGAGCCAGCGCCCGCAGGCCGGCGTCCAGGCCGGCCACCGGGCCGCCGAACGGCGGGTCCTCGCGGGTGCGCAGCACCTCCCGCGTCCCGCTGGGGCGGTCGGGCTCCGGCCCGACGACGACGGTGCGGACGGCGTCGCCCGCCGCGGCGAGCGCGTGGTCGAGGAGGGTCGCCCCGTCGACCACGACCGTCGGCTTGGGCACGCCGCCGAGCCGGCTCGCGCGGCCGCCGGCCAGGACGACCGCGTCGAACCGGTCGTCGCCCTCGGGCGCCGTGCCGGTCACGTCGCGCCGCCCAGCGGCAGGACGTCGACCTCGTCTCCGGCCTCGACCTTCTCGGCGTCGGCGGGCACGAGGGCGAGGGCGTCGGCGCCGAGCAGCGCGGAGGCCGCGTGGCCGCCCACGGCAGGGCGGGGACCGCCGGCCCGGAGCCCGGCCCCGGCGGGCGAGACGGCGCGCTCGACCTCGCCGGAGGGCAGCGTGCGCACCGGCACGACGTGCACCCGGCCCGGCGGGCTGGGCCAGGCGGACGCGACGCGGCGGCGCACGGGCCGGGCCGGCGCGCGGCTGGCGAGGACGGCGAGGGCCGGCCGCACGAACAGCGCGAACGAGACGAACGCGCTGACCGGGCTCCCGGGCAGGGCGACCCAGGGCACGCCCTGCCACCGCGCGAGGGCCTGCGGCCGGCCGGGACGCAGCGCCACGGCCGCGAGCTCGACGTCGCGCAGGCGGGCGTCGGGGGCGGCGAGCACCGCGCGCACGACGTCCGACGCGCCCGCCGAGACCCCGCCCGTCGTCACGACCAGGTCCGCCCGTCCCGCGGCGTCTCCCGCAGGGGCACCGACGGCGAGGTCGAGGGCGCGGCGCAGGCCGTCGGCGTCGTCCGGGACGGCGCCGACGCGCTCGACGTCGGCGCCGGCGGCGCGCACCAGCCCGGCGAGCAGCAGCGAGTTGGAGTCGGGGATCCGTCCCGCGCCGGGGTCGTCGCCGGCCGGCACGAGCTCGGAGCCCGTGGACAGCACCGCGACCCGGGGGCGCCGGCGCACGGGGAGCGACCCCAGGCCTGCGGAGGCGGCGACCGCGACGAGGGCGGGCGTCACCTCGTCGCCGGCGCGCGCGAGCAGGTCGCCGGGGCGCACGTCCTCGCCGCGGTGGCGCACGTGCGTGCGCTGCTGGCGCGCGAGGGTCACCTCCCCCTCCGTGGTGGGCGCGCCGGCGACGAAGCGCTCCGTCGAGGTGCGCTCCACCGGCACGACGGAGTCGGCCCAGGCGGGTACGGGGGCGCCGGTCATGATCCGCACCGCCCCGCCCGCGCCCTCGCCCTCCTGGCGGTCACCGGCGGGCGAGCCGGGGCGGGCGTCCCCCACGACGGGCAGGGTGACGGTGGCGCCGCCCGGCGGCAGGTCCGCGAGGCGCACGGCGTAGCCGTCCATCGCCGCGCCGTCGAACGGCGGCACGTGCGCGACGGCGCGCACGTCGGCGCCCAGCACGCGGCCCGGCTCGGCGACGGCCAGCGCGGCCAGGGCGACGTCGTCCGCCGGCAGCGGCGCGACGCGCGCCAGCACGGCGGCGGCGTGCTCCTCGACGGTCCGCGCCTGCTGCCGGCCGGGGCTCATGCGATCACCCTCATCGACGCACCGTAGGCCGTGCGTGTGTCGGCGGTGTTGCCGGTCATCCCGCGGCCGCGCGCACGCGCTTGCGCACCGGCCCCAGCGTGAACAGCAGCGTGAGCAGCGCGGTGAGGGCCAGCAGCCCGAACCCGATGCCGTAGTCGCCCTCCGCGCCGTACACGGCGCCCATGATGAGCGGCGGGATGAAGCCGCCGAGGCCGCCCGCGGCGCCGACGACGCCCGTCACGGCGCCCACCGTCCCGGGCGGCGCCATCTTCGCGACCAGCGCGAACGTCGCCCCCGACGACGCGCCCAGGGCGGCCGCCATCCCGAGGAACGCGATCGTCGCACCGGGCATCAGCGCGGGCTGGAAGACGATGACCGCCGCGAACACCGTCACCACCGTGAAGCAGGCGATCGACACCGGGACACCGCCCAGCTTGTCGGACAGGGTGCCGCCGATCGGCCGGCAGACCACGGCCAGCACCACGAACCCGGCGGTGCGGAACGACGCGTCGGAGGCGCTGAGGCCGTACGCGTTCTGCAGGAAGGTCGGCAGGTACACGGAGAACGCGACGAACCCGCCGAAGCCGATCGCGTACAGCCACGAGAGCTGCAGCGTGGCGGGGATCTTCAGCGTCGCCCAGGTGCGGGCCCACATGCCGCCGCCGCTGCCGGGCGACCACGCGGGCGAGTCGCGCAGCATCGCCCGCGAGACGAGGGCGAAGACCGCCAGCGCGACCGAGACGATGATGAACGGGGCGCCCTCGCCCCACGCGTCGCGGATCGGGACGGTGGAGAACGAGGCGATGGCGGTGCCGCCCATGCCGGCGCCGAAGATGCCGATCGCGGTGCCGCGGCGCGCCGGCGGGTACCAGTTGTTGACGAACGGCACGCCGATGGCGAACGTCGTGCCACCCAGCCCGAGGAAGAACCCGCCGATCAGCAGCCAGGGCAGGCTGTTCGCGATGAACCCGACGAACAGCACGGGCACGATCGTCAGCGCGCTGCACAGGGGGAACATCACCTTGGCGCCGAAGCGGTCGGTGAGCGCGCCGATCGGGATGCGGCCCAGCGAGCCGACGATCACCGGGACGGCCACCAGCACCGACACCTCGAAGTCGGACAGCGAGTACAGCTGGCCGTAGCTGTTGCCCAGCGGGCCGAGCAGCGCCCACGCCCAGAAGCAGATCGCGAACCCGATCGTCGCGAGGCCCAGCTGCAGGGTGGCGCCGGGTGGCGTCGCCGTGGCGGCCTCGGGCGAGCTGCTGGGTGCGGTGGGTGACGACGACATCGCGATCCTCCGGGTCTGGTTCGGCGTCGAGCAGGCTCAGTGACGGCGGGGGGTCTCGGACGGGTCCCAGCCGGGACGGGGCGCCCGCGAGGACACCGACGCCTCCCGGGACCGGTAGACCACGTACGGGCGGAACGGGTACTGCACCGGCGCGGAGAACGCATGGACCAGGCGGGTGAACGGCCACAGCGCGAACAGCAGCATCGCCACGAGGATGTGCACCTGGAACGCCGCGGGGACCCCGGCCATGAGCGCGGCCTCCGGCTGCAGGTACCACAGCGAACGGAACCAGGGGGAGATGGTCTCCCGGTAGTCGTAGCCGTGGCCGCCGGCGAGGATCTGGGTCTCGACGGTCGCCCAGGCGCCCGACAGGAGCGAGCCGGCGAGGAACACGTACATGGTCTTGTCCATGCGCGTGGTCGCGAGGAACACGGGCCCGGTCGCGCGGCGCCGGTAGATGAGGATGAGCAGCCCGGCCACGGCGACGACCGCCGCGGCCGTGCCCATCGACGTGGCGATGAAGTGGTAGAAGCCCTCCGAGATGCCGACCGCCTCGGTCCACGACTTCGGGATCACCAGGCCGAGGAAGTGCCCGAGGACGACGAAGAGCAGCCCGTAGTGGAACAGCGGCGAGCCGTAGCGCAGGAGGCGCTTCTCGTACAGCTCGCTGGACCGGGTGGTCCAACCGAACTTGTCGTAGCGGTACCGCCAGATCGACCCCACCACCAGCACGGCGAAGGTCACGTACGGCACGACCACCCAGAAGATGATCCCGTCGGCACTCACGTCCATGTCAGCTCCATGTCAGCTCCATGTCGGCTCCCCGCGTCAGCTCCACGGCAGGTCGTCCCCGCTCCCGTATCCGCTCAGCCCCACGAGCTCCGCCGGCGGCCCGGCGGTGACGAGGTCGGCGACGCGTGCGGCGGTCGCGTCGTCGACCGGCGGCAGGGTGAGGCACACGGCCTCGACGGCTGCCGTCCACGGCGAGCCCTGTGCGGCGAGGGCCGAGCGCAGCACCTCGATGCCGTCGCGGTGGGCCCCGAGCAGGGCGGCCGCGATGCGCGCGCCGTCCTCGCCGCCGCGTGCGGACAGCTCCAGGACGGTGGGCAGGTAGTCGGGCAGCTCGTCGCCGGTGGTCTCGAAGCCGGCCGCCCGGTAGGCCTCGACGAACCGGACGAGCGCCGCGCCGCGGCGCCGGGTGTCGCCGGCGGCGTAGTAGGACAGGTACATGGCGCAGCGGCGCTTGAGGTCGAACGTCGCGACGTAGGTCGCCTGCAGCGCGCCCGTCGTGTCGTCCGTGAGCGTGGTCGCGAGGCCGGCGAGCCGGTCGCGCACGGGCGTGGGCAGGTCGCCGACGGCGGCGCGCACGGTCGCGGCGTCGGCCCGGGTCTCGGCGTCCGGGTAGCGCAGCAGCACGGCCGCGGCCATGTGCGCGACGGCGCGCTGCGGGTCGGTCAGCGGCACGGGCGCGAGCGGGTCCAGGCGCTTGGCGCGCACGCCCGGGCGGGGGAGGAAGGCGAGGCTCATCGTGCGCTCCCGTCGAAGCCGCCCGGCTGGTCGGGCGCGGCGTCCTGGCGGCCGCCGGGCAGGGAGCCGGGCCCGTCGGGCGGTTCGCCGCCGCCGGGCCCGCTGGGGCCCGGCTCGTCGGGCGGGAAGAGGCCCGAGGGGCGCCCGTTGCCGTCCCAGTTGAGCAGGTTCACCCGCCCAGGGGTGGACGGCCCGTACGGGGAGTCGGCGGTCTGGCGGGCCGACAGGGCGTGGAAGTTCTCCACCGCGACCGGCGTCGGGGTGCCCGACGACGAGCCGAACGGCCCCGCGCCGCCCATGCCCGGCCCGCCCTCGAAGTCGAGCGAGCAGGCCATCTCCTCGAGCTCGCGCGCCACCTCGGTGTGCGCGGTCGGGATGACGTACCGCTCCTCGTACTTGGCGATGGCGAGCAGCCGGTACATCTCCTGGACCTGGTCGCCGGACATGCCGACGGCGGCCGCGGTCTCCTCGGGGAACTCGCGGCCGAGGTTGACCTCCCGCATGCCCGAGCGCATCGCGGCGAGCTTGCGCAGCACGCGCTCCACCGGCCCGGTGTCGCCCGCGGTGAACAGCCCGGCGAGGTACTCCAGCGGGATGCGCAGCTGGGAGATGGCGGCGAACAGGGTGCGCCCGTCCTCGCCGTCGTTGCCGGAGCTCGCGACCACGTCGACGACGGGCGACAGCGGCGGGATGTACCAGACCATCGGCAGCGTGCGGTACTCGGGGTGCAGCGGCAGGGCGACCTCGTAGTCGTGGATGAGCTTCCAGATCGGCGAGCGCTGGGCCGCGGTGATCCAGTCGTCCGGGATGCCCTCGCGGCGGGCGCCCTCGATCACCTCGGGGTCGTTCGGGTCGAGGAACACCGACCGCTGCGCCGTCAGGAGGTCGCGGGTGTCCTCGGTGGCCGCCGCCTCGCCGACCCGGTCGGCGTCGTAGAGCACGAGCCCGAGGTAGCGCAGGCGGCCCACGCACGTCTCGGAGCAGACGGTGGGCAGGCCGACCTCGATGCGCGGGTAGCACAGCGTGCACTTCTCGGCCTTGCCGGTCTTGTGGTTGAAGTAGACCTTCTTGTACGGGCAGCCGGTGACGCACATGCGCCAGCCGCGGCACTGGTCCTGGTCCACCAGCACGATGCCGTCCTCGACGCGCTTGTACATCGCGCCCGAGGGGCAGGAGGCCACGCACGAGGGGTTGAGGCAGTGCTCGCAGATGCGCGGCAGGTAGAACATGAACGTCTGCTCGAGCTCCTCGGCGACGTGCTCGCTCATGTGCTTGAGGATCGGGTCGTCCTGCATGGTCGCGGTCGACCCGCCGAGGTCGTCGTCCCAGTTGGCCGACCACGAGATGGACATGTCGTCGCCGCTGAGCAGCGACTTCGGCTTGGCGACCGGCGTGTGCTGGCCCTGCGGCGAGCTGAGCAGCATGTCGTACTCGTAGGTCCACGGCTCGTAGTAGTCGTGGATCGACGGCAGCTTGGGGTTGTGGAAGATCGTCGCGAGCTTCTTCGCCCGCCCGCCGGCGCGCAGCTTGAGCTTGCCCCGCTTGGTGCGCACCCAGCCGCCCTGCCACGTCTCCTGGTCCTCGTAGGTGCGCGGGTACCCCAGCCCGGGCCGGGTCTCGACGTTGTTGAACCAGACGTACTCGGTGCCGGTGCGGTTCGTCCACGCCTGCTTGCACGTGACGGAACAGGTGTGGCAGCCGATGCACTTGTCGAGGTTCATCACCATCGACATCTGCGCCATGACCTTCACTGGTAACGCACCTCCTGGCTGCGGCGGCGGATGACGGTGACCTCGTCGCGCTGGTTGCCCGTGGGGCCGAGGTAGTTGAACGCGTAGGTGAGCTGCCCGTACCCGCCCGCGAGGTGCGTGGGCTTGAGCAGGATGCGCGTGAGCGAGTTGTGGATGCCGCCGCGCAGGCCGGAGGTCTCCGACAGCGGCACGTCGACGGTGCGGTCGGTGGCGTGGTGCATGTAGACGGTGCCCTCGGGCATGCGGTGGCTCACGACGGCGCGGGCGACGACGACGCCGTTGCGGTTGACCGCCTCGATCCACTCGTTGTCCGAGACGCCGATCTTGGCCGCGTCCTGCGGGCTCATCCAGATGTTCGGCCCGCCGCGCGACAGCGACAGCATGAACAGGTTGTCCTGGTACTCCGAGTGGATGGACCACTTGGAGTGCGGGGTCAGGTAGCGCACCGCGACGGCGGCGTGCCCGGTGGCGGTGCCGTCGTCGGTGGCGCCGGGGGTGGGCGAGTCGCCGAACAGGTGGTGCAGGTCCAGCGGCGGCCGGTAGGTGGGCAGCTGCTCGCCGAGCTCGATCATCCAGTCGTGGTCGAGGTAGAAGTGCTGGCGGCCCGTGAGCGTGTGCCACGGCTTGAGACGCTCGACGTTGATGGCGAACGCCGTGTACCGGCGCCCGCCGTGCTCCGAGCCGGACCACTCGGGGGACGTGATGACCGTCGTCGGGCGCGACTGCACGTCGGGGAACGTGACGCGCTTGGCCTGGTCGTCGCGGGCCAGGTCCGCCAGCCGCTGCCCGGTGCGCTTCTCCACGTGCTCGAAGCCCTGCACGGCCAGGCGGCCGTTCGTCGTGCCGGACAGCGCGAGGATCGTCTCGCACGCGTGCGTGTCGCGGTCCAGCCGCGGGCGCCCGGCCGCCGGCCCGGAGGCCACGACGCCGTTGACCTGGCCGAGCTTGCGCACCTCCTCGTCGGGCATGAACGCGACGCCCTTGGTGGCCATGCCCTTGGTGTCCGTGAGCGGGCCGAGCGCCGCCATCCGGGCCGCGAACGCCGGGTAGTCGCGCTGGACCACCTGCAACCGCGGCATCGTGACGCCGGGCACCAGCTCGCGCTCGGTCATCGGCGCCCCCGCGTCGGTCAGGGTGCCGTGCGGCACCGCGAGCTCGTCGGGGGAGTCGTGCAGCAGCGGGGTCGCGACCAGGTCCTCGCGGACCCCGAGGTGGGTCTCGGACATCTGCGAGACCAGGCCGGCCAGCGTGTGGAACGTGTCGAAGTCGGTGCGCGTCTGCCACGGCGGGCTGATCGCCGGGTTGAACGAGTGCACGAACGGGTGCATGTCCGTGCTGGACAGGTCGTGCTTCTCGTACCAGGTGGCGGCCGGCAGCACGACGTCCGAGAACAGCGTGGTGCTCGTCATGCGGAAGTCGAGCGTGACGAGCAGGTCGAGCTTGCCCCGCGGCGCCTCGTCGCGCCAGGTCATGGACGCCGGCCGGCGGCCCTCGGGCGCCTCGTCGGCGAGCACGGCCGCGTCCGTGCCGAGCAGGTGCTTGAGGAAGTACTCGTTGCCCTTGCCGGACGAGCCGAGGATGTTGGCCCGCCACACGGTGAGCACCCGCGGGAAGTTGGCCGGGTCGTCGGGGTCCTCGCAGGCGAACCTGAGCTCCCCGGACCGCAGCTTGTCGAGCACGTGCTGCTCCGGCTCCTTGCCGGCCGCGCGCGCCTCGTCCACGAGGTCCAGCGGGTTGCGGTCGAACGTGGGGTAGCTCGGCATCCAGCCGCGCTGCGCGGACTCCACCAGGGCGTCCGCCGTCGTGCGTCCCGCGAGCCTGCCGGGGGCCAGGGGCGAGGCGAGCGCGTCCGCCGGCATCCCGTCGTACCGCCACTGGTCGGTCGCGAGGTAGAACCAGCCCGTGCCGATCATCTGCCGCGGCGGGCGCGACCAGTCCAGCCCGCCCGCGTACTGCGCCCAGCCGGTGATCGGGCGGCACTTCTCCTGCCCCACGTAGTGCGCCCAGCCGCCGCCGTTGACGCCCTGGCAGCCCGTGATCGTGGTGAGCGTGAGGAACGCGCGGTAGATCGTGTCCGAGTGGAACCAGTGGTTCGCGCCGGCGCCCATGATGATCATCGACCGGCCGCCGGAGTCCTCCGCGTTGGCCGCGAACTCCCGCCCGATCCGCGCGGCCGTCTCGGCGCGCACCCCGGTGATCTCCTCCTGCCAGGCCGGCGTGCCGGGCGCGGTCGCGTCGTCGTAGCCGGTGGGCCACTCGCCGGGCAGGTCCAGCCCGATGTCGTCGCTCGTGCGCTCGACGCCGTACTGCGCGAGCAGCAGGTCGAAGACCGTGCACACCAGGTGCCCGCCCACGCGCCGGGTCGGGACGCCGCGGGCGATGACGCCCTTGCCGCCCAGGTGCGCCTGCTCGTCGGCGCCCGCCTCGGGCACGACGTCGAACCGGGGCAGCAGCACCGCCGCGGCGCCCAGCTCGCCGGGCGCCGCCCCCGCGCCGTCCGCCACCGACAGCAGCGGGTCGACGTCGCCCAGGTCGAGGTTCCACTTTCCCTCGCCCGCCTCGCCGTACCGGTCGGCCAGCGTCCCGTTCGGGGCGACGACGGCGCCGTCCGCGCCCAGCAGCAGCGTCCGGAAGTGCGGGTGCGCCCCCTCGGACGCGCCGGGCAGGACGTCGTCGCCCACGTCCGCCGCCGTGAGGAACTTGCCCGGCGTGTACGCGCCGTCCTGCTGGCTGTCGGGCGCCGGGTCGAGGCGCACCAGGAACGGCGCGTCGGCGTACCGCTTGAGGTACTCGGCGAACGGCGCGGTCCGCTTCTCGACGAGGAACTCGCGCAGGATGACGTGCCCCATCGCGATGGCCAGGGCGCCGTCCGTGCCCGGCTGGGGCGCGAGCCACTGGTCCGCGAACTTCGTGTTGTCCGCGTAGTCCGGGGACACCGAGACGACCTTGGTGCCCCGGTAGCGCGCCTCGGCCATGAAGTGCGCGTCCGGGGTGCGGGTCACCGGGATGTTCGAGCCCCACATGATGAGGTAGGAGGAGTTCCACCAGTCCGCCGACTCGGGCACGTCCGTCTGGTCGCCGAACACCTGCGGGCTCGCGACCGGCAGGTCGGCGTACCAGTCGTAGAACGACAGCATCGTGCCGCCCAGCATCTGCACGAACCGCGCCCCGACCCCGTGCGAGACCATCGACATCGCCGGGATGGGGGAGAAGCCCGCGACCCGGTCCGGCCCGTGGGTCTTGATGGTGTGCACGTGCGCCGCCGCGACGATCTCCGCCGCCTCGTCCCACGTGGCGCGCACCAGGCCGCCCTTGCCGCGCGCGCTCTTGTACGCGCGGGCGGTCTCGGGGTCGGAGGTCACGCGCTGCCACGCGAGCACCGGGTCGCCGCCCACGGCGGCCTTCGCCTCCCGGTACGCGTTCAGCAGCACGCCGCGCACGTACGGGTAGCGCACCCGCGTGGGCGAGTAGGTGTACCAGGAGAACGCGGCGCCGCGCGGGCAGCCCCGCGGCTCGTACTCGGGGGAGTCCGGTCCGACGGACGGGTAGTCCGTCTGCTGCGTCTCCCACGTGATGATGCCGTCCTTGACGTACACCTTCCACGAGCACGAGCCCGTGCAGTTCACGCCGTGGGTGGAGCGCACCACCTTGTCGTGCGACCAGCGGTCGCGGTAGAAGACGTCGCCCTCCCGGCCGCCGGTGAGGAACAGCTGGCGCAGGTCGTCGGACACCTCCCCGGAGCGCAGGTGCTTGCCGAGCCGCAGGAGGGCGTCGGCCGCCCCGGGCTGGGCCGCTGGCCCGGCGTCGGCGCTGACGGGCGGACGGGTGGTCGACATGCGCACTCCTGGGGCTGGGGACCGAAGAGTCACTGCTTCGCATCATCGGGCCCCTGAGCAGGTCGTGCATGTCGAGAGCGCAGGTGGCGGCGCCGGGCACGGGTCGTGGGCCGCGGAATCCCGCAGCCCACGACCCGTGGGGGTAGACCCGAGGTCGGTCAGCTGACCCCCGGCACCCTCGACTTCTCCGTGCAGACGGCCCCGGACGTGTCGGAGGTGCACGTCTGGATGTGCACGGTCTGCCCCTCGTCGTACGACAGGTTCACCTCCCGGTAGCTGTTGTCGCCCTTGGAGTAGAAGACCGCGGGCCCGCTGCCACCGACCCAGAGCTTGACGACCGACCTGCGGTCGTTGTCGTGGTAGTCCCAGATCGACAGGACCTCGCCGTAGGCGCGGAACCGGCCGTGGACGTACTCGTCGCTGGTGGTCTTGTACGCCTGCTCGGCCACGGAGACACCACCGGAGTCTTCGGGGTCGTTCCAGGCGTAGTAGCTGGTACCCCAGCCGGCCTGTGGCGCCAGGTGGGCCGGCACCACGGCGGCCGGTGCTGCACCGGCCGCGCCGGCGGACAGCCCCAGGCCGGCGAGGGCGAGAGCCGCGGCCACCGTTGTCATCGATCGACGTCGCATGATTCCTCCTCAGGACGTGCCCTTCTCGGTCTTGGGCGTGCAGACGGCGTTCACGGACGTCGAGGTGCAGGCCTGCAGGTACACGGTCTGACCCTCGTCGTACGACAGGTTCAGCTCGCGCTTCGTGCCGTCGCCGTTGCTGAAGAAGACCGCCGGCCCGCTGCCGCCGACCCACAGCCTGACGATCGACCGGTAGCCGTTGGGGTGGTGGTCCCAGATCGTCAGGTGCTCGCCGTGGGCCTCGAACATGCCCATCACGTACTGGGAGGTGCCGTCCTTGAGGGCCTGCTCGTAGATGCTCACCCCGCCGGCGTCGCCGTCGTCGGCCCAGGCGGCGGTGTCCATGTACCAGCTGGCCGCCGTGGACCTGTCCGGTGCGGTTCCCGGTGCGGGTTCGGCGGCGGGTCCGGGTGCGGCCGACGCCGTCGGCCCGAGCAGCCCGACGCCGGCGACGAGCGTCGCGGCGACGGCCGCCGTCATGGTGCGAGCACGCATGGTTCCTCCTCGTTCGTCCCTCACGGTTGCTCTCGCAGCCCTCACGACCGGCCCCGGTGGGTCCGGTCCGAGCAGACGGCGTTCGCGGAGTCGGAGGTGCAGACCTGCAGGTACACGGCCTGGCCCTCGCCGTACGACTCGTTGATGACCCGCTCGGTGCCGTCGCCGTTGCCGTAGAAGACGGCCGGGCCGCTGCCACCGACCCAGAGCTTGACGATCGCCTTGCGGTCGTTGTCGTGGCGGTCGAAGACGCTGATCTTCTCCCCGTAGGCGATGAACTGGCCCAGGATGTCCTCGCCCGTGCTGAGCTTGGACGCCCGCTCGTAGACGGAGACGCCTCCCGTGTCGTTCGGGTCGTTCCAGGTGGCGCCCGTGCTGTTCCACGTGGCCGCGGCCGCGGGGCCGTCGGGCGTGGGCGTGGCGGCTGCCGCGGTGCTGCCCAGGAGCCCCAGGCCTGCGGCTGCGGCGGCTGCGGCCGCCAGTGTCCTTCGTGTGCTGTGTCGCATCGTGATCCTTCGTGCCGGGCCGGGGGTGCGTCGTCGAGGGCGGCCCGGAGGACCTCGACGACCTGATGCCTCCCACCGTGACGCCGGTCACTTTCCTCGTACTTTCGTCGCCCCGATCACCTCTTGTGGGGAGTGGGAAGCCTGACCGGGCAGGGGGGAGCCCGGCGTGGCGACGGCAGTCCTGAGAAGGGGGACGACATGCGTTTCGAGGTCCTGGGGCCGGTGCGGGTCACGCCCGGGCCGGGCGTGCCGCCCGTGTGCGGAGCGGTCCGGGTCGGGCTCCTCGCCCTCCTGCTCGCGCGCGCCAACGCGCCCGTCCCGGCGGAGTCCCTGCTCGACGCGCTGTGGGACTGCGACGGCCCGGCCGACCTGCAGCGGCTGCAGCTCACCGTCCACCGGCTGCGGCGCGCACTCGGCGACCCGGGACGGCTCGTGTTCGACGCCGGGAGCTACCTGCTCCGCGTGCGCCCGGGCGAGCTGGACGCCCAGCTCTTCGACGACGCCCTGCGGCGAGCCTCCGAGTCCGACGACCCGCGGCGACGGGCGGCGCTGCTGCGGTCGGCCACGGAGCTCTGGCGGGGCGAGCCGTTCCAGGGTCTCGACCTCGGCCCGCTCGCGCCGCAGACCGGCCGGCTCGCCGAGCGCCGGAACGTCGCGATCGAGCAGCTCTACGCCGCCGAGCTCGAGTGCGGGCGCCACGAGACGGCCGTCGCCGACCTGGCCGGGCTGGTCTGCCTGCACCCGCTGCGGGAGCGGCTGCACGTCCTGCTCATGACGGCGCTCGACCGCTGCGGCCGGCGCGCCGACGCGCTCGCCGCCTACCGGTCCGCGCGCTGCACCCTCGTCGGCGAGCTGGGCCTCGAGCCCGGGCCGGAGCTCCGCGAGGTGGAGCAGCGCATCCTGGCGGGGGACCGCTGAGCCTCACAGCCCGTCGCGCCGTGGTGTGCGTTCGTTCTCACGCGCATTTCACGCCCGCACGTCCGGGCCGGAAACACCGGGTTCCTAGCGTCGTGGCACCGCCCACGCACTGGAGGACACGATGGTTGCTCCGACGACGTCACCGGCCACGGCAACGGTCCCGGCACCGGCCCCGGCCGCCACCCGCCGCGGGCGGTGGATCCAGCACTGGGACCCCGAGGACCGGGTGTTCTGGGCGGACGAGGGGCGGCGGGTCGCGCGGCGCAACCTCGTCCTGTCGGTCTTCGCGGAGTTCCTCGGCTTCTGCGTGTGGGCGCTGTGGTCGATCGTCGTGCCGCAGCTGCCGGCCGCGGGCTTCGCGTTCACCACCGACCAGCTGTTCTGGCTCATCGCGGTCCCGTCGCTCGTGGGCGCGACCCTGCGCATCCCGTACACGCTCGCCGTGCCCGTGTTCGGCGGGCGCACCTGGACGGTCGTGTCGGCGTCGCTGCTGCTGGTCCCCACGCTCGCGCTGGCATGGGCGGTGCAGCGCCCGGACACGTCGTTCGGCGTGATGCTGGCGGTGGCGGCGCTCGCGGGCTTCGGTGGCGGCAACTTCGCCTCGTCGATGGCAAACATCTCGTTCTTCTTCCCCGAGCGGTCCAAGGGCGCGGCGCTCGGGTGGAACGCCGCGGGCGGGAACCTGGGCACGGCGGCCGTGCAGCTCGCGGTGCCGCTCGTCATCGTCGGCGGCACCGTCACCGGGGCCGGCGTCGCGCTCGAGCGCGCCGGCCTGATGTTCGTCCCGTTCATCGTGCTGGCCGCGTTCCTCGCGTGGCGGTTCATGGACAACCTGGCGGCCGCGAAGGCGGACCCGCGGTCGTTCGTCGTCGCCGTGCGCGAGCCGCACACCTGGGTGATCTCGTTCCTGTACATCGGCACGTTCGGGTCGTTCATCGGGTTCTCCGCGGCGTTCCCGACGCTGCTCGCGGGCCAGTTCCCCGAGGTGTCCCTGTCGCTGGCGTTCCTGGGCGCGCTCGTCGGCTCGGTGACGCGGCCGCTCGGCGGGATGCTCGCCGACCGGGTCGGGGGAGCGGTCGTCACGGTGGCCTGCTACGCCGTGATGATCGCCGGGGCCGCCGGTGCGGTGGCGGCGCTCGGCAGGCACAGCTTCCCGCTGTTCTTCGGCTCGTTCCTGCTGCTGTTCGTCGCGACGGGCGTCGGCAACGGGTCGGTGTACCGGATGATCCCCGCGGCGTTCCGGGTCGCAGGGGCCGGCCGCGACGCGGCGGCGACGGCGCGGGCCGCGGCGGGCTGCATCGGCGTCGCGGGCGCCGTCGGGGCGTTCGGCGGGTTCCTGGTCCCGCGCGGGTTCGCGATCTCGACGTCGGCCACCGGGTCGCTCGTCCCGGCGCTGTGGGTGTTCGTCGCGGCGTACGTCGTGATGGGCGCGGTCACGTGGGCCGTGTACGCCCGGCGCGGGTCGGCGATGCGGGCGGCGCGCGTATGACGCCGGCCACGGCCGCCGCGGGGGACGGTCCGGTCGCGACGCACTGCCCGTACTGCGCCCTGCAGTGCGGCATGGACCTCACGCCGGCCCGGCCCGGCGTCGTCGATACCGACGCCGGCGGGCGGCCCCGGCTGCCGGTCACGGTGACGCCGCGGCAGTTCCCGACGAACGGCGGCGGCCTGTGCCAGAAGGGCTGGACCAGCGCGTCCGTGCTGCGCGCCGGCGACCGGCTGACGACGCCGCTGGTGCGGGGTGCCGACGGCGAGCTCGCGCCGGCGACGTGGGACGACGCGCTCGACCTCGTCGCCGGGCGCCTCGCGGCCCTCGCCGCCGAGCGCGGCCCCGAGGCGGTGGCGGTGTTCGGCGGCGGCGGGCTGACGAACGAGAAGGCGTACGCGCTGGGCAAGTTCGCCCGCACCGTGCTGCGCACGCCCCACATCGACTACAACGGGCGGTTCTGCATGTCGTCGGCCGCGGCGGCGGGGACCCGGGCGTTCGGCGTCGACCGCGGGCTGCCGTTCCCCGTGACCGACCTGGCGGGCGCGGACGTCATCCTCCTGCTCGGCTCGAACGTGGCGGAGACGATGCCGCCGTTCGCGGCGCACCTGGCCGGGGCGCGCGCGGCGGGCGGGCTCGTCGTCGTCGACCCCCGCCGGTCGGCGACGGCGCGGCTGGCGGGGGGCGCCGAGGGCGTGCACCTGCAGCCGGTGCCCGGTACGGACCTGGTGGTGCTGCTCGCGCTGCTGCACGTGCTGCTCGCGGAGGGGCTCGCGGACCGGGCCTACCTCGCCGCCCGGACGTCGGGGTCGGGCGACGTGGCGCGCTCGGTCGCCGCGTGGTGGCCGGAGCGGGCCGAGACCGTGTGCGGCGTCCCCGCCGAGGACCTGCGCCGGGTGGCGCGGCTGCTCGCGGCGGCGTCCCCCGCCCGAGGGGGCCGGGGCGCCTACGTGCTCACCGGGCGCGGCGTCGAGCAGTCCACCCAGGGCACCGCGACCGTGACGGCGGCGATCAACCTCGCCCTCGCGCTGGGCCTGCCCGGCCTGCCGGGTTCGGGGTTCGGCTGCCTCACCGGGCAGGGCAACGGGCAGGGCGGGCGCGAGCACGGGCAGAAGTGCGACCAGCTCCCGGGGTACCGCCGGATCGACGACCCCGCCGCCCGTGAGCACGTCGCCGGCGTGTGGGGTGTGGACCCGGGCTCCCTGCCGGGGCCCGGCAGGCCCGCCGTCGCGATGCTCGCGTCGCTCGGGACGGCGGGCGGGCCGCGGGCGCTGCTGGTGCACGGCTCCAACCTGGTCGTGTCGGCGCCCGACGCCGACCGGGTGCGCGAGCGCCTCGCCGCCCTCGACCTGCTGGTCGTGTGCGACGTCGTGCCGTCCGAGACCGCGCGGCTGGCCGACGTCGTGCTGCCCACCACCCAGTGGGCCGAGGAGGAGGGCACGATGACGAACCTCGAGGGGCGGGTGCTGCGGCGCCGCC
Organism: Isoptericola cucumis; assembly: GCF_014635665.1. Classification (GTDB taxonomy): domain Bacteria; phylum Actinomycetota; class Actinomycetes; order Actinomycetales; family Cellulomonadaceae; genus Isoptericola; species Isoptericola cucumis. The sequence continues at coordinate 220,986 of NZ_BMDG01000007.1, forward strand.
GGGCGGTCGAGGCGCCGGGCGAGGCGCGGTCCGAGCTGTGGATCCTGGCCGAGCTGGCGCGCCGCCTGGGCGCCGGCCACGTCCCCGGGGACGCCTTCCCGACCGACCCGGCCGCCGTCTTCGACGAGCTCGCGCGGGCGTCCGCGGGCGGGCCCGCCGACTACTCGGGCCTGAGCCACGCCCGCCTCGACGCGCACGAGGCCGCCGGCGGACCCGGCCTGTACTGGCCCTGTCCCGCCGGGCCGCCCGGGGAGCACCCCGGGACGCCGCGGATGTTCCTCGACGGGTTCGCGACGCCCGACGGCCGGGCGCGGATGGTCGTCGTCGACCACGCCGGCCCGGCCGACGACGTGCGCCCCGGCGCGCCGACGTACCTGGTCACGGGGCGGGTGCTGCAGCACTACCAGTCCGGCGCCCAGACCCACCGGGTGCCCGAGCTGGAGCGCCTCGTGCCCGAGCCGTACGTCGAGCTGCACCCGCTGCTCGGGACGCGGCTGGGCGTGCCCGACGGCGGCCGGGCCCGGCTCGCGTCCGCGCGCGGGGTCGTGGAGGCCACGGCCCGCTGGACCGACGCCGTCCGCCCGGACACCGTCTTCATGCCGTTCCACTGGGGCGGAGAAGGCAGCGTCAACCGGGTCACGTCGGACGCCGTGGACCCCGTCTCCGGGATGCCGGAGTTCAAGGTCTGCGCGGTGTCGGTGACCCCGGTGCCCGCATGAGCGGGCCTGGGCTGCGCGTGCCGCGGCGCGTCGTCGTCGTCGGCAACGGCATGGTGGGCGCGCGCCTCGCCGACGAGCTGGCGCGTCGTGACGCGGACGGCGTCCTCGACGTCACCGTGCTGGGCGCCGAGCCGTACGAGCCGTACAACCGGGTGCTGCTGTCCGACGTGGTGGCGGGGCGCACGGACGTCGCCGCGATCGGCATGCCCGTGGCCGACGGCGGGAACGCCCGCGTGCTGCGGGGCACCTGCGCGGTGGCGGTCGACCGTGACGCCCGGGTCGTGCTGACCGACGACGGCGGACGCCACCCCTACGACCACCTCGTGCTCGCCACCGGCGCGAGCGCGCGCGTCCCCGCGGTCCCCGGCCTCGGCGGCGACCCGGGCGCGCTGCCCGCAGGGGTGCACGCGCTGCGCACGCTCGACGACGCCCGCGAGGTGGTCGCCGCGACCGTGAACGCGCCCCGCGCGGTGGTCGTCGGGGGCGGGGTGCTGGGCGTGGAGGTCGCGCTCGGGCTCGCCGCACGCGGGCTGGCGACGACGCTCGTGCACGGCGCCGCCGCGCCGATGGACCGGCAGCTCGACGACGAGGCGGGCGCGGTGCTGCGTGCCGGGCTGGAGGCGGCGGGCGTCGTCGTGCGCACCGGGGTGCGGCCCGGTGAGGTGCTGGTGGTCGGCGGGCGGGCGGTGGGGGTGCGGCTCACGGGCACGGTGCCCGCCGCGGCGCCCCGTGCGGACCCCCACGAGGTGCTCGGCGCGGGGCTGGTCGTGCTGGCCTGCGGCACCGTCCCCGAGACGTCGCTCGCCCGGCGCGCGGGGCTCGCCGTCGACCGCGGGGTCGTCGTCGGGCCCGGGCTGGCGAGCGTCACCGACCCCCGCGTCTTCGCGGTCGGTGACTGCGCGCAGCCGCCCGAGGGGTCGCGCGGGCTCGTCGCCGAGGGCTGGGACCAGGCACGACGGCTCGCCGAGCACCTGGTGTCCCTCGCGGCCGGGCGCCCCGGCCCCGCGGCCGGCGCCCCCGGCCGGCCCCGGGCGCACCTGCGGATGCCGGGGGAGGACGGGGGGCCGTCGATGGCGGTGCGGCTGGGCACGCTGCTGTCGTCCCGCGCGCCGGCGGCCCGCGGGGTCGGGGGCCGCGGCGTCGACACCCGGGGGACCGACGTCGTGAAGGTCAAGGCGGGCGCGCTGAGCGTCGTCGCGATGGGTCGGTGCGGGTCCCGCCGGACCCCGGTCGCGGGGGAGCGGGCCGTGCGGCTCGGCGACCCGGCCGCCGGCCGGTACGTCGAGGCGGTGGTGGCGGACGGCGTGCTGGTGGGCGCCACCTGCGTCGGCGACGCGCGCGTGGCCGCCGACCTCACCGCCGCCTACACCCGCCGCACGCCCGTGCCCGCCGACCCGGCGTTCCTGCTGCTCACGCCGGTGATGCCGGCCGCGGAGCCCGCGTCGTCACCGGAGCACATGCCGGACGACGCGACCGTCTGCCGCTGCAACGGCGTCACGAAGCACGACATCGCGGCGTGCGTGACGGACGGGGGCGAGACCGTCGACGACGTCGCACGGGCCACCCGCGCCACCACCGGCTGCGGCAGCTGCACGGACGCCGTGTGCGGGCTGGTGGAGTGGCTCGTGCGGGACGCGCCCGCCCGGGAGGTCCGTCCGGAGACGCCCGCGGTTCCCGGACGCCGCGGTTGACGGCCGCCGCGCCGGCGCGGGTGGGGGTCCCTTTTTCAGAGGTGTCGGGCCGGCGGCACTCGCGACGCATGAACGGTCATGGCTCCCCGGTGGCGGGATGTTCCCGGCGAGCGGGAACATCCCGCGTCGGCGGACTGGCGACAGCAGGGAGATCGACGGTCCCGCTCAGCCGTCAGGTGCGAAAACGACACCCCCTGGGCCGCGAGCTGCTCCGGACGGCGACGGCGTGCTCGACGGCACCGGGGGGCGCGTCCACTCGAGCGTGTAGCGGAAGAACAGCCGCTGCCGGAAGCGTGCGCCGGGCAGCACGCGCCGGGCCGTCGCGGCGACCTCGCCGTACGTCTCGCACGGGTCGCGCACCGGCATGGCCGGCCCGTCCTCGGCGTCGGTCTCGTCGTCCGGGCCGGGGACGGCGACGCGCGGGTGCTTCACCAGCCCGACCACGGGGTTGACGAACGACGAGACCAGGTCGACGGCGAGCTCCCGGGGCGAGCCGAGCCGGGCGAGCCCCACGACCAGCAGCCGTCCGCCCGGGGCCAGCACCCCGGCCGCGTGGCGCAGCGCGGCCTCGAGCTCCATGTGGTGCAGCGAGGCCACCATCGTCACCACGTCGAACGAGCCGTCGGCGGGCAGGTCGAGGAAGCCGTCGTGGCGCACGGTGACGGCGGGGTCACCGGCGAACCGGGTGCGCGTGACCTCGGCCATCGAGGCGTCGACGTCGAGCCCCACCACCTCGACGACCTCGCGGCGCAGGCGGTCCACGAGGGTGCCCGTGCCGCACCCGACGTCCAGGGCGCGCAGGCGCCGCCGCGGCAGGCGCCGCACGACCCAGCCGTGGAAGTGGTCGTTGTGGTTCCACGGGTGCCGGGCGTTGAGCCGGCCGAGGGCACGGCCGCCGGCGCGGACCAGGGGATTCGTCGTCGTGCGCGGGTCCATGGGCGCCGAGGGTAGCGTCACGTCCGTGACCAGCCGCCTCGTCCTGATGTGCGGCCCCGCGGGCGCCGGCAAGTCCACCCACACCCGTCGGTACGCCGACGCGGGGTACGCGGTGGCGTCCGTCGACGAGCTCGCGTGGGAGACGACGCACGCGGCCCGGCACCCGCTGCCGGAGGACGACGCGCGGCGGGTCGCGGCGGCGCTGCGGGCCTGGGTGGCCGACCTGCTGGCCCGCGGCCACGACGTGGTCGTGGACTCGTCGTTCTGGTCGCGGGCCTCGCGCGACGAGTACCGGGCCCTCGGCGCCGCCCACGGCGCGGACACGCTGGTGGTGTACGTCGACACGCCGCGCGACGTGGCCCTCGCCCGGGTCGCCGCGCGCACCGGCGCGCACGCCCACGACGTGCTGCTCGCCCCGGAGGTCGCGGCCGCCTTCCACGACGGCTTCCAGGTCCCCACGTCCGACGAGGGGCCGACGGTGGTGGTCCCCGGCGCCTGAGCACCCGCGGCAGCTCCTCTCGCCTGAAGTGTTTCGGGCGTGAGGCAGATGTTCCCGGCAGGTAACCGGGGCCTGACGGCGGCGACACGGCGGCTTCGTAGCGTCGGGCCATGACGACAACGCAGGGCAGTGAGCAGCCCCCCGGCCCGCGGCCGGACGACCGGCGGCACGTGGTCGTCGTCGGCGGCGGCATGGTGGCGCAGCGCTTCGTCGAGGCGCTGCGCTCCCGGGACGACGCCGGCGCCTGGCGCGTCAGCGTCTTCGCCGAGGAGCCCCGCACGCCGTACGACCGCGTCGGACTCACCCGGTACTTCGAGGTGCGCGACGCCGAGGAGCTCACCCTGGGCGACCCGGCGCTGTGGGACGACCCGCTGGTGGAGCTGCACCGCGACTGCGCGATCACCGCGATCGACCGGGGGGCCCGCACCGTCACCGACCGGCTCGGCCGCGTGCACCCCTACGACGAGCTCGTGCTGGCCACCGGGTCCAGCGCCGCCGTCCCGCCCATTCCCGGTCACGACCTGCCGGGCGTGTTCGTCTACCGCACCATCGACGACGTCGCCGCGCTGCGCGGCTGGGTCGAGGCGAAGCGGGAGACCGGGCGCGTCACCACGCGCGGCGGCGTCGTCGAGCGGCCGGTGCGCGGCGCCGTCGTCGGCGGCGGGCTGCTCGGCCTGGAGGCCGCGGGCGCCCTCAAGGCGCTCGGGGCGCAGGCCACGGTGATCGAGTTCGGCTCGCACCTCATGGGCGTGCAGATCGACCTCGGCGGCGGGCACGCGCTGAAGCGGCTCATCAACGACAAGGGCATCGCGGTGCGTGCCGAGACCGCGACCAAGGAGCTCCGCCCGCACCGGCGCACCGGCCACGTGGGCCGGATGGACTTCGCCGACGGCGGCCGGCTCGACGTCGACGTCGTCGTCCTGGCCACGGGCGTGCGCCCGCGCGACGAGCTCGCCCGCGCGGCGGGCCTGGAGGTCGGCGAGCGCGGCGGCACCGTCGTCGACCTCACCTGCCGCACCGCCGACCCGCACGTCTGGGCGATCGGCGAGGTCGCCTGCATCGAGGGCCGCTGCCTCGGCCTCGTGGCTCCCGGCAACACCATGGCGGAGGTGGTGGTCGACCGGCTGCTCGGCGGCGGGGCGACCTTCCCCGGTGCGGACACGGCGACCAGGCTCAAGCTGTCGGGCGTCGACGTCGCGAGCTTCGGCGACGCGCACGGGCGCACCTCCGGCGCCGTCGAGATCGTCTGGGCCGACCCCGTCGCAGGGGTGTACAAGAAGCTCGTCATGGCCGACGACGCGCGCACCCTGCTCGGCGGCGTCTTCGTCGGCGACGCCGCGCCCTACGCGTCCCTGCGCCCGATGCTCGGGGCCGAGCTCCCCGGCGACCCGTCGGCGTTCCTGCTGCCCGAGGGCGGGGGCGCGCCGGCGCTCGAGCTGCCCGACGACGCCACCGTCTGCTCGTGCAACAACGTCTCGGCGGGCACGATCCGCGGCGCGGTCGACGAGCACGGGTGCACCGACGTCGCCGGGGTCAAGGCCTGCACCCGGGCCGGCACGACGTGCGGGGCGTGCCTGCCGCTGGTCACCAAGCTCACCCGGACCGAGCTGACCAAGGCGGGAGTCGAGGTCAGCAACGCCCTGTGCGAGCACTTCTCGCTCTCCCGTGCGCAGCTCTTCGACGCCGTGCGCGTGGCCGACCTGCACACGTTCAGCGAGATCATCGAGCGGTTCGGCACGGGGCGGGGCTGCGACGTCTGCAAGCCCGTCGTCGCGTCGATCCTCGCGAGCCTCGGCAACGGGCACATCCTCGCCGGCGAGCAGGCGGCGCTGCAGGACACCAACGACCACATGCTCGCCAACATGCAGAAGGACGGCACCTACTCCGTGGTGCCACGCATGCCGGGCGGCGAGGTGACGCCCGAGGGGCTGATCGTCGTCGGGCAGGTGGCGAAGGACTTCGGGCTCTACACGAAGATCACCGGCGGCCAGCGCATCGACATGTTTGGCGCCCGCGTCGAGCAGCTCCCGCAGATCTGGGAGCGGCTGGTGGCGGCGGGGTTCGAGTCCGGCCACGCGTACGGCAAGTCGCTGCGCACCGTGAAGTCGTGCGTCGGCTCCACCTGGTGCCGCTTCGGCGTGCAGGACTCCGTGGGCATGGCCGTGCGGCTCGAGCTGCGCTACCGGGGGCTGCGGTCGCCGCACAAGCTCAAGCTCGGGGTCTCGGGCTGCGCCCGCGAGTGCGCGGAGGCCCGCGGCAAGGACGTCGGGGTCATCGCCACGGACAAGGGGTGGAACGTCTACGTCGGCGGGAACGGCGGCCAGACGCCGCGGCACGCGCGGCTGCTGGCCGAGGACCTCGACGACGCGACGCTCCTGCGCACCATCGACCGCTTCCTCATGTACTACGTCCGCACGGCCGACCGGCTACAGCGCACGGCCCCGTGGCTCGACGACGTCTCCGGCGGACTCGAGGGCGTGCGCGCCGTCGTCATGGACGACTCCCTCGGCATCGGCGCCGACCTGGACGCCGCGATGGCGGCCCACGTCGACGGGTACGAGGACGAGTGGAAGGCCGTCCTGTCCGACCCTGACAAGCTCGCCCGGTTCGGGTCGTTCGTCAACGCCCCCACGACGCCCGACCCCGCTCTCGCGTACGTCCCCGAGCGCGGCCAGAAGCGGCCCGCCACCCCCGACGAGGTGGCCGGGGGACTTGCCGACCCCGTTCTCGTGTCCGGCCCGATCCTGGAGGTGCGCGCATGACCACCCTCGCCCCGCTCCCCGCCGACCCGTCCGTCGACGGGCCCGGCTGGACCGCCGTCTGCCCGCTCGACGCCCTGGCACCGGAGCGCGGCGCCGCGGCCCTCGTCACGGCGTCGGACGGCGAGGAGCTGCAGGTCGCGATCTTCCGGCTCGTCGACGGCACGGTGCACGCCGTCCAGCAGCTCGACCCGTACTCCGGCGCGAACGTCATGTCCCGCGGCATCGTCGGCACCCGCCGCGGCACCCCGACCGTCGCCGCACCCGTGTACAAGCAGGTGTTCGAGCTGGCCACCGGGCGCTGCCTCGACGCCGCCGGGAAGGAGCCCCGCGACGGGCTCGCGGCGGACCTGGCCGCGTTCCCCGTGGTCGTGACGGGCGGCGTGGTCCACGTGGGGCTCGGATGACCACCGCTCCGCCCGGCCCGAGACGGCCCGGCCGGGTGACGCTCGTCGGCGCCGGACCGGGGGCCGCCGACCTGCTCACCTACCGCGCGTGGCGGGCGATCACCACGGCGGACGTCGTCGTCACCGACCGGCTCGTCCCCACCGAGGTGCTCGACGACCTGGGCCCGGGCGTCGAGGTCGTCGACGTCGGCAAGACGCCCGGGCGGCACACGCTGCCGCAGCCGGAGATCGACGCGCTCCTCGTCGCCCGCGCGCTCGCGGGGCAGCACGTCGTGCGGCTCAAGGGCGGCGACCCGTTCGTCCTCGGCCGCGGCGGCGAGGAGGTCGCGGCGTGCCGCGCGGCGGGCGTGGCGGTGGAGGTCGTGCCGGGGGTCTCGTCGGCGCTCGCCGCTCCGGCGCTCGCCGGCATCCCCCTCACGCACCGCGGCACCACGACCGCCTTCCACGTCGTCACCGGCCACACCCGCGAGGGCGGCGCGGCCGGCCCCGTCCTCGACCCGGTCTCCGTCGCGTGCGTCACCTCCCGCGCGGCGACGCTCGTCGTGCTCATGGGGGTGGCGGCCCTGCCCGGCATCGTGGCCCGCCTGCTGGACGCCGGTGCCGCGCCCGGCACCCCCGTCGCTATCGTGGAGCGGGGTTCGCTGCCCGACCAGCGGGTCACGCGCACCGGGCTCGACCTCGCCGCCAAGCGTGCCGAGGAGGTCGGGGTCCGTGCGCCGGCCGTGGTCGTGATCGGCGACGTCGCCGACGAGGAGCTGCTGGAGGTCGCGCGTGACGCAGGAGCCGTGGGAGGGGCCGGTGGCTGAGGCCACCCGGCCCGCGCTGGGCCAGGTCATGGCCGGCTGCACCGTCCTGGTCACGGCCGACCGCCGGTCCGGCGAGCTCGCGGCGGCGCTCGAGCGCCGCGGGGCCACGATCCGGCACGCCCCCGCGCTGAGCATGGTGTCGCACGTGGACGACGACACGCTGATCGCCGCGACGCGCGCCCTGCTCGACGACGAGCCCGACGTCGTCGTCGTCACGACGGGCGTCGGGTTCCGCGCCTGGGTCGAGGCCGCCGACGCGCACGGCGTCGCGGACGACCTGCTCGCCGTGCTGGGCCGTGCGCGCCTGGTGGCGCGGGGGCCGAAGGCGCGGGGAGCGATCCAGGCGGCGGGCCTGCAGGCCGACTGGGTCGCGGAGTCGGAGACGTCCGCCGAGGTCGCGGAGGTCCTGCTCAGCGAGGGCGTGTCGGGGCTGCACGTCGCGATCCAGCACCACGGCGCGGGTGCCGACGGGCTCGACGGCGTCTTCGCGACGGCGGGCGCGCGGGTGTCGGCCCTCGTGGTCTACCGCTGGGGCCCGCCGCCCGACCCGGCCGCGGTCGAGGCCTCCGTGCGCGCCGCCGCCGCGGGGGAGATCGACGCGGTCGCGTTCACGTCCGCGCCGGGAGCCGAGGCGTGGATGCGCGCCGTCGAGGCGCAGGGGCTGCGGGACGCGGTCGTGGCGCGGTTCGCCGACGGGGAGATGGTGGCCGCCGCCGTCGGGCCGGTGACCGCGCGCCCCCTGGAGTCGCGCGGCGTGCCGACGCTGCAGCCCGAGCGCGGGCGCCTGGGGGCGCTGGTGCGCTCGCTGGTCGGCCACTACGACCACCTGGAGTCCGTGGCGCTCGCCACCGTCGCCGGGCCGCTCGTCATCCGCGCACGGGTCGCCGTCCTCGACTCGCAGGTGCTGCCGCTGTCGCCCACCGGTGTCGAGGTGCTGCGGCTGCTGGCCGCCGCGGGCGGCGACGTCGTGCCGCGCGAGCGGGTGCTCGACGTCCTGCCCGGCAGCTCCCGTGACCCGCACGCCGTCGAGGTCGCCGTCGCGCGGCTGCGCGAGGCCGCCGGTCGGCGTGACCTGGTCAAGACCGTCGTCAAACGCGGCTACCGGCTGGAGCTCGCGCATCCCACGATCCAGGCGAGTCGCTGACCTGCTGGCGGGCGTCCCGTCGCGCGCGTCGCTAGCCCGGGTAGACGTCGACCTCCGCGGCCTTGACCGACAGCCAGACCTTCGTGCCGGGGACGAGCGAGAGCTCGGCGGCCGCGCCGGGTGTGACGTCGGCGGCGAGGTGATCGGTGCGCACCCGGACAAGGTCGCCGTGCGGCTCCAAGGTCCGCACGGTGCCGCGGAACGTGTTGCGGGGCGACCCGTGCCGCTCCTCGAGATACACGGACACCGACGCCGGTCGGAAGACGGCCGTCATCGGTGCGCCGACGGCGAGGTCTGAGCCCGGGGCGTGCCCGTGCACGACCTCGCCGGCCTCGGTCGTCACTCCGTCGCCCGTCCACGACCCGGTGAGCAGGTTGAGCCCGGCGATCCGTGCCGCGAACGCGCTGCGGGGACGGCTCAGCACCCGCGCCGTCGGGCCGCGCTCGACGACGCGGCCCGCCTCGATGACGGCCACCTCGTCGGCCAGGAGGAGGGCGTCGAGGACGTCGTGCGTGGTGACGACCGCCGTCTGCCCGGCGAGCAGGTGCTGGAGCCGCTGGCGCAGCTCCGGTCTGACGTCCACGTCGAGGGCGGCCATGGGTTCGTCGAGCAGCAGCAGCCGGGGCTCGGCGGCGAGCGCCCGGGCGACGGCCACCCGCTGCGCCTGCCCGCCCGACAGCGTCGACGGCGCGCGGTCGGCCAGGTGCGCGAGGCCGACCTCCGCGAGGCGGCGGTCGGCCGCGGCGTCCGCCGCTCGCCGTCGGGCGCCCTGCGACCGCGGACCGAAGGCGACGTTCTGCCGCACCGACAGGTGGGGGAACAGCAGGGGCTCCTGCGCCAGCAGCGCGACCTGCCGGTCGTGGGGCGGCACCCAGGTGCGCGTGCGGCCGGCGTCGACGCGCACCAGCGGGCGGTCGTCGAGCGTGATCGCGCCGTCGTGCGGCCGCAGGGTGCCGGCGGCGAGGCCGAGCGCGGTCGACTTGCCGGCGCCGTTCGGGCCCAGGAGGGCGAGCGTGCGGCCCTCGGCGACGTCGAGCTCGACGTCGAACCCGCGGGCGGGGAGCGTGGCGGCGAAGGAGAGCGTCACAGCGGGCTCCGCGCGGGCCGGCCCTGCCGGGTCACGGCGATGACGAGCACGGCCACCACGACCAGCAGCAGGGACAGCGCGACCGCGGCGTCGGGGTCGGTCTCGCGCTGCAGGTAGATCTCCAGGGGCAGGGTGCGCGTGACGCCCTCCAGGCTGCCGGCGAACGTGATGGTCGCGCCGAACTCCCCGAGGGCACGCGCGAACGACAGCACCGTCCCCGACACCAGCCCCGGCCCCACGAGGGGGAGGGTGACGCGCCGCAGCACGGTCGTGGGGCGGGCCCCGAGCGACGCTGCCACGACGTCGTACCGGGAGCCCGCGGTGCGCAGCGCACCCTCGAGGGTCATCACGAGGAACGGCAGCGCGACGAACGTCTGCGCGAGCACGACCGCCGTCGTGGAGAACGCGACCTGCAGGCCCGCCACCTCCAGGGTCTCGCCGAGCAGGCCGCGGCGCCCGAACGTGTACAGCAGAGCGACGCCGCCCACCACGGGCGGCAGCACCAGCGGCACCATCACCAGCGAGCGCAGCAGGTCGATCCCGGGGAAGCGGCAGCGCGCGAGCACCAGCGCCATCGGGATCCCGAGCACGAGGCAGACGGCGGTGCTCGCCGCCGACGTCTGCAGGCTCAGGGCGAGGGCCGCCCGCGCCGAGGCGCTGGTGACCAGGGACCAGTAGCCCGACCAGTCGACCCGCGTCGCCATCGCGACCAGCGGCAGCACGACGAACAGGCCGCCCACCGCCGCCGGCACGAACGCCCACCGGGGCAGGCCGGCGCCGGCGTCCCCGGCCGGGGCCGTCACGGCGACGCGTCCGGTGCGGCGAAGCCGAAGCCGGCGAGGGTCTCCTGGCCCTCGTCGGAGAGCACGAGGTCGACGAACCGCTGCGCCAGGTCGGCCCGCGCGTCGCCGTCGTCGCCGACCGTGGCGATCGGGTAGGTGTTCACCGCGTCGGGCGGCCCGGGGAGGTCGATGCCCTCGACGTCGTCGCCCGCGGCGGCGACGTCGGTGACATAGACCAGCCCGGCGTCCGCCTCGCCCGCGACCACTTTGCCCAGCACGTCGGTGACGCTCTGCTCCTCGCTCACGGGGGCGAGGTCGAGGCCCGCGGCGTCCGCGACCTTCGTCGACGCCGCGCCGCACGGCACCTGCGGCGCGCACAGGACGAGCGCGACGTCGGGGGCGGCGAGGTCGTCGAGCGTCTCGACGCCGGCGGGGTTCCCGGGCGGGACGGCGATCTGGAGGGTGTTGGTCGCGAAGTCCGCCGGGGTCCCCACCAGCCCGTCGGCGACGAGCCGGGCCATGGTCGGGGTGTCGGCGGACGCGAAGACGTCGGCGGGGGCGCCCTGCTGGATCTGGGCCGCGAGGTCGGACGACCCGGCGAGGCTGAGCTCGACGGTGACGCCCTCGTGCTCGTCCTCGAACCGGTCGGCGAGCCGCTCGAACGCGCCCTGCAGCGACGCCGCCGCGAAGACGGTGAGCGTCGTGTCGTCGCCGTCCCTCGCGTCGGTCCCGCTGCAGCCGGCGAGGACCGCCACGGTCACCGCGAGCGGGCCGGCGAGGAGCCGCCCCCTGGACCGGACCCTCATGCGCCCGCCCGGTCCTCGGCCTCGATGACGACGTTCGTCGACTTGATGACCGCCACCGCGACGGAGCCGCGCTCGAGCCCGAGGTCGCGCACGGCCTCGCTGCTCATCAGGGACACCACCCGGAAGGGCCCGCACTGGAGCTCCACCTGCGCCATCACCGTGTCCACGGTGAGGTCGGTGACGAGCCCCACGAAGCGGTTGCGCGCGGAGCTCTTCATCCCGGGCGGCAGGCCCGGTGCGGTGGCGTGCTCGCGGGCCACCATCGCCACCTCGTACCCGTCGACGACCTTGCGGCCGGACGGGTCGGTGGTGGCCTGCAGCAGGCCGCGGTCGATCCAGCGCCGGACGGTGTCGTCGCTGACGCCGAGGTACACCGCGGCCTCGGAGATCCTCATGTGCGGCATGAGACGGAGCATAGCTCCGCATCTGCAGGAGCGGGCGGTCGGCGGCTCAGTTTCCCCCGGCGTCGAGCAGCCAGTGGTACTGCAGCCGGAACGCGCGCTCCATGCTCGCCAGGGCGGCGGCGACGCCGAGGGCGACGTTGAGCCACACGGGGAGGTGGACGGGCGAGGTGAAGGCGCCGATGCTCGCGGCCACCGGCGGGATCCGGGAGATCGGCTCGGCGACCTGCAGGAGGTTCAGGCCCAGCCCGGCCAGGAGCGCGACCACCGCGACCCGGCCGATCCAGAGGCTCAGGTTCGGGGAGGTGCGGTCGAGGCGGGCGCGTCGTCCCTCGGCCGACCTCGGGTCGGGCGTGAGCTGGTGCACCGTGCCCGCGTCCGTGACGTAGTGGCAGCGCTTGAGCCCGAAGGGGCTCTTCGCCACCTCGATGGCGCCGCCGGGCACCGGGAACGCGGCGGGCAGCTTCGACGTGGCGCGGTGGCGGCCGTCGAGGTACAGGCGGGCCCGGACCTCGCCGTCGTCCGCGTCGCCGCCGTGCCGGACGTCGACGGTGTACGTCCCCGGCCCGCCGTCGGCCGGGGGGAGGTGCAGGGACAGGAGCGAGCGGGTGCCGGTCTGCCACCAGCGGAACCGCTGCAGGGGGCGCCCGTCGCCGTCCTTCACGCGACGGGTCGCGCGGCGGCGCTGCCAGTCCTCGAGCATGCCTCGGCGTCCTCTCGGTCGGTCGGCGGGGAAGTGCTGACACAGTGTGTTACCGGCGCCGGCCACGCTAACACAGTGTGCTAGTACGGTGTGCTAGGACGCCGTGTACGGTGTCCCGGGAGGTCGATGTGGAGAACCGGAAGTCGGAGCAGCCCAGCACCCGGGACCGGATCCTCGTGGCGGCGGCCACGATGTTCTCGGAGGACCCGGGCGCGCGGCTGAGCGTGCGCGCGGTCGCGGCGAGGGCCGGGGTGAGCACCGGGTCCCTCAGGTACCACTTCCCGACGCAGCGCGCCCTGCTCGACACGATGCTCGCGACCCTCTACGGGCACGTGGCCCCGGACCACCGCATCCACGACCGGTCGGTGCCCGCCCGGGACCGGCTGGTCGAGTGCCTCCGGCAGGTCGTCGCGCTGGCCGGGGTCGGGCAGCGGTCGAGAGAGCTCTGGGGCGAGGTCTACCGCAAGTTCATCGAGCCCGAGCCGACCGAGGAGCTCCGCGCCGCGACCGCCGCCGTCCAGGTCCAGGGGCTGCGTCGCATCGAGTCGTGGCTCGCGGTCCTCACCGAGGAGGGCGCGCTCGCCGCGGGCGACAACTCCCGCCGGGCCAGGTTCCTGCAGACCGTCGTCGACGGGCTCACGCTCGAGCGGGCCATGCCGACGTCGGGCTCGCCCCTGCAGCACGAGACCGACGTGCTGTACACGGCCGTCGACTGCGTCCTGCGCCCGCCGGCCTGACCCGCCCGAGAACATAGGCTGGCGCCCGTGCATGACGACGTGACGCACCAGCGCCGGCCGGTGGCCGAGCACGCCGCCGCCGTCGCCGCGCTGGTGACGCCCGCGCTGGCCGCGGCGCGCGACCGTGGCGCCGAGCCGGCCGAGCCGGCCGAGGTCGCCGCGCTGCTCGCCGCCGCGGCGTCCGGTGCCGGCCTGGCGCCGCGCGTGCTGGCCCGCGACGCCGGGGCGGCCGTCGCGCTGCCGGGCTTCGACAACTCGCAGATGGACGGGTACGCGGTGCGCTCAGCCGACCTCGCCGGGGCCGCCCCCGGCGCGCCCGTGACGCTGCCCGTCGGTGCGCCCGTCCCCGCCGGCACGCAGCCGCCGCCGCTCGGGCCCGGCACCGCGGCCCCGGTGATGACCGGCGCTCCCGTGCCCGCAGGCGCCGACGCCGTCGTGAAGATCGAGGACGCCGACCCGCCGTCGTTCCCCGCACCGGGCACCGGCGCCGTCGTCCGGTTCGCCGCCCCCGTCGACGCGGGTACCTTCGTGCGCCGCCTCGGGTCGGACGTCGCCGCCGGGGCGCTGCTGCTCGCCGCGGGGACGCCGCTGGGCGGGCCGCAGCTCGGCGCGCTGGTCGCGGCGGGCGTCGTCGAGGTGCAGGTGGCCGCCCCGCCGCACGTGCTGCTGGTCTCCACCGGGTCGGAGCTCGTCCCCGCCGGGCAGCCGCTCGGCCCCGCCCAGGTGCACGACGCCAACGGCGCCGCCCTCACCGCCGCGCTGGCGCAGGCGGGCGCCCGCGTCACGACCCGGGTCGTGCCCGACGAGCCCGACGCCCTGCGCGGCGTGCTCGCCGGCATGCCGGACGACGTCGCGCTCGTCGTCACCACGGGGGGCGTCTCCGCGGGCGCCTACGAGGTGGTGCGCCAGACCCTGGGCGAGGGGCCGGACGCCGCGTGGTTCGGGCACGTCGCCGTCCAGCCGGGCGGTCCGCAGGGTCTCGGCACCGTCGCCCTCGGCGCGGACGGGCGGCGCGTGCCGCTCGTCGCGTTCCCCGGCAACCCCGTCAGCGCGTTCGTGTCGTTCGAGCTCTTCCTGCGCCCCCTGCTCGCCGCGGCGACCGGTGCCGTGCCGGCGCGGCGCCCCGCCGGCCGCGCGCCGCTCGCCGAGCCGCTCGACTCGCCGCCGGCCCTGCACCAGGTGCGCCGCGGCGCGCTCGACGACGCCGGCCGGGTGCGCATGACCGGCGGCCCGGGCTCGCACCTGCTCACCCACCTCGCCGCCGCGACGATCCTCGTCCACGTCCCGCCCGGCGTCGGCCGCCTCGAGCGCGGCGACACCGTCGACTACTGGGAGCTCCGATGACCGCACCGACCCCCGGGCCCGCGAGCCCCCGCCCCGCCGACCAGGGGCTGTCCCACTACCGCGCCGACGGCGCGGCGCACATGGTCGACGTGTCCGCCAAGGACGTCACGAAGCGCCAGGCCACGGCGAAGGGCGTGCTGCGCACGCGGGCCGACGTCGTCGCACGCATCGCCGCGGGCGACCTGCCCAAGGGCGAGGCCATCGCCACCGCCCGCATCGCCGGGATCATGGGCGCCAAGCGCACCCCCGACCTCGTGCCCCTGTGCCACCCGCTGCCGGTCTCCGGCGTCGACGTCGACGTCGTCCCCGCGGGTGACGACGCCGGCGCCGTCGAGATCACCGCGACCGTGCGCACCACCGGCCGCACCGGCGTCGAGATGGAGGCCCTCACCGCCGTCACCGTCGCCGGCCTGACCCTGTACGACATGATCAAGGCCGTCGACAACGCCGCCGTCCTCACCGACGTGCGGGTGGTCGCCAAGTCGGGCGGCAGGTCCGGCGACTGGAACCGGGACGGGGAGGGGGACGCGTGAGCACCCACGACGCGCACCACGACGGTCCCGGGGAGGCGGCCCCGCGCCGCGTCGCGGTCGTCGTCGCCTCCGACCGGGCGGCGGCGGGGGAGTACGAGGACCGCTCCGGCCCGGCCGCGGTCGGGTGGTTCGCCGCGCGCGGGTGGGCGACGTCCGCCCCCGTGGTCGTGCCGGACGGCGAGCCGGTGCGCGCGGCGCTCGCGGCGCTCCTGGTGGCGGGTCCCGACGTGCCGGACGTGATCGTCACCAGCGGCGGCACCGGGCTCGGGCCGCGCGACCGGACGCCGGAGGCCACGCGGGCCGTGCTCGACCGGGAGGTGCCGGGCGTCGCGGAGCTCGTCCGCGCCCGGTCGACCACCCCGACCGACCCCGCGAGGCCCGCCGTCCCCGCCGCCGCGCTGTCCCGTGGCGTCGCGGGCGTCGCGGGGCGCACGCTCGTGGTGAACCTGCCGGGGTCCGTGGGCGGGGTGCGCGACGGCCTCGACGCGCTGGCCGACGTGCTGCCGCACGCCGTCGACCAGCTGCGCGGCGGCGACCACCCGACGTCGTCCGATCCCACGGTGCCGCGCGGTAGTGCCTCCCGTGCTCCGGTAGGTCCCGCCGGGCACGACCGCAGCGCGGGAGGCACTACCACGGCGGACCCGACGGCGGACGTGCTGCGCGCCGACGTGGTCGACGCACCGCTCGGTCCGCTGCTCGCGGAGCTGAGCGCCCTGGTGCGCGACGACGCGTGCGGCGCGGTCGCGACGTTCACCGGGTACGTGCGCGACCACGACGACGGGCGCGGTGTGACCCGCCTGCACTACGAGGCCCATCCCGACGCGGCGACGGTGCTGCGCGAGGTGGCCGAGCGCGTGGCCCGGCGCACCGCCGAGGCGACGGGCGACCGGGTGCGCGCCGCCGTCGTGCACCGCACGGGCGACCTGGCGATCGGCGACGTCGCCGTCGTCGCGGCGGTCGCGGCCGGGCACCGGCAGGCGGCCTTCGCCGCCGCGTCCGACCTGGTCGAGGAGCTCAAGGCCGAGGTGCCGATCTGGAAGCAGCAGGACTTCGCCGACGGCACCAGCGAGTGGGTCGCGTCCCTGGGCTGATCGTCGGCCGCTCGTCCGCCGCTCGTCCGCTGCTCGCCTCGGAACCGGGCGAACCGGCAGGTCACCTGCTGTTCACCTGAGGGTCGGTGTCCGGACGACAGCGCGCCATGGCCGGTCCCTACGTTCGGGCACGTCACCCCCCGGATCACCCTCAGGAGTGCCCGATGACGATCGCCCCCGAGTCGCGCCCGCTGCTGGAGCTCGCGACTGGCCCGCACGACCCCCACTACGCCCGCGGCAAGCGCAGCGCGGTCACGTGCCGCCTCAAGTGCGCCGACGCGTGCTCCCACCCGGCACCCAACGAGTCCGCCAACGAGTACTTCCGCGACGTGGCGTCGCGCGCCCTGTCCCGGCGCGTCATGCTCGGCGGCCTGGCCGCCGCGGCCGCGACCGTCGTCGTCGGCGCCGAGGTCGCGGGCGCGCCCGGTGCGAGCGCCGCACCCGCCGCCGGCCGCGGCTGGGGCCACGGCAAGGGCCTCGCGTTCGGCGCGATCGCCCCGCAGGCCGCCGCGACGGACGCGTTCGTCGTGCCGGAGGGCTACGAGTGGTCGCCGATCATCCGCTGGGGCGACCCGATCCTCCCCGGCGGGCGGGCCTTCGACATCACCCGCCAGACGCCCGAGCAGCAGGCCAAGCAGTTCGGCTACAACGTCGACTACCTCGACATCCTCCCGGCGGACCCGGGCGACGTCCGCCCCCGCGGCAAGACGAAGCGGGGCCGGCGCGGGCTGCTCGTGAGCAACCACGAGTACACCAACGCCGGCATCATGTTCGACGACTCGTACGACGCCGCCACCCGACGCGCCATCGAGCGGGCCGCGTGGGGCCTGTCCGTGGTCGAGGTGACCCGCGACCGCGAGGGCACGCCGTGGACGTACTCGCGCCTGAGCCGGTTCAACCGCCGCATCACCGTGGACACGGAGTTCCACGTCGACGGCCCGGCGGCCGGCTCGTACCTCATGCGGACGGTCGAGGACCCGACGGGCACGCGGGTGCGCGGCACGCTCAACAACTGCGCGGGCGGCACCACCCCCTGGGGCACCGTCGTCTCCGGCGAGGAGAACTACAACGCCAACTTCCGCGTGAGCGGCAAGGACCCGCGCGACGCCCGCTACGGCCTGCAGAACAAGGCCACGAGCTACGGCTGGGAGCTCGACGACCCGCGCTTCGACGGCAACAACCCGGGGTACGAGTACGAGAACCACCGCTTCGGCTGGATCGTCGAGGTCGACCCGTACGAGCCCGACGAGGCGCCGGTCAAGCACACCGCGCTCGGGCGGTTCAAGCACGAGGGCGCCAACGTGATCCTGTCGAAGCGCGGGCACGCGGTCGCGTACATGGGCGACGACGAGCGCTTCGACTACGTGTACAAGTTCGTCTCCGCCGAGCGCATGCGGCCCGGCAACAGCCGGTGGGCGCGCCGGCACAACAAGACGCTGCTGTCCTCCGGCGACCTGTACGTGGCGCGCTTCACCGGCGACTCGCCGGCGTCGGAGATCGACGGCAGCGGGGCCGTGCCGTCGGACGGCGGGTTCGACGGCACGGGCGAGTGGATCGCGCTCGTGAAGGACGGCGAGTCGCAGGTGGACGGGATGACCCTCGAGGAGGTGCTCGTCTTCACCCGGCTCGCGGCGGACGCCGTCGGCGCCACGAAGATGGACCGCCCCGAGGACGTCGAGCCCCACCCGCTCACCGGCCGCGTCTACGTGGCGTGCACCAACAACTCCGACCGCGGCAAGGAGGGCAAGGAGGGGGCGACCGAGCCCAACCCGCGCAACAGCAACCGCGACGGGCACGTCGTCGAGATCATCGAGGACGGCGGCGACCAGACGGCGACCACGTTCACCTGGAACCTGCTGCTCGTCGCCGGCGACCCGTCGGTGAACGACTCGACGTACTTCTCCGGCTTCCCCGCCGACAAGGTCTCGCCGATCTCCTGCCCGGACAACCTGGCGTTCGACGCCGACGGCAACCTGTGGATCTCGACGGACGGCCAGCCGTCGACCATCCAGAAGTGCGACGGCCTGTTCAAGGTGACCCTGGACGGGCCCCGGCGCGGGAACGTCGAGCAGTTCCTGTCCGTGCCGCGCGACGCCGAGACGTGCGGGCCGGTCATCGACTCGCGCGACGCGATGGTCTACGTCAACGTGCAGCACCCGGGCGAGGACGGCACCTTCGCCGCCCAGAACTCGTTCTTCCCGGACTACCTCGACGAGGGTGAGCGCGCGCCGGCCGGCGCGTGGCGCGGTCCCCGCCCGTCGACGATCCAGGTGTACCGCGAGGGCGCCGGTCAGCGCCCGGGCCACGGCCCCGGCAAGGGGCAGGGCAACGGCCAGGGGAACGGCAGGGGCAACGGCAAGGGCAACGGCGGGTTCGACGGGCCCGGCCCGTTCCCGTGGCCCCGCAGCCGGTGACCTGACCTGCTGCGGCGACGTGCGTGCTGACATGATCCTGAAGCTGCGCGCTCGAGGATCATGTCAGCACGCACGTCTGGCGTCCGGGAGTTCGTAGACTGGGTCATCGTGACCACCCCCTCGCCGGCCCCGGACGCCGGGGCCGAGGTGCCCGAGGGCGCCTACCTCGACCACGCCGCCACGACGCCCATGTCGCCGGCGGCGCTGGCGGCGTTCGTCGCCGAGGCCGGGCGCCCGGGCAACGCGTCGTCGCTGCACTCCGCGGGCCGGTCGGCGCGGCGCACCGTCGAGGAGTCGCGCGAGTCGGTGGCCGCCGCCCTGGGCGCCCGCCCGAGCGAGGTGATCTTCACCGCCGGCGGCACGGAGGCCGACAACCTCGCGATCAAGGGCATCTTCTGGGGCCGACGGCGCACGGACGCGCGCCGCACGCGGGTGCTGGTCTCGGCGGTGGAGCACCACGCGGTGCTCGACCCCGCCTTCTGGCTCGCCGGCCACGCGGGGGCGGAGATCACGCTGCTGCCCGTCGACGGCGACGGCCGGCTCGACCTGGCCGCGCTGCGCGCGGAGCTGGCGGCGCACGCCGACGAGGTCGCCCTCGTGTCCGTGATGTGGGCGAACAACGAGGTCGGCACGGTGCAGCCGGTGCGCGACGTCGTGCGCCTCGCCCACCAGCACGGCATCCCCGTGCACACCGACGCCGTGCAGGCGGTCGGTCAGGTCGAGGTCGACTTCGCGGCCTCCGGCGTGGACGCGATGACGGTCACGGGCCACAAGGTCGGCGGCCCGGTGGGGGTGGGCGCGCTGCTCGCGCGCCGCGACCTGCCGATCGAGGCCGTGCTGCACGGCGGCGGGCAGGAGCGGGGCGTGCGCTCCGGCACCCTCGACATGCCCGCGATCCGCGCCTTCGCCGTCGCCCTGGCGGAGGCCGTCGCGTCGCATCCGCAGCGGGCGGCACAGCTGGCCGCGCTGCGCGACGCCCTGGTCGCCGGCGTCCGCAGGGTCGCCCCCGAGGCGGTGCTGCGCGGCCCGGACCCGAGCCGGTTCGTCGACGGCGTGCCCGCCCGCCTGCCCGCCAACGCCCACTTCACGTTCCCGGGCGCGGAGGGCGACTCGCTGCTGTACCTGCTGGACTCGGCCGGCGTGCAGGCGTCGACCGGGTCGGCGTGCCAGGCGGGCGTCCCGCAGCCCTCGCACGTGCTGCTCGCGATGGGCGTGCCGGAGGCCGACGCCCGCGGCGCGCTGCGCTTCTCCCTGGGCACCACGTCGCAGGCCGCGGACGTCGACCGGCTGGTCGCCGCGCTGCCGCAGGTCGTCGATCGAGCACGCGCCGCCGGCCTCGTCTCGGGCCGCGCGCTCACCGGGGGTGTCGGATGAGGGTGCTGGCCGCCATGTCCGGCGGGGTGGACTCCGCCGTCGCCGCCGCGCTCGCCGTCGAGGCCGGGCACGACGTCGTCGGCGTGCACATGGCCCTGTCCCGCAACCGCGACCAGTTCCGCACGGGCTCGCGCGGCTGCTGCTCGATCGAGGACGCCGGGGACGCGCGCCGCGCGGCCGACGTCCTCGGCATCCCGTACTACGTGTGGGACCTCTCGGAGCGGTTCGAGGAGACGGTCGTCGCGGACTTCCTGTCCGAGTACGAGGCCGGTCGCACCCCCAACCCGTGCGTGCGCTGTAACGAGCACATCAAGTTCGAGGCCCTGCTGGACAAGGCCACCGCGCTCGGGTTCGACGCCGTCGCCACGGGCCACTACGCCCGGGTCGTCACGCGCGCCGCCTCCGCGGGCCCAGACGGCGCCGACGGCACGGCGACCCGCGAGCTGCACCGGTCGCCGAACACGGAGAAGGACCAGTCGTACGTGCTGGCGGTGATGGGCCCGGACCGCCTCGCGCGGGCGATGTTCCCCCTGGGGGGCTTCGCGTCCAAGGCGGAGGTCCGCGCGGAGGCCGAGCGCCGCGGGCTGTCGGTGAGCGCCAAGCCCGACTCCTACGACATCTGCTTCGTCGCCGACGGCGACACCCGCGGCTTCCTGCGCGACCGGCTCGGCAGCCGTCCCGGCGAGGTGCGCGACGTCGAGGGCAACGTCGTCGGCGAGCACGACGGCGCCTACGCGTACACCGTCGGGCAGCGCAAGGGGCTCGGCCTCGGCCGGCCGGCGGCGGACGGTCGTGCGCGGTACGTCGTGGACGTGCAGACCTCCACCAACACCGTCGTCGTCGGCCCCGCCGAGCTCCTCAGCGTCGACCGCATCGCCGGCGAGGACGCGGTCTGGTTCGAGCGCCCCGGCCCCGAGCCGGCCGGGTCGGGCGCGTGGCACGACGCCGAGCTGCAGATCCGTGCCCACGGCGCGCCGGTCCCCGTGCAGGTGCGCGCCACGGCGGGCACCCCGGCGCGCGACGGCTCGGTGTCGGGCGACGGCGTCCCCGGGCTGGAGCTGCGCCTGGTGGGCACGCCCCTGCGCGGCGTCGCGGCGGGGCAGTCGGCCGTCGTCTACCGCGGCACCCAGGTGCTCGGGCAGGCGACCGTGACCGACGCGTGGCGGGGGTGAGCGTGGGCTGAGCCCGCCTCAGGGTCGCGGGCCGTCGGCGCGCAGCTCGCGCTCCAGCCACGCCTCGTCGCGCACCACCCAGTGCTCGGCCTCGAGGCCGTCCTGCACGCGGACCATGTGCATCTCGCGCACGGTGAACCGGCGCCTCGTCGGCGGCAGCCCGCGGAAGAACCCGACGTGCCGGCCGCTGAACGCCACGTGCAGCGCGACGAGGTCGCCGTCGGCCACGAGCTGCAGGACCTCGACCCGCTGGTCGCCGAACGCGTCGTGGAACCAGTGCATCGTCGCGGCGAGGGCCTCGGGGCCGCCGGAGCAGCCGGGCAGCACGTCGTGGTTGCGGAACCCTGGCGCGAGGCACCGTCGCAGCACGCTCTCGGTGCCGGCCGGCATGGCGTTGGTGTGGACTCTCAGGGCCACGGCCGTGGCGCTGGGGGCGGGGGGCGCCGGCTCGGCGGCCCGCGGCACGGGGGCGATGGTCATGGTCATGTCACTGACTCCTTCGCCGGCCGGATACCGTGCTCTCGTAGGTGGAGAGCGGTGCCGCGTCACGTCGTGACGCGGGCGACGAGGTGAAGTCCGACACGAGCAGGAGGCGACGACGCGAGATGGCGGACCCAAGGACGGCGGTCTCGGGGCACGGCGCATGGCCCGGCGGCGAGCCGGACGTGCTCGACGCGCAGCTCACCGTGCTGGACGACCTGGCCGCGCTGCCGTCGGGCGCGGCACCGGTGCCGTTCCTGGTGCAGCTGGCCGGCCGCGGTCCGGGGGCCGACGCCGTGGGCCGCACGTCGGCGCTGCTCGCCGAGCTGCCCGTCGAGCTCGGCCCGCACGGCTGGAAGCTCACGGACGCGGGCGGGACGGACGAGCGCCGCGCCCTCGCCCTGCTGCGCGAGGACCTCGGGGCGCTCGCCGTGGCGGCCCACGGCTACGTGGGGCCGCTGGCGGTGGAGGTCGTGGGGCCGTGGACGCTCGCCGCGCAGCTCTGGTCGGCCCGCGGCGACCGGGTGCTCGCCGACGTCGGTGCGCGCGCCGACCTGTTCCTCGCGCTCGCCGAGGCCGTCCGGGCGCACGTCGCGGACGTCCGCGCCCAGGTGCCGGGGGCCGAGGTCGTGGTCCAGCTCGCCGAGCCGCTGCTCGGGCAGGTGCACGCGGGCGTGCTGCCGAGCTTCTCCGGCTTCTCCCGGCTGCGGCCCGTGGCCGGCCCGGACGTGATCGACGGGCTGAGCCCGGTCGTCGACGCCGCGCACGACGCCGGGGCGACGGTGGTCGTCCACCTCGGCGCGACGTGGGTCGGCGTGCCGCCCGTGGCGCTGGCCGGCGCGGACGCGGTCGGCCTCGACCTCGCCGCCCTGGGCACGGGCGGGTGGAACGAGCGGGCCTGGGAGCTCGTGGCCCGGGCTACCGAGCGCGGCATGCCGCTGTGGGCCGGCCTGCCGCCGGCCCGGGTGTCGCAGTGCGCCGGCCCGGCGCTCGGCGAGCTCGCCGACCAGCTGACCGTGCCGTGGCGGCGCGTCGGGCTCCCGGTCGCCGGGCTGACGGACGTCACGCTGCTCGGGGCGGGCACCGCGTCCGGGGCGTCGGGGCCCGGCGGCCCCGGGGTGGCCGGCACGCCGGACGAGCACCGGGCGCTGCTGGCCAACCTGGGCCGCGTGGCCGACGTCGTGACCGAGCGCGCCCACGCCTGAGCGGCCGCCCGGCGCCCCGCGCGGACACGCCACGTCGCCGGTGGGCTTCGCGGCGGCCGGGCCCGTGCGTAGGCTGAACCACGGGCGTCGTCGCCCAGCCGGGCCGCACGGTTCCGGTCGCCCCGCTCCCGACCAGCGAAGGAACCTCGTGACCAGGCTGCGAGCCGTGCTTTTCGACCTCGACGGTGTCCTCACTCCTACGGCCGAGCTGCACATGCGCGCGTGGGAGCGGCTCTTCGCCCCGTACTGCGACGCGCGCGGGCTGGCGCCGTACACGGCCGCGGACTACTTCGCCCACATCGACGGCAAGCCGCGGTACGACGGCGTGGCGACGTTCCTCGCCTCGCGCGGGGTCGAGCTGCCGCGCGGCACGTCCGACGACGAGCCGGGCGAGGACACGGTGTGCGCCCTGGGCAACCGCAAGGACGCCATCGTCAACGACCTCTTCGTCACCGAGGGCGTCGCGCCCTACCCGGGCTCCGTGCGCTTCCTCGACGCCGTGACGGCGGCCGGGGCGCACGTCGCGGTGGTCTCGTCGTCGCGCAACACCCCGGCGGTGCTCGCGTCCTCGGGCCTGGCCGACCGGTTCGAGGTGGTCGTCGACGGCAACGTGGCGGCCGCCGAGCACCTGCCCGGCAAGCCCGCGCCCGACACCTACCTGCGGGCCGCGGAGCTCCTGGGCGTCCCGGCGGCGCAGGCCGTGGTGGTCGAGGACGCGCTGTCGGGCGTGCAGGCCGGGGCGGCCGGGTCGTTCGGGCTGGTGCTCGGCGTCGACCGCGGGGTGGGGGCCGACGCGCTGCGCGCGCACGGGGCCGGGCTCGTGGTGTCCGACCTCGGGGAGCTGGACGCGACGGTCCTCGGCACGGACGACACGGGCACGGACGACACGGGCACGGACGACACGGGCACGCACGGCCACGAGGGAGCGAACGCATGAGCCACCCCACCGCCGACGAGCAGCGCACGGTCGACCGCACGCGCTTCCCCGCCGAGCCGTGGCGGCTGGTGGAGTCGACGTTCTCCACCGAGGACCTCGGCGTGGCGGAGACGCTCTTCGCGGTGGCGAACGGCTACCTCGGGATGCGGGGCAACGTGGAGGAGGGGCGCGAGTCCCACTCCCACGGCACGTTCGTCAACGGCTTCCACGAGACGTGGCCCATCCGGCACGCGGAGAACGCGTACGGGTTCGCGAAGGTCGGCCAGACCATCGTCAACGTCCCGGACACGAAGGTGATCCGGCTGTACGTGGACGACGAGCCGCTGCTGCTCCCGGTCGCCGACCTGCCGTCGTACGAGCGCGCGCTGGACCTGCGCGACGGCGTCCTGCGCCGCGACCTGCTGTGGCGCACGCCGTCCGGCAAGCGGGTGCGGGTGCGGACCGAGCGGATGGTCTCGCTCGCGGAGCGCCACCTCGCGGTGATGACGCTCGAGGTGACGCTGCTCGACGACGACGCCCCGGTGGCGATCTCGTCGCAGATCCTCAACCGGCAGGACGGGCAGGACGAGTACCACGTGCCGGCAGCCTCGCTGGGCGAGGGTTTCGACCCGCGCCGGACCGAGCAGTTCGAGGAGCGCGTGCTGCAGCCGCGCACGCAGTGGGGCGACGACGAGCGCCTGGTGCTCGCCTACCGCTGCACCAACTCCGGCATGACGCTCGCGGTGGCGGCGGACCACCACCTCACCACGAACGACGAGTGGGACGTGCGGACCCAGGTGGACGCCGACCTCGCCAAGCACGTGTTCCGCATCGACGCGCACGCGGGCGAGCCGATCCGGCTGACGAAGACCGTGAGCTACCACACGTCGCGCGGCGTGCCGACGCGCGAGCTCGTCGACCGGTGCCGCCGGACGCTCGACCGGGTGCGCGTGAGCGGCATCGAGCACGAGATGACGCGCCAGCGCGAGTGGCTCGACGACTTCTGGGAGCGCTCGGACGTCGAGATCGCCGGCCAGCCCGAGGTGCAGCAGGCGGTGCGCTGGAACCTCTTCCAGCTCGCGCAGGCGACCACGCGCGCGGAGGGCGCGGGGGTGCCGGCGAAGGGGCTCACCGGCAGCGGCTACTCGGGGCACTACTTCTGGGACACGGAGATCTACGTCCTGCCGTTCCTCACCTACACGAGCCCCCGGTACGCCCGCAACGCGCTGCGGTTCCGCTACCAGATGCTCGACGCGGCGCGGCGGCGCGCCAAGGAGCTCTCGCAGCGGGGCGCGCTGTTCCCGTGGCGCACGATCAACGGCGAGGAGGCGTCTGCGTACTACGCGGCCGGCACGGCGCAGTACCACATCGACGCCGACATCAGCTATGCGCTGGTCCAGTACATCCGGGCGACGAACGACCGGGACTTCCTGCGCCGGGAGGGCGTGGACATCCTGGTCGAGACGGCGCGCATGTGGGAGGACCTGGGGTTCTGGCGCGCCAACGGCGACGACAACTTCCACATCCACGGGGTCACCGGCCCGGACGAGTACACGACGGTCGTCAACGACAACCTGTTCACGAACGTCATGGCCCGGTTCAACCTGCGCGCCGCCGCGTACGTCGTCGAGCGGATGCGTGACGACCACCCGGAGGACTACGCGGCCCTCGTCGAGCGGCTCGGCCTGCTCTCGCACGAGGTGACGGCGTGGCTCCACGCGGCCGACCACATGGCGATCCCGTACGCCGAGAACATCGGCATCCACCCGCAGGACTCGCACTTCTTCGAGCGGGAGATCTGGGACCTCGCGGCGACCCCGCCGGACAAGCGGCCGCTGCTGCTGCACTACCACCCGCTGGTCATCTACCGGTACCAGGTGATCAAGCAGGCGGACGTCGTGCTGGCGCTGTTCCTGCAGGGCAAGCACTTCACGCCGGAGCAGAAGCGGGCCGACTTCGAGTACTACGACCCGCTGACCACGGGCGACTCGACGCTGTCCGGCGTGGTGCAGTCGATCGTCGCCGCGGAGGTGGGCTACCACGAGCTGGCGCTCGAGTACTTCACCTCGTCCCTCTTCGTGGACCTCGCCAACCTGCACGACAACGCGGCCGACGGCGTGCACGTCGCGTCGGCCGGCGGCACGTGGGGCGCCCTCGTGTACGGGTTCGGCGGCATGCGCGACTACGACGGCGTCCTGACCTTCGACCCGCGCCTGCCCGAGGAGTGGGACGCCCTGACGTTCCGCATCACCTGGCAGGGCTCGCGGCTGCGCGTCACCGTCACCGCGGACGCGCTCGAGCTGGTGGCGGAGACGGGCGACGGGGCGAAGGTCACGGTGCGCGGCGAGGAGGTCGTCGTCGTGCCGGGGGAGGCCGCCCGCGTCGCGCTCGACGGCCAGGGCGCCCGGTTCGCGGGTCGCCCGGGGCTGCGCGCGCTGGCCGGCAACCGCCGGGAGGACGGCACGCTCATCACCGCGAAGGTGCCGCACTCCTGACCCTGGGCCCGCGGGTCCGGGCGACCGGTCGCGGCGCACCCCTTGCCCCGCGCCGGATCCGCCGCTACGGTCGTCGATGCGCATCGATGACGAGAGCAGCGGGGACGTGACCGACGTGGCGAAGGTGCCGACGAGTGCCGACGTGGCCCGCGAGGCGGGCGTGTCGCAGAGCACCGTCTCCTACGTGATGAGCGGCAAGCGGCCGATCTCCTCCACGACGCGGCGGCGTGTCGAGGAGGCCATCGCGCGCCTCACCTACGAGCCGCACGCCGGTGCGCGGGCGCTGGCCGGGCACCGCACGTCCACCATCGCGATCGTCATGCCGCTGCGCCCGACCTCCAGCGCCCAGCGCCTCATGACGTTCGTCGAGGAGATCACCCTGGCGGCGCGCGAGCGCGACTACGACGTCCTCCTCGTGACCGCCGACGAGGGCCCGGCCGGGCTGCGCCGGGTCGTGGGCCGGTCGCTGTGCGACGCGGTGGTGGTCATGGAGGTCGGGACCACGGACGAGCGCGTCACGATCGCCCGCGAGGTCCGGGCTCCGGTCGTCGTGGTCGGCATCCCGGAGGACGGCGACGGGGTCGACTGCCTCGACTTCGACTTCGCGGGGGCGGGCCGGCTCCTCGTCGAGGAGCTCGCGGACCTCGGCCACCGCGCGGTCGACGTCGTCGGCTGGGACCCGGACGTCGTGGCCGACGGCTACAACTACGTCCCCCGCTTCACGCGCGGCGCCACGAGCGCCGCCGAGGACCGCGGGGTGGAGCTGCGGTGGCACCTGCCCGCGGACGCGCCGGGCCTGCGCACGACCCTCGAGCAGGTCTGCGCCCCGCGGCCGGAGCCGCACGGCCTGCTGCTCGTCAGGGCGTTCCCCGAGGTCCTGCGGTCCCTGTCCGAGCACGGGCTGCGGCCGGGCCGGGACGTCGACGTGGTCGCGCTCGCCAGCGACACCGAGGCGCAGGCGCACGACCTCACGGCCACGGCCACCCGCCCGCGCGAGGTCTCGCGGCGGGTGACGGCCCGGCTCTTCGCCCTGATCGACGGCGACGCCGTGCCCGGGAGGGCGGCGGCCGAGACCGTGCCGGCCGAGCTCGTCCGCCGCGGCTCGACGCGACGCCCTTGACCCGATGCCCTCGACCCGCCCTCGACCCGCCACCGGCGCGCCCTGATGCCTGACACACGCACCTGAACCGACGACGACGAAGGTGGAACGCATGCACCAGCACCATCGATGCGCATCGACGATGCGAGGCCGCCCATGACCGCCCGGGGCGCCCTCTGGGACGAGCGGCCCGTGTCGCGCCGCGCGGTGACGACCGCCGGTCTGCTCGCGCCGCTGGCGGCGCTGCTCGCGGGCTGCGTCGGGGGGACCGGTGCGGCGCCGCCCGGCACGCTCCGCGTCCTGGACTCCTACACGAACGCTCCCGACAACGGCATCATCGGCGCGGCGCTCGACCGGGCGGCCGCGAAGGTGGGGGTGAAGCTCGAGCGGGTCTCCGTCTCCGGCAGCTCCCTGATCCAGCGGGTGCTGCAGCAGGGGTCGTCCGGGACGCTCCCGGACATCCTCATGCTCGACAACCCGAACCTGCAGCAGATCGCGGAGACGACCGCCCTGCGGCCGTTCGACGAGCTCGGCATCCCCACCGACGGGTACACCGAGGGCGTCACCGCGGCCGGCACCTACGACGGCCGGGTCTACGGCCTGGCGCCGACCGTCAACACCGTCGCGCTGTTCTACGACGTGCGGGCCCTCGACGAGGCCGGCGTCGCGCCCCCGACCACCTGGGAGGAGCTGCGCCGGGCGGCGGCGGAGCTGACGGGCGCAGGCCGCTACGGCATCGCGTTCTGCGGCAACGCCACGTACGAGGGGACCTGGCAGTACCTGCCCTTCTTCTGGTCCAACGGCGGGGACGAGCGCGACATCGCCGCGCCGCAGGGCGCCGCCGCCCTCGACCTGCTCGCGGGCCTGGTCGGCGACGGTCACGCCTCGACCTCGGTGCTGAACTGGAGCCAGGCGGACGTCAAGGACCAGTTCGTGGCCGGCCGCGCCGCGATGATGGTCAACGGCCCGTGGCAGATCCCGGAGCTGTCGGGCGTCGACGGGCTCGAGTACGACGTCGTGACGCTCCCGCTGCGCGACCCGGGGTCGCAGGACCCCGTCGCCCCGCTGGGCGGGGAGGTGTGGACCGTCCCGGCCACGGGGGACGCCACCAAGGAGGGGCTCGCCGCCGCGGTCCTCACCGAGTTCCTGGCGGACGACTCCCAGCTGTCGATGGGGGAGCAGCGCTTCACCGTCCCCGGCAAGCCCGCCCTCGCCGACGCGTACCTGGAGCTGCGCCCGGAGATGGCGACGTTCGCCGACCTCATCGCCGGCGCCCGCGCCCGCACGGCCCACCTCGGGGCCGAGTGGCCGACGACGGCCACCGCCCTGTACACGGCCCTCCAGCTCGCCCTGTCGGGCCAGGCCGACGCCCCGGCCGCGCTCGCGGAAGCCCAGGAGTACGTATGAGCACCACCGCCACCGCCACCGCACCCTCGCGCACCGTCGCGCCGGCCCGCCCGCGCCGGCCCGGCGCCGCCCGCCACCGCCACCGCCGCCTCGTCACCGCCCTGTTCCTCGGGCCGGCCGTCGTGTACCTGCTGCTGTTCTACGGCTACCCGGTCGTCCAGAACGTCGTGATGGGCTTCCAGCAGTACACGATCTCGACGTTCTTCACGGGCGAGGCGCCCTGGGTGGGCCTCGACAACTACCGCGAGGTCCTGGGCAGCCCGCTGTTCCGCACGGCCCTGCTCAACACCGCGCTGTTCACCGTGGGCTCCATCGCCGGGCAGTTCGTGCTCGGCCTCGGCCTCGCCCTGTTCTTCCGCCGCCGCTTCCCGATGTCCGGGGTGCTCCGGTCGCTGATCCTGCTGCCGTGGCTCATCCCGCTGATCGTGGCGAGCGCCGTCTGGAAGTGGCTGCTCGACACGGACGCGGGGGCGCTGAACCGCTTCCTCGTGGGGTCCGGCCTCGTGGACACGGGGGTCCCGTGGCTCACCAGCACGTCCCTCGCCCTGGTCGCCGTGATCGGCGTGAACGTGTGGATCGGCATCCCGTTCAACACGGTCATCCTGCACGGGGGCCTGCAGAACATCCCCGAGGAGCTCTACGAGGCGGGCGCGCTCGACGGCGCCACCCGGTGGCGGGCGTTCCGGCACATCACCTGGCCGATGCTGCGTCCGGTGGTCTCCGTGGTCCTCGTGCTCGGCGTCGTCTACACCCTCAAGGTGCTGGACATCATCCTGGGGCTCACCGGCGGAGGGCCGGCCAACGCCACCCAGACCCTGGCCACGCAGTCCTACCAGCTGTCGTTCACGACGTTCGACTTCGGTCAGGGCGCCGCGGTGAGCAACGTCCTCATCGTCGTCTCCCTGGTCTTCGCGGCCGTCTATCTGCGCCTCAACCGGCGCGCCGTGGATGAGTGAGGTCCCATGAACACCGTCACCCGCCCCAGGCTCAACACCGTGGCCGGCATCGCCGTCCTCGCCGTGCTCCTGTTCCCGATCTACTGGATGGTGAACGCGTCGCTGCAGCCGAACGGCGCCACCGTCGACACCACCTGGCTGCCGCTGGACCCCGACCTGACCGGGTACCGCACGGCCCTCGCCGAGCAGGGGCCGAACCTCGTGACCAGCCTGGTCGTCGCCGTCGGGAGCGTCGTGCTCAGCCTGCTGGTCGCCGTCCCCGCCGCCTACGCGCTGGCCCAGTTCCGGCTGCGCTGGGCGAACTGGGTGCTCTTCGGCATCCTCATCAGCCAGATGATCCCCGGCATCGTCATCGCGAACGCGCTGTACGGCGCCTACGCCGACCTCGGCCTGCTCAACTCGATCCCCGGCCTGATCCTCGCGGACTCCACCGCGGGCATCCCGTTCGCGATCCTCATCTGCCGCGCCCTGATGCAGGGCCTGCCCCCGGCACTGGTGGAGGCCGCCCTGGTCGACGGCGCGGGGCCGGTCCGCGCGTTCGTCTCCGTGGTGCTGCCGATCAGCCGCAACGCGCTGATCACGGCGGCGCTGTTCACGTTCCTGTTCACCTGGGGCGACTTCCTGTTCGCCCTGACCCTCACCACGACCGAGGACGTCCGGCCGGTCACGCTGGGCATCTACAACTACCTCGGCGCCTACGTCAACGACTGGAGCTCCGTGATGGCGACCGCCGTGCTCGCCTCGATCCCGGCGATCGTGCTCCTCGTCGTCGCCCAGAAGTACGTCGCCGCCGGAGCCACCGGCGGGGCCGTCAAGTGACCTCCACGCCACCTCGAGAGATGGGAACCACACCATGACCACACCGATCCGCGTCACCGTCTGGGGCGAGAACCGCCACGAGCAGCTCGAGCCGGAGGTCGCCGCCCGCTACCCCGACGGCATGCACGGCGCCGTCGCCCAGGGCATCGAGGCCCACCTCGGCGAGGGGGTGCGCGTGCGCACCGCCACCCTCGACGACCCCGAGCACGGGCTCACCGAGGAGGTCCTGCGCGACACCGACGTCCTCACCTGGTGGGGCCACGCCGCGCACGGCGAGGTCTCCGACGAGGTCGTCGAGCGCGTGCACCGGCACGTGCTGGAGGGCATGGGCCTGATCGTCCTGCACTCCGGGCACTGGTCGAAGATCTTCATGAAGCTCATGGGCACCACCTGCACCCTGCGCTGGCGTGCCGAGCACGACCGGGAGCTGGTCTGGACGGTCGACCCGACGCACCCCATCGCGCGCGGGATCCCGCACCCGATGATCATCGACGAGGACGAGATGTACGGGGAGTTCTTCGACGTCCCCGCCCCGGACGAGACGGTCTTCCTCTCCACGTTCTCCGGGGGCGAGGTCTTCCGCTCCGGCATCACCTACCGCCGCGGCTACGGCAAGATCTTCTACTTCCGCCCCGGCGACCAGGAGTACCCGACGTACTTCCACGACGGCGTCCGCCAGGTCATCTCGAACGCCGTCGAGTGGGCCGTCACCGTGCGCCCCGAGCGCACCACGCCCACCCTCCTGCGCTATGAGACCGAGGACTTCTACCGCGGCCGGGGCTACGAGGGCGCGCTGAGCGCCGAGGCCGAGGCGGCTGCGGCGGAGGCGGGGCTGTGAGCACGCCCGTCGTCCTCGTCGGCGCCGGCGGCATGGGCCGGGCCTGGCTGGCCGCGATCCAGGCCGACCCCGGTGCCGAGCTCGCGGGCGTCGTCGACCTCGACACGTCCGCCGCCCGCGCCGCGCTGGCCGACGCCGGGCTGTCCGGCGTGCCCGTGGGCACGGACGCCGTCGCCCTCGCCCGCGAGACGGGGGCGCGCGCGGTCGTCGACGTCACCGTCCCGGCCGCGCACCACCCGGTCACGACCGCGGCGCTCGTCGCCGGGCTGCCGGTGCTGGGGGAGAAGCCCGCGGCCGCGACCGTCGCCGAGTCCCTGTCGCTCGTCGCGGCGGCCGAGGTCACGGGGCAGCTCTTCGTGGTCAGCCAGTCGCGCCGCTACAACCGCCGGCTGTTCGCCTTCCGCGAGCAGGCACGCACGCTCGGCGACCTGGGGGTGCTGACCACCGAGTTCTTCAAGGCGCCCCGCTTCGGCGGCTTCCGCGAGGAGATGGCGCACCCGCTGCTGCTCGACATGGCGATCCACCCGTTCGACACCGCGCGGTTCCTGCTGGGGGCGGAGCCCGTCTCCGTGTACTGCGAGGAGTTCAACCCGCCGTGGAGCTGGTACGACGGCGACGCCGCCGCCACGGCGGTCTTCGAGATGACCGGCGGGCAGCGCTACGTCTACACCGGCAGCTGGTGCAGCCCCGGGCGGGAGACGTCGTGGAACGGCGAGTGGCGGCTGTCCGGCGCGCAGGGCACGGCCCGGTGGGACGGCGACCACGACCCGGAGCTCGACCCGGCGCCCGACGGCGGCCCCGTGGACCCGCCCGACCCGGCCGCCGACCCGGGCGAGGGCATCGCCGGGTCGCTCGCGACCTTCCTGGCCGCCCTCGACGGCGGGCCGGTCCCGATGGGCGAGGTGCACGAGAACGTGCTGAGCCTCGTCATGGTCGAGGCTGCCGTCGAGTCGGCGAGGACCGGGTCGCGGGTCCTGCTCGACGACGTGCTCGAGCGCGCCTACCGGCAGGCGCTGGCGCAGGAGACCCGCGACGACGTGCGGGCCCGGCTCGAGTCGTGGACGTCGGTCCGCGCGGCGCTCGAGCTCGGGCGCGCGCCCGCGACCGCCCGCTGAGGCGGGAGACGAGAGGAGAAGCATGACCCAGGAGCACCACGACGCCGACCTTCCCGAGCTGGGGGTGGCCGCCGTCGGGCACTCGTTCATGGGCGCCGTGCACTCGCACGCGTGGCGCACGGTCAGCCATGTCGGCAGCCCCCGCGTGCGCGCCCGCATGCGCGTCCTGGCGGGGCGCGACCTCGACCGGACCGCGGCGGCGGCACGCCGGCTCGGCTGGTCCGAGGCCACGGACGACTGGCGCCGCGTCCTCGAGCGGGACGACGTCCACGTCGTGGACGTCCTCACGCCCGGCGACAGCCACGAGGAGATCGCGGTCGCGGCCCTCGAGGCCGGCAAGCACGTGATCTGCGAGAAGCCGCTGGCCTCGTCGGTGGCGGCGGCCGAGCGCATGGCCGCCGCCGCCCGCGCCGCGTCGGCACGCGGCGTGCGCAGCATGGTGGCCTTCAACTACCGGCAGGTGCCCGCGCTCGCCCTCGCCCGGCAGCTCGTGGCGGCCGGGCGGCTCGGGACGGTCCGGCAGGTCCGCGCCGTCTACCTGCAGGACTTCATCGTGGACGAGTCTTTCCCGCTCACCTGGCGGCTCCAGGCCGACCGTGCGGGCTCGGGCGCCCTGGGCGACATCGGCTCGCACATCGTCGACGCGGCACAGTTCGTCACGGGCCAGCTGCTCACGCAGGTGAGCGGCACGACCGAGACGTTCGTGACGCGGCGCCCCGTGGAGGCCGCCCCGGCGACGGGCGGCCTCGCGGCCCGCGGGTCCGGGGAGCTCGGTGACGTGACGGTCGACGACGCCGCGGCGTTCGTCGGCCGCGGCGACGGCGGGGCCCTCATGACGTTCGAGGCGACCCGCATGGCCACCGGCCGCAAGAACGCGATGCGGCTGGAGGTGAACGGCTCGCGCGGGAGCGTGGCCTTCGACTTCGAGGCCATGAACGAGCTGTGGCTCTACGACCGGGACCTGCCCGGGGCGGAGAACGGCTTCCGCCGCATCCTCGCCACCGAGCCGGAGCACCCGCGCCTGGAGAACTGGTGGCCCGCCGGGCACGGGCTCGGCTACGACCACACCTTCGTGCACGAGCTGCAGGAGTTCTGCGAGGCCGTGCACGGCGGCCGTGACCCGAGCCCGTCCTTCGACGACGGCCTGCAGGTGCAGCGGGTCCTCGACGCGGTGCAGCGCAGCGCGGCCGACGCGGCGCGCTTCACCGACGTCTGAGGCTCAGGCCAGCCGCTCGCGGAGGAACGTCCAGGCCAGCGCCGCCATGTGCGCGGCCTGGGCGTTGTTCGCGGCGCCCCCGTGGCCGCCCTCGACGTTCTCGTAGGACGTCACGTCCTTGCCGGTGGCGAGCAGCAGCGCCGCCATCTTGCGCGCGTGGCCGGGGTGCACCCGGTCGTCCTTCGTGGACGTCGTGAGCAGCACCGGCGGGTAGTCGCGGCCGGCGTCGAGCAGGTGGTACGGGGAGAAGGTCCGGACGAACTCCCAGTCGTCCGAGTCCGGGTCGCCGTACTCGGCCGTCCACGACGCGCCGGCGAGCAGGTGGGAGTACCGCTTCATGTCGAGCAGCGGCACCTGGATGACGACCGCCCCGAACAGCTCCGGGTACTGCGTGAGCATGTTGCCCGCCAGCAGCCCGCCGTTCGACCCGCCCTGGGCGCCGAGGTGCGGTGGCGACGTGATCCCGCGGGCCACGAGGTCGCGTGCCACGGCAGCGAAGTCCTCGTAGGCCCGGTGCCGGCGGGAGCGGAGCGCGGCCTGGTGCCAGGCCGGCCCGTACTCCCCGCCGCCGCGGATGTTGGCGACGACGTGCACCCCGCCGTCCGCCAGCCAGGCCCGGCCGACCGTCCCGGAGTAGCCGGGCAGCAGCGGGATCTCGAAGCCGCCGTACCCGTACAGCAGCGTGGGTGCGGTGCCCGGCG
Organism: Isoptericola cucumis; assembly: GCF_014635665.1. Lineage (GTDB taxonomy): Bacteria > Actinomycetota > Actinomycetes > Actinomycetales > Cellulomonadaceae > Isoptericola > Isoptericola cucumis. The sequence continues at coordinate 255,638 of NZ_BMDG01000007.1, forward strand.
TCGTCGGGTCCGCCGGCCGCACCAGCTCCTCGCGCCCGACGACGAAGTACGGCACCCGGGTGCCGTCGTCGGAGGTGGCGAAGTGCTGGTCCACCACCATGCCGGTGGCGTCGAAGAACGCGGGGGCGGTCTTGAGGACCTCCGGTGCGACGGACGCGTCCTCCCTGTCCGCCTCCCCGTCCGGCCCGCCGACCGTCGCGAGGGCGAGCGTCGACGGCGTGAGGTAGCCGGTGGTCGTGAGCCACACGTCGTCGCTGTCGAGCGGGTCCACGGCGCGGGCGCCGACGGTGACGAGGTCGTCGCCGACGGGCAGGTCCGCACGCTGCCAGGCGGTGCCGGCGGTGGCGTCCACGGGCGGGGTGAGCACGTGCAGGCGGTTCTTCACGTCGTCGAGGATGTTGAGCACCAGATGGTGCCGTGTCCAGGCGGCGCCCACCAGCGACGTCGAGGCGGTGGGGGCGAACAGGACGGTGAGGTCGCGCCGCCCGGCGAGGAAGTCGTCGGCCGGGGCGGCGAGCAGCGAGCCGGCCGCGTAGGTGCGCTCCTGGTCGCCGTCGCGCGCGGTCGAGCCGTCGGGCGTCCAGTCGTCGCGCAGCTCGACCAGCAGCCACTCCCGGTGGAACCCGACCTCGGCGGACTCGGGCACCTCGATCTTCACGAGCCGCTGCCCGGGGGTGCCCACGCCCTCGACGAGGAACGTCTCCGACCGGTAGAAGGCGATCGAGCGGCTCACCAGGTCGCGCTCGAAGCCCGGCGTACGCGAGCGCCGCGCCGAGATGTACATGTCGTCGTCGGCACCCTCGTAGACCACGACGGCGTCCGCCAGCGGCGTGCCGCGCCGCCAGAGCCGGACGGTGCGCGGGTAGCCCGACGGCGTCGTGGTGCCCGCGCCGAAGTCCGTGAACACGTAGACCGTGTCCTCGTCGGCCCACGCCAGGCCGCCCTTGGCGCCCGTGCGCCCGTCGGCCCGGGCGGTGTCGCGCTCGAAGCCGCCCTCGGCCGCCGGCACGAACCGCTTGGCGACCAGGTCGAACTCGCGCGTCACGTCGGCGTCGGAGCCGCCGGGGGAGAGGTCGACGAGCGCGCGCCGCCACGGCTCGCCGGCCGCGAGCTGCTCGGGGGTCGGGCGCAGCAGCGTCGCGCCGTGCCACACCCAGCTCTGCCCCTCGGCGGCGGCCAGCGCGTCCAGGTCCAGCACGGTCTCCCACGCGGGCGCGTCGGTGCGGTACTCCGCGAGCGTCGTGCGGCGCCACAGGCCGCGCTCGTGCTCGGCGTCGCGCCAGAAGTTGTACAGGTGCTCCCCGATCCGGGACACCTCGGGGATGCGGGCGTCGGAGTCCAGCACCTCGCGCACGGCCGCCTCGGTCGCCGCGAAGCCCGCGGCCGCGCCGACGGTCGCGTGCGCGTGCGCGTTGCGCTCGCGCACCCAGTCGAGCGCCTCGGCGCCCTCGACCTCCTCCAGCCACGGGTACGGGTCGTGGTCCGGGTCGAGCGGTGTGGCGGGCGGGCGCCCGGGGGTCGTGGCGGGCGCGGCGGCGGACGCGAGCTGCTCGGCGGTCATGCTCGGCACCCTAGCGGCCGGTCGTCTTTCACCCGGGTGAAGAGCGTGGTAGAAACTCCGGACCAGGGCTTTTGTCCTGCTACGAACGTTTCAGCGGGTTTGCGGGAATGGTCGGTCGTCGGAGACCGACCGGGCGTCCCGCGTCCCGCCTCCCAGGGGGTGCGGTGAGCAAGACAGCCAGTTCGCGCGCGACGACGCGCGTCGTCGCCTGGGCCTGCGCGGCGGGCGCGGTCGTCTGCGTCGCCGTGTCCTGGCCGCCCGCCGCCCGCGCGTCGGGCGACACGTGGGCGCCCCTCGTCGCGGTCGCCCTGGTGCTGGTCGCGGCAGGGCTGCTGACCGTCGCGGCCGCCCGTGCCACGTCGGACGCCCGCACCCTCGGCGCCCGGCACGACGAGCTCGCGGCCCGCCTGCGCGAGGCGGAGGCGGCCCTCGGGGAGGCGACGGCGGCCCTCGCCGCCGAGCAGGAGGCCCGGGCCGACCAGCGCGCGACGGTCGAGACGGCCGTGGTGGCGCTGAGCCGCAAGGTGCAGGCGTCCGCCCACCGCATCCAGGAGGAGGCGGCGCGCATGGTGCAGCGGCACTCCGCCGACCCGGACGTGCTGCAGACGTCCATGCGCATCGACCATGCCGCCGCGCAGCACGCCCGGCAGGCGCAGAACCTCGTCGCCCTGTGCGGGCGCCGCCCCGGCCAGACCTGGGACGAGCCGCTGGCGCTGCCCGACGTGGTCAACGCCGCGGCCGGCCGCATCACCGCGTTCCAGCGCGTCGACGTCTCGGGCGACCCTGGCCTCGCCGTCGTCGGCCGGGCGGTGGAGCCGCTGGTGCACGTGGTCGCGGAGCTGCTCGCCAACGCGACGCAGTGCTCCCCGCCCAGCACCCGGGTCCTCGTCGTCGTGCGCCAGGTGCAGCGCGGCGCCGTCATCGAGATCGACGACGGCGGCGTCGGCCTGGCGCCGAGCGAGCTGGAGCGCGTCCGCGAGGTCGTCTCGGGCGCGCGGCCCGTGGGCATCGCCGACCTCGGGGAGGTGCCGCAGACCGGGCTCGCGGTCGTGGGCACCTACGCGCGGCTCCTCGGGCTGCGGGTGGACCTCGTCGAGTCGGTGTACGGGGGCCTGCGCGCCGTCGTCCTGGTCCCCGGGCAGCTCACGACGGCCGCGGCCGCCGCCCCGGGTGCGCTCGCCCCGAGCGTCGACGACCCCCGGGCCGAGCCGGTGTCCGCCGCCCCGTCCGTCGTCCCGCCGCCCACCGGAGCGGGCACCGGCCCCGTCGCGACCGGCCCGGCCCGGCCCGCACCAGGCCGGGCCGCGCCTGCCGAGCCGCGGCCCGGTCAGCAGGCCGCCTCGACGCCGTCGCTCCCGACGCTCCCGCAGCGCCGGTCCAGGCGCGCGCCGGGGGCCACCACCGCGGGCACGCCGGCCGTGCCGGCGCCGGGTATCGCCCGCCCCGAGCCACGACCCCCGGCGCCGCAGCAGACCGCCGAGGAGGCGGGGGCCTGGATCGGCGCGTTCTTCTCGGGCGGCGACTGCGCGGAGCCCCAGCCCGACCACGACAGCCAGGAGCCGTCCGTCGCGACGGACGGGAACTCGGAGGACAGATGACGACGCAGACCACGGGCGGATCGCCGCAGGGCTCACCGCCGGCCTCACCGGGGGCGCAGGCCCATCCCGACAGCTGGATGCTCGACCTGGTGGCCGGGGTGCGGGGCGTCCGGCACGCGGTGGTGCTGAGCTCGGACGGCCTGGTCAAGGTCCGCACCGACGACACGGACCCCGACACCGCCGACAAGGTCGCGGCGGCGTGCGCGGGCCTCGTCGCGCTGGGCATGAGCATGGGCCGCGAGTTCGGCGCCGGCCACGGGCTGCGCCAGGTGCTCGTCGAGTTCGAGGGCGGCTTCCTGTTCGTGCGCGGCGCGGGCGACGGGTCGCGGCTCGCCGTGGTGACCGACGCTGCGGTCGATCCCGGGCTCGTCGCCCAGCAGATGCAGGCCCAGGTGCTGATGATCGGCGAGCGGACGCTGCGCACCGACCCCGCCGAGCACACGACCGGGCGCTGAGCGCCCTGAGAGGCGGGACGATGCCCGTTCAGAAGCCCGTTCAGAAGCCCACGGACGGCTACCACGACCACCCGGTGCGCTCGTACGTCCTGACCGGCGGACGCGCGCACCCCACCCGCAACACGCTGCGCCCGGAGACGCTGCTGTGCGCCGTGGACGACGGCCGGGAGCTGCCGCTCGGTGCCGGCCGCCACGAGCGGGCGCTGCTCGAGACCTGCCGCGGCACGCTCTCGCTGGCGGAGCTCGCCGCGTACCTGCGCCTGCCCGCCAGCCTGGTCGCCGTCCTGGTCTCCGACCTGATCGACGCCGGCTACCTGGCGGTGCGCTCCGGCGGGGCGCACGACCTGCCCGGCATCGACCTGCTGGAGGAGGTGCTCGATGGCCTCCGCAACTTCTGAGCCGGACGCCCTGGTGCAGGATGCCGTGGTTCCGGACGCCGCGGCGGGTGCCCAGCACCTCGCGCCCACCGTCGTGCGGTCGGTGAAGATCCTCGTGGTGGGCGCGTACGGGGTCGGCAAGACCACCCTCATCGGCGCCGTGAGCGAGATCCCGATCCTCAGCACGGAGGAGACGATCACCACCGCCAGCGTCGGCGTGGACCCCCGCCTGGGGGCGAAGTCGACGACGACGGTGGCGATGGACTTCGGCCGCGTCACGGTCGGGGGCGAGACCGCGCTCTACCTGTTCGGCACCCCGGGCCAGCGCCGCTTCTGGGACCTGTGGGTCGGCCTCGCGGACGGTGCGGTCGGCGTCCTGCTGCTCGTCGACACCCGCCGGCTCGAGGACAGCTTCGAGGTGCTCGACCAGCTCGAGGAGCACACGCAGCTGCCGGTCGCCGTCGTCGTCAACGAGTTCCCGGGCGCGCCGGCCCACGCCGCCGAGGACGTGCTGCGCGCCCTCGACCTGCCCCTGGACACGCCGTTGGTCTCCGGCGACCTGCGGGGCCGGGCCCAGGCCGTGGAGGCGCTCAGGGCCCTCGTCGCGCACGCGGTGCGGCTGCGGTCCGCCGAGAGCTCCGCGGCATGAGCCTGACGGCGGCGGGCCGCGTCGTGCGGCTCGAGGAGGTGGCGGACCGGCCGCTGCTGGCCGACCTGGCCGGCGCGCCCGACCCGGCCGCCCGGTACGAGGCGCTGCGCTCCTGGTGGGGCGCGCTCGCGCCGGTCGACCTCGAGCCGGGCGTCCCGGCCTGGCTGGCGCTCGGGTACGACGAGGTCGCGGCCGTCCTGCGCAACGAGGTCCTCTTCAGCCGCGACTCCCGGAACTGGCGCTACGAGGCCGAGCGGCTGCTCGCCTGGCAGTCGCCCACCCGCGCCCTGCTCGCCCAGCGCGACAGCGCCCACGACCGGGACGGCACCGAGCACCGCCGGCTGCGCGCGCCGCTGGCCGAGGCGCTCGACGCCGTCGAGGAGAAGCGCGTGCTGCGCACGGTGCACGTCGCGTGCACCTCGGTGCTCGACCGGCTCGCGGCCCGCGGCACCGCCGACCTGGTGGCCGACGTCGCCGTCGACGTCCCCGTCCGGGTGCTGGCGGACCTGCTGGGCATGAACCTCGCCGACGCGCGCCGCATGCACGAGCTCACCGGGGAGGTCCGCGCGGGCTCGCCGGGGGCGCACGCCGCCGCCGGCGAGATCGAGAACCTGCTCGCGACGTTCGTCGCCGGGCGCCGCGCCGAGCCGAGCGACGACGTCACCTCGGCGCTGCTCGCGCACGCCGGCCACGAGAACGACCTCGAGGTGATGGGCGCCGTCGGCCTGGTCTTCGCCACGGCGCACGACGCCGAGATCGCCTGGATCGCCACGGCCCTGCAGCGGCTGCTCGCCGACCGGGCGTTCGCGGCGCGGCTGCACGGCGGCCGGATCTCCCTCGACGACGCCCTGGACGAGGTGGCACGCGACGCCCCGCCCCTGCCGCACCTGCTGCCCCGGTTCGCCCTGGCGGACGGGGAGCTGGGCGGCCAGCCGATCGCGGCGGGCGACGCCGTCGTGCCGGCGGTGGCCGCCGCGAACGCCGACCGGGCCGTGCAGCCCGTCGACCCGTGGGAGCAGGTCGACTCGCGGTTCCAGCTCACGTGGGGGACGGGCGCCCACGCCTGTCCCGCGCACCGCACGGCGCCGCTCGTCACGCGCACGGTGGTCGGGCACGTCCTCGCGCGGGTCGCGGACATGGAGCTGACCGTCGCACCGGCCGAGCTCCGGCCGGTGCGCTCGGCATGGGTGCGCTACCCCCGCGAGCTCCCGGTCCGCTTCGTCTGAGGCTTTGCGTCGTCCGACCCCTGCGGGTCGTGCGTCGTGCGGCCGGGAGCCCGCGGCCGTCAGGCCGGCCGGCCCGTGCGCTCCTTGAGCCGGGGCGTGACGTGGCGGTACGCCTTCGGCCGGACGGGCATCAGCCACTGCGTGGCCTTCGTCGCCGGGGGCAGGTCGAGGTCCAGGTCGTCCAGCATCTCGTCGATCTGGTGCAGCGAGAACGGGATGACGTTCGTCCCCCGGGCGTGCTTGCCCTCGGTGCGCTTCTCCATCCAGGCCACCCGGTCGGTCACGTGCTCGCGGCGGACCTCCAGCGGGGGGAGGTCGAGGGTGCCCGCGAGGTGCGCGGCGGTCCACGCCGCCGCCATCTCGGCGGAGAGCGGGCTGAAGAGCGACGAGTTGTACCCGGAGAAGGTCAGGTGCGGCACGTCGTGGGGCAGGATCTGGCGGTAGAGCTGGAAGTTCCCGCGGTCGTCCTTGAGGCGCGCCTGCAGGTCGTCGTCGAGGAACGGCACCCGCTGGTGGAAGCCGGTGCCGCAGACGACCAGGTCGGCGCCCACGGTCGTGCCGTCGCTGAGCACGGCGACGGGCGCGCCGTGCTCGTCGGCCGCGAGGCGTTCCACCTCCGTGTCCCGGTGCACCGTGATGGCGCCGTCGGCGACCTGCTCGAAGAACCCGTCGGTGGCCAGCGAGACGGTGGACCGTGCGATGTCCGAGAACTCGCCGCGCGGGACCAGGCCGACCTCCTTGAGCCGCAGCTGGCGGGAGCACACCGCGCCCACGCTCGACAGCATCGACCGGCGCACGGGGTCGCCGGGGCCGTGCAGGAAGCGCTCCATGCCGCCCGCGACCGTCTGGTAGCGGAAGAGGCCCTCGCCGAGCCGGGTGAGGAGCAGGTACTTGTAGTTCAGGGCCTTGCCGATCCGCTTCGGCAGCTTCCACAGCAGGTTGCGCGCCACGACGTGCGTGTCGGCCGCCACCTGTCCCAGCTCGCCGGCGACGTCGCAGGCGGACTTGCCGTAGCCGACCACGACGACGTTCTTCCCGCGGGCCTCCTCGACCGAGGCGAGCTGGCTGGCCGCGACGGCCTTGCCCCCGGCGCGCATGAGCTGGGCGAGCCCGTCGAACCCGGGGATCACCGGGTCGGAGAAGATCCCGTTCGCGACCACGAGGTGGTCGAAGGGCTCGGGGTCGCCGACGGGGTCGCCCACGTGCCGCGCGGTGACCTGCCAGCCGTCCTCGGCGGTCGTCAGCTCGGCGCGGACGACCTCGGTCGACAGGCGGAGCGCGCCGCCGAGGTCGTGGTGGGCGACGTACTGCTCGAGGTAGGCCTGCACCTGCTCGCCGCTGGGCCACTCCGGGAAGTCCTTGGGCATGGGCAGGTCGGAGAAGGCGTACGACCCCTTGTTGTTCTGGGTGCGCAGCCCGGAGTAGCGGCGCGTCGCGCTCCAGACCCCGCCGACGTCGGGCGTCTTGTCGAACACGGTCACGTCGTGCCCGAACTCGCGGAGGACCTTGGCGCTGGCGAGGCCGGCGAAGCCGGCGCCGACGACGGCGATCTTCATGAGCGTCCTTGCTGTTGGTCGATATGGGGCGAAACGCCTGAATCGTAGTCTGCCGGGCGTCCCGGGCGACAGGTGCAGGGCGCGCCGGTCGCGGCCCGGCGCACCGGGCGCCAGCTCCTGCGGTGTCGGTAGGACGCGGCAAGATAGGGCCGTGACCGACACCGATCTCCCCGCCCTCGACGAGTCCGCGGCCCGGCGCCGCTGGTCCGAGCTGGTCGCCCTGGTCGAGGAGGATCAGCGCGCCTACTACGAGGACGACGCCCCCAAGGTGTCCGACGCGGAGTACGACGCGCGCATGCGCGAGCTGCAGGACCTCGAGGCGGCCCACCCGGCCCTCGCCAGCCCGGAGTCGCCGACGCAGCGCGTGGGCGGCCAGGCGGCCGCGGGCTTCGCCACGGTCGAGCACCTCGAGCGCATGCTGTCCCTGGACAACGTGTTCAGCGTCGACGAGCTGCGCGCCTGGGACGCGCGCGTCGCCCGCGACCTCGGGGTCTCCGGCGGCGACGTCGGCTACCTGTCCGAGGTCAAGATCGACGGGCTGGCGATCGCGCTGCTGTACGAGCGGGGTCGCCTGGTGCGGGCCGCGACGCGCGGCGACGGGCGCACGGGCGAGGACATCACCGCCAACGCGCTGCGCATCGCCCAGATCCCGCAGCGCCTCGCCGGGTCCGACCACCCGGAGGTCGTCGAGGTCCGTGGCGAGGTCTTCATCCCGGTCGCGGCCTTCGACCGGCTCAACGAGCTGCAGGGCCGGCTGCGGGAGCGGCTGGTGGCCGAGGCGCGCGAGCGCGCGGGCTCCCGGGCTGCCGGCCGGGCCTTCGACGAGGAACGCGCGCGCGTCGCCGCGCTGCGCCGGTTCCCGCAGTTCGCCAACCCGCGCAACGCGGCCGCCGGCGGCCTGCGGCAGCTGCTGGACAAGAAGGACGGGCCGGAGCTGGAGGCGGGGCTCGCCCGGGTGGAGGCGCTGCGCCTCTACGCCCACGGCGTCGGCGCGCTGCAGTGGACCGAGGGAGAGCACGCGGAGCTCGCGAACCAGTCGGACGCCTACGCGCTGTTCGAGCAGTGGGGCATCCCGATCTCGCCGCACAACCGGGTCGTGCAGGGCATCGACGGCGTGGTCGACATGATCACCTACTTCGCCGAGCACCGGCACGACATCGAGCACCAGCTCGACGGCATCGTCGTCAAGGTCGACGCCCTGACCGACCAGCGCCGGCTCGGCACCACGAGCCGCGCCCCCCGCTGGGCCATCGCGTACAAGTACCCGCCCGAGGAGGTCAACACCCGCCTCGTCGCCATCCAGGTGGGCGTGGGGCGCACCGGTCGTGCCACCCCGTACGCGGTCATGGAGCCGGTGACGGTGGCCGGGTCGACGGTCCGGCAGGCCACCCTGCACAACCAGGACGTCGTCAAGGCCAAGGGCGTGCGCATCGGCGACATGGTCGTGCTGCGCAAGGCGGGCGACGTCATCCCGGAGATCCTCGGCCCCGTCCCGGCGCTCGCCGACGACGGGTACCCGCGCGAGGACTTCGTCATGCCCGAGCGGTGCCCCGAGTGCGGCACCGGCCTGCGGGCGATGAAGGAGGGCGACGTCGACCTGCGCTGCCCCAACGCCGAGTCGTGCCCTGCGCAGGTTCGCGGCCGGGTGGAGCACATCGGCTCCCGCGGGGGCCTGGACATCGAGGCGCTCGGTGAGGTGACGGCCTCGGCGCTGACGCAGCCGGCGGTCCCCGAGGTCCCGCCGCTGCGCACCGAGGCAGGGCTCTTCGGGCTGACCCTCGACGAGCTGGTCCCGATCGAGGTCGTCGTCCGGGACGCGGAGACGGGGCTGCCGAAGGTCGACGAGGACGGTGTGGCCCGGCGCCGGACACCGTTCCGCAAGAAGCTCACCTACACGAAGTCGCGCCGGCGGCAGGCCGAGGAGGCGGGGGAGACCCTGCCCGACGCCGAGCCGTCGGCGGCCGCCACGAAGCTGCTCGACGAGCTGGAGCTGGCCAAGACGAAGGACCTGTGGCGCATCCTCGTCAGCCTCAACATCCGGCACGTCGGCCCCGTGGCCGCGCGCGCGCTCGCCGACTGGTTCGGCTCGCTCGACGCGATCCGTGCGGCGTCGCGCGAGGAGCTGGCCGCCGTCGAGGGCGTGGGCGGGATCATCGCCGACGCCGTGCTCGCCTGGTTCGAGGTCGACTGGCACCGCGAGATCGTCGAGGCCTGGTCCGCCGCCGGCGTCCGGTTCGCCATCGAGGGCCACCCGGGGCCCGCGGCGATGGCGGCCCAGGCCGACGAAGGGCCGACGGGCCCGCTGGCAGGGCTGACGGTCGTCGTCACGGGGTCGCTCGAGGGCTTCAGCCGCGACGGCGCCAAGGAGGCCGTGATCGAGGCGGGCGGCAAGGCGTCCGGCTCCGTGTCGAAGAAGACGGACTACGTGGTGGTCGGCGCGAACGCGGGCTCGAAGGCGGCCAAGGCCGAGGAGCTCGGGGTTCCCGTGCTCGACGAGGCGGCCTTCGTCCAACTCCTGGAGGGCGGCCCGGCCGCGCTGGACGCCGACGGGGAGCGGTGACGCCCGCGGCTACGATGCGCGGGTGCATGACCTCGACGCGACGACGACCCCCCGCCTGACCCTGCACGGCGCCCACCTCGTGGGCTCGGTGAACCTGCCGACCGCGCGGGAGACGCTGCGCACCCTGGCCGGCGGGCTGGGGGCCCACGCCCGGCGCCTGCCCGACGGCGAGGTGGGCGAACGGTTCCACTGGATCCTCTTCCAGGGCACCCGGTTCTCCGCCGTGGACGGGCTGGCCCGGGTGCCCGGCGACCCGGTGGTGGTGGCGGGGTTCGACCTGCGCCCGCACGTGCTCGACGGCTCGGTGGCCGCCGCCGACCTCCGGTTCGGCCAGCTCGGCTACGCGGAGGCCGCGATCGCGTCGTATGCCGACTTCGTGGCGCTGCGCGCGGAGGGGGTCGTCGCGCCCGGCACCCGGTTCCAGGTGGGCCTGCCGTCGCCGCTCGCGGCGGTCACGACCTTCGTGGCCGCGCCCGACCGCGCGGCCGTGTACCCCGCGTACGAGGCGGCGATGGTGCGGGAGCTCGAGGCGATCGTCGAGGCGGTCCCGGCGGCCGACCTGGCGGTCCAGGTCGAGCTGGCGACGGACTTCGCGTTCGTCGAGGGCGCGCACCTCGGCGCCGGCGTCGCCCGCGCGTGGTTCGACCGGACCGCCGGCGGTGACGAGGACGTCGTGGACGGGTGCGTGCGCCGGGCGGCCCGCCTGGCGGCTCGGGTCCCCGCCGAGGTCGAGCTCGGTTTCCACCTCTGCTACGGCGACGTCGCGGAGAAGCACTTCGTCGAGCCCGCGGACACCGGCAACCTCGTCGCCGTGGCGAACGGCCTGGTCGCAGCCCTGCCGCGCCCGATCACGTGGGTGCACCTGCCGGTGCCGATCGACCGCGACGACGTCGCCTACGTCCGGCCGCTCGAGGGCCTGTCCCTCGACGACGCCACCGAGCTCTACCTCGGCCTGCTGCACCACGAGGACGGTGTGGATGGTGCCGCGCGCCGGCTCGCCGCGGCCGCGCAGGTGCTCGGCGGCCGAACCGTCGGCGTCGCCACCGAGTGCGGCTTCGGGCGCGGTCCTCGCGAACGGACGGCCGAGCTGCTGGGCCTGCACGCCGCGGTGCTCAACCCCGCCTGACCCGCGCGGCGCGGGCGCCGCCGTCGTCGTCCAGGAGCGTCACCGGGCGGCCCACAGCAGGCCGCGCTCGATGATGGTGCGGATCTCGGGGACCTCCAGGTCCGCGAGCTGGTGCCCCTCGGCGCAGACGAAGACCTTCCCGGCGCCCCAGCGCCGCGTCCACACCGACGGGCAGACGACCGGCTCGTGCCACGGGTCGCCCGCCAGCGGCGGGACGGTCGTGGTCGCGAGGACGTCGACGGCCGAGTCGGTGTGCACCCAGTACTGCTCGGAGAACAGCTCGATCGTGCCCAGGCCGTCGACGATCGGGTGGTCCGCCCGGTCCGGCGCGATCTCGACCGTGTAGTGCACCAGGTCGTGCGCGTGCGCGACGAACTGCCCGCCCACCATCTGCTGGTAGTCGGTCGCCATGCGGAACGAGTCGAGGACGCCGCCGTGCCAGCCGGCGAAGCCCGTCCCGGCGGCGACCGCGTCGCGCAGCCCGCGCATCTCGTCGGGGAGGATCTCGCCCATCGTCCAGCACTGGACGACCAGGTCGACGCCCGCCATGAAGTCCGCGTCGGCGTAGACCTCGAGCGTCTCGGTCGTCGTGACCTCGAAGCCGGACTCCTTGAGGAACGGCGCGAACAGCTCGGTCGCCTCGACGGGTGCGTGCCCGGGCCAGCCGCCGCGTACCACCAGTGCTCGACGTACCCGTCCGGTCATGAGTCCTCCTCGACACGCTGTCCCTGCGCGCTCGCCGCGGTCGTCCCGGCGGTCCGCTCGCACCGATGCTTCACCGGCACCCCGGTGACGTCAACACGTCCGGCCGCACCTCACCCGGGCCTCAGATGAGGGCGTCGATCGAGGCGGGCGAGAGCACGTGGTCCACGGCCATGGCGCTGGCGCCCAGCACCCCCGCCTCGCCGCGGGTCTGCGACGTCACGATCCGCAGGTGCTGGGTGGCCAGAGGCAGCGACCGCCGGTACACCACCTCGCGGATGCCGGCGATGAGGTGCTCGCCGGCCTCGGCGAGGATGCCGCCGATCACGATCACGGACGGGTTCAGCATGCTCACGCACGCGGCGAGCACGGTGCCGATGTCGCGGCCCGCCTGCCGGACCGCGGCGCTCGCGGTGAGGTCCCCGGACCGCACGAGCTGGACGACGTCGGCGCTGCGGCGGGCGTCGAGGCCCTGGGCGGCGAGCCGGTCGGCCACCGCCTGCCCGCTCGCGACGGCCTCGAGGCACCCGTGGTTGCCGCAGCGGCACGGTGCGTCCCCCGCCCCGGCGACCGCGACGTGCCCGAGGTCGCCCGCCGCGCCCTGCGCGCCGCGGCGCAGCGCGCTGTCGGCGATGATCCCCGACCCGATGCCCGTGGCGACCTTGACGAAGAGCAGGTTGTCGACGGTCTGCCAGGCGGCGCGGTGCTCGCCGAGCGCCATGATGTTGACGTCGTTGTCGACGAGGACGGGCACGTCGAAGTGCCGGCGCAGGATGCCGGGCACGTCGACGTCGTCCCAGGCGGGCATGATCGGCGGCATGATCGGGTGCCCGGTCGAGTGCTCGACCGGGCCGGGCAGGCCCACACCGACGCCCGCCAGCTCGCTCTCGCCGCGCTCCGCCGTGGCGAGGAGCTTGTCCCCGTTCTCCACGACCCATCCCAGGACGGCCCGGGGCCCGTCCGCGATGGCGAGGGGCGCGTTCGTCTCGGCCAGCACCTGCGACGCGAGGTCGGTGAGGGCGATGCGGGCGTGCGTCGCGCCGAGGTCGACGGCGAGCACGACCTTCGCCCGCGGGTTGAACGCGAAGGTCGCCGGGGGGCGCCCGCCGGTGGACGTCGCCTCGCCCGCGGGGGCGATCAGCCCGGCCGACATGAGGAGGTCGATGCGGGCGGCGATGGTCGACCGGGCCTGGCCCGTGGCCGTGGCGAGGTCGGCGCGCGTCCGGGGCTGACCGTCCCGCAGCATCTGGAACATGTCCCCGGCCCCCGTCGGCCGCGGAGCAAACTTGAGCAGTTCCTCCATGTTCACAGTCAATCATGATCACAGTTGCGCAACTTTTGGTTGACCCCCGTCAAAAGTGCCCTTACGTTGTGACACATGGTCGACGAAGACCCCCAGGACGCTCCGGCACAGGAGCTCGAACCCACGTCCGGCGACGCCGCCGGCACCACGTCCCGTTCCCCGCTGCTGCGCATGGAGGGGATCGTCAAGCACTTCCCGGGCGCCAAGGCGCTCGACGGCGTGGACCTCGACGTCCTCCCGGGCGAGGTGCACTGCCTGCTCGGCCAGAACGGCGCGGGCAAGTCCACGCTCATCAAGGTGCTCTCCGGCGCGCACCAGCCCACCGCCGGGCGCATCCTCGTCGACGACACCGAGGTGTCGATCCCGCACCCGGTCGCCGCGCTCGGGCTCGGCGTCGCCACGGTGTACCAGGAGCTGGACGTCGTCGACGGCCTGACCGTCGCGGAGAACATCTACCTGGGCCACGAGCTCGCGTCCGGCGGCTTCACGCAGCGCCGCGAGGCCGCTCGCCGCACGCGCGAGATCCTCCGGCGTCTCGGGCACCCCGAGATCTCCCCGCACCGCGAGGTCGGCCAGCTCCCCGCCGCCGGCAAGCAGATCGTCTCGATGGCGCGGGCGCTGTCGCACGACGCGCGCGTGATCGTCATGGACGAGCCGTCGGCCGTCCTCGACTCGGGCGAGGTGGACAACCTCTTCCGGGTGGTCCGCGAGCTCACGACGCAGGGCGTGGCCATCGTCTACATCTCCCACCGCATGGAGGAGATCCGGGCGATCGGGGACCGCATCACGGTCCTCAAGGACGGGCGGACGGTCGGGCGGAACCTCCCGGCCCACACACCGACGCGCGAGCTGATCACGCTCATGACCGGGCGCACCGTCGAGTACGCGTTCCCGCAGCGCCCGGGCGTGGCCGGCGACGCGCCGGTGGTGCTCGACGTCCAGGGCCTCTCGCTCGCCGGGGCGTTCGAGGACGTCTCGCTCCAGGTGCGCGCCGGGGAGGTGGTCGGCCTGGCCGGGCTCGTGGGGTCGGGGCGCTCCGAGATCCTCGAGACCATCTACGGCGCGCGCAAGCAGACCGCCGGCACCGTCGCGGTGTCGGACAAGAGGCTGCGCCCCGGGTCGGTGCCCGCGGCGGTCGCGGCCGGCGTCGGCCTGTGCCCCGAGGAGCGCAAGAGCCAGGGGCTCGTGCTCGACGAGGCGGTCTACCGGAACATCACGCTGTCGACGTTCGCCCGCACGGCGCGCGGCGGCTGGCTCGACGAGCGCACGGAGCGCCGTGAGGCGCGCGAGCAGGCCGAGGCGCTGGACCTGCGCCCGCGGGACGTCGACCGGGCGATCCGCACCCTGTCCGGCGGCAACCAGCAGAAGGCCGTGCTGGCGCGCTGGCTGGTGCACGGCTGCGACGTGCTCCTGCTGGACGAGCCCACGCGGGGCGTCGACGTCGGCGCCCGGTCCGAGCTCTACGCGCTGGTGCGGGCGCTCGCCGACGCGGGCACCGCCGTCCTGGTCGTCTCCAGCGAGATCCCCGAGGTCCTCGGCCTGGCCGACCGCGTCCACGTGGTCTCCGACGGGCGCGTGGTGCACCAGGCCCCCGCACAAGACATCGACGAGCACGGCGTGCTCGACCTCGTGATGGAAGGAAGTGCCGCGTGAGCGCATCCACGGCCGCCCCGCCGGCCGACGAAACGACCGGGCGACGCTCGTGGCTGTCCGGCCCCGCAGGCCGGAACGTCGGGCTCGTCGTCGCCCTCGCCCTCATCTGCGTCGCGGGCGTCATCACGGGCGGCGAGCGCTTCGCCGACATCGACAACGTCGTGACGATCCTCCGTGCCGCCGCCGTCACCGGTGTCGTCGCGATCGGGATGACGTTCGTGATCATCTCGGGCGGCATCGACCTGTCGGTGGGCTCCGTGCTGGGGCTCACCGGGGTGTGGGCGACCACGGTGGCCACCCAGACGATGGCCGAGGACATCCACTGGCTGGTCATGGTGTTCACGGCGCTCGCGGTGGGCCTCGCGGCCGGCCTCGTCAACGGCGTGATCATCGCGTACGGCCGGGTGGTCCCGTTCATCGCCACCCTCGCCATGCTCGCCAGCGCCCGGGGGCTCGCGGAGATGATCTCCGACCGGCAGACGCAGCGCGTCGACGTCGCCGGGTTCACCGACTTCTTCGACCTCGACCCGCTCGGCGTGCCCATGCTCATCTGGATCTTCGCGCTCGTCGCGGTGGCCGGCTGGTTCCTGCTCAACCGCACGACCTTCGGCCGCCGCACCGTCGCCGTCGGCGGCAACGCCGAGGCCGCCCGGCTGGCGGGCATCAAGGTGAAGCGCCACACCCTGTACATCTACGGGCTGGCTGGCCTGGCCGCCGGGATCGGCGGCGTGATGATGCTCGGCCGGACGACGGCGGGCACGTCGACGAACGGCGTGCTCCTCGAGCTCGACGTCATCGCCGCCGTCGTCGTTGGCGGGACGCTGCTGGCCGGCGGGCGCGGCACGATCGTCGGCACCGTGTTCGGCGTCCTCATCTTCAACACGCTCACGAACATCTTCGTCCTCAACAACATGTCGACGTCGGCACAGAGCGTCGCCAAGGGCGTCATCATCGTCGCCGCCGTGCTGCTCCAGCAGCGCTTCGCGAACCGCAGCAGGTCCACCTGACCTGCCCCGGTCGCCCCACGAACCCACCGCAGCACCGGACCGAATCGAGGAAGATCACATGTCCGCACGAATGACTCCGCGCCGCCGCACCCTGGCGGTCGCCGCCGGCGCCACCGCCGCGCTCCTGCTGGCGGCGGGCTGCACCAGCAACGAGCCCCCGGAGGAGGAGGGCTCGGGCGCCACCGAGGCCGCCGCCCCCGTCGAGGCCAACGACGAGCCCGGCGACGAGGTCGTCATCGGCTTCTCGGCACCGGCCGCCGACCACGGCTGGATGGGTGCCATCACCAAGGCCGCCGTCGACACCGCCGAGCAGTACGAGGACGTCGAGCTGCGCCAGGCCGAGGCCACGAACGACGTCAACATGCAGATCAGCCACATCGAGCAGTTCATCAACGAGGGCGTGGACGCCATCGTGCTGCTCCCGTTCGACGGGGCGGCGCTCACGGACGTCGCCACCGAGGCGATGGAGGCCGGCATCCCGGTCATCAACGTCGACCGCGAGTTCTCGAGCCCGTTCGCCGCGCGCGCCACCATCCTCGGCGACAACTACGGCATGGGGGTGAGCGCGGGCACCTACGTCTGCGAGCAGCTCGGTGACAACCCGGACGCCGTCGTCGCCGAGATCCAGGGCATCGAGTCGCTGCCGCTCACGCAGGACCGCAGCAAGGGCTTCGCCGACGCGCTGAAGGACTGCGGGCTGGACGTCGACGCCCAGGTGGCGGCCGACTTCACCATCCAGGGCGGCGAGACGGCGACGTCGAACCTCCTGCAGGCCGAGCCGCAGATCGACGCCATCTGGAACCACGACGACGACCAGGGCGTCGGCGTCATGGCGGCGATCGAGAACGCGGACCGCGACGAGTTCTTCATGGTCGGCGGCGCGGGCTCGCTGGACGTGATGGAGGAGATCCAGGCCGGCGACTCGGTCCTGCAGGCGACCGTCGTCTACCCGTCCACCCAGGCGGCCGACGGCATCAAGCTGGCCCGGCTGATCGTGCAGAACAAGAACATGGGCGACCTCGTGTCCCCGGGGGTGCCGCGCACCACGACGCTCTTCGCCCCCGTGGTCACCGCCGACAACGTCGACCAGTACCTGGACATGGGCTTCCGGTCCTGACCAGTCTCGCCCTGACGACACGCACATCCCACTCGCAAAGGAGGCGCCGATGAGCGCGCCCGGAACGCCCACGCTCGGCGTCGGCATGGTCGGCTACTCGTTCATGGGGGCGGCCCACTCGCAGGCGTGGCGCACCGCGCCCCGGTTCTTCGACCTGCCGCTCGCCCCGCGCATGCGGGTGGTGGCGGGCCGCAACGCCGACTCGGTGCGGGCTGCGGCCGAGCGGCTCGGCTGGGACGAGTCCGTCACGAGCTGGCAGGAGCTGATCGCACGGGACGACGTCGACCTCGTCGACGTCTGCACCCCGGGCGACACCCACGCGGAGATCGCCGTCGCCGCGCTCCAGGCGGGCAAGCACGTGCTGTGCGAGAAGCCGCTGGCCAACTCGGTCGCCGAGGCGGAGGCCATGGTGGCCGCCGCGGAGCGCGCCGCGGCGAACGGCGTGCAGGCGATGGTGGGGTTCACGTACCGGCGGGTCCCGGCGATCCAGCTGGCCCGGCGTCTCGTGGCGGACGGGCGGATCGGGCAGGTGCGGCACGTGCGCGCGCAGTACCTGCAGGACTGGCTCGCCGACCCGCAGGCCCCGCTGTCGTGGCGGCTCGACAAGTCCAAGGCCGGCTCCGGCGCCCTCGGCGACATCGGCGCGCACGTCGTCGACCTCGCGCAGTTCATCACGGGGGAGCAGCTGGTGGGCGTGAACGGGCTGCTCGAGACCTTCGTGCGCGAGCGGCCGGTGCCGGCGTCGTTCTCCGGGCTGTCCGGCGAGGCCGGCGAGGGCACGGGGCCGGTCACGGTCGACGACGCCGCCCTGTTCTACGGGCGCATGTCCGGCGGCGGGCTCGCGAGCTTCGAGGCCACCCGGTTCGCCGCCGGCCGCAAGAACGCCATCCGGGTGGAGGTCAACGGCTCGAAGGGGTCCGTCGCGTTCGACTTCGAGGACATGAACCTCCTCCACTTCTACGACGCGTCGGACGACGCCACGACCGCGGGGTTCCGCCGCATCGTCGTGACCGAGCCCGAGCACCCGTACATCGGGAGCTGGTGGCCGGCCGGCCACGGCCTGGGCTACGAGCACGCGTTCACCCACCAGGTCGTCGACCTGGTGGGCGACCTCGCCGCGGGCCGCGCGCCGACGCCGTCGTTCGCCGACGGCCTCGTGGTCCAGCGGGTCCTCGACGCCGTCGAGCGCAGCTCGGACGCCGGTGGCGGGTGGGTCGACCTGCCGACCGCCGCCGGCTGAGCCCGCCGCCGGCCCGAGCCGGCCCGAGTTCGTCGCTGGTTCAGCCAGTCGAATCCGAAGGAGCATCTCGATGACACGACCGATCACGCTGTTCACCGGCCAGTGGGCGGACCTGCCCCTCGAGGAGGTGGCCCGGCTCGCCGCCGGGTGGGGCTACGACGGGCTGGAGCTCGCCTGCTGGGGCGACCACCTCGACCCGTGGCGCTGGGACGACGACGAGTACGTCCAGGGCCGCCTCGACCTGCTCGACCGCTACGGCCTCAAGGTGTGGACGATCTCGAACCACCTCAAGGGCCAGGCCGTCTGCGACGACCCGATCGACGAGCGGCACCGCGACATCCTGCCCGACGTCGTGTGGGGCGACGGCGACCCCGAGGGCGTGCGGCGGCGTGCGGCCGAGGAGATGAAGCACACCGCCCGGCTGGCGGCGAAGCTCGGCGTGAAGACGGTCGTCGGCTTCACGGGGTCGTCGATCTGGAAGTACGTGGCGATGTTCCCGCCGGCGTCGGAGGCGATGGTCGAGGCCGGGTACCAGGACTTCGCCGACCGGTGGAACCCGATCCTCGACGTCTACGACGAGGTCGGGGTGCGGTTCGCCCACGAGGTGCACCCCAGCGAGATCGCGTACGACTACTGGACGACGGAGCGCACCCTGGAGGCGATCGGCCACCGGGAGGCGTTCGGGCTGAACTGGGACCCGTCGCACATGGTCTGGCAGGACCTGGACCCGGTGAGCTTCCTGTGGGACTTCCGCGACCGCATCTACCACGTGGACTGCAAGGACACGAAGAAGCGCATGACGAACGGTCGCAACGGCCGGCTGTCGTCCCACCTGCCGTGGGCGGACCCGCGTCGCGGCTGGGACTTCATCTCCACGGGGCACGGCGACGTGCCCTGGGAGGACGCGTTCCGCATGCTCAACACGATCGGGTACACGGGCCCGATCTCGGTGGAGTGGGAGGACGCCGGGATGGACCGGCTGGTCGGCGCCCCTGAGGCGCTGGAGTTCGTGCGCAGCCGCGCGTTCGACGCGCCCGACGCGGCGTTCGACGCGGCGTTCTCCACCCGCTGACCGACGAGACCTCGAGCGTACGCGGCACACCTGCAGACCGGTGCCGGAGGGTCCGGTACCGGCGATCAAGGGAGATCAGCATGCTCAGTCGTACCGAGCTCGACCGCCGGACGTTCATGCGCCTGGCGGGTTCCACGGTCGCGGTCGGTGCCGCGACGGTCACGGGCGCCGCCGGTGCGGCGGCGCTGCCGACGACGACGGCGGCGGGGCAGGGGCGGCGGCTCGTGCCGCCGGGCAAGCTCGGCATCCAGCTGTACTCGATCCGCGACAAGGTGTCGTCGATCGGCTTCCGTGCCGTCTTCGAGCGGCTGGCACAGCTGGGCTACGCGGAGGTGGAGTTCGCCGGCTACACCCAGGGCGGCGTCGGTCCGATCACCCCGCAGGAGATCCGCGGGCTGCTCGACGACAACGGCCTGGCCGCGGTCGGCTCGCACCGCGGGATCCGCGACTTCGCGACGAACATGGAGGCCGAGCTCGACATCGCCCAGACCCTGGGCATGCAGCACGTCGGGACGGCGAACGCCCCGACGAACGACCGGACCGTCGCGGGGTACCGCGCGGCCGCCGAGCAGTTCAACGGGTTCGGCGAGGCGGCCGCGGCCCGCGGGCTGAAGTTCTACCAGCACAACCACCAGCACGAGTTCGCGTTCGCGAACGACGACCCGGCGGTGCGCCTCTACGACGTCTTCCTTCAGAACACCGACCCGCAGACGGTGTTCCTCGAGATGGACGTGTTCTGGGCGTTCGTCGGGCGCCACCTCTACCCGGGCTTCGACCCGGTGGAGTACGTGCTCGCGCAGCGGTCCCGCTACCCGCTGTTCCACCTCAAGGACGGCCGGGTGAACCCGGGGTCGGGCAACGGGTACGGCATCGTCGAGTTCGGCGTCGGCGACATCGACTACCAGTCGTTCCTCGGGGCGCTCGCAGGCTCGGGCCGCCAGCACGGCATCTGGGAGCAGGACAACGCGGCGTCGGTCGCGGAGCCGCCGCACCCGGTCGACTCCCTGGGGAACGCCGGGCGCAGCGCCGACGCGATCCTGTCGCTGCGCGCGGGACGAGGGGCCTGACCGGACGACGACCCGGTGGGTGCGGCCGGACGGCCGCGCCCACCGGGCACGTCGTCCCGTCGTCCGGCACGCGGAGCGCCGGGACGGCTCAGCGGCGGAGCATGACGACGTCGTCGTGCAGGACCCCGCCGACGTCGTAGGTCCGACCCCCGACGACCTCGAACCCGTGCTTGCGATAGAACGCCTGGGCGCGGCGGTTCTCGCCGTTGGTGCCGAGCCAGACCGGGGCGTGCGGGTCGAGGTCCTGCGCGGCGGCGACGGCCCCGGCCATGAGGAGGCTCGCGACGCCGCTGCCCTGCGCGCCGGGCAGCACGTAGATCTTCGACAGCTCCGCATAGGGGCCGTCGCCGGCGACGGCGAGGAGCGCGTCCCGCTCGGAGGCGCCGTCCGGCTCGCCGAGCGCGACGAGGGCGTACCCGAGGAGGTGCTGCCCGGCCACGGCGCCCGCGGCGGGGGAACCGTCGGCGGCGACGGCGACCAGGAGTGCGTGCCGGTCGGAGGCCACCCAGTCGCGGAACGCCCCGGGAGTGAGGTGCGCGGCGACGTGTGCCGCCATGGTGGTGACGGGGGTCCCGGGCGGGCAGGCCAGCGGGAACGTCACCGAGGCGAGCCAGGCGACCTCGGCCGCCTCGGCGGGACGTGCGGCCTGCACGACGACCGTTCGCTGGTCGGTGGTACCGGTGGCTGGGGTGGCGGATGACGTGCTCACCCACCGGATGATGCCGCATGCCGTCCCCTCGTCGCCGAGAGTCCGCGCGGGGTGTGCCCGCCGTCACGTCCCACGGGTTGATGAGCACCGCCGGAGGCGTGTAATGTTCTACGACGTCAGCCCGACAGGCCGACGGACACGAAGAGTCACCGGGTTCGCCCGGAGGATGAGTGGCCGCCCGGGGCTGGAACTCACATCGAGGATCGTGGTCCTTCAGGGACCCCGGAAGTCGACGTGGGGCTCGCCAGATTCGCCTGGGGCGGTACGACGGCCGAGGAATTCGGTGGTCAGAACGGCCCAGAAGGTCTGGTAAGTTTGAGGGGTTGCCCCGGAGGGCTGGGACTGAGGTTCTGGTGCTGATGGTGTGTGTCGGTTGTTTGAGAACTCAACAGTGTGCTTGATAGTCAATGCCAAGTATTTTTGAACCTTTTGGTTCCTTTGGATCGGACTGAATGAACTAGCTAGTTTGTTTTGGTCTGGCCAGGTATTGTTGAATGCTGCGGGCTCTTTGGGGTTCGTGGTGTTTTCTCTCTTTTACGGAGAGTTTGATCCTGGCTCAGGACGAACGCTGGCGG
>NZ_BMDG01000008.1 GCF_014635665.1 Isoptericola cucumis
TCGGTGCAGCCATGACTCTCATCCTTCCGTGGAATGAGAGCCTCCATCAGACCCGGGGCGGGACAAACATCGGCCTGGGGCGGCACTGGCACGGACTGGGAGTGACGCTGTGGTTGATCAACGGCCTGCTTTACGTCGTCCTGCTGTTCGGCACCGGCCTGTGGCGGCGGATCGTGCCGACCTCGTGGGATGTGTTCCCCGAGGCGTGGGAATCCATGCGGATCTACCTCGGCTTCGGCGTGCCCTCGATCGAGCATTTCCAGCCCTACGACGCGCTGCAGATGCTCACCTACACCGGCGTCGTCTTCATCTTGGCGCCGTTGCTGATCCTGACAGGTATCGCGATGTCCCCGGCCGTGCGTTCGCGCTTCCCCTGGTACCTGAAGCTGTGGGGTGGGCACCAGGGCGCTCGTTCGCTGCACTTCATCGGCATGGTCCTGATGAGCATTTTCATCGTGATGCACATCGGTCTGGTGTTCTTGGTCCACCCCGAGTACAACCTGCCGCACATGGTCTTCGGTGTCACCGACACCGCCCGATACGCGCAGGCCTTCACCATCGCGATCGCCACGATCGTCGTCGTTATCGGCTTGTGGATCGCTCTGAGCTACCTCACGCTGGCCGACCGCCCGCGCTCCCAGCGCGTGCTCGTGGCGCTGACTGAGCCGATCCGCAAGGTCA
Source organism: Isoptericola cucumis (assembly GCF_014635665.1). Lineage (GTDB taxonomy): Bacteria > Actinomycetota > Actinomycetes > Actinomycetales > Cellulomonadaceae > Isoptericola > Isoptericola cucumis. The sequence goes on from NZ_BMDG01000008.1 coordinate 682, forward strand.
CCCTGAACTGGATGAAGCCCCGCATGGGACGCCAGAGTACTTACACCGAGAAGGACATCTCGGAGTTCCACTGGACCAACGGGCTCCCGCCGACCAAGGACGAGTCCACGGAGTGGCTCGCCCACCGGGACAGCGGCTTCCGTGACTGGCGCCTCGAGCTCGGTGGTGAGCTGAGCGGTAAGACGCTGCAGCTGAGCCTGGGGGACTTGCGTCAGCTCCCGAAGACCGAGTACATCGCGGTCCACACCTGCATGCAGGGCTGGTCGGCCACCTCCAAATGGGCCGGCGTCCGGCTCCGTGACCTCCTCGAGGTCCTCGGACCTCCCCCGGAGGGTGCCAACTACGTGATGATCACCTCCCACGGCCTGGCCCAGGAGATGTGGGACCACCGGCCGCGGGAACCGTTCTACGCGGTGCTGGACCTCGACACGGTCGCCGAGGACGACACGATCCTGGCGTACGAGCGCAACGGGCACCCGCTGGAGGTGCATCTGGGCGCGCCGCTGCGGCTGCGGGTGGAGTCGAACCATGGGTACAAGATGGTCAAGTGGATCAAGTCCATCGAGTGGATCACCGACTACGCCGCGTACGGTGACGGTCGTGGCGGCACCCGTGAGGACGCCGCGATGCAGGCGTTCAACGGCCGGATCTGACAGGAGCAGGGCATGATCAGCACTATCTACACCGTCGCCGGCATGACCACAGCCGAGGATGCGCGGGCCATCAAGGACAGGCTCTATCTCGTGGCAGGTATCGGTGCCGTCGCCACCGAGATCATTCCCGACGGCGAAGCGCGCATCATCCTCAAGCACAAGGACGACGTCGAGCTGAACCGCTCGGCCATCGAGGCAGCCGTGCAGGAGGCGGGCGAATACACGCTCGCCTGACCATTACGGCTACCAATAATGAGACGAAGCACGTGCTTATTCGTCTCGGCGCATCTAGCATCACTTTCAGGAGGCAATCGTGAGCAGCGAACCCGGCTCCGCCGCATCGCACGGTGCATCCTCCCCGGTCAATTCGGCTACCGGCGCACCTGGCCGACGACGAGTCCCGCTGCGCTCAACCTGCGCCCAGCCCCATCACTGTCCATTGCCGGTACGCATGAAGGTTCTCGGCCAGGTGCCGCTCTTCGCCGGTCTGTCCCACGAGGATCTTGTCGGTATCGACCACCGCATGGTCTCGCTGTCCTGGGCTGAGGACGACCCGCTCTACACAGCCGGCGACGTGGCCGAACATCTCTACGTCATGGCAGCCGGGCGCGCCAAGGTCTCCCGCCCGACCCCGAACGGCCAGGACGTCGTCGTCGATCTCCTGGCCCCTGGCGACCTCTTCGGAGGCATGCACACCCTGGGCCAGCCCACCTACCCCGAAACCGTTCGCGCCCTGACCACCACCTGCGCGTTACGCATCGACACACGCGCTTTCCGCGATGTCATGACGCAACACCCCGAGGTCGCCCTACGGGTGGTGGACGACGTCACCGCGCTGCTAGCGCAAGCGCGTGCGGACGTCACCGCGCAATCCACCGCCACCGTCGCCCAGCGGGTAGCGACCACGCTGTTGCGCCTAGCCGAGAAGTTCGGCCAGGACAGCTCCTCCGGTGCCACATTGATCCAGTTGCCGCTGTCTCGCACTGACCTGGCCGGCATGACCGGCTCGACACCGGAGTCCGTCTCCCGGGTAATGAGCCAGCTCCGCAAGGACGGCATCATCGACTCCGGCCGCAGATGGACCGCCATCCTGGACGGCGACCGTCTGCTCGCCACCGTGGCCGCCAGTGCCTGAGGGGCGAGGACTCTCTCACGTCTGCTGCGGTTGATTGATGCACGTCATGGTTCGGTTCCTGGCCCGCTCGTAACGTCGTAGTCAGCACCCAAGAAGGGTGAGACCTCGTCAGAGAAGGAAGGAACACACCATGAGCACCACCGCTCCCACCACCACCCACACGACCCTGCGCGCCGAAGGCTTCTCCTGCCCCTCCTGCGTGGCGAAGATCGAGAAGCGTGTCGGACGCCTGGACGGCGTCAGCGCCGTGAAGGTCCAGTTCGCCTCGGCACGCATCGAGGTCGACCACGACCCGGCCAAGGCCAGCGTCGAGGACCTGATCGCCGCTGTGGGCAAGGCCGGGTACGTCGCCAAGCCTGCCGCGTTCTGACGCCCGCCGCGCCAAGGAGAAGGACAGTGAGCGTCATGGCACAGGCGGCGCACCTGCAGCTGCGCCTGGGCGAGTTTTTCTGCCCCTCGTGCGCCACCGACATCAACCGGCACCTGAAGCGTCTTCCGGGGTGCAGGCCGTGCACATCGATCTGCACTCGCACCGGGTTGACGTCGACTACGACCCCCGACGCTTGGACGTCGAGGACATCCTGGTGACCGTCGGCGGTGCCGGCGTTACCGCAAGCGTTATCTCGGAGGACAGCTAGGACCCGCCTCCACTAGGGCGACCAGGGACGTCGACCGGTGCCCAGACCAAGCGCGAGCGCACTGCCCGGGCGTCATCCCGCCACCCATCAGGGCCGCACCGGGCCGCCGGGCCCGTCAATGATCAGCGGAAGCCTGCCCGCTGCATTCTCACGTGTGAACCGCTGGTAGACCCACGTCCCAAGAACTCAGGAGAGATTGCTATGAGCGTCAAGCTTCACCATGTCCCGCCGCGCCTGGCGAGCGGGGCCTTCATATTGAACACCGGAATCACTAAGCGGTCATTGGACGTCGACGGGGCAACGGGGCTGCGGGACCAGGCCGCCAACGCGTTCCCGTTCTTGAAGAAGATGGACCCGGTCCGCTTCGGGAAGGCGTTGTCGACCTTCGAGATCGCTCTGGGCACGGCGCTACTAGCCCCGATGGTACCCACCCGGGTGGCCGCGGCCGGCCTAAGTGGATTCTCGGCCGCATTGATGGCCGTGTACCTCAAGACGCCAGGGTTCACCCGTGATGACGGAATCCGTCCAGCGCCGGCTGGCATGGGGATCGCTCGGGACGTCTTCATGCTCGGTAGCGGTCTGGGCCTGATGGTGGAGGAACTGGCAACCAGGCGAACCTGACGGGGCCGTCCCGCCATGCGCGTGACACCCGGCCCCACGGGCCCCGCGGACTGGGGTGTGGTCATGGGCGCCCGCGTGCCGAGGCTACGTGGCTCGTCCGGTCGCATTCTGAGCCGGACCAGCTAAGCGTCACCGCCGATCAACTCGGCGGTGACGCTCTTCATTGCGCCAGCACGCTAGAGCAGCCCCGGCGGCGGTGCACGGATGGGTGTGCGGTTGATTGACGCCGGTCATGGTTGCCCGGTGCCGATCTTCATAACGTCGTTGTCAGCACCCCGAACTGGGGTTGGACAGCTACAGGAAGGTCGAACAGCTATGAACAAGCTGCAGCAGTGGTGGTACGGCAGGTGGGCGATCCCAGTGGTCTCCGGGGCGCTGATCCTCATCTCGTTCTTCGTGGCCCGCGTCCTGGGGTCCGATGCGTGGAGCAACGCCTTCATGGTGGCCGCCGCCGTGGTCGCGGGTACCCCGACCGTGACCAAGGCCGCCCGCGCGCTCATGGCCCGGGTCATCGGCATCGACCTGCTGGTCTCGGTGGCCGCGATCGGCGCGGTCATCATCGGGGAGTACTGGGAGGCCGCCGCGGTGACCTTCCTCTTCGCCATCGGCCACGCCCTGGAGTCCGCAACGCTGAACAAGACCCGCTCGGCGCTAGCCGAGCTGGTGGCCGTGGCCCCCGACGTCGCCGTGGTCATGCGCGACGGTGAGCAGGTCGAAGTCCCTGCCGCCTCGGTGGCCATGGGCGAGATCGTCCTGGTCAAGAACGGCGCCAAGGTCCCCGTCGACGGCGAGGTCGTCGCCGGCACCGGCGCCCTGGACGAGGCCTCCATCACCGGAGAGTCCATCCCCGTGGAGAAGTCCAAGGGCGACCACGTCTTCGCCGGCACCGTCGCCAAGGGCGGGTTTCTCCAGGTGCTGGCCACCGGAATCGGCGCCGACACCACCCTGGCCCGCATCATCCACCGCGTGGAGGACGCCCAGGACGCCAAGGCGAAGACCGCCCAGTTCATGGACCGGTTCTCCGCCTGGTACACCCCGGCCATCATGGTCCTGGCCCTCGTGGTGGGCCTGCTCACCGGTGACGTCGTCCTCGGGCTGACCCTGCTGGTCATCGGCTGCCCCGGCGCGCTGGTCATCTCCATCCCCGTCTCCATCGTCGCCGGCATCGGCCGGGCCGCCAAGGACGGCATCCTCATCAAGGGTGGGGAGTACCTGGAAACCTCCGGCAAGATCACCGCCGTCGCAGTCGACAAGACCGGCACCCTGACCAAAGGCCGCCCGCACCTGACCGACGTCGTCGTCCTGGACCCGACCATGGACCGCTGCCAGGTGCTGACCTGGGCCGCCCGGGCCGAGGCCGGCTCCGAGCACCCGCTCGCCCGACCCATCCTGGAGGCAGCAGCCGCGGAGGGGCTGGCCACGTCGGGGCTGCCCGAGGTCACCGAGCCCGTGCCTGGCAAGGGCATCACTGCCACCATCGGCGGGCGCCGGGTCCTCATCGGCAACGTGGCGCTGCTGGAGCAGTACGGCGTCGCGGACACTGTTGGCGCCGGGCAGGCCGCTGAGGAGCTCGCCGCAGCGGGCAGGACGGCGATGATCGTGGCCGTGGAGGATGCGGTGGCTGGTGTGGTCGCGGTGGCTGATGAGGTCCGTCCCGACGCGGCGCAGATGGTCGCCCGTCTGCACGACGCCGGGGTGAAGAAGGTGGTCATGCTCACCGGTGACGCCCCGCTGGTGGCGAAGGCAGTTGGTGCGGCGACCGGGGTCGATGAGGTCCGCGCCGGCCTGCTGCCCGAGGACAAGCTCGACGCGGTCGCGGACCTGCAGCGTCAGGGTCACGTCGTGGCCATGGTCGGTGACGGCGTCAACGACGCCCCGGCCCTGGCCACCGCCGATATCGGCGTAGCCATGGGTGCGGCCGGCTCGGCCGTGGCCGTAGAGACCGCCGACATCGCCCTCATGGGCGACAACCTGCTCAAGCTCCCCGAAGCGATCGGCCTGGCCCGGCGCACCGTGAACAACATGCGCCAGAACATCACCATCGCCCTGATCACCGTGGCCGTGCTGCTGGCCGGAGTGCTGCTCGGCGGAGTGACCATGTCCATCGGGATGCTCGTCCACGAAGCCTCGGTCCTGGTCGTGATCGTCAACGCCATGCGCTTGCTGCGCCGCCACCAGGACACCACCAGCACCACGGCGACACCTTCCGCGCCAGCCACCGCCGCACCGATCCCAGCTGCGGTCCGGTCCTGACCCTCTACCCCGGGCGGGACGCCTCATCCACCGTCCCGGCCAGGCGCGGATGTATCACCGCCGGGTAAGCCCGGCACAACCACAACAGGAGGAATCATGAGTAACGAAGAACACTTCACCATCGAGGGCAACGTCGAGCACTTCACCATCGCGCGGGTCGCCCAGGACAATCCCGACTTCCGCCGGGTGCTGTGGACCGGCCAGCACGCCCAGATCGTCATCATGACGATCTCCGCCGGTGGCGAGATCGGTGAGGAGGTCCACGAGCACACCGACCAGATCCTGACCTTCGTCAGCGGGGCCGGTCAGGCCGACCTCAACGGCCATACCCACCCGATCGAGGCCGGTGACCAGTGCGCCGTCCCCGCCGGCGCCCGGCACAACTTCCGCAACACCGGCGACGAGCCGCTCGTGCTCTACACCATCTACTCCCCGCCCGAGCACGCGGCCGACGGCGCCTACCCCACCAAGGAAGAAGCCGACGCCGCCGAGGCCGCTGGCCAGGACGAACCTCCCACCGCCGCCTGACCGGCCATCCCCGCGCAGCGAACTCAGCGGCTGTTGGCCGCACCTGTCTCACCCGCTTCGAACACACAGCAGAAGGAGAAGAACCCCATGTCCAAGGTGTACGTATTCACCGACTTCGGCGGCCCCGAGACCCAGGCACTCATCGACCGTCCAGCGCCGCAGCCCGGCCCCGGTGAGCTCGCCGTCCGGGTCCGCGCCGCCGGTGTCAACCCCGTCGACTACAAGATCCGCGCCGGCCGCTACCGTCGGGACCAGCCGTTGCCGGCCCCCATGGGTCAGGAGGTCTCCGGTGTCGTCACCGCCCTCGGTGAGGGAGTCGAAAGCTTCGCCGTGGGCGACGAGATCCTCGGCCCTGTGGTCCCGGACTACGGCGCCTTCGCCGAGGACACCCTCGTGCGCGCTACCGATGCCGTGGCCAAGCCGGACGAGATCGCCTTCGCCGACGCGGCCACCATCCCCGTCGCCGGGGCCACCGCCTACGACGCCACCCACCAGATCGAGCTCGAGCCCGGCCAGCAGCTCCTCATCCTCGGGGCCGGCGGCGGTGTCGGACTCATGGCCGCCCAGATCGGCAAGGTCCACCAGTTCACCGTCATCGGCATCGCCTCGCAGGCCAAGCGCGAGATCGTTCAAGCCACCGGAGCAACGTTCATCCCCTCCGGTGCAAATGTCGCCGACCAGGTGCGCCAGATCGCCCCCGAGGGGGTAGACCTGATCCTGGACCTCGTCGGTGGCGATGCCCTGCGTCAGGTCGCCGGACTCGTCACCGACCCGGCCAGGATCATCTCCGCCGCCGACCCCGACACCGTCACCGAGCTCGGCGGCAGTCCCCTGAAGCGCACCACCGAGGCACTGGAGAAGATCACCGGCGTCATCGAATACAACCTCGTCGACCCCAACGTCTCGGCCCTCTACCCGCTGGAGGACGCGGGCGAAGCCATTGCTGCGGTCGAGAGCGGCCACGCCACCGGCAAGATCGTCATCCAGCCTCACAACGCCTGACGCGGGTTGACCGGTTGCGCATGTGAAGCACCTGGGCCGGGCCCGGTAGCACCGCGAGCACCCTCGTCATCGGCGTCAGCTGACCCGGCCGCCACACAACCCCGATAGAACCCCGCCATATAACGGCGCAAGCCACACTGCTCGCCCGGGCGCACTTGTCACTTAATCCGTCACCCAGTCTAAGTCACGCGAAGGGCCCGCGGGAGCCAATATGGGACAGTCGACGTTGGGTTGAGTTGAGTCTCGCGCGCACCTCGCCTCGGAAGGCGCGTCAGTGGGAGGTTGTCGTGGGGGATGCCGAGGGCAATCAGGTCAGCGCGGGCCCGCACGAAGGCGGCCTCGCTATCGGTCCAGGCGGTGAGGACGGTCAGGAGCTTCCGGGCGGCTGCCGGGTCGTCGCGGGCGAGGGCGATCGCCTCGTGCAGCGCATCCTTGGCCTTCTGCCAGTGGTCATCCGGTCCGGGGACCGCTCGTGTGTCGGCGGGAACAGACGGTTCGGGGGTCAGGAGCGGAGCGAGGGTGCCGTGTGCGGCGATCTCGCCGGTTTCGATCAGGTGCACGGCGGTGGCTGCGGCCTTGAGGAACTTCTGCTGGTGCGGCCAGGCCAGGTCTTCGTAGGGCCGCCAGGCACCGACGATCCCCGCGCGGACGGGGTGGCCGGTCGAGTGCCAGATGTGTTCGAGGGTGCGCCGGGAGTGGGCATCCATCTTCGAGACGGGGGTGGACAGCTCGTCGATGAGCGTGCGCAGCAGCCGGAACCAGACGCCGACATGCACTGCGCGGCGAGGCAGGGTGACGGCGCCGGTGGAGAGGCCCTGGTGGGTGCGCACGTCCATGGCGCGGACGGCCGCTGAGGCGGGCGTGGTGCGGGTGTTCGCCTCTTCCCACCCGAGGAAAATACCGGCGGCGCCGAGGGTCGGCGCCAGGTGGCAGCCGTGCTCGGTGCAGCTGAGCGTCAGCGGGAGCTGCGAGGCGAGAGTGAAGAACGGCGCGGTCGCCACACACAGCGGGCAGGCTCGGCGCATCGGACCTGCTGTGGGTAGCCAGGCCCGCCAGCCGGGCACTGGCCGTCGGTCTCGTAGTCCGGTCGCCCACAGCAGCGAGTCCTGATGGACGTAGGTCTCGAACCCCACCCCGGGCTCTGGCTCCGGGCCGAGGGTGTCCAGCAGCCAGGGCACCTGCCCGGCGATCGTCATCCGGCGGATGTCGCCGAGTGGGACACCGGTGCGGTCGGCCAAGATGAGCAGCGCCCCGGCGGGAGGGTCCAGGTCCAGGTCAGCGCGGGTCAGGCTGGTCGTGTCGGTGCCGGGTGGGGCCACGTCGTGGCGGAGCAGCTCTTCGACCGTCATGCCGTATGGCTTGGCCAGCCGGGTCACCCAGGAGGAGAGGGCCTCTCCCTCACGTGGTGGCGGGTGCAGCGGCCAGCGGCGCGTCATGTCAGTTCGCGCTCGAACGTCCGGCGTCGTTCGGTAGGACCGACGTAGGGCGCGATGCGCAGGGTGCGCTGGTTGATCGCCTCCTCGCCGGACTCGATGGCGGCCACCGCGGCATCGGTGAGCAGGTGGGTGAGTTCGCCGATGGTGCCCTCACTGCGGGTGAGCAGGTAGCGGGCCATGTCCTCGGTCGCGATCGGTGAGGGCCGGTGCAGCGGGAAGGACGCGGCGAAGCTGGCCAGCAACGAGCAGGCCTCCTCGCCCGCCTCCCATCGGGGCAGGGTGAGTGGTTCGAAGCGGTTCTCCAGCTGGTCATCGGAGCGGATCGCCAGGTAGGCCTCCTGGGTGCCGGCCCCGACCAGCGGGATGCGCAGCTCGTTGCCCAGGAAGCGCAGCAGGTTGAGGAACTCCCGCCGGGTGTGCGCCTGTCCGGCCAGGACGTTGTGCAACTCGTCGATGACCAGGACCCGCACCCCGACCGCCCGCAGGAGGCCCAAGGCGGCTTGTTCCATTTCGGCCACCCGTTGCCGGGGGCGTAGCGGTGCACCGAGGGCAGCCAGCAGGGCGACGTAGAACCGGCTGGCCGAGGGTTCGGTGGGTATCTGCACGGCCAGCACCGGCACCTGCTCCCGTTCGGGGTGGGAGGTGGGCGGGTGAAGGCGGCGGAATTTCTCGATGATCATCGACTTGCCGTTGTTCGTCGGGCCGATCAGCAACAGGTTCGGCATCCGCTGCTTGCCCGGCCAGGTGTAGAGGGTCTCCAGCCGCTCCAGCGCCTCCGTGGCGCGGGAGTAGCCGATCCACCGGTCGGCGCGCACGTGCCGCACACGCTCCTGTGCCGGCAGCCGCGCGATCGACCGTGCGCTGACGTGTAGATGCTCCAGTCCGCCATTCACGACGTCTTCGCTGGCCCAGTCCTGGGCTTCGCTCACCATTGCTCAATCACCTCGAACGGCGCCGCAGAGCCCACGGGGGAAGCACTGCCCGACTCGAGCGCGGTGGCCGGGAGATCTTCGGGCGGGACTGACGCAGCAGGTGCGGCCCGTGAGCGCGTCGCGGCACCGGCCTTGTCGCGGCGTTCGGCGTCGCGGCGGGCCTTGCGCGTGCTCGACCGCGCGGTGACGGTGATGGCGCGCATCTGCTCGACCATCCGAAACAGCGCCTGCTCGTCGACCAGCGCCCGGCCCTCGTGGCGGAGTCGCTCAAGTGCAGCGCGGTGCTCCCACACGCTCATCGCTGGACGCGACAGCGTCCGGTAGGGCACCGACAGAAAGGTCTCGCCCTCGGGGTCAAGGACCCAGATGCGGCTGATGTCGCGCGGGTCACGGCGAATCACGAACTGGTCCAGCCGGTCGCGGCGGGCGATCCACGGCTTGAGCGCGTCGCTGAAGTAGTGCACGTGGTCGATGACGAACCCGGTGCGCGTCAGCCTCCGGCGGAACACCGGCAGAAAGTCGACCAGGAACGCGCTCTCGTTGGCCACCGTCACCGCGGGCGTCTCGGCATTGCCGGCCACCCAGCGGGCCTGTGGGGTCTGCCCCGTCGTGCCATGCACTCGCCCGTGATAGCTCGCCACCGCCAGCGCCAGCCACTTCTCCAGCTCCGCGACCGTCAGGGCAGCCTTGGCGTCGGAGTCGTAGCTGCCGCGCTGGGCCGGGTTGGAGAACGTCGTGCCGGGCAGCTCGTGGACCATCTCCATCAGCGTGCCGATGACCCGCTCGATAACCCCGCCATAGTGCGGGCGCCCCACTGGCCGGTAGTCCAGCGTGATCCCGTGCTCCTGGCAGCCCCGACGCAGAGCCTCGCTCTTGAACTCCGCGGCGTTGTCCAGAAACAGCTCGCCCGGCTTGCCGGCCATCGGCCAGTCCACCTCGATCCCCAGCCGCTCGACCCAGGCCCGCTTGTCGGTGACCATGTTCGCCAGGCACAGCCCAACCGACAGCGCCGAGGGGGCCTCCAGCGTGACCACCAGACCCACGATGGATCGAGAGAAGACGTCGATCGCGACCGTCACGTACGGCCGCCCGATCGGCAGGCGGTGCCGCTCGTCGACCACGATGAGGTCCACCACGGTGTGATCGATCTGGACCTGCTCCAGCACGCGGGTGACGGGCGGCACCCGTCCACCGGCCGACTCCAGCGACCGGGCCGCATCTGCTCCCTCGCGCGCCTTCATCGCGGCGAGCGGATCCAGGGCGGCGATGCGGCGCACGATCACGCCACGTGACGGGGCCGGCAGTCCCCGCGTACGGCAGACCCGGATGACCTCTCGGTGGATCGCGGTGATCTTCTTCCGCTGCCGGGTCAGGTAGTGCTTGCGCAGCACCTCCCGGATGACCACCTCGACCGCGCTCGGCAGTCGCTGCCCTCCCCGCCCACCGTTGGAACGACCCGGGATCAGGTCCGAGACCACGCCCTGCCCCTCGCGCCACCGACGCAGCAGGACATACACCTGCCGCCGCGAGATACCCAGCCGCTCGGCCGCCACCTCTGCGGCGACCGCTCCACCGGCCGTCCCGGCCACCGCCAATGGGCCGATCACCTCGGCTCGGCGAACCGCCAGCGCCCACACCTCATCGGAGACGGTCAGCAGACCGCGCTCGGCAACCCTGCCCTCATCGACTGCATCGTCGTGCGCACGACTATGGAACCACCGCGCACCGTCCGTGCACAGGGGTACGGACACGCCGCAAACTCACACCCGCGTGCACACAGCCCAGATAACGCAGGTCGCCGGTGCAGTCGACTTCGGACAATGACATCGTCGGGGAAGATCGAGCCGTGACCTCGCTCGCGCGCCGCCTGACCACCACCGACGCCGTCGTGATCGGGCTGTCCTCGATGATCGGCGCCGGGGTGTTCGCCGCGTTCGGCCCGGCGGCGCAGGCCGTGCTCCCCGCCGGGACGGGCGCCGCGCTGCTCGTCGCGCTCGGGCTCGCGGCCGTCGTCGCGTACGGGAACGCGACCTCGTCCGCGCAGCTCGCCGCCCAGTACCCGACGTCCGGCGGCACCTACGTGTACGGGCGCGAGCGACTCGGCCCCTGGTGGGGGTACGTCGCGGGCTGGGGATTCGTCGTCGGCAAGACGGCGAGCTGCGCCGCGATGGCGCTGACGTTCGCCGCGTACGCCGCGCCGCCCGGCCTCGAGCGGCCCGTGGCCGCGCTCGCCGTCGTCGCGCTCGCCGCCGTCAACTACCGCGGCGTCACGCGCACGGCGCGGCTGGCCCGGTGGATCGTCGCGGTGGTGCTGCTGGCGCTCGCGGTGTGGACGGCGGTGGCGCTGGCCGGGGAGCCGGCGTGGTCGCGCGTCGCCGACGGCACGGGCGCCGCGGGCTTCCTCGGCGGGCCGGCCGGCTGGTACGGGGTGCTGCAGGCGGCCGGCCTGCTGTTCTTCGCGTTCGCGGGGTACGCGCGCATCGCCACGCTCGGGGAAGAGGTGCGTGACCCGCAGCGCACCGTCCCGCGGGCGATCGTCGGGGCGCTGGGCGGCGCCGTCGTCGTGTACGGGGTGGTCGCCCTGACGCTGCTGGCGGTCCTGGGGCTGGCCGGAGTGGCGGGGACGACGGCGCCGCTCGCCGAGGCCGTGGCCGGCACGCCGTGGGCGGGCGTCGTCGTGCGGGTCGGCGCGGCGACGGCGTCGCTCGGGGCGCTGCTCGCGCTGGTCGCCGGCGTGGGGCGCACGACGCTCGCGATGGCGCGCGAGGGCGACCTGCCGCGGTGGCTGTCGGCCGTGCACCCGCGGTTCCGGGTGCCGCACCGGGCGGAGGCGGCCCTCGCCGTCGTCGTCGTGGCGCTCGTGCTCACCGTGGACCTGCGCGGCGCGATCGGCTTCTCGTCGTTCGGGGTGCTCGTCTACTACGCGGTCGCGAACCTTGCCGCGTGGACGCAGACGCCGGAGCACCGGCGGTTCCCGCGCGCGCTGCAGGCGGTCGGGCTGGCAGGCTGCGTGGCACTGTGCGCGACGCTGCCGGTCGCCGCCGTGCTCGCCGGAGCGGGCGTGCTCGCGGTCGGCCTGCTGGTGCGGTGGGCCCGGGTCAGGCCTCGCGCGGCCTGAAAAGGTCCGACCACGTGTCGCGTGGAACCATGACCCGGTGCGCCTCTGGTCCCTCGCTCCCGACTACCTCGACCGGCAGGGCCTGACCGCCTGCTGGCGCGAGGCCCTGCTCGCGCAGGCCGTGCTGGCCGGGCGCACCCGCGGGTACCAGCAGCACAGCCAGCTGGTCCGCTTCCGCGCCACGCCGGACCCCCTGGCCGCGATCGGGGCCTATCTCGACGGGGTCGCCGACGAGGCCGCCGCGCGCACGTACTCCTTCGACCGCGGACGGATCCTCGAGCCGCCGCGCGACGGCCGACCGCCCGTCCCGCGGGTCCCGGTGACCGACGGGCAGGTCGCGACCGAGCGGGACCACCTGCTCGCGAAGCTCCGTGCCCGCAGCCCCGAGCGTGCCGTCGTCCTGGACGGCGCGGGCGTGGTGCGCGTGCACCCGCTCTTCGTCACCGTGCCCGGCCCCCGCGAGGACTGGGAGCGCGCCTGAGCCGCCCTTCCCGCCGCCCAGGTGCGTCGGGGGCAGTCCCGATACAGGTTCCTCGAAGGTGTCGATCCGGGGGCGTCCCGTTCGACCTCGGAATGAGAACAGCCAGACGGCCCCGACACAGGAGCGAAAGATGACACGCGAGCTCGTCTACACCGGATTCATCACCCTCGACGGTTCCGTCGACTCTCCGGGAGGAACGGCCGAGGGCCATCCCGGAGGTGGGTGGGTGTTCGACACCGACTTCGTCCCGGAGGCCTACTCCCTGAAGGCCGAAGAGCTCGAGGAGACGACGGCCCTGCTGTTCGGGCGGCGCAGCTACGAGGCGTTCTCGAGCTTCTGGCCGACCTCCGAAGATCATGCCGCCTACCAGGATCTGCCGAAGTACGTCGCGTCCGCGACGCTCGGCGAGGACGCTCTCGTCGACGGGTGGGGTCCGACGACTGTCCTGCGCAGCACTGAGGACGTCGCCAGGCTCAAGCAGACCGAGGGGGGCGCGATCTTCATCCACGGGAGCGCGGAGCTCGCCCTGCGCCTGGGTGAGGCGGGCCTCATCGACCGCTACAACTTGCTGATGTTCCCCTACCTCCTGCCCGGCGGGAAGACGATCTTCGGCGCTCGTGGCGCCGACCGCCGCGACCTGTCGCTCCGCGACTCCGCAACGTACGCCAACGGCGTGCTCAAGCTCGTGTACGACGTTCGGCGCTGATCACCCGAGCGCCTCAGAAGCGGTCGGTTCTGAGTCGTCAGGCAGGCGAAGGCTTGTGGGCGCGGATTCCTTCGAGGATGAAGCCGGTGCGGCGGTCGTAGTCCGCGCGTCGCGGGCGGGCGCCGTGCTTGAGAGCGATGGCGTTGTCGACCACGAGCGCATGGAGGTCGTCCCGCGTGAACTCGGGCCGAAGCGTGCTTGAGGCATGACCCGCCGCGACGAGCTCGTCGTCGATCTCCTCCGCGGCGTGACAGATCGCCATCAGCTGCGGCGAGTGGGGGAACTCCTGCAGGAGGACGTCGTTGGCGGCGGGCCGGCTGTACTGCAGGTCGCGGATCGCGGTGACGTAGTACGCCATCTGCTCCTGGGCGTCGGCGATGGACCGCGTGCGGTCGACGATGCGGGACAGCTCGGCCGCGACGACCTCGTCGATGACGGCTTCCACGAGGCCGACGCGGCCGCCGAACCTGTTGAAGATGGTGGCCTTGCTCACCCCGGCAGCCGCGGCGACGTCCTCGAGGGGCACGGTGAGGCCACGGTCGCGGAAGACGTCCATCGCGGCACGCCGGATCTGGTCGGCGTTGCGCCGCGCGTCGGCGCGCAGAGGGCTGCCCGAGCTCGCTGCTCCCACACGACCACCTCCACCCGCCCCGACCACACCGGCCTCGACAACTTGACCAGGTCGGTCACCTTACCTAGCATCGCCGGACCCACGGAAACTGACCTTCCGGGTCAACTTACGCTTCCGGCCATCGGTCACCACCCCGACGCGACCTGTCTCGGGGCCACGAAAGGACTGAGCATGATCGTCGTCACCGGCGCGACCGGCACCCTCAACGGCGCCACCGTCGAGCACCTCCTCCGACGCCTGCCCTCCGCAGGGATCGGCGTCAGCGTGCGTGACCCGGCCCGGGCGCAGCACCTCGCCGACCGTGGCGTACGCGTGCGACGAGGGACCTACGACGATCCCGCCGCCCTGCTCGACTCGTTCGCCGGCGCCGAACAGGTCCTCCTGGTCTCCTCGAGCGATCTCGGTGCCGACGTCGTCGCCCAGCACCGCACGGCGATCGAGGCGGCGGTCGCGGCCGGCGCCCGCAGGATCCTGTACACCAGCCAGCAGGGCGCGGGCCCGGACAGTCCGTATCCGCCGTCGGCCATCCACGCCGCCACCGAGGCCCTCCTGGCCGAGTCCGGGGTCGCGTGGACCTCGCTGCGCAACGGCTTCTACGGCCCTCTCGACCAGCTGCTCGGACCATGGGAACAGACCGGGACGATCGCGATGCCGGAGGACGGGCCGTTCACCTGGGTCGACCGTGCAGACGCAGGCGAGGCGGCCGCGGCCATCCTGACCGGCGGACGCCCGTTCGACGGCCCCGTCACCCTGACGCCCACGCGGGCCGTCACCCTCGACGACTTCGCACGGTTCGCCTCAGAGGCGACCGGCCGCACGATCGAGCGCGTCGTCGTCGACGACGAGGAATGGGTCGCCGAGCAGACGACCACCGGCGTCCCGGAGGCCGTCGCCCGATTCACCCTCACCATGTTCCAAGCCACGCGCACGGGCCACTTCGGCGCGGTCGACCCGCAACTGGCCGAGCTGCTCGGACGTGAGCCCCGCAGCGCCACCGAGCTGCTCTCGGACGACCTCGCCCGGCGAAGAGCTGTGCGGGACCCTCAGAATGGTCGGCTCTGAGGCAAGCTTGAGGTCGCACCAACGCAATCTCACCATGGCCCGCGACACCGGAGCCCCAGACGTCTTCGTGAGCGGGCGGATGCCCCGCCTCGGGTTTCGAAGCCTCCGGAACCCGGTACTGGAGCGGCGCAGAATGCGTGGTCGTGCCGCGCCGTCCCGTCCGGACGCGATCCTCAGAGCCGGCCCAGGCTCACGGCAATGAGCAGCTGCGTGACCAGGAACCCGGAGACCATGTTGAGCCACAGGAACCGGCGCCACCCGGGGCGCGCCCGCTCGCACTCGTCGTCGGCGAGGCGGCGCAGCGGCGCGATGCTCACCAGGTACGGCACGGGCAGCACGGCGGCGAGCAGACCCGGCCACCCGGCGGCGAGCATGGCGACGACGGCGGCGGCGTATCCGGCCATGGCCGCCCGGACGGTGGCGCCGGCCCCGAGCCAGGTGGCCACCGAGGCGATGCCCGCCTGACGGTCGGCGCCGATGTCCTGCACCGCGCCGAAGGCGTGCGAGGCCATGCCCCACAGGAAGAACGCGACGACCGTGGCGACCGCGGCTCGGCCGGGCTCCGCCCCGGCGAGGACGAGCCCGAGCACCGCGGGGCTCACGAAGTGGGTGCTCGAGGTGATCGAGTCCAGCACCGGCCGCTCCTTGAACCGGAGCACGGGCGCCGAGTACGCCACCACGGCGACGACGCTCACCGTGAGCACCGCCGTCGAGGCCGGGGTGCCGACGGCGACGAGGAACGCGAGGAACGGCAGGTTGGACAGCGCGGCGGACCACAGGACGGTGCGGTGCCACGCGCGGTCCAGGACCACCCCCTCGACGCCCCCCTTGCGGGGGTTGCGCAGGTCCGACTCGTAGTCGAAGACGTCGTTCACGCCGTACATGAGCAGGTTGTACGGCACGAGGAAGTACAGCGTCCCGACCACGAGGACGGCGTCGAGCCCGCCGCCGCTCACGAGGTACGCGGCAGCGAACGGGTAGGCCGTGTTGACCCAGCTGATCGGCCGGGACGCGCCGACGAGCTGCCGCACCGCCGCGGCGCCGGACGGGCGCGGCCGCGCGGGCCCCGCCACCGTTCCCTTGTCGCTCACGGCTCGTCCCCCTCCGCCGGGGCCCTCGGGGGACGGCGGTGGCCGAGCAGCTCCCACGTGGCGGGCAGGAGCAGCGCGGCGGCGACGGGCCAGGCGAAGTCCTCCACCGGGGCGTCGATGATCCGCAGCCCGCTGAGCGACGCCTCGTCGTAGCGGAACAGGTCGGCGGCGATCATCACCGAGTCGAAGACCGCCGTCAGGACGACGAGCACGGCCGCCACGAGCCCGACCCTGACCCACCACCACGCGGGCGGGCGGACCCGCACCGCGCACACGAGAGCCACGACCGCGGCCGCGCCGACCACCACCCAGCCCAGCGTCGCGTAGCTCATCGCCGCTCCCTCCCGCGGTCCACGCGCCCCAGCAGGCCGAACAGCACCATCGTCAGGTAGCACAGGAACGTCACGAAGACGACCTCCTCGACCGGCAGGTGCGGGAGCACCTCGAGCCCGCTCAGGGACGCGCCGGCGCCGCGGCCGTAGAAGCCCAGCACGATCGCGGCGACGTCCACGAGGAGGAAGAAGGCCACGCCGCACGCGAGGGTGACCAGGCCCCGCCGCGGGCGGGCGAAGAGGAACAGCTTCCATCGCCGGTCCATCGCCACCATGCCCGCCGACGACAGCAGGAGGCAGGCCAGGTAGAGCCACCTCATGCCGGCTCCGGCAACGGCTCGGGCAGCGGGCCCGTCGACCGGTCGCCGTGCAACCGCTTGAGCAGGATCTCCGCGCTGATCAGGCACATCGGCAGGCCGATCCCCGGGATGGTGCTCGACCCGGCGTAGTAGAGGCCGTCCACCTTGCGCGACGCGTTGCGCCCCCTCAGGAAGGCGCTCTGCCGCCAGGTGTGCGCCGGCCCGAGCGCGCCGCCGGACCAGGAGTGGAAGTCTGCCAGGAAGTCCCCCGGGCCGACGGTCCGGCGCACCACCACACGCTCCCGCAGGTCGGGCGCCCGGGCCCAGTCCGCGACCTGGTCGATCGCCGCGTCGGCCACGCGCTCCACCACGGGGTCACCGGCACCGGCGAGACCGCCGCGCCCGATGCCCGGGTCGGGCGGCACGGGCACGAGGACGAAGAGGTTCTCGAAGCCCTCCGGGGCGACCGTCGGGTCGGTGGCCGACGGCCGGCAGACGTAGCAGGACGCCGGCTCCGGCACGCGCCGGTCGGGGCCGAAGATGTCGTCGAAGTTGCGGGTCCAGTCCCGCGTGAAGAACAGCGAGTGGTGCGCCAGCTGCGGCAGCCCGCCCCGCACCCCGAGGTAGACCAGGACGGCACCCGGCCCGGACTCCCGCCGGTCCCACCAGCGCTGCGGGTAGGTCTGCAGCTCCGGGGGCAGCAGCGCGGTCTCCACGTGGTGCAGGTCCGCGGCGCCCACCACGACGTCGGCCGGCACGGTGCGCTCCCGGCCGCCGCCCTCCCGGTAGCGGACGCCCGTGACGCCGGGCCGGCCACGGCGCGGCCGGGTCGTCGTGATCGCCGTGACGGTGGCCCCGGTGCGCAGGCGGGCGCCCTCCTTCTCCGCGAGGGCCGCGATCGCGTCGACGACGCGCACGACCCCGCCCTGCGGGTAGCGGACGCCGTCGACCAGGTCGAGCTGGCTCATCATGTGGTACATGCTCGGCGCCCGGTCCGGGGACGACCCGAGGAACACGGCGGCATACCCGAGGACCTGCCGCAGCCGCGGGTCGGCGAACGACCGGGCCACGAAGCCCTCGAGCGGGCTGCCGAACAGCCTCAGCAGGCGCCGGGACCGGACCAGCACGTCCCGGCGCAGCATCGGCGCCAGGGACTCGAAGCTCGTGTAGAGGAACCGCCGGGTCGCGACGTCGTAGACGTCCCGCGCGGAGGCGAGGTAGCGCTCGAGGCGCGCCCCCGCACCCGGCTCGATCGCCTCGAACGTCGCCAGGTTGGCGGCCTGGTCGGCGTGCACGTCGACCGGCCGGCCCTCCCCCTCGAAGTAGACCCGGTACCCGGGCTCGAGGACCTCGAGGTCCAGCTCGGCGTCGGCGGTGGTGCCGAGCAGGCGGAAGAAGTGGTCGAAGACCTCCGGCATGAGGTACCACGACGGGCCGGTGTCGAACCGGAAGCCGTCCTGCGCCCACGTGCCCGCCCGGCCGCCGAGCCCGTCGCGCTGCTCCAGCACCTGCACGTCGTACCCGTCACGGGCGAGCAGCGCGGCGCTCGCGAGCCCCGCCACTCCCCCGCCGACGACGACGGCCCGACGCGCACCCCGCCCAGCGCTCGTCCCGGTGCTCGTCCCGGTGCCCGCCGTCACGACCGGCCGCCCGCGACGCAGGCCCGCACGAGGATCCAGCCCTTGGCCGGGTTCGGCACCCGGACCCGGGTGGCCCGCAGGCGGCCGGCGGGCACCGCGCGGAGCCGGTGCGACAGCGCGGCGAACAGGCCGTGCGCGGCGCGCACCGCGCGCCGGCTGCTGGGCGGAAGCTGCGCGAGGGCGACGGCGGCGGCCGCGAGGTCGGCGTCGATCTCGTCGAGCAGCCGGTCCTGCCGTGCGGCGTCCAGCCGGCCGGCCGTGCCCGGCAGGTAGGTGCGCCCCCGCAGGTCCTGGTCGGCGCCCAGGTCACGCAGGAAGTTCACCTTCTGGAACGCCGCCCCGAGGCGTCGCGCGCCGGGCGCGAGGTCCGCGTACCCGACGCGGCCGTCGGCGTCCGGCGCCGCGAGGAAGGCCCGCAGGCACATGAGTCCCACCACCTCGGCGGACCCGTACACGTAGTCCCGCAGCGTCGCCTCGTCGTGGGCCGTGACGGTGAGGTCCGTGCGCATGGACGCGAAGAACGGGGCGATCAGGTTCGGCCCGATGCCGCAGGCGCGCGCGGTGAGCGCGAAGGCGTGCACCACGAGGTTCGAGCTGTACCCGGTCCGCACCGCGTCCAGCGTCTGCTCCTCGAGGGCGTCGAGCAGCGGCCCGGCGCGCGCGGGGTCCGGCACCATCGGGCCGTCCACCAGCTCGTCCGCGACCCGTACCAGGGCATAGACGTTCCGCACCTGGGTGCGCACCGGTTCGGACAGCAGCCGGCACGCCCACGCGAACGAGGTGGAGTAGCCGGCGATGACGGCGCGGGCGCTGCGCTGGGCGACCCGGTCGTACAGCGGGTCGGCCGGGACGCCCGCCGCCGGCTCCGCCTCCGTCCTGCTCATCCCGCCGCCCGGGTCAGCGGCGTCCGGGTCCGCGACGTCGTCATGCCTGCCGCCAGCAGCTCGTCCATCTGCGCGACCAGCCACGGGCTGAGCATCCAGGGCGTGAGGAACACGAGCGCCTCCAGGTCCTCCATGCGCACCCAGCGCGCCTCCAGCACCTCGTCGGGGTTCGGCGTGGGCGGTCCGTCCGCGAAGCCGAACAGCACGGGGCAGACCTCGTTCTCGACCACGCCGGCGGCGTCCACGGCCCGGTAGCGGAAGCTCGGCAGGACGAGCTCGAGGGCGGTGACGTCCACGCCGAGCTCGTGCCGGCCGTGGCGGCGCACCGCCTGTCCGACCGACTCTCCGTCGCGAGGGTGCCCGCAGACCGAGCTGGTCCACACGCCCGGCCACGTGCTCTTCGACAGGGCGCGGCGGGTGACGAGCACCTGCCCGTCGGCGCGGAAGAGGTAGCACGAGAAGCCGAGGTGCAACGGGGTGTCGGCCGTGTGCACCGTGGCCCGCGGCGCCGTCCCGACGGGGTGACCGGCGTCGTCGAGCAGGACCACGTGGTCCTGCGGGTCCGTGGCGTGACCACCCATCGTCGCCTCCAAAGTATCTAGCCTGGCTAGCAATAAGGAAAGGTAGCATCACCGGCATGGGACCCACCAGCCGTGCGACGCCGTACTGGTACGAGGACCGTGACGTCGTCGGGATGCTGGAGGCGCTGAGGACGTTCCGGCGGGCCGACCAGGACATGCGCGCCCGGCTCAGCGCGGGCATGCACATGAACGTCACGGACCTGCAGGCCCTGCGGTTCGTGATCGCCGCGGAGAACGCCGGTGAGGTCGCCACGCCGCGCGGGCTCGCCACCCACCTGCACATCTCCACCGCCTCGACCACCAAGCTGCTCGACCGCCTGACCGGCTCCGGCCACCTGGCGCGCGAGCCGCACCCGAGCGACCGGCGGTCGCTGGTGGTGGTCGCGACCGACCATGCGCACGAGGAGGTGCGCGAGCGGCTGGCCCGGATGCACGAGCGGATGGCCGAGATCGCCCGCGAGGTGCCGGTCGACGCGCGCCCCGCGGTCGAGGACTTCCTGGTCCGGATGGCGGCGCACCTGGACACCGAGGGGGACGTCCCGCCCTTGCGGCCCGCGCCCCGTCGCCCGGCTGCACCGACGACGTCGGGGTAATGTAGCTAGCCTGGCTAGCGAGAGGATTCGCCGTGAGCACCGACGAGCTCGTGCTGGTGACCGGCGCCACCGGCTACATCGGAGGTCGGCTCGTCCCGGAGCTGCTCGCGGCCGGCTACGCCGTCCGCGTGCTCGTGCGCCATCCCGAGCGGGTCGAGACGCGGGACTGGGCCGGCGACGTGGAGGTGGTCGCCGGAGACGCCGAGTCGCCCGACGACCTGGCTCGTGCGCTCGACGGCGCCGACGTCGCCTACTACCTCGTCCACGCCCTGGGGGCGGGCCCGGGGTTCGCGGACCGCGACCGCGCCACCGCCCGCGGCTTCGCGGACGCTGCCCGCACGGCAGGGCTGCGCCGCGTCGTCTACCTCGGCGGGCTGCACCCCGACCAGGAACGCCTGTCTCCCCACCTGGAGTCCCGCCGGGAGGTCGAGGAGATCCTGCTCGCCGGCGACGTCCCGACGATCGCGCTCCGGGCGGCGGTGATCCTCGGCTCCGGCAGCGCGTCGTTCGAGATGATGCGCTACCTCACCGAACGGCTCCCCGCGATGGTCGCCCCGCGGTGGGTGGACAACCGGATCCAGCCGATCGCCGTGCGCGACGTGCTGCGCTACCTCGTGGGCGCCGCCAGCATCCCGGGAACGGTCAGCAGGGCCTTCGACATCGGCGGGCCCGACGTCCTCACCTACCGGCAGATGATGCAGCGCTACGCCGCGGTCGCCGGGCTGCGACTGCGGCTGATCCTGACCGTGCCGGTGCTCACCCCCCGACTGGCAAGTCTGTGGGTCGGCCTCGTGACGCCCGTGCCCCCGGCCATCGCGCGCCCCCTCGTCGGCTCGCTGGTGCACGAGGTGGTGGCCCGGGACCAGGACGTCAAGGAGTACCTGCCCGACCCGCCGGGCGGGCTCGTCGGCTTCGACGACGCGGTCGCCCTCGCCCTCGCCCGGGTCCGCGACCTCGACGTCCGGACGAGCTGGGCGGGCGCCTCCACCCCCGGCGCGCCCTCCGACCCGCTCCCCGAGGACCCCGACTGGTCGGGCGGCAGCCTCGTCGTGGACGACCGTTCACGCACCGTCGCCACCAGCCCCGAGTCGCTCTGGTCGGTGATCGAAGGCATCGGCGGCGCCCACGGCTGGTACTCCTGGCGCCTCGGATGGGTGGCACGGGGCGTCATGGACCGGCTCTTCGGCGGCCCCGGCCTGCGCCGGGGCCGGCGGCACCCCGACCGGCTCGCCCCCGGCGACGCGCTCGACTGGTGGCGGGTGGAGAAGGTCGTCCCGGGGCGCCTGCTGCGGCTGCGCGCGGAGATGCGGCTGCCCGGGCTCGCCTGGCTCGAGCTGTCCGTCGAGGACGACGACGGGCGCACGATGTTCCGCCAGCGCGCGATCTTCTCCCCGCGCGGCCTTCCGGGCCAGCTGTACTGGTGGGCGATCAGCCCGTTCCACGGCATCGTCTTCGGCGGCATGCAGCGCAACATCGCCCGCGCCGCCGAGGAACATGGCGCCGCAGGGTGAGCGGCGTACGCCCTCGCCGCGCCACCTTGCCGCCCTCAGCCGCGGGCCCGGCGCGCCCCGAGGGGGCCGCCGAAGACCATCGAGATCCCCAGCACGTAGCCGACGTCGTACCAGTTGCCGTTGTTGTGCACCTCGTAGACGGACACGGTGTCCGTGAACAGGGAGACGACGAACGTCACCGGCAGGATCATCCCCTGCCACAGCCCCCACCAGAACCCGTAGGGGCCCGCGCCGCCGAGCGTCTGCGTGTCCACCCCCGGGTTCGGCCCCGCCGCGCAGGCGGACACGACGAGCAGGACCACCAGGGCGGTCGCGACCGCCGTCGTCGTGCGCACGCGAGCTCGCGAGGTCATGCCGTCACTGTCGCACTGCGGGACCGCCGTCGCGCGCCGTCGCCCCTGCCCGGCGGGTGTCGGTGGAGCGCGGAAGACTTGACGGTGCGCGCCGCCGGCACCGTCGCCGGGGCCGACCCCGAGGAGGTAGCGATGAGCACCGACACGACCGCTGGGCATCCCCCGGACCCCGACTCCGCCGGGACGCTGGGCTCGGTGGTGTTCGACGCCCCTGACCCGCGGGCCTCCGCCGGATTCTGGCGGGCGCTGACCGGGGCACGGGAACAGCCGGGCTACGGGCAGGACTGGGTCGCGCTGCGCACCCCGGACGGCTGGGGGCTGGACTTCCAGCCCGCCCCGGACCTGCGCCCGCCCGAGTGGCCCGGGCAGGACCGCCCGCAGCAGCTGCACCTGGACCTGCGCGTGCCCGACGTGGCGGCCGAGGTGGAGCGCGCCGTCGGCCTCGGCGCCACGGTGCTGCGCGAGAACCCGGAGTGGACCACGCTGGCCGACCCCGCCGGCCACCCGTTCGACCTGTGCCACGCACCCGAGGGCGACGGGCTGACCGTCATGGGCGTGACCTTCGACGTGCCCGACGCGTCCGAGGCGGCGGCGTTCTGGTCACGGATCCTCGGCGACCCGGTGGTCTACGACGCCGAGGGGATGGCGATGCTCGGCGGCGAGCGGGCCGTGCTGTTCCAGCAGGTCGAGGGGTACACCGCCCCGCGCTGGCCCGACCCCGCGTACCCGCAGCAGCTGCACCTGGACCTGCAGGTGCCGGACGGCGACCTCGACGCCGCCGAGCAGGCGGCGCTCGCGGCGGGCGCGACGCGACTGCCCGGCGGGGAGGACACCTTCCGCGTGTTCGCCGACCCGGCCGGCCACCCGTTCTGCCTCTGCACGTCCTAGCCGCGACCTGCCGGAGCCCAGCCCGGGCTAGGCGGGCAGCAGCAGGGCCGGGCGGTCCGGATGGTCGACCCGGACGACGACGTCCGCACGCCGCTCCGGTCGCGCCTCGCGGCGGTAGCGCCCGTAGGCGGCCAGGGTCCAGGCCTCGTCGAGCGGGGTGTTCCGGGTCTCGGTCGCGGGACTCAGCGCGAGGTGGACGGCGAGGTCGGCGTCGAGCCCGCGCCCGAGCAGCAGCGACCCGTCGAGCACGACGACGGTGCCCGCCGGCGCTTCGGCGTAGCCGGCGCGGGTGGAGCGGCCGGTCGCCGGGTCGCGCAGGGACGGCAGCCAGCGGCCCCGCCGCACGACAGACGTGAGCACCTCACGGTTGAGCGCCTCGACGTCGAGCCACGCGTCGAGCAGCGAGTCCGGGTCGCGGTGCCCGTGCTCGAGCCGCAGCGAGCGCTGGCGCAGGAAGTCGCGCGCGCCGACCCGGGCCGTCGGGCGACCCGCGGCACGCAGCGGCTCGACCAGCGCGTCCGCGAGCGCCTCCGGCCGCGTGGAGGGGTGCCCGTCGACGAGCACGCGTACCGGGCGCGCGTCGTGGGTGAGCACCCGTTCGACGACGTGCGCCACCACACCGTCCGGGGTCACGGGCTGCACGTGCACGCCGTCATGCTGCCACCTCGCCTCCGCGAACCGGAGGCGACTCCATCCGTTGTTCACCGAGTCTTCGGTTCCAGGTCCGACGGTCTCGTAATTCGCCGTCACCTTCGCCGGGTGTCCTTTCGGTATCGCCAGTCGCGATACCCCGCCGGTCCTGCCGGCCCACCGAAAGGAACGCCCATGCGTGCCCGCGCCCTCCCCGCTCTGGGCCTGCTCGGCCTCGGAGCTGTCGTCGCCCTCACCGGCTGCTCGACCTCCTCCCCGGACGCCGCTGCCGCCGCCTCCGACCCCGACGCGCCCATCACGTTCGCCACGACCCCGCTCGGCGACGACCCCGGCGCCGAGAACCCCATCGACGCGTTCGCGTCCCTCGTCGAGGCCGAGACGGGCCGCGAGGTCGAGATCGTCGACGTGCCGGACTACACGGCCGTCGTCGAGGCGCTGCGCAACCACCACGTCGACATCGGCTTCATGAGCGGCTTCCCGTCGGCGCTCGCCGTCAACACGGGCGAGGTCGACTCGCTCATCGCGTGGCCCGGCAACGACGACCCGGTCTCCACCTGCCTCGTCCCGGACGACTCGCCGCTGCAGTCGCTGGAGGACATCGCCCCCGAGACGGTCGTCGCCTTCGCCGACCCGGCGTCGTCGTCCGGCTACTTCATGCCGGTGGCGATGCTGCACGACGCCGGCCTCGAGCGGGACGCCGACTACACGCCGCTGTTCTCCGGCGGCCACGACATGAGCTTCACCGCGCTGAAGGAGGGCCAGGCGGACGTCGCGTGCACGTCGACGATCTTCCCGCAGCTGGCCGGCACGGGGGACCCGATGTTCCCGTTCGAGAAGGGCGAGACCCGCTCCATCGGCGAGAGCGCGTCGATGCCCGTGGCGGTGACGGTGCTCGCCGACCAGCAGCTCGCCGACGACAAGCGCGAGCTCCTGCTCGACGCGCTGCCGAACGTCTTCA
This sequence comes from Isoptericola cucumis, assembly GCF_014635665.1. Taxonomy (GTDB): domain Bacteria; phylum Actinomycetota; class Actinomycetes; order Actinomycetales; family Cellulomonadaceae; genus Isoptericola; species Isoptericola cucumis. The sequence goes on from NZ_BMDG01000008.1 coordinate 25,659, forward strand.
CCGAGGAGAACGCCGAGGAGCTCGGCGCGATGATGGAGGCGATGCAGGGCACCGAGCCGGTGCTCGAGCCCGACGACGCGCTGTTCCAGCCGTTCGTCGACATCGCGGCGATCGCCGACGTCGACATCTCGGACCTGAGCGGGTCGTGAGCACGATGACCACGGCCACCACCCTGTCCAGCGCCCCGCCCAGCACGACGCTGCCGCTCGCGACCGTGCGCGGGCTGCGGGTCGCCTACGGCGACAGGCCGCTCGTGCTCGACGGCGTCGACCTCGACCTGTTCCCCGGCGAGCTGGTGGCGCTGCTCGGGGCGTCCGGTTCCGGCAAGTCGACGCTCATGAAGGCCCTCACCGGCTTCGCCCCGGTGAACGAGGGCTCGGTGCGCGTCGCGGGCTACGACCTGACCAACCTGCGCCACGGCCAGCTGCGGGGCCTGCGCGCGTCGGTCGGGCAGGTCTTCCAGCAGTTCAACCTGGTGGGGCGCCTCAGCGTGCTGACGAACGTGCTCACCGGCGCCCTGCACGACGCGGGCCCGGTCAACCTCGTCGGCGGCTTCTCCGCCGCGCACCGCAGGCGTGCCCTGGAGCTCCTCGACCGGGTCGGCATCGCGCACAAGGCGAACGAGCAGGCCCGTTCGCTGTCGGGCGGTCAGCAGCAGCGCGTCGCCATCGCACGCGCCCTGATGCAGCAGCCGCGGATCGTCCTCGCCGACGAGCCCGTCGCATCCCTCGACCCCAAGATGTCGCACGCCGTGCTCGACCTGCTCCACGACATCGCCCGCCAGGACGGCATCCCGGTGCTCGTCAGCCTGCACGTGCTCCCGCTCGCCCTGGAGCACTCCGACCGGATCGTGGGGCTGCGCCACGGCGAGATGCTCGTCAGCGCCCCGACCCGCGAGCTCGACGCCGAGAAGCTCGACGTGCTCTACGCCGACGTCGACGGCCACGACGACCGCTTCGACGAGGAGGGAGACCACCGTGGCGCTGCTCTCGCCTGAGACGACACCCGACGGCACGACCGGGACCGCGGGGTCCCCCGAGACCGCGCGCCGTGGCCGGCCCGCGGAGCGGCCGCAGCTGGACCCGCGCGAGCGCGAGCGCCTCGAGCGCGCGTTCTCCGTGCCCCGCGCCCGGTTCCTGCTCGGCGTGCCGGTCGCCGCGATCTTGCTGGTCTGGTCCTTCGTCGGCGCGGAGTTCGACTTCGCCAAGCTCGGCGAGGGCGCGGCCAACATGGGCGAGTTCCTCTCGCGCATGTTCCCGCCGACGTGGGACAAGCTCGACGTGATCGTCGAGCTGCTCGTCGAGACGCTGCAGATGGCGATCGTCGGCACCGTGCTCGGGGCCGTGCTGTCGTTGATCGTCGCGTTCGGGGCGGCGTCGAACATCGCACCGCGCTGGCTGTACTACCCCACCCGGTGGGTCATGAACGTCATCCGGTCGCTGCCGGACCTGGTGTTCGCCCTCATGTTCGTCTCCGCCGTCGGGCTGGGACCGTTCGCAGGCATCCTCGCGATGACGGTCGGCTCGATCGGCTCGATCGGCAAGGTCTTCGCCGAGGCGATGGAGGCCGTCGACGACGGCCCCGTCACGGCCATGCAGGCCGTCGGCTCCTCGCGGCGCCAGGTCGTGCAGTACGGCGTGCTGCCGCAGGCCGGGCCGATGCTGGTGTCAGACACGCTCCTGCTGTTCGAGGGGAACGTGCGCGGCGCGACCATCCTCGGCATGGTCGGCGCCGGCGGCATCGGCCTGGAGCTCACCACCGCCATGAAGATGTACGACTACGGGCACCTGTCCGCGATCGTCATCTGCATCATCGTGCTGGTCACGGTCATCGACCAGGCCAGCGCCGTCATCAGAAGGAAGATCACGTGACCCTCACCGACCTGCCCGTCGACGCCACCGACGAGACCGCCCCTGCGCTGCAGCTCAGCCCGCCCGTCAACCTGCGCGACCTCGGCGGCGTGCCCGTGGTCGGCGGCACCGTGCGCGAGGGCTTCGCGATCCGCGCCGACGACCTGTCGATCGTGACGCCGGAGGCGGCGGACGCCCTGGTCGAGCGCGGCCTGCGTGCCGTCGTCGACCTCCGCTCGGCCGACGAGGTCGGCATCACCGGCCGCGGCCCGCTCGGCACGCGGTCGACGGTGACGTACCACCACGTGCCGTTCATGGCGAGCATCGCGCAGGCGGCGGACAGCGCCGCCGAGGACACCGACGGCACCCCGGCCGCCGAGATGCTCGACCAGAGCCGGTTCGGGCGCATGTACCTGCGCATGTACGAGGGCGCGGCGCCCCAGGTGGTCACGGCGCTCGCGATCATGGCGCACTCCCCCGGCGCCGTCGCGTTCCACTGCGCGGCCGGGCAGGACCGCACGGGCGTGCTCGCCGCGTCGCTGCTCCTGGCCCTCGGCGCCGAGGACGACGACATCGTGGCCGACTACGCCCGCACCGGGCGGAACTCGGCGGCGATCATGGCGCGGATCGCGCCGGTCATGCAGCCGCTGATGAGCCGGTACGGCTACGACCTCGACGAGGGCGCGCGAGCCGCGCTCCGCACCGAGTTCTCGCCGGAGCCCATGCGCGAGCTGCTCGCCGCTCTCGCGGAGCGGCACGACGGCGACCGCCTCGCCCCGCTGCGCGCGGCGGGCCTCACCGACGGCCTGATCGCCCGGCTGCGGGAACGGGCCCTCGCGCACGACGGCGCCGCGGGCGCTGCATGACGAGCCTGCCCACGGAGCGTCCAGGGGTCGCGGCGGAGCGCCGCGGCCCCCGGCGCCGTCCCGGCCGACCGCGGGCGGCGGGTCACGACGCGCGCATCCTCGACGCGGCCGGCCTGCTGCTGGAGCGCGGCGAGGAGATCACCGTGAGCCGCGTCGTGGAGCTCAGCGGCGTGAGCCGCGCCGCCATCTACCGCCGGTGGCCCAGCATGACCGACCTCGTCGCGGCGGCCCTCGACCGCGGGCGGGAGCCCTACGAGGTCCCCCTCGACGGCGACCTGCTCGAGAACCTCCTGACGGCGTTCGCGCCGGGTGCCCGGTCCGCCGGACGGGACTTCCCCGAGGAACGCTTCCGCCTGCGCCTCCGGCTCGCGCTCAGCGACCCCCGCCTCGCGCGGGCGTACTGGAGCTCGCACGTGGCCCGCCGCCGGGACGCGCTCGTCGCCGTGCTGCGGGCGGGCGTCGAGCGCGGCGAGCTGCGCCCCGACACCGACGTCGACGCCTGCATCGACCTCGTCAACGGGGTCTTCTACTACCAGTACGTCGTGCGGGGCGTGAGCCTGGACGACCCCGCCGCGGTGGCCCGGTGCCGCGAGGCCGTCCGGGTCGCCTGGCGGGGGATGACCGTCACCCCGGACTGACGGGGCCGATCAGCCGGCGTGCGCCACGCAGCGCGTGGCGGCGGGCCGGACCTCGAGCCGGGCCGCCGGGATCGCGCGGCCGCACACCTCGCAGACGCCGTAGGTGCCGGCGGCCACCCGGTCGAGCGCGGCGAGGAGGTCGCCGCGCTCCCGCTCGGCCTCGGTGGCGAGGGCCGCCTGCTGCTGCCGCTCCCAGGCCAGCGTCGACCCCTCGGGGTCGTGCTCGTCGTCGGCGTTGGTGTCCCGCGCCGCCTCGACGAGGCCGTCCACCGCCCGGCGCTGCGCGGCGAGGCGGGCGTCGACCTCGGCCAGCCGGGCGCGCAGCCGGGCCGTCGCGGCGTCGGGGCCGTCCTCGGGGTCCATCTCCGCAGTCTCGCACCGGAAGTTCGCCCCGCCGTCGCCCACGCGCTACCTCGTCGGCGGGCGCCGCACACCGCACCGACCTAACGTCACGAGAACCGCGGGTCGCCGGGCCGTGGCGACCTCGCACCTGAGGAGAGGACCGCCATGTCCGCGAGAGACCTGACCGCGCTCGGCGCGACCGCACGACGCCGCACGCTGCTCGCGCCGCCGGGTGCGCGCACGATCTCGGGCGCGCTCGCCTTCACGCTCGCCGCGGGGGTGGCCGCCGGGTCGGCGGCCGCGACCCTCGTCGCACCGCCGGTCGCGGCCGCCGCCCCGCTGCCGTCCGCGCCGGGCGACGTCGCCCTCGCCGAGGACTTCGACGACGTCGCCGACGGCGCGCTGCCGGACGGCTGGAACGCCGTCAAGGGCGACTGGGCCGTGCAGGACGGCGAGCTCGTGGGCGAGCCGGAGAGCCTCGGCCGGATCACGTTCGGCCCGCACCTGGAGAACTACCGGCTCGAGGCCACCGTCCGGTTCGACGCCGTGAACAACGACCGCCGCTGGCTGGCCCCGATCCTCGACATCGACCCGGCGGGCGGGGTGCCGTGGTGGCAGGCCGCGATGCGGTCGGCCACGACGGCGGGCAACGGGATCGAGATCGCCCAGCGCACCGCCGCGGACGCGTGGAGCGTGCCGTACACCGCGGCGGCGCCGTCGGACGCCGGCGTGGGCACCGACGTGCCGATCGCGATCGAGGTGCAGGGCCGGGACGTCACCTGGGTCTACGACGGGCAGGAGGTGCTGGAGGGCCGCATCGACCGGTCCTCGGGCGGCGTGCTCGGTTTCGCCGCCGACGGCGCCCGCGTGAGCATCGACGACGTCGTCGTCACGGAGCTGGCGCCGAAGCCCGTCGTGAACGAGCCCGGAGAGCTCCCCGTGACCGCCGCCCACCGCGGCTACTCGGCGGTCGCCCCGGAGAACACGCTGGCCGCGTACGCCTCCGCGGTGAAGTCGGGGGCGGAGTACGTCGAGATCGACGTGCACACCACCGCCGACGGGCTGCCCGTCGTCATCCACGACCAGACCGTGGACCGCACCACCGACGGGTCCGGCGACGTCGCCACGCTCGACGGCGACGCCGTGACCGGCTTCGACGCCGGGTCGTGGTTCAGCTCGGCGTTCACCGGCGAGCTGGTGCCGACGTTCGCCCAGACGCTCGACCTCGTGGACGAGGGCTCGTCGGACATGCTGCTGGAGATCAAGGGGCCGGAGACGCGCGAGGAGGTGCACCGCGTCATCGACATGATCACCGACGCCGGGCTGCAGGACCGCGTGGTCGTGCAGTCCTTCGACGAGAACGCCCTGCGCCACGCGTACGAGCGGGCGCCCGAGATCCCGCTCGGCCTGCTGCGCAGCACCCTCGACGCCGACCCGGTCGCCAAGGCCGACGAGCTGAACCTCACGTACTACAACCCGTCGGCGGCCGCGGTGCGCACGAAGCCGTCCGTGGTCGACGACCTCAACGAGGCGGGGATCGGCGTCTTCGTGTGGACGGTCGACTCCGCCGGCGACTGGGCGGAGATCACCGACCTCGGCGTCGAGGGCATGATCACCAACCGTCCCGGCGCGTTCATCGGGTGGAAGTCGGCGCAGGGCCAGGGCGAGCCCGCCCCCGGGCCGGGTCTCCTCGCCCGCCTGTCGCAGCTCGACCTGAGCACCGGCCAGGCGCAGCAGCTGTTCTCCGCGCTCGCGCACGAGGACTGGGACCGGCTCACCCGCGTCGTGGAGAAGCACGTCGACGACGCCGAGCAGCGCGACGCGCTCCTGGCGGAGATCGACGAGCTGCGCGGCTGACCGCCGTCTGCGTCCTGCCTCCGACGAGGCAGGGGCGGCAGACGAGGCAGACGGAGCACGGGAGAGGCCCGGACGGGCGGCGGTCGCCGCCCGTCCGGGCCTCTCGTCGTTGCTCAGCGGGTCGCCCGCCAGGGGCCGTACGGGTCGCCCGGGGCCTGGTTCCGGGTCCACCACTGGGCCTCGTAGCGCCGCCCGTCGTGGACGACGACGTCGCCGGAGTCGAAGATCCGCGACGGCGTCCACAGGTCCGTGCCGTCGGGGGCCGTCGCGATCTCCTGCCACGGCCCGTACGGGTCACCCGGGGTCTGCCCCCTGGTCCACCACGACGCCTCCCAGACGGCGCCGGAGTAGGTCACCCGCTCGTCGACGAGGTAGACCTGCCCGGCCTCCCAGGCCGGGGGCTGCGGGGCCGGGGCCTCGACCACGACCGGCTCGCTCGGGGCGGACGGCGCCGACCAGCCGGCGGCGTTCCGCGCCCGCACGGTGGCCGTGTAGGTGCCTGGCTCGCGGTCGGCGAACGTCAGGGTCCCCGCGTCGCCGGCCACGGACTTCGCCGTGCCGTCGGACAGCGTCACCTCGTACTCCTCGACGGCTGCCCCGCCGTCGTCGGCCGGCGCGGCCCACGTGACGACGACGTCGGCGCCGTCCACGGTCGCCGCGACGTCGCGCGGCGCGGACGGTGCCCCGGCCTCGGCCGTCACGAACGTGCGCGGCGCGCTCCGGGTGACGTTCCCCGCGGCGTCGCGCAGCTCGACGAACCACTCGTAGCCGGTGCCCGCCTGGACGCCGTCGAGCGTCGCCGTGACCGGCTCGGCCCCGACCGCCCGCTGCACGCCGCCCACCTGCGCCCGCTCCCCCGCGCCGAGCGTGAGGGACTCGGTCGCGAGCGTCCGGGTGGTGCTGCCGCCCAGGTCGAGGTCGAGGACGAAGTTCTCCGAGTCGCTGCCGTGGAAGCCCGGGATCGCGCCGTCCGGCACCTGCTGCCGGTACGGCCCGTCCGACGTGGCGGTGTCGAGCAGCGGGGAGTACGTGTTGACGTGGAGCAGGTCGTTCTCCGCGTCGACGCTGAGGTGCTTGAGGTACTCCTGCCCGCCGTACACCCGTCCCTGGTAGTCGGTGAGGATGCCGTAGACGGTGTGCCCGTCGTCCGCCTTCCGGCTCGCGACGCCCGTGGCGGAGATGTGCCCGCCCAGCACCAGCTTCACGTTGGGGTACGGGTCGATCAGCCTGCTCGTGACGTTCGCGTTGGACCAGGCGTTCACCCCCGCGTTCACGGAGTTGTGGTTGGCGATGATCACCGCGTGGTCGGGGTGCGACTCGATGACGTCCTGCGCCCACGCGAGCCCGGCGTCGTCCGCCTGGTCGGCGGAGAAGAAGCCGACCGTGAGCACCAGGAGCTTCGCCCCCGCCACCTCGCCCGTGTAGTAGTAGTTGTCGATGCTGTCGGAGCCCCCGAACGTCCACGGGCTGCCCTCGAGGCTCGCCTCGAAGCGGCTCATCGGGAAGTACCTCGGCAGCATGACGCGGCCGTTGCGCGCGTCCGAGTAGTCGTGGTTGCCCCACGAGACCATGAACGGCAGGTCGGCGTCCTCGAGCGCGCGGGCCGCGGGCTCGACGCCCTTCCACTGGTACTCCTGCGACAGGTACTCGCGGTTCACCCAGTCGCCCGACTGCACCACGAGCTCGGTCTTGCGCTCGTCGGCGACGTCGGCCACGTACCGGAACTGCTCGTTCATCATCGCGGGCGTGGCCTGCGCGTAGAGCTGGGTGTCGGGCACGTGGTCCAGGCCCCAGTCGTAGGTGGCCCCAGGCGGCAGCGACTCGTAGTCGTGGTCGTCGCCGGTCGGCAGCTCGGTGAGCCCGCGCCACACCAGCAGGTGCAGCGTGCCGCCCGAGACGGCGTGCTCGTCGGCCCGTGCGGTGACGTCCAGGGTGACGGTGCCGCCGGCGGTGTCGGAGCCCGTGTCCTTGCGCACCCACGACCCGGCCTCGTGGTCGTACACGTAGGCCGAGACCTGCCGGGTGTCGCCCGTGCCCCGCCACACCAGGTGGTGCTCCTCCTGGTCGGCCTGCTCGGCGGTCAGGGAGATCTCGTAGAGCTGGAACGGGTTCTCGTTCTCGCCCACCGTCGTGGGGGTCGGCTCGTCCGTCACCGTGCCGGACGTGGGCGTCAGGGCGTCGGGCACCCGGTCCGTCGTGGTCCCGGCGCGCACGACGACGTTCTGGTCGTCCAGCGGGATCGTCGGACCCGCGCGGAACGACACGTCCACCGCCTCGCGGCTCTCGGTGCGCGGCGTCGCCGTCAGGGTCACGGGGTCGCCCGACGACGCCGCGGCGGCGTCGTCGGCCAGCTCCGGCTCGGCCGGTGCGACGGCGTCCTCGACGGTGACGTCGACCTCCGCCGAGGAGGCCCCGCCGCCGTCCGTCGCCGTCGCGGTGAACGTCACCGCCTGCTCACCGGGCGCGTCGACGGGGACCCGCACGGCGAACTCGCCGGCGGCGACCTCCGCGGAGAAGACCTCCTCGCCCGCGACCTCGGCCGCGAGCGCCGACCGCTCGCTCACGGTGCCGGTGACGTCCACCAGGCCCGCGTCGAGCGTGGCGCCCGGCCGGGGCGTGCCCACGACCAGGGTCACCGGCTCGTCGGCCTTGTCGACCCGCTCGCCGGGCGTCACCGCGTCGCCCAGCAGCATCGCGTACCGGAACGCCTCGAAGTCCGGCGTGAACGCGACGCCTGCCACCTGGACCTCGTCGATCGTGCCGCGGAACGGCGACGCGATGCTCCCGTCGTCGGTGGCGACGTCACCGATCGTCGTCGGCAGCGCCGGGTCGCCGTACGTGGTGCGGTACTCGAGGAACTGGCTGTGCACCTCCTCGCCGTCCACGAAGACGGAGTACGTCATCCCGTCGTACGTCTGCGTCACCAGGTGCGGCTCGCCGTCGGCCGGCAGGGCGAAGTCGTGCTTCAGGTCGACGGGGTCGAACTCGAAGCTGTTGCCCGCGATCCGGGTGCCGAGCCGGTCGGCGTCGGCGCGGACGCCCTGCCAGAACGCGGCATGGCCGTCGCCCGTGGCGCTCTGCTTGGCGACCACGGTCGCGTCGCCGTCGGCGGCGGCCACGTCGTCGGCCGTCACCGAGTACACGCCGCTGACCGCGATGCGGTCGAGGTCGCCGCCGACGTCGCCCCCGTACTCCAGCCGCGAGGACTCGAACCGGGTCTGCCCGGTGCCGCGGTCGGACACCGTGCCCTCGAGGTCCTCGCCCACGACGACGCCCGTCGCCCGGCCCGTGGAGTCCGCGCGGCGCTCGCCGCCCGCCTCGTCGCGGCCGAAGTGCTCGACGAGCGCGTAGTCCTCGCTCCAGACCGCCGCCGGGTCGCCCGCGGCAGCCCCGCCGCCGTAGTACGCCCACACGGTGGTCGCGGAGCGGGCCGGCAGGTGCGGCACCCGGACCCAGACGCTCGAGGTCCCGCCCGGCTGCCACGTCTCCACCTCGTGCGGCAGCGGCGCGCCGTCGGGGCCGAACAGTGCCAGCTCCTCCGGCCCGACGTCGGGGGTGTCGGCGACCCGCAGCCGGACCGGGGTGTCGTCGAAGTCGGACCGGGTGTCGTTGCGCACCGTCATCGTCTGGCGCGAGGTCGCGTCGGCGTCCGCCCACGCGACGGTCGCCCCGTCCGTGGACACCAGCCCCCGCAGCTCGCGCAGCCGCAGCTCGACGGCCTCGAGCTTCGCCAGCCCGGTCAGCGCCCCGCGCTGGGCCGACGTCAGCCCGTCCACCGCCGCGCGCACCTCGGCGACGGTGGCCGCGTCGTCGAGCGTGACGTCGCCGGCAGCGGGCAGCGCCGTGATCCGGTCGTCGACCGGCGTGGTCCCGCGGTCGATGCCGAACCCCTCGAAGAGGCGCGGGACGCCCTGGTCGCGCACGTCGTACACCTCGACCGTGAGCCGGTCGGCGGTCACGTTCACGGCGGTGAAGTTCTCGGTGTCCTGCTCGCCCGTGCGGTCGAACAGCGAGAGGTACTTCTCGAGGTCGACGCCGTCCGGGTCCGTCGCCTGCCGGTAGTGCTTGGCGCCCGCCGTGTTGGGCAGGTAGTAGATCGTGCCGCCCGGGTCGACCGCGTACTCGATCCGCTTGCCGCCCCGCACCTCGGTGATGGTCGTCGTCTCGACGGGCCGGGCACCGGCGGTGCCGTCCGGGTCCGCCACGAGCACCTTCGAGCGGCTCATCACGTGGTCGTGACCCTGCAGCACCAGGTCGATGTCGAGCTCGTCGATCAGCGGCACGAGAGTCTTCCGCATCGCCTTCACGTCGGTGTCGTCGAGGTGGTTCGCCGTCGTGTAGACGCCCTTGTGCATCGACAGGACGAGCCAGCGCGCGCCGTCCGCCCTCGCCTGCTCGGCGTCCGCGCGCAGCCAGGCGAGCTGGTCGGCGGACACGCCGTCCGCGCCGCCCTCGTTGGTGTTGAGCACCATGAAGTGCGTGCCCTGGTACGTGTACGAGTAGTACGCGCCCGTGCTGGTGTCCTGCTCGTTCGGGGCCTCGAGCGTGAAGTGGTCGGCGAACGCGTTGGTCGCCGCGTCGTGGTTGCCGGCCGCGGGGGCGAGGGTGGTGCTCGTGAGGCTCGGCCGGGCCGAGTCCAGGAGGTCCTTCCAGTCCTGCTCCTTGTCGCCGTGCTCCACCACGTCGCCGTTGTGCATCATGAACGCCGCGTCCGGCACGGTGGCCAGCGCCTTCGACATCGTCTGCGCCGACAGCTCGGCCTCGCCCAGGTCCTGCGACTGGGTGTCCGTGAGGTCGACGAACGTGAAGTCGCCGTCGTCGCCGGCGGTCTCGAACGTGCCGGTCGCGCTCCACACCTGCTCGCTCGCGTCGCCCAGGCGGTAGTAGTAGCGGCTGCCCGGCTCGAGGTCGCCGGCCACCGCCCGGTAGAACGTCTCGCCGTCCTCGCTCTGCTCCGCCTTCGCCGCCACCTCGACGGTGGCCGCACCCTCGGGGAAATCGCGGTCGGTGCTGAGCACCACCGTGGCCGAGCCGGTCTCCAGCTCGGAGTACCAGGTGAACGCCCGCCGCGTGGCCGGGTCGCCGTGGAACGTGGTCGTGATCCGGTTCGGCGCCTCGGCCGAGCTCACGTACTTCGGCACCGGGTGGCCGGCCTCGTCGTCGAACTCCCACGCGCCGGCGAAGTCCCAGCCCAGCCCCTCGTAGGTGGCCCGCTGCGCGAGCCGTTCGGCCGTCGCGTCCGTGCCGTGCTGGTTCCGGGTGCCCGGCCCGGCGACCGTCTCGCCGCCGACCGTGATCGCGGCGTCCGCGAGGTTGTCGATCGCCGTCCAGCCCTCGTAGCCGGTGTACCCGACGACGCGGCCGGCGAACCCGTCGACCTTGCCGGAGTAGGCGATCGACCCGCCGCGCACGACGTTGCCGGCGAAGCTGCTCGACGTGCTCGGGTTGCCGGGGTAGGCCACGACGTGCGCGGCGTCGACGCCGCGGGTGCCGTCCGCACCGCCGTCGGCGGCCACCGTGAGGTCGCCCTCCACCAGGTTGTGCCGCACGACCGCCGTCTCGTTCGCGTACGCCACGAGGCCGGCCGGCATCTTCGCGGCCGACACGTCGGCGCGCACCCAGCTGTCCGCGACGGTGCCGCCGCGCAGCTCGGCCACGAGGCCGGCGGCCTTTTCGCCCCGGGTGGCCGTGAGGGTGGCGTCGACGACGGAGTTGCCGACCAGGGTGGCGTCGGTCGCGACGACGGCGATGCCGGCGACCAGGCCGTCGCGGTCGCCGCCGTCGGCGGTGAGGTCCGTCAGGGTGAGGTTCTCGACGGTGCCGCCGTCCAGCCGGCGTACCAGGCCGAGGTGGTCGGCGTCGTCACCCGCGTCCGGGTTCGGGGCGTAGACCAGGCCCGCCACCGTGTGGCCGGCGCCGTCGAGCACGCCGTCGAAGCGGTCGATCCCCACGAACGCCTCGCGGCCCGCCATGTCGAGGTCTGCCGTGAGCACGAAGTGCTTGCCGCCCGCGTACCGCGTGCTGCCGGCGTTGAGCTGCGCGGCGAGGTGCTCCAGGTCGTCGGGCGTGCCGATCTCGTACGGCCGGTCGGCGGTGCCGTGGCCGAACAGCGACGGGGTGTAGGCGGGGACGGGGTGGCCCCGCTCGTCGTCGAAGGTCCAGGCGCTGACGAAGTCCCAGCCCAGCTTCTCGTAGGTGGCCTGCTGCGCCAGCTCCGCCGCCGTGGCGTCGGTGCCGTGCTGGTTCCTGGTGCCGGGGCCGGCGACCGTCTCGCCCGCCACGGTGATGGCGGCGTTGGCGAGGTTGTCGCGCGCGGTCCAGCCGTCGTAGGCGGTGTAGCCGACGACGCGCCCGACGAAGCCGTCGACCTTGCCGGAGTACTCGATCGACCCGCCGAGGGCGACGTTCCCGGCGTACTCGCCGCTGTTGGGGGACCCCGGGTAGCCCACGACCATCCCCGCGTCGTTGCCCTTCGTGCCGGCGTCGCCGCCCGGCACGGTCATCGCCAGGTCGGCCTCCACGAGGTTGTGCCGGACGGTCGCGCCCTGGTTCGCGTAGGCCGCGATCCCCGCGGGCATCTCGCCGGCCGTCAGCGTGCCGCTCACCCACGAGCCGGAGACGGAGCCGCCGCGCAGCTCGGCCACGACGCCGCCCACCTTCTCCGCCGCCGGCGCGGACAGGTCCGCGCCCACGACCGACACCCCGGAGATCGTGGCGTCCGTGGCGATCACGGCGACCGCGCCGATGAAGCCCCCGCGCTCGCCGCCGTCGGCCCGCACGCCGTCGAGCGTGAGGTTCTGCACCACCCCGCCGTCGAGCTGCCGGATCAGGCCGAGGCGGTCCGCCTCGCCGCCCGCCGTCGGCTCGGGCACCAGCGTGACGTCGCTGATCGTGTGGCCCGCGCCCTCCAGCGTGCCGCGGAAGGAGTTGATCCCGCCGAACTCCGCTCCGCCCAGGTCGATGTCCGCGACGAGGCGGTACGCCGCGCCGCCGTAGGCGCCCGGGTCGTCGTTGAGGGCGGCGGCGGCGGCCCGCAGGTCGTCACCCGTGCCGATCTGGTACGGGTCGCGGGCCGACCCGGTGCCGTCGAGCCCCGGGATCGGGTCGGCGGCGTGGGCGGCCGGGACGATCCCGCCGACGGCGAGGACCGCACCGAGCACGGTGGCGACGACGGACGTCGTCCGCCCACCGCCGTGAGGACTGGGTCGGGACATGGGATGCTCCTGAACGCGCTGGTCACGGGAGTGGACACGTGCGCGTGCAGTTCATCGGGCCACCGTGAACGCCCCCGGGCCGGGCGCTGAACTCACGATGAAGGGCGGGCGTCAGAGCGCGCGGTGGGTCCACCGGCCGGCGACGAGCGTCCCGCTCACGGGCATCGTCCGCAGGTCGGCGTCGGGAGCGAGCGGGTCGACGTCGAGGACGGCCAGGTCGGCCGGGCCGCCGACGGCGAGGTGCAGCGGCCGGCCGCCGGTCGACGCCGCGAGCGCCGCGGCCACGTCGATGCGCTGCTCCGGGTGCCACGGCTCGCGGCCGTCGCGCGACCGGGTGACGGCGGCCGCGACCGCGACCCACGGGTCGAGCGGCGCGACGGGGGCGTCCGAGCCGAGCGAGAGCCGCACCCCGGCCGCACGCAGCTCGGCCAGCGGGAACGCCCGCGCCGTCCGGCCCGGCCACAGCTCCTCGGCGACGTCCCGGTCGTCCATCGCGTGCTCGGGCTGCACGCTCGCCGTCACCCCGAGGTCGGCGAACCGCGCGACGTCCTCGCGGCGCAGCAGCTGGGCGTGCTCCACCGACCCGCGCGCCCCGGACGCCGCGAACGCGTCCAGCGCGAGGGCGTTCGCCCGGTCGCCGATGGCGTGGATCGCGCACCGCAGCCCGGCCGCGTGCGCGCGGGCCATCAGCGGGACCAGGTGGTCGGTCTCGACGTTGAGCACGCCGTGCGCCGCGTGACCGACCTGGCCGTGGTGGCCGTCGTGCCCGTCGTGCCCTGCGCCGCCGTACGGGTCGAAGCAGTAGGCGGTGAGCGTGTTGAGGGACCCGTCGCTGATGACCTTCAGCGGCCCCTGCCGCACGAGGTCCGACGTCGCCGCGGGCCCGGCCGCGGGGTCGAGCAGCGGGTCGCCGTCGCGCAGGCCGGCGTCGAGCACGGCGTCCAGGTGCTGCTCCCACACGCCCGCTCGGACGCGCAGCCCGTCCCAGCCGCGGGCGACCCGGCGGCGCCAGGTGGTGAGGTTGTCGTCGACCTCCAGGTCGACGACGCCGACCACGCCGCGCGCGGCGGCGGCCCGCGCGGCGTCAGCCACCAGGGCGTCGGCGACGTCGTCCTCCACCGTGACGATGCGCGGGCTGGCGGGCATCCACTCCTCCTCGCGCAGCAGCCCGGAGGGGTGGTGCGCGATGCCGAGGAAGCGCAGGCCCGCCGTCGACGCCCACGCGCTGTGCAGGTCCCCGGACAGCAGGACGACCGGCACCTCGCCGGCGACGGCGTCGAGCAGCTCGGCCGTCGGCTGGTCCGGCCAGGTCGCCCACCGGAAGCCGTAGCCCACGAGCGGCTGCCCGCCCGCGGGCGCGGCGGCGTACCGGAGCCGGTCGCGCACGAGGTCCGCGGCGTGCGCGGCGCTCGTCGCCCACGACACGTCCAGGCGGTGGCGCACCAGCGCCCACTGGGTGAGGTGGGTGTGCGCGTCCCACAGCCCGGGCACCACCGTGCGTCCGTCCAGGTCGACGACGTCGCCCGTGACGACGGCATGGCCCGCGCCCGCCGCGCCCGTCGGCGTCACCGCGGCGATCCGCCCGCCGTCGAGCAGCACGTCCACCAGCCCGGCCGCAGCGCCGACCGCAGGGCCGGAGGCGCCCGCGAGGCGGGCGTTCGTCAGGAGCAGCGTGGTCACGGGCACACCGTAGACGGCCCGTCAGCCGGCGGCGAGCACCCGCAGCGCCTCGACGACCAGCGCGTGGTCGTCGCCCTGCGCCAGGCCCGAGACCGTCACCACGCCGACCGGGCCGACGCCCTCGACCCGCACCGGGAACGCGCCGCCGTGGGCGGCGAACTCCTGCAGCGCCAGCTGGTGCCTGGCGTTGAAGTCGTCACCCTTGGCGCGGGCGCGCAGGCCCACGAGGTACGACGACGCGCCGAACCGCTCGACCACGCGCACCTTGCGCGCCACCCACGAGTCGTTGTCGGGCGTGGTGCCCTCGCGCGCGGCGTGGAACACCTGTTGCGGGCCCTTGCGCACGTCGATCGTCACCGCCAGGTCACGCTCCGTCGCGAGCTCGACGAGCAGGCAACCGAGCTGCCACGCGTCGTCGTGCGTGAACCGCGGCAGCACGAGCTCGCGCTCCTGCGCCTCGACCTCGGCGACCAGGGCCGCCACGTCGTCGCTCGTCCTCTTGTCGGCGTCGCTCATGGGCCCAGCGTGCCACGGGTCACTCGCAGCCGACGCCGTCCCCGTCACGGTCCAGGTGCCCGCCGTACCCCGGGTCGCCGCGGTGGATCGGCGCCGCGCCTGCCGCGCGGACGGCGTCGCAGTTCTCGTAGGAGGTGGAGCCGCCCGACCCCGTGTCCGTCCCGTCGGCCGGGGCGGGCTCACGGGTGGGCTGCGGCTCCTGCGTGGTCGCGGTGCCGGGCAGCAGGGGCGCGGCCGCCTCGGTCACGTCGCCGCCGGGCAGCTTCTTGTCCGGGCAGGCGGACAGCACGTGGCGCATCGCGTCCCGCTCCGCGCGGGTGACCCACAGGTCGTAGGTGTGCTTCACCGCGACCTGCCGCGCCACGTACGTGCAGCGGAACGCCTTGTGCGGCGGGAGCCACGTCGCGGCGTCGGCATCGCCCTTGCTCGCGTTGAGCGACCCGTCCGCGGCCATGAGGTTGAGCGGGTCGTTCGCGAGCAGGCGGCGCTCCTCGGCGTCCAGCTGCTGCGCGCCCTTCTGCCAGGCGTCCGACAGCGCCACCAGGTGGTCGATCTGCACCAGCGAGGAGGTCGACCGACCCCGCTCGAAGCCGATCGTGCTGCCGGAGAACGGGTCGTCGAACGTGCCCGTCAGGACGACGCAGCCGTGCGTCCCCGCCCGGGTGGTGACGTCGTCCAGGTCGCGGCGCAGCACGTCGTTGCGGGTTATCTCCATCCTGGCCTCCTCTGCGAGGTACGTGAGGCACAGCCACGACGACGCGCCGTGCCTCTGCGTTATCCCACAGCTGTGAGGCACAAGGGTCTACCGTCCGGGCATGCCCTGGCGAGTGGAACGTGCGGACTTCGAGGACGGCCGCAGTGGTCACCTCGTCGTCGACGACGAGTCGTTCCGACCGCACAGCGAGGCGATGGAGTTCGTCGCCGCGATGTACGCGGCGGACCGCTCAGCCAACACGGTCCGTACATACTTGCGCCCGGTTGCCGGCTTCCTGAACTGGTGCGAACGGCAGGGGGTGGACTGGCGACGTGTGACGATCCTCGATATGGCCCGCTACAAGCGGTTCTTGGAGACGACCGAGACACGGAGGGGGCAGGTCCCGGCGCCGTCGACCGTGTCGGTCCACCTGACGGCGGTGTGCGAGTTCCTGCGCTACTGCGCTGCTGCCGACCTGATCGATTCGGAGGTGCCGATGCAGCTCGTCGAGCGCAAGTGGATGCCGCGTGCGGTGGGGCGAGGGCCGCTGCTGGAATCCGGGTACACGCGCGATGTCCGCGTCAGCGCGTTGCGGGTGCGTCCGATCGAGCGCGCGCCAGAAACGCTCTCGGAGGATCAGCAGCAGGCGATGATCGACAGCGCGCCCACGGCCCGCGACCTGTTCCTGGTGCGTCTGCTGCTCGACGCAGGGTTGCGCATCGGGGAGGCGCTCGGGCTGCGCTGGGAGGACATGCACTTCCTGCCCGACTCCAGTTCGTTGGGCTGTTCTCTGGCGGGCGCGCACCTCCACGTCGTGCGGCGCGCGACGAACAGCAACGGCGCACTCGCCAAGAGCCTCCGGTCGCGGCCAGTACCTGTGCACGAGTCGCTGGTGCGCCTCTACCGTGACTACCGGTTCGAGCGCGACGAGAAGCTGGCCAACGTGGATCCGTGCGACTTCGTGTTCGTGAATTACACCGGCCCGCGGACGGGCTTGGCGATGTCGTACTCGAACGCCTATCAATTCGTCCAGCGCCTTGCTGGACGAAACGGGTTCCGTGCGGCGCCGCACATGTTCCGGCACACGGCCGCGACTGGGTGGGTCGAGAGCGGCGTGCAGATCGACGTCGTCCAGGAGCTGCTCGGCCACGCCCAGGCAAGCTCGACGAAGATCTACCTGCACCCCTCGCGTGAGCGGATGCGCGAGGCCGTCAACGCGTTGGCCGGGAGGCGATGATGAGCTCGGTCGTTGCGCTTGTCGACCGTCAGACACCGGCCGACGAGCGCGAAGTGCCGTGGTCGCAGTTCCTGGAGTCCAACCTCGACGTCGTCTGGCGCGAGGGAGAGTGGGACCCGGTGACGTTCACCTTCACGGGCGACCCGGCCAGCGCGATGACCGGGGTGAACGTCTGCGCCACACCCCGGTGCACGACCTTGAGATACCTTCACGGTCGCGGTACTGCAACCCGGCGAGGACCTCGCGGCGGACACTCGCTGTCAGGTCGGCCAGCGTGAAGGTGTGCGGGATTGCACCCGGTCGTGGTGCGCGCCGATCGTGAGCGTGGTCAGGGAGGGAAGCGTTGGCGATACGGAAGGCCCGACGAGAGGACCGGCCTCGCGCTCGTTCGAGGGCAGAACTTTTGCTGGGGTGGGACATCCTCGTCCTTTCGGAAACCAAGCTGTGACGACTGCCGCAGCGCTGCGAGGTTAGCGGCGCCCGGCAATTACTGTCACTAGACCTAGCCTTGGTTCCGCGGGTGAAATTTGAGGACCGGGCTAATCGTTGTTGGGAGCAACAAATTCCAGGATGTCGCCCGGCTGACACTCGAGTTCGTGGCAGATGGCCTCGAGGGTCGCCAGCCTCACGGCTTTCGCCTTGCCGGTCTTTAGGATCGACAGGTTGGCCACTGTGATACCGACGCGGTCGGCAAGCTCGGTGAGCGTCATCTTCCGCTCGAGCAACATCCGATCGAGTCTGATCGTGATCGGCATCAGACTGTCAGCCTGTGCTCGGCCTCGATGCGCGCGCCGTAGCGGAAGACCTCGGCGACGAGGAGTATCAGTCCACCGATGGCGAGGTGCGCGATGTTGATGCCGCCCGGGTAGCCCGCTGAGTCGAGCGGTGCCAGGTTTGGCCCGATCCCGAACGCTTCGATCGAGTAACCGAGTTGGCTGGCGCTGGCGAAGTGGTTCAGCGCTGGCATCGCCAACGAGCCGGCGACTATGAGCCATCCGATCCCGCGCAAGTACTGCACGGCGCGCGACCCGAACACGCGACCTGTCGCAGCGGTTGCGAGCAATCGCCACAGGAGGAGCAGCATGCCGCTGAGAATCGCAAGTCCGATGACGTTTCTGGCGACCAAGACCGCGACGAGCGGGCTCCACCCGCCGGTCGTGGCGAGTTCGGCTGCGCCTGCGAGCGTTGCGGAAGTAGGTCTGACGTCTGCGTCCTGCTGGCGATCGCTGGCATTGCCCCACGTGCCCTCGTCCGGGTGCATGAAGAAGTTGAAGCAGTCGCTGGCGGAGTCTTGTGCGCTGATGTCCGCGTCTTGGCATACATCCGCCTGAAGCGTCACAGGCATCGAGATCCCGCTCTGGAAGGAGAGCGGCCCCAGACGGACTTCGACGGGGTATGCGATGCTTCCGGTCAACGCCAGAACGCCAAGGATCGTCGCCACTAGCGCGGCTGCAGCCGACAGCGCGCCAGCGACAAGGGCGGCCCAACTGGCGATCTCGAATGCGCGTCGGTTCATTGGGTGACGCCCCGTTCGTATTGAAAATCGATGCGTGCGTATCGAGACGCGATGATTCCGTATCGCTGCACAACGTGTCAAGAGGTCAGGGCCGATGAGTTCGTCGGGACATCTGGCGGAGTGTGCGGCCTGGGCCCCAGCGTCTCGGCGCGCGCTCCCCGGCGCCGGCGCGCTGACGGTCGCTCCCGTCCGCGCCGGAGTGCGGCCACGGCGTGCCACCGCGGGCTTGGGGTCGATCGCACGCAGAAGGGCGGAGGCCGCGTCGTTGAGTCGAGAGCTCGCCGACGCGCCCCGATCGGATTCGATGCCTCATCGACGGCGGCGCACGATGCCAATGCCAATGCAGCCGCGAGCGAACCGACGGCTCGGATCCCGCGGTCTGTCCCACTCGTGCCAATGACCCCGCAAAGTGCACGACGGGAACGTCACCGCAGGCCATGTGGCACTTCTTGCGCATCGGGGCATCGCTCAACTCAAGATAACGCGGGTGTCGCAGCCGTTGCGGTCGACGTCGGCCCAGGCCGGGCCGAACTCTTCGCGGTCGTAGCCCGTCTTCGGGGCGCGGCCCTTGACCTCCAGCGTCGCGACGGCCGCCAGGGCAGTGCCCTTCGCCGCGGCGGGCTGCTTCGGCGCCTTCGTGGCCGCGTCACCCGTCGGCGCCTTCGGCGCGGCCTCCTTCGTCGGGCGAGGCGCGGCGTCCTCGGGGAGCTCGGCCGTCTCGGCCGGCGCGGACGCCTCGACCGTCGACTCGGTCGTGGCCGCCGGCGACGGCGACCCGCCCGTGGCCGGCACGCCGGCGTCCAGACCCGGCGCGGTCGCGGCGACGAGCACCAGCGCGACCAGCGCGCCGCCCCCGGTGGCCGCCGCCCGCCCGCGCGGCATCGGACCCCACCAGGTGCGGGTGGTGAGCACGCCCCAGCCGGCGCTGAGCGCCAGGTACACGAGCGCGAGCCCGAGCGCCCCGGACCAGCCCGACGTCGCGCCCAGCAGGGCGGCCACCCCCAGCCCGACGAGACCGACCCAGAACGCGGGACGACGGCGTGAACGGGAGGCGGGCATCAGGACTCCGAAGGGTGGGACGGCGGGGGTCGGGACCAGTGTGCGCGACGACCGCGCCGGCCCGTGCACGGGACTCGGGTGAAACGCCGGGCCGGTCACGGATACCCTCCTGCCCATGACTCGACTCGTCCTCGTGCACGGCCGTGACCTCGACGGACACGACCCCGAGGAGGTCGAGCGGGACTGGCTGGGAGCCCTGGACGCCGGGCTGGCCGCCGCCGGGTCCCCGCTGCGGGTCGGCGACGACGACACGGACTTCGTCTACTACGGCGACACCCTCGCCCACCTGCTCGAGGGTCGCGACGGCCCCGCCCCGCCGGTCCTGGCCGAGGCGGTCGGCGCCGAGACCGCGCCGTCGTCCGACGCCGTCGCCCACGCGCTCGCGGACTGGCCCGCCGGGGCCCAGCGGTTCGCGCTCGAGGTCGCCCGCGACGTGCTCGCCGGCGCCGGGGTCGAACCCCCGCCCGCGCCGGAGACGACCGCCCGGTCGCAAGGCCTGCTCGACCCGCTGTTCGAGGCGCTCGCGGCGGCCGTCGCCCTGCTCGACCGCATCCCCGGCGTCAGCGCGGGGGTGCTGCTGCTCATCGCCCGCGACGTGTGGGGCTACCTCCACGAGGACGACGTGCGCGCCGTCGTGGACGAGGGCGTCGTCGAGGCGCTGCCCGACGCGCCGTCCGTCGTCGTCGCGCACTCGCTCGGCTCGATCATCACCTGGTCGGCGCTGACCGGCCGGTACGCCGCCGGACGCGGCCGCGAGGTGCCGCTGCTCGTCACGATGGGCTGCCCCCTGCCCGTGCGGGCGGTGCGCGAGGCGCTGCAGGCGGACGGCCCGCTGGTGTTCCCGACGGGAGTGCGGCGGTGGGTCAACGTGCGCGACCGGCTCGACCTCGTCGGGCTGCGCGACATCACGCCGGAGAGCTTCCCGCTGCCCGCCGGGTCGCCCGCGGTCGAGAACCTCGTCGTCGACAACCGGGCGCCCGGCAATCACGCCGCGTCAGCGCTGCTGGAGGACGGCACGTACACCGGGTACCTGGCGACGGCGCCCGCCGCCGCGGCGATCGCCGGGGCGCTCGGCCGGCAGGCGTAACCCGGCGGAGGACCGTCGGCGCGGCGGCCGTCAGCCCGTAGCCGTCAGCCCGGTCGTCGGTCCGGCGCCGAGGCCCAGCCGGGGAGCAGCCGCTCGAGGGCGTCCGCGAGGTCGATGGAGCTGCCGTCCTTGCCGCCCGCGCCGAGCACCAGGGGCGGGCGCTGCGGGGCGAGCCGGGCGCCGCGCACCCGGTCGACGAGCGTGAGGGGCGCGGTCAGCACGTAGAAGTCGCCGTCCGTCGTGACGCCCGCGGTGCGGTCGTGACGCAGGTACCAGCCGCGCAGCGTCGTACGGGCGACCCCGCGGCCGCCGTAGCCCTTGGCCTCCAGCCGCTCGGGCTCGAGGCCCGTCGCGAGCGCGGCCCGGACGAAGCGTGCCAGGAGCGCCTCGGCCTCCGTGTGCTCGGCGTCCTGGCGCGCGGCCAGGCGCTCCGCCTGCACGCGCGCGGCCTCCGTGCGCTGTGCTGCCCAGTCGTCGCTCACGCGGGGCAGTGTTTCACGGTCGGGGGCAGGCGTGTGCAGGGTCCGGTCGGCATCGGGTGATCTTCGACGCGCGCCGGGTGAAGCCCCGGCGATCCGGGCAATCCGCCTCCGCGGGCCACGTACCTTTCTTGCGACCGACCGTCCACTTTTCCACACCTGGAGCGATCGTGTTCCGTCGCACGTTCGTGGCTTCCGTGCTCGCCGTCGTCCTCGCCGGCGCCGCCCTCGTCGCCCCCGCCGCCGTCGCCCCCGCCGACGCCGCCACCCGCACCGTCTCGGCGAAGACCCTGCTGCGCCAGCTACCGGTGAAGTCGGAGTCGAACTCCGGCTACGCGCGGTCGAAGTTCAAGCACTGGGTCGACACCGCCGACCGGGACCGCTGCGACGCCCGCGAGGAGGTGCTCCTGGCGGAGGCCGTGAAGAAGCCGCGCACGTCCAAGAAGACGTGCGCGATCAGCGGCGGGAAGTGGCGCTCGAAGTACGACGGCAGGACCACCCGGAACAAGTCCTCCTTCGACATCGACCACATGGTGCCGTTGCACGAGGCGTGGGGGTCGGGCGCGAAGAAGTGGACGCCGTCAACCCGCCAGGCGTTCGCCAATGACCTCGGGTACGGGGCGTCGCTCATCGCCGTCTCCGCCAAGTCCAACCGGTCCAAGGGGTCCCGCGACGTCGCGGGCTGGCTGCCGCCCGCCAAGAGCTACCGCTGCACCTACACCAAGCACTTCGTGGCCGTGAAGTGGCGGTGGGGCCTGTCGGTGAACCCGGGTGAGAAGAAGGCCATCACCAAGCAGTTGAACAAGTGCAGCAACGTCAAGGTGACCAAGCCGCGCAAGGCCACCGTGAAGCGCGCGTCGTCCACGTCGTCCCGCCCTCAGGCGAGCAAGCCGTGGAACCGGCCCGGACCGGACCTCGACTGCTCGGACATCCGGCAGAAGGTGCGCGTCTACCCGCCGGACTACCACCGGCTCGACGCCGACGGCGACGGCTGGGGCTGCGTCTCCTACGGCTGACGCGCACTCGCCGAGGCCCGGCTACAGCTCCCGCTCGGCGTAGTGCACCAGGGCGTCGCGAACGAACGTCGCGCCGTCGGTGCCGCCGTAGTTCTTCGCGAACCGCGGGTCCGCGACGTACATGTCGGCCAGGCCGACGAGGTACTCCTTCGTCGGGCGGCCCTGCTCCGACCCGGGCGTGCCAGGGACGGAGCCGAGCCACTCGGCGTGCCGTGCCGCGAGCGCCTGCGCCTCGTCGGACGTCGGGTCGACGCCGCGGCTCGCGGCCTCGCCCCAAGCCTCGCCGAGAGCCTTGGTCCGGGCCTGGAAGGACTTCTGCCCCTCCGGGCCGAGGCCGCGCCACCAGGCGTCGGACCTCGCGTAGGCGTCGGCGCCCCAGCGCTCGGTCACCTCGTCCTTGTACTGCGTGTGGTCGAACCCGTCGAGCATGTCCTCGGCCATGATCCGATCTCCCTTCTCGAGTGCGGTCAACGTCCGTTCCACCGACGTGATCTGCCGGCCCAGGCGGTCCTGGTCGGCGCGCAGCTGGCCGAGGTGCTCGCGCAGGGCGCGCGCCTCGTCCGCCTGCTCGTCGAGCACCGTGGCGATGTCGGCCAGCGGCATGCCCAGGTCACGGAGCAGCAGGATGCGCTGCAGGCGCCGCAGCGCGGCGTCGTCGTAGTGGCGCAGCCCGCCGACCCCGGTGCCCGACGGCGGCAGCAGGCCGATCTGGTCGTAATGACGCAGGGTGCGGCTGCTGACGCCGGCGAGCCGGGCGACGTCCTGGATGGAACGGGTCATGTCACCGACGGTAGAGGTTGACGTTGCGTCAAGCGCAAGGGGGTGCGGTCGCGTCGTGCGCCCCGGTGTTGTCCGATGAGGAGGTTCACATCCGCACGTCATCCGGATGTCATCAGCGCACCGAAGGATCGTCCGCATGAACCTCCGCACCGCTCGCCACGCCACCGCCCCTGCCGCGCTCGCCGTCGCCCTGACCCTCGTCCTCACCGCGTGCGGGGACGACTCCGAGCCCGCCGGCGACAGCCCCGCCGCGACCGAGACCACCGACGACACCGCGACCGACGACGCCACGACCGACGACACCTCGGGGGACGACGCCGACGACGCCGGCACGCCCGACCCGGCGGCGACGCCCGAGGACCTCACGGCCGCCGCCCTGGCCGCGATCGCGACGGCCGAGAAGGAGGCCGACGGCACCGCGTACGCCATCGACGACCCGGACCGGGACGCCACCTGGGAGGTCGACGTCGCGGTCTCCGGCCGCACCGTCGAGGTCGAGGTGGACATCGCCGGGACGAAGGTCGTGGGCACCACCGACGACGACCTGGACCGCGACGACCGCCAGGCGCTGGCCGACGCGAAGATCAGCCTCTCCGACGCGATCGAGCGGACCATGGCCCAGGCCGACGGCACGTTCGACGACGCCGAGCTCGACGAGGACGACAACCGCTACCGGTGGTCCGTCTCGGTCGAGCGCGCTCCCCGGGACAGCATCGACTACCTGGTCGACCTGCAGACCGGCAAGGTCACCCAGGAGCGGGACGACGACAACGACGACAACAACGACGACAACAACGACGACTGAGCGCCGGCCGTCCCGGCGGCGCCGGAGAGTTCACCCCGGCGGGCCGTTGACCACCCGTGCCGGGCGGCGCTCCATGGAAGGATGACCCGCTCGGTCGACACGGACTACCTCGTCGTCGGCGCGGGTGCGGCCGGGATGGCGTTCGTCGACGCGCTCGTCGACCACGACCCGACCGCGCGCGCGACGCTCGTCGACCGTCGCGCGTCGGTCGGGGGCCACTGGCTCGACAGCTACCCGTTCGTCCGCCTGCACCAGGCGTCGCAGCTCTACGGGGTGGCGTCCACGCGGCTCGGGGACGGCCGGGTCCAGGTCTCCGGTCCCGAGGAGGGCCTGCACGAGCGGGCGACGGGCACCCAGGTCTGCGACTACTTCGCGCACGTCCTGGCGGACCGCCTGCTGCCGACCGGCCGGGTCGAGCACCTCGGCGGGCACGAGTACCGGGACGGGCGGCTCGTCGACCTCGCCACCGGGCGGCAGGTCGACGTCCGGGTGCGCCGGCACGTCGTGGACGCCCGGTACCTGGCGCCGGCCGTCCCCGCGCTGTCACCGCCGCCCTTCGCGGTGGACGACGGCGCCCGGGTCGTGCCGTCCGCGCGGCTGCCCGAGCTCGCCGCTGCCGGGGGGTACGTCGTGGTCGGGTCGGGCAAGACCTCGACCGACGCGATCGTGTGGCTGCTCGCCCGGGGCGTCGCGCCGGACGCGATCTGGTGGGTGCGGGCCCGCGACCCGTGGATGTTCGACCGCGCCGTCATCCAGCCGGACCCCGCGGTCTTCCTCGACATGGCGGCCACCCTGATGGCCGCCGCCGCGGCGGCGGGCTCCGTCGACGACCTGTTCCTCCGGCTCGAGGACGCAGGGATCATGCTGCGGATCGACCCTGCGGTCACGCCGACGATGGCCCGCGCCCCCACGCTCGCCCGGTGGGAGCTCGACCTGCTCCGGTCGGTGCACCGCGTCGTGCGCCGCGGTCACCTGCGGCGGGTCGCGCCGGGGCTCCTCACGCTCGACGACGGCGACGTCACCGTGCCGCGGGGCGCCGTCGTCGTGCACTGCGCCGCCTACGGCCTGCAACGCCGGCCCGACCGCCCGGTCTGGGACGACGGGATGACGCTGCAACCCGTCCGAGCAGGCTTCCCGTGCTTCGGTGCCGCGCTCCTCGGCTACGTCGAGGCCACCCGGCACGACCGGCCGGACGGGGAGAAGAACCGCCTGTGCCGGCCGACCCCGTACTGGAGCACGCCTGCCGACTGGGCACTGCAGCAGGCCCGGGGCGCCCGCTCCGCCGCGACGTTCATGGCGGAGCCCGACGTCGCCGAGTGGGCCCACACCGTGCTGCTCAACCCCGCACGGGTGCCGCCGCACGAGGCGGCGCGGGCCGAGGTCCACGCCGCCCTCGAACGACTCAAGGAGCGCTCACCCGCGGGCGTCGCCGGGCTGGAACGGCTGGCGGGGCTGAGCTGAACTGAGCTGAGCTGGGCTGGGCTGAGGACCGTGCCGGCTGACGGACCTCGTGCTCAGCCGGCGAGGACCTCCTTCAGCCGGGCCGCGAAGGCCGCCGGGTCGTTGCCGGGGGACCACTCGTTGGCCATGAACCCGCCGTGGTCGCCCGGGAACACGGCCGGCTCGACGCCGAGCGCCGCCGCCAGCGCCTCCGCGCCACGGCGCGCCATCTCGCCCTCCCCCGCCTCCCCGTGGGCCGGGACGAGGCGCACCGACGTGGCCCGCAGGGCGTCCAGGTCCGGCTCGAAATGCGGCAGCGTGGCCATGTTCCAGCCCAGCAGGAGGTCGTCGCGCGAGCCGTCGTCCTCGGTCGGCAGCCCGAACGCGGCGGGGTCGGGCGCCGGCTGCCGCAGGTAGTCCTCGGTGAGCGGGCCCGGCTGCATGACGAGCTGGATGAACTTCGCCATCGCGGGGCCGAAGCCGTCGCGCTGGTACGTCTCGACGATGTCGGCCGCGACCTTGCGCTGCACGTCGCTGTCCTCCAGCAGCGTCCACAGCGGCGGCTCGTGCGCGACGACCGTGCCCAGCTCGTCCGGGTGGTCGACGACCCACGCGAGCACGTTGACGGCCCCACCGCTGGAGGCGAACACGTCGACCGGCCCCTCGCCGATCACGTCGCGGGCGGCCTGGACGACGCGGTGGAAGTCGTCGGCGTGGATGGGCACCGACACCTTGCCGTCCGGGGAGAGGGTGCTGCGCTCCATGCCGCGCGGGTCGTAGGTGAGCACGGTCCGGTCGCCCAGGTGCCCGACGAGCTGACCGAAGTCCGACGCCGCCATCGGCGAGGCCAGCACGAACAGGGGCCGACGGTCGCTCGGACCGTCCGGCACGTGCACGTCGTAGGTGAGGACGGCCCCGGGGGCGTCCACGGTGAAGGTCTTCTGCGTGCTCATGGGCGGCGCCTCCGTCGGCATCGGTCCGTGCTGGACATCGTGTACCTCTCCTCTGACACGGCGCGAGCGCAGAACTCATCGACGACCGGTCCGCGGCACGCGGTGCGACGCGTTCGCTCGACCGCACGCCACCACGCTGCGCTTCCGAGGCCGCCCACCGGTCGTCGTCGTCCACAGATCACCGCGGCCCCGCCCTCTGCCGACGACGGGTGGCACAGGCTCGGGGCCGGCGCCCGGCCCGGGCGCCGTGACCGACCCGAGGAGTCCGCGATGCCCGTCCGCACCACACCCGCCCGAGCGGCCGCGCCACCCGCCCGGTTCACCCCGCCCGACCTCGTCGACCTGCGCACCGCGTGGACGCGCGAGCGCGAGCTCGCCCAGCGTCCCGACACCAGGCACGACGACGGGTTCGGCGTGGCGTGCGCGGGCCGGCACGGCTGGCTGCTCGACGACGGCTACGACGCCGTCCTCGAGCCGGCGCTCGGCCCGAACGCCGGGGTGGGCGCGGGGTACTACCCGTTCGCCGCCCTCGACGGCACGGCCGCGGCCGGGCTGCTCGAGCGGCTGCCCGAGGAGTACCTCGCCACCGAGCGCCAGAACCTGGGCCCGACCATCGGGGCGGTGCTGCGGGCGGTCGTCCGGCGTCCGGACCGGCTGCGGGCGCAGGGGTACGTCGTCGGCCCGCTGCGCTGCGACGAGCGCATCACCGTCACCGGGGTGCTGCTGCGCACCGATCACGAGCTGCACCTCGACCGCCGGCACTCCGGCCCGTGCGAGTGCCACGACCTCTTCACGCTGCTCACGGGCGAGCTCGGCGTCGACGACATGCACACGCCGCCCGACGAGATCGCCCCGTGGTGGGGCCGTGTCGGGGCGGACGACGCGGCGGACGACGGCGCCGACGACGACACGCACTGGTACCGCCTGTGGTGGGACTGACGGGTGGCCGGGTCTGCCGCCTGTGGATAACTCCGGCCGCGTCCGTCCCGACCTGGCTACCGTCGTCGCCGTGCCTCGGCACAGCCCCTGACGACGACGAGCGGGACAGGACGGGATGGCTCACCTCGACCTCGACACCACGGCCCTGGCCGCTGGCGGCGCGCGCGCCCGCGCGGCGGTGTCCGCGCTGGCGGCGTCGCCCGTCGTCGGCGGGACGGACGACGCGAGCACGCTCGCCGTCGCCGGCGACCCGGTGCTCGCCGGAGCGCTCGTCGACCTGGCGGCGGCGTGGGCCGCGACCCGCACCGCCCTGACGGACGACCTCGACGCGCTGGCCGGCGCACTGAGCGCCGCGTCGGAGATCTTCGGGCAGGCGGAGCAGGTGGCCGCGGGCCGGCTCGGCGAGCTGCTCGCCCCGGCGGGCGGCGGCGGCGCATGACGCTCGACGTCGGCCCGGCCCCGTTGGCGGGGGCACCGGGCGAGCTGGCCGGGCGGGCGCACGACGCCGCGAGGGCGTCGGCGCTGCTCGCGGAGGCACGCACGAGCCTGCGCCCCGTGCACGCCGGCCTGTCGGCCCAGCGCGGCGCCGCGGTCGTGGCCGCGGCCGCACGCCTGGCCTCCGTCGACGAGCGCCTGCACACCTACGCGACCGTGCTGGACGGCGCCGCGACGACGCTCCGGCGGCACGCCACCGTGCTCGCGGAGCTGCAGGCCGGCGCCCGGCAGGCCCTGGCCGACCGCGACGCCGCGCTCGCACGCGAGCGGCACTGGCAGGCGGAGGCCGACGAGGCCCGTCGTTCCACGTGGAACACCGCCGCCCTGGGCGCCACCGCGCTCGGCTCGACCGCGCTCGGCGCGACCGCGCTCGGCTCGACCGCGCCGGGCGACGACCCGACCGGACGGCTGATGGCAGCGGAGCAGCAGCTGGCCGCGGCTCGCGCGGACGTCGTGGGGGCGGAGGCCAGGTGGCGGGCGGCCCGCGACGCCCAGTCGGCGGAGTCCCGGCGGGCGGCGGGCGCGCTCGGCACGTTCGCCGACGTGCGGGCCGTCGGGGTCGCCGCCGCGGCGGGCATGTCGGCGACACAGTACAGCGGGTCCGCCGCGCAGGGGAGGCGTACGGCGGCGCTCCTTTCCCAGGCGGTGCTGGCCGACGAGCAACTCGACCGACGTTCCGCGCGCACCGCGCTGCACGCCCTGCTGGCGGGGCAGCGCGACGACCCCGCCTTCTGGGCCACGTTCTGGGACGAGGCCACACCGCAACAGGTGTACCTCGCGCTCGGCCCGGACCCTGCCGACCCGGGCCCGGTAGACGCCGCACTCCGCGGGACTCTGACGGCCGGCGTCGCGCACTGGGCGCAGACGGCGTCGCCCGCCGAGCGACGCGAACTCGGGCACGCGGCCGTCGTCGACGTCGGCGGCGCGCACCTCGGCTTAACGCTCCGCTCCGAGCTGGCGGCAGCGCTGCTCGCCGGGGACCTGCCTGCGGAGGTCTACGCAGGGGCCGGCGACGCCCTTGAGCAGCGCTGGGCCGAGGTCGCCCAGAGCGGCGCACAGGGCCTTCCCACGGGCACGAACCAGTGGCCCCCGACTGGTGACGTCCTCACCGACGCCACCATCACTGCGCCGTTGGCCGCCGCGGTCCTCGCCGGGTACGCCCGCCACCCCCGGCTCGCCCTTGACCGCCTCGCGCCCGCCGACGGCACCGGAGCCGCCGCTCGCCGCTGGTTGGGCTGGGTGCCGCGCGACGGTTGGCCCGACGGCGGCCGGGCCGTGACCAGTGCGCTCGCCACCGCGGTCGGGGCCGGCACTGCGTCGGACAACAGAAGCGAGCAGACTCGTGCCGCTCTGCTGATCGCGCACGCGACCAAGGAGATGCCGCGCGGGCTGCTGTCGGGCCCCACCCTCTCCGACGCGGCGAGCGGGCGCATCGCCGAGGTATACGAGCCATACCTGTCGAGCGTGGGAGACGCTGCGTGGACGCAGACCATCGACCCCTGCGACGACACAAGTCTCAAGTCCGCGCTGGACGCTCCGCCAGCCCCTGGCGTCGACACCGGTGCCGATGCCAGCACGCGAGCACCTGTGGTCCAGCCCGAGCTGGACGCGTTCGCCCTGCGCGACGTCATCGCCGCGACGTCCCGGACCACGGGGGCCGCGGAGGCCTGGCTCGGCGCGACCGACCGGCACACGGCCGGCATGGTCGACCTCGCGACGTCCGGCGCTTATGACTCCGACGCCGAGCAGCGGAACACGCTCGTCGAGTCGACCCTGGCCGACGTCGGCGCCGTCACCGGGTCGATGCAGGCCGAGAGGCTCGACGAGGCGTACGACACGGTGGCGACGCGCGAGACCTTGGTCTCCCTGACGGGCATCGGGATGGGCGTCGGGACGATCGGGAGGAAGGTCGCGACGAGCTCCACGGCGGCTGCGGCGAGCACCGGCCTCGGGTTCCTCGACATGAGTGCCCCCGTCGCCGAAGCGCTGACCGAGGTGAGCTCGGTGAAGGAGCAGACCTACTTCAGGTATGCGACGACGATGCACGACCTCGTGGTGGCCCACGACCTCGACGTCGGTGTCCCGCTCGACCAGGCGCGGAAGGGCGCCGAGGCCATCGACCCCCTGGACGAGGACAAGCACGCCAGAGGCTCGTTCATCCCGCCCTTCACCACGATGTCCGAGACATCCCACGACAAGGAGTGCGGATGAGTTCCGTCCTGAAGCGCGTCTTCGCCAATCCGCGCGTCACACCGGGCGTGATCGTCGTGCTGGTGATCGCCACGGTGCTGATCGCGCCGCGCGTCGCCGATGCGGTATCGGACGCCCGGGAACGACGAGCGATCGAACTCGCCCGGCACTGGACCCCGAAGCCTTGGGCGCTCACCGCCGCCGACTTCGCCGACCATGACACCGAAGAGCTCGCCGTCGATCCCGGGTGGATGACCGACCAGCGGGGCCCGGGATGGAACGTGGATCCCTTCTCGCCGGACGGCATCGCTCCGCTCTTCTACGACCGGGTCCAGCTCGGCACCACGTACGACGACGACTGGGAGTTGGAGATGGACGCCACCGAGGCGGTCTCGGGCGTGAGGGTCGACGAGGTCGACGTGTACACGTACGTCAGCGCCCCTTGGGGACGGTCCTACTCGGATCCGGAGGGAGCCTTCGACGTCTGGGACCTGCAGGAGAACGCGGCCCGCATCGGTCAGAACCTCGTCGGGTGGAAGAGCGAGCGGCCGGAGCCCCACAAGGTCCTGTCCGCCGGCTATATCGGCGACCGCGTCGGCGCCCGGGGACTCAGCCACTCCTTCGACAAACCGTTCGACGGCGGCGACACCGGCTACTTCGGCGTCACGACCCACCAGCGCGGCGGGGACGGGTCCCAGTTCCGGACCACGACGATCGCCACGGTCGTGGAGGGCTCGCTCGCGGTGGTCGGCGTCGTGGTGCCGGACGGTGTGGAACCCTCCGCGGACCTGGAGCCGGCGCTCCTGCTGGAGCGCCTCTCCGCGGAGGTGCGGGCCGACCCGCCGTCCCACACCGTCCCGTCGGACTCACCTCAGCAGGTGGCCTCCAGCATCGGCACCAGCGCGGTGTTGATGTCGGGCCCCTCGGCTCCGGCGTAGTCGCGGCCGGTGAGACCGACGGTGAGCTGCCGCTCGGCGTCGGGCGAGGCGAGCGTCATGCTCAGCGTGCCGAAGGCGGCGCCGTCGTGCCCGTACAGGTACTCGCCGGGCTCGCACGGGTCGGGGATCCGGTACAGGCCGAGCCCGTACTCGGGGAACACGGGGTCACCGGTGGTGCGGGGCGTGCCCATGTCGGCGACGGTCTCCGGGTCGAGCAGGTCGCCCGTGAGCAGGGCCTCGGTGAACTTCTGCAGGTCGCCCGTGGTGCTCGTCACGGCGCCCGCGGCGTCGAACAGGCTGGGGTCGAAGCCGGTCAGCGAGTACCAGCCGGAGCCGAGGTCGCCCGTGTGCGCCGCGCCCTGCAGGAACGGCCCGTGCTCGCCCGGGTCGTCGGGGAGGTCGGTGCGCCACATCCCGGCGGGCAGGAACACGCGGTGCTCCAGCAGCGTGTCGAGGTCGCGGCCGGTGGCCTCCTCGAGCGCCATCCCGAGCACGACGTACCCGGCGTTGGAGTACGAGAAGTCGGTCCCCGGCTCGAACGCCCACTCGGACGCGCCCATCGCGGCCACGTGGTCGTCCGTCGTGTACTCCTCGCCGAGGACGTCGAAGAACTCGTCGAAGTCGTTCGGGTCGGCCATCCGGCTCGCGATCATGGGCACGACGTGGTCGGGCAGCCCGGACCGGTGGCTGAGCAGCTGCTCGAGGGTGACCCGGTCCTCGTACTCGTCCGGGACGACGTCCGCGATGCGGGGCAGCACGTCGACGACGGGGGTGTCCAGCGTCCACGTGCCGCGCTCGACCTCCTGCAGCACCAGGGTCGCGACCATCGGCTTGGTGATGCTCGCGACACGGAACCGGTCGTACGGGCGCGCCGGTGCCCGCCGGTCGAGCTCGCGCCGGCCGTCCGCGCCGTGCCACCGCAGCTCCGGCGTCTCGACGGTCCCCGTCACCCCGACGGGGACGCCGTCGGCCGTGGCGGCGAGTGCCGCGTCGAGCGCGTCCCCCCGAGCGCCCTGTCCGGTCGACGACAGGGCGCGCGGCGACGCCTGCTCGGCCACGGTCCGGGCCGCGTCGGCGACGGCGCGCGCGATCGACCGCGGCGCGTCGGTCGCCGCGGGGGGCGTGGGCGGCTCGGGGTCGGCCTGAGCGGTGCCGGCCGCGGCCGCACCGAGCGGCAGCGCCAGGGCGACGGTCGTGGCCAGGGTCAGGGGTGCGCGCATGCGACGACGCATGGTGTCTCCTTCTGGTCGGGTGGCCTCACCCTCGCAGGCGGCCGCACCCCTCGGGCGGATCCACCCTCCGACGGAGATCCGCCGCGACCGGCCTCCCCCTTCTCACGGATCACGGCCGGCGATCGAGGTCGGCGAGGTCGAGCACGAGGCGGTAGCGGACGTCGCCACGCTCGAGCCGACGGAGCGCCTCGTCGACCGCGGCCGAGGGCAGCACCTCGACATCCGCGACGACGCCGTGGGTCGCGCAGAACTCCAGCAGCTCGGCGGTCGCGGGGCGTCCGCCGCTGCCCGCCGACATGAGCCGCTTGCGCCCCACAAGGAGGTCCATGACCTGCAGGTCGACGGCTCCGAGGTGGCCGAGCAGGGACAGGGTGCCGTCCAGCCTCAGGAGGCCGAGATACGGGGCGAGGTCGTGCGGGACGGCGACGGTGTCGATCACGACGTCGAAGCGGCCCCGCGCCGTGGCCATCTGCGTCTCGTCGGTCGACAGCACGGTCGAGTGCGCGCCGAGGCGCCCGGCGTCCGCTGCCTTGTCCGGGGTGCGGCTGACGACCGTCGTCTCGGCGCCGAGCGCTACCGCGAGCCGGACGGCCAGGTGCCCCAGCCCACCGAGGCCGGCGACGGCCACCCGCGAACCGGGGCCGACGCCGAGAGCACGCAGGGGCTCCCACACGGTGACTCCTGCACACAGCAGCGGTGCCGCCGCGGCGGGGTCGAGCCCGTCGGGCAACGGGTACACGAAGCCCTCCCGCACGACGTGCTCGCGCGAGTACCCGCCCAGGGTGACGGTGCCGTCGACGCGGTCGGTGCCTCCGTACGTGAGCGTCGGGAACGTGGCGCAGAAGTTCTCCTGGCCGCGGAGACACATGTCGCAGGCGCCGCAGGAGTCGACGATGTTGCCGACGGCGACGGCGTCGCCCGGGACGAACCTGGTGACCTCGGGGCCGACCTCGCTCACGACGCCCGTGAACTCGTGCCCGGGGACCAGCGGGCCGGCACCCTCCGCGGGGTGGGAGTGGATCGCGTGCAGGTCGCTGTGGCACACCCCGCAGTAGTCGACGCGCACCGCGACGTCGTCCGCGCGCAGGTCGCGTCGCTCGAGCGGTGCCCGCCGCAGCGTGCCCCCGTCGAGCTGCCATCCGGTGGTCGTACGCATGATCACTCCTCAAACAGACTGTTCGGTCTATTGACCATAGCATCGAATAGACCGAACGGTCTGTCGTTACGATGGGCGCATGCACGAGACGCCGTCGACCGCCCGCGGGGCCGCGACCAAGCAGCGCATCGTCGAGGTCGCGACACAGGAGTTCGCCGACCACGGCATCGCCGGCGCGCGCATCGAACGGATCGTCACCGGCGCGCGCACGAACAAGGCCCAGCTCTACGGCTACTTCGGCAGCAAGGACGGCCTGTTCGACGCGATCTTCAGGGGTTCGCTCGAGCGGATCATGAACACTGCCCCGATCGACGGCGGCGACCTCGCCGACTGGGCAGTGCGCCTGTACGACGAGTACCTCCGCCGTCCGGACCTGATCCGGCTGGCGACGTGGGCACGGCTGGAACGCCGGCCCACCGGGCATCTCGTGGCGGACGCCGACCGGATGGACGACGCCAAGCTCCGGGCCATCGCCGAGGCCCAGGCCGCGGGACTCGTCCGGGCCGGCGACCCGTTCGACATCATGGCGATGACGATCGCGATGTCGATGGCGTGGTCGCCGGTGAGCAACGTCTACGCCGCGAGCTCCGAGGAGCCGGAGGCCGCGCACGAGCAGCGCCGCGCCCTGCTCCGGGACTCCGTCCGGCGCGCGGTGCGCCCCGAGGCCGCCGGCTAACCCCGCCCGGGTTCGAGCTCGGCCAGGCGCGCGGCGGCCTCGTCGCGACGACGGTCGGCGTCGCCGACGGTCCGCTCGGCGCGCTCCCGGCGCAGCGCCGCTCCCCGCAGCTCCGCCTCGACGGCCTCCGCCTCGTCGTCCAGGGCCTCGAGACGTCGCCGGACGGCGTCCCGCTCGGCGTCCAGCCGGGCGGCTGCCGCCTCGATCCGCACGACGTCGTCCGCGGCCGCCCCGCGCTCCCGCTCCGCCGACGCGAGGTCGTCGGCGGCGTCGGCGGCGTCGCGGCGCGCCTGCTCGCGCGCGGCCTCGGCGGCCTCGCGCTCGGCCTCCGCGGTCCGGCCCCGCGCCTCCCCCTCGCCGCCGGAGGGGCCCGGGGCGTCGGGCACGGCGTGCAGGTGCCGGCGTCGGCCGTCCGGCTGCGGCTCGATGCCGAGCTCGCGCGGTGCGGCGACGGCGGACGCGACGTCCGCCGGGTCCACCCCCGTCGCCTCGAGCGCGCCGACCAGCAGCCCCGCGCGCACCGCCCAGCCCGCGCCGTCGTCGATCATCGCGGCGGTGAGGGTGGACTCGACCTGCGTCGCGACGGCGTCGGACACGGTGGTGCCCTCCTCGGCCGCGAGCGCCCTCGCCCGGGTGGTGACGGCGGCGGTGAGCTGCCGTCGCTGCCGCGTCAGCTCGCGGAGCTGGGCCGCGTCGAGGCCGTCCTGGGCGGCGCGCATGGCCGCACCGAGGTCCACCACCTGCTGGACCTGGTCGGGGTCGGTGCGCACCAGGTGGTTGACGACCCACGCCGCGGTCGACGGCCGGCGCAGCGCCCGCACCTGCCGCGCGAGCTCGGGCTCGTCGGACCGCAGGGCGGCGACCCGCGCGTCGCGCGCCGGGACGAACCCGCCCGGGGCCAGCGCGTAGAGCTCGGCGGCGACCTCCAGCAGCGTGGGCACCTTCCGAGAGTAATGGGCGGCCGGTGCCCGGCGCGGCGCCTAAGATCGTTTCGATCACCATGACAGACACCCCGCCGCAGAGCCGGCCCCCCGTCGCGTCCGCAGGCTCACCGCCGGTCGACGAACGACGCGCCACGATCATCCTCGTCGCGATGGCGCTGTCGACGTTCCTGTTCGTCACCGTCGAGTCGCTGCCGTCCGGCCTGCTGACGCTGATGGCGCCCGACCTGGGGCGCTCGACGTCGCAGATCGGCCTCCTGGTCACCGGCTACGCGCTGGTCGTGCTGCTCACGTCGATCCCGCTCGCGCACTGGACGCGGCGGATCGCGCGCCGCTGGGTGCTGTCCGGCTGCGCCGGGCTCGCGGCCGTCTCGACGCTGTGGGCGGCGCTCGCGCCGACCTACGAGCAGCTGTTCGCGGCACGGCTCGTCACCGCGGGCGCCCAGGCGCTGTTCTGGGTGGCGGTCATGCCCGCCACCATGGGCCTGTTCCGGCCGATCGTGCGGGGCAAGGCGATGGCGCGGCTGGCGCTCGGCAACTCGCTGGCCCCGGTGCTCGGCGTGCCCGCCGGGACCTGGCTCGGGGAGCAGACGACGTGGCGCTGGACGTTCGTCGCCGTCTCGGCGCTGTCGCTGGTGGTGGCGCTCGTCGTCCTCGCCCTCTTCCCCACCATCCCCGCGTCCGAGGGCGGCGCGAGCCGCGCCCCGCACCCCAGCGCGCGCCGGTTCGGCTTCCAGATGGTCACGACCGGGCTCGTGCTGAGCGGCGCGTTCGGCATCATCACGTTCATCACGCAGTACCTCATCGAGGTCGCGGGCTACACCCAGGGCGACATCCCGAAGATGCTGCTCCTGCAGGGCGCGGCGGGCGTGGTCGGCGCGCTCGTCGTGAGCCGGTTCATCGACTCCCGGCCCGTCGGCGTGCTGATCGCGGCCCTGGGCCTGCTCGTCGTGACCCTGGTCGCGATGTGGGCGCTCGGGGAGAACCCGTTCGCGGCGGCGGCGACCCTGGCCGTGTTCGGGTTCGCGTTCTCCACCGTGCCGCCCGCGCTGTCGCACCGCGTGATGCTCGTGGCCCCGCGCTCGACGAACATGGGCGTCGCCGTGTCGTCGTCGATGTTCAACGTGGGCATCGCCGCCGGGTCCGGGCTGGGCGCGGCGCTGGTCGCGGTCGTCGGCATCCGCGCCGTGCCGCTGGCCAGCGCCGCCGTCATGCTGCTGGCGCTGCTCGTCGCCCTCGCGGAGGAGCGGTTCAGCCCGCCGCTGCCCGGGACGTCGGCGGCCGCCGACGCGACGGCGGGCTGACGCCGCACGGAGAATGGGCGGGTGGACGACACCGACCGCTGCCCCTGTCTCTCCGGCGACACGTACGGCGCGTGCTGCGGCCCTCTGCACCGTGACGAGCGCCGTGCCGCCACCGCGGAGGCGCTGATGCGCTCGCGGTACAGCGCGTACGCCCTGCGCGACGTCCCGTACCTGCGCAGCACGTGGCACCCGAGCACCCGGCCGCCGGAGCTGGACCTCGACCCCGACCAGGAGTGGCGGCGGCTCGAAATCCTCGCCACGCGCGCGGGCGGGCCGTTCGACGACGACGGCGAGGTCGAGTTCGTCGCCCGCTACCGCTGGGCGACGACGGGCGACCGCGGGCGGCTGCACGAGATCAGCAGGTTCGTGCGCGAGCGTGGCCGGTGGCTGTACGTGGACGGCGACGTCGCGTAGCCGGGCGGCCTCCTGCGGCGGGCGTCAGACCATGCCGTAGGAGCGGGTGACGCGGAACTCGTAGATGAGGCGACGTTCCTCGGCCATGATCCGCAGGAAGTCGGCCTCGTCGTGCGGGGCGCCCTCCCAGAACAGGGTGCCCGCCGGCGGGTCCATGTGCGCCTGCATGGCGGTGAAGAGCTGCCGGTTCAGCTCGGGGGCGTCCGGGCCGTCCAGGATCGTCACCTCGGTCTCGAGGGTGAGGTAGCTGAACGGGTCGTCGGGCGCGGCGCCGAACACGAAGAGGGTCGCCCGAGGGTCCCGTCGCAGGTGTGCGGTGCGGACCCGGTCCGGACGGCCCGAGCTCCAGATCCGCCCGTCGACCAGCCCGAGGCCGCAGCGCACCGCGTGCGGCGTCCCGTCGGGGCGCAGGGTGATCATCGCCGCGGCACGATGGTCGCTCAGGTAGCGGCGGATGGCGTCGTCGTCCATGCCCCCACCGTAGAGAGGGGCGACGACATCACCCGACGAGCGGCGTGAGCACCGCGATGCGCCAGCCGTCACCGGAGTCGACGAGCTGGTAGACGAAGCTCTCGTCCGGCTCGCCCGTACGGTCGGCGTCGCCGCCGCGCCCGTGGTGCCAGGCGACCTCCGCCCAGATGCTGTGGCCGGTGGCGGCGACCACGCGCACGTCGGCCGTCGTGGTGGTGACGCCGTCGTACTGGCCCATCGCGGAGGCGAAGAACTGCTCGGTCTGCGCACGGTCGGAGACGGCGACGGACTGGCCGGGGAACAGGATCAGCGCCGGGACCGCGTAGAGGTCGGCGACCGCCGACGCGTCGCGGTCCAGGAGCGCGCGGGAGTAACGGTCGAAGAAGTCCCGAGCGATGACGTCGGTGTCCATGGGGGCGACGCTAGCCCTCCGCACCGACAGCCCGGGTCCTGCGCAGGCCTGGGCGCTAACCTGACGCGGTGTCACACACCCACGGCGCGCGGAGCGCGGCCAGCAGGGACGGCGGCCGTGCCGTCGTGATCGGGGGCGGGATCGGCGGGCTGGCGTCCGCGGTGGCGCTCGCGCGGCGCGGGTGGGACGTGACCGTCCTGGAGCGGGCGCCTTCGCTGGAACCCGTCGGCGCCGGGATCGCCGTCGCGCCGAACGCCGTCCGCGCGCTGGCGGCGCTGGGCGTCGGGGAGAGCCTGCGGGACCTGTCGGCGCTGCAGGGCGAGTACGGCCTGCGCCGCCCCGACGGCCGCTGGCTGCTGCGCGCCCACGCCGACGAGGCGGGGTCGCTCTTCGGCGACCGCACCCTCGTGCTCCACCGCGCCCACCTGGTCGGGCTGCTCGCGGACGCCCTGCCGCCCGGGGCGTTGCGCACCGGCATGGAGGGCGTCGTCACCGACCCCGGGTCGGCCGACCGCCCGGCACGGGTGACCACGAGCGACGGAGACGTCGAGGCCGACCTCGTGGTCGCCGCCGACGGGATCGACTCCGCGACCCGCACCCGCTGGTGGCCGGACGCCCCGGCGCCGGTGCCGGGCGGCTCGACGGCGTGGCGCTTCGTCGCCCCGCCGCTGCCCGGCGCCGTCGGGTCCGAGTTCTGGGGGCGCGGGGTCGCCCTCGGCGTGATGCCCCTGGCCGACGGCCGCGTGTACTGCTACGTCTCCGTGGCCGAGGCCGCCGGGATCCCGCGCGACCTGGACGAGCTGCGCGCCCGCGTCGCGGGCTGGCCCACGCCCGTCCCCGCGCTGTTCGCGGCCGTCGACCCGCAGGCCGTGCTGCGGCACGAGCTGAGGCGCCTGCCCCGCCCGCCCGCGTCGCTCGCGGCCGGGCGGGTGGCGCTGGTCGGCGACGCCGCGCACGCGATGCTGCCGAACCTCGGGCAGGGCGGCTGCCAGGCGCTCGAGGACGGCGTGGTGCTCGGCGCCCGGGTGCGTCCCGGCGACGGCGTGCCCGCCGCGCTGGAGCGGTGGTCGGGCGAGCGCCGGCCGCGCGTCGAGAAGGTCATGCGGCTGTCCGCGCGCATCGCCGCCCCGACCCTGTGGACGTCGGCCGTCGCGACCGGCGTCCGCGACGCCGGCATGCGCCTCGCCGGGCGCTGGGGCGGGTCGCTCGGCACGCGTGCGCTGCGGCCGGTCATGGCCTGGCGCCCGCCGTCCTGACGGGCCGCCGCCTCGCGTGCCGGGCGACCTGCCCGGTCAGCGCCCCGCGAGCCAGCCGACCAGCCGGTCGGGCCGGTCGGTGATGATGCCGTCGACGCCGAGCGCGACGGCCCGTGCCCAGTGCTCCGGCTCGTCCAGCGTCCAGACCGACGTGGCCAGCCCGGCGTCGTGCAGCCGCGCCACCAGGGCGGGGTCGTCGAGCAGCGCCGTGCCCCGCGGGTTGCACGTGACGACCCCGAGGTCGGCGCACCGGGCGAGCAGGTCGTCGTCCGGGCCCATGACCAGCAGTCCGCGCCGCAGCTCGGGGTCGGCGTCACGGAGGGCCTCGACCGTCTCCGGCCAGAAGCTCTGCGCCACGGTGCGGTCGTACAGCCCGGCGGCGCGCAACGGCCCGGTGAGCTTGCGGACGTCGTCCGCCGACCACGCGCCCTTGACCTCGAGCAGCAGGTCGAGGCCCGGCCGGGTGGCCAGCAGCTCGATCACCTCGGCGAACGTGGGCACCTGCTGCCGCGAGAACGCGGGCGAGAACCACGACCCGGCGTCGAGCAGCCGCACCTCGCGCAGCTCCAGGTCGGAGACCTTGCCGCTGCCCGACGTCGTCGCGTCGACGGTGTCGTCGTGGATGACCACGACCTCGCCGTCGGCCGTGAGCTGGACGTCGATCTCGATGCTGTCCGCGTCCGCGCGCCACGCCGCCTCGAACGCGGCGAGCGTGTTCTGCGGTGCGACGGAGCTGTTGCCGCGGTGCGCGATCACCTGCGGGCTGCGGGGCTGCAGGGGTGCTGTTGCGTTGTCCACGGGACCCATCCTCACAGGTACGGCTCGACGTTCTCGGAGTACGCCGTCTCGATGCGCGGCGTGATCGACTCGAACGCCGCCTTCGGGTCGGTGCCCTCGATGACGATCTGCTCGAGCGCCTCGTTCAGCAGCGCGTCGGCGCCCGGCACGAAGACGCGCACGTCGTCCTGCACCCGGGCCTTGTCGGCGAGCTGGTCGACGGCGGTGCGGAACTGCGGCGTCTCGGCGTACGTCCGCTGCATCGCGTCGCTCTCGACGGCCGACGTGCGCACCGGCATGTACCCGGTGGCCTGCGAGAACTCGGCCGTGTTCTCGGTGTTCGTGAGGAACTCGAGGAACATCGCGGCCGCGAGCTGCTCCTCGGGCGTCTTGGACGACGGGATGGCGAGCCCGGTGCCGCCGGTCGGCGTGCCGCCGCCCTGCGGGCCGTCCGGCAGGTAGGCCGTGCCGACCTCGAACGACGCCGCGTCGAGCGCACCCTTGAGGGATCCCGTCGAGCCGATGGTCGAGGCGATGACGCCGGACGAGAAGTCGGCCATGTTGTCGTCGGCGGAGAGGGTCGCGACACCCGACGTGTGGAACAGGTCGTGCACGAACTCGCCGCCCGCGAGCGCCTCGGGGGTGTCGAGCGTGAGGTCGAAGCCGTCCGAGTAGGCGCCGCCGGTGCCCCAGATCATGTTCTCGAACCACCAGGCACCCCACGACGGGCCGGTGGACAGGCCGAACGTCGAGCCGTCCTTCGGCGTCTCCTTCTTCAGCGACCGGTCCCACTTCTCGAGCTCGGCCCAGGTCTTCGGGCCGCGGTCCGGCAGGCCCGCCGCCTTCCACAGGTCCTTGTTGTAGTAGAAGAGCGGCGTGCTGCGGGCGTACGGCACGGCCCAGTGCTGGTCGTCGTACTCGTAGTCGGCGTACAGCGCGGGCTGGAAGTCCGCCGCGTCGGCGTCCAGGTGCTCCATGACGTCGTCGACCGGCATGATCTGGTCGTTGAGGTGGTACCGGAACCACCAGACGTCGGACGCGATGACGAGGTCGGGCAGCTCGTCGGTCTGCGACGCGGCCTGGAAGCGCTGCGCGACCTCGTCGTAGTCGGCGCCGGCGGTCACGAGGTCGACGCTGATGCCGGTCTCGGCCTCGAACTCCTCGATGTACTGCTTCTCGAGGTCCTGCGACTGGCCCGGGTGGTTGCTCCACCAGGTGATCTCGGTGGCGGGCTCGACCTGCGACCAGTCGACGGCCTCGGCGTCGGCGCTCGCGTCGTCCGACGTGGCGCCGACGCTCGGGCCGGCGCACGCGGTGAGGCCGAGGGCGGCGACGGCGGCGAGCGCGGCGGCCGCGGTGCGCGCGCGGCGGGCAGGGGTGTGGGACACGGGGTGCTCCTTGCTGGGTGGTCCGGGAGGACGGGGGGTCGGGGGTGGGGTGCTCGGGCGGCGGGGTCAGCCGGTGACGGCGCCCGCGGTGAGTCCGGCGACGAGCCGGCGCTGCAGGACCAGGAAGACGAGCAGGATGGGCAGCGTCACGACGACCGTGGCGGCGAGCAGCACGCCCCAGTTCGTCATGCCGTCGGTGTTCTGCAGCAGCGTGAGGCCGACGGGGAGGGTCATCTTGGTGGGGTCGTCGACCACGAGGAAGGGCCACAGGTAGTCGTTCCACTCCGTCACGACGGACACCAGCGCGACGGCGGCGAGCGTCGGCGTGCTCATCGGGACGACGAACCGCCACAGCTTGCGCCAGTGCCCCGCGCCGTCCAGCTCGGCGGCCTCGAGGATCGACGCCGGCAGCGTGAGGAAGTGCTGGCGGAACAGGAAGGTGCCGAACGCGCTGGCCAGCCCCGGCACGAGGATCCCCTGGTAGGTGTTGAGCCAGCCGAGGCCCGCCACCAGCGTGTAGTTGGGGATGATCGTGATCTGCGGCGGGATCATCAGCGTGGCGATGACCAGCCCGAAGGCGACCTTCTTGAACGGGAAGTCGAGGAAGACCAGCGCGTACGCGCAGCACAGGCCGAGCGCGACCTTGAGGCCGGCGCCGGCGACCGTGAGGCCGACGCTGTTGGCCAGCAGCTGCCCGAGCGGGACCGCCGACGCCGCCTGCGCGTAGTTGTCGAGGCTCGGCGCGCCGGGCAGCCACTGCAGCGGCAGCCGGTACAGCTCCTCCGGCGTCTTGAGGCTGGCGAGGAACATCCACAGCAGCGGGAGGCCGAGGACCACCGTCGCGAGCGTCATCGTGAGGTACCCGCCGAACCTGCCGCCGGCTCCTGCCGGGCGCCGACGGGCGGGGCGGCCGGGGATGGTGGGGCGGCCGAGCGTGGCGGCGGTCATGCGTAGTGCACCTTCCGCTGGACGAACCGCATCTGCACGGCGGTGACCGCCAGCAGCACGAGGAACAGGACGGTGGCGACGGCGGACGCGTACCCGGCGCGGCCGTTCACGAAGCTCTCCTCGTAGATCGAGTACATGAGCGTCGTGGTGGAGCCCAGGGGCCCGCCGGAGGTCATCGCCTTGATGATGTCGAACGACTGCAGCGAGCTGAGCAGCATCGTCACCAGGAGGAAGAACGTGGTGGGCGTCAGCAGCGGCAGCACGACCGCCCGCAGGGTGCGGGACGAGGAGGCGCCGTCGAGCGCGGCCGCGTCCTTGAGGTCCTGCGGTATCGCCTGCAGGCCGGCCAGGTAGATGAGGGCGACGTACCCGAGGTTCTTCCACAGGTACACGACGGTGACCATGACCAACGGCCACGGGCGGTCCGTGTACCACTGGGGCGAGGCGACCCCGAGCCAGCCCAGCAGCTCCTGGATCAGCCCGTACCGCGGGTCGAACATGAACAGCCAGAGGATGCCGACGGCGAAGCCCGACAGGACGTACGGCGCGAACGCGACCGTGCGGGCGACGCCGCGGCCTCGCAGCCTCCGGTTCAGGAGCAGCGCGAGGCCCAGGCCGAGCGCCATCGCGCCACCGACGGTCGCGACGGTGAACACGACGGTGGTCGTGACGATCCGGCCCGTGGTGGGGGCGGTGAACCACTCGACGTAGTTGCCGAGCCCGACGAAGCGGGCGGCCGGCGAGCCGAGGTTCCACTGCAGCGTCGACAGGTACAGGCTCTGCAGCAGCGGCCAGTACACGAACACGAGCAGCAGGGCGACGTTCGGTCCGGCCAGCAGCAGCGCCCACAGGAGCGCCCTGCGCCGGCGGCGGGCGCCGAGACGGCTGCGGTGCGGGTGCTTCTCCGGGGGGCGCGGGGCGGTGGCGCCGGTCGGTGGGGCGCCGGATGCCTCCGGCGCCCGGGGCGTCATGACGGTGGTCACAGCGGTGACTCTAGGAAGCGGTCCGCCCGGTTTGTCCGGCTCGGGGGCGAGGCCCGGCGAGCGTTCCGGGAACGTTCACGCGGCAGCACCCTGGTGGTCATCCGCGCCCCCGGCGGGCCATGCGGACGTCACCCCGACGGCGCCGCCAGGGTCGGTCAGCGTCCCGCGGGTCGTCCTGCCTGCGCGTCGCGCAGCCGCACGTCGGCGGTGCCCATCCCCCACCGGACGGCGCGGACGGCGGCGGCGCCCGCGGGGCCGCCGAGGGTCCGGCGGAACCACGTGTCGACACCGAGCAGGTCGCGCGCCCAGGCCGGCAGGGTGTGGACGGCGCCCGCGGCGAGCAGCCCGTACGGTGCCCGGACCGGTCGGGGCAGGGGCGGCTCGCTCAGCAGGAAGTGCGCCGTGTCGAGCGCGGCGGGCGAGGCCTCCAGCTCGGGGCGGTAGCTCTCGAGGACCTCGGCCAGCTCCGCCGTCGTCTCGGGGACGACGACGGCGCCGAGCGCCCGGGCGACGCGGGCGACCTGCGCGACGTACTCGTCGGCCTCCGCCGGGCTCAGCGCCGGGCGCTCGCCGAAGCGCCGGTGCGCGGCGAGGAAGGAGTCCGCCTCGGCGGCGTGCACCCAGCTCAGCAGGTGCGGGTCGCTCGCGCGGTACGGGCGGCCGTCGGGGGCCTTGCCGCGCACGCGCTCGTGCACCGCGCGGACGCGGTCCACCATCTCCTGCGCGTCGTCGCCCGTGGCGAAGGTCGTGGTGGCGATGAAGGTCGACGTGCGCGCGAGCCGGCCCCACGGGTCGCCGCGGTACCCGGAGTGCCCGGCCACCCCCGCCATCGCCAGCGGGTGCAGCGACTGCAGCAGCAGCGCCCGCAGCCCGCCCACGAACATCGACGCGTCGCCGTGCACCCGCCCGATGGGGCTGTCGGGCGCGAACCAGCGCGGCCCGGGGGTCAGGTGGATGCGATCACGGTGCGCGTACCCGTCCGGGCCCGCGACCTTGAGGAACAGCGCGTCACCGACCCGGAGCCGCACCCGCTCCACGGGGTTCGTCACCGTCGTCATCCCGCCAGTATCGCCCTGGCCGGGCGCCACGTCTTGACACCTCCCCCACCGTCCTCTCTACTGAACACGTTCGATCAGTACTGCTTGATATTCCGCAATGGAGCGCAATTTCAATCACAGGAGCGATCTGAATGACCCTTCCGAGCAGGTACCAACCGTCCCGGCGCGACATGCTGCGGACCGGAGTCGCCATGAGCGCGGCAGCAGGCCTGGGCGCCGTCGGCGCGGACATGGCGACGGCCGCCGAACCACCGCGGGTCAAGGGCCGCGAGCGCACCATGACCGACACCCCGTTCGAGGGCTTCGACGAGGTGCGCATCGGCCTCATCGGCCTCGGCAACCGCGGGGGCGGCCAGGACGTCCGCTGGGGAGCGGTCGGCAAGGTCACCGCGGTCTGCGACATCCGGGCCGACCGCGTCGAGCGCACCACCCAGCGGATCATGGCGCAGGGCTTCCAGGACACCCCGCCCGTCGGCTACTCCGGCGGGGAGGAGGACTTCCTCGCCATGATCCGGCGGGACGACATCGACATCGTCTACATCGCCACGCCCTGGGAGTGGCACTACCCGATGGCGAAGGCGGCCATGGAGCACGGCAAGCACGTCGCCTGCGAGCTGCCGATCGCGCCGCACCTGGACGAGATCTGGGACCTCGTGCGCACGTCGGAACGGACGCGCAAGCACTGCATGCTGCTGGAGAACGTCAACTACTTCCGGCCCGAGCTGCAGATGTTCAACATGGTCAAGGCCGGGCTGTTCGGCGAGCTCCAGCACGCCTCCGGCGGGTACGTGCACGACCTTCGGTGGCCGTACATGTTCGGCGGCGCGTACTACCCGGAACACTGGCGTCGGCGCTGGCACACCAAGATGAACTCCTCCCACTACCCGATGCACGGGCTCGGCCCCGTGTCCGCGTCGATGGGCATCAACCGCGGCGACCGGTTCGCCGAGCTGATCTCCGTCTCTCCCCCGCCCATGGGGCTCGCCCTGTTCCGCGAGGAGGACCCCCGGGTGGGGCCGGACCACTCGTCATGGGACGACGACCCCTACATCTCGGGCGACCGCAACACGAGCCTCATCCGCACCCAGAACGGCCTGATGATCCGGGTCGAGCACGACGTGACCTCGCCGC
Organism: Isoptericola cucumis; assembly: GCF_014635665.1. Classification (GTDB taxonomy): domain Bacteria; phylum Actinomycetota; class Actinomycetes; order Actinomycetales; family Cellulomonadaceae; genus Isoptericola; species Isoptericola cucumis. The sequence continues at coordinate 70,397 of NZ_BMDG01000008.1, forward strand.
ACCCCTACACCCGGGAGACGACCATCACCGGGACCCGCGGCTCGATCGAGCTCGACAACGCCCGCGTCTACCTCGAGTCCCTCGGCCACGACAACCACAGCTGGCGCACCGGGGCGGCCTACGACGCCATCCGCGCGGAGCACGACCACTGGCTGTGGCCCGCGCTCGAGGAGCTGGCCGGCCAGTACGGCGGCCACGGGGGCGGGGACTTCGTCGCCATCTTCCGCGTGGCCCAGCTGATGCGGCTGGGGATGACGCCGGACATCGACGTCTACGACTCGGCGGCGTGGTGCTCGGTGGTCCCGCTCAGCCACGCGTCGCTGTCGGGCCGGACGATGAAGCCCGTCAAGGTGCCCGACTTCACCCGCGGGCACTGGCAGGACGCCCGCGGCACGTTCGACCGGCCGCGGCCCGACGATCCCTGGCTGGACGGCGGAGCCTGACGCGGCGGGGCGCGAGCGTCTCTGTCCGTCAGGATTCGACGGCTGATTCCTGACGGACAGAGACGCTCGCGTGGCCGCGCCTGTCACGTGTCGTTCCTCGGCGAAGCGACCGTCACGACACACCGCACACGCGCCACTACACGGCTGCGTGTCAACGGGATCCAGCTCGCGCTGCTCGCCGACCGGGCCGGGTGAAATCGCCTAGCAGGTGGGACCGCGCTTCGTGATCCGTTGCGCTCACGCGGCTGCTCTGGTGAGCTCACGTCGTGGATTCGGTCGTCGAAGCGGAGCTGCGCAAGCAGATCATGGCGTGGGTGGGCGAGCGGGCCGAGGCCAACGGCGGCTTCCTTTACCGCGACGAGCTGCTGGAATTCCACCTGGGAGGTCAGAAGCTGCCGGTCATCGACTACTCGCGTGGCATCCGCAACCCCGCCACGTTCAACTCGACCCTGTCGATCGTGAGCGCCGCCGACGGCCCCTACTGCTCCTCGACCTCCACGTCGCGCACATCTGCACCTTCCTGTCGGGCACGATCCCTGATCGGGGGGCACATCGAATGCAGCACGGTTCCAGCCGCAACGCGCATGTTGAAATGCGTGACCATGACGGTCAATCCGCCTGAAGAATCACACGTTCACCAAGTCTCTTCGGGACGTGAATTGCCAGCGCGGTTGCACGCGAACGCGCCCGATGGCCCGCTTCGATGGCGAGCTCGTGAATCTCCACGGTCACGGCGTCGTCGGCCCAGAAGGCACGGTCGCCCGGGTAGACACTGCCGTCGGCCGGGTTGGCACCTTGCATCAGGTTGCCGACCACGAGCGACTCGACATCGTCGATGGCGTCCAGGTCCCAGGCAACATCCTCCAGCACCTCCCGCGAGAGCGCGGAGGGGCCACGATCTCGTGTGGCACCTCCGTCCATGAAGACGAGGTCGACGGGTATCTCGTCATCGATGGTGCCAAGGGCCAGGACGATCGCGTAGAGCCGATCCTTCTCGTCGGCGGTGATGCGCCAATCGACGATGAACTCCACGAGGTTCGCCCAAGTCGTGCGGACGGTCAGGTTCCGGCTGGCCGCACGCTGGTCCCGTTTGTCTGGGACTGCAGCCGCGCGGAGCCCGTCGAGGTGCGAGCGACCCGTCGACTTCGGACCGGTCGGATCCCCGTAGACGTGGGTCTGCGTGAGCGCCCAGCCGGAAAGATCGATGCTGTCAACGTCCAGTCGGACGACCTCCCGCCGCGTGGGGTTCAGGGTGGAATCGAGCAAGATCGATCTCCGCCAACTCGAAAGTTCCTCACCGTTCACGTCCAGGTCGGCGAGCGCGCAACGCATCGCGTCCTCATGCTTGACGTACATCTTGAAGACATCGGCCGTGTCAGGGTTCATCCAGGCTCGCAGCAGGTCAAGATACGACCGCTTATAACCGAAGAAGCGACCACGCTGCTGGACAGTGTCAGCGTTGCGGACACCAGGCCCGCGCGGCATGTAGGTGACCGCAAGGTTCTCCACAGTGAAGCCGCGATCCAACTTGTTTCCACCGATGACAACCCACCCGGGTGCTTGAGTCCACTCGCTCGACGTGATCTCGTTTCCCTGACGGCTGTTGACCGTGCGAACCATGACGGCCTGAAGGTACCCGCCATCGCCGAGCAGGTCGAGGAGAGAGTCGAGTGTGACGATCTCTTCGTGGACAACATTCCCGCCGGTCTTCGCCAGGTCCTCATAGGCGTTGCCGAAGATCTCGTCGACGAGCTGCTGCCTGAGGACGGGATCCCCGTCGGTGAGCGAGGTGTTGAACCGGTCCACGATGCCGTGTGTCCACACCTCGTACGCACGATGCAGATCGGTCCCCGACGAGGGGTGGATGAGCATTGTCAACGGGAGCGGGTTGTTTCGAAGCTGCGCGACGACCATCGCCAGCAGGAAGGTCGCAACAGCAAGTTTCAGGGACTCGGGCGGGCTGATCGACTGGTCATCGAGCGCGTCATCGTCGATCTCGCGGACGAACTCTTCGAGCCGCTCTTCGAAGAGAGTCGACCCACCGACGTACCCGGCACCCGCCTGCAGCACGCTCACCGTACGGGGGGAGAGCGTGTCTTCCAGGGCGATCAGAAGTGGTGCCTGCGGGGTCGCGGTATAGAGCACATAGGAGTGGTTGGATGCGGTCTCTCGCAAGAGCCGGATCGAACGATAGGTGGAACTCTCGTCTTCTTGCTTCCGGGCGACGTTAAGACCGGCCTGGTCCGCTTCGTCGTCGATGAAGAGGACCGGCGCCCCGGGGTTCTGGGCAAGCACGGTCGTCAGGACGTTCCGCGCGCGGCGCAAGGCCGCGTGGTTCTTGAGCACCACAGCAACGGTCGTCACACGAGTGGCGGGCGACTTGGCGCTTCTCCACTGCTGGATCCGAGCCTGGACATTGTGTGCGTCTGAGGGCTGGAGGTCGTTGACGGGGTGCCAGCTGGGCAGCCGTCCGTTCCCATTCATCGCAAGATCACGGACAAGACGCTCGTAGGTCTGGTCGCGCAGGTTCGTCTTGGTGCCCGCGAGGACCACGACGAGCGGGTATCCGTTGTCGTGTGCGGCAGCGATGAGCCCGGTGAACGACAGCGTCTTGCCACTTTGGACCGCGCCGACGACGAGTTCTGCGGACGCCCCATCATCGTCCCAGCGAGGTGCACGGCATCGCCCGAGGATGCGTAGCGTTTCCCTCTCGAGACGGCTCTGCTCATCGGCAGCGAGGCCCGAACGGACGAGCAGGGCCCGAAGTTTTCCGCCTGGTGACGGCGTCCAGAGGTCGGCTTGGGTGGTCATGCTGCTGCCTTCTTCGCGAGGGGGCCGGTGAGGATGCGGTTAAGCTCGGCGATAAGGTACCGAGGTTCCTTCGCACCGCTGCGCTCGGCCTTGATCTGGGCCAGGGCGATCGCTACGGCAAGTCGCAGAACGGGTTCGAGGTCCATGCCCGGCAGGTACGCGAATGACTGAGTGAAGCTATGAGCCCGGTTGACGGTAACCTTCCAGGCCGCGACGCCATCCTCCTGGAGAACGCGGATCCAATGATTGGAGTCCGCCGGGTTGTCGATGACGCTGATCGTTAGGCACTCACCGAGAACATCCCATTCCGTGTCATCGAGGATGACGGACTCCTCGACTGGAGGTGAAGCCGGGACCGCGTTGATCGCTGCGTCCTCGTCTTCCGGATCCTCGACCTCCGGGATTGGCTGGGTAACCGCCTGAACAACCTGCCCGACAATGTCGCGCACGGTGGTCTGGATGGCGCGGCCACGCTCGGTCGTGCGGTGGTTGCGGGCCATCTTCAGCAGCGGGAGCGGTTCGGCGTCGAGAGCCTGACCGAGTTTTTCGAGGAACTCATCCTCTTCGTCGCCGTCCCAGACGAGGGAGTCCTTGGTGTGTGCCACCTCCATCGCTGAGACGTCGAGTTCGCCGACGAGTCGCTGAGACTCGAACGAGTTGCCCCGGCCGAAGACCTTCGCAGGCTTGTACCCGTCGGAGTCGCGTGCCACACCACCGGCACCCTGGACGACCTTGTCACGATAGAGCAGGGCGAATCCTGCACCGGCGGTGTCACCCTTGGAGAAGAGTCCGGCCCAGCCGGTGATCGTCCGTCCAGAGTCAAGGGTGACAGCGACCTCCTTACGCCACTCCTCGGGCTGACCGTCAGTGCTGGTCCACCTGGGTGCCACAAGGAAGGTCGGGTGTTCATACGTAAGCTTGCGACCGCCGACGATGATCTCGACGCGTGGGTCAGCGATGAAACGTCGATAGATCGACGAAAGGTAATCGCGGATCTTGCCGAGCGTGCGGCCGGTCGGTGCGAGGTGGTTGAGGTCGGTGAGGACGAGCGTGGTGCCATGCTCCTCCGGACGGGCCGGGGTCGTCGTGACGGCGATGTAATCCGACTTGGCCTCGACGATCTTCGGGATGTCGAACGTGACCGCGCGACGCACGTCCTCTCCGAGGGCTGTCGTTGTGACCACGAAGTGCTTGGCGTACCAACTGGCAGCGCTTTTCATACCGATGCCGAACTGGGAGAGTCCCGACGAGTCGGCAGGCGGCGCCGCGGGTGTGAACGCGCGGCTGATGTCCTCGGTGTAGATTCCAGCGGCATTGTCCGTCACCGTGATGCGATCGCCGGCACGATCGATCTCGATGTCGATGTTGAGCCGCGCGACGCCGCCACCGACCTCGCCTAGCCGGCCCTCGTGTGTGCGCCACGACTGCAGCGAGTTGTCGACGAACTCCCCGACGGCATACCACGCCTTGTAGTTCATCGAAGGGAAGAGCGCGAGCATGCCTACCCCGGGACGCACTTCGACGTTGTCGACCTGCTGATTCATCCGACTCCTTCCTTCCACGCGAAGGCTAGTTGGACCCTCCGACACCAGCGGCCCAGAACCCGGTGGCGGGCGGGTGAAATGTAACTCGAATGTGTGTGCGACCGTGGCAGGGGTGAGCGGCGGAGTGGAGGGAGATACGCGAAACACCCTTCGGATGCGGCTCAGCGGACCGCGGCCTCGACGCGGCCTGCTGCCTCATCAACGGGCTCATGCTCCCAAACCCTTACAACCACCCAGTCCATCGCCGCGAGGAGGCGGTCGGTGTCACGGTCACGCGCCTGGTTTGCGCCAAGTTTCGTGGCCCACCATTCGTTGTTCGCACGGGGCGTGGTGCCATGGTCAGGACAGCCGTGCCAGAAGCAGCCATCGACGAAGACCGCGACTCTCTGGCGCGTAAACGCAATGTCGATCGTACGTCGCCGCTGACCGGGGACCGGGAAGGCGACACGGTAGCGCAGCCCACGTGCATGGAGCTGGCGTCTGAGTCCGATCTCAGCCTCGGTATCCCGACGTTTCGCCGCACTCATCCGCTTCGACATCATCGGCGATGACGATCCGGGGTGTGCAGGCACGCGCTGCGGCACGGGTGGGTCGACGACGCTCACCGGTCCATCATGCCCTCAAAGGCGACGAGCAGCGTCGTCGCAGCGAAGCCGCTCTGCCGTTCGACGACCACGAGATCCGGGCGCTCGACGGACATCATCTGCTGTACCCGGTGACAGCGCCTGCTATCTCACGCGCAGCGGCGCCGCCGACACGTCCTCAACTTCAGAGGTCGGCACCTCGGCGCGCGCCAAGCCACGTGTGCGACGCGACCTGCCACGGCCTGGCCCTCGCAGGTCGACCCGAAAACTTGTCGTTCCGAGCCCGCCGCGCGGTGCCGGCCCCCCAGTCAGGCTGCCCCTTCTGCGCTAGCCACCCTGCCGCGATTCCGGCGTCGAGATCCGCGGTGTCCTCGATCCAGATCGCACGGAGCTCGATCGGGCTCCAAACAGCCTTGCGGGCACGGGACCTGCCCGTGCTCGCCACGTACCTCCTCAGCGCGCGCCCGTCGGATTCGCTGAAGGCCTTGTGCCAAGCCCGGAAGTCACCACTGGAGTCAAGGCCTGCCAGCCCGTCGACGATGATGAACCCGAGCCCTTGCTCCTCTACACAAGCGCGGACCGCCTTGGCGTCGTTGAGCCACATCTCTGAGCTGGATCGCTTGGACGGCGCGGTTCCGTCCCACGGGTGCTCACGGGTCAATGCTGTGTGAGCCTTCGCGTCCCAGACGCGGGTCGGGGAGGCATAGTCGAAGATGGTGCTGCCGTATCGAACGCGCGGACCACCGACGATCGGAGTCGGGTACCGGCTGTTGAGCACGTCTCGCAGACGCTCCTCGAAGTAGAACCCGAACCACTCCATCTGCCGCCACTGGGTCGATCCGGCCTCGCGCATCCATCGGATGCAGTCGACGCCGTCCCAGTGGTCCGGGAGCTCGTCAGCCAACGCCCCGACCAGTGCCGTGCCCTCTTCAGCGGCCGTCGCCCAACCTGCCGACGAGACATGGGCCGCACGCTCCGCACCGGCGAGCAGGAGGTTTAGCCCGTCGCGCGTGATCGACGCGCCTGTGGATCCCGCGCCGTCCAGCCACGGGACGCCGAACTCCTCGCAGAGAGCAGCGGCAAGCTCGTGCTTCGTCCGCTTCCGATCGAGCAGGTGCGGGGCGAGGCGGCGCGAAACGTCGCGGAGCGTCCAGGTGTGCTCCTTGCCCCCAGGACCGAGCGCGTCGTGCGGAACACCGGCGATGTCGCACAAGCGGTTCACGGCCGACTGCTTATCGGGCGCCGGGCTGAACGCGGGGAATGCCAGCAAGACCTCGGCGACCGAAGTGCTCGAGACGGACTGCTCCCGCGAGAGTCGGATGATGCTCGCAGACGCGGCACGGAGCAGGTTATTCATCCCGATCAACGTCACCTGCAGGCCTTCGTAGTCGACGCCATCGACCCAACCAGTTCCGAGCGAGTCCGCGATCTGCGCCCCGAGAACGGCGTTCACTGCAGCCAGGTCTACGTCGAGCCCGAGACTCTGCGCGAGCGCCACGAGCGAGCGCTTCGGCCCCCGCGTACCGGCGTCGGGCGCCGCAGCGAGCGCAAACATCCTGGCGCTGGCCTCGGGAATCGTCCGCGCCGGGTTGAAGTTCTCGGTAGTGACGTTGGACACCCAGCCACCCAAGCAGACACCTCCGACAGCGGAGCCCGTGGGACGATCAGAGGTCGAAGCGACACCTCGTCGCCGGTACTTGCGCTCCCGCTCCGGATGCGGTTAGCTGTACACACGTTCGAACCTCGGCCTTCTGGAGCCCCCGTGAGCACACCTGACGCACCGGCCTTCAAGTACGTCGACCTCTTCGCCGGGATCGGCGGCTTCCACGCGGTGCTCGACGCCATGGGTGGCGAATGCGTCTACGCGGTCGAGATCGACCCCGCCGCGCAGGCGGTCTACGAGGCGAACTGGGGCTCTCGACCACTGGGCAGGAACGCCAATGGCGACATCACGCTCGACACTGCGAGCCCGGACACGGCGGTGCCGGAACACGACGTGCTCGTGGCGGGCTTCCCGTGCCAGCCGTTCAGCAAGTCCGGCAAGCAGCAGGGCATGGACGAGACCCGCGGCACGCTGTTCTTCAACATCATGGAGATCGTGCGGCACCGTCGACCAGCGGTTGTCCTCCTGGAGAACGTCCGCAACCTCGCTGGACCACGACACACCCACGAGTGGCACGTGATCATTCAGCGGCTGCGCGACGCCGGCTATCGGGTCAGCCACAAGGCCGACATTCTCTCCCCCGCGTCGTTCGCCCCCGAGTTCGGAGGGCACCCGCAGACACGCGACCGGGTCTTCATCGCCGCAACGCGTGTGGAACCGTTGGAAATAAGCGAGGAGTACCGGCGCCTCGCGAAGGAAGGCAGGCTCGACCTCCCCGATCCGCTCGCCCCGTACGACGAGCCCTTGCCCGTCGGGAACCTACGAATGACGGACGAGTGGGACCTCGTGAAGCACCTCCCGCTGGACATCACCATCACTGACGACGGCTCGGTCTCGGAAGCGGAGTGGACGTGGATCGAGCACTGGGACGCGTGGGTCCAGCAGACTCGCCAGATGCTCGCATCCGAGGCGGACCGTGCCGGCGCCAAGGCCAAGGACCTGCCGGGGTTCCCCATCTGGGCCCACGTATGGACGACCGATCAGAACGAGCGTGATACCGCACTGGCGGACGCGGCGGGCATGGCGTGGAAGGTCAGTCACCTTCGGAAGAACTACGAGTTGTTCGACCGTCTTCGCGCGTATGACTCCAAGTGGCTCGGTACATGGCTGGGAAGGACCCGACAGTTCCCCGAATCGAGGCAGAAGTTCGAGTGGCAGGCGCAGGACGCCCCCTCGATCCTCCAGTGCGTCATCTCGTTTCGGCCGTCTGGGCTGAGGGTCAAGCGACTTACCCACCTGCCAGCATTGGTCGCCATCTCGCAGACTCCGATCATCGGACCACTTCGTCGCCGGCTCTCCATCAAGGAGGGCGCGCTGCTCCAAGGCCTCCCCGAGGGGTTCAAGTGGCCACAGAAGGACGCTGCAACCTGGAAGCAGCTCGGGAACGGCGTCAACACCGGCGTCGTCGCTCGCGCACTGTGGGCACAGGTGACGCGTGACCTCGACCTCCTACAGTTCGACCGGCGAGGGCAGTCGATCCATGACGCAGTCACCAAGACGCTCGCGCAGGACGGCAACCTGGAGTTGTCGATTCAGGCCGCTTGGGAACGCTCGCAGGCAAGCCTCGCTAAGCGGCCCGAAACGGAGGATGCCTCCGCGGTAGCGGAGGATCGCGCCGGCTCTTCGCTCTTCGCAGTTCCGGCGATGCCGGCTACTGCGACTCTCTGACCGAACGACAAAGGGCATTGTTCACGTGGTAGGGCGGTAGAACTCTCGAGGTTGGTGATCATGCGGACCACGCTTGGTAGTTCTGTCAGGGTCCGCGGTAGCAGGCGACGAGGTCAGGAACGTGACTTCATTACGGTCCCTCACCGGTTTAATTTGACTCTTAGGATCTCCACCGGCGAGGAACGCGCCGCGGTCGCCCACCCGCCCGTCGGAAGCGACTGCAGCCTGTACGCCCTCGCCCCTTCATCCGGACGAAGAGCTTCTGACCTGCTTCGGTCGACTCGGACCCGCTGATCAGGAAATATGGCCGATATGGCAAGAGCACCGAGAGGTACCGGCATCCGCGAGCCCGAGCGGACCCTGATGTCTGCCATCTCCGACGCGTTGGACATCGACCACTTTACGTGCGCCAAGGGCGCGAGCGTGGAACGATCGTTTCTCGAAGCGGTCGCCGGTGGACTTGGGTTCGATGGAGGCAGACGCCGCTTCCGCAACAAAGGCTTACTGCTGTCCGCAATAATCCAGAAGTCCACGGGCCGCCCGCCAGCGAAGGTCGCACTCAAAGGTGGGACTGTTACCGACGAGGCGCTGGAGAACGTCCTGAAAGGCATCCAGGCCAATGGCCTGGCGAAAGTCTCGCTCACGAGGGGCGCTGCAGCCGGCCGCATCGCCACGACCCTGTACGAGCAGGACGGCGCCCCGGGCGTGTTCGACCCGCTCGATCTGTCGGACGTACGCAAGTGGTCGTTGCGCGAGGTCGTGGTGCGCGGCGGCCAGGCATCGTTCCGCGACCGCGCCCTGAGGGCCTACGGCGGCACGTGTTCGATCACCGGTTGTTCCGTTCCCGAGGTGCTCGACGCTGCACACATCCGCCCCTACAAGGGAACGCGATCGAACGTCGCTTCGAACGGAATCCTTCTGAGGGTGGATCTGCACCGACTTTGGGACCGGGGCCTGATGGCAGTACATGAATCAACCCTTGAGGTCCTGTTCGCGCCGAAGCTCGTGCACACGGAGTATGGGGCGACGTGGGGCGGAACGAAGATGCGGCTCCCGATTGAGGCGTCGAAGCAGCCGTCCACGCTCGCTCTCGAGCAGCAGCGCACATGGGCTGGGCTGTAGCCCAGCGCGCGAACATCGTGGGGCGTCACGGCACTCGATTGTCTCGATCATCTACATGAGTTGACATTCGTGGCGGTGCGCAAGAAAGAGCGCGGCGCACGACCAGACCTGGGACGTAGGTCCATGCGACAGGGAGCGGCTGCCTGTGTGGTGGCCAACCGGACACGCGACTTTGGGAGACAAGCGGCGACTACTTCAATTGTCGTTGAGGTGCCGGACGATCCGGTTCACGGCGTCCCGCCCGGCACGGTTCGCGCCGATCGTGGAGGCGGACGGCCCGTAGCCGATCAGGTGCACGCGAGGCTCGCCGTCCACCTGGGTGCCGTCCATGCGGATGCCGCCACCTGCCCCGCGCAGACCCAGCGGCCGCAGGTGGTCCAGGGCGGCGCGGAAACCGGTGTTCCAGAAGATGACGTCCACGGGCACCAGCCCGCCGTCGGGCATGACGACACCCTCGGACGCGATGCGCGCGAACATGGGCCGGCGGTCGAGCACACCACGCGCCGCGGCGGCACGGAGCGACGGCGTGCGGATCAGGCCGGTCACGGACACGACGCTCAGCGGCGGCAGCCCGTCGCGCACGCGGTCGGCGACCATCGCGACGGCCCGCGACCCGTCCTCGGGGTCGAAGGAGTCCCGCCACACGGGCTCGCGCCGCGTGAACCAGAAGGTCTGCGCCACGTGCGACACCTCCTCCAGCAGCTGCACGGCGGAGATCCCGCCGCCGACGACGGCGACGCGCTGCCCGGCGAAGTCCTCCGCGCGGACGTAGTCGGCGGTGTGCAGCTGGCGGCCGCGGAACGTCTCCTGCCCCGGGTACGCGGGCCAGAACGGCTTGGACCACGTGCCCGTCGCGTTGATGACCGCCCGCGCGGTGATCACGCCCGAGCTCCCCCGGCCCTCCCAGCGGACCAGCAGGTCTCCGTGGCCGCCGTCGCCCCCGTCGCCGAGCTCGTCGTCCGCCTTCTCGACCCGGCGCACCCGCACCGGCCGCACGACGGCGAGCCCCAGCTCGTCCTCGTAGTCGCCGAAGTAGGCGGGCAGCACGTCGACGCTCGCGGCCTCGGGCTCGACGTCGGGCTGCTCGATGCCGGGCAGGTCGTGGATCCCGTTGATCGTGCTCATCCGCAGCGAGCGCCACCGGTGCCGCCACGCGCCTCCCGGCCCGTCCTCCGCGTCGAGGACCAGGTACGTGCGCGCCCCGCCCGCCGGATCACCCGCCGGCACGAACCCGCGCCGCCGCAGGTGGTAGCCGGCGGACAGCCCCGCCTGCCCCGCGCCGATCACCACGACGTCCGCGGCCTGCGGCACTGCCTCGGTCGACGTCATGTCCCGGTGAACGTCGTCGACGTGACCAGGCTTCCAGGTCGCCGTGTGGGCACGGGGCAGCGCGGTCAGGCGACCCGGCTCACCGGACGGCCTCGCCGGCCGCGCGCGCCGCGCGGAACACCCGGGCCTCGCGGGCCTGCCGGACCTCGGGCCCGGGCTGCTGCGCGTCGTCCGACGCGAAGAGCTCGGCCACGAACCGCTCGAACCACTCCTCCGACCGCGGCCGCAGCGGCACCCGGGCGCTCGCGTGGTTCGCCAGGATGCCCGCCCGCAGCGACGCGCAGTACGCGCCGTGGTCGTGACCGACCAGCCGGTCCCAGTCCTCGTGCGTCACGTACGCCAGGTCCTCGTGGAACGTCAGCACCTCGCCCCGGGTGCCGAACACGGGCGCGACGGCGGCGACGTCGAGCGCGACGGGGGGCGCACCCCGGCGGACGACGTCCGCGAACAGCGGCGCGAGCCGGCGCGACCGCACGGGGGCGGCGTCCTCGTCGTCGGGCCCGCCTGCCTCGTCGCCGGCACCGTGACGCCGGGTGGGGAGGGTCCGGGCGATGAGCGTCAGGGCGTCGACGACCCGCCGGCACCGCGGGCACGGCTCGGCGACGCCGGTCGTGACCCAGGCGCGCAACGGCTTCACCGCACGCCGGCAGGCGACGCACAGCACGGCCGGGACGACCGTGCAGCCCTCGGCCCGCCGCAGGCCGGACTGGTGCACCGGGTGCCTCCGGCAGACCACCGTGAAGGCGTCCTGCGCGACCAGCGCCTCGCAGGGGTCCTCCGGCCGCACCAGCTGGATGGTCGCGTCGCCCACGACATCGGTCGATGTGGACATCTCTCGTCCTCCGGGCTCGGGAGGCGACGGCGGTCCCCGCGCTCGCGGTGCGCTCCGGGGCCGACGACAACCTCGCGCTTCCCCAGGCCGGTCGGCCAGGGCGGGTCTTCCTCCTGGGGCACCGTGCGCGAGGGGCGCGGTTGCCGGACCGGCACGCGGAGGGCGTCTCGCCGGTCACTCTTGACCTGGGGAAACATCTACACGACGCGCGGCAGGCACGCAAGGGATTTCACCTGCTGCTCACGCGGCGTTCGGCCCCGGGCCTCGATCGTGTCGGTCGCACGAGGTGGACTGGTCGCCGACAGCCGGGCCGCTGATCTGCAGTGACGCAGGACCCGGGCACTGCGCCCCAGGAGAGATCCCATGCACCGACCTCGAACCACGCGGCTCGTCACCGCGGTCGCCGCGGCGCTCGCGGTGCCGCTCGCCCTGGCGACGCCGGCGGCAGCGAGCCCCGGGCCCGCGCCGGGCGACGACGCTGCACCGCCCGCGGTGGCGAGCCTCCCGCTGGAGCAGAACGGCGGCACCTGGCCCACCAGCCACGTGCAGGGAGTCGCCGTCGACCAGGCGGGCGGCTTCGTCTACTACTCGTTCACGACGCTGCTGGCGAAGTACGACCTCGAGGGCAACCTCGTCGGCACGGTCGAAGGCTTCACGGGCCACCTGGGCGACCTGGACTTCAACGCCGAGGACGGGCGCGTCTACGGCTCGCTCGAGTACAAGGACGACGAGGCCTTCTACGTCGCGGTCGTCGACGTCGACGACGTGGACGAGGTGGGCATGGACGCCCAGGAGTCCGACGTCTTCTCCACCGTGTACCTGCCCGAGGTTCACGACGACTACGCCGCCGACATGGACGGCGACGGGAAGTTCGACGGCAACGTCGGGGACACGGCCGACCACCGGTACGGCAGCTCCGGCATCGACGGCGTGAGCTTCGGCCCGGCGTTCGGCAGGACGGGCGGCGAGCAGCGCCTCACGGTCGCGTACGGCATCTACGCCAACACGTCCCGCACGGACAACGACCACCAGGTGCTGCTGCAGTACGACGTCTCCGACTGGGCGCGCTACGAGCGTCCGCTCACCGAGGAGGACCCGCACCGCAGCGGCCCGGCCGAGGTGGACGGCAAGTACTTCGTCCGCACCGGCAACACCACGTACGGCGTGCAGAACCTCGCCTACGACGACGCGCAGCAGCGCTGGTTCCTGGGCGTGTACCGGGGCACCAAGCCGCAGTTCCCGAACTACCTGATGTTCGCGGTCGACGCCGCCACCCGACCCGTCGAGGGCGACCTGCTCGGCGTGCCCGGCCCGGGCGGCGAGGGCACCGAGCGCGGCCTGCTGCTCGCCCTGGCCGACGACGGCCTCGTCGACGAGGAGACCGGCATCCGCGGCTGGGAGCAGAAGGCCGACGTCGGCCTGCAGCCCCTGGGACACGGGTTCTTCTACCTCGCGACGAACTCCGGGAGCAGCGGCGCACAGACCGCCGACCTGCGGCTCGTGCGCTGGACCGGCGACGCCGAGGCGCCGTTCGCGCCCGCCACGGAGGCTGAGCTCGCGGGCACGTGCGCCGTCGACTACACCGTGCACGGCACCTGGCCGCGCGGGTTCACCTCCCAGGTGTGGGTCGAGAACACCGCCGCCACACCCGTCGACGGCTGGACCGCCGCCTGGCGGTTCGGCGCGGGCGAGTCGCTCAAGAACGTGTGGAGCGTCGAGGCCGAGCAGCACGGCGACGTCGTGCGCGCCGCCAACCTGGGCTGGAACGCCGCGCTCGCCCCCGGCGAGCGCACGACGTTCGGGTTCGTCGGGGACGCACCCTCCGGCACCGCCGCGCCGTCGCTGGTCACCCTGAACGGCTTCCCCTGCGCGACGGCCTGAACACCCTGGCCCGCACCCGGCCGCGTTCCTGGACTTCGACCTTCCGCGTCGTGAAGGTGGACGTGACCGCCGTGCCGGGGGGCCGGTGCGGGCAGCGACAAGGGGGTTGCGATGGCCGAGAAGCGTCTGGACGCGCTGGCGCGTCGACTGGGACTACGGACCGACCCGACGATCTTCTTCGTCTCCGCGGTGCTCATGGTGCTGTTCCTCGCCATGCTGCTGGTCTTCCCCGAGCAGATCGGCGGAGTGTTCGGCGACAGCCGGGAATGGATCGTCACCAACCTGGGCTGGTTCTTCATCCTGGGCGTGACGGTCTGGGTGCTGTTCCTGGCGTACGTGGCGCTGAGCCGGTTCGGGCACCTGCGCCTGGGCGACGACGACTCCCGCCCCGCGTACGGGAACCTGTCCTGGTTCGCGATGCTGTTCGCGGGCGGCATCGGCACGGTGCTGATGTTCTGGGGAGTGGCCGAGCCGATGTCGCACTTCGCCACACCGCCGCTCGACGGGGTGGACCCGTACTCGGCGGAGGCGGCGTCGGACGCCATGTCGATCTCGCTCTACCACCTGAGCCTGCACACGTGGGCGATCTTCACCCTTCCTGGACTGGCGTTCGGGTTCTTCGTGTACCGGTACAAGCTGCCGCTGCGGGTCAGCTCGGTCTTCTACCCGTTCCTCAAGGAGCGGATCTACGGCCCGGTCGGCAAGACGATCGACGTGTTCGCGGTGCTGGGCACGCTGTTCGGGCTCGCGGTCTCCCTCGGCCTCGGGACGTCGCAGATCGGCGCCGGCGTCAACGCGCTGCTGCCGTCGGTCGACAACAGCATGTGGCTCCAGGTCGGCATCATCACCGTGCTCACCGCAGTCGCGGTGTCCTCCATCGTCGCCGGCCTCGACAAGGGCGTGAAGCGGCTGTCGAACCTCAACATCCTCATGGCCGTCGGCCTCATGGTGTTCGTGCTCGTCTCCGGGGACACGCTGTTCCTCCTGCGCCAGATCCCGCAGTCCATCGGCGTCTACCTGCAGGACCTCGTCGGCCTGGCGCTGTGGAACGACGCCATGTCGCCGTTCACCAAGGAGGGCGGCTGGGGCTGGCAGGGTGGATGGACCGTCTTCTACTGGGCGTGGACCGTCACCTGGGCCCCGTTCATGGGAGTCTTCCTGGCCCGCATCTCGCAGGGCCGGACCATCCGCCAGTTCGTCGGCGGCGTGCTGCTCGCGCCCTCGCTCTTCACCGCCGTGTGGTTCGTCGTCTTCGGCTGGTCGGCGATGGAGCTCGACGGCATCGACGGCTCCGGTGGGGCCCTCTCGGAGGCCGTGTCCGACGACGTCGCGCTGGCGATGTTCACGTTCTTCGACAACTTCCCGGCCGCGACGCTGGTCTCCGGGATCGCCGTCGTCGTCGTGGCGCTGTTCTTCGCCACGTCGTCCGACTCCGCGTCGCTGGTGGTCGACATGCTCTGCACCGGCACCCCCGACGCCGGACCGGTGCGCCAGCGAGTCTTCTGGGGGGTCAGCGAGGGTGCGCTGGCAGCGTCGCTCATCATCCTCGGGGGGCTCACGGGGCAGGACGGGCTCGCCGCGCTGCAACAGGTGATCACCGTGATCGGGCTACCGATCTTCCTGCTCGTCTTCATCATGATGTTCAGCCTGGTCAAGGGCATGCACGCCGAACGCGGAGCCGCGCTCGAGGCCCAGTTCGCGGGCATCCTCGACAAGCGGGACGCCGGGCGAGGGCGGCCGAAGGTCGCCGGCCAGGGGCGCAGCCGCGGCTCCTCACCCGTGCCGGCTGCGGCAGGGGCGTCGGACGACCAGGACTCCTCCGAGCCCTGACCGTCGCTCGGCCGACGCCCCGACCTGCGCGCGACGATCCGCCCAGATCCGCTGCCGTCGTACGGTGGGCTCGTGGCAGAGGCCAGGATCCCGGCGGCGCTGTCGGGAGCGACCACGTGCCGGATCGTCACGCGCGGGCGCGTCAGCGGTGCGGAGCACGCCGTGACGGTCTGGTTCGCCCCCGTCGGCGACCGGCTGTACGTCGCGGTGCGTGGTGGGCTGCGCAGCGACTGGCTGCAGAACGCGCTGGCCCAGGAGCGGGTGCGCGTGGGCCGGCGCCACAGCGCATGGCCGGCCGGAGTCGCGCTCGTCACCGACCCGGCCGAGTGCCGGCGCGCCGTCGAGGCGTTCGCCGAGAAGTACGCCCAGCACTCCTCCGTGATCCGCGCCTGGCGCGCCGACGCTCCCACCTTCGCGCGGCTCGACCTCGCGGGCTGATCGCCGTCGGCGAACCCGGAAATTGAGCCGGGGTGGCTCAAGTTGTACCCGTCAGCAGCACCCACCCCGAGGAGGACAGCATGACCACCACCCTGACCCGCACCCCGTTCGCCGACGCCTGGCTCCGCGACCTGTGGACGCCCCGCTTCGCCGACGTCGCCCGCACCGAGGGCGTCAGCCCCGCCGCGGACGTGTACCGCGACGGCGAGGACCTCGTCGCCCGCCTCGACCTGCCGGGCGTGAACCCGGCCGAGGACGTCACCGTCGAGGTCGAGGGCCGCAAGCTCGTCGTGCGCGGCGAGCGCAAGGACCAGCGTTCGGAGGAGTCCGAGGGCCGCCGCATCTCGGAGGTCCGCTTCGGCTCCTTCCGTCGCGTCGTCGCCCTGCCGAAGGCCGTGGAGCCCGACGCCGTCACCGCGTCCTACGACGCGGGGATCCTGACGGTCACGGTCGCCGGCGTCTTCGCCGGCACCACGCCGCAGCGCATCGAGGTCACCACCGCGGCCTGACAGCACCGCAGCCTGGCCCTCCAGGCACGCACGACGGCGCCCGGTCATCCTGTGATGGCCGGGCGCCGTCGCGCGCACCTAGGGAGCGCGTTCCACCAGCTGTTCGAGGGCCGCTCGCAGAGCGCCGAGGTCGTTCTCGACAGTCGCGCGCACGATCTGAGCGTCGATCGTCGTGTACCCGTGGACGATGCGGTTGCGCGTCGCCCGGACCACTGGCCACGCGTCACCGAACGCTCGGTCGCGACCATCGGCGCTGAGCCGCGCCGCAGCATCGATCGCCGCAGCGAGCCTGAGGCAGACCGCGTCCACGGTGACCTGTGCCGACCATGAACCTTCCGCGACATGCCGCTCCAGCATCGCCAGGTGTTCCAGCGACTCCAGAGCAAGCTGATGGTCGGAGCGCCTCACAAGGTGATCGCACCGATCGACTCCCGCACCGCCGAGCGCAGCGATCGTTCGGGCACGATGTCGACCGGCCGGCCGAGCATCTGCTCGAGCTCGACCTCCAGCGCGCCCAGCGCGAAGTGCCCGACCCCGTCGTCGAGATCGACCAGCAGATCGACGTCGGATCCCGCGTCAGCGGTACCGGCAGCCACCGACCCGAAGACGCGCACGTGCCGCACGCCATGGCGACTCGCCGCCGCCACGATGTCATCCCGACGGCGGCGCAAGACGTCATCCAGGACCGACTGGCAGGCCGGCCGTACGCCCACGTTCGCCACATCAGGATCGCTCTCGAGCGCCCGGTGCAGGAGTCGCTTGACCTCGGGCTGACTCCGTCCGAGCGCCCCTGCGATACGCCGCTGGCTCCAGCCCAGGTCGTGCGCCTGTCGGGCCCCTCGTTCCAAAGTTGTCCGAGCCTCGTCCCGCAACGCCTCCGCGCGCTCCGCAAGGGAACCGAGGTAGTCCTCGAACGCGCGCTCGACAGCCGACACGTCGCCGTCATCCACCACACCACCTCCGATAGGTGATGCTATCAGCGGGCGTCACGTCTCCGCACCCGCTCTCGTCGTGGTGACAGAGAGACTGGGAACGAGGGAGGCACCATGCGTGAGAAGACCGAGGTTCTCGTCGTCGGCGGCGGGTACGCCGGCGTGATGGCGGCCAACCGCCTGACGAAGCGTGACGACGTGGCGGTGACGCTGGTGAACCCGCGGCCGACGTTCGTGGAGCGGATCCGCCTGCACCAGCGGGTGGCGGGCACGCACGACGCGGTCGTCGACTACCGGGATGTGCTGGCCCGCGGGGTCCGGCTGGTCGTGGACGCGGCGGAGCGGATCGACGCCCCCGCACGGACCGTGACGCTGGCGGGCGGCGGCAGCCTCGGCTACGACTACCTCGTCTACGCCGTCGGCAGCGGCAGCGCCGACCCGGGCGTCCCCGGGGCGGCGGAGCACGCCTACCCGATCGCGTCCCTGGAGGAGGCGGAGCGCCTCCGGCCCGTGCTCGAGGCCACCGGTCCCGGCGCCGCGGTGACCGTCGTGGGGGCGGGGCCGACGGGCATCGAGGCCGCGACCGAGCTGGCGGAGCAGGGGTACGCGGTGACGCTGGTCTGCGACGTGCTCGGCCCGTACCTGCACGCGAACGGCCGGCGCACGGTCGCCGCCCGCATGGCGCGGCTCGGGGTCACGGTCCTCGCCGGCCCGAACGCGACGGTGACGTCCGTGACGCCCGAGGCCGTGCGGCTCGCCGACGGCCGGGAGGTGCCGGGCGCCGTCACGATCTGGACCGCCGGCTTCGGCGTCCCCGACCTGGCAGCGCACAGCGGCCTCGCCACCGACCCGGTCGGCCGGCTCCGCACCGACGAGACGCTGACCAGCGTCGACGACGACCGCGTCGTCGCGGCGGGCGACTCGGCCGCGCCGTCGGACCTCCCGTTCCGGATGAGCTGCCAGGCCGCCGGCCAGCTGGGCGCCATCGCGGGCGACACCGTGCTCAGCCGCATCGCGGGCACCGAGCCCGCGCCCGTCGCCCTCGCGTTCGCCGGGCAGTGCATCAGCCTCGGGCGCGGGGCCGGGATGTTCGAGTTCTCCCGCCGGGACGACGTGCCCGTCGGCGTCCACCTCGGCGGCCGCGCGGGCTCGCGGCTGGGCGCGGGGGTCAAGGAGCTCGTCTGCCGGAGCACCGTCCTGATGCTCCGCTGGGAGGCGCGCCGGCCCGGCCTGGTGCGGTTCCCGGCCTTCGTCACCGACCCGCGCCGCCGCGAGGTGCTGCGGCAGCGCTCGGTGCCGGCGCCGGCCGGCGCCGCCTCGGCCTGACCTACCCCGGCCCGCCCGAGCCGCCGGAAGGTCGCACGTCGCCGCCGCCCGACCGCGACCACGTCTCACGACGCCACCGCACCGGGGTCACCCCGTACCGCTCCCGGAAGCGCCGCGCCAGGTATCCGGCGTCGCGGTGACCGGTGCGCTGCGCGACGGCGGCCAGCGGCAGGTCGGTCTCCGCCAGCAGCCGCCGGGCCTCCGTCATGCGCCGCTCGGTGAGCCACTCCTGCAGGGTGCGGCCCGTGCGCTCGCGCACCAGCGTGCTCAGGTGGCCGGTCGTGTACCCGAGGTCGTGCGCGACGTCCCGCGGCGAGACCGGCTCGCGGAAGCGCGCCTCCACCACGGCGAACACGCGCGCCACCAGCGGGTCCGCCACCGGGCCGGCCGACGACGCGTCGGACGACGCCCCCTCCGTCGACGCGGCACGCAGCCGCGCCAGCTCCACCAGCATGCGGGTGAGCAGCGCCGACGCCGCGGCCGACGCCCCGACCCGTTCCGGCGCGGCCGTCTCGGCGGCCAGGTCGGCGAACCAGGCCGACCAGCGCGCCCGGTCGGCGGGCGGCACCGCGAGCCCGCGCGGGTGGCCGCCCGGCTCGGCGGCGAACGGGGCCGCCAGGGGGTGCCCGGCCCACGCCATCGGTGGCACGTCCGCGAGCGCCGGCACGGCGTCGGGCATGAAGAAGACGCTCCACGCCCGCGCGTGCGCGAGCGTCGTGACGTCGCCCGCGCCGAGCACCTGCCCGGGCCCGACGGCGAACAGGTCGCCGTCGCGCAGCTCGTGCTGCCCGTCCCCGAGGCGGACCGTGCCGCCGCCCTGCTCCACGAGGACGAGGACGAGGAAGTCGTGGACGTGCCGGTGGCCGTCGGGCAGCGGGTCGTGCTCCGGCCCGTCGAAGCGGAGCACGGTGATCGGCGGCGCTCCCGGTCGCGGGTCGTAGCGGTAGACGGGCGTGCCGTCGGCGCGCACGGTGCGCAGGCGCGTCGCGCGCGGGCGGTGCCCCGGCCCCACACCGCGCGTGCCCACGTCCCCGTGCCCGCCCGCGGGGGCGGCCGCCGGGGTGTCCGAAGAATGTCGCATCCCCGCCTACTTTCGTCCGCTCCGGCCCCGCCCGCCCGCCGCAGGATGGGCAGCGGCCGGAGATCCCGGCCCTCACGCAGAAGGGTGCCGGACATGACCGCACACCGCTCGCACGACGCCGCACCGAACGGCGTGCGGATGCTCGACGACGTCCACCCGGGCGAGCAGGGCAAGGCGTTCCTGCCCGGCATGGGCAAGGCCTGGCTCATGCCGCTGTACGACCCGATGACGCGCGCGCTGGGCGTGCGCCGCCTGCACCGTCGCACGGTCGAGGCTGCGGGCGTCTCCCCCGGGCAGCGCGTCCTGGACGTCGGGACCGGCACCGGCAGCCTCGCCTTCGCCGTGCTGCGCGCCGTCCCGGACGCCGTCGTCACCGGGCTCGACCCGGACGCGGGCGCGCTGCGCACCGCCGCCCGCAAGGCCCGGCGCCGGCGGTACGCCCGCACCGCCGACCTCACGCTCGTGCGCGGGTACGCCGACCGGCTGCCGCTGCCGGACGCGAGCCTCGACCACGTCGTGTCGTCGCTCGCCCTGCACCACGTGCCGATGGCGGAGAAGGAGTCCATGGCGGCCGAGCTGATGCGGGTGCTGCGGCCCGGCGGGTGGGTGACGATCGCCGACTTCGGTGGGCACGGGCAGGGCCACGGCGGAGGCACGGGCCACGGGCACGGTCACGACGCGCACGCCCAGGGCCATCGGCACGGTCACGACGCCGACGGCCACGGTCACGACGCGCCCGCCGGCGGCTACCGCGACGACGCGGCGGACGACGGGATCCCGCGCCTGCTGGCGGCCGCCGGGATGGTCGACGCGCGCGAGGTGGGACGCACGACGCTGCTGGGCGGCACGGTGCTGCTGGTGCGCGCCCGGCGACCCTGAACCGGACCTGAACCGGCCGCCGCCCGCGAGCCGTGCCGGCCGGCGTCACCGCGTCTGGTTACGGTGCCGCCATGACGTACGCGAACGTGGGGTGGCTGGGCGCCGCGCCCGGCAGGCGCGACGACCTGGTCGCGTTCCTGACGCGGCCGAGCGACGACCTGGCGGACGCCGGCTGCCTGCTCTACGAGGTGGGCGTGAACGACGAGCACCCCGACCGCGTGTTCGTCGCCGAGCTGTGGACGTCCGCCGAGGCGCACCGCGCGTCGCTGGAGCTCCCGAGCGTGCAGGCGTCGATCTCGGAGGCGCGGCCGCTGCTGTCCGGGGAGTTCGGCGGCGACCGGTTCACCGTCGTCGGCTCACCCCTGCGCCGCTGACCCCTCGCCCTGCGGGGCGAACTGCGACAGCACCAGCACGGCGCCCTGCGGGTCGCGCACGGTCGCGGTCCGCGCCCACTCGCCGTCGCTCGAGTGCAGCACGACTCCCCCGGCGCGTTCCGCGGCCTCGGCAGAGGCGTCCCGGTCGGCGACGGCGAACGTGACCTGCCAGTGGGCGGGCCCGTCGGACGGCAGGATCCCGGCGACCGCGTCGGCGAAGCCCGGCGGCGCGACGTCCTGCTGCCGCTCGTGGATGCCCGGGTCGTTGGTCGCGGCCAGGTGGTCGCCGTAGCCGGGCACCCGCGCCATGCCGATGGCCAGCGCCGGGTCGACCTCCCACCCGAGCAGCGGGCCGTAGAACGCGAGCGCCGCCTGCGGGTCGGGCGTGGCCAGGTCGCTGAAGTTCCACGTGCCCGGCTCGTTCACCCGCTGCGCGCCCAGCCGGGTGCCCGCCTGCCAGAGCCGGCTCGGCGCCCCCTCCGGGTCGACGATCCGCGCCATCCGACCGGCCGGCCGACCGGGCGGGCCCACGGCCTCGGGCGGCGAGCTCACGGTGCCGCCGAGCTCGACGACGCGGGCCGCGGCCGCCTCGACGTCGTCCACCGCGAGGTACGTGTGCCACGCGACCTCGCCGTCGTACCCCGGGTCCGCGGTGGCGATCCCCGCGATCGCCGTGTCGTCGGTGCCGTCCCACGACGCGACGACGTACCGGCCGGGCGCCCCTGCCGGCAGCTTGTCGGTGAAGCGCCACCCGAACAGCGCGCCGTAGAACGCGGTCGCGGCGTCGACGTCGGGAGGCTCCAGGTCGATCCAGCTCGGGACCCCGTGCGGGTACGTGTGCGGTGTCATGTCTCCACCCTGGCCCGCACCACCGACACCACGCACGGCCAACGGCCGAGCGCGCTCAGAAGGGCACGCCGCACCGGAGCACGACGTTGGCGTAGGGCGTCGACTCCCCGGTGCGCACGACGAGCGCGGCCCCGGCGGTCAGCTCCTTGAGCCGCTCGTGCGGCACGGTGGCCGGTTCCAGGCCGCGCGCGGTCACCCACCGCTCGACGACCGTGCCGCGCGCCTCGTCCGCGAGGGTCGACGCCTCGACGACGAGCTCGTCCAGCAGCGCGTCGAGCACCTGCTCGAACGAGGGGACGCCGGCGACGAGCGCGAGGTCGACGACGGCGACCTCGCCGCCGCGCGGCAGGGGCAGGCCCCGGTCGGCGACGACGACGTGGTGCGTGTGGCCGAGTCGCGCGACCTCGCGCGCCAGGTCGGCGTGCAGGATCCCGCGCCGCTTCACGACGCCACCTCCGAGACCTCCGGCAGCTCGTCGCCGACGCCGGGGTAGGACGCCTGCGCCCCCTCCGCGCGCACCGCGAACGCCCCGACGCGGGCCGCCGTCCGTGCCGCGTCCACGAGGCGGTCGCCCCGGCTCAGGCCGCACGCGAGGGCTCCGACGAACGCGTCCCCCGCGCCCGTCGTGTCGACCGCCCGCACCCGCGGGGACGGCACCCGCACGACGGCGGCCGCGCCGCCGACCAGCCCACCGTCCGCCCCGCCGACCAGCGCGCCGCGCGGACCGACGGTGAGCACCACCGAGCGCACGCCGCGCGCGAGCAGCCCCCGCACGAGCGCCGCCTCGTCGTCCGACCGCCCGGCCGCCACGCCGAGGCGCTCCCCGACCAGCCGGGCCTCGTGCTCGTTGAGCACCAGCGGGTCGGCACGCAGCAGCACGTCCTCGGCCACGTCGACCACCGGCGCGAGGTTGACGACGAGGCGGCCCGTCGCCGCCCGCGCCGCGGCCTCGATCCCGGCCACGGGGATCTCGCCCTGCAGCACGACCACCGCCGCGCCGGCAACGAGCGCCTCGTGCGCGCGCACGACGTCCGCGTCCACCGTCCCGTTGGCGCCCGGCACGACGACGATCGAGTTCTCCCCGTCGTCGCTCACGGTGACGACCGCGATCCCGGTGGGCGCGTCCGCCACGGCCACGGCGTCGAGGTCGACCCCGGCCGCGCGGAGCCCGGCGAGCGCGGCCACGGCGAACTCGTCGTCGCCGACCGCGCCCACGAGGGCCACCTCGGCGCCGAGCCGGGCGGCGGCGACCGCCTGGTTGGCGCCCTTGCCCCCGGACATGACCTGCATGCCGTGCCCGAGCACCGTCTCGCCGGGCGCGGGGTGGGCCCGGACGCCGAGGACCAGGTCGGCGTTCGTCGACCCGACCACCACGATCCCGGCACGCCGGGCGTGCGCGCCGTCCGACGTCACTTGACGAAGTCCGCGACGTTGTCCGAGGTGACCGTCTCCACCGGCACGGGGATCTCGGCGTCGACGCTCTCGCCCGCGAGCACCTGCGACATCACCTCGACGGCCTGCTTGCCCAGCTCCACGGGCTGCTGGGCGATGGTCGCGACCATGGTGCCCTCCTGCACGGCGGCCAGGGCGTCGTCGGTGCCGTCGAAGCCGACGACCGCGACGTCGTCCCCGGCCCGGTCGCCGAGCGCCTGGACGGCGCCGAGCGCCATCTCGTCGTTCTCGGCGAACACGCCCACGGCGTCGGGGTGGGACTGGAGCAGGTTGGTGGCGACGTCGAGCGCCTCGGCACGGTCGAAGTTCGCCGTCTGCGTCGCCACGACCTCGATGTCCGGGTAGGCGGCGATGCCCTCGGCGAAGCCCTCGCCGCGGTCGCGGCTCGCGGACGTGCCGGCCACGCCCTGCAGCACGATCACCTCGCCCTTCTCGCCGATGGCGGCGGCGAGCGCGTCGGCGGCCTGCTTGCCGCCCGCGACGTTGTCGCTGGACACCAGCGAGTCGACCTCGGCGCCGTTGACGGCACGGTCCACCGCGACCACGGGGAGGTCGGCCTGCACGGCCGGCCCGATCCCGGCGCCGGCGGCGTCGGAGTCGACCGGGTTGATGATGAGGCCCTCGGCGCCGCCGGTCACGGAGTTCGCGACCTGGTTCGCCTCGGCCGTGGAGTCGTTCTGCGCGTCGACGACCTCGAGCTCGATGCCGAGCTCGTCGGCGGCGCTCTGGGCGCCGTCGCGCACGTCGACGAAGAACGGGTTGTTCAGCGTGGACAGCGACAGGGTGACCGACGCGCCGTCGGCGGCGCCCCCGTCACCGCCCTCGCCGTCCGTGCCCCCCGAGTCGCGGTTGCAGGCCGCGAGCGTGAGGGCGAGCGTCGTGCCGAGCGCGACGGTGGCCGTGAGACGGCCGGTACGAGAGACGTTCCGCAGCATGGTGATGCTCCTTCAGCGGGTCGGTGGTCAGTGACGGGTGTTCTTGCGGCGCAGGACGTCGATCCCGACCGCGACGGCGATGACGACGCCGATGACGACCTGCTGCCAGAACGAGGACACGTTCATGAGGTTCAGGCCGTTGCGGATCACCGCGAGGATGAGGGCGCCGACGAGGGTGCCGGACACGCGCCCGACCCCGCCGGCCAGCGACGCGCCGCCGATGACGACCGCCGCGATCGCGTCCAGCTCGTAGCCCGCGCCCGCCTGGGGCTGGGCCGACGTCAGCCGGCCGGCGAGCAGCATGCCCGCCAGCCCCGCGTACAGGCCGGAGAGCGTGAACACGGTGACGAGCACCCGGCGCACGCGGATGCCGGACAGGCGCGCCGCCTCGACGTTGCCGCCGACGGCGTACATCTCGCGCCCGACGACGGTCCGGTTGAGGATCAGCGACGCCACGAGGCCCGCCACGAGCAGCACCAGGATCGGCACCGGCACGCCGAGCACGGTGCTGCCGAGGAACGACACCTCGGACGCGGTGGCGATCGGCCGGCCGTCCGAGACGACCAGCGTGAGGCCGCGCGCCACGGACAGCATCGCCAGGGTGGCGATGAACGACGGCAGGCGCCCGTACGCGACGGCCATGCCGGAGACGGCGCCCGTGAGCGCGCCCGTCGCCAGCCCGGCGACGACGGACAGCCAGCCCGGCATCCCCGCCGAGGCGTACGACCAGGCGGAGATCATCGCCGCCAGCGCCGCGACCGAGCCGACCGACAGGTCGATCCCGCCCGCGACGATGACGAAGGTCATGCCGAACGCGAGCACCGCGATGGTGGACGCCTGGACGCCGATGTTCAGCAGGTTGTTGCCCGTGAGGAAGTCCGGGGTCGCGACGAACAGCGCGACGCACAGCACGACGAGGCCGACCAGGGCCCCGTTCTCGGCGAGGAACCTCCCGACGCGGGAGTGCCCCCGGCCCGTGGGCCTGGTGGTGGTGGCGGTGGTCATGACTCGGCTCCTTCGGCGCGGTCCTCGGCGTCCCGGTCGACGTCCCGGACCGCGAGGGACATCACCTGGTCCTGGGTGGCACCGGCGGCGTCCAGCTCGCCCGCGAGGTGCCCACCGCTCATCACGAGGATGCGGTCGCTCATGCCCAGCACCTCGGGCAGGTCGCTGGAGACCATGACGACCGCGCCGCCGGCGGCGGTGACGGAGTTGACGAACTCGTAGATCTCGACGCGGGCGCCGACGTCGACGCCGCGGGTCGGCTCGTCCAGCAGCAGCACGCGGGAGCCCGCGAGCACCCAGCGCCCGAAGACGACCTTCTGCTGGTTGCCGCCCGACAGGTCGCCGACCGTCTGGTCGACGTCGCGCATCCGCACCCGCAGCTGCTCGGAGACCGTTCGCGCGCGCGAGCGCTGCCCCGCCCGGTCGACGAACCCGGCGCGGGCGGTGGACCGCAGCGTCGCGTACCCGAGGTTCTCCGCGACGGTCGCGCCGAGCACGAGCCCCTGCGTCTTGCGGTCCTCCGGCACGTGGCCGACCCCGGCCCGGATCGCCCCGGCGACGTCCTTGCGCCGCAGCGGGCGCCCCTCGACCAGCACGGTGCCCGAGTCGTACGGGTCGGCGCCCGCGATCGAGCGCAGCAGCTCCGTGCGGCCCGCGCCCACGAGGCCCGCGACGCCGACCACCTCGCCCGCCCGGGCCTGGAAGGTCACGTCCTGCAGCACGCCCGAGCGGGTCAGGCCGCGCACGTCGAGCAGCACGTCGTCGGGCCCGTCGTGCTCGCGGCGGCGGGGGAACTGGTCGGCGATGTCGCGACCCACCATGAGGCGCACCAGCTCCGGCTCCGGCGTGGTCGCGGGGACCTCGTCGACGAGTCGCCCGTCGCGCAGCACGCTGACGCTGTCGCCGATCTCCGCGATCTCGTCGAGGTGGTGGCTGATGAAGACCATCGCCACCCCGGCCTCGCGCAGCTCGCGCACGACGCGGAAGAGCTGGTCGATCTCGGTGCGCGTCAGCGCGGCGGTGGGCTCGTCGAGGACGAGGATGCGCGCGTCCAGGCTCAGGGCCTTCGCGATCTCCACGAGCTGCTGGCGCGCCACGCCCAGCTCGCCCACCTGGTGGCCGGGGTCGACGTCGAGCCCGATGCGCTCCAGCGCACGGCGCGCCGTGTCGCGCATCGCCTTCCGGTCGAGCAGGCCGCCGCGCCGGGGCATGCGGCCCAGGGAGATGTTCTCGGCCACCGTCATGCTCGGCACGAGGTTGAGCTCCTGGTGGATCGTCGCGATCCCCAGCGCCTCCGCGGCCCGCACGTCCGGCAGCGTCACGGCCTCGCCGTCCACGACGACCCGGCCGCCGTCCGGCTGGTAGATGCCCGACATCATCTTGATGAGCGTGGACTTCCCCGCGCCGTTCTCGCCGAGCAGCACCTGCACGCGCCCGGGGCGCACGTGCACGGTGACGTCCTCGACCACCGTGACCGGGCCGAACGTCTTGGTGACGCCCTCCAGCGACAGCAGCGGGGCGGGGGCGCCGTCGGGGCGCTCGGGGGCGTCGGGTGTCGACGGGTTCATGCGGGCCTCCTGGCGGGTCCGGTGGACCCGCGGACGACGAGGTGGGCGGGCAGGACGGCCGACGACGCCGGACGCCCCGCGAGCAGGTCGCGCACCGCGTCGGCGGCGAGCGCGCCCATGCGGGCGGGGTCGTGGGCGACGACCGTCAGGGCGGGGGTGACGAGGGAGAACGCGGCCAGGTCGTCGTAGCCGACGAGGGAGACGTCCTCGCCGACGCGCACGCCGCGCTCGCGCAGCACCTCGAGGGCGCCGAGGGTCATGGGCGAGTCGGCGCCGATGATCGCCGTCGGCGGGTCGTCGAGGTCGAGGAGCCGACGCGCGCCGGCGACGCCGCTCGCGTGCTGGAAGTCCCCCTGGGCGACCAGCGCCGGGTCCGGGTCGAGGTCGCCCGCGGCCGCCGCCTCGCGGTAGGCGCGCAGGCGCTCGCGGCCGGTGGACGTCTCCTGCGGGCCGGCGATGAGCCCGACACGCCGGTGCCCCAGCGCGACGAGGTGCTCCACCGCCTCCCGCAGGCCGGTGCGGTTGTCGGAGGTGATGCTGGGGACGGACACGTCGCCGGAACCGTCGGAGCCGTCGGAGCCGTCGGAGCCGTCGGAGCCGTCGGCGAGCGTCCGGTCCACGAAGACGACGGGGATGCCCAGGCCGAGCACCTCCCGCAGGGTGCCGGAGCCGTCGCCCTGCGGGGCGATGACCATCGCGTCGACCCGCTGCTCGACGAGCAGGTCGAGGTACCGGTCCTGCTGGTCGACGGACTCGTCGGCGTTGCACACGACCGTCGCCATGCCCGCCTGCAGGGCCCGGCGCTCGACGGCGTAGGCGATCTCGGCGAAGAACGGGTTGCGCACGTCCGAGACGAGGATGCCGATCGTGCCGGTGCGGGTCTTGCGCAGCGACCGGGCGCGGGCGTCGGGCCGGTAGCCGAGCTCGGCGACCGCCGCGTCGACGTTCGCCCGGGAGGCGGGGGACGTCGCGGGGTGGCCCGAGAGCACGCGCGACGCCGTCGCGACGGACACCCCGGCACGTGCCGCGACGTCCCGGATCGTCACCGACCGCATCTCGTCCCCACCTCGTCGTGTCCCGTCCATCCGGTGATCGTCCACCTCGTGGAACCGTTTCCATGGAAACGGTTACACGAGCGTGGCACACCCGGCGCCGCCG
Organism: Isoptericola cucumis; assembly: GCF_014635665.1. Classification (GTDB taxonomy): domain Bacteria; phylum Actinomycetota; class Actinomycetes; order Actinomycetales; family Cellulomonadaceae; genus Isoptericola; species Isoptericola cucumis. The sequence goes on from NZ_BMDG01000008.1 coordinate 98,610, forward strand.
GGCAAGCCTCCGGCCGCCCACCCCTTCCGTCACCCGCCCACCCGACCGTTCACCCGCTCTTCCCCCTGCCGTCGGGCGGGCGGCACCGGGGGCCGCTAGCGTCGCGGGCGTGACCACGCGACGCCGCACCCGCACCGCCGCCACGGCCCTCGCCGTGGCCCTGCCCGCCCTGCTGCTGCCGCTCGCCGCCAGCGCCCACGGCGGGCCGGGCGACGGGCCCGGCAGGCCCGGGCACCCCGGCCACGGCGGCACGCACCAGACCCTGCGCGTCGCGACCTACAACCTGTCGCTCAACCGCGCCGCCGAGGGCGAGCTGCAGGCGGACCTGGCCACCGGCGGCGACGCCCAGGCGCGCACCGTCGCCGAGGTGATCCAGCGTGCCGACCCCGACGTCGTGCTCCTCAACGAGTTCGACTTCGACGACGCCCACGCGTCGGTCGACCTGTTCCGCGAGAACTACCTCGAGGTGTCCCAGGGCGGCGCCGACCCGGTGCGCTACCGCTACGCGTACACGGCGCCGTCGAACACCGGCGTCCCCAGCGGCTTCGACCTGAACAACGACGGCACGGTGGGCGGCGGCGACGACGCGTTCGGCTTCGGCGAGTTCGAGGGCCAGTACGGGATGGTGGTCCTGTCGAAGCACCCGATCGACACCGCGAACGTGCGCACCTTCCAGCACTTCCTGTGGAAGGACATGCCCGGCGCGCTGCTCCCGGACGACCCGGCCACGCCCGAGCCGGCCGACTGGTTCGACGACGACGAGCTCGACGTCGTGCGCCTGTCGAGCAAGTCGCACTGGGACGTGCCCGTCCGCGTCGGCCGCCAGACCGTGCACGTGCTGGCGTCGCACCCGACGCCGCCCACGTTCGACGGCCCGGAGGACCGCAACGGCCGCCGCAACCACGACGAGATCCGCTTCTGGGCCGATTACGTGACGCCCGGCAAGGCGTCCCGCTACGTCTACGACGACGAGGGGCGCCGCGGCGGGCTGAGCCCGCGCGAGAGCTTCGTGGTCCTCGGCGACCAGAACGCCGACCCGCACGACGGCGACTCGGTCGACGTCGCGATCGACCAGCTCCTCGACCACCCCCGGATCACCGACCCGCGCCCGACGTCCGCCGGCGCCGTCGAGGCCGCGGCCCTGCAGGGCGGCACCAACGCCACCCACACAGGTGACCCCGCCCTCGACACCGCCGACTTCGCCGACACCGCGCCCGGCAACCTGCGCGCCGACTACGTGCTGCCGTCGAAGAGCCTGCGGGTGCGCGACACCGGCGTGTTCTGGCCGACGCAGGCCGACCCGCTGTCCCGGCTCACCGGCGTCTACCCGTTCCCGTCCAGCGACCACCGGCTGGTGTGGACGGACGTCGCGGTCCGCTGACGGCCCGGTTTCACCCGGCGCTTCACCTCGTCGCTGCGTGCCGTCGCTGGCGAGCGGGCCGGAGCGCTCGCAGTCTCGAAGGTGCTGTGTCCCCCGCACCGACGAGCCCTGGAGCATCCCATGAGACGCACCCTCACCGCGGTCGCCGCGGCAGCGACGGCGCTGCTGCTGACCGCGAGCCCGGCCCTCGCCCACGGCGGCGGCAAGCCGTCGCCCCGGCCGCCCGTCGTCACCGACCTCGCGACAGGCCTGGTCACCCCGCTCTCCGCCGCGTCCGGTCCGCGCGGCAGCACGTTCGTCACCCAGAACTTCGCCGGGCTGCTCACGTCCGTCGCGCGCGACGGCACCACCGAGGTCGTCTACGCGTCCGAGGGCGGCGCCGAGGTCGGCGGGGTCTCGTACTCGGGCCGCACGGTCACCTTCACCGAGACGGAGTACGGCGCGACGGGGCCGTCGGCGTCGAGCCTCAGGACCGTGCGGGTGGACCGGAACGGCGCCCCGGCCGGCGCGGCCCGCACCGTCGCGGACCTCCGGGCCTACGAGGACGCCCGCAACCCGGACGGGCGCGTGACCTACGGGCTGCGCGACGCCCCGCAGTCGTGCCTCGACCAGTTCCCCGCCGAGATGCCCGGCAGCTACACCGGCATCCAGGACTCCCACCCGTACGCCACCACGACCCGGCACGGCACCACCTATGTGGCGGACGCCGGCATGAACGCGATCCTGTCCGTGAGCGACCGCGGCCGCGTCCGCACCGTCGCTGTGCTCCCGGCGCAGCCGGCGGTCGTCACGGCCGAGGCGGCGGAGGCGAACGGGCTGCCCGACTGCGCCGTCGGGGAGACGTTCTGGTTCGAGCCCGTGCCCACGGACGTCGAGGTGGGGCCCCGGGGCAAGCTCTACGTGACCACCCTGCCGGGCGGACCGGAGGACGCGAGCCTCGGGGCGCGCGGCGCCGTCTACACGGTCGACCCGTGGCGCGGCTCCGTGCGTGAGGTCGCCGACGGCTTCCTGGGCGCCACCAACCTCGCCGTCTCCCCGTGGGGCACCGTGTACGTGGCCGAGATGTTCGGCGGCGCGATCACCCGGGTGACGTGGCACGGCCACCGGACCGTCGTCGAGGAGGCCACCCCAGCCGGCCTGGAGTGGTCGCGGCACGGCCTGCTCGCCACGGTCGACGCCCTGGGCGACGAGACCGCCCCGCCCGCCGGCCGGCTCGTGAGCATCGACCTGCACCGGCACGGCTGGCGCTGACCCCCGCCGGGCCCGACGGGATCCCCGCCGGGCCCGGTGGCCGCGCTCAGGGCGTGAGCACCCGCGCCTGCTGCTGCGCGAGCACGCTCAGCTCGGCCGCCTTGAAGGCGTGCTCCTGCGTCATGGCGTTCTCGGTGCGCTCCAGGCAGTCGAGGACGAGCTGCCCGAAATAGGGGAACCCGGCCTTGCCGTCGGCGACGAGGTGGTGCTCGCCCTCGCCGGCGACGAGGAAGACGTGCCCGCCGCCCTCGCCGGTGCCGACGTTCACGTACTTGCGCAGCTCGAGGTAGCCGTCCGTGCCGAGGATGATCGTGCGCCCGTCGCCCCACGTGCTCAGGCCGTCCGGCGTGAACCAGTCGACGCGGCAGTACCCCGTGGCGCCGTTGTCCATGACGATGCCGGCCTCGCCGAAGTCGTCGAGCTCGGGGTGGTCGGGGTGGTGGTAGTTCGCGATCGCCGCGTGGCTGACCTCCGCGTCCTTCGCCCCGGCGAAGTGCAGCATCTGGTCGAAGTTGTGGCTCCCGATGTCGCACAGGATGCCGCCGTACTTCTCCTTCTCGAAGAACCAGTCCGGTCGCCCGGTGCCGAGGCGGTGCGGGCCCAGACCCATCACCTGCAGCACCCGCCCGATCGCGCCCCGGTCGACGAGCTGCTCGGCCAGCACGGCCGCCTCGACGTGGATCCGCTCGGAGTAGTAGACGGCGTACTTCCGCCCGGTGCGGGCGGTCGCCTCCCGCGCGGCGGCGAGCTGCTCGAGCGTCGTCAGGGGCGCCTTGTCCGTGAAGTAGTCCTTGCCCGCCTCCATGACGCGCAGGCCGAGCGCGCACCGCTCGGACGTCACGGCCGCGCCCGCGACCAGGCGCACCTCGGCGTCGTCGAGGATCTCCGCCTCGCTGCGCGCCACCCGCACGTCGGGGAACTTCCGCCGCATCGCCTCGACCCTGGCCGGGTCCGGGTCGTGCACCCACTTCAGGGTGCCGCCCGCGCCCGCGAGGCCCTCGCACATGCCGTACACGTGGCCGTGGTCGAGGCTGGTCGCCGCGAACGCGAACTCGCCCGGCTCCACCACCGGCGCGGGCACAGGGTCCGGCGCGTACGCCGCGCCGCTCGCGCTACCTCCGCGGGGGCTCCTCAGGTTCATGCCGTCGCCCCGACCGTGATGTCGCCCGGCAGCTCGCCCACCGACGCCGTCTTGGCGAAGAAGCGCGGCGCGCGCTCCAGGAGCGCGCCGGTGCGGTAGTACGGGTCGTCGGGGCCGAACGGCAGGTCGACGGTGCGGCGCTCGATGCCCGCCGCGTAGATCGCGGTCACCAGCTCGACGGCGCGCCGCCCGTCCTCGCCGTCGACCGCGGGGCGACGGCGCTGCCGCACCGCGTCGAGCATGTCGCCGACCTGGCCGGCGTGACCGGTGTGCTCCAGCGGACGGTGGGCGGCCGCGACCGCCTCGATCTCGGCGACCAGCGCGGCGTCCCCGGACTCCGCGGGGAACCCGTTGTCGCGCGTGACCGTCGCCTCGACGTCCCAGGGCTGCGACACCCGCGCGCGGCGGCCCTGCACGACGATCGTCTGCTGCTCGCCGTGGTGCACCACGGACGCGGTCACCTCGGCGAGCGCCCGGTCGTACTGCAGCACGCTCACCGACAGGTCCTCCACCTCGGCGTTCTCGTGCGCGGCGTTGGCGAGCACCGCCGTCACCGCGCGGGGCGCGCCGAGCATCCACAGCGTGAGGTCGAGGTGGTGGATCGCGTGGTTGAGGGTGCAGCCGCCGCCCTCGCTCTCCCAGGTGCCGCGCCACCACAGGTCGTAGTAGGCGGTGCTGCGGAACCAGGCCGAGCTGACCTGCGCGTGGGTGACCGGGCCGGCGAGGCCGGAGTCCAGCACCTCCTTGAGGGTGGCCATGTCGTCGCGGAAGCGGTTCTGCGCGACGACGGACAGCAGGCGACCGCTCTCGCGCGCCGCGGCGATCATCGCGTCGCACTCCTCGAGCGAGGGTGCCATCGGCTTCTCGACCAGCACGTCGGCGCCGGCGCGCAGGGCCGCGACCGCCAGCGTCGCGTGGGTGGACGGCGGCGTCGCGACGCTGACGAGGTCGAGGTCCTCGGCGCGGAGCATCTCGGCGGCGTCGGTGTAGACGCGGGCGTCGTCGAGGCCGCGCTCGGCGCGCAGGGCGGCGGCCCGGCCGGGGGCGGTGTCGCACAGCGCGACGACCGCGCACTCCTGCCCGAAGCGTTGGTAGGCGTCGGCGTGCGCGCGGGCGATCCCGCCCGTGCCGACGATCCCGATCCTGAGCATGGTTCCTCCGTCGGAACGAGCTGGTGATGGTGACATGATACGTATCATGGGATCTGTTCCCCCCACCAGCCGCGACGTCGCCCGCCTCGCCGGGGTGTCGCAGACGACGGTCTCCTACGCGCTCACCGGGCGCGGCACCGTCTCCGCGGCCACGCGCGAGCACGTGCTGCGGGTGGCCGAGTCGATCGGCTACCGCCCCAACCTGGCGGCCCGGTCCATGCGCACGCGCCGGTCCGGCCGGCTCGCCGTCGTCACCGGCGCGACGCTCGACACCCAGCTCCGGGTGATCACCGGGGCGGCCGAGGCCGCCGAGGCCGCCGGCTACGCGATGGAGACCCACAGCATCGACGGCACCGTCGCAGAGCGCACCGCCCGCGTGCGCGACCTCGCCGGGAGCCGGCAGTACGAGGCGGTCCTCACGCTCGTGCCCGTGCTCCCCGCCGTGCTGACCGGCGCGTCGGACGGCGCGACGCCGGTGGTCGCCGAGGCCACCTTCGACCAGCAGATGCGCAGCCTCGGCACGCTCGCCGACGCGAGCGCCGTCGAGGAGCTCGTCCGGGGCCTCGCCGACGCGGGGTGGCGCCGGTTCGTGCACGTCGCCGGGCCGGAGCAGTACGCCTCCGCGCGCGCCCGCCGCGACGTCTACCTCACGACCGTCGCACGCCTCGCCACCGAGACGGGCGCCGAGTCGCTCGGCGTCGTCGGCGGGGAGTGGGACGCCGAGTCCGCCCGTCGCGCGGTCCGCGCCCTCCCCGACGACGCGCCGCCCGTCGCCGTCGTCGCCGGCAACGACGTCCTCGCGGCCGGCGTGCTGCGCGGCGCGGCCGAGCGGGGCTGGTCGGTCCCGCACGACCTCGTCGTGACGGGGTGGGACAACTCCGAGGTCGGCGCCTACATGGCGCCGTCGCTCACCACGGTGGACGTCGACTTCCCGGAGGCCGGCCGTGCCGCCATGCGGCGCCTGCTCGCGAGGCTGCGGGGCGAGCCTCCCGCCGCCGCGGGCCCGATCCACCGCGTCGTCTGGCGCGAGTCGACGGGCGGATCACCGGCTCCGCCCTCGGACGATCTCCCGGGCGGCTGACCCGGCCGGTCAGCCGGCGCGGCCGCCGTAGTACGCGGCCAGCCGGTCCAGACCCTCGTCGACGCTCACCGCGGGCCGCCAGCGCAGGTCGGCGCGGGTGGCGCGCTGGTCGAACCAGTGCGCGGTGGACAGCTGCTCGGCCAGGAACCGCGTCATCGGCGGCTCGTCCGCGCCGGGGCGCACGCGCCACAGCGCCTCGACGGCGCCGCCGGCCGCCCCGGCGAGGCCGGCGGGCACCCGCCAGGCGGGCGGGCGCACCCCTGCGGCGCGGCAGATGCCGGCCAGCAGGTCGGCGACGGTGCGCGGCTCGCCGTTGGTCAGGACGTAGGCGCGGCCGTGCACGTCCGGGGCGCGGTCGAGGGCAGCCACGATGCCGTCAGCGGCGTTGTCCACGTACGTGGAGTCGATGAGCGCGGCGCCGTGGCCGAGCAGCGGCAGCCGGCCGCGCGCCGCCCGGTCGATCACCCGCTCCACGAGCTGCGTGTCCCCCGGCCCCCAGACCAGGTGCGGCCGGACGGCGACGACGCTCGTTCCGGCGGGCCCGCCGTCGCCGGCCAGCGCGAGCAGCTCCGCGAGCGCCTTCGTGCGCGCGTAGTCGCCGTGCGCGCCGACCGGGTCCGCGGGCTCGGCGCCGACGCCGACGAGCGAGGTGCCGGCGTGCGCGACCGACGGCGAGGAGACCTGCACGAACCGCGGGACCCCGGCCCGCCGGGCGGCCTCGAGGAGCGTCGCCGTGCCGCCGACGTTCACGGCGTCGAACTCCTCCGGCTCCCCCGCCAGCGACACCTTGGCGGCGAGGTGCACGACGCCGTCGACGCCGTCGCCGAGGGCGCGCGTCACGACCGCGGGGTCGGTGACCGACCCGGCCACGTCGGTGGCGCCCGCGACGCCCGACGCGCGGCGCTGCAGGGTGCGCACGTCGTCGCCGCGGGCCACGAGCGCCCGCGCGACGGCCCCGCCGAGCAGCCCGGACGCGCCCGTCACCAGCACCCTCACGGCGCACCCACCCGGCCCCCGGTGAGCACGCCGTCCGCCCAGGCGGCGAGCCGGGCCCGGTCGATCTTGGAGTTGTGGCGCACGTCGGTGGGCATGGCGGGTGCCACGAGCACCGCGGCGAGCGGCACGGGCGACGCGGCGCGGACGGCGGCGCCGAGCTCCGCCGGTGCGAGCCCGGGCCGCCGCAGCCCGGCGGACGCGACCGGCTCGACGACCGCGACCGCCTGCTGCACCCCTGCCGGCCCGACGCCGACCAGGGCGGCGCGCCGCACCTGCTCCACCCGCTCCACGTGCTGCTCCGTGCCCACGGGGGCGAGCGGCCCGTCCGGGGTCGTGAGCACGTGCGCCAGCCGCCCCTCGATCCACAGCCGGCCCGCAGCGTCCAGGTGCCCGACGTCGCCGGTGCGGTGCCAGCGCCCCGGCGGCACGTCCCGCACCGCGGCCAGGTCGGTGAGCCGCAGCCGGTCGTAACGTTCCTTGAGGTGCCCGGCGCGCACCACGACCTCGCCGAGCACGCCCGGCGTCGCCTCCGGGCGGCCCGTGGCCGCGCCGTCGTCGTCGAGCGCGGCGACCAGGACGTCGACGCCGTCGATGGCGGCGCCCACGCAGACGCCGGCGTCCGGGGCGGCGGCCGCGTCGCGCACGCCGCCTGACGTGATGTCGGTGACGAGCAGGCACTCCGTCATCCCGTACGGGGTGTGCGCCGTCGCCCGCGGCATCAGGGTGCCGGCGGACGCGAGCAGGTCCGCGCTGATGGGGGCGCCCGTGGACAGGAACGTCCGCACCCGCCCGAGCGCCGCCCGGTCCGCGGCGCCCAGCTCGCCCCCCGTGTCGACCACGTTGAGGACCGCGGCGGGCGACAGGAAGACCATGTCGCCGTCGGCGGCGCGCACCGCGTCGGCCACCGCACGCGCGGTGAGCGTGCGGGGCGCGGACACGTCCATGCGCGGCGTGACGGAGCGGGTGCCGAGCGCCGGGCCGAGCAGCGCGAACGGCGCGAACCCGGTGACCAGCCCCGTGGCGGGCCCGACGTCGAAGTGCGTCGCCAGCACGTCGCGCAGCGCCGAAAGCTGGGCGTGCGTGTACACGACGCCCTTCGCCGGGCCGGTCGAGCCGGAGGTGAAGAGCACCGCGGCCTCGTCCTCGGGTCCGGGCTCGGGCGGCAGGTCGCGGCCCTCGCCGGAACGGGCCACGTCGACCAGCTCGTGCCGGACGCCGAGGGCGCGGCGGGCGGCCGCGGGCAGCGGGTCGGCGGAGATCCGCACCCCCGGCCAGCCGAGCGCGCGCGCCGCGGCCAGGCCCTTGCGCTGGGCGACGACGTACCCCGGCCACGCGCCGCGCTGGGCGCGGGTCAGCCCGCGCACCCCCAGCCCGGCGTCGGCCACCACGACCACCGCGCCGATCCGCAGGCACGCGTAGACCAGCGCCGTCAGCGTGGGACCCGGCTCCACCAGCAGCGACACGCGGTCGCCCCGGCGCACCCCGATCCCGTGCAGCCCCGCCGCGATGCGCCGCACCTGGCGGTCGAGCGCCCGCCAGCTCACAGACCGCGCGGCGTCGTGCTCGCCCACCGTCATGTCCAGCACCGCGGGCGAGTCGTCCGCAGCCCTCGCATCCAGCCCACCCCAGATCGGCACGAACGAGGACGGCGACCCGACCGACGAGGCGGAAGGGGCGGAGAGCTCGGACCGGGCCGCTCCCCCGAGCCAGGTCATGATCGGCGACGCGACGTCCACGTCCTCCGCCACCAGGTGCCCGGCGCCGGCGAACCGGTGCACGTGCGCGTGCGGCAGGCGCCGCACCAGGTCGTCGAGGTACCGGTCGGAGAACACCGGGTCGTGCGGCCCCCACAGCAGCAGCGCCGGGACGTCGAGCCGGGTGACGCCGTCGGAGATGCGGTCCAGCTCGGGGCGGCTCGGGTGGTCGGGCGTCGCGGGGATGTCGACGACGAACCCCTCGATCCCCCGCCGCGCGGCGGGGGTGCGGTACGGCAGGCGGTAGGCCTCGGCGACGTCGCGCGGCAGTCGCGGGCGGGCGAGCGCGAGCGTGGTCTCGAGGAACGCGCGCGTCGTGCGGGTGCCGAGCGGCAGCACGGGGCCCGCGAGCGCCAGCCGCAGGGCGGCGGGGAGCGGCACGTCGTCGCTCTGGTGCACGGCAGTGTTGAGCAGCGCGACGCCGGCGAGCTGCTGCGGGTGGTCGACCGCCCACCCGAGGGAGACGACGCCGCCCCAGTCGTGCCCGAGCGTCACGACCGGGCCCTCGAGCCCGAGCGCGTCGGTGAACGCGGCGAGGTCGGCGACGCGCTGCGGCAGGGTGCGCGGCTCGCCCGTGCGCTCGGAGAGGCCCATCTCCAGCTGGTCGACGGCGACGACGCGCCACCCGACGTCGGCCCCGGCGGCGACGACGCGCCGCCACAGGTACGACCAGGTGGGGTTGCCGTGGACGGCGAGCACCGTGCCGGCGGGCTCGACGCCGCGGTCGGCGAGGTCGGGCAGGTTGTCGAGGAAGTGCCACCGCGCGCCGCGCGCGTCCTGCAGCACGTGGCTGTACCGGGGGTCGAGCCCGGGCAGCGCCGGGGGGACGGTGTCGGCGGCCCGCGGGCTGGTGCGGCTGGTGCGGCTCGTGCGTCCCGTCGCTCGGGCACTCACCAGGCGAGCTCCAGCATCGCGGTGTTGATGCCGGAGCCGACGCCCATCAGCAGCACCCGGTCGCCGGAGGCGAGCGAGTCCTGCTCCTCGACGAGCGTGATCGGCACGGACGCCGGTCCGACGTTGCCGAAGCGGGGGTACGTCACCGGGACCTTCGACCGGTCGAGGCCGACGGCCTTGACGATCGCGTCGGTGTGCACGCGCGAGACCTGGTGGGTGATGTACCGGTCCATGGACGACCAGTCCCAGTCGGCGGTCGCGTCCTTCCAGGCGTCGACGACCAGCTCCAGGCCGCCCTCCAGCAGGGCCTTGGCGTCGGTGAACATCCCGTCGGCGCTGCCGACGCACAGGTCGTGGAAGCGGGTGGCGGCGCGGGTCACCCCGCCGAGCACGCGGTGGCCCTCGGGGTGCTGGTCGGCCGGGCCGAGCACCGCCGCGGCGGAGCCGGACCCGAGCGTCAGGGTGGCGAACTCGGCCATGAAGTCGTCGCGGCCGACGTCGTCGCGCAGCAGCCGCTCGACGGTGGCGTCCTGGATGTCGTCGGCGTCCTCGCCGTCGACGACGACGGCGTAGCGCACCTGGCCCGACTCGATCATGGTCGCGGCCAGGCTCATGCCGTTGATGAAGCCGAGGCAGGCGTTGGCGACGTCGAAGTTCACGGCGGACGACGGCAGCCCGAGGCCGTGGTGCAGGCGCACCGCGACCGACGGCTCCAGGTGCTTGCGCGTCACGGACGTGTTGATGAGCAGCCCGACGTCGGCGGGGTCGACGCCGGCGGCGTGCAGCGCCTGGTGGCCGGCGGCGATGGTCGCGGTGTCGGAGTCCTCCCCCGCGGCCCAGTTGCGTCGTTCGTCGACGCCGGCGACGCGCTCGAGGAGGCGGGCGGGCAGCCGGAGCCTCTTCATCGCGGCGCCGAGACGCTCCTGGACCTGGGCGGACGGCGTGACCCGGGTGGGCAGCCTGCTCGCGACGGCGAGCAGCGAGACGTTGGCGAACCGGGTGGTGGCGTTTCCTGACACACGAGCTCCAGACAGCCGGGAGTCAAGGGACACCGGCACAGCGATGGACGACGCGGACCGGCCGGAGAGAGTCGCCCGCCCAACGAGGGTAAGACGCACAGGCGGTTCGTCGCGTTCCGTACCGGACAGTGGCGTCGGACACGCTGTCGCACCGCGGCCCCGGCCCGGGCTCCGCTCCGGGCGGGCGACCGGCCGCGAGCGGGGTCACGATGAGAGGGAGCCCGGCCGCCCGGCCGGCGTCCTGACCAGCGAGGAGCAACGATGACGACCTCCGTGGCTCGGATCACCACCATCACCGCCCGCTCGAGCACGAGCTTCGAGGACGCGGTCCAGGCGGGCCTCGCCCGCGCCTCGTCCACGCTGCGCAACGTGCAGAGCGCGTGGGTCAAGGAGCAGAAGATCGACGTGCGCGACGGCGTCGCCTCGGCGTACCAGGTGACGATGGAGGTCACCTTCGTCCTGGACGACTGACGGCCACCGGGCCCCGGGGCGTGGGCGGAGCGGAGCCGGCGGGGCGGCGTGGTCCGGACCCTAGGCTGTGCGGGTGACCGCACCGCTCCTCCCGCCGTTCGCCTCCGACAACTACGCGCCCGCGCACCCCGACGTGCTCGCGGCCGTCACCGCCGCCAACGAGGGGTACGCCGTCGCGTACGGCGAAGACCCGGTCACGGCGCGGCTCGACGCCCGCGTCCGTGAGGTGTTCGGCCCGGGTGCCTCGGCGTTCCCCGTGATCAACGGCACGGGCGCCAACGTCGTGTCGCTCACGGCGCTGTCCCCGCGCTGGGGCGGCGTCGTGGTGTCCGACGTCGCGCACGTGAACACCGACGAGAACGGCGCGCCCGAGCGCGTCGGCGGGCTCAAGCTGCTGCCGTGCCCGTCCGTGGACGGCCGGATCACGCCGGACGACGTCGCCCGCTGGGCCGGCCAGCGCCACGACGTGCACCGCGCCCACCCCGCCGTCCTGTCCCTCACGCAGTCCACCGAGCTGGGCACCGTGTACCCGCTCGACGACCTGCGCGCCCTGACCCACGTCGCGCACGACCTGGGGATGGCCGTGCACGTGGACGGCTCCCGCCTGGCGAACGCGGCGGCGGCGCTGGGCTGCTCGCTGCGCGCCCTGACCACGGACCTCGGCGTCGACGTCGTGTCGCTCGGCGCGGCGAAGAACGGGGGCATGCTCGGCGAGGCCGTCGTCGTCCTCGGCCCGGACGACGGTCCCGACGGCGGCGCGGGGCCCGCGCGCGAGTCCGCCGCCGCCGCGATCCCGTACCTGCGCAAGGCGACGATGCAGCTCGCGTCCAAGGCGCGGTTCGTCTCCGCGCAGCTCCTGGCGCTGCTCGGCGAGCCGGGTGCCGCCGTCGCCGGGACGGGTGACGACGCCCCGCTGTGGTGGCGCAACGCCGCGCACGCCAACGCGATGGCGGCCCGGCTGCGCGACGGCGTCCTCGCGTCGGCAGGCACGGCACCGGGCGGCGGGACCGGCGTGCGCGTGACGCGGCCGGTGGAGGCGAACGCCGTCTTCGCGACGCTCCCCCGCGCCGCGGCGGACCGCCTGCGCGAGCGCGCCCGCTTCTACGACTGGGCCGCCGGCGAGACCCCGGACCGCGTGGAGGTGCGCTGGATGTGCGCCTGGGACACCCGCCCCGAGACGGTGGACGCGTTCGTCTCCGCCGCCGTCGACGCGCTCGGCTGACCGGGAGCGAGGTCGGCGGTCCGGGGCGAGGTCGGTCGTCCGGACCGCCGACCTCGACCCGAACCACCGACCTCACCGGGTACGCGCCGAGGAGGAGCCCGGGCGCTCGCCGGGCTAAGGTCGTGGGGCGAGACCGACGACGGTGGAAGGACTCCCATGACCACTCCGACCAGCCCCGATACCCCCGGGGGCCCAGCAACGCAGTGGACCGGGCACGCCGCGACGGCGTCCGTGCACGTGGCCCAGCCGCCCGAGCGGGTGTGGGCGGAGCTCGTGCACCCGGGAGCCCGCTGGATGCTGGGGGCCAACGTCGAGACCGACTACCAGCCCGGCAGCCCGGTGACCTTCGAGGGGCACTTCTTCGGCCGGCAGTTCGCGGACAAGGGGCAGGTCGTCGCCGTCGACCGGCCGCGCCTGCTGCACTTCACGCACTTCTCGCCGCTGAGCGACCTCGAGGACGTCCCCGAGAACTACCACGACATCCGGATCACGCTGGAGCCGGACGACTCCGGGACCCTCGTGACGGTGCTGCAGCAGAACGTCGACACGGCCGAGCACGCCGCCCGCTCCGAGGGGCACTGGCGCCAGGCGCTCGACACCCTCGCCCACCGGGACGGCGCACCGCGTGCCCGCTGAGCTCCACCCCGCACCGCCCCCCGCTCCACCGGCCCACCGGCGCCCGGCCCGCCGACCACCGTCCCGGCGGCTCGCAGCCGGCGCGCTGCTGACCGGCCTGCTGCTGGCCGGGTGCGGCGGCCCCGCCGACGACCCCGACCCGAGCCCGGCCACGTCCGCCGGGACGCAGCCGACGGCGGACGCCCCGACGACCGACGACCCGACGGCCGACGAGTCCCGGACGGCCTCGCCCTCGGCCCCGTCGCCGGACGCCTCGTCGTCGTCCGACCCCGCCGACGACGTGCTCGCCGGCTGGTCGCTGGAGGAGAAGGTCGGCCAGCTGGTCATGGTCGGGGTCGCGGTGGACGACCCGGCCCCGGTGAGCGCGGACGTGGTCGGCGCCCACCACGTCGGCAACGTGTTCCTCCACGGCCGCAGCGAGGCCGGCGTCGACGCGACCCGTGAGCTGGTCACCGAGTACACGGGCCTCGTCTCCGACGAGACGACCCACGGCACGCAGATGCTCGTCGCCACGGACCAGGAGGGCGGGCTCGTGCAGGTGCTGCGCGGCCCCGGCTTCTCCGAGCTCCCGGCCGCGACCGAGCAGGCGACCTGGGCGCCCGGAAAGCTGCGCGACCGGGCGGAGACCTGGGGCGACGAGCTCGCCGCCGCGGGGATCAACCTCAACCTCGCGCCGGTGATGGACCTCGTCGACGAGGCCGACGCCGGCGACAACCCGCCGATCGGGTACTTCGACCGCAGCTACGGCTTCACCCCGGCGTCGGTGGAGCGGTCCGCGACCGCGTTCTCGGCAGGCATGCAGGCGGCGGGCGTCGAGCCGGTGATCAAGCACTTCCCGGGCCTCGGCCGCGTCACGGCGAACACGGACACCGACGCCGACGTCGTCGACGACGTCACCGGGCCGGACGCCCGGTCGGTCGACGTGTTCGGCGCCGGGATCGACGCCGGCGCGCGGTACGTGATGATGTCGTCCGCGACGTACACGCGCATCGACCCCGACGCGCCGGCGGTGTTCTCGCCGAAGGTCGTGGGGGTGCTGCGCGACGACCTCGGCTTCGACGGCGTGGTCGTGACGGACGACGTGTCCGCGGCGGCGCAGGTGCAGCAGTGGTCGCCGGGCGAGCGCGCCGTCCGCGCCGTCGAGGCGGGGGTGGACCTCGTGCTGGCGTCCGCCGACCCGAGCGTCGTGCCCGAGATGGCGGACGCCCTGGTCGAGCGGGCCCGCAAGGACGAGGGGTTCGCGAAGAAGGTCGACGCCTCCGCCGAGCGCGTCCTCGAGGCGAAGGCCGGGCTCGGAGGATGACGGCCGGGCCGCCGTGGGCTGCCCGTGACCGGGCGGAGTCTGCCGCCCGCGAACACCGTTGACCGCGGCACCCGCGAGGTCTTGGCTGAGGCCATGGCCACCGACCCCGCCGAGGCCCGGAGCGCCGCGTCGTCCTTCGGGAGCGACGCCGGTCGTTACGACCGTGCCCGCCCGCGCTACCCGGACGCCCTGATCCGCAGGATCGCCGACGGCGCGCGGGACGTCGACCCCGACGGGGCGCCGCGCGTGCTCGACGTCGGCGTCGGCACCGGCATCGTCGCGCGACAGCTGCGCGACGCGGGCTGCACCGTGCTCGGGGTCGACGTCGACGACCGCATGGCCGACGTCGCGCGCCGGGACGGGACCGTCGTCGAGATCGCGCGGTTCGAGGACTGGGACGCCGCCGGCCGCACGTTCGACGCCGTCACCGCCGGCCAGACCTGGCACTGGGTCGACCCGGACGCGGGCGCGCTGCGCGCCGCGGAGGCGCTGCGGCCGGGCGGCGGACTGACGGTGTTCTGGAACGCCGGCGACCCTCCGCCCGACCTCGCCGAGGCGTTCGCCGACGTGTACCGGGAGGTGCTTCCCGGCTCTCCGATGGCGGCCGCCGGCTCGGGGTCGGCCCGCGAGGGCTACGGCCGGATGATCACCCGGGCGGCCGAGGGGGTGCGCCGCAGCGCGGCGTTCGCCGATCCTCGCGAGCACCGGTACACCTGGGAGCGCACGTACACCCGTGACCAGTGGCTCGACCTCGTACCCACGACCGGCCTGATGACTCGCCTCCCGGCCGCCCAGCTGGACGCCGTCCTCGACGGCCTCGGCGCCGCGATCGACGCCGCCGGCGGGAGCTTCGTGCAGCAGGGCGCCACCCTCGCGCTGACCGCGGCGCGGCGCTGAGCCGGCGCGGGGTCAGTGCCCGCCGGAGACCAGGAAGACCAGCCCGAAGGCGACGGCCCCCACGACGACGCCCAGGCACACGATCGCGCCGGCGAGCCGCGCCGGGGTGGGCCGGCCGATGGAGACCGCACCGGCCGACGCCGGCCGCTCGCCCGCGGCCGGCGCGCCCGGGGCCGCCGGCGCCTGCTCGGTCGTCGTGCCGGCCAGCAGGCGCAGGCCGAGGGCGAACAGCGCCGGGATCCCGGCACCCACGATCAGGCCGGCCACGAGGACCTGGCCCAGGGCGCCCCACTCGATGAAGTCGCTCATGACTGCACGCTCCCCTGCGCCGGGACGCTGACGGTCCCGACCGACTCGATGGCCGCGCCCACGGAGGACGCGGTGGCGGCGGCCGGCACGGGGGCGACACGCTCGCCGCCGGCCTCGCCGGTGGTGGCGGCGACGGCCTCGACCGTCGCGCCCTTCTCCTCGTCCCAGGCCTCGTTGACGTTGGTGTGGTCGACCGGCTTGCGGCGCGACGCCAGCCAGATCGCGGCCGAGGAGGCGATCAGCACCACGAACACGGCGATCGTGCCGGCGGCGCCGCCGATCGCGGACTCCATCCAGTGGCACAGCGCGCCGACCAGGCCGGCGGCCGGGAGGGTGATCAGCCAGGCCACGAACATGCGGCTCGCGACGCCCCAGCGCACCTTCGCCCCCGGCATGCCGACGCCGGAGCCGAGCACCGAGCCCGTCGCGACGTGCGTCGTCGACAGGGAGAAGCCGAAGTGGCTGGACAGCAGGATGACCGCAGCGGACGAAGTCTCGGCCGCCATGCCCTGGCGGGTGTCGATCTCGACGAGCCCCTTGCCGAGGGTGCGGATGACGCGCCAGCCGCCCAGGTAGGTGCCGGCCGCCATCGCGAGGGCGCAGGACAGGATCACCCAGAACGGGACGCCCGAGTCGGCCGGCACGGCGCCGCCCGCGATGAGCGCGAGCAGGATGATGCCCATCGACTTCTGCGCGTCGTTGGTGCCGTGCGCCAGGGAGACGAGCGAGGCGGAGCCGATCTGGCCCCAGCGGAAGCCGCGGTTGCTGACCTCCTGCGGCACGCCGCGGGTCAGGCGGGCGACCAGCCAGGTGCCCGCGCCGGCGACGGCGATCGCCACGAGCGGCGCGACCAGCGCCGGCACGAGGACCTTCGACACCACGCCCGTCCACAGCACGCCCGACGTGCCGACGGCGGCCAGCACCGCGCCGACCATGCCGCCCACGAGGGCGTGCGACGAGCTCGACGGGATGCCGAACAACCAGGTGATGAGGTTCCAGACGATGCCGCCGACCAGGCCGGCGAGCACCACCGGCAGGGTGACGACACCGGCGTCGACGATGCCCTTGGCGATCGTCGCGGCGACGGCCAGCGACAGGAAGGCGCCGACGAGGTTGAGGACGGCCGACAGCAGGACGGCTGTCTTGGGCTTGAGTGCGCGGGTGGCGATGGAGGTCGCCATGGCGTTTCCCGTGTCGTGGAAGCCGTTCGTGAAGTCGAAGGCCAGTGCGGTCACGACGACGAGCGCCAGCAGGAGCGTCTCGGTCACGACATCCATCGTGGGGGGCCGGTCCGGGCCCGATCGACCATCAGGGGGCTGTTCGGTGAACTGTTCCGGGACTGTTCATCTTCTGTTCACCTTCGCTCCGCGTGTCGGGTCAGCGCGCCCCGAGCACGTCGAGCACCCACGCGTTCTCGAACGCGATCTCCTCCCAGCGGGCGTACCGGCCGGAGACCCCGCCGTGCCCGGCGGACATCTCGATCTTCAGCAGCGCCGGGGCGCCCGACGCGCGCAGCCGCGCCACCCACTTCGCCGGCTCCACGTACAGCACGCGGGTGTCGTGCAGCGACGTGGTCGCGAGGATCCGCGGGTAGTGCGCGGCGTCGTCCGGCACGTTCTCGTAGGGGCTGTACGACCGCATGAGCGCGTAGGTGGCCGGGTCGTGCAGCGGGTCGCCCCACTCGTCCCACTCCACGACGGTCAGCGGCAGCGACGGGTCGAGCATCGAGGTCAGGGCGTCGACGAACGGCACCCCGGCGAGCACGCCCGCGAACAGCTCCGGGGCGAGGTTGGTGACCGCCCCGACCAGCAGGCCGCCCGCGCTGGCGCCGTCCGCGACCATCCGCTCCGGCGTCGTCCACCCCGCCTCGACGAGGTGGCGCGCGCACGCCACGAAGTCGGTGAACGTGTGCGGCTTGGCCGCGAGCTTGCCGTCGTCGTACCAGCGGCGGCCCATCTCCCCGCCGCCGCGCACGTGCGCGACGGCGAACACGACGCCGCGGTCGAGCATGCTGAGGCGCGGTACGGAGAAGTACGGGTCGATGCTCATCTCGTACGCGCCGTACCCGTACAGCAGCAGGGGGGCCGGCTCGGCGCGCAGCCCCGCGCCGTCCAGGGTGACCGCGTCCCGCCGCCACACCAGGCTGATCGGCACCTGCGTGCCGTCGGGCGCCGTCGCCCACTCGCGCCGCTGGGTGTACTCGTCCGGGTCGTACCCGCCGAGCACGGGCTGGCGCTTGCGCACGTGCCGCTCGCCGGTCGCGAGGTCGACGTCGAGCACCGTGGCCGGCGTGACGAACGACGTGTGCTGCACCCGCAGCAGCGGCTGCGACCAGTCCGGGTTCGCGTCGAGGGCGACGGAGAACAGCGGCTCGTCCACGGCGATCTCCTCGACCGGCCACGGCGAGCCCGCCTCCAGCCCGCGCAGCGCGACCACGCCCACGCGCGGCAGCGCCTCGCGGCGGAACGACAGCACCACGTGCTCGGCGAAGGCGTCGACGCCGTCGAGCCGCGTCGCCGGGTCGTGCGGCACGACGGCGCGCGCGGCGGCGGGGTCCTGCGGGCCGTCGGCGCCGGGCACGTCGGTCACCGCCAGCTCGAAGTTCTCGGCGCCGTCGTTGTGCAGCACCAGCAGGGCGTCCCGCCCGGCCGCGAGCACGACGTGCTCGACCGTGTACTCCATGCCGTCGCGGCGCTCCCACACGACGCGCGGTGTGCCGGTGGGGTCGTCGGCCTCGAGCACGCGGGCCTCGCTCGTCGTCTTCGAGCCCAGCTCGAGCACCAGGTAGCGCTGCGACCGGGTCAGGCCGACGCCCACCCAGAACCGCTCGTCGGGCTCCTCCAGGACGAGGACGTCCTCGGACGCGGGGGTGCCGACCTCGTGCCGCCAGATGCGGTACGGGCGCCACGCGTCGTCCACGGTCGGGTAGAAGACGTACGCGCCGTCCGGGGTGATCGTCGCGCCCGGGAACGTGTCGGTGACGACGTCGGGCAGGTCGGCGCCGGTGGTCAGGTCGCGCACGCGCAGCGTGTACCGCTCGTCGCCGGTGGTGTCGACGGCGTACGCGAGCCGCGCGCCGTCGGCGGAGACGTCGAACGACCCGAGCGAGAAGAAGTCGTGCCCCTCGGCCTCGACGTTCTGGTCCAGCAGCACCTGCTCGCCGTCGGGCCCGCCGTCGTGGCCGCCGTGGCCGTCCCGGCCGCCCTCGTCCGGCTGCAGGTCCGGCGGGGTCCAGGCGTCGGCGCCGCCCGCTCCGGCGGCCGGCACCCGGGCGTGGATGGGGTACTGCCGGCCCTCGACGGTCCGGGCGTAGTACCAGGCGTCGCCCAGGCGCGTCGGCACCGACAGATCGGTCTCCTGGGTGCGCTCCTTGATCTCCGTGAAGAGGTCGCTGCGCAGGCCGGCGAGCGGCGCGAGCTGCGCCTGCGTCCACGCGTTCTCGGCCTCCAGGTGCGCCAGCACCTCGGGGTCGTCCTTGGCGCGCAGCCACTCGTAGTCGTCGACGAACGCGTCCCCGTGGTGGGTGCGCGTGGTCGGGCGCCGCTCGGCCGCGGGGGCCTCCTGCGGCCCGGCGACCGGGGTCTCGGGGACGGTCTGCTCAGGGCTGCTCTCGACGTCGTGCACGCGGCCAGCGTACGTGCCGGGACCCACGGGCCGACGCCGCCACCGGCGCCCGCCGGGTGACCGTTCCGGTGATGCAGGACTGTGACCTCAGAGTGTCGGCTGGGTCACATTTTCGTCGCTACACTTCCGGCACGCTCGTGAAACCTCGGCGATACATGGGGCCTTTAGTGTCGCTGCACCGCCGGGGGTGAACGGGCACGCCCCGAGCTGCCTCGGGGACCACGCCCTCGACACCGAGGAGGACCGGCCGGATGACATCGGACCGACCCCACCTCGCGAGCGTGCTGCGCCGCACCGCTGCGGCACTCGCGATCGCGCTCGCCCCGCTCGCCCTCACCGCTGCGCCCGCTACCGCGGCGCCCGGGACGGCGACACCCGTATCGACCAGCACCGCCGCAGGAGCCGCCACACCTGCAGGAACGACGACCGGCACGGCCGACGTCCCCACCGACTGCTCGCCCGAGGAGTCGGCCTGCGTCGCCGCGTTCGTCCTCACCGAGGAGAACGACCGCATCCCCGACGTGGCGGTCACCATCACCGGCCCGGAGGACTTCAGCGCCACCTTCACCACCACCGCCGACATGCAGTCGGTCGCCGTCCCCGTGGTCGGCCAGTACACCGTGGCGATCGACCCGGCGACGCTGCCGGCCGATCAGCCGCTCCCGGAGGGAGCGGCCACCGAGATCGAGGTCACCGCGCAGACCGGCGCCACGGCCCGGGCCGCGTTCCGCGTCGGCGCCGACGCCGCCGCACCGGCCCCCACGCAGGAGGAGACCACCTCCGCCCCCGCCGACGACGGCGGGGAAGCCCCGGCGGAGTCGGACGGCGAGGGCGTCGGGGCTGCGCCGGAGGGCGACGCCTCGCAGGGCGCGCTCACGTGGGCCCAGGTGTGGCAGCAGTTCGGCTCCGGCATCCGCTTCGGCCTGCTGCTCGCGCTCGCCTCGATCGGGCTCAACCTCATCTTCGGCACCACCGGGCTGTCGAACTTCGCGCACGGCGAGCAGTTCGCCCTCGGCGCCGCGTTCGGCTTCATCACCATCAACCAGATGGGGATGCCGGTGTGGCTCGGCGCCATCCTGACCATCGCCGTCTGCGCGCTCACCGGGCTGGCGCAGGACGCCGGCGTCTGGCGGCCGCTGCGGCGCAAGGGCACCCCGGTGATGCAGCTGATGATCGTGTCGATCGGCCTCTCGATCGCGCTGCAGTACGTCATCCAGCTGCTCATCGGCGGCGGGTCCGAGCGCATCCTGTCGAACAACCCGCGGCCGCTGAACATCGCCGGGATCACGCTGAGCACCGCGTCGTGGCTCTCGATGGTCGTCGCGCTGGTCTGTCTCGTGGGGATCGCCTGGTTCCTCACGCGCACCCGCCTCGGGCGCGCCACCCGCGCCGTCTCCGACAACCCGGCGCTCGCCGCGACCACCGGCATCGACCCCGACAAGATCGTCCGCATCGTGTGGATCATGGCCACCGGCTTCGCCGCCCTGGCCGGCCTCATGTGGGGCATCTCGTTCGGGTCGTTCAACTGGCAGCTCGGCGTGCAGCTCCTGCTGCTGATGTTCGCCGCGGTCACGCTCGGCGGTCTCGGCACCGCGTTCGGCGCGCTCGTCGGGTCGATCCTCATCGGGCTCGTCGTCGAGCTCTCCAACCTCGTGATCCAGAGCGACCTGCGCTACGCGTCGGCCCTCGTGATCCTCATCCTCGTGCTCCTGATCAGGCCGCAGGGCATCCTCGGCCGCCGCGAGCGGATCGGCTGAAGGGAGACCCACCATGGACGAGCTCATCAGAATCCTCACCCAGTCGCTGGCCGAGGCCATCGCACCCACCACGGCCGCGTTCGCCATCGCGGCGATCGGCCTGAACCTGCACTTCGGGTACACCGGGCTGCTCAACATGGGCCAGGCAGGCTTCATGCTGCTCGGGGCCTACGGCTTCGGCATCTCGACGATCGCCGGAGCGCCGTTCTTCCTCGCCCTGCTGATCGCCCTCGGGGCGGGCCTGATCTTCGCCGTCGTCCTCGGCATCCCGACGCTGCAGCTCAGAGGCGACTACCTCGCGATCGTCACCATCTCCGCCGCGGAGATCATCAGATGGATCGGCAGGTCCACGTGGCTCCAGGAGTGGACGGGCGGTGCGTCGGGCCTGCAGGGGCGCAACTACAAGGGCACCTTCCAGGACCTGTCGCCGCTGCCCGACGGGCGCACCACGATCGGCCCGCTCGAGTACATCAACACCGGCTCCGACTCCTGGTGGACGCGCCTCTTCGCGTGGGGCGTGGTCGCCGTCGTGCTGCTGTTCGTCTGGCTCATCACCCGCAGCCCGTGGGGCCGCGTCCTCAAGGGCATCCGTGAGGACGAGGACGCCGTGCGCGCGCTCGGCAAGAACGTGTACTCCTACAAGCTCCAGTCGCTGGTGCTCGGCGGGATGCTGGGCTCGCTCGGCGGTGTGCTCTACGTGCTACCACTGACCATCGCCCCCGACGCCATGGGCCGCACGATGACGTTCTTCGCGTGGACGGTGCTGCTCCTGGGCGGGGCCGCCACCGTGTTCGGGCCCGTGCTCGGGTCGATGATCTTCTTCGGCGCGTACATGCTCATGCGCACCGGGATGCGCGCCCTGTCGGAGAACACCGGGGTCGGGAACATCATCAGCACCACCAACGTGGAGCAGATCGGCGGCATGCTGGTAGGAGCCACGCTCATGCTGCTCGTGATCTTCAGGCCACAGGGCATCCTGGGCAACAAGAAGGAGCTGGCGTTCAATGTCCGCTGACGAGACCACCCACGCCGCACCCGGCACGGGGCCCGGCGACGAGGCCGGGCGGGCACCCGCCTCCGTCGTCGACGCCGCGGCGGCAGCCGCCCAGGAACCGAGCTCCGCGACCGCGGTCGAGGCCCGCGGGGAGCTCGCCGAGATCGAGCCCGTCGTCGGCGTCTCCAAGCCGGACGCCATCCTCGTCGCGGACGACGTCGTGCGCCGCTTCGGCGGCATGACGGCGTGCGACGTCGACCACCTCGAGGTGCAGCGGGGCGCCATCACGGCGCTCATCGGCCCCAACGGCGCCGGCAAGACGACGTTCTTCAACCTGCTCACCGGCTTCGACACCCCGCAGAGCGGCACCTGGAGCTTCGAGGGCCGCTCGTTGCAGGGCAAGAGCGGCGCGCGCGTCGCCAAGGCGGGGATGGTGCGCACCTTCCAGCTCACCAAGGCCCTGTCACGGCTCACGGTGCTGCAGAACATGCTGCTGGCCGCGCCCGACAACCCCGGCGAGCGGTTCTGGCTCTCCTGGCTGCCGTTCACCTGGCGGGCCCACGAGATGGCCGCCACCGAGAAGGCGATGGAGATCCTCGCGCGGTTCAAGCTCGCCGACAAGGCGCCCGACTACGCCGGGTCCCTGTCGGGCGGGCAGCGCAAGCTGCTCGAGATGGCCCGCGCGCTGATGACCGACCCGACGATGATCATGCTCGACGAGCCCATGGCGGGCGTGAACCCCGTGCTCGTGCAGTCGCTGCTGGGTCACGTCCAGGCGCTGCGCGACGAGGGGATGACCGTCCTCTTCGTCGAGCACGACATGCACGCCGTGCGGCACATCTCCGACTGGGTGGTGGTCATGGCCGAGGGCCGGATCGTCGCCGAGGGGCCGCCCGCGTCGGTGATGCGGGACCAGGCCGTCGTCGACGCCTACCTGGGAGCCCACCACGACACCGACCTCGGGGACGACTCCCTGCTCGATCCCGAGATCCTGGCCCGGCTCGAGGCCGAGGAGGAGAAGCGATGAGCGACACCGCGATCCTGCCCGGGGAGGCCGCCGCCGGCGCCCCCAAGGACCGGGAGCTGCTGCTGCGGGCCGACAACCTCGTGGCGGGCTACCTGCCGGGGGTCAACATCCTCGACGGCTGCTCGATCGAGGTCGCCAAGGGCGAGCTGGTCGGCATCATCGGCCCGAACGGCGCCGGCAAGTCCACGCTGCTCAAGGCGTTGTTCGGGCTGGTGAAGATCCACTCCGGGACCGTCACCCTCGGCGGCGACGACATCACGGGCATGAAGGCGAACGCCCTCGTGGCCCGCGGCGTCGGCTTCGTGCCCCAGAACAACAACGTGTTCCCCTCGCTCACGGTCGAGGAGAACATGCGCATGGGCGTGTACCTGCGCCCCCGCGTGTTCGACGAGCGCTGGGGGTTCATCGGGGAGCTGTTCCCCGTGCTGCACGAGCGGCGGTCGCAGCGGGCGGGCGCCATGTCCGGCGGCGAGCGGCAGATGGTCGCCATGGCGCGGGCTCTCATGATGAACCCGTCCGTGCTGCTGCTCGACGAGCCGTCCGCCGGCCTGTCCCCCGTCCGCCAGGACGAGACCTTCCTGCGCACCCGCATGATCAACAAGGCCGGCGTCTCGGTGGTCATGGTCGAGCAGAACGCCCGCCGGTGCCTGCAGATCTGCGACCGAGGCTACGTTCTCGACCAGGGCAAGGACGCGTACACCGGCACCGGGCGCGAGCTCCAGGCCGACCCGAAGGTGATCTCGCTCTACCTCGGCACCCTCGCGGAGGAGAACCCGTAGGCACCCGACCGGCGGCGGGCGTCCCTCCGAGGGACGCCCGCCGCTGTCGTCGAGCCACGCAGCTGGTCAGGCGCCGCCCCAGCGCCGCAGGTCGTCGTCGGTGATGTCCCGCACGGGGACCTCCTGCGTGATCCGCAGGTGGTTGCCGAACGGGTCCCGCAGCGCGCAGTCGATGCCGTAGGGCTGCTCGGTCGGCTTCTCGGTGAACTCCACCCCCTTGGCGGCCAGCGCGGCGTAGGTGGCACGGCAGTCGTCGGTGGTGAGGATGGCGGCGGTGCCGAGCGCGCCGCGGGTCACGAGCGACCGCACCTGCGCGGCGGTCTCCTCGCTCATCGACGGCGGGCCGGGCACCTCGAGCAGGATGCGGCGCTCCGGCTGCCCCGGCACGGCCACGGTGAGCCAGCGCATGAACCCCATGTCGACGTCGGAGGTCACCTCCAGGCCGAGGGTGTCGACGTAGAAGGCGAGCGCCTCCTCCTGGTCGAGGACGTAGACGCTGTGGATGGCGATTCCGGTGAACATGCCGACAACGCTAGGGACGGGCCGCCGGCGACGCTTCTCCGAAACTGCTCGGTCGCGTCCAGGCCTTGGTGAAGCAGACCGGCGCGGGCACCGGGCGCGCGTCCTGCCGGTACCGGGTCGGGCTGCGCCCGACGACGGCCGTGAAGGTGCGGCTGAAGGTGCCGAGGCTGTCGTAGCCCACCGTCCGTGCGACGTCCGTGACGGGCTCCGACGTGTCCCGCAGCAGCGCGCAGGCACGCTCGATCCGGCGGCGCTGCAGGTAGCGGTACGGCGTCTCGCCGAACACCGCGCGGAACCGGCGGGCGAAGTGGGCCGGCGACATGTACGCGACCGCGGCGAGCGACGGGACGTCCAGCGGCGCCGAGTACTCACGGTCGATGGCGTCGCGGGCGCGCAGGAGCCGGCGGTTCTCGTCCTCCGCCGGCGTGAACATCTCGCCAGTCAACACCACCGCCGTGGGCCCCGCGCCGCGTGCTCGCCGCGCGGAGGCGGCCCGCGTCACGACGGCCCGGGTGCTCGTGGGGAGCACCCGGGCCGTCGTGGTGTCGGCGACCGGTCAGCGACCGGCCTGACCGGGGGTCACTCGATCTTGCCCTCGATCTGCCGCTCGTAGCTGTACGTGTTGTCCTTGCCGTAGGCGTAGATGCCGATGAACGCGGACGTCGGGTCGTTCTTGTCGTTGAGCGGCCCGATGCCGGACTTGCCGACGTAGTTGATGTCGTCGCCGGCCTCGAGGGCGGTCACGCCCTCCTCGAACGTGGTCACCTCCGTGCCGCCGTCCGCACCGGACACGGCCTTGATGTTCGCCGAGATGGTCTCGCCGTCCGTGGCGCCGCCCTTCACCGCGGCCAGCGCGGCGAGGACGGCCGCGTCGTACGACTCGGCCGAGTACGAGAAGTCGTTGAGCTCGCCGTCCTCGTTCTCGGTGTACCAGGCCTTGAGCTCCTCACGGAAGGAGTCGTCCGCCTGGGCGCCGGGCAGCGTGCCCTTGACCCCGGCAAGCGTGCCCGGGTCGAACTGGTCGCCGTAGTTGGACAGGTTCCCGTCGCAGAAGTACGTGGTCCCGTCGAAGTCCCACCCCTGCGACACGAGCTCGTTGACGATCGCGACCGTCTCCTCGAACGCGATGACCGAGATGGCGTCCGGCTTCTGCGCCAGCAGGTCGGTCACCTGGGCACCGAAGTTGGTCTCGCCGGGGGCGAACTCGTGCCCCTGACCGGTTCCGCCGTAGACGACCTCGCAGCCGCCGGCCTCGACCGCCTTCTGCACGTTGTCACGCAGGCCGGTGCCGTAGGCCTCGTTCTGCACGAGGAAGCCGACCTTGCAGTGCCCGTCGTCGAGGATGAGCGAGCCGTGCGCGGCGCCCTGCACCGTGTCCGGCGGTGCCGTGCGGGCGAAGAACTCGCCGTAGCCGGACAGGTCGGTCGCAGTGTTGGCCGGCGAGATCTGCATGACGCCGGCCTCGGCGAACGTGTCGACCACGCCGAGGGACACGGCCGACGAGGCCGCACCGATCACGGCCGTCGCGCCCTTGTTGATGAGGTCGGTGGCGGTGCTGTTCGCCACCGACAGGTCGGTGCTGTCACCGGAGTCGCCCCACTCCACCTTCACGTCCTCGCCGAGGACGCCTCCGGCGGAGTTGATGTCGTCGATGGCGAGGCCGACACCGGCGATCTCGGGGGGGCCGAGGAAGGCGAGGGTGCCCGTCACCGGGAGGATCGTGCCGATCGTCAGGGGTTCTGCGGTCGTCTCGCCCTCGCCGTCGTCGCCGCCCCCGCCCTCGGAGGAGGCACAGGCCGTGAGGCCCAGGCTCAGGACCGCTGCCAGGGCGAGGCCCCGGGCGGCCGTGCTGCGTCGAATCATGCTGTTCCCCTTCACCAGGTGGGACTGCGCGGCTCAACGCCGCCTTTAGTGGCGCTGAACGTAGTGGGAATGTATGTCCGCCACGTGTCGCGTGGGTCACACTCCCGGGATCGTGACGAACCTGTTACCTCCGTCACACCACGGCGCGCAGTCCCTCCCGGTGCGGGCCGGTCAGTCGCGGAACTGCGTGAAGGCAGCGGTCGCCGGGTCCGCCCCGGTGCGCCCGTCCACACCTGACTCGAGCGCGTCGATCTGCGCCATCTGCTCCTCGGAGAGCTCGAACGAGAAGAGGTCCATGTTGGTCGCCTGACGCTCGACCGACATCGACTTCGGGATGACGATCCGGTTCTGCTGCACGGCCCACCGCAGCACGACCTGCGCCGGCGTGACGCCGAGCTCGGTCGCCGCGGCCACGACGGCAGGCGCGTCGAGGTCGCCGCCGCGCCCCAGGGGCGAGTACGCCTCGACCGCGATCCCCAGCGCGCGGCACGTCTGCTGCACGTCGACCTGCTGGAAGGTGGGGTGCACCTCCATCTGGTTCACCGCGGGCACGACGTCGGTCTCCGCGACGAGGCGTTCCAGGTGGTCGGACAGGAAGTTGGAGACACCGATCGCCCGCACCGCGCCGTCGGCGAGCAGCTTCTCGAACGCCCGCCAGGTCTCGACGTACAGGTCACGGCTCGGCACCGGCCAGTGGATCAGGTACAGGTCGACGACGTCGACGCCCAGCTCCCGCCGCGAGTCGTCGAAGGCGCGCAGGGTCTGCTCGTAGCCCTGGTCGCCGTTGCGGAGCTTGGTGGTCACGAAGACCTCGTCGCGCGACAGCCCCGAGGCGCGCAGCGCGGCGCCGACGCCCGCCTCGTTGTAGTACGCGGCAGCCGTGTCCACGTGCCGGTAGCCGAGCTCGAGGGCCTGCTCGACGTTCTCCTGCGTGCCGCCGTCGGGCACCTGGAAGACGCCGAGGCCCACCTGCGGGATGTCGACGCCGTTGTTGAGGGTCAGGGACGGGGTGGTGACGCTGCTCATGGCACCTTTCTATCCCAGCGGCCCGCCGGGGTCGGGTCGGTCACACCGACGCGTCCACGGTGTGGACGTGTCGGCGAAGACCACTGGTGCACGATCGCGCGCTCGCGTACCGTTGGGGCCGTTGCAGTGCCTCGCTCGATCCAGGACGTCCTTTCGTCCTGCGCTCCACGGCCACGTCGTTCAGGATTGACGTGAACGTCGGGCGGACCTTGGTTTCAAGAGTTGACGACGATTCACCGTGATGCGCGATCTCGACGGTCGAGGTCGTCGACACCTCTTGAAGGAGTTCTCATGGCTACCGGAACCGTGAAGTGGTTCAACAGCGAGAAGGGCTACGGCTTCATCGCCCCCGAGGACGGCTCGGCTGACGTGTTCGTCCACTTCTCCGCGATCCAGTCCCAGGGCTACCGCTCGCTGGACGAGGAGCAGCGCGTCGAGTTCGACGTGACGCAGGGCCCCAAGGGCCCGCAGGCGGAGAACGTTCGCCCGCTCTGACCCTCCGCACGGCCGAGTGACTCGGCCCGCGTGAGCACACGGCCCGCATCCCGCCAGTCGGCGGGGTGCGGGCCGTCGTCGTCCCGCCGGGAACGCGCGCCAGGACGCGGTCGTTGGACGAGGTATGGGATTCCTCGACCGACTTCTCGGCAGGACGCGCGACACACGGACGTTCCACGGAGTGCCCGGGCAGCCCGGAGCCACGTCGCCGGACGTCGGTGAGGCGCCGGGCAAGCACGGCTACTCCCCCGGCTCGGGCCA
Source organism: Isoptericola cucumis (assembly GCF_014635665.1). Taxonomy (GTDB): domain Bacteria; phylum Actinomycetota; class Actinomycetes; order Actinomycetales; family Cellulomonadaceae; genus Isoptericola; species Isoptericola cucumis. Next base: position 126,464 of record NZ_BMDG01000008.1, read on the forward strand.
GGAGCCGGCCGGCGCCCCGGCCGCCCCCGGCTACGGCGCGAGCGGCGCCGCCGCCGACCGCGACCCCGACGAGGTCGCCGTCGAGCGGTACCGCTACCTCCTGCGGACCGCGCCGCCGGACGCCGTCGAGCAGGCGCACGCCGAGGCTTTCGCGCGGCTGACACCCGAGCAGCGACGGCGCGTCCTCGACGAGCTGAGCGCGGGGGCGCCGCCCGCGGAGCGGGCGTCGTCGGACGACCCGCAGTCCCTCGCCCGGATGGCCACCCGCGCGGAGATGCGCCAGCCCGGCACGCTCGAGCAGACGTTCCGCGGCACCGACGGGCCCGGCGCGGCTCGCGGCACGGGCTTCGGCTCCATGGTGGGGGCGAGCATGCTGGGCACGGTCGCCGGCGTGGTGATCGGCACCGCCGTGGCGGGCGCGCTGTTCGGCCCGACGTTCGGCGACCCCTCGCAGGACTTCGCCGCCGACCCTGGCGCGGGCGGGTCCGACGCGGGGGCCGACGCGGGGGCCGACTCGGGCGGGGACGCGGGTGCCGGGGCAGACCCGGGGGCCGAGGCCGCGGGCCAGGACGGCGGCGGCTTCTTCGGCGACGGCGGGTTCGGCGACGGTGGAGGGTTCGGCGACGTCGGCGGCTTCTGACGGCCCGCTACGTGCCGAGCGCCAGGAACGCGCCGAGCCGCTCGACACCGTGCACGGTGCCCGGCAGATAGTTCGTCAGCTGCGGCGACCGGACGACGACGGCGCACCACCGACCGCGCGAGACGGCGACGTTGATGCGGTGCCTGCTGAGCAGGAAGCCCGTGCCCCGGGGGATCCGGTCGGGGGACGACGCTGCCATCGTCAGCACCACGACCACCGCCTCCCGCCCCTGGAACATGTCCACGGTGCCGACCGCGACCCCGGCCAGGCCGGCGGCGTCGAGCGCGCGTCGCACCGTCGCGACCTGCGCGTTGTAGGCCGCGACGACGAGCACGTCGCCGGCGTCCAGGGGGCGCGCGCTCCCGTCGCCCGGGTGCCAGGTGCGCCCCAGGACGTCGCGGACCTGCCGCACCACCTCCTGGGCCTCGGCGACGGAGGACACGTCGTCGCCCTCGTGGTCGACCAGCACGTGCCGGACGCCGGGCTCCACGCCGTCCAGGTGCCGGGCGGCGGCGCGCGGGTGGGCGTGCAGCCTGCCCTCGTAGGCGAGCCGGGAGACCTGGTCGCACAGCGCCGGGTGCATGCGGTACGACGCGGGCAGGAAGTAGCCGAACCGCTCGGGGAGCACGTCGTGCTCCCCCGTCAGCCACGACAGCGCCGACCCGGCCACCGCGGGCTCGGGGTGGCTGCCCCGGCTCACCTGCCCGAGCTGCTGCGGGTCGCCGAGCAGCAGCAGGCGGGCGGCGGCGCGCGCCACGGCGACCGTGTTGGCGAGCGAGAACTGCCCGGCCTCGTCCACGACGAGCAGGTCGAGGCCCTCGGGCTCCCAGCGGGCGTGCGCGAAGTCCCAGGCGGTGCCGCCCACGAGGCACCCGCGCCTCGCGTCCCGGGCCGCCGCCGCGTGCGTGGCGAGCGCCTCGGGGGTGACCTCCGCCCACGCCGCGGCCGGCGCACCCGGACGGTCCCGTCGTTTCTTGGCCACCCGCTCGGGCGGCACCCCGGCCCGGACGGCGGCCGCGAGCAGGTTCTCCACCACCGCGTGGGACTGCGCGACGACGCCGACGCGCCATCCCTCCTCGACCAGCCGGGCGACGACGTGCGAGCCGAGGGAGGTCTTGCCCGTGCCGGGCGGCCCCTGCACCGCGAGGAACGACCGGTCCAGCCGGCGCACCGCCTCGAGCACCGCCGGCACGAGCTCCGCCTCGCCGTCGGGACCGGGCCGGGCCTCCGGCAGCGCATCGCCCCCGGCGAGACGCGGGGAGCGTCGCGCCAGCAGGTCGGCCGCCGGGCCGTCGGGCAGCCGCCCGGCGGCGCGCCAGGTCGCCAGCGCCGCGGCCGCCGCGTCCTCCACGGCCTGCTCCTGCGGCCCCGTCTGCACCAGCCCGTCCAGGGCGACCCCCGTCGGCAGCGCGTCGTACGGATGGTCGGACCGGCGCAGCTGCTCCCGCACGACCAGCACCTGTCCGGCTGCGCGGCCGTCTGCGGCCGGACCAGCGGCCGGACCAGCGGCCGGACCAGCGGCCGGGTCGGGCTCGACGATGCTCGCCCGGCGGTGCGCGGCGCGCACCGCCCCCGGGGTGAGCTCGCCGACCCCCGCCGGCACCGGCTCGTCGTACAGCAGCCAGACCGGGGCGCCGGGCACGAGCTCCGAGCCCTCGACCGCCCGCCCCCGCAGCACCAGCAGCCGTGACGACGTCGACCGTCCCGCCTCGACCTCCCAGCCCCTGAGGACCTCGGCCTCCTGCACGACCATCGAGGTCCGCCGCCCGGGCCACTCGTCGGGCGGCGAGTCCAGCCGGGCGAAGTGCTCGTGCCAGAACGGCTTGGCCTCGCGCCGGTAGTAGCCGACGGACGCCCCCAGCAGCGCCAGACCCTGCACCTGGGCCGCACGCCCGGTCGCCGCGGCGCCGTCGAGCGCGGCCCGCTCGGCCCGCTCGGCCTCGACCGTGGCCCGCACGTCGTCCTCGAGCGCCAGCCGGCGCCGGACGTCGAGGGCGCGCCTCGTCGGCTCGGCGGCCGCCTCGACCGATGCCTCGACCGATGCCTCGCCCGATGCCTCGACCGGTGCCTCGCCCGCCGCCGGGCCGGGCTCGGCCGGCGCCGGCTGACCGGAGTGGGCCCGTACCCCGTTCACCTGGGCGCGGGCGTCGCGCAGCCAGTCGAGCAGGCGCAGCGTGGAGACGCAGTCGTACCGGTTGTACTCGAGGATCTGCTGCTTGCGGCGCGCGGCCTCGTCGTGCCGCCCCGCCGCCAGGAGGCCGGTGTACTCGGCGTACTCGACGATCGACGCCGCGGCGTCGGTCACGCCCTCACGACCCGGTTCGTGGGACATGTACAGCGGCTCGAGCTTCTTGATCGACCGCGACCGGTGGGAGATGCGCAGCGACGGGCGCACCACCTTCCACAGGTCCACGAGCACGCCCTCGCGCAGCAGGTCGTCGACCTCGTCCTCGTACGTCCCGTGCCGGGCCGCGATGGACAGCAGGTGCGACCGCTCGTAGTCGGCGTAGTGGTAGACGTGCAGGTCCGGCCACCGTCGGCGCCGGTCGCGCAGCCAGTCGACGAAGGCGACCAGCGCGTCGCGCTCCTGCGCCGGGGTGTCGGCCCACAGCCCGTGGAACGGCGGGGCGCCCTCGTCGGCCGCGTCGTCGTCCACCCCGGGGCGGGTCACCCAGCCGAAGAGGTAGTCCAGCCCGTACCCGGCCCCCGGCCCACGGCCCTGCGGGTCCGTCCACAGTGGGTCGCCCTCGAAGTCGAAGAACACGTCGCCGGGGCTGGGCGGGGGCAGCCGGTCGACGGCGGCGGGGTCGGGCATGGCCCAGCGCAGCTCGGCCGCCTGCGGCCCGTCGGGGCCCTCGACCTCGTACCGGACGCGCCCGTCCCCCGGGTCGGTACCGAGCTGCAGCGCCGCCTGGGACCGCACCTTCTCGAACGCTCCCTCGGACATCCCGGCGGGCGCCTGCTCGGCCGCGGCCAGCCCGTCGATCGTGGTGACGCCCCCGGCGGCCAGGGCCGCGCGCTGGCGCGGGTAGACCCCGCCGACCAGCAGCACGTCACGGTGCCGCTCGGCAGCCTGGGCGCAGTCCGGGCACACACCGAGCCGCCCGCACGCGACGAACCGCGGGTCCCCCCAGGTCACGGGTCCGTCGTCGGCGACGTGCGCCGCCACCACGTCGAGCATCCGGTCCCGTCGCGCACGGAACACGGGCAGCACCTCGGCGAGCAGGTGCGCGGTGGCCTCCTGCGTGCCCAGCAGCAGGTGCCCGTGGGAGGTCGGGTCGACGCCCGCGGCGGCGAGCTGCTCCGCGTAGGCACCCACCTGCAGCAGCGCGGGCACCTGGGCCCGGCGCGCGAGCTTCGCCTCCCACACGGCGTACCGGGGGCGGGAGCCCTCGCCCGCACCGTCGGCACGGTCCGCGCGCACGAGGAAGTCGGCGCGGCCGTGGAACCGGCCGTCGAAGAAGGCCGCCTGCGCGACGACGTCGGCGCCCCGCTCCAGGGCTCCGAGCGTGCGCGCGTGCGCCCCCGCCAGCTCGTCCCAGGTGGTGGCGGCCGGCGGCATGACCTCCACGACGCCGCCGGGGCCGCCGCCGGCCGGCGCTTCCCCGAAGCGGGCACGGTGCTCCTCGAGCGCGCGGCGCTCGTGGGCCGCACCCAGCGCGAGGGTGCGCGCCAGCGTCGCGTCGGCGACCCGCTCGGTGCGGGGCGACCGTCCGAGGACCTCGTCGACGCGGCGCAGCAGCGCGTGCTCGCACTCCGCCGCGAGCACCACGTCACGGGCCGAGTGCACCAGCCGGGGCGGGGCGTCGGCCGTCGTGCCGCGGGCACCGTCGTCGTCGAGAAGGAACATGCCACCTTCTCTACCAGGGCCCCCCGACAGCCCGCGGAGCACTGTCGGCGCGTTGCCGGCATGGTCGCGACGTGGACCTGCACGCCCGGTTTCCGCCATAGTAGGTGCCGCTCGACGACCAAGGAGTGTCATGGCTGTGCGATTCAACCCGCCCCCGGGGTGGCAGGTTCCCCCCGGTTTCCGGCCCGAGGCCGGGTGGGTTCCCGACCCTGCCTGGCCGCCCGCGCCCCCCGGCTGGGAGTACTGGGTCGAGAGCTCCGCGCCGCCACCGGTCGCCCCCGCCCCCCGGTACTCCGCACCGCCGCCGCCCGTGGCCCCGGCGGAGTCGGCGGCCGAGCGGACCAGCGTCATGGCACCGATCGCGAGCCACGCGCCCGCGCCGCCGCCCGCCGGGCCACCCGCCGTCGACCCCCGCGCGACGACGACGATGCCCCCGTCGCCGCCCGCACCGCAGCCCGGGCAGGCCGGCCCCGCGACCGCGACCCCGTCGCGCCGCGCCCTCCAGGCGGAGGAGCCCGAGCCCGGTCGTGCCGCCGCGGCGGCGTCGGCGGCCGCCACCGCGGTGCAGGCCTGGGGCGACAAGCTGCAGGCGCGCCGCGCCGCGAAGGCCGAGACCGCCCAGGCGGAGGCTGCCCGGGCGGAGACTGCCCGGGCGGAGACTGCCCAGCAGTCGGCACGACCCGTCCGGCGCCGGGGCCCGTCGAGCATGCTCGTCACCGGAGTGGCCGTGGCGTGCCTCGCGCTGGGCTGCATCCTCGGCGTCACCGTGTCGATGATGCGCAGCTCGGACGCCGCGCAGGCGCTCGTCGACGCCCGACGCGACCTGCAGCAGGCCGAGCAGCTCAAGTCGGAGGCCACCCAGGCGCAGCAGGACCTGACGAACCTGCGCACCGAGGTCGAGGACCGCGAGAAGGCGCTGCAGGAACGCGAGAAGGAGGCCGCCGCCAAGGAGGCCGAGCTCACCAGCCAGGAGCAGCAGCTCGCCGACCAGCAGCAGCAGCAGGAGGAGGAGGCGGCCCAGCCGGAGCCCGAGGAGGGCGGCGACTGGTTCTACTGGGACTGCAACGCGGCCCGGGCCGCCGGCGCGGCCCCGATCCAGCAGGGCCAGCCGGCCTACCGCGGCAGCCTCGACGCCAACGGCAACGGCATCGCCTGCGAGGACGGCGAGTAGCGCCGCCGCGTCACCCCGCGACCGCGAGCATGTCGACGCCCAGGGTCGCCAGGACGCCGAACAGCACGCCCCACAGGACGATCGAGACGATCTGCCAGCCGATCACCGCGTTGCGCGAGGCGCCGAAGGACACCATGGCGGCCGAGGTGATCTGGCTGGGCAGCAGCGTCTGGCCGAGCAGGCTCACGCCCGGGACGCCGAAGCGGTCGAACCGCTCGCGCAGCTTCGCGCGCCGCGGCGAGTCGGGCTTGCCCCGCCCCTTGGCCGCCGCGGTCCGCACCCGGGCGGCCACGAGCACGAAGACGAGCATGGAGATCACGTTGCCGACCACGGCCGCCGCGACGGCGACGGCCGGTTCGAGCCCGGCGAGGATGCCCAGCACGGAACCGAGGTACGACTCGACGAACGGGATCGCCCCGGCCAGCATCACCCCCAGCCACTGGAGCAGGGGCGGCAGGCTCTCGGTGAGCTCTTGCAGGTTCTCGATCACGGGTACTCCACAGGTCGTTGTCAGGACGTCCCTGACATCCTGGCCATGACCTGGGCGGACGGACAGTGTCCTGCCGCACCGGTCCCGGTGAGCCGGTCACGGTGCGGCGGTGACATCTGTCAGGTCCGCCGGTCGGCCCGACCTCCGGTCAGTCCCCGGTGTCGATCTCGACCTGCGCCGTCGTCCCGTCCGTGAAGGTCACGTCGGCCGTCGGGGGCAGCGACGACGCCCCCGGCGCCCACGCCGCCCACCAGCCGTCGTCGAGCGACGCCCGGACGACCTGACCGTCGTCCGTCGTGAGCTCGATCGACTCCACCTCGTCCCCGGCGCGGCCGAACGCGGACGTGAGCGCCCCGTCCCCGGTGCTGCTCTCGGACCACGACGCGGTCCCGGCCTGGAGCGTCGTGACGTCGCGCGCGCCGGGGGCGGCCGGCCCGGCGGCCACGACCGCGTCGGAGGTGACGACGTCCTGCGCCCCGTCGGCGGGGGTCGTGACGAAGCACTCGGTGACGGCGTCGTCGCCCGCGAGCACGACGTACGTGTACTCCCCGCGCACCTCCGTGAGCACGGGCCGTACGGGCACCTCGGTGACGGCCGGGCCGTCGGGCCCGTCGGTGATCTCGTGGGCGGAGGTGCCGCACGGCTCGGCGGCCTGCGTCGCGGCGGCCCGGGAGAGGTCCGCGGGCTCGGGCGTCCAGGACGCGTACGCGGGCGGCGACCCGAGGGACGAGGTCAGCGTGACCCCGACGGCGACCGCGACGACGGCGGCGGCCGCCGCGCTCGCGACCAGCGCCGGGCGCGGGGCGCGGCGGATCTTCACGGCGGAGCGCTCGGTCCCGAGGATCGCCTGCAGGGCGGGGTCGTCCGCCCGGCCGGGGGCGCGCAGGTCGCGGGCGGGGTCGAGGCCCTCGAGCTCCGCCATCATCGGCGTCTTCATCGTGCCTCCTCGCCCACCGACGAACCGGTGGAGGACTTGAGGTTGCGCAGCACGTCGGCCGTCTCGTGCGGCAGGCCGGAGAACGCGAGCAGGCGCTTGCGCGCCCGGGTGAGCCGGACGGAGAACGTGGTGGGCCGCACGCCGAGCACCCGCGCCGCCTCCACCGCCGTGAGCCCGTCCCAGGCCACGAGCGCGATGACCTCGCGGTCCGCGGCGGACAGCAGGTCCCAGGCGCGGCGCAGGTCGGTGCGGTCGGCGGCGACGTCGGCGGTGCCTTCCCGCCCGGGCTCCGGCTCCTGCTCGAGGCGGGTGCCGAGCGCCCGCCACCGGCCGTGCGTGCGCAGGTGCGTGGACAGCACGTTGCGGGCCACCCCGAACAGCCAGGGCCGCGGTTCTGCCGGCACGTCCTCCACCTTTCGCCACGCCACCAGGAACGTCTCGGAGACGACGTCGTCGACGAGCTCCGGCATCGCCCGCCGAGCCACGAACCGCGCGACCGGCTCGTGGTGGTCCACCCACAGCCGCGTCAGCAGCGCGCGAGCATCGGCGTCGTCCACGCTCGTCCTCTCGTCTCTACCTCTGGTGTTGCCGGCAGGGGCCTCGGTGCTACACCGTAGTGACAGTCAGTTGCCCCGGACGAGTCGGCTGGTGCGCGCACCGCACCTCGCCCGGGCAGCCCGGGCAATGCCCACCGGAGACGAGGAGCGGACATGAGCCGACGCAGGACCACCACGACCCGGGCCGCCGCGTGCCTCGGCGCAGCCGCCCTCCTGCTCGGCGGCGCGCTCGCCACGACGGCGGGGTCGACGGCCGCCGTGGCGGCCCCCGAGAACCTGCCCGGCGTGCCGGAGGCGGGCAGCCCGGCGAAGGCCTGGGAGAAGTGGGCCGCGCAGGAGCGCGCCGACGCGAAGGCCACCGACTGGGAGGCCGACGCCGCGGCCCGCGGGTGCGAGCTGCAGGACGTGACGATCACGTCCGAGGTCGACCGCGAGTACAACCTCGCGATGGGCGCGCCCGCCGACCTCGAGACCCACCGCGTCGAGCTGGCGGAGCGCTGCGACGGCGCAGCGAGCCTCGCCGGCGAGGTCGGCAGCGCCGACGGCGACGCCACGCGGTCCGCCACCACCCTCGCGGCCGGCCTGCCCTCCGGTTCGCAGTGCGACACCACCGAGGGCCCCGGCGTCGTGTGCCTGTGGAAGGACAGCGGGCGGATCTACTCCTCCTGGCGGTACGAGGGGTCCGGCACCGTGACGGGCTTCCTGCGCATCTACCGGGTCTCCACCGGCTCGAGCGGCTGCCCCACGGGCAGCACGTGGCTCACCGGGGCCGACTCGTCGTGGAGCAACGGCACCACCCGGACGGTCTCCAAGACCCGCACCCAGGCCGGGGGCTACGCCACCCACGTGTGGAAGAAGGTCGTCATCGGGCACACGAACTGGGGCTCCACCTGCGCGTCGCTCTGACGCGGGCCGACCTCAGAGGACGTGCGCGAGGAAGTCCCTCAGTCGCGGCTCGGACGGGTTGTCCAGCACGTCGCCGGGCCGCCCCTCCTCGACGATGGCGCCGTCGTCCATGAACACGACGTGGTCGGCGACCTCGCGGGCGAAGCCGATCTCGTGCGTCACGACGATCATCGTCATCCCGGACCGGGCCAGGTCCTGCATGACGGCCAGCACCTCGCCGACCAGCTCCGGGTCGAGGGCGGACGTCGGCTCGTCGAACAGCATGAGCTCGGGGTCCATCGCGAGCGCGCGGGCGATCGCGACGCGCTGCTGCTGGCCGCCGGAGAGCTGCGCCGGGTAGTGCTCCACCCGGTCGGACAGCCCGACCCGGTCGAGCAGCTCCAGCGCCCGGGTGCGGGCGGCCGCCTTCGACAGCCCGCGCACCTGGACGGGCGCCTCCATGACGTTCTCCAGCGCCGTCTTGTGCGGGAACAGGTGGAAGCGCTGGAACACCATCCCGATGCGGGAGCGCTGGGTCGCGATCGCCTTGGGGTGCAGGCGGTGCAGCACGCCCTTGGCGTCCTCGCGGTAGCCCATGAGCTCGCCGTCCACGTGGATGGCGCCCGCGGTGATCTCCTCCAGCTCGTTGACGCAGCGCAGCAGCGTCGACTTGCCCGAGCCGGACGGGCCGAGGACGACGGTCACCGACCCCCGCTCGACGTCGAGGTCGATGCCGCGCAGCACGTGCACGGCGTCGTGCCCGCGGCCGAACACCTTGTGCACGCCGCGGACGGTCACCATGGGGTCCGTGCTCTCGACCGGCTCGACCGGCTTGACCGACGGGGTCACGGGGTCACCTCCAGGAAGGGGTCGTCCTTGGTCGTGCCCGAGGCGCCGATGAGCGCCTGCTTGCTGGGCTTGCGCCCGCGCCCGAAGGGCCCGCGGCCGCCGCCCCGGCGGCCGGTGGCGCCGCCGTCGAACCCGCGGCCGTAGTACCGCTCCAGGTAGTGCTGGCCGATCATGAGGACCGACGTGATGAGCAGGTACCAGAGCGCCGCGACGATGAGCAGCGGGATGGGCTGGAAGATGCGGTTGCCGATGGCGTTGGTCGCGTACGTCAGCTCGAGGGTGAACGGCACGGCGAGCACCAGCGACGTCGTCTTGAGCATGGAGATCGTCTCGTTGCCGGTGGGCGGCACGATGACGCGCATCGCCTGGGGCAGCACGATGCGGCGCAGGATCTTGCCGTCCTTCATGCCCAGCGCCTTGGCGGCCTCCGTCTGGCCCGGGTCGACCGACGAGAGACCGGCCCGCACGATCTCCGCGAGGTAGGCCGACTCGTTGAGCGCGAGGCCGAGCAGCGCCGCCCAGAAGGCCGTGATGACGTCCTGGGTGCTGAACGTGAAGAACTCCGGCCCGAACGGGACGCCCAGGCTCAGGCGCGGGTACAGCACCGACAGCAGGCCCCAGAACACCAGCTGGGTGTAGATCGGGGTGCCGCGGAAGAACCAGATCCAGAACCAGGACACCCCGCGCATCACGGGGTTGTCGCTGCGCCGCATCACCGCGAGCATCACCGCCAGCACGATCGCCAGCGCCATCGACCCGAACGTCAGGACGAGCGTCCAGCCGACGCCGCGCACCACGACGACGTCGCGCAGGTACAGCCAGACGGTGTCCCAGCGGAAGTTCGGGTTGGTGACCAGCGCGTTCACCGCCATCGCGGCGAGCACGAGGACGATCGCGGCCGAGATCCACCGCCCGGGCCGGCGTACCGGCCGGGCGTGGATCGGTTCGGGCAGCGTGCTCATGGGGTCTCCTCGGGACGGCCGGGTCAGCCTGCGGGTGTCAGCCTGCGGGGTTCAGCTCGGCGGTGCCCAGCACGGCCTCGCCGCTGCCCCAGGCGTCCGCGACCTCGGCGAGCACGCCGTCGTCCATGAGCTTCTGCAGCGCGGCCTGCACGGCCTTCGCCAGCTCGGTGTCGTCCTTCGCGACGACGGCGCCGTACGGGGCGGCGTCGGTGATGTCACCCAGGGTCTCGACGGAGCCCTCCGTCTGCTCGACCGCGTAGGCGATGATCGGCGAGTCGGCGTACATCGCCTGCAGCTTGCCGCCGGCGAGGTTGGTCGTCACGTCGGACTGCGAGTCGTAGGGCAGCACGTCGATCGCGTCCTTGCCGGCGTCGGCGCACTCCTTGTCCATGTCGCCGAGCTCGTCCTGCTGGATCGTGCCGGTCTGCACGCCGACGGTCACGCCGCACAGGTCGTCGGGCGCCACGTCGTCGGGGTTGCCCTTCGCGACCGCGAGCTGCGAGCCCGCCGTGAAGTAGCTGACCATGTTCACGGTGTCGAGGCGCTCGGGCGTGATCGAGAAGGCGGAGAACCCGACCTCGAACTTGCTGCCGATCGCGGGGATGATCGAGTCGAACCCGGCGTTCTGCACGTCCGCCTCGAGCCCCATCGTCGCGGCGACGGCGGTGACGATGTCGATGTCGAGCCCGACCGGCGTCTTCCCGTCCGCGTCGACGAACTCGACGGGTGCGTACTCCAGGTTGGAGCCGACCGTCAGGGTGCCGTCCTCCGACACGCCCTCCGGCACCATCGCCTCGACCTCGGGGTCCACCTCGATCGCGGAGAGATCGGGCAGCGCGGTGGACTCGTCGGCGGGTGCCGTCGCGGCGCCGCCGCCGTCCTGGGACGCCGTGGTGCAGCCGGTGAGGAGAAGGACGGCCGCGGTGGCGGACGCCGCGAGGGCGGGCAGGGTGCGCATGGTGGGCTCCGAAGATCGTGCGAGGGGTCAATGCATGATTATGCAGTCCACTGCATGATGCTCCAAACCGGCTGGTGGGGACGACACCCGGCCGCGCCTCTCGACATGCCGGAGGACGCCGCCGTCCTTATGCTCCGAGAATGATCAGATTCCTGATCCGGGCGGCGATCTTCCTGCTCGCAGCGGCGGTGGGCATCCTGCTGACTGACTGGGGCTTCTCGATGCTGGACCTGGAGACCTTCGAGATCAACTGGAGCGAGCCCCTGGGCTTCGTCGTCGCCGTCGTGGTGTTCGCCCTGGCGCAGGCGATCCTCTCGCCCTTCCTCGCCAAGATCGCCCGCAACAACGCGCCCGCGCTCGTCGGCGCCGTCGGGCTGCTGTCCACGTTCGTGGCGCTCATCATCGCCGTCCTCACCACCGACGGCCTCGTGATCTCCGGCGCGGCGGGCTGGATCCTCGGCCCCGTCGTGGTCTGGCTGATGGGGATGCTTGCCGCGTTCCTGCTGCCGCTCTTCCTGCTCAAGGAGGGCGTGGAGAAGGTCCGCGAGAACAACGACTGATCGTTGCGGGTACGAGATCGGCGTGGACTCGAGCTCGAGTCCACGCCGATCTCGTACCCCCAGCAGGTCGGGGTCGCTCGGGGTCAGGTGTCGTGCTGGACGATCGGGTCGTCCTCGCGGTGGTCGTCCTCGCCGCCGGGCGGGAAGTCCGTCCGCTCGGGCCGGGCCCGCAGCGCCAGGATGCTGGCGATCATCCCGCCCCAGACGATCAGCAGGGCGACGATCATCATCACGATCGCGTCGGTGCTCATCGGTCGGTCTCCTTCCCGGAGGTCGCGGCAGCGGACGCCACCGGCGGGTACGTGGGCCAGGCGTCGAACCTGTCGGGGTCGACCCGCCAGCGCGGCAGCGTCAGCAGGACCGCCCCCACGACGAGCACCACGAGCGTGCCCCAGCCGGCGTACAGCAGGTAGGTCTCGTCGTAGCCCTCGTAGCCGTTCTGCACGAGGTCGACGATCCGCGAGACCAGCATGTAGGCGAGCACGGCCGGGACGATCGCGCCCACGCAGATGTACCACCAGCGCCCGACGGGGAACGTCGAGACCCCGGTGAGGTGGTAGCGCAGCTCCGGACCCATGCGCAGCACCCAGATGAGGAAGATGCACATGAGGACGGCGGACGCCACGATGCCGATGTTGTTCGACCAGTTGTCGATGGTGTCCAGGGCGATGAGGCCCGTGGTCGTGGAGAACCCGACGACCGACACGACCCCGGCGACGACGCCGAGGCCGGTGACGGCCTGCCGGCGGGTGAGGCCGAACTTCTCCTGGATGCCGGCGGAGACCACCTGCAGGATCGAGATCAGCGACGTGAACCCGGCCATCGCCAGCGCCCCGAAGAACAGCGCGCCGAACAGCGGGCCGGCCGGCATCTGCGACACGACCGCGGGGAACGTCACGAACGACAGGATCGGCCCGGTGATGCCCTCCAGCTCACCGACGGCGATCCCCTGCTCGTGCGCGAGGAAGCCGAGCGCGGCGAACACGCCGATGCCCGCGAGCATCTCGAAGCCCGAGTTGGAGAACGCCACCACGAGGCCCGGCGACGTGAGGTTCGCCTTGCGCTTCCGGTAGGACGAGTACGTGATCATGATGCCGAACGCCACGGAGAGCGAGAAGAAGATCTGCCCGTAGGCGGCGATCCACACGTTCGGGTCGCCGAGCGCGCCCCAGTCCGGGGTGAAGAGGGCGTTGAGGCCGTCCCCCGCGCCGTCCAGGAAGACCGCCCGCACCACGAGGACGGCGAACGCGACCACCAGCAGCGGCAGGAAGATGACGTTCGCCTTCTCGATGCCCTTCGCGATTCCGCCCGCGAGGACCGCGATCGTCGCGACCCAGACCAGCAGCAGCGGGATCAGCACCGCCGGCACGAAGTCGAGCGAGAACCACGGGCCGCCGTTGGCCGTGTCCGAGAGCTGCAGGTACTCGCCGGTGAAGAAGCCCGCCGTGTCGTCGCCCCACCTCAGGTCGAACGAGTAGACGAAGAAGCTCAGCGCCCAGGCGATGATCGCGGCGTAGTAGATCGCGATGACGAAGCAGATCATCACCTGGAACCAGCCGAGGGTCTCCAGCCAGGACTTGGCGCGGCGCAGCGCCGTCGGCGGCCCGCCACGGAAGCGGTGCCCGAGGGCGTAGTCGAGGAACAGGATCGGGATGCCCGCCGTCAGGAGCGCGATCACGTAGGGCACCATGAAGGCGCCGCCGCCGTTCTCGTACGCGACGCCGGGGAATCGCCAGATGTTGCCGAGCCCGATGGCGGAGCCGATCGCGGACAGGATGAAGCCGACCTGTCCGGTGAACTGCTCCCGCGGGGGCTGCGTGTCATGCGTGGATGTTGCGGTCACGGGTGACGAACCTCCATGTTGATCACCGCCGCGTCAAACGCGTCTCACGAATGATGATGCCTCAGGGGCGCCGGTCGAGCCCGTCGCGACATGCTCAACCGGCGAGCAGGCGCCCCACGAACCCGCCGCGCAGCCGGCCCTCCGGGTCGAACCGGTCCGCGAGGGCGCGGAAGTCGCCGAACCGCGGGTACAGGGCCGCCATGTCGCGCGGGTCCACCGTACTCACCTTGCCCCAGTGCGGCCGAGCCCCGAGCGGCAGCAGCGCCGCCTCGACGTCCGGCAGCACCGCACGCACGTCCGCCTCGCGCGGCAGCCACGTGAAGTGGAACCCCACGGACGGCTCGTCGAACGGGCTGAGCCACAGGTCGTCGCCGGCGACCGTGCGAATCTCGCTCGTGGCCAGCAGGGGCGCCACCTTCGGGCCCAGCCGCCGCATCGCCTCGACCGCGGCCACCACGTTGCGGCGCGGCAGCAGGTACTCCGACTGGACCTCGTCGCCGGCGGACGGCGTGAACTCGAGCCGGAAGTGGCTCAGCCGCTCGTGCCACGGCCCCGCCACCCCCAGCTGCTCCGTGCACGCCGACGGGTCCACGCCCGGCAGGGGGTGCACCGGCGTCGTCGCCCAGCGCGCGCCCGGCACCTCCGGCACCCGTCCGCCGTCCGACCCCGCCTTCGACTTGAACCAGATGTCGCGCACGGCCGGGTCGTCCCAGCGGGTGAAGGCGCTCACCGAGTACGCGGCGGACATGATCGCGTCGAAGTTGTCGAGGTAGTCGTCCCAGGGCAGCTCCTGGGCCACGTCCTGGCGCACCGAGAAGGTCGGCACGGTGGTCAGCTCCACCCGGGTCACGACGCCCAGCGCCCCCAGGGACACGACCGTGCCCGCGAAGACGTCGGGGTGCTCCGCGCGCGTGATGCGGCGCAGCTCGCCGCCCGGCGACATGATCTCCAGACCCACGACGGCGCCGGACAGGCTCTGGTTCGCGTCGCCCGAGCCGTGGGTCGCGGTGGCCACCGCGCCGGCGACCGAGATGTGCGGCAGGGAGGCCATGTTGCCCAGCGCGCGCCCGGTCGCATGCAGGCCGCGGGACACCTCGCCGTAGCGCAGCCCGGCGTTCACCGAGACGATGCCGTTCTCCGCCCCGTCCTGGTCGAGCAGGTCGACGGCGGGGCGGCCGTCGTCGAGCACGTCCACCTGCACGTGCACGCCCGGGGTGTCGGCGACGTCGTTGAACGAGTGCCGCGAGCCGAGGGCGCGCACGTGGTCGGCCGCCGTGACGACGTCGGCGAGCTGCTCCAGCGAGGTGGGGCGCACGATCTCGCGAGCGGAGTAGGTCAGGTTCCCGGCCCAGTTCTGATGCACGGGACCACCCTGCCACCTCGTGGCACCCCCGCGGATCCGTCTTCCGGTGGATCCCGGGTCGTCCCGAGGACCTACGCCGCCGTCGGCGCCAGGTACGCGGCCAGCGCCGTGACCTGCTCGGACAGGGCCTCGGGCTCGGAGCCGGTCGCGTCGCGCAGCCACTGCACCTCGACGTCGACCAGACCGCCGGGCGGCGGGTTCGCGGGCCAGCGCCACCGGCCCGCGACGACGCCGTCCACCGCCAGCGAGTGGACGAAGGCTCCCGCCCGGTCGGGCGGCGGCAGCGCGGGGTCGAGCACGACGTGCCGCGTCTCGCGGTAGGACATGAGGAGCTCGTCGTACGCCTGGAGCAGGTCGACCTCCGGCCGGGTGGTGCCCGGCGCGTGCCGGCCGGGGTCGTCGAGCCAGCGGTCGGCGACGGACGTCGTCCCCACGAGGGTGAGCCCCTCGAGGTCGCCGGCGCCCGGCACCTCGACGACCTCGCCGGCGTCGCGGAGCACGGCCAGGCCCCGCCGCAGGTCGGCGAGCGGGATGTCGCTCCACAGCCGCAGGTCACCCACCGTGGCGAACGCCCGTCCCGGCAGGTAGCGGCGCCACAGCTCCAGCACCGCGGCCTCCGCGTCGAACCGCTCGCCGAGCGGCCCGTAGCCGGCAGGGACCCGGTCGTCGAACGCCGCGTACACCTGGTGGTGCTCCGGCCGGCCGGCCGGCGGCGGGCCGCTGACGACCAGCCGCCGCAGCTCGGCGTGCATGAGCGTCTGCGTGAACACGATGCCGGGCGCGTCGGCGGCGAGCACCCCGCGCGCGAGGAGCGCGCCCTTCAGCTCGGCGCGGGTGCGGGGCCCGGCCGCGACCTCGGCGGCGACCGCGTCCACGCCGGGGCCGAGGTCGCCCACGTCCCACGCCCGCTCGGTCGACGCCATGAGCCGCGCGACCCGTGGCGCCGTCAGCTCGAGCAGCCAGCGCACGTCGGCCGGCCGCACCAGGTGCCAGGTGGGGCGCAGCACGTGGGTGCGCAGCACCTCGCCGTCGGCGAGCGACCGGTTCGCCGCCGCCCGGTCGGGCCGGGCCGCGGCGTCGACGCGTCGGCTCAGCCCCCACAGCGCGGGCTGCAGCTCCTGCCCCTGCACGGCGAGCAGCCGCTCGACGGCGGCCGGGAGGCCGGGCGTGCCGGGCCCGCGCAGGCCCGTCGCCTCGAGGCGGGCGGCGCGCACGCGCCGCGAGTCCAGGACAGGGCGGGAGGGACCCGTCATCCGCGCCGGCCCGACGGCTCCGCTTCCTCCACCGGGATGCGGCCGCCCATGCCCACCATGTCCAGCACCTCGGTCACCGCGTCCGACGGGGCGCGCAGCACCACCGGCGTCCCCGTCTCCTGGCCGAGCATGTAGACCTGCAGGATGAAGGCGACCCCGGACGAGTCGATGAACGTCACGTCCCGGGCGTCCAGGACGACGGGGCGCGTGGTCCCGCGGGCCGCGAGGCTCGCCATCGCGTCGCTGGCCGCCTCCCGGAGCTCCGCGTCCACCTCGCCCCAGAGGGTCAGGACGGTGCCCTCGTCCCCGGTGCGTGACGAGATCCCGGAGCTGGGCCCGGGTTCGCTGCTGGTGTCGAAGTCCATGTCCTCGTGAAGCTCCCGTACGTGCGGCGCCGATCGGCGAGCGGGCGGCCCTCGCTGCCCCTCTGTCGCAACGAGAAGGCCCGCGTCGAGTGTTCCCCGCTCAGATGGTTTCGTCCACCCCTGCCGCGGCGCCCAGTGCGGCAGACGCCGCCCGCACCCTGGCCGGTGGCGTGTGCGGGCGCCGCGGCGTCATCGGCCCGGCTCGGGATCCGTGACGTCCGCGACCTGCGCTCCCAGCGCCCTGACCAGGGCGGCGCCGTCGACGGTGGCGGCCACGCCGTGGCCGCCCGCGCCGATCGACACCGGCCCGGCGGCGACCCGCTCGTCCGCGACCACCGGCCACGGGCGCGTCGAGCCGAACGGCGTGATCGTGCCCCGCTCGTAGCCGGTCATCTCCCGCGCCACGTCCCGGTCGGGCATCGACAGCCGCGACACGCCCAGCAGCGCCCGCAGCCGCGGCCACGCGATGGTGCGGCCGCCCGGGACCAGCACGAACAGGTAATCGTCGTCACCGCGGCGCAGCACCAGGGACTTGATCACCTGGTCCGCCCGCAGACCGCGCGCCTGCGCCGCCTCCTCCAGCGACGACACCTGGCCGTGCCGGACGAGCTCGAACTCCAGCCCCGACGCCTCCAGCGCCTCCCGGGACCGGCGCTCGCCCGCGGACTCGGTCGAGCCGGTCACCCCTCGTCCCCGGACTTGACGGCGTCCTCGGTCTCGACGGCGAGGACGACCTCGGAACCCTTCGCCACCGCGGCGTCCGCGTCCGGGGACTCGACGACCTCGTCCTCGGGCTCGACGCCCTCCGCCGGGTCCGTGACGACCACGAACCCGAGCGGCTCGAGCTCGTCCCGCGCCTCGGCGACCGTCAGGCCGGTGACGTCCGGGACCACCACCATGTCGCTCCAGTCGATGGTGACGGTCGACCCCTCCGGGACCTTCGTGCCCGCCCCCCGGGTCTCGACGACCAGGTCCTCGGGCCCGACGCCCTCCGCCGGGTCGGTGACCACCACGAACCCGAGCGCCTCGAGCTGCTCCGTCGCCTCGGCGACCGTCAGCCCTTCGAGGTCCGGGATCGTGACCAGGGCCGGACCGCTCGAGACGACGAGGGTGACCGTCCACCCGGTCCGCACCTTCTGGCCGGCACCGGTGTTCTCCAGGACCTGCCCCTGGGGCTCGTCGCTCGCCTGGGTCGTCGTGGTGACCCGGAGCCCGAGCGCCTTGAGCTTCGTCTTCGCCGTGGTGACGGACTGGCCGGCGAGGTTCGGCACCGTCACCTTCTGCACGGTCTCGCCCGTGCCAGGACCGTCGCCGCCCGTGCCGGGCCTCGACCCGCCGTCGGAACCTCCGGTGCCGCCGGAGCCGTTGCCCGAGCCCTTGCCCCCCGAGTCCTTGCCTCCGGTGCCGCCGGTGCCGCCGGTGCCACCGGAGTCCTTGCCGCCCGAGCCCGTCTTCTGCTCGTCGGCGCTGCCCTTCTTGTCCGAGCGCTGCTTCTGGTCGGGGCTGCTCTTCCGGTCGCCGGACCGCTTGTCGGCGGGCTGCTTCCCGTCGTCGTCGTGGCCCGCCTTGTCGACCGGCGCCCCGTGGCCGTCGCCGTCCCAGCGGCCGACGTCGGCGGAGTCCCACGCCCGGTCGGGGATGGGCCCGGACGCGAAGAACTCGAAGTGCCACGGCTCGGGCTTGGACCCGTCGAGCCGCGCCCACGACGGGTTGTCCCAGCCGAAGTCGGGGCCGTGCACGCGCAGCCACCGGTACTCGGCGGACGTGCCGGACGAGATCGGCGTCGACAGGTCGACGGCGACGCCCCAGCCGTGGTTGGAGGTACCGGGCGTCGCGGCCAGGTACGGCTTGATGACCTTGAGCCGCACCTGGACGTCGTACGGCCGGTACGAGTCCGTCATCGGGATCGGGACGCCGAACTCCTTCTCGTACAGCGCGTTGAGGGCGGTGAGCTGCGCGGCGGCGTCGCACCGCAGCATGTGGCCCTGCGCGAAGTCCAGCGGGCACAGCACCGAGGTCGGGATCCGGCCGTTGGCGAAGCCCGCGGTGCTGCCGGCGTACTTGTCGACGACGGCCCGCAGCCCGGCGGTCAGCGTCGCGCGGGAGCTGTCGCCGGACAGCCCGTCCGCCGGCAGGACGGCGTCGGCCGAGCTCTCCGACGCCGGGTCGAGCAGGTTCGCGAGCCGCGTCGCGGCGACGACCACGTCGTCGAACGTCACCGGCCCGGACTCCGTCACCTCGGGGACCTCGGCGGCCGCGTCCTGCACCGCGTCGGCCGGGGACGTGGGCGGCTCGACGACGCGCGAGACGGGCGCGGCGTCGGCGGTCGAGACGTCGGCCGGTCCGTCGGCGGGGCTCGTCGCGGCCTGGACGACGGGCGCGGCCTGCGGGACGGCCTCGGGGGTGCGCAGCCCGGCGTCGGCCTGCTGGGCGAGGTACGTGCTGAGCAGCATCCCCACCTCGGCCGCCGCCTGCTCGATCTCGCGGGTGTACTCGCGCCCGGCGTCCTCGGCGGCCAGCTCGGCGCGCTCCAGGACGGCGAGCACCTCGGCCACGCTGGTCGGGCCGGTCGTCGTGGTCTCGCCGACGACGCCGATGCTGACGCCCTCTCCCTCCGGGCTTCCCGCGCCCGCGACGGGCAGGTCCTGGGCGGCGTGCAGGTGCTCCGCGTCGCCGGGTGCACCGACGACCGGGAGCGCCACCAGACCCGCGCTCAGCACGGCGACGGTGGTCGCGATGCCGACGACGCGGGCAAGCCCGTGCCCCCGCTTGCGCTGCTCGCGGCGTTCCACCTGGTCAGCGTCTCGTACGACCGTCACGACCGCGGACCTCCCTCAGCGACGATGCAAAGTGCTCGCATCCTTGCACAACCCTCCCGGTGCCGGTGACCCGGGCGACGATGTGGCTCTCCCACTCTGCGTCACCCTGTCGCGGCTTGCCAGCGGGGCTGCCGAGAATTCATCCGTCGGCCATCCCCGTGACAAGGAACGAGCCCCGGGGGGCGCGGTTGATACGTCGAGGCACTCGACCGGCGGGCGCGGGCGGACGACGCGGGGTGGACGACGCGGGGTGGACACTGACCTCATGAGCTCCGTCGACCTCAACAGCGACCTCGGCGAGGGGTTCGGGCGCTGGACCCTCGGCGACGACGCGGCGATGCTCGGCGTCGTGTCGTCCGCCAACGTCGCGTGCGGCTTCCACGCCGGCGACCCGGCCTCCATCCGCCGCACCGTGCGGCTCGCCGCCGAGCGCGGCGTCGCCGTCGGGGCGCACGTCGGCTACCGCGACCTGGTGGGCTTCGGCCGCCGCGACCTCGACGTCGCGTCCGAGGAGCTGCAGGCCGACGTCGCGTACCAGATCGGCGCGCTGGCGGGGCTCGCGGCCGCCGAGGGCGCGCGCGTCACGTACGTCAAGCCGCACGGCGCGCTCTACACCGCCTCAGCGGTCGACGGGCGGGTGGCGGCCGACGTCGCGGCCGCGGTCGCCGCCGTCGACCCGTCGCTGAAGCTGCTCGGCCTGCCGGGCACCCGGTCGCTCGACGCCGCGGCCGCGGCCGGCCTGACCACGGTCGCGGAGGCGTTCGCCGACCGCGCGTACACGCCGGCGGGCACGCTCGTCCCCCGGCGGGAGCCGGGCGCGGTGCTGCACGACCCCGACGTCGTGGCCCGCCGCATGCTGCGGCTCGTCACCGAGGGGGTGGTGGAGGCGGTCGACGGGTCGCCGGTCGAGGTGCGCGCGGACTCGATCTGCGTGCACGGCGACTCCGACGGCGCCGTCGCGATGGCCCGCCGCGTCCGCGAGCTCCTCGACGCCGAGGGCGTGGCGATCGCGCCGTTCGCGCCCGCGGGCGGACGGGTGCGGGCGGACCGCTGAGCGTGCGGATCCTGCCGGCCCGTGACGACGTGCTGCTGGTGGAGGTCGACGACCTCGACCAGGCGCTCGCCCTGCACGGCTCCCTCCGGGCGTCGCCCGTCCCGGGCGTCGGCCGACCGGTGCCGGGGGCGCGCACGCTGCTGGTGCCGTTCGACCCCTGGCGGGTCGGCGCCCGCGACCTGGCGGCCGTGCTCCGGGACCGGGTCGCGACGGCGCGGCAGGCCGCCGGGCAGCCCGGGTCCGGCGCCGCGGGCGGCCGGACCGTCGAGATCCCCACGGTGTACGACGGCGCCGACCTCGCCGACGTCGCCGACCTGCTCGGGTGGAGCGCCGAGGAGGTCGTGCGCCGGCACGCTGCCGCGTCGTGGGTCGTGGGGTTCGTGGGGTTCGCGCCCGGCTTCGCCTACCTGACGAGCGACGACGACGGGCTGGTCGTCCCCCGGCGGGACACGCCGCGCACGCGCGTGCCCGCGGGCTCCGTGGCGCTCGCCGGGCCCTGGTCCGGCGTCTACCCGCGCGAGAGCCCGGGCGGGTGGCAGCTGATCGGGCGGACCGACGTCGTCACCTGGGACGCCGACCGCGACCCGCCCACGCCGTGGGCTCCCGGCGACCGGGTGCGCTTCACGGTCGTGCGGGAGTCCGTCCGTGGACGCTCGGCCGGTGAGGTCGGTGGTTCGGGGCGAGGTCGGCGGTCCGGACCGCCGACCTCGCCCCGGACCACCGATCTCGCCGGCGCAGCCCCGTCCGGCCCGGGGCTCGACGTCGTGACGCCTGGCGCGCAGGCGCTGCTGCAGGACCTCGGGCGGCCGGCGCTCGAGCACCTCGGCGTCTCCGCGTCGGGGGCCGCCGACCCGCGCAGCCTGCGCGCCGCCAACCGGGCCGTGGGCAACCCGCCGGGGGCGGCGGCGGTCGAGGCCGTCGGCGGGCTGCGCCTGCGCGCCCGGGGCCCGGTGGTGCTGGCGCTCGCCGGCGCCGACGCGGGCGCCGTCGTGCATCCCGCGGGCGCCCCGGACGAGGGGCGTGCCGCGCCGTTCGCGCGCCCGTTCCTCCTGGCCGACGGCGACGAGCTGGCGCTCGGCCACCCGGCGCGCGGGTGGCGCACCTACGTCGCGGTGCGCGGCGGCGTCGACGCGCCGCCCGTCCTCGGGTCCCGCGCGACCGACACCCTCGCCGGCCTCGGGCCCGCGGCCCTCGGCCCGGCGACCCGGCTCGCGGCAGGCCCGGGCGGCGCCGCGGACGCCGTGGCGGCGCACGACGTCGGGGCGCCGTCCCCCTCGACGCTGCCCGCGCCCGGCGAGGTCACGACGCTCCCGCTGGTGCTCGGCCCGCACGACGACTGGTTCGACGCCGCCGGCCTCGCGCTGCTGGCGGGCCAGGACTGGGAGGTCACCGCGCGGTCGGACCGCGTCGGGCTGCGGCTGGCGGGGCCCTCCCCGCTCGCGCGCACCCCGGCCGCCCGGGGCCGCGAGCTGCCGAGCGTGGGCTGCGTGACGGGCGCCGTGCAGGTGCCGCCCGACGGGCTGCCGGTGCTGTTCGGCCCCGACCACCCGCTCACGGGCGGGTACCCGGTGGTGGGAGCGGTGGCGTCGGGCCACCTGTGGCTGCTCGGTCAGCTGCCGCCGGGCGCGCTGGTGCGGTTCCGGCCGGGCGCGACCAGCCCGCACTCGTAGGCGACGATCACCGCCTGGACCCGGTCCCGGACCCCGAGCTTGGCCAGGACGTTGCCGACGTGCGTCTTCACCGTCGTCGCGGAGAGGACGAGCCGGTCCGCGATCTCGGCGTTGGACAGCCCGTCCGCCACGCACCGCAGCACGTCGAGCTCGCGCGGGGTGAGCGAGCGCAGCCGGGGGTCGGTCTCGTGCGCGGAGGGGTCGGCGCCGCCCGCGGGCAGGTGCGGGGCGAACAGGTCGAGCATCCGCCGCAGGACGCGCGGCGCGACGACCGAGCGCCCCGTCGCGACCGTGCGGATCGCGTCGACGAGCTCGTCCGGGCGGGCGTTCTTCAGCAGGAAGCCGCTGGCGCCGGCCCGCAGCGCGGCGAACGCGTACTCGTCGACGTCGAACGTGGTCAGCACGAGCACGCGCACCTCCGGGTGCTCGGCGACGATCCGGCGCGTGGCCTCGATGCCGTCCGTCCCCGGCATGCGGATGTCCATGAGCACGACGTCCGGGGCCAGCGCCGCGACCTGCTCGAGCGCGACGGCGCCGTCCGACGCCTCGCCGACGACGTCCAGGTCCGCCTCCGTCTCGATCACCAGCCGGAAGCCCATGCGCAGCAGCGCCTGGTCGTCCACGAGCAGCACCGTCGTCATCGGACCCCGTCCTCGTTCGTGTCGTCGTGCGCGTCGTCGTGCGCGTCGTCGTGCGCGTCGTCCCAGGGCAGGACGACGTGCACCCGCCAGCCTCCGCCGGGCCGGGGGCCGGCGTCGACCCGGCCGCCGAGGAGCGCGGCCCGCTCCCGCATCCCGAGGACGCCCCGCCCGCTGCCGCCGCCGGCCGGCGCCCGGGTGCCGCCCTCGTCGAGCACGTCCACCTCGACCGCCCGGTCGCCCCGGGCCAGCGCGACGTGCACGACCCGGGTGCCGGGGGCGTGCCGCAGCACGTTCGTCAGCCCCTCGGTCACGATCCGCACGAGCGCGAGCCGCAGCGAGGTGTCCGCCGGCAGCGGGGCGTCGAGGCCGGTCGCGGTGACCGGCAGGCCGGCGGCGCGGAAGCGCTCCACGACGCCGGCGAGGTCCGTGCCCGGGAGGTCGGGACGGGGCTCGGGCCCCGCCCCGTCCACGGCACGCCCGGCGTCGGCGGGGTCGAGGGCGCCGAGCACGCGCTGCAGGTCCGACAACGCCTCCCGGCCGGTCCGGGACAGCTCCCGCAGCGCCTCGCGGGACCGCTCGGGCGCGCGGTCGAGCGCCGCCCCGGCGCCGTCGGAGAGCGCCACCATGACGGAGACGCTGTGCGCGACGACGTCGTGCATCTCGCGCGCGATGCGGCCCCGCTCGGCCGCGCGCGCGAGCGCCGCGCTCTGGTCGCGCTCGCGGGCCATCGCCTGGTAGCGCTCGACGATCTCCAGGGCGTACAGCCGGCGGGCCCGCGCCGTCGACCCCGTCGCGACGCCCAGCGCCACGAGCGCGAGCAGGAGCGACGCCGAGAGCGCCCGGCGACCGGCGGAGAAGGGCGGCGCCTCCAGCTGCCGGGCCGGGTCGCCGCCGGTCCCCGGCTCCGGTCCCCACAGCAGGATCTCCGCGAGACCGATCTCCTGCCACCACCACAGCGCGGCCACGACGACCACGGCCGCCGCGGCGGCGGCGACCCAGGTGGTGCGTGCCGGCCGGGTGGCCGCGACGGTGTACAGCGCGCAGGCGAGGCACAGCCCGAGGACGCCGAGCACGCCCGCGACGCCCAGCGAGGCGACGGCCACGACGGTGAGGGCCGCGGTGACGCCGAGCGGCCACCGACGACGGACGGCGAGCAGCGCCGCCCCCAGGACGGCTCCGGCGAGCCACGCCGTCGGGACGGTCCACGCGACCGCCGCGCCCGGCCGGTACATCCCCAGGGCGGTGGTCCCCAGCACGGTCTGCACCGCCACGACGGCGGTGACGAGCCCGACCAGCAGCACCGCCGTGACGAGGGCGGCGTCAGCGATTCGCGGATGGGCGGCGACCAGGCCTCCCAGCGGCCCCTGCCGCTGCACCTGTCCCGGGGTGAGGGGGTCGGCCGCGCGGAGGGTCGTCACGGGCCCACTCTCCCATCGCTCGTCATGCCCGTCGCGATCCCGTGACCGCTCACGTGACGTCGCCACGGCGCAGGCGGTACGCGGCCACGGCGAGCACTCCGGCGACCCAGGCCCCGAGGACGAGCCCGCCGCCCCACGCCCCGAGGTGCGGGCCGAGGCTCGCCGCGTCCAGGGCCGCGAGCCCGGCGTCGTCGAGGAGCAGCCGCGTCCCGGCGCCGGGCAGCAGGGCGCGGGCGGTGTCGGCCGCCTGTCCCGGGTTCGTCGCGAGCAGGTGGTCGACGACGACCAGCAGGAGCGTCGCGCTCACGAGCGCCGCCGCCGGCCGCCGCAGCAGCGCACCGAGGCCGAGCCCGAGGAGCGCCACGCCCGTCAGGTCGAGCACGAACCCGGCCAGGACGCGGACGGTCTCGCCGTCCGCGAGGTCGAGCGCCGTCCCCGCGGTGGCCCGTGTGCCGGCCGTGACCAGCGCCGACGCGGCGACCGCCGCGACCGCGGCGGCGAGGGTGACGACGGTCGTCACGACGCCCTGCGCCACGAGCACCGGCAGCCGCCGGGGCACGGCGGTGTACGTCGTCGTCGCGGTGCCGGCGCTGTGCTCGCCGGCGCCCACCAGCGCGCCCAGCGTCAGGGGGCCGAGCTGGGCGAGCAGGTGGCCGGCGACCACGAGCGAGGCGGCGGTCCGGCCGTCCCCCGACCGCGCGAACAGCCCCAGCACCCACGCGAGCGCCGCCGTCGTGCCGACCGTGCCCACGACGACCCACCAGGTCGAGCGCAGGCCGGCGAGCTTGGTCCACTCCGCGGCGACCACGCGCCCGAGCGTGACACCGGTGCGCCCGGGCGCCCGCGGCGTCGTCGAGGCGTTCCCCGGGACGGTCGTCGGCCCCACCTCAGGTCAGGTCCCTGCCGCGCAGGCGGGCCGCGGCCGCGGCCAGCGGGACGAGCACCCACGCGGCGAGCACGAGCCCGCCGCCCCACGGGCCGAGGTCGGGCGCGCCCTCGACGCCGCCGGCCCCGGGCGGCGTCGCGAGGAGCGCCCCCGCCCCGCTGGGCAGGAGCGTGACGAGGGTGTTCACCGCGCTCTGCAGCGCGGCGGGGTCGCCCGCGGGCGCGGTCGTGGGGCCGGCCGCGACGTCGGTCGCGAGCATGAGCGCGATCGGCAGCACCAGGGCGACGGCGAGCACGGCCACGAAGGCCGGCGTCGGGCGGCGCAGCAGCGCCCCGACCGCGAGGCCGAACAGCGCCAGCCCGACCAGGAAGGCCACCATGCCCGCGAGGACCTGCGGCGTCCCGTGGGTCGTCAGCTCGAGGGGGATCCCCCGCGAGCGGGCGGCGGGCAGCAGGCCGGCCACCGCGGCACCGACCGCCAGGACGGCGGTGGCCAGGGCCGCCGCGGCCGTGACGACGGTCTGGCCCGCGAGGACGGGCAGCCGGCGCGGGACCGCGGTGAACGTCGCGCGGAACGTGCCGCTGCTGAACTCCCCCGTCCCGACGAGCACCCCCAGGACCAGCGGCCCCACCTGGGCGAGCGAGAGACCCGCGGTGAGCGAGTCGAGCGGGTCGAAGCCGGGGTCGACGGACGACGCGTTCGCGGCCGCGAACGTCAGGAGCCCGGACACCAGCACGGTGGCGACGGCGACCAGGGCCGGGCCCCGGAGGCCGGCGAGCTTGGTCCACTCGGCCGCGACCACGCGCGGCAGGGTCGGCGCCGTCATCGGGCACCGCCCCGGTACTGCACGGCGCCGGCGGTGAGCTGCAGGTAGGCGTCCTCGAGGGAGCCGCCGTCCTCGAGCTCGGCCACGGTCGCGTCCGCGAGCAGCCGGCCCCGGCCGATGACGACCACCCGGTCGGCGCACAGCGCGAGCTCGTGCATGAGGTGCGACGACAGCAGGACGGTGCGCCCCTCGGCGGCCAGCTCGCGCACGAGGCCGCGCACCCACAGCACGCCGTCCGGGTCGAGCCCGTTGACCGGCTCGTCGAGGATCAGCGTCCCCGGGTCGCCGAGCAGCGCGCCGGCGATCCCGAGCCGCTGGCCCATCCCGAGCGAGAACGTGCCCGCGCGGCGGTGCGCGACGGTCTCCAGCCCCGTCGTCGCGATCACCTCGTCGACGCGGGACCGGGGGATGCCGTGGGTGCGCGCCAGGCCCAGCAGGTGGCGGAACGCGGTCCGCCCCGGGTGTGCCGAGCGGGCGTCGAGCATGACGCCGACGTCGTGGAGCGGCGCGGCCAGCTCGGCGTACGGGCGGCCGTCGACGGTCGCCGTGCCCGACGTGGGGCGCTCCAGGCCCACGATCAGGCGCATCGTCGTCGACTTGCCCGCACCGTTCGGCCCGAGGAACCCCGTCACCGTCCCGGGCGGCGCCGTGAACGTCAGCCCGTCCACGGCCGTGGTGCGCCCGTAGCGCTTGGTCAGCGCCGTCACCTCGATCATCTGTCCTCCTGTCGGCGGCGGGCGGCGTCCGTCGGCGTCGCGCCGCCCGTCGTGACCGACGCTAGGGAGGCGGCCGGGGGTGCCGGCACCTGCGCACGGCCGAGATCCGCGGCCCGCCGCCTCGTCCTCGAGGAGGAGGTCCGTCCGCACCAGGGGGCGGTCACGGCACGACGAAGGCCTGGCGGGCAGGTGCCCACCAGGCCTTCGTCGTCGCCGACATGACGTCCGGCGTCGCGCGTCCGTCAGGCGCGCGTGGTGGCCTCCGCCAGCTCGCGGTCGTCCTTGGACCCGCCGTCCGACGCGGCGTCGGACGCGTCGTCGGACGCGGCGGCGTCGGCCTGCTCGGCCGCGGCGTCGTCCGCCTCCGGCTCGTCGTCGTCGAACAGGTTCTCCGACGACGCGGCGCGGTACTGCTCGAGGTCGAGGATGCCCTCGCGCTTGGCGACGACGGTCGGCACGAGCGTCTGGCCGGCGACGTTCACGGCGGTGCGGCCCATGTCGAGGATCGGGTCCACGGCGAGCAGCAGGCCGACGCCGGCGAGCGGCAGGCCCAGGGTCGACAGCGTCAGCGTGAGCATGACCATGGCCCCGGTGAGCCCGGCGGTCGCGGCGGAGCCCACCACGGACACGAACGCGATCAGCAGGTAGTCGGTGATCGACAGGTCGACGCCGAAGATCTGCGCCACGAAGATCGCGGAGATCGCCGGGTAGATCGAGGCGCAGCCGTCCATCTTGGTCGTCGCGGCCAGCGGCACGGCGAACGACGCGTACTCGCTCGGGACGCCCAGGTTCCGCTCGGTCACGCGCTGCGTCACCGGCAGGGTGCCGATCGAGGAGCGGGAGACGAACGCCAGCTGGATGGCCGGCCAGGCACCCCGGAACCAGGCCATGACGCCCAGCCCGTTGGAGCGCAGCACCACCGGGTAGACGACGAACAGCACCAGCGCGAGGCCCACGTAGATCGCCAGCGAGAACGACGCGAGCGAGCGCAGCGACTCCCAGCCGTACGTCGCGACGGCGTTGCCGATGAGGCCCATCGTGCCCAGCGGCGCGAGGCGGATGATCCACCACAGCACCTTCTGCACGATGGCGAGGGCGGAGCGGTTGAAGGCGAGGAAC
Source organism: Isoptericola cucumis (assembly GCF_014635665.1). Classification (GTDB taxonomy): domain Bacteria; phylum Actinomycetota; class Actinomycetes; order Actinomycetales; family Cellulomonadaceae; genus Isoptericola; species Isoptericola cucumis. The sequence goes on from NZ_BMDG01000008.1 coordinate 154,296, forward strand.
GGGTCGGCCTTGGCGCCGGACTTGAGCGCCGCGATGCCGATGACGAGCGCGACCACGAGGATCTGCAGCACGTTGAAGCTGATCCCGGTCTCGGCGCTCAGCGCGCCGTCGGCGCCCGCCTCCACGGAGGTGTCGGCACCGAGGCCGAGCACGTTCGTGGGGATGAGCCCGTTGAGGAAGTCCATCCACGTGCCCGTGCTGGACGGCTCGGCCGCCTCCGCCGTGGTCAGGGTCGTGTTGTGACCGGGCTGGAAGACCAGGCCCAGGCCGATGCCGATCGCCACCGCGACGGCGGCCGTGATCGCGAACCAGAGCAGCGTCTGGCCGGCGAGGCGGGCCGCGTTGGTGACGGTGCGCAGGTTGGCGATCGACGCGACGATCGCCGTGAAGATCAGCGGCGGCACGATCGCCTTGAGCAGGGTGACGAACGACGAGCCGATGGTGTCGAGGGTCGTCGTCAGTCCGTTGGGGACCGGGTCGGAGCCGTCCGTGCCGGGCGACTGCGGGCCCATGGACAGGGCCAGCCAGCCGAGCAGCACGCCGAGCACGAGGCCCAGGATGATCTGGACCGAGAAGGACGGGAAGCGCAGACCCTTGCGGGCGCGGGGCTGCGCTCCGGGGATCTTGGTCGTAGCGGAGGACACGGAGGGACCTTTCGCCTCGGGCGCCGGGCGGCAGGGAACCGGTCGGCGTCGTGGGGGACGTGGCGGCGCGGGGCGCGGCCGACGTCAGGACGGAGGGTGCACGGGAGGTGCGGGGCGCGTGGCAGCGCCGGGGGGTGCCGGGCCGTCGGCGTCGACGGCGGTCAGCGCAGGGTCAGCGACACAGCGCGCTGGCGACGCGACGGAAGTCGACATCCAGGCGCGCGGTGAGGAGCTTCCTCACGGGAACGCTGACAGCCACAGGTGCTCCAGGCAAGATCGAGGATCGGGGGCCGATCACGCGGTCGAATGATCGACATGATCGAAGGTAGGTATCGAACCCACGAATACGGGACGATAGCAGGGACGCGGCGCGCCGCCCAAGGGGTGTGAGCCGAGTCATGCGCGTCGTACCGTCGGCAACGTGACCGACGCCCCCCTCTCCCGCGACCCCCTCTGGCCACGCGCGGGCGGTTGGCCTGCGACGACGCCCGACGGGTCGCGCGCCGACCTCGCGATGCTGGGCGTCCCCGCCTGGCGCACCTCGCTGTCGCCCACCGGCGCGCACGCCACGCCCGCCGCGGTGCGCGACGCGCTGCGCCGCTACAGCCCCGCGCTGATCGACGGGCCGGGCACGGCGGCCGACGCCGGGCCGGTCGACCTGTGCGAGCTCGACGTCGTCGACCTGGGCGACGTCGACGAGCCGGACGGCCCGGACGGCGAGGCGCGGACCCGCGCCGCCGTCACGTCGGCACTGGCGCAGGCGCGGGCGCTCGTCGCGCTCGGCGGCGACAACTCGCTCACCGTGGCGACCGCGCTCGGCGCCTGGGGCGACGACCTCGCCACCGCGGGCCTGGTCACCCTCGACGCCCACTACGACCTGCGCGACGGCGTCTCCAACGGTTCGCCCGTGCGGCGCCTGGTCGAGGCGGGCCTGGACCCGACGCGGATCGTGCAGGTCGGCATCGCCGACTTCGCCAACTCGGCCGGGTACGCGCAGCGTGCCGCCGACCTCGGCATCACGGTCGTGACCCTCGACGACCTGCGCCGACGCGGTCCCGGGGCGCTGGCCGACGTCGCCCGCGAGGCGCTCGAGGTCGCCGGCGCCGCGGGCGGGCCGGTGCACCTGGACGTCGACGTCGACGTGTGCGACCGCTCCGTCGCGCCCGGCTGCCCGGCGAGCGTGCCGGGCGGGCTCGCCGCGTGGGAGCTGCGCGCCCTCGTCCGCGAGGTGTCGCGCGACGAGCGCGTGCGCTCGGTCGACGTCGCCGAGGTGGACGCGACCGCGGACGCCCCCGACGGGCGCACGGTGCGCCTGGCCGCGCTGTGCGTGCTGGAGGTCCTCGCCGGCCTGGCGCTGCGGCGGGCGCCGGCTGCGGTCTAGCGGCCCGTCGACCGCCCGGCCGGCTGCGGCTCCGCGGCGGGCGACGAACCCGTCGCGAGGCCGCGGATCAGCGCCTCGAGAGAGACCTCGAAGACGCTCCGGCGCTCACGGCCGGGCGCCTCGCCGACCGCCTGCTGCAGCAGCGGGAGCCCGTCCAGGTCCGCCGCGTCCAGGCGTCCGACCCGGTCGGCGGTCGTGTCGTCGCCGGCGGCGACCTCCATGCCCACCTGGCCGAGCACCAGGCCGATCACCGCGTAGACCATCTCGAGCGCCCGCGCTGGCCCGAGCTCGGACGGCTGCATCGCCTCGAGCGCGCGCTCCATGCCCCGCAGCGTCGCCGGCGTGATGCCCGGCCGGGTGGCGACGACCGGCACGAGCCGGGGGTGGGCGAGGAGCTGGGCGCGGAACCCGTGGGCGACGGCCCGCAGCGTGCCCTGCCAGTCCCCCGCGTCGGGCAGGTCCGGCAGGACGCCGTCGAGCAGGCGCTCCACGAGGCCGTCGAGCAGCTGGTCCTTGGTGCCGACGTGGTGCTGGACCGTCATCGCCTCGACCCCGACGGCCGCGCCCAGCCGCCGCATGGACAGCGCCGCGAGGCCGTCCCGGTCGACGAGCTCGGTCGCCGCGTCGAGCAGCGCGGCCCGGGTCACTCCCGCGTGCCGTCCCTGGGGACGCCGCGGCGTCGCTTGACTTCTCATACGACGTAAGTCTAGCGTCGCCGAGTCTCATACGGTGTATGACAAGGAGTCCTGATGAGCAACCGCACGCAGACCGACCGCACGCAGCGCACCAGGGCCGTCCCGACGGCCCTGTGGATCGGAGCCGGGCTCACCCTGTTCTGCGCCCTGGCGCCGCTTCTCGACCTGGCGCTCACCGGAGCGATATCGGCGCACGTCCGCGCGGCCTACCCCGCCTGGGACGCCGCCACCGTCTCGACCGAGGCCACGGCGATCACCGCCTGGCTGGTGGGCACGGCCGTGCTCGGCCTCGTCGGCTGGGGCGTGACCATCCGGGCCACGGCCAAGGGCCGCCGCTGGGCGCGCCCGACCGCCGCCGCCCTGCTGGTGGCAGGGCTCGTCGTCGCCGCGACGAACCTCAGCCTGGGCGGCGAGGCCTACGACGTCATCGTCCCGACCGCGTTCGGGTTGCTGACGCTGCTGCCCACCGTCGCCGGGTTGGTCGCCGTGCTCACGATGGGCGGGGCGTCCCGGGCGGCCGCCCCCGTCGGGGCCTGACGACCCAGACCCGACCCAGACCCGATCTCGACCTGACCTAGACCTGCCGCCCGCCCTGCCACACCGCGTGCACCAGCGGGACACCGGGGCGGTACGCCAGATGGGTGCGGCTGGGGGCGTCGAGCACGACGGCGTCGGCGCGGGCGCCCGGCGCGAGGTGCCCGACGTCGTCGCGCCGCAGCGCCCGCGCGCCGCCCGCCGTCGCGGCCCACACGGCCTCGGGCACGGTCATGCCCATCTCCCGCACGGCGAGCGCCACCATGAGCGGCATCGAGCTCGTGTACGACGAGCCGGGGTTGCAGTCGCTCGCCAGCGCGACGACGGCGCCCGCGTCGAGCAGCCGCCGCGCGTCGGGGTACGGCTGCCGGGTGGAGAACTCGACGCCGGGCAGCAAGGTCGCGACGGTCCCGTGAGCGGCGGGGCCGGACGAGCCGCCCGACGCGCCGCCCGACGACCACGAGCCCGCGAGCGCCGCGACGTCGTCGTCGGACAGGTACGTGCAGTGGTCGACGGCGGCGGCGCCGAGGTCGACGGCGAGCCGCACGCCCTCCCCCGGGCCGAGCTGGTTGGCGTGCACCCGCACGCCGAGGCCGGCGGCGGCGCCTGCCTCCAGCACCCGCCGCGACTGCTCGGGGGTGAACGCACCGGTCTCGCAGAACACGTCGATCCACCGCGCGTGCGGGGCGCACGCGGCGAGCATGTCGCCGACCACGAGGTCGACGTACGCATCCGGGTCGTCCGCGCACTCCGGCGGCACCACGTGCGCTCCGAGGAACGTCACCTCGTCGGTGACCTCCGCGGCGAGGCGCACCGCGCGTTCCTCGTCGGCCACGGACAGGCCGTACCCGCTCTTGACCTCGAGCGTCGTGGTGCCCTGCGCGAGCGCCTCGTCGACGTGCTTGCGCAGGTTCGCGCGCAGCGCGTCGTCGGACGCCGCCCGCGTCGCGGCGACGGTGGTGCGGATGCCGCCCGCCGCGTACGGGCGCCCGGCCATGCGCGCCTCGAACTCGGCCGTCCGGTCGCCGTCGAACACGAGGTGGGTGTGGGAGTCGACGAACCCGGGCAGCACGGCGCGCCCCTCGACCGCGACCACACGGTCCGGCGCCCGCCCGAGCGCCTGCTCCACGCCGTCGGCGCACGCGCTCTCCGTGCCCACCCATGCCACCCGTCCGCCGTCCAGCAGCAGCGCGGCGTCGCGGACGAGGCCGGTCGGGTCGTCGGCCGGATCGACGCCGACCACCTCGGGGGCGTTGGTCGTGAGCTCGCCGATGCCCAGGATCAGGGTCGCCGGGTGTGCGCCCCCGGGATGCTCCACCTCGCGCACGTCACGCCTCCCGGTCGAGGGCTCTGGCCGGCTCGTCGGGGTCGGGGCCGCCCGCCTCCAGCATGGGCACGCGCAGCCCGCCGCGCTCGGCGGCGCGGGCGGCGTCGTCGTACCCGGCGTCCACGTGCCGCAGGACGCCGAGGCCCGGGTCGTTGGACAGCACGCGTGCGAGCTTCCGCGCCGCCAGGTCGGTGCCGTCCGCGACCGACACCTGCCCCGCGTGGATGGACCGCCCCATCCCCACGCCGCCGCCGTGGTGCAGCGACACCCACGTGGCGCCGGACGACGCGGCGGTGAGCGCGTTGAGCAGCGGCCAGTCGGCGATGGCGTCGGAGCCGTCGGCCATGCCCTCCGTCTCCCGGTACGGGGAGGCGACGGACCCGGCGTCGAGGTGGTCGCGCCCGATGACGACGGGCGCGCTCACGTCGCCGGAGGCCACGAGGTCGTTGAACGCCAGCCCGGCGCGGTCGCGCTCCCCGTGCCCGAGCCAGCAGATGCGCGCGGGCAGGCCCTGGAACGCCACGCGCTCCTGCGCGGCACGGATCCAGCGGTGCAGGTGGTCGTTCTCCGGGAACAGGTCGAGCACGGCCTTGTCCGTGGCGGCGATGTCGCGCGGGTCGCCGGACAGCGCCGCCCAGCGGAACGGCCCCTTCCCCTGCGCGAACAGCGGCCGGATGTAGGCCGGCACGAAGCCGGGGAAGTCGAAGGCGCGGTCGAAGCCGCCGCGGCGCGCCTCGTCGCGGATGGAGTTGCCGTAGTCGAACACCTCGGCACCGGCGTCCATGAACCCGACCATGGCCTCGACGTGCCGGGCCATCGACTCGCGCGCCCGGTCGGTGAACTCCTCCGGCTTGGCGGCGGCGTAGTCGTGCCACTCGTCGACGCCGACGCCGAGCGGCAGGTACGACAGCGGGTCGTGCGCCGACGTCTGGTCGGTGACGACGTCGACCGCGACGCCGCGCTTGAGGAGCTCCGGCACGACGTGCGCGCTGTTGCCCGCCACGCCGACGGACAGCGCGCGCTTCTCGGTGCGCGCGGCCTCGACGCGGCGGACGGCGTCGTCGAGGTCGTCCGCGACCTCGTCGAGGTAGCGCTCGCGCACGCGGCGCTCCAGGCGGGAGCGGTCGACGTCGACCACCAGACACACCCCGCCGTTGAGCGTCACCGCCAGCGGCTGCGCGCCGCCCATGCCGCCGCAGCCGCCGGTGAGCGTGAGGGTCCCGGCGAGCGTGCCCCCGAACCGCTTCGCCGCGACGGCGGCGAGCGTCTCGTACGTGCCCTGCAGGATGCCCTGCGCGCCGATGTAGATCCACGACCCGGCCGTCATCTGCCCGTACATGGTGAGGCCCTGGGCCTCGAGCTTCCGGAACTCCGGCCACGTGGCCCAGTCGCCCACGAGGTTGCTGTTGGCGATCAGCACCCGCGGCGCCCACTCGTGCGTGCGCAGCACGCCGACGGGCTTGCCGGACTGGACGAGCAGCGTCTCGTCGTCGGCCAGCGTCGTGAGCGTGCGGACGATGGTGTGGAAGCACGGCCAGTCGCGCGCCGCGCGGCCCGTGCCGCCGTAGACGACCAGGTCGTCGGGGCGCTCCGCCACCTCCGGGTCGAGGTTGTTCATCAGCATGCGCAGCGGTGCCTCGGTCTGCCAGCTGCGGGCGGTGAGAGTCGTGCCCCGCGGGGCGCGGACCGGGACGGGGGTGCCGCGGTCGTAGGCGGTGTGGGACATCGTCGTCTCCTTCGGCGAGGTCAGGTCGGTGTCAGCGGAGCGGCCCGACGGCGCCGCTCGCGGCGGCGGCCACGCCGCCGTCGGCAACGAGCCGGGTCACGGCGTCGATCTCGGGGGCGAGGAAGCGGTCCGGGCCGGGGCCGGGGACGGCCGTGCGCAGCAGGTCGTGGACGGCGCCGGTGCCGGCGGCGGGCGTCAGGCCGGACTCGGGGGTGCAGCGCAGGTCGAGGGCGCGGGCGGCGGTCATGAGCTCGACGGCGAGCACGCGGCCCAGGCCGTCGACGGCGCGGCGCAGCTTGCGGGCGCCGGCCCAGCCCATGGACACGTGGTCCTCCTGCATGGCCGACGACGGGATGGAGTCGACGCTCGCCGGAGCGGCGAGGCGCTTGAGCTCGCTCACGATCCCCGCAGCCGTGTACTGCGCGATCATCAGGCCGGAGTCGACGCCCGGGTCGTCGGCGAGGAACGCCGGCAGCCCCTCGTTGCGTGCGACGTCGAGGAACCGGTCGGTGCGCCGCTCGCTCATGCTCGCGACGTCGGCCACCGCCACGGCGAGGAAGTCCAGCACGTACGCGACCGGGGCGCCGTGGAAGTTGCCGTTGGACTCGACCCGCCCGTCCACGGTGACGACGGGGTTGTCGATGGCGGAGGCGAGCTCGCGGCCCGCGACGGTCTCGGCGTGGTCCAGGGTGTCGCGGGCCGCGCCGTGCACCTGCGGCGCGCAGCGCAGCGAGTACGCGTCCTGCACGCGGGTGCACTCGGGGCGGCCCTCGGCGTCGAAGGTGCGGTGGCTCGCCACGACCGGCGAGCCGGCCAGCAGCGCGCGCAGGTTCGCGGCCGACGCCGCCTGGCCCGGGTGCGGGCGCATGCCCACCAGGTCCTCGGCGAACGGCGCGTCCGAGCCGAGCAGCGCCTCGACGCTCGACGCCGCCGCGACGTCCGCCGTCGTGAGCAGGCGGTGCAGGTCGTCGAGGGCGAGGCACAGCATGCCGAGCATGCCGTCCGTGCCGTTGATGAGGGCGAGGCCCTCCTTCTCGCGCAGCTTCAGCGGCGCGATGCCCGCGGCCGCGAGCGCCTCGGCGGCGTCGACACGCTCGCCGTCTTCCTCCGGGCCGGTCGAGACCCGCACCGGGCCCTCGCCGAGCGCGGCGAGCGCCACGTGGGCGAGCGGCGCGAGGTCGCCCGAGCAGCCGAGCGAGCCGTACTCGTGCACGACGGGCGTGATGCCGGCGTTGAGCATCGCGGCGTACGTCTCGGCGACGACGGGGCGCGCGCCCGTGCGGCCGGTGGCGAGTGTCGCGAGGCGGAGGAGCTGCAGGGCGCGGACGACCTCGCGCTCCACCTCCGGGCCGCTGCCCGCGGCGTGCGAGCGCACCAGGCCGAGCTGCAGCTGCGCCCGCTTGTCGACGGGGATGTGGCGGCGAGCCAGGGCGCCGAAGCCGGTGGAGACGCCGTAGTGCGGGCGGTCGTCGTCGGCCAGGTCCTCGACGACGGCGCGGCTCGCCGCCATCGACTCCAGCGCGCGGTCGGTGAGGCGCACCGCGGCGCCGTGCCGGGCGACGGCGACGACGTCCGCGACGGACAGCGGGTCGCCGGTGATCTCGACGGTGGTCGTGGCGGCGCTCGTGGCGCTCGTGGCGGTGCGGCCGGCCACGGGGGTGGTGCGGTCGGCGGGGTGCTGCAGCGTGTCGGCCATACGGACAGCACACACCGTCGTCGTGCCGCTGGACACGGCTCCGGGCGAGGTTCAGTCTGGGATCCCAGACAACGTCGATGCGTCCGGCCCCGCGGGACCACGCCCGGGTGCGGCGCCCGCGGGGCCACCCGCGCGGGCAGGACGGCCAAGGAGAGTCGCATGGCGGACGTCCCAGCAGCGCGCAGCACGCTGCGGGTGCTCGCGTACCTGGCGGCGCAGCCCGGCCCGTCGCCCGCCGCGGCGGTGGCGCAGCACCTGGGGCTGCCGCGCTCGACGGTGTACCACCTGCTGTCCGTGCTGGTGGACGAGGGCTTCGTGACCCACCTGCCCGAAGAGCACCGGTACGGGCTGGGGACGGCGTCGCTCTCTCTCGGCTCGGCGTACGCGCGTCAGGCTCCTCTCGCCCGGTTGGCGCGACCCGTGGTCGCGCGCCTGGTCGAGACGACGGGCGAGAGCGCGCACCTCGCCGTCCTGCACGGGCGCGAGGTGCTGTACCTCGTGGAGCAGCGCGCCCCGCACCGGCTCAGCCTCGTCACCGACGTCGACGTCCGGCTGCCGAGCCACCTCACCGCCAGCGGCCGCGCCGTGCTCGCGCGGCTGCCCGCCGCGCAGGTGCGCGCACTGTTCCCCTCCGCGGGGGCGCTCGCCGACCGCACCGGCGTGGGCCCGCGCACGCTGCGCGAGCTGCGCGAGGTGCTGCGCGACACCCGCCGACGGGGACACGCCACCGAGGACGGCGAGGTCACCACCGGCCTGGCGTCCGTCGCGCACGCCGCGGTCGACCACACCGGGTACCCGGTGGCGGGCGTCGCGCTGACGTTCTGGTCCGACGACGTCGACGACGGGCGACGGGACGAGCTGGCCGCCGCCGCCGGCCGGGCCGCCGTGGAGATCAGTCGCCGGCTGGGCGCGCGGGGCTGACGCACGACGCGGCCGTGCCCGGTCCCTCACCGGCACCCACCGCCGCTCGCCGGGCACGCACCGGCGCAACCTCGCGCCGAGGCTGTCCACAGCCGCCATCGTCCACAGATATCCGGGGATCTTCCGCCACTCCTTGACGCGTTCGAACGCCTGTTCGATAACGTCGCACCATCACCTCGAGAGGCGAACGTCTGGGCGGTCGTGCCGGGCGACGCCGCACCGGAGGTGAGCGACCGACCAGAGGAGGAGCGATGACGCTGACCGAGCAACCCGTCAGGCCGAACGCCCCCGGGCCACGTACCTCGCACCCGAACGCCGCCCACCCGCCCACAGCCGATCCACCGGCGCTCGAACCGCCGCCTGACGTCGACGCCCCTGCCCTCGGCACGGGCTCGGCCCCGTCCGCGACGGGGGCGCTCGAGCTCGTCGTGGAGGCGCTCTCCGAGATCGCTGCGAACGCCGGGTGGGACCACGTCACGGACCCGGACCTGGCACAGCTCGAGTCACGGCTCCGCGCCGTCGAACAACGGCTCGCGGCGGTCCGTCTCGACATCCTGCCTGCGCTGGAGGCTTCCGGGACCTGGTCGCTGGACGACTCGCGGACGTTCGCCCACTGGCTGGCCCGCCGCGACCGCGTCCACCCGGCCACGGCGCACCGGGAGGTGCGCACGGCCCGCCGGCTGCTCCACGACCTGCCCGCCACCCGCGCCGCCGCTCTCGCCGGGCAGATCGGGGCGGACCACGTACGGGCGTTGGTCGACGTCGCGCCGACGTCTCCGGCGCGGCGCGAGACGCTCGCCGCACCCGTACCGGACCCGACCGTCGGCACGGAACGCGACGCCGCTGACGTCGAGGACCCCGACGAGGGAGGCGCCCTCGAGAGGCCGACCGGGGAGGAGTACCTCCTCAGCCTGTCCGAGGCCTGCTCGGTCCCGCAGTTCCGCCGCCTCGTGGGTCGCTTCGCCCACGTCGCCGACCCCGAGGCCGACGAGCGCGGATACGTGAAGGCCCGCGAGAAGGAGTTCCTGGAGGTCTCCCCGACGTTCGACGGCTACCACCTCGCCGGGTTCCTCACCGAGGAGCACGGACAGACCCTCCGCGGCACGCTCGACGCCCTGACCGGGCCACCGACCGGCGGCGACACTCGCACGCCGACGCAGCGGCGCGCCCAGGCGCTCGCCGACATGGCACGGCTCACGGCCGAGCGCGGGGACACCCGGCAGGACCACACCGGGCAGGAGGCCGCGGGACGAGAGGCCGCGGGACGGGAGAACGGCGGACTGGGGCGCGCCGGGCACCGTGCCGCATCCCGGCCGCACGTCACGGTGACGGTGTCGTGGACGGAGCTCCGGCGCGCGCTCGCCGGCACCGCCACCGCCGGCACCGCCACCGACGGCTCCGAGACCGACTGCTCCGAGACCGACTGCTCCAGGGCCGACTGCTCCAGGGCCGACAACCTCGACCTGGAGAGCCTGACCGCTCCCGTCGGAGAGGGCCTTGCCCGGTTCGGCGACGGCCGTGGCCCGATCCCGGCGTCGGTGCTGCGCCGCATCGCGTGCGACGGTGCCCTCACGCGCGTGATCTTCGGCCCGGACTCACAGGTGCTCGACGTCGGGCGGGCGCAGCGCACGGTCGCCGGTCCGCTGCGCCGCGCCGTCGTCGCCCGCGACCAGCACTGCACCTTTCCCGGCTGCGACGAGCCGCCGTCACGCTGCGAGGTGCACCACGCCGTCGTCCGCTGGGCTGACGGCGGACCCACCAGTGCCGAGAACGCCGCACTGCTGTGCTGGCACCACCACGACCACGTCGACGGCAGCGGTGTCAGCATGCGCCGGCGCGCCCGGGCCGGGACCTCGTGGTGGGAGTTCCGCGACCGGCAGGGTCGGGCCCTCGCCGGGTCGGACGTTCCGCCCGGCCACGCTCCGCCCAGGCCTGCCGCGCCCGGCCACCCGACTCCCGATCGCCGGGCTCTCGACCGCCCCACTCCCGACCGGGCAGCCGCAGACCGGGCAGCCGCATGACCGCGCGATCAGTCGAGCCACTCCCGCGCGGCGGCAACCAGCGTCGCGACGCCGAGGTCGAGGGTCGGCTCGGGAGCCGGGGCGAAGTACGGCGAGTGGTTGGACGGGATGCCGCGCGGCTGCTGGCCCGCCGCGGCAGCACCGGCGAGGTCGACGTCGGCGAACTGCGCCGGGTCGTGGCCCCCGAGGAACCAGTACACGAGCGGAGCGCCGGCGGCCGTCGCGAGCTCGCCCACGTCCTCGGACGCCGCGTGCGGGGCGGGGGTCACGACCGCAGGCGAGCCGCCGACCGCCTCGACCGGCGCACGGCGCGCCTCCAGGGCCGCGCCCAGGGCGCTGCGGGTGCGCTCGGTCGCCTCCGGGTCGTTCACCGTCGCCGCGAAGCTGGTGACCGTCTCGATCTCGGGAGGCTGGGGCGCCCCGGACGCGGCGGCCTCCGCCTCGACGATCCGGCGGATGGCGGCCAGCACGCGCTCGCGGACCTCGGGCGTGTAGGTGCGTACGTTGACCAGCAGCTCGGCACGGTCCGGGATGATGTTGGGCTCGCTCCCGGCGCGGACGGACCCGACCGTCACGACGGCCGACTCCCCCGCCGCCACCTCGCGGGCCACGATGCCCTGCAGCCGCTGCACCGTGGCGGCTGCCATCAGCACGGGATCCACGGTGGTCTCCGGCATCGAGCCGTGCCCGCCGCGCCCGTGCAGCGTGATCCGCAGCGAGTCCGCGGCCGACATCGCCACGCCGGCGCGCACCGCGACCACCCCCGCGGGCAACGCCAGGACGTGCTGACCGAGCACCACGTCGGGCGCCCCGCCGACGGTCGCGAACAGGCCGTCGTCGAGCATGGCCCGGGCACCCCGGCCGAGCTCCTCGGCGGGCTGGAAGAGCACCACCAGCGTGCCCCTCCATCCGGTGTCCCCGTCCGCGAGCGCGGCCGCCGCCCCGAGCAGGCAGGTGACGTGCACGTCGTGGCCGCAGGCATGCATGACGCCGGCTTCCTGGCCGTCGTCCGTGGTCGTCACCTGCGTCGACGCATAGGGCAGCCCGGTGCGCTCGGTGACGGGCAGCCCGTCCATGTCGGCACGCAGCAGCACGCGCGGGCCGTCGCCGTTCGTGAGGACGCCGACGACGCCGGTGCCGCCGATCCCCTCGTGGACGGCGTAGCCCCACCCGCGCAGCCGCTCGGCGACGATCCCGGCCGTGCGGTGCTCGGCGAACCCGAGCTCCGGGTGCGCATGCAGGTCGGTGTAGATCGCGGTCAGCTCGGACGTCGTCAGCGCGCTCATGCCGCCATCCTGCCGCCGACCAGCGTGGCCGCCAGGCGGCGCCACGGCCCGCTCGCGCCCGCCCTGCACGGCGGTGTGTGCAAGATCTCCACGTCATCTGTGGATTCCGGCCAGTGGAAACGCTCCCGGGCAAGGCAGAATCGGGCCCATGACGTCAGCGACGACTTCGACCATGGGCAAGACGACGACCCGTCTGGCCGCAGCGAGCCTGCTCGCCCTGGCCATGATGCTCGGCGCCTGTTCCGCCCCTGCCGACGTCGAGCGGTTCATCGCCGACGCACAAGGTCAGGCCGAGGCCATCGAGGGCGACCTGCACGAGCTGGAGAAGCAGGTGTCCGACCTGCCCGCCACGCTCGCCACCGACGTCACCAACGCGGTCGCCTCGGCGACCGCCGCCACGGAGGAGGCCCGCGCGGCCCTGGTCCGCGCGTCCGAGTCCGCCGCCGGCGCGGTGATCGCCCTCGAGGACGCCCAGGTGGCGCTCGAGGCGGCGTCCGCCGAGGTCAGGCACGTGACCGGGGAGGCCGCCGATGCCGGCGCCGCCGAGGTCTCGGGCATGCTGGGCAGCCTGCAGGAGCAGATCGACGCCCTGCGCGGCGAGACGGAGAACGCCGCAGCCTGACCCGCCGGCGTCAGTCCGGGTCGCTCGGGTCGAGCGGCAGGTGGTGGTCGAGGTTGACCGTGCCGCGCCGCCAGTACCCGGAGATCGAGAGCTGGGCGGGCGGCAGCCCGAGCTCGCGACGCAGGTAGCGCCGCACGGGCACGAGGTCCCCCGCCTCCCCGAGGGCGACGACGAGCTCACCCTCCTCGACGCCTCCGAGGGACCGCACGGCGTCCTCCAGCTGGCCCGGGCCGTCGGTGCGGTAGAGGATCTCGACGGTGGCCCGCCCGAGCTCGTCCTCGACGAACGCCTCGTCGACGTCGTCCCCGATCTCGACGATCGCGGTGACGGGGACGTCCGGCCCGACGGCCTGCACCCAGCGCGCGGCGGCGGGCAGGCCCGTCTCGTCGACGGCGAGGGTGAGGCGGTCGACCCCCTCCGGGGCGCCGACGCTCCCGCGCGGCCCGGCGAGCACCAGCTCGTCACCCTCGGCGGCCCTCGCGGCCCAGGCCGACGCCGGCCCTTCGTCGCCGTGCAGCACCCAGTCGATGTCGAGCTCGGCCACGCCGTCGACGGTCCTGGTGGCGCGCACGGTGTAGTCGCGCGAGATGGACACGACGCCGGTGGGCCGCTGCAGGCCCCCGTCGGGCGCGATCGTCGGGGCGTGCAGCTGGCCGGTGGCCGGGTCGGGCAGGAAGACCTTGACGTGGTCCTCCGGGCCGGGCGCCTGCAGAGCGGCGAGCGACGACGACGCCGCGGGGTCGGCGCCGGCGACGTCGCGGAAGGTCGTGCGCCGCATCGAGCCGGTCAGCTCGGCGACGGCGTGCACGCGCACGCGGCGGGGGACGAGGTCGAGGCGGGTGCGGGGTCGGTCGAACACCTCTCGATTCCATCACGACCGCCCGTGCGCGGGCCCACGGCCCGATGAGGGCGGGCCGGGTCGCGGGTCTACCTGCCATGACCGACCTTGCCGCCGACGCCGAGCGCGTCCTCGCCACCGTCCGCTACGTCGTGCTCGCGACGATCGACCCGGACGGCGCGCCGCGCGTCTCGCCGGTGTTCTTCACCCGGGACGGTCGCGACGTCTACTGGGTGTCGTCCCCAAGCGCGCACCACTCCCGGAACGTGGAGCGCGAGCCGCGGGTCGAGGGCGTCGTCTTCGACTCCACCGTCCGGGTCGGCTCCGCGGAGGCCGTGTACCTCACCGGCCGGGCGCAGGTCGTGCCCGACGGCGAGCTCGAGGCCCGCTGCGCCGCGGCGTACGCCGACACCCGTGACGGCGTGGCGTTCACGCCCGGCGAGCTGTCCGGGGAGGCCGACATCCGGCTGTACCGCTTCGAGGTCGACCGGTGGGAGGTCCTGGTGCGCGGCAGCGACCCGGAGCGCGGCACGGGCACCGACCGCCGGGTGCCCGCGCCGCTGGGGTGAGAACCCCGGAGGTCAGGCGAAGAAGACCCGCAGGTCGGCGACGTCGCCCGGCACCTCCATCGCCGCGACGTGCCCGCCGCGCGGGAGCTCGGACCAGTGCTCGATCCGCGCGTTGTCGCGCTCGGCGAGGCTGCGGATCGTCTGGAGGTCGTCGGCGAACACCGCGACGCCGATGCGGCCGGTGCTGACGACGGGCTCGGCGCCGCTGCGCTGCTCGGCGTGGTGGCAGCGCGCTGTGCCACCCCGGCACCTCACGTGAGCACGCGCACCGGGCTGCCCGCCGCCCACGCGGCGACGTCCTCGACCGCTTCGCCGTAGAACGTCTCGTACGTGGCCTCGGTGACGTACCCGAGGTGCGGGGTCAGCACCGTGCGCGGCGCGGACCGCAGCCGGTGGTCGGCGGGCAGCGGCTCGGCGTCGTACACGTCGAGCCCGGCGCCGGCGATCCGCCCGTCGTGCAGCGCCGCGAGCAGGGCGTCCGTGTCGACGAGCGCACCGCGCGAGGTGTTGACGAGGTACGCGGTCGGCTTCATCCGCGCGAGGTCGCCGGCGCCGACGATCCCCACGCTGCGCGCGCTCAGCTTGTAGTGCACGGTCACGACGTCCGACGTCGCGAAGAGCTCGTCCTTGGTCACCGCGCGCACGCCGACCTCGGCGGCGTGCGCAGGGTCGAGGTGGGTGCTCCACGCGACGACGTCCATGTCGAAGGCCGCGCCCACGCGCGCCACCCGCGTGCCGAGCCGGCCGAGCCCCACGACCCCGAGCCTGCGTCCGGCGAGGTCGGCACCCACGGTGTGCTGCCACCCGCCGTCGCGGACGGCGCGGTCCTCGGCAGGGACGTGCCGCAGCAGCGCGAGGACGAGCGCCCAGGTGAGCTCGGGTGTCGCGTTGGTGGGTGATCCCGTGCCGCACACGACGATGCCACGCCCGCGGGCGGCGTCCAGGTCGATCGCCGCGTTGGCACGCCCGGTGGTGACGAGCAGCCGCAGGTCGGGCAGCCGGGCGAGCCGGGCGGCGGTGAACGGCGTCCGCTCCCGCATCGCGACCACGACGTCGTAGCCCGCGAGCGCGGCGACCACGGCGTCGTCGTCGGGCAGGTGCCGGTCGAGGAAGTCGACCTCGGCCTGCAGGCTCGCCCAGTCGGCGAACCGGTGGGCCACCTGCTGGTAGTCGTCCAGGACGGCGACGCGCACGCTGGCCTCCTCGTCGATGCTGGGTGCTGGGCGCCTGCTGGGTGCTGGGTGCCTGCTGGGCGCCGGCCCTCGCCGGGCGGTGCCGACGTTACCGACGTCCGCGCGCCGCGTCGTGCCCGCCCCCTTGGCGCGACGACGCCGGGGCGGGAGACTGTCGGGGTGAGCGACCCGTACCAGCCCGACCAGCCGGGCCAGCAGCCCGGCTACCAGACCCAGCCCGGTTACCCCGCGCAGCCCGGCTACCAGACCCAGCCCGGCTACCCACCCCAGCCTGGCTACCCGCCGCAGCCCCACCAGCCGCAGGGTGGAAACCCGGGGTACGGGTACCCGCCGCCGTACGGTTACCCGCCGGCCGACCCGGGCCAGACGATGGGCATCGTCGGCTTCGTCCTCGCGTTCGTGTTCCCGCCCGCGGGCATCGTCTTCGCCGCGATCGGTCGTTCCCAGTCGCGGCAGGCCGGCTTCGACAACCAGCTCGCGACGTGGGGGTTCTGGCTCTCCATCGTCTTCACGTCGCTCGGCGTGCTCTACGCGCTGTTCTGGGTGCTCCTGGTGTTCGGGGGCCTGTTCGCGGCGGTGTCCGTCGGCGGGGCCACGTCGGCGGTCGGGCTCACCGTCTGACGCCCCGGTCCTGACGCACCGGCCCTGACGCCCCGGCCCGAGCGACCGGGCGCGGCCCGCCGGCCGTGGCTAGCCTGACCCGACACCGTCGGACGGAGACCTCCATGCAGCGACCCACGATCGACGCGGACCTGGCCGTGGTCGGGTTCGGCAAGGGCGGCAAGACGCTCGCCGCCGCGATGGCCGGACGCGGCGCCCGGGTCGTCATGATCGAGCAGTCGGACCAGATGTACGGCGGCACGTGCATCAACATCGGCTGCGTCCCCACGAAGTCGCTCATCTACCAGGGCGAGCACGTCGACCCGCACACCGCGGGCGAGGAGAGCTTCCGGCTCGCGGCCGCCACCACCCGCTCGCTCACGTCGCTCATGCGCGGGAAGAACTTCGCGATGATCGACTCGCTGGACGCCGCGACCGTCGTGACGGGGCAGGCGACGTTCACCGGGCCGCACTCGCTGGTGGTGCGTGCCGGCGACGACGAGCTCGAGGTCACGGCGACGACGATCGTCGTCGGCACGGGTGCGGAGCCCGTCCTGCCCCCGATCCCCGGCCTGCGGGAGAGCAACCACGTCGTCACGAGCACCGGCCTGCTGGGGCGCACGGAACGCCCGCGCGAGCTCGTGGTCCTCGGCGGCGGGTACGTCGCGGTCGAGCTGGCCGCGATGCATGCCGCGTTCGGCGCGCGGGTCACGCTGCTCACGCGCGGGCCGCGCATCCTGCGCCACGAGGACGACGACGTCGCCACGGCCGCGGCCGGCATCCTCGCCGACGCGGGGGTCGCGATCCGCACGGACGTGACGATCGATTCCGTGGCCGACACGACGACCGACGACGGCCCCTGCGCCCGCGTGACGTACCGGACGGCGGACGGCACCACCGACACGGTCGACGGGGACACGGTGCTCGCCGCGCTCGGACGGCGCCCGGTCACCGACGGGCTGGGGCTCGAGGCCGCGGGTGTCCGCACCGACGCCCGCGGCGCCGTCGTCGTCGACGAGCACCTGCGCACCAGCGCGGAGCACGTCTTCGCGGTGGGCGACGTCAACGGCGGCCCGCAGTTCACGTACGTGTCGCTCGACGACTACCGCATCGTCCTGGACCAGCTCGTCGGCGAGGGTCGGCGCTCGACCGCCGACCGGCGCGCGGTGCCGCAGGCGATCTTCATGACGCCGCCGCTGGCGCGGGTGGGGATGACGGAGGCGGAGGCCCGGGAGACCGGGCGACCGCTGCGCGTGGCGGTGCGCCGGGTGGCGGACATGGCCACGGTGCCGCGCGCCAAGATCGCCGACCCGCGCGGCCTGATGAAGGCCGTCGTCGACGCGGAGACGGACGAGGTCCTCGGCGTCACGATGCTCAGCCACGACGCCCACGAGACGATCAACACCGTCGCGCTGGCGATGCGGCACGGGGTCACGGCGACCCGGCTCCGCGACGAGATCTACACCCACCCGTCCATGACCGAGGCGCTCAACGACCTGTTCGCGAACCTCGCCTGACGTCCACGAGCGCCGGCGAGACCACCACCCCGATCGACGAGGAGATCCATGAGAACCGTCCCCCTGGGCACCACCGGCCGCCACGTCCCGAACGTCGTGATCGGCCTCATGCGCATCCAGCAGCTGGACGACGACGCCGTGCGCGAGCTCGTGCGCACCGCACGCGACGCCGGCATCGACTTCGTCGACCACGCCGACGTCTACGGTGACGACCTGCACGGCTGCGAGCGCCGGTTCGCCGAGGCCATGCAGCTGTCGCCGTCGGAGCGCGAGCAGCTCACCATCCAGTCCAAGGCCGGCATCGTGCGCGAGGGGCCGTACTTCGACTACTCGTACGAGCACCTGGTCTCCTCGGTCGAGGGCTCCCTGCGCGCCCTGGGCACCGACTACCTGGACGTGCTGCTGCTGCACCGCCCGGACGCGCTCGTGGAGCCGGACGAGGTGGCCCGCGCCTTCGACGACCTGGAGGCCGCCGGCAAGGTCCGCGCCTTCGGCGTCTCCAACCACACCCCGGGCCAGATCGACCTGCTCAAGAAGTCCGTGCGCCAGCCGCTGGTCGCGAACCAGCTGCAGCTGTCGATCACGCACGCGCCGATCGTCGCGCAGGGGGTGGCTGCCAACATGGCGGGCGAGGACCAGGCGCTCACCCTCGACGGCGGCGGGATCCTCGACTACTGCCGCCTCCACGACATCACCGTGCAGGCCTGGTCGCCGTTCCAGGCGGGCTTCTTCACCGGCGTGTTCCTCGGCTCGGAGGACTACCCGGAGCTCAACGCCGTGATCGACCGCCTCGCGGCGAAGTACGACGTGCCGCCCATCGCGATCGCCGTCGCCTGGATCACCCGGCACCCGGCGGGGATGCAGGTGGTGCTCGGCACGACGACGCCGGAGCGCGTCGAGGGCGCGGCCCAGGGCTCGGACCTGCCCCTCACCCGCGCCGAGTGGTACGAGCTGTTCCGCGCCGCGGGCTACCGCGTGCCCTGACGGGCAGCCGCCCCCGAGGTCGCCGCTCGTGGTCGGGCTCGGGGGCGGGTAGCGCGGGCCAATCACCTTGCGCGGCTTGAGAGAATGGGACGTCGTGAGCACCGAGCCCAGCCCCGCACCGCAGTCGTCGTCGGACGACGGCGGTGCGCGGCGTCCCCGCCGCCGCGGCCGCGGACGCGGCAGGCCCCCGGGCTCGGGCCGGCCGGCGGACCAGCAGGCCGCCCGGTCGCGCGGCCCGCGTCGCGTCAGCCATGAGCAGCTCGAGAAGGCCGCCGCGAGGCGCGCCGCGGTCGAGGTCCCGCCGATCGTTTACCCCGAGCAGCTGCCGGTCTCGGCGCGCCGGGACGACATCGCCGCTGCGATCCGCGACCACCAGGTGGTCGTCGTCGCGGGCGAGACGGGCTCCGGCAAGACGACGCAGCTGCCGAAGATCCTGCTCGAGCTGGGCCGCGGGCGCGCCGGGCAGATCGGGCACACGCAGCCGCGCCGGATCGCGGCGCGCAGCGTCGCCGAGCGCGTCGCCGAGGAGCTGGACACCGAGCTGGGCGGCGTCGTCGGCTACCAGGTGCGGTTCACCGACCAGTCGTCGGAGGACACCCTCGTCAAGGTCATGACGGACGGCATCCTGCTGGCCCAGATCCAGCGTGACCCGGAACTCCTCGCCTACGACACGATCGTCATCGACGAGGCGCACGAGCGGTCGCTCAACATCGACTTCCTGCTCGGCTACCTGTCGCGGCTGCTGCCGCGCCGCCCGGACCTCAAGGTCGTCATCACGTCGGCGACGATCGACTCCGAGCGGTTCGCGGCGCACTTCTCGCCGTCGCACCTGGCCGAGGTCGGCGGTGCCCCGCGCGACGTGGTCGAGGTGCTGCCCGACCATGCGCCCGTCGTCGAGGTCACGGGCCGCACCTACCCGGTGGAGATCCGCTGGCGTCCCCTGTCCCCCGACACCGACCCGGACGCGCCGGCGAAGAAGAGGGCCCGCTCCGAGGACGGCGAGAAGGACCTGGTCACCGGCATCGTCGAGGCCTGCGACGAGCTGATGCGCGAGGGCCCCGGCGACATCCTCGTGTTCCTCTCCGGCGAGCGGGAGATCCACGACGCGGCGGACGCGCTGGAGGGCCACCTCAAGGACCGGGTGCGCGACAGCAAGCGGCCCGACTTCGTCGAGATCCTGCCGCTGTACTCGCGGCTGTCCGCGGCGGAGCAGCACCGCGTCTTCCAGTCGCACCCCGGCCGCCGCATCGTGCTGTCGACGAACGTCGCCGAGACGTCGCTGACCGTGCCGGGCATCCACTACGTCGTCGACCCGGGCACCGCCCGCATCTCGCGCTACTCCAAGGCGACCAAGGTGCAGCGGCTGCCCATCGAGCCGATCAGCCAGGCGAGCGCCAACCAGCGCTCCGGGCGGTCCGGCCGCGTGGCGGACGGCGTCGCGATCCGTCTCTACTCGCAGGAGGACTTCGAGAGCCGGCCGGAGTTCACCGAGCCCGAGATCCTGCGCACGTCGCTCGCGTCCGTGCTGCTGCAGATGATCTCCGTCGGTGTGGTGCAGACCCCCGACGACGTGGCGCGCTTCCCGTTCGTCGAGCCGCCGGACACCCGCGCCGTGCGCGACGGCGTGCAGCTCCTCAGCGAGCTCGGCGCGCTGGAGACGCGGGACGGCGCCACTCGCCTGACGGAGGTCGGGCGCACGCTCGCGCAGCTCCCGATGGACCCGCGGCTGGCGCGCATGATCATCGAGGGCGCGAAGCAGGGGGTGGCGCGCGAGGTCGCGATCATCGCCGCCGTGCTGTCCATCCAGGACCCGCGCGAGCGCCCGGCCGAGACGCGCGCGCACGCCGACCAGCTGCACGCCCGGTTCACCGACCCGCGATCCGACTTCCTCACGTACCTCAACCTGTGGGAGTACGTGCGCGGCCAGCAGCACGAGATGGGCTCGTCCGCGTTCCGGCGGATGTGCAAGGCGGAGCACCTCAACTTCCTGCGCATCCGCGAGTGGCAGGACGTCGTCGCGCAGCTGCGCGAGATGAGCAAGCCGCTCGGCATCGACATGTCGTTCAAGCCCCGCACCCGCACGGTCTCGGCGGAGCGCGCCGACGTCGACCCCGAGACCGCCGAGGTGGACCACCGGCTCGCCTGGGACGGCGACACCATCCACCGCGCCCTGCTGGCGGGTCTGCTGTCGCAGATCGGCATGCAGGACACCGGGGAGATCAAGGCGTCGTCGGTGGCCCACCTGCGCGGGGAGGCGCGCGCCCGCGCGCTGCGCCAGGCCGCGAAGCGCGCGCGCAACGAGTACCTCGGCGCCCGCGGCGCCCGGTTCGCCATCTTCCCCGGGTCGCCGCTGAGCAAGAAGCCGCCGGAGTGGATCATGGCGGGCGAGCTCGTGGAGACGTCGCGGCTGTGGGCGCGCGACGTCGCCCGCATCCAGCCCGAGTGGGCGGAGGAGCTCGCCGGGCCGCTGGCCAAGCACACCTACTCCGAGCCGCACTGGTCCACGAAGCAGGGCGCGGCGATGGCGACGGAGAAGGTGCTGCTGTACGGCGTGCCGATCGTCGCCGACCGGCCGGTGCTGTTCGCCAAGGTCGACCCCGAGGCGGCGCGCGAGATGTTCGTCCGCCACGCGCTCGTCGAGGGGCAGTGGACCACCCACCACCGGTTCTTCGCGGAGAACCGGCGCCTGCTCGCCGAGGCCGAGGAGCTCGAGGCCCGGTCCCGGCAGCGCGGGCTCGTGGCGTCCGAGGACGACCTCTTCGCGTTCTACGACGAGCGGGTCCCGTCGTCGGTGGTCAGCGCCCGGCACTTCGACACCTGGTGGAAGTCCGCGCAGCGCGAGACGCCGGACCTGCTGACGTTCACGCTCGACCAGCTCGTGGACTCAGGAGCCGTCGACACCGACCAGTTCCCGGAGACGTGGACGCAGGGCGAGGTCACCCTGCCGCTGACGTACCAGTTCTCCCCCGGCAGCGACGCGGACGGCGTCACCGTGCACGTGCCGCTGTCCATCCTCAACCGCGTCGCCCCCGAGGGGTTCGACTGGATGGTGCCGGGCCTGCTCGACGAGCTGTGCGTCGCGACGGTCCGGTCGCTGCCGAAGGCCGTGCGCCGCGAGCTGGTGCCCGCGCCCGACGTCGGCGGCGCGGTCGCCGCGTGGCTGCGCGAGAACACGCCGAGCTGGGAGGACATGACCCGCGCCGGCGACATGGCGTCCCCCTTCCACGTGGAGTTCACCCGCGCCGTGCGCGCGCTGCGCGACGTCGTCATCCCCGACGACGTGTGGGACGCCGAGCGCGTCGAGCGGCTTCCCGCGCACCTGCGCATGACGTTCCGCGTCGAGGACGCCGCCCGGGCGGAGGCTCCCGTCAAGGCCAAGGGCCAGGGCAAGGGGAACGGCCGCAAGCGGGCGCCGAAGGCGGCGGCACCCGCCGTCGTCGGCGAGTCCAAGGACCTGCTCGCCCTGCAGAAGCAGCTCGCCCCGCAGGCCGAGGCGGCCGTGCGCGCGGCGGTGAAGGGCGCCGTCGGCCTGGCGCTCGAGGAGGCGCGCGCCGCGGCCGGGTCGCCCGCACCGGCCCACGCAGGCGCGCCGGCGTCGCGTCGCGCCTCGGCCGGGCCGCCCGCGGCCGGGCACGCGACCGGGAACGCGACCGGGAACGCGGCCGGGCAGGGCACGTCCGTCGTCGCCGAGCAGTCCGGTCTCACGACCTGGCCGTCGGCGCTGCCCGACGGCGCGCTGCCGCGCTCGGTGTCGACCGACCTGGGCGGCGGTGTCGTGGTCCGGGGGTACCCCGCCCTGGTGGAGGAGCCCGACGCGAAAGGGCGGCCCACGGTCGCGCTGCGCGTGCTCGCCGACGCCGCGGCGCAGGACGCCTCGCACGCCCGGGGCGTGCGGCGGCTGCTGCTGACGGAGACGGGGCTGCAGCCCGGGCGCATCACGTCGCGGTGGACGTCGTCGCAGTCGCTGACGCTCGCCGCCGCGCCGTACCGGAACACCGAAGGGCTGGTGGCCGACCTGCAGCTCGCGGCGGTCACCGCACTGACCAGCCCCGACGCCGAGAAGGCACCGGGGACTCCCACCGGCGGCCCGGTCGCTGTACAGATCCGCGACGCGGAGTCGTACACGACGGCCGTCGCGTTCGTGCGGCGTCACCTGGAGGACGAGGTGCACCGGATCGTCGGGCACGTCGTCGCGGCCCTCGCGGCCTGGCGCGCGGTCGAGGGCGAGGTCCGGGCGTCGTCGTCGCTCGCGCTGCTGAACACGCTGCAGGACGTCCGTGACCACGTGGCCGGGCTCGTGCACGACGGCTTCGTCGGGCACACCCCGCCACGCCGCGTCCCCCACCTGGTGCGCTACCTCCGCGCCGCGTCGTACCGGCTGGAGAAGGCCCAGACCAGCCCGGCGCGCGACGCCGAGCTGGCCTGGCGCGTGCACGACGTCACCGAGGCCTACGACAAGGCCCGGGCCGCCTACGCCGCGGGCCCCGCCGACCCGGCCCGCGCCGCCGAGCTGGACGACGTGCGGTGGCTGGTCGAGGAGCTGCGGGTCTCGCTGTTCGCCCAGCAGCTCGGGACCGACGGCGCCGTCAGCGAGAAGCGGATCCGCAAGATCCTCAGCCCCGGCGGCTGGTGAGGTCGGCGCACGTCCCGGAACCTGCACCGCGCATGCATCGACGGTCGCTCGTAGGGTCGGGCTACTTCGTCTCACGCGCAGTGAAGGAGCCATCGTGATGGGTCGGTCGAGGCGCAGGTCGCGGGACGGCACGCCGCCGCAGGCGGGAGCCACGCAGGTCGAGGGGTCGCCGCTCCCCTCCGGCGCCGTCGTGGGGGTGTGGTCCGACGGGTTCGGCCGCGTGGCGACGAGGTCGCTGCAGGTGCTGGCGGTGCTCGCGGTGATCGCCGTGCTCGCGCTCGCGGTGACCCAGCTGTCGCTCGTCGTCATCCCCGTGCTGATCGCGCTGGTGCTGGCCGCGGCGATCTCGCCGCTCGTGGCATGGTTGCGCCGACGCGGCCTGCCCTCCCTGCTGGCGACGTGGATCGCCCTGGTCGCGCTCGTCGCGGTGCTGTCGGGGATCGTCTGGCTGGTCGTCCTGGCCGTGGTGAACCAGTGGGACGAGCTGCGCACCCAGGCCCTCGACGGGTTCGCGGAGCTCCAGACGTACGTGCAGGGCCTGCCCTTCGAGATCACGGACGAGCAGATCCGGTCCGCGCAGGAGTCCGCGGCCGGGCTGCTGCGGTCCGACGCCGTCGGCTCGGGCGCGATCGCCGGGGTGTCCCAGACCGCGGACTTCGTGGCGGGGTTCTTCATCATGATCGTCGTGCTGTTCTTCTTCCTCAAGGACGGCCCGAAGCTGTGGGAGTTCCTCCTGCGCCCGTTCGAGGGCCACCGCTACGAGCGCGGCAAGCGCATCGGTGACGCGACGATCCGCACGCTCGGCGGGTACGTGCGCGGCACGGCGATCATCGCGGCCGTCGACGCGGTCGCCATCGGCATCGGTCTCGCGATACTCGGGGTGCCGCTCGCGATCCCGCTGTCCGTGCTCGTGTTCCTGCTGGCGTTCATCCCGCTCGTCGGCGCGACCCTCGCCGGCATCCTCGCGACGTTGGTGGCCCTCGTGGCGGTCGGCCCGGTCGAGGCGCTCGTCGTGGCCGCGCTCGTCATCGTGGTAAACCAGCTGGAGGGTGACCTCCTCCAGCCGATCGTCATGGGCCGGGCGCTGCGCCTGCACCCCCTGGTGATCCTCGTGGCGCTGACCGCGGGCACGGTGCTCGTCGGTCTCACCGGCGCCGTGCTCGCGGTGCCCATCGCGGCGTCGATCTGGCGTGCGGTGCAGGTGTGGGACGGCCCGGACCTCCCGGCACGGTTCGCCCGTGAGAAGCGCCCCGAGACGGTTCAGCAGGCGTCGTAGACGTAGCCGTCCTCGCCGGCGGCGACGAGGTCCCGGTCGCGCAGGACCGTGAGCGGCGCCCGGTCGTCCAGGGCGCAGACGTCGTCGAAGGTCAGGCCCGCCTCCTCGAGGGCGTCCGGGTACTCGACCTGCAGCACGTGGTCGCCGTAGACGTCGGTGTAGGCGGCGCACTCGGACCACGCGGCGCACTCCTCGGTGACGGCGAAGTCGAAGCCGAGCTCGCCGTGGGCCACCCCCGTGATCTCGGCGGCGTTCTTCTGCGCGATCGCGAGCCCGGCGTCGTGCGCGGTCTCGACGTACGCGCGGGCGAGCGCGTAGGCGCCCGCGGACTCGATCTCGTCGAAGCGCGTCCACGTGTCGAGGTTGTCGATCTCCACGGCGTCGAACCCGGCGTCCGCGCAGCCGGTCACGGCCGGCCCGAGCACGTCGAGGATCCCCTCGCGCTGCGCCTCCGTGGACGGGTCGAGCACGTACTCGTCCGGCCAGTCCGGGTCGACGACGAGCTCGCCGTCGGCGTCGTGCAGCAGCAGCTCGGCGCGCTCGAGCCACGCCTCCGCGTCGCCCGGCTGGGTCTGGAACCCGTTGACGTAGCAGACGTTGTACGCGCCGGGCAGCGGGGCGGCCGTCGCGTCGCGCACGACGACGTCGACCGGCACCGGACCGCCGGACCCCGCGCCCGCGTCGACCTCGTCGTACGCGCCGCCGAGCTGGTAGTCGAAGACGCCGGCCGTAGGGGGCAGCGCGACCGACGCGGCCGCAGCAGCGGCCGACGACGCGGTCGACGGGCCGGCCGGCCAGGGCTCGTCCGACGAGGCCGCGGCCTCTCCCGTGGCCGGTCCGGCGCATGCCACCGCCGCCACGAGGACGAGCGCTGCCGACGTGATCCCCCTCGCGCGCCTCACGGAATCACGATGTCACGACCTCTCGGTGCCGCGCGCGTCAGAGCACCCGCAGGCCCGCGCTCCCGGCCAGGCGCTGCAGCCGTCGCACGTCGGCGCACACCAGCGGGACCTGCGACCCGTCGGCCAGCATCAGCCAGTGCCGCCGGGAAGCCAGCATGTGCGGCACACCGCTGACCAGCGCGGCCCCGTCGAGCGCGACCGCGGCCCCGTCGGCCGGCCGCAGCGTGGGCGCATCGCCGAGGTCGAGGACGGCCGGCCCGGGCACGACGACCTCCGGCCCGAGGGGCGGCACGTCGTCGGCCAGCACCCGCACCGACACCTCGACGCCACGAGCGCGCACCCGACCGGCCATCATCCGCACCACGAAGCTGCCGTAGACCAGCAGGATCGGCACCACGACGATGCCGACGCCGATCGCGACCCCGTCGACGCCCGCCGTCGGACCGGACGCCGACCGAGCGACCACGACGACGAGCCCGCCGACCGCGACGGGCAGGAAGACGAGGTTGAGCCGACGCCACCAGGGGCGGGGGGCGGCCGCCTCCTCGTGGCCGGTCAGCACCCGCCACCCGGTCCACCGGGCGCGGTCGTCGTGCTCCAGCCCCGCCACGACCCATCCGTCCGCGAGGCGCCGCCACGCGCGGACGGATGCCAGGAGCCCGACGACGAGCAGCACCACGCCCGGCGACAGCGCGGTCGCGCCGTCGACCAGATCGTCCTGGTCGGAACCCACGACCACCAGCAGCAGCCCGACGGCCAGCACGAGCGGGTAGAGGATCGCCCGCAGCGCGTCGAGCAGCCCGCTGAAGCCGTCCACCGGCTTGACGCCCGGGTACGGCTCCAGCTCGGCCAGCTCGCGCGCTCTGAAGTCGTGCATCCGCTCCGGGTCGACCCCGGGGCCCGTGGCCTGCGTGCGGGTCGGGAGCGCCAGCACCTCGGGGTCGCGCAGCGCCAGCGCCCAGCCCTGCCGCAGGCGCCGCGCCCTGCCCCAGTCGCGCCGGTAACGCGTCCACCAGGCGAGGGTCCCGAGCAGCACGAGCCCGCCCACGACGACCGACGCGACGTCGGCCTGCGCGCCGTCGGGCCCGTTCCCGAGCAGCACCAGCACGGGCTCGGTGGCAAGGCCCAGCCCCAGCAGGCAGCCGAGCACCAGCACGAGGCCGGCGAGCATCCGCCTGCCGCCGCTGTCCCGCCGCTGGACCGCTCCGAGGTTCGAGGCGGCCACGTCGTACCAGTCGCCGAAGGTCGCGGGCAGGGGGACGTCCCGCGGCGCCGGCGGCAGCGGCACGCGGCCGCTCCCTCGTCGTCGCTGCGGCGGCGCCTCGGCGTCGCGCACCGTCACCCGATCTCCTCGCCCTGTGCGTCCACGGGGGACGATCTTCGCAGACCCCGCCGTGGCGGCGAGCAGCATGCCCACGCAGACGGACGCGCTATTCGATGGCGCCCCGGCGGCGCCGTCCGTACGGTCGTCGGCATGCCCCTGCACGACGACGAGGTCCCGGTCACCGTCGACGACGTCCGCCGCCTGGTGGCGGCCCAGCACCCGCGGTGGGCGGGCCTGCCCGTGACGCCGGTGGCCGAGTCCGGCACCGACCACCTGCTCTTCCGGCTCGGCGACGAGCTGGTGGCCCGGATGCCGAAGATCGCGTGGGCGGCCCAGCACGCGCTCGGCGACGCCCGGTGGCTGCCGCGGCTCGCGCCGCACCTGCCGCTGACCGTGCCGGCGCCGCTGGCCGTCGGCGAGCCGGACGACCGCTACCCGTTCCGGTGGTCGGTGGTGCCCTGGGTCCCCGGGGCCGCGACGGCCGACCCGCTCGACCCGGGCGCGACGCCGAACCTCGACCCCGGCGCCGCCGCCACGGACCTGGGGGCGTTCGTGACCGCGCTGCGCGCCGTCGACCCGGCCGGCGGGCCCGTCAAGGGCGGCACCGGGCGCGGCGTGCCCCTCGCACGACTGGACGAGGACGTCCGCGCCGCGACGGCCGCGGCCGGGAACCGGGTCGACGGGCCCGCCGTCCTCAAGGCGTGGGACCGGGCGCTCGAGGCGGCCACCGACCCGGTGCCCGGGACGTGGCTGCACGGCGACCTCATGCCGGGCAACCTCATCTCGAGCGGCGCGGGCGACGGAGGACGACTCACCGCCGTCATCGACTGGGGTGCGCTGGGCGTGGGCGACCCGGCCGCCGACCTGCCGCCCGCCTGGTGGCTGTTCGCCGGCCGGGACCGCGACGCGTTCCGGCAGGCCGCGGGCGCCGGCCCCGGCGGGTCGCTCGACGACGGCGCCTGGGAGCGCGGTCGCGGGTGGGTGCTGGTCCAGGGCATCATCGCGCTGCCGTACTACTGGGACCGCTGGCCCGAGTTCGCGCGGGCGTCCCAGCGCCGGGTCGCGGCGGCGGTCGCCGACCTTCCCTGACCCGTCAGGGTGCGTCAGGGTCGAACCCGGGAAGCACCGGATACCGGGCGCGCGGGCACCGTCGTAACGTCGAAGACATGAGCACCACGACCCCGTACCCCCAGGCCCCGTACCAGCAGCCCGCGCCGCCGCCGCGGCGCAAGCTGTTCCGGCCCAGCCGCGGGCGCATGCTCGGCGGCGTCTGTGCCGGGCTCGCGGACTACCTCGGCTGGAGCCGTGGCCTCGTCCGCATCCTCACCGTGGCGTCGATCCTCATCCCCGGCCCGCAGGTGCTGGCGTACATCGTGCTGTGGATCGTCATGCCGAGCGAGGCCAAGGCCCTCCGGGCGGGCTGAACCACCGGCGGCCCGCCCGCCCCGCCGCACCCGAGGAGGACCCGTGCACCTGACCGCGGAACAGGGCGACATCACGACCGTCCACGTGGACGCGATCGTCAACGCCGCGAACTCGTCGCTGCTGGGCGGCGGCGGGGTCGACGGCGCCATCCACGCCGCCGCCGGCCCCCGGTTGCTGGCGGCGTGCCGCGAGCTGCGGCGCACCACGGTCCCCGACGGGCTCGCGGTCGGCGACGCCGTGGCCACCCCCGGCTTCGACCTCCCCGCGGCGTGGGTGATCCACACCGTCGGCCCGAACCGGCACCGCGGCGAGACGGACCCGGACCTCCTCGTCTCGTGCTTCACCCGGTCGCTGGACGTCGCGGCCGACCTGCGCGCCCGGTCCGTGGCGTTCCCCGCCGTCAGCGCGGGGGTCTACGGCTGGGACCCCGACGACGTCGCGCGCACCGCCGTCGCCGCGGTGCGGTCGTGGGACGACGCCAACCCGGCCGCCGTGGACGAGGTCCGCTTCGTCCTCTTCGACGCGGCGGTCCACGACGCCTTCGAACGCGCTCTGACCGGTCCGTACGGCTAGCCCGCCCAGGAGTACTCGAGCTCCGGCCGGCCCTGGTGACCGTGCCGCGGCGTGCGCGACGCCTCGCCCCGGTCGACCAGGTGCTCGAGGTACCGCCGCGCGGTCACGCGCGAGACGCCCAGCTCGCGGCCGACCTCGCTCGCGGACCGCGCCCGCGGGCTGCCGCGCAGAGCCGCGGCGACCGACTCGAGCGTCTCGGGGAGCAGCCCCTTCGGCAGCACCGGCCGCGCGCCCGAGTGCAGCAGGCCGAGCGCCTCGTCGATCTGCTCCTGGCGGCCCGTCCCGCCGGCCGTGAGCGCCCGCCGGTACTGGGCGTACCCGCGGAGCTTGGCGGCGAACGCCGAGTACGTGAACGGCTTGACCAGGTAGCCCACCACCCCGGCCTGGGCGGCGGCCCGCAGCGACGGCAGCTCGTCGTCCGCCGTGATGACGAGGATGTCGACGTCGGCCCGGCCCGCCCGCAGCGCGCGGGCGACGTCGAGCCCGCCCATGTCGGGCAGCCCGAGGTCGAGGAGCACCAGGTGCACCGGGCGCCCCGCCTCCTCCAGCGAGCCGAGCGCCGACAGGGCCGACCGGCCGGTGAGGGCGGTGCCGGCGACGGCGTACCCGGGGATCCGGCGGACGAACTCGGCGTGCGCCTGCGCGGTCAGCTCCTCGTCCTCGACGACGAGGACCCTGAGGTCGCTCCCCTGGCTGTCGGTCATCGCCCCGCATCCTCCCCCGGCGGGAGCTCGACGACGAACACCGCGCCGTCGTCGTCGTACGCCTCCACCGTGCCACCGAGCCGCTGCACGGTGTGCCGCACCAGCGCCAGTCCCAGGCCCCGGCCCTCGGGGCCGGCGGCCTTGCCGGTGCGGCCGAGCGCGAAGAGCGCGACGGGCGAGCGCACGCCGTCGGGCCCGCCGAGCCCCGGGCCGGTGTCGGCCACGCGGATGCGCAGGCCCGACGGGATCCGGCTCAGCTCGACCTCCACGGTCGCCTCCTCGCTGCCCTCCGCCGCGTCCACGGCGTTGTCCACCAGGTTGCCCACCACGGTGACCAGGTCGGCCGACGGGAGGTGCAGCCCCGCCACCTGCCCGGCGACGACGACCTCGACCCGCACCCCTCGGTCCCGGGCCTCGGCGCTCTTGCTCACCAGCAGCGCGGACACGAAGGGCTCGTCGACGGCCGTCACCGCGCCGCCCGCGAGACGGCGGGTGCGGGCGAGGTCGCCGGCGGCGAAGCGCCGGGCCTCGTCCGCGCGTCCCAGCTCGAGCAGCGAGACGACGGTGTGCAGCCGGTTGGCGTGCTCGTGGGTCTGGGCGCGCAGCGCCGTCGCCATCGCCTGCGTGCTGCGCAGCTGCCCGGACAGGTGCATGAGCTCGGTGCTGTCGCGCACCAGCAGGACCCGGCCGGTGGACGCCGGGCGCTGGCTCACGACCAGCGTGCGGTCCGGCGTGACGTGGTGCTCGGCGTCGACGGTCCTCCCGCTGGTCACGACCTGCTCCACGGACTCGGGCATGCCCAGCGTGGCGACAGGCTGCGGCAGCGCCTGGCCGACGTCCGCGGCCAGCCCCAGCAGCTCGCCGGCACGGTCGTTGACGAGCTGCACGTTCCCGCGGGCGTCCACCAGCACGAGCCCCTCGTCGGCGTTGTGCAGCGCCGCGTCGTACAGGTCGTGCACCTGCCGCAGCTCCGTCGGCCCGAGGCCGAGGGTGATGCGCCGCAGGTACCGTCCCAGCGCGACGGCGCAGCCGGCGCCCACCAGGAGCACCCCGGCGCCGAGCCCGAGGACGAGCGGCAGGTCGCGGGTCGCGTCGAGGGAGACGTTCTCCACGGTGATGCCCGCGGCGACGAGCCCGCGCACCCGCCCCGACCCGTCGTGCACCGGCGCGATGGTGCGCACCGACGGGCCGAGCGTGCCGGTGAACGTCTCCGAGTACACCCGGCCGGCGAGCGCCGGGGCCCGCGTCCCGAGGTAGGTGCCGCCGACCTCGTCGGGGTCGGGGTGGGTCCAGCGGGTCCCGTCCGGGGCCATGATCGTGATGAAGTCGGCGCCGGAGTCGGCGAGCAGCTCGTTCGTGAGCCCGCGCAGGTCGCCGACGGGATCGGCCCCCACCGCCGCGGCGCGCACCGTCGGGTCGTCCGCGATCGCCACCACCAGCGCGCGGCTCTCCGCCGTCGCCGTCTGCTCGGCGGCGCGCTGGGCCTGCACGTACAGCAGCGCCGACAGCGCCAGGCCCGCCAGCACCGCGAGCGCCAGCAGCAGCGCGAGGACGCGCACGGCGATGCTCCAGCTGCGCACGCCTGCTCCTCTCCCCGCGCCGGCCCGGACGTCGAGAACTCTATGCACGCAAGCAGCCACGCAGGGTCCGCGGCTGTGACGCTCGGCACAGCCCGGGAACGAGCCCGGGCGCACTCGCCGAGGAGGAGCACATGGCCCTGAGAACCGCGGACGCAAGGGCGCCGAAGCGGACCGGTGGCACGCGGGACCGCACGCACTGGCTCTACATCGCCGTCATCGTCGCCGTCGTGGCGGGCGCCGTCCTGGGGCTCGCCGCCCCCGCCGCCGGGGTGGCGCTCAAGCCGCTCGGCACGGCCTTCGTGGCGCTGATCAAGATGATGATCGCGCCCGTCATCTTCTGCACCATCGTGCTGGGCATCGGCTCGATCGCGAAGGCGGCCACGGTCGGCAAGGTCGGCGGCCTCGCGCTCGCGTACTTCCTGGTGATGTCGACGTTCGCGCTGGCCATCGGCCTCGTCGTCGGTAACCTCATCCACCCGGGCGAGGGGCTGCACGCCGCCGGCCAGACCGCCACCTACGAGGTCGAGGGCGGGGGCGAGTCCATGACGGACTTCCTCGTCGGCATCATCCCCGTGACGATGCTCGCGTCGCTCACCGGCGAGTCGATCCTGCAGACGCTCTTCGTCGCCCTGCTGGTCGGCTTCGGCCTGCAGGCGATGGGGTCGTCCGGCAAGCCGATCCTGGACGGCGTCGCCCACGTCCAGCGGCTCGTCTTCAAGATCCTCATGATGATCATGTGGGCCGCGCCGGTCGGCGCGTTCGGCGCCATCGCGGGGGTCGTGGGCGAGACCGGGTTCCGGGCCATCGCGGCGCTCGGCACCCTGATGCTCGCGTTCTACCTGACCTGCGTGCTGTTCATCGTGGTGGTGCTCGGGACGGTGCTGCGCGTCGTGGCGGGCGTCAACATCTTCCGGCTGATGAAGTACCTGGCCCGCGAGTACCTGCTGATCTTCTCCACGTCGTCCTCCGAGTCGGCCCTGCCGCGCCTCATCGCGAAGATGGAGCACCTGGGCGTCTCGAAGCCGGTCGTGGGGGTGACGGTGCCGACGGGCTACTCGTTCAACCTCGACGGGACCGCCATCTACCTGACGATGTCGGCGCTCTTCGTCGCGTCGGCGCTCGACAACCCGCTGTCGGTCGGCGAGCAGATCTCGCTGCTGGTGTTCATGATCGTCGCGTCCAAGGGGGCGGCGGGCGTCACCGGCGCCGGGCTGGCCACCCTCGCCGGCGGCCTGCAGTCGCACCGCCCCGACCTGGTCGACGGCGTCGGCATCATCGTCGGCATCGACCGGTTCATGTCCGAGGCCCGCGCGCTGACCAACTTCACGGGCAACGCCGTGGCGACCATCCTCATCGGCACGTGGGTCAAGGAGATCGACGGCGAGCGCGTGCAGCGCGTGCTGCACGGTGGCCAGCCGTTCGACGAGGCGAGCCTGGCGGGCGACGGGCACGGCGACGAGGGTGCCGACGGTGCCGACGACGAGTCCGCCGACGTCGGACCGGCGCCGCGAGAGCTGGAGCCCACCGGGGCGCGCTGACCGGCGTCGCCCGGCCACCCGGCCGCCCGGCCACCCGCGAGCGTCTCTGTGCGTCAGGAATCCGGGCGGGATTCCTGACGCACAGGGACGCTCGCCGGCCTAGGCCCGGGTCAGCGCTTGGGGAACCCCGCGCCCGGCTTGTCCTCGTCCAGGTCCTCGATGTGCTCGAACTCGGTGGGCCGGTGCCGCACCGCACGGTTGTAGATCCAGGTGAGGAAGGACAGCACCACGCCGACGGCGAGGAGCCCGCCCGCGATGGCGTACTGCTCCTGCTGGTCCGCCGACCGCGCCCACGGCCCCGCGAGGTACGCGCAGGTGATCGCGCCGAGCAGGGCGACCCACGACTTGGTGCGGAAGTGCTCGTGCTGCACGGGCTGACGACGCAGCACCAGCAACGCCACGTTCACGACGGCGAACACGACCAGGAGCAGCAGCGACGTCGTCCCGCCGAGCAGGCTGATGGCGTTCGAGCCGGACTCGGTGCCGCTGGCGGGCACGACGTAGAGGATGAGCCCGAACGCGATGAGCGTGGTGACGATGATCGACACCCACGGGGTGTGGCGGGTGCGGTGCACCTTGCCGAAGGCGCGCGGGAGCACCCCCTGGTTCGCCAGCCCGTACAGCAGGCGCGAAGCCATGAGCATGTTGATCAACGCGGAGTTCGCGACCGCGAACATCCCGATGAACGGGAAGATCGTGTCGAACGGCAGGTTCGGCGCCCCCGCCGCGACGACCTGCGTGAGCGCGGAGCCCTTCGACTCGTCCGTCAGGTCGCCCACCGGCACGAGGGCCACCGCGGTGATCGCGACCAGCACGTAGATCAGCCCGGTGATCGACAGACCCGTGAGCATCACGCGCGGGAAGTCCTTCACCGGGTCCCGGCACTCCTCGGCCATGTTCACCGAGTCCTCGAAGCCGACCATGGCGAAGAAGGCGAGCGTGGTGGCCGCGGTGACGGCGAGGAACACGCTCTTGTCGTCGGCGCTCTCGAAGACGACGACGCGGGAGAAGTCGGCCCGTCCCTGCGTCACGGCCCAGAGGCCGACGAAGATGATGAGGAGCAGCCCGGACAGCTCCACGATCGTCAGGACGACGTTCGCCTTGACGCTCTCCCCCACGCCACGGAAGTTGATGATCGCCACGAGGGTCATGAAGCCGAGCGCGATGA
The DNA here is from genome assembly GCF_014635665.1 of Isoptericola cucumis. Lineage (GTDB taxonomy): Bacteria > Actinomycetota > Actinomycetes > Actinomycetales > Cellulomonadaceae > Isoptericola > Isoptericola cucumis. The sequence continues at coordinate 187,973 of NZ_BMDG01000008.1, forward strand.
GCAGCAGGCCCGGGCCACCGGCCTCGAGGCCGAGGCCGAAGCCGTCGTTGAGGAAACCGGCGAACGCGTTCGACGCCGTCGACGCGGAGGTGATGCCGGAGCACATCACCATGAACGCGATGATGAACGTGACGAAGTGGATGCCGAACGCCTTGTGCGTGTACAGGGCGGCACCCGCGGCGTGCGGGTACTTCGTCACCAGCTCCAGGTAGGAGAACGCCGTCAGCGTCGCGACGGCGAACGCGATGAGGAACGGTGCCCACGCCGCCCCGCCGACCTCGCCCGCGACCTGCCCGGTCAGCGCGTAGACGCCGGTGCCGAGGATGTCGCCCACGATGAACAGCAGCAGGAGCTTGCGCCCCATGACGCGCTTGAGACCGTGCTCGGGCACGACCGTGCCGTCGTGCGCGGTGTCCTGGCTCATCCGTGCCTCCTCGCCTGGTGCGCCTGTCCCCGGTGCCACGATGCGCCGGTGCGCCGCCTCCCATGGAACATCGCCGCAGGCTGACGCGCGCGTTGCGCGTCCGGCGTGGCGTCGTGCTCGGGCCGCCGGGGGCCCGGCCGTGCCCGTGGACTCCACCGGCGGACTTCGCCCGCGTACGGCACAGTTCTGGTCACAGGTCTTGCACGGTGCGGGGGCAGGGGGCGCTCGGACGTGGAGGGTAGACCGACTTGGGACGAACGGTGGTCACAGGGTTCGGGGCGATCACGCCCGTCGGCCTCACGGTGCGCGAGACCTGGGCGTCGCTGTCCGACGGTGTCGGAGCGGTGACGGCGCTCGAGGACGGCTGGGCGCGCGACCTCCCGGTGCGCATCGCGGCGCGGGTCGACGACGCGTTCACGGCGTCGCTGCAGGTCCGCGAGCTGCGGCGGCTGGACCGGGCCGAGCAGCTGACGCTCGTCGCCGGGCGCGAGGCATGGGCGTCGGCGGGCGCCCCGGACGTCGACCCCGAGCGGCTCGCCGTGTCGATCGGCACCGCGAACGGCGGGCTCTCCACCACCCTCGCCCAGTACGACGTGCTGCAGCGCGAGGGGCACCGGCGGGTGTCCCCGCACGCGGTGACGATGGTGATGGCGAACGGGCCGGCGGCGTGGCTGTCGATCGACCTCGGTGCCAAGGCGGGCGCCCGGGGGCCGGTGAGCGCCTGCGCGGCCGGCGTGGAGGCCATCGTGCAGGGCCGGCAGATGATCCTCGCCGGCGAGGCGGACGTCGTCCTGTGCGGCGGGGTCGAGGCGAGCATCGTCGACCTGTGCATCTCGGCGTTCGCCCGCGCCCGCGCGATGTCGACGCGCAACGACGAGCCCGAGCGGGCCTCGCGGCCGTTCGACGTCGGTCGGGACGGCTTCGTCATGGGCGAGGGCTCCGTGGTGCTGGTGCTCGAGTCCGAGGAGCACGCTCGCGCCCGTGGGGCGACGGTGCTCGGCGCCGTCGACGGCGCGTCCCTCACCTCCGACGCGCACGACATCGTCGGCGGCGAGCCCGGCAACCAGGCCCGCACGGTCGGCCTCGCCCTGCGCTCCGCGGGCCTCACCGCCGCCGACGTCGGCCTGGTGCACGCGCACGCCACCTCCACGCCGTCGGGCGACCTCAACGAGGCCCGTGCCCTGCGGGAGGTCTTCACCGACCCGCCGCCGGTCACCGCGACCAAGGCGTCGACCGGTCACCTGCTCGGTGCGTCCGGCGCGCTGGGCGCCCTGGTCGCCCTGCTCGCGATGCGCGACGGCGTCGTGCCCCCCACGCTCAACCTCGACGAGCAGGACCCGGCCGTCGACCTCGACGTCGTCACGGCGTCCCGGCCGACGACGGCCCGGCACGCGCTCGTCGACGCCTTCGGGTTCGGGGGCCACAGCGCCGCGCTGGTGCTGTCGCGGGAGTGAGCCCAGGAGCGTCCGGGGAGTTCACCCCCTGCCGGGCGCACCGGGCCGACAGCGGGAACCTCTTTCCTGGTGCCCGCGCGGCGAGCGGGGACCCCAGGGGGTGGACGGCGAGCCCGGCCCTGCCGGCCAGGACGCGAGCGGGACGTCGAACGACATCGACCCCCCGGCCGACGTGCCCGACCCTCCGGCCGAGGCCCCCGACACCACGGCGGACTACTACGAGAACTGCGACGCCGCCCGCAGCGACGGCGCCGCCCCGGTGTTCGCGGGCGATCCCGGGTACGGCAGCCACCTGGACCGCGACGGCGACGGCGTCGGCTGCGAGTAGTCCCGAGCCGGGCCCACGAGCCGTGGACGACCCGCAGCACCTGGCGACGTAGCGATCCCTCGCGGTCGTGGGCGAGAACCGGAAGGCATCACTACGTCGTCACGGGCTGCTGGTGGTCGCGTCCAGGTAGGTGCGCCCGCGCGGGGAGATGCGGTAGCCGACGTCGAGGCTCTCGGTGAGCCCGAGCTCCTTGAGCCGCCGCACGCGGATCTTGAACGGGTCGCGCTCCATGCCGATGCCGGCGGCGAGCTCCCGCGCGACGACGCCGGGGTGTGCGTCGATCAGCTCGAGGTACGCGCGCGTCCACGGCTCGGGCGCGGCGCGGTCCATGCGCGCCAGACGCCCGGAGATCGCGGCGACGGCTGTGTCGTCCAGGTCGGCGTCCTGCCGCAGCGCGACGCGCGGGTCCTCGCCGACGACGCGCAGCCCCACCCGGTACAGGTCGCCCTCACCCCGCCGCGCGATCCAGGCACGGGCCGCGTCCGCCGAGCGGAAGCCCGCGGCGTGCGCGTCGTCGTCCGTGATCGCCGCCGCCTCCATCAGGTCGACGGCGGTCACCTCGACCACCCCCGCCCGCGTGCGCATCGTGCTCCCGGGGCGCACCCGCACCACCGCCCACCGGCGGTACGTGTGCGTGACCGTCCCGTCCGTGATCCCGCGCAGCGTCCTCGCGTCGAGCAACACGGTCCCACGATGCCAGCCCGGAAGCTCGCGCGCCCGCGGCGGGTCACGCCCTCACGGCCAGGTCATCCCTCAGGCCGGGTCACCGGCACGACCGTCCCGCGTACTCGTGGGTCGTCGTGCCGCCGCCCGCCGAGACGGTCACGTTGCCCGCGTCGAGCGTCCGGCCGTGCGCGGGGACCGAGGTGCGCCACGTGTCCCCCGGCTCGAGGCCGGAGCGCACGCGCTCCGTGCCGACGGCCGCCACGGTGACGTCGGTGCGCTCGTCGGAGGTGTTGGTCACCGCGACCTGCACGAACGGCTTCCGGCCGCGGCACTCGGTCGCGACGTCCACGGAGACCGGCACCAGGTCGTCGGTCGGCACCAGCTGGTCGGCCGCGAGCGAGAGCCGGCGGGCCCGGTCGTCGACCAGCTCCTGCGTGGCGTCGTCCGCCGCGAGCAGCGCCCGCGCGGCGTCGAGCTCACGCACGAACACGCCGAAGTCGATGCGGCCGTACCGCTCGCCGTCGCCCTCGAGGTGCTCGGCCTCGGCGACCACCTCCGCGAGCGCGGTGGTGTCCACCGGGGGGACGTCGACGGGGGTGGAGAAGGTCATGCCGTCGACGTTCGCCACGTACGGGTGGTTCGCGTACGCCTCGGTCGTCAGGCGCACGAAGACCTCATGGGTGCCGGACACCGGGCCCGGGAGGTCGATCGTGGCGACGCCGTCGTCCGACCAGCCGGTCCCGGTCGTGGGCAGCGGGACGGTGGCGAACGGCTCGCCCGGGGCGGCCGGGTCGAACTCGTCCAGGTACACCTCCAGCGCGGAGCCGTTCCCGCAGCGGCTCGAGTTGTGCACGTAGTGCACCGTGAGCTGCTCGAGCGGGGCCGCGCCGAGGTCGACCTCGCCGTAGGCGAGCCAGTCGCCGTCCGCGGTGCCCCCGACGTTGGTGACCGGGCCGCTGGCCCACGTGGAGCTCTCGTTCTTGAGCCCGCGGCCCGAGTGCTCGGTCCAGCTCTCCGCCTCGACCGTCACCTCAGGCGCGCCCTGGACCGGGGGATCCTCGCCGAACCGGAACCAGTCGACGTTCGCGACCCAGCTCCGTCCGTCCGGGGCGCGGAGCTCGAACGTCACCACGCCGGCGTCGACGAGCGCTCGCGCGTCGTCGAGCGGGACGGTCACCTCGCGGTAGTTCCCCCACCCGCCGGTGCCCGCCAGGTCCACGGTCGCCACGACCGGGCCGTCGACGTCACCGCCGTGCACCACGACCGTGCTCGGCTCCTCGCCCGGCCCGAAGCTCGTCGCGTACGCCACGGTCAGGTACCCGGGCCGCGCGTCGCCGTCGAATGTCATGTCCTGGTACTGGACCCACGCCCCCGACCGCACGCCGCCGAGGTTGCCGGACGAGCCATTCGCCTCGTTCGACAGCTCACCGCCGGACCAGCCCTCGGACTCCTCTCCCTCCAGGACCCGGAACCCGCCCCCGGTGATGTCTAGACCGTCGATCGCCGCCTCGAGCCGATCGACCGCGAACCGCAGGTCCACGCTCGACGACCCGTCGTCGGCGAGCAGCCCCTGAGCGCGCTCGAGCGCGGCCGTGAACCGGGCGAAGGACACCGAGGAGTAGTGGGCCTTGCGCACCGCGACCGCGTCGTCCACCAGGTCGGCCAGCGCGGACCGTTCCGCGCGGGCGACGGACAGCCGCAGCGGCGAGCGCAGCGAGATCCCCTCGCCCCGCAGCGCGGAAGCCTCGACGCCACCGGCGAGCGCCGAGTCGCGCAGGCGCACGTAGAAGCGGGCGGCGTCGGACGCTGTGCCGCTCAGCGCGACCGTGAGCCGCTTGCGCGAGCTGACCGTGACGGTCGCGTCGACGCCGTCCGGCAGCCTCTCGACGGTCGCGTCGCCGCTCGCCACCAGCTCCGTCCCAGGGCGGGCGGCGAGCTTCGCTCCCCCGCTCAGCGTCAGCGTCACCGTGGCGTCGACCCCGCCGTCGGCGCCGGCCCGCACCGTCGCCGGGTCGGCCGCGACGCGGTAGCCGCCCTCGTCGCCGCCGTCGGTGACCGTGCTCATCGAGTACGGGGGCTCGGTGTCCGTGCCCCAGTCGCTCGGCTCGTCGTCCATCCGGAACGCGAGGTCTCCCCCGCCGACGAGGGTGGAGTAGTCGACCCACGTGTTGTCGAACGGGGCACCGTCGAGCGACGCGGACCGCACGTAGAAGTCGTCCTCGGACACGCCGTCGGCCGTCACCGTGAAGGTCGTGCCGTCGTCGTAGCCGATGACCGCGGAGTCGAAGAACGGCGACCCGACCTGGTACTGCGACGACCCTGCGGTGACCGGGAAGAGCCCGATCGCCGCGGCCACGAACATCGTCGACATCGTGCCCGCGTCGTTGTCCATCGTGGCGAGCATGCCGCGCGGGTCCAGCTGGTAGACCTTCGTCCTGATCGGCGGGGTGAACTCGCCGCCGCCGCTCGGGAAGAAGCTCGTGGAGCCGGTGCCGATGTACCGGTTCCAGGTCGGCTTCGTGTAGATCGCGCGCGTCCACTTCTGCGTCAGGCTCGGCTCGCCGACGTAGTTGAACAGGTACGGGGCCTGCAGGTCGATCTCGTTCGCGTTCGAGTGCAGCATGCCGGACCCGTCGTCCTCCGCCGCGTCCTCGCCGAACATGTGGCGCATCGCGAGGCGGGCCGCCTCGGTGCCGCCCATCGCCTCGACGAGGGCGTCCATGTCGTACGCGTCGTACCAGTGGTACTGCCAGAGCGTGCCCTGGTAGAGCTTCGCAGCCTCGAACTTCTCGTGGTCGGCGCTCTGCCACGACCCGTCGGCGGCACGCGGGGTGAGCACGCCGACCTCGGTACCGTCCGGGGCCGTCCAGGCGCCGGGTTTGACGAGGTTCTCGATCGGCAGTGCCGCCTGCTCGCGCAGCTCCTGCGCCTCGTCGGCGAGCCCGAGCTCGTCGGCGACGATCGACAGGCCCCACTGGTCGTAACCGCGCTGCACCGTGGCACCGGGGTCGCCCGGGACGTACCCGCGCTCGCGGTCGGCGTCGCTGTACCGCCCCACGAGGCGCTCGAGAGCCGGGTACGCCTCGTCGAGCCGCTCCAGCCCGGTGTACCCCTTGGCGATCGCGTCGGCGACCACGACGGCGGAGCGCTCCCAGCGCACCGTCGGCACCGTGTGCGTGAGCCCGCCCAGGCCGCCGCCGCTTCCCTCGGCCTCCGCGTCGGCGAACAGGTAGACCATCGACTGCACCATGTCGCGGTACAGCGAGGGGTCGATATAGGCGAGCACGGAGAACTTGCGGAAGTCGTCCCAGGTGGCCCAGGAGTCGTAGTAGGTAAAGCCCTGCGCGCGGTGCACCGTGCCGTCGACGCCCCGGTACGTCCCCGACGTGCTCGTCGCGTTCATCGGCATGGCGAACATCCGGTACAGGTGCGTGTAGAACAGCCGCTCGAGCTCACCGGTGGGGTCGGTCGCGACCGAGGCCGTGACGTCGACCTTCCCGAGCGTGCGGTTCCACTCGGCGCGGGTGCGCTCGTGCACCTGGTCGAAGCCGAGGCCGCCGAGCTCGGCCTCCTGGTCGGCCTTCGCCTGCGCCGCGCTCACGGGGGACACCGTGACCTCGAGCCCGACGTCGTCGCGGGCGGCGGCGTCGAACGTGAGGATCGCGCCGGTGTCCTTGCCGTCCTGCACGGTCGCGTCGGTGAGCTCGCGGTCGTCGCCCCAGGTCTGCACGCCCTCGACCGGCCGCGTCGTCGTCGCGTAGTAGTGCATGGTGTACGACGCGTTGTAGAAGTGTCCGGTGAAGCTGCCGGCGATCGCCACGCGGCCGTCGTCGAGCGACGACACGTCGAGCGACGACGCGATCCGGCTCGTGTTGTTGGTCGAGAGGTCGACCACGAGGCTCGGCGTGGAGCCGGCGGGGAAGTCGTAGCGGTGGACGCCGGACCGCGTCGTGGCGGTCACCTCCGCCTCGATCGTGCCGGGCGCCGCCGTGATCGCGCCGTCCGTGCCCGCCACGTTGCCGAGGCCGACCGCGTAGTAGCCCGGGCTGCCGACTTCGTCGTCGTGCGAGAACGGGTGCGCGTACGTGCTCGTGTCCGGCCGCGACGTGTACGTCCCCGACGTGGGGACGACGAGGATGTCGCCGCCGCCGCCGGACCCGCCGACGCCGTCCAGGTTGGTGTGGGTGAAGCCGGAGATCTGCGACTGCGCGTAGTCGTACCCGGTGTTGTTGCGTCCGGGCATGGTGCGCGGGTTGATCTTGGCCAGCCCGTTCGGCGCCTGCGCCGCCGGCATGTCGTTGCCGAAGTCGCCCTCCGTGCCGACGAACACGTCGACGAGCGACGCGAGGTCCCGGTCGTCGGCCGCGGCCGGCGCCGCCGGTGCGGCCGAGGCCGCGGGCGCGAGCCCGACGACCGCGAGGGCCGCCGCGAGCGTCCCCGCGACGAGCCGGCCACCGCGGCGGCGGATGGCGGTCATCGGTCTCCCCTGTCGGTGGCAATCGCGAACACGTGCAGGTCGGGCTCGCTCGGGAACCTCACGCTCACGACCTGCTTGCCTTCCGGAGCCGTGTACGCCGAGGTCGCGAAGACGAAGGCGCCGTCGTCACCCCCGTTGCGCGCGTCCACGCGCGCCACCACCTCGTTGCCCTCCACCGGGGAGCCGTCGTCGCTGGGCAGCACCCAGTCGCCGAACGCGAGCTCGGTCGCCGCGGTGCTGCCGTCGTCGAACGTCAGCACCGCGTCTCCCCGGTGCGTGCCGTTGGTGGCCGTGCCGACGAACGACAGGCCCGACGACGGGCCGTCCAGGCGCACGGTCTGCCCGTCGAGCGTCACGGAGTCCACCCGGCCATCGGGGGACGACGGCCATGTGAAGCCGAGCCCCTGTGTGGTGTGCTCCGAGCCCGGGGCGAGCCCGGCGTCCGCGAGCGCCTCGCGCGAGTACGAGTTGCCGGCGCCGTCGAGGTCGGCCGACGCGCGCTTCTCCGCGCTCGCGCTGCCGACGGTGTCGTATGCCGCGAAGAGGCTGCCCGCGTCGGCGACGCGGATCGTCAGCGGCGCGCGGACCTCACCTCCGGCCCCGTCGCCGGTGGAGACCACCAGCTCCGCGTCGTGGAAGCCCTCACCCGCGCCCTCGTCGAGCGTGATCGGTACGGTGCCGGTGACTCGGCCGGAGCCGTCCGACTCCAGCATCGCCTTCCCCCCGGTGACGCCGTCCGGGGCCTCGAGGCGCGCCGAGACATCGCTGTCGAGGTCGCCGAAGAGCTGCGCGGTGAACCCGACCTCGGCGGTGCCGCCCGGCTCCACGGTCACGGTCCCGGCGTCCGCGGCGGCGAGGACGGGCTGCTCGCCGTCCCGGAACGACGGCGGCGCGGCCTGCGCGCCGGTCCCCCAGGAGGTGTCGCGCTCGGTGGACAGGTCGAGCCGGACGAGGCCGCCGCGCTCCACCGTGCGCTCGGGCAGCCAGGTCGCGTCGAGCGACCGACCGCCGGCCTTCGCCCCGGTGATGTACCGGGCGCCGCTCGATGCGCCGGGCGCGCGGATGTCGAGGTCACGGCCGGGCAGGTCGACGACGACGCGGTCGAAGCGCGGGCTGTTGAGTGCGAGCACGTTCGTGCCCGGCGTCGTGGGGTACAGCCCCATCGCGGCCCACACGTACCACCCGGCCTGGGCGCCAAGGTCGTCGTTGCCGGGCTTGCCGTCGGGGACGGGTTGGAACAGCGTCGACGTCAGCTCGTCCACCAGCTCGCTGGTGCGCCACGGCTGGCCGAGGTAGTCGTACAGCCACGGCACCCCGAAGTTCGGCTCGTTCCCGATCCACAGGTGCGGGTCGTTCGGCCCGGAGTTGTGCGTGGTGACGAACTCGTCGAGACGGTCCGCGGCAGCCTCGCGACCACCGAGCGCCTCGGTGAGCCCCGCGACGTCCTGCGGCACGAGCCACGTGTACTGCTCCGCGTTGCCCTCGTCGAAGCCCTCCTGCCCGAAGCCCTCCCCGGCCTCGTCGCGGACGAAGGTGCCGTCGTCGTTCCGGGCCGCCGCCGTGCGGGTGCTCGGGTCGAAGACGTTCTGCCAGTACTGGCCACGCTCGGCGAACTCGGCGGCGAGCTCGTCGTCGCCGCGGTCCCCGGCGAGCTGCCCGATCGCGAAGTCGGCGATCGACCACTCCAGGGTGATGGAGGCCCCGACGACGCGGTGGTCGCCGCGGAACTCCTCCGTCTGCGGGGCGTAGCCGCGCTCGAGGTAGGTCTCGATGCCGCGCCGCTGGATGTACCCGTTCTCCGTGGGCGCCGCCTCGGTGGCTCCCTTCACCATGTACTCGAGCGCCGCGTCGACGTCGAAGTCCCGTGCCCCGAACGCGTGCATGCTGGCGATGAGCGGGACGGACGAGTCGCCCGTCATCTGCCCCACGTGCTGGTTCGCCACCGGCCAGCGCGGCAGCCAGCCGCTCTGCTCGGCGTCGTTCACGAGCGACTGCGCCATGTCCGACGCCCGGTCGGGCGCGATCATGGCCTGCAGGGCGCCGAGCGAGCGGTACGTGTCCCAATCGCTGAAGTTCGCGTACTGCTCGTGCCCCCGGCGCACGTGGTGGATCTCGCCGTCGAACCCGATGTAGCGGCCGTCGACGTCGCTGAACGTGTTCGGGTGCAGCAGCGAGTGGTAGAGCGACGTGTAGAACATCGTGAGGTCGTCGGCGTCGCGGCCCGCCACGCGGATCTTGCGGAGCTGATCGGCCCAGGCGGCGCGGTTCGCGTCGCGCACGGCGTCGAAGTCCCAGTCGGGGATCTCGGCGTCGAGGTTCGCCCGGGCGCCCTCGGCGCTGACGTAGGAGATCGCCACCTTCGCGTTGACCGTCGCGCCCGGCGCAAACGTCAGCCACGAGCCCGCGTTCTTCCCCGCGGCGTCGCGGACGCCGGGCGAGAGCTCCTCGCCCTCCCAGGTGCCGAAGCCCTCGAAGTCCTGGTCGAACTCGACGGCGTAGTAGAGCGTGTGGGTGTTGTTCTTGCCGCAGAACCCGCCGGAGCGTACCGAGCCGGACACCGTGCGCTCACCCACGACCTCGGTGGTCGCCTCCTGCACGGTGGCGAGCGAGCCGCCCGCGTTGAGGATGACCTGGGAGTCGCCGTCCGCGGGGTAGTCGAACGTCAGCCCGCCCGAACGCGTGGCGGCAGACAGCTCCGCCTCGATCCCCGAGGACTGCAGGGTGACCTCATAGCGCCCGACCTCGGCGCTCTCGGCGTCGTGCGAGAACTTCTCGCTGCGCTCCCACGGGCGCTCGCCGACGTCGCCGCTCACGGGCAGGATCGGCACGTCGCCGAAGATGTTGCAGCCGGCGGCCGCGTGCGTGAGCGAGAACCCGCGGATCGCCTCGTGGGAGTACCGATACCCCGCGTACGCGCGGTCCGGGTCGTCCACCGACACCTGGGTGTCCGGGGACAGCTGCATCATGCCGAACGGCATCGATGGCCCGGGAAAGTTGTTGATCTCCCCGACGACGCCGGTCGCCTGGCCCGTGCCCACCATCGGGTCCACGTACGGCACCGGGTCGCGCACGAGGCGCGGCGGGGCGCCGTCCGACGCACCGGCCGGGCTCGCCGCGACGGCGCCGCCGAGCAGCACGGCCGCCGTCGTCACGAGGGCCGCGAGTCGCTCGCGCCCTGTCCTGGTCCGGGGCTTCGTCATCTCAGGCTCCTGGCTCGGTCGCGATCGCGAAGACGTGCATGCGGGTGTTGGACGGCAGGGTCACGGAGGTGAGCTCCTTGCCGGCCGGGACGTCGACCGGCGCGGTCGCGTAGAGGCCGCAGCCGAAGGTGTCGACGTCCTCGCCGTTGCCGCGCCCGCCGGGCTTGGCGACCAGGATGTTGTCCCCCTCGGGCGAGCCCGCGCACCAGTCGGTGAGGGTGATCTCGGCGTCGGTGCTGGACCCGTCGGCGAAGCCGAGCCGCAGCGTGCCGTCCTGGGCGCCGTGCGTGGCGGTTCCCACGACGGACACGGCGCGGGACCCGGACAGCTCCGCGGGCACGGCGAGCTCCTGCCCGTCGGCGAGGGCGTTGTCCGGCTGGCCGGCGTCGGGCGCCCCCAGCACGTAGGTCAGCTCCGTGCCGGGCACGATGAGCTCCAGGCCCTGCACGGCGCCGGCGTCGGCGAGGCCGTCGCGCAGCAGGTACGCGCCCCCGCCGTCGAGGTCCGCGTTCGCCGCGGCCCGGTCGCCGATGCCCACATTGTCGAACGCGGGCGCGAGCCACGACGGCGCCGCCACCACGACCGGCACCTCGCGCTCGACGGTGGCGCCCGCCTCGTCGGTCACGACGACGCGCGTCACGTACTCCCCCGGCGGGGCGTCGGCCGCCGCGGTGAAGGTGATGGTCCCTTCCACGGTCGCAGGCAACCCGCCCGAGCCGGCGGTCCAGTCGGCGAGGTCGGTCTCCGCCTCCACCGGGCCGTCTGCGGAGATCGCGACGCTGCCCGACCGCTCGCCCGCACCCTGCGCGACGACCTGCACGGACGCCTCGACGCTGCCGCCCGGCTGCAGCACCGGGTGCCGCGGGGCGACGCCGGCGAACAGCCGGTCCGCGTCCTGCGCCTCGCCCGGCGCCACCGCGCCCGGCAGGTCCGACGGCGCCGTCGCCCAGGCGGACGGCTCGGCGCCGACGGCGAAGTCGAGCGAGCGGCCCGACGTCAGCTCGTCGCCGGTGAGGAAGGCCTGCGACAGGTCGTGCCGGCCGAGCGACACGGACTGCGTGTACCGGTCGGCGTCCGAGACGCCGTCGGCGGTGATATGCAGGGAGCCGCGGTCGTAGAACCGGCCGTCGAGGTCGATCCGCACGTCCTCGAACCGGGGCGTCGTCAGGCCCCACAGGTCGGTGCCCGGCGCGATCGGGTACACCCCGATCGACGACAGCACGTGCCAGGCCGACATCGTGCCCAGGTCGTCGTTGCCCGTCACGCCGTCCGGCCCGTCCGTGAAGAGGGTCGACGCGGCCCGGACGACGTCCGTCGTCTTCCACGGCTGGCCGAGCCACAGGTAGGTGTACGGGGCGTGCAGGTTCGGCTCGTTGTTCGGGTTGTAGGTGTGCCACCCGTAGTAGTCGTACGTGCCGTTGACCCAGACCTCGCGCGCCGTGCGCTCCGGGTCGGCCAGCAGCTCGTCGTAGGCGAAGAAGTCGTCGAGGTCGCTCGTGGTGGCCTCGGTGCCGCCCAGCAGGTCGACCAGCCCGGGCACGTCCTGCGGCACGAGCCACTGGTACTGCACGGCCGTGCCCTCGTGGAAGCCCTCGCTGTGCGCCGGGTCCGGGTCGCCGATGAACAGCCCGTCGGCGTTCCGGGCCCGGAACGCGCCCGTGCGCGGGTCGAAGACGTTGCGGTAGCTCTGCCCGCGCTCCGCATACCGGTCCGCGTCCTCGTCGTGACCCAGCTCGCGGGCCATCGTCGACAGCATCGCGTCCGACAGCGCGTACTCGAGCGTGGCCGACCCGCCGTGGTCGAGGTCGAAGTCCCCGGGCCGGGTGCGGCGCGTCGGGTCCTGCGGCACGAAGCCGTCGCGGAGGTACTCGACGTTGACGGCCCGGCCGTTGGCCGGGCCGTCCGCGGGCGGCACGCCGTCCGCGTTCTGCTTCAGGACCTCGTACGCCTCGTCCTCGTGCCCGTCGAGCAGGCCCTGGTGGAACGCGCTGACCAGGAACGGCGTCACGGGGTCGCCGGTCATGATGTTCGTCTCGACCGTGCCGTAGCCCCACCGCGGCAGCCAGCCGCCCTGCTGGCCCTGCCGCACGACCGACAACGCCATGTCCTGCGACTCGCGCGGGGCCAGCAGCGCGAGCAGCTGCTGCTGCGTGCGGTACGTGTCCCACAGCGAGAAGTTCTGGTAGTAGGTGAACCCCTTCTCGCGGTGCACCTCCTGGTCCCACCCGCGGTAGCGGCCGTCGACGTCGGAGCCGACGTTGGGTGCGAGGAAGCTGCGGTACAGCGAGGAGTAGAAGGTCCGCAGGTCCTCGGTGGCGCCCCGTTCGACGCGCACCGTGCGCAGCCGCTTCTCCCACGCCCGGGTCGTCCGGTGGTGCACCCGGTCGAAGGTGCCGCGCTCGGCCCGCAGGTTCGCCTTCGCGCCGCGCGCGTCGACGTAGCTCATGGAGGTCACGACCTCCACGTCGCGGTCCTTCGTCGCGTCGAACTGCACGTACGCGCCGAGCCGGCCCTCGCCCTCGGCGGCGTCCGAACCCGCGGTGACGTCGTCCCCGCTCCACGTGCCGTGCGCGGCGATCGGCCGGTCGAACACCGTGCGGGTGTGGATGGTCTGCGGCTCGGTGTCCTGGCAGAAGCCGCGGGTCGTGATGGTGGTCTCGACCGTCCGCTCGTCGACCACGCGCACGCTCGAGCCCGTGACCCGGTTGAGCGCCTGGCCCGTGTTGAGCATGACCGTGGCCTTCTCCGTGGCAGGGAAGGTGTAACGCTGCACGCCCGTGCGCTCCGACGCCGTGAGCTCCGCCTGCACCACGCCGTCGGGAGCCTGCAGCCCCACGCGGTAGTACCCGGGCGCGGCCTCCTCGTCGTCGTGCGTGTAGGCGAGCTCGTACTCGGCGTAGTCCGTGCTCGTCGGGTCGCCGGTGGTGGGCAGCACGGGCAGCGGTCCGCCCAGCCCGCAGCCGACGCCGGACAGGTGCACGAGCGAGAAGCCACGCACGTGGTCGCGGCCGTAGTCGTAGCCGACGTTGTGCCCGTTGTCCGGCGAGAGCTGCACCATGCCGAACGGCGCCGCCGCCCCCGGGTACGTGTTCCCGTCGTCCTTGGTGCCGATGAACGGGTTGACGTAGCTCGTGAGCGGGCCGTCGGCCCGCTCGAGCTCGTCGGAGGGCGGTGCGGCGGACGCCGGGGCACCCGCTGCTCCCACGCCGAGGCCGACGCCGAGGGCGGCGGTGGTCGTGAGGGCGAGCGCCCTGCGGAATCGGCCGGAGGGGCCTCGACGTGCGGTCATGCGGCTCGTTCCTTCCACGGCGGTGTGGGGAGATCACGCGTCGGCCGGGGCCGACAGGGGTCAGGCTTCCACCGCGTGACAGCGCTGTCAAGGCTGAGAACTCATCACGACGTAGCGATTCCTTCGCCTCCACGTGCGGGAGGCGAAGGAATCGCTACGTCGGTCAGACCGTCGCCACCGTCAGCGGCAGCTCACGGCGTCGTACTGGGCCTGGATCGTCTCGCGCACCGCGTCGTCGCCGTGGCCCTTGACCACCTCGGCCGACACGGTCCCGGCGTCGATCGCCCCGAAGCGGACGTCGAACGCCAGCCGGACGGTCTTGCCGGGCCGCACGTGCCCGAACGTGCGGTCGCCGAAGCGGGTGCTGACCCGCACGGCCACCGGCGCGTCCTCGTCGTTGACGACCCGCACCCAGACGAAGCCCACGGGCCCGGCACAGCGCGTGGCGGCGCTGACCCGGACGTCGAGGGCCGGACCGGTCACCGTCACCGGGACCTCGACGACCTGGCTGGTCCAGCCGTCGTCGACGACGACCGAGGCGGTGTACTCGCCTGCGGCCTCGTAGGCGTGGGCACCGCTCACCTGCGCCCCGCCGTCGGCCGCGGTCACCGTCCCGGGGGCGACGTCGGAACCGTCGCCCCACGTGATCGCCGCCCGGTACCCGTCGTCGGCGGCCCGGCCGCCGGCGACCTCGGCGACGACCGCCTCGGTCTCCTCGCCCGCCGCGACGGTCACGCCGTCGGCCGGCGTCACCTCCAGCGGCGCGTGCTCGGCCGGCGTGCCGTCGTCGGCCACCGCGAACACGTGGATGCGGCCCTCGTCGCCCGGCGTGCCCGGCTGGTCGGGGAGCGTCAGGCGGACCGCCTGCTTGCCCTCCGGCAGGTCGGTCGGCGTCGTCGCGAAGACGGCGGCCGGGGTGTTCGAGAGGCCGTCGCCGTTCAACCGCCGCTCGGTGACCGCGACCGGCAGGTTGCCGAACGCCGGGTCGTGCGCCGTGCCCGACCAGTCGCCGAAGCTGAGGTCGATCGGGGCCGTGCTGCCGTCGTCGAACGTCAGCACCCCCTCGGCCTCCTGGTTGCGCTGCGTCGCCGTGCCGACCACCGAGAGCTGCGTCGCGTCCGTCCCGAGCTCCAGCTCGATCTCCTGACCGTCGCCGCTCGCGTTGTCCGGCTCGCCGGCCGGGATCGCGGGCACGTCGAACGTGAGCTCCGTGCCCGGCACGGTGCCGCGCTCGCCCTGGACGAACCCCTCGGCGGCGAGCTGCGCCTTGTCGAAGGACGCGCCGCCGGCGTCACAGCTGACCCCCGCGCCGACGGCGCCGAGGCACGCGGTGTCGTAGGCCGCGAGCAGCGACCCCTCGCGCACGAGGGCGACCGTCACGTGCGAGGTCGCGGTGACCACCCGGTCCCCCTCGGTCGCCGTGACCGTGACGGGGTAGACCCCCGGCTCCTTCCAGGTGTGCGCGGCCTGCACCGCGAACCCGCCGAACTTGCCGGGCTTCAGCGTCGCGTCCACGGCGTCGGAGCCGTCGCCGAACGCCACCTGGACGTCGACCGACCCCGCGTCGCCCTCGACGCCCACGAGCGTCCCGAACTTCCCGGACACCTCGTCCCCGGTCCGCGCCTCGCGGTCGGCGGCCGCCGTGAGCGTGAGCTCCTCGGCCCCCGACTCGCGCGGGTCGGCGAGCAGCTCCAGCTCGGACAGCTTCAGCGCGCCCTCGCCCGCAGCCGCGGTGACCGTGAGCCGGTACCGCGCGAACGACGCCGGCTCGGCGACGGTGAACGGGCGGGTCTGGTGCGCCCACCGGAACTCCTCGCCGTCCCGCTCGTCGAGAACCGTCCACGAGGTCCCGTCGTCGGAACCCTCGAGCCGCCACGCCGTCGGCGTCGCCGCCGCGCTGCCGGCCGACGTGAGTGTGTAGGTGCTCGCGGCGGGCCGGATCCCGTCCCCGGTCCAGGTGACGACCGGGTTGTCGGCCTGGAACGTCGTGGCCGTGGCCGAGGTGTCGTCGGTGAGCGCGCCCACCTCCTCGGCGGCCCCGTCGGCCACCGTCACCTTCCCGAGGCCGGTCGCGTCGGCGGCCGGGGCCGGCGGCTCGTCGCCCTCGGTGAGCGACGGCAGGCTGTCGTCGGGGCCCGTGCCCCAGTCGGACGGCTCCGGGCCCATGGCGAAGTCCAGCGTGGCGCCGCCCGTCAGGTCGTCCTGCGACAGCGACGTCGACGTGCGGGCCTCGCCGTCCACCGCGAGCGACTGCACGTAGACGTTGTCCACCGAGTTGTTCTCGGCGTTGACCACGAGGTCGCCGTCCGGCAGGTGCACGGTGGCCTTGTCGAACAGCGGCGACCCGATCGCGTACTGGTCGGAGCCGACCTGCAGCGGGTAGAAGCCGAGCGAGGCGAAGATCCACCACGACGACATCTCGCCGTTGTCCTCGTCGCCCGGGTAGCCCTGCCCGATCTCGCTGCCCGTGAACATGCGGCGCGTGACCTCGCGGACGATCTCCTGCGTCTTGTGCGGGGCGCCCACGGCGTCGTACAGCCACGGGATGTGGTGCGAGACCTGGTTGCTCATGCCCCACATGCCCATGCGCACGTCGCGCGCCTCGCGCTGCTCGTGGATGCCGCCGTTCCCGGCGCCGAGCTCGGGCGTGCTGAAGAACTCGTCGAGCTTGTCCTCCAGGCCGTCCGTGCCGCCGTAGAGGTTGGCCAGGCCGCGGGGGTCCTGCGGCGCGTGGAACGCGAAGTTCCAGCCGTTGGTCTCCGTGTACCCGCCGCCCCACGACGCGGGGTCGTAGTCCTCCGGCGCCGTCGCGAACTCCCCGTCCGCGTGCCGCGGGGCGAAGAACTCGGTCTCCGGGTTGAAGAGCTCGCCGAAGTGGGTGGCCCGCTCGAGGAGGTACTCCGACTCCTCGCGCAGCGTCGCGCGACGCTCGTCGGGCGTCGCCGGGTCCTCGGCGAGCGCGGCGGCCATGGTGCCGATGCCGAAGTCGTTGACCAGGCCCTCCAGGCCCCACGACACCGACTCGTGCGTGGCCTCGGGCGTGAACCCGAGGAACGGCGACGTCTCCAGACCCTTGCGGCCCACCGCGTTGTTCGGCGGTGCCACCGTCGCGTTCTTCAGCGCGGCGTCGTAGGCGTCCAGGGCCTTGTCGGTGGGCAGCGAGCCCTTCACGTAGGCGTCGGCGAACGCGACGTCCGAGCTGGTGCCGGTCATGAGGTCGGCGTAGCCCGGCGACGACCAGCGCGCGATCCACCCGCCGTCGCGGTACTGCTGGGTGAACCCGTCGACGAGCTCGGTCGCGAGCTCCGGGTAGAGCAGCGAGTACGCCGGCCAGGCGGTGCGGTAGGTGTCCCAGAAGCCGTTGTTGACGTAGACCTTCCCGTCGACGATCTTGGCGTTCGTCTCGGTGTCGGTCGCGTCGCCGGACGGGTCCGAGACCGGGCTCGCGTACTGGTACGCGGGCTCGGCCGCGGTGCCCGTGTTCTCGAACTGCGAGTTCGGGTACAGGTTCAGCCGGTACAGGTTCGAGTACAGCGTCACGAGCTGGTCGGTGGTGGCGCCCTCGACCTCGACGACCTCCAGGCGGTCGTTCCACGTCTCCGTCGCCGCGGCCTTGACCTCGGTGAACGAGCGCCCCTCGACCTCGAGCGCCAGGTTCTTGCGCGCCTGGTCCAGGCCGATGAACGACGTCGCGACGCGCAGCTCGACGGTGTCGTCCGACGACGTGTCGAAGGTGGCGTAGCGCGCGTCCCCACGGTCGCCCGCGGCGGCGCCGACCTCGGACGGCGCCCGGTCGAAGGTGCCCGCGACGAACATGCGGGTGCGCCCCACGGACAGGCCGCTGCCGTTCTCCACCCAGCCGGACAGGGTGCCCGTCTCGGGGTCGAGGTCGAGCTTCGAGTCCCCCTTCACCTTGTCGACCAGCGCGTGCCCGACGTCGCCCGGGTAGGTGAAGCGCAGCACCGCACCGTGGTCGCTGGGCGTGACCTCGAGCGCGCTGTCGTCGGCGAAGGTCACGCCGTAGTAGTCGGGACGCGCGGTCTCGTCGGCGTGGGAGAACGCGAGGCCGCGCTCGGCCAGCGTGCCGCTCGGCGTGCCCTCTCCGGTGGCCGGCAGGAACGCGAGCTGGTTGCGGTCGCCCATCCACGGGCTGGGCTCGTGCGAGATGCCGAGCCCCTCCAGGACGGGCTTGTTGTTCGCGTTGTTGCCCTTCTGGTACTCGTACAGCCAGGTGTCGGAGTCCGCGTTCGTCATCGGGACCCAGAAGTTGAAGCCGTTCGGCACCGCCGTGGCGGGGATGTTGTTGCCGCGCGAGAAGCTGCCGCTGGACTGGGTGCCGCGGCGGGTGTCCACGTAGTTCGCGAGGCTCGAGCCGTCGATCGTCTCCGGCTCTGCCGTCAGCGCCACGTCGTCGAGCCAGCCGGCGAAGTCGGTCCCCGCCGTGCCGCCCGGGTTGTCGTAGCCGAGCAGCACCTGGTCGACCGTCTTGCCGGCGGCGACGGCGCCCAGGTCCACGCGCACGGAGTTCCACTGGTCGGCGTAGAGGATCTTGCCCTCGCCCTGGGCCTGGGCCGTCGCGCCGGTGCCGTGCCCGTCCCGCGCGTCGAGGTCGGACAGGTAGGTGCCGTCCGTGAACCGCAGGTCCACGGCGGCGAACGTCGAGGGGTACTGCAGGTCGTCGAGCAGCTCGGGGAAGACGACGTAGCTCAGCCGGGTGTCGTCACCGACGGCGATGTCGACGTCCTCGTACAGGACGTTCGTGCCACCGGCGGTGCCGTCGCCGGCATGGGAGCCCGCGTAGCGCAGCGCGTGCTTCCCGGAGAACCCGACGTCCTTCTTGTTCGTCCAGTCCACGTCCGCCGGGCCGGTGCCGACCCGCGTCCGCATCCCGGCCGCGGGGGGCTCGGCGTCGAGGTTCTCCTGCCACGGCTCGCCGTCGCGCTCGGCGACGGCGTCCTCCAGCGGCGCGGCGTCGCCGTCCTCGAACGAGGACGCGAAGTCGCCGGCCTCGGCCGCCGGTGCTGCTGGTGCCGCGGGTGCTGCCGATGCCGCCGGGGCGGCGACGACGGCCAGCGGCGCGAGCACCGCCGTGGCGAGGGCGGACGACAGGAAGGTGGTGAGCCGGCGCGGCCTGCCGCGCTGCCCATGTCGTCGGATGCTGGTCATGGTCTGGATCTCCCTTGATCATTCCGTCGCACGCGCGACCTTGACAGCGCTGTCGGTTCGGGTCGAACGTATGGGCGGACCGTTGCCCTGTCAACGCGTAGGCACCGACGTGGCCGGTCGCACCTCGCCGCTGCCACGCTCCACGAGGAGCGTCGGCACCACGACCAGCTGCGCCGGGCGCGTCGGGTCGGCGGCCCGCGCCATCGCCAGCGCCGCCGCCTGCCGGCCCATCTCCGCGGCGTCGTACCCGATGACGGTGACGCCCAGCAGGTCGGCGAGCTCGAAGTCGTCGAATCCGATCAGCGCCACCTGCCCGCGCTCCGCGACGGCCGAGCCCTGGCGGTCGCGCAGCGCGTGCAGCGCCCCGACCGTGATCTTGTTGTTCGCCGTCACGAGGGCGGTGGGCGGTTCGTCGAGCGACAGCAGCTCCGTGACGAAGGCGCGGGCCCGGTCGGCGTCGTGCGCGCCGTCGCGCACGTACCGGCCGGGGTCCGCGATCCCTGCCTCGGCGAGCGTCGCGACGAACGCCTCCTTGCGCTCCTGGAACGTCCACAGGCGCGACTCGTCCCCCACGAGCCCGATCCTGCGGTGCCCCCGGGCCAGCAGGTGCGACACCGCCGTCCGCACACCGCCCCGGTTGTCGATGACGACCGTGTCGGCCTCGACGTCGAGCGCCGGGCGGTCGACGAGGACGACGGGCAGCCCGCCCGCCAGCTCGTCGCGCAGCGCCGGGTGCTCGCGCGCCGTGGACGTGACGACGAGCGCACCGACCCGTCGCTCGACCAGCTCCTCCGTGAGCGCCCGCTCCCGCTCCGGGTCCTCGTCGGTGCTTGCGGTGATGAGCTGCAGCCCGCGCCCGCGCAGCTCCCGCTCGATCCCGCTGGCGAGGGCCGAGTAGAACGGGTTCGCGAGGTCGCCGGTGACGAAGCCGACCAGGCGCGACGCGCCCCCGCGGGCGAGGTCCGCGGCCACGGCGTTGCGTCGGAACCCGAGCGCCAGCGCCGCCGCCTGCACCCGCTCCCGGGTCGCCGTCGCCACGTTGGGCTCCTGGTTGAGCACCCGGGAGGCCGTCTTGAGGCTCACGCCCGCGCGCTGGGCGACGGCGGCGAGCGTCGGGCGCCGGCCGCCCCGGGAGTGACCCGCGAGCGGCGAGGCCGCGGGTCCGTGCGTGTCGTACGTCATCAGGTCTCCCGGCGCCGGCGGACAAACGTGTCGACGACGATAGCCAGGACGAGCACCGTTCCGGTGACCATCTGCTGCGTGGCCAGGTCGAGATCGAGCAGGGTCAGCCCGTTGGCGATCGACTGCAGCACGAGCACGCCCACCAGGGCGGACCAGGCTCCGCCGCGGCCGCCGAAGATGCTGGTGCCGCCGATGACGGCGGCCGCGATCGCCGTGAGGTAGGTGTCGGTGCCGCCGGTGCCCTGGTTGGCGGCGGCCAGCCGGCCCGCGGCGAGCACGCCCCCCAGCGCGGCCAGGCCGGAGCAGGCGGCGAAGCAGGAGATGACGGTGCGGTTGACGGCGACGCCCGCGAGCCGCGCGGCTCGCCGGTCGCTGCCCACGGCGCGCACCGACCGGCCCCAGCGGGTGCGGCGCAGCAGCACGTCGGCGACGACGACGAGCCAGACGAACAGCACGACGGAGTACCCGACGCCCCGTGCGGTGCCGAGGTACGCGACGGTGCCCACGAGGACCACGGCCAGGACGCCGGTGCGCGCGGCGATGCTCCCGAGGCTCGGGGCCTGCAGGTCCGCCTGCAGGCGGCGGAAGCGGTCGGCGAGGTGCAGCGTCGCGGAGCCGGCGACCACCACCACGACCAGGCACCAGGCCACGACCGGCGGCAGGAAGCCCTGCTGCACCGTGCGCACCAGCCACGACTCGAAGGGCAGGTTGATCGACCCGGCCGGGCCCAGCACGCGCATCTGCACGCCGGCGAGGAGGAGCAGCCCGCCGAGGGTGAAGACGAAGCTCGGCACCCCGAGCCGCGCGGACAGCAGGCCGTACCCGAGCCCGACGACGACCCCCACGGCGATGGCCGCGAGGATCGACACCGCGACCGGCCAGCCGAGGTTCACCGTGCCGACCGCGACCACGGCGGCCGCGAGGCCGCTCAGCGATCCGACGGACAGGTCGATCTGCCCCACCAGCAGCACCATGACGACGCCCAGCGCGATCACCCCGACGGGGGCGCTCTGCAGCGTGAGGTTGACGAGGTTCTCCGCGGACAGGAAGGCCGGGTCGATCACCCCGAGCACGAGCCACACGAGCGCGAGCGCGCCCAGCGCCGGCAGCATGCTCAGGTGCGCGCCGCGCACGCGGTCGACCAGCCGGGACGGTCCGCCCCCGCCGAAGGGCTGCCGGTCCTCGGTGACGACGGCGCTCATGGCGCGACCGCCTTCCGGGAGCCGCCGCGGCGCGTGCCGGGCCGCACCGCTCCGGTCATCGCGGCGAGCAGGTCCTCGTACGAGGTGTCACCGGTGAAGACGTCGTGCACCTGCCCCAGGCGCAGCACCAGGATGCGGTCGGCGACGGCCTGCAGGTCGGCCGCCTGGTGGCTGATGAGGACGACGGCGTGACCGCGCTCGCGCAGCCGCACCACGAGGTTGAGCACCTCCGCGGTCTGGCGCACCCCGAGGGACGCCGTCGGCTCGTCGAGCACCACGACGCGCGGGGAGCCGAGCAGGGCGCGGGCCACCGCGACGACCTGGCGCTGGCCGCCCGACAGGGTGCGCACCGGCTCCCGCACCGACGGCACGGTCGCGGCGAGCTGGTCGAGCAGCGCCCACGCCCGGCGCTCCATCGCCACCTCGTCCAGGAGCGGGCCGCGGCGCGTCTCGTGGCCGAGGAAGAGGTTCTCGACCACGTCGAGGTCGTCCATGAGCGCGAGGTCCTGGAAGACCGTCGCGATGCCGAGCGCGCGGGCCGTCGCCGGGGGGTCGAGCACGACGGGCGCGCCGTCGAGGCGCACCTCGCCGGCGTCGGGCCGGTACGCGCCGGCGAGGACCCCGGCCAGCGTGGACTTGCCGGCGCCGTTGTCCCCGACGACCGCCAGGACCTCCCGCTCGCGCACGTCCAGGTCCACGTCCACCAGCGCGTGCACGCCGCCGAAGTTCTTCGACACCCCGCGCAGCGACAGCACGGGCACCGGCGTCTTCTCCTGCACCCTGTCCCCCGTCATGACACCAACCCCGCGGCGCGACAGGCCTCCAGGTAGGACGGGGTGCAGATCTCGTCCACGCTGTGCACGTGGCCGTCGACGATGACGCGCTGCACGTCGCCGGCCGCGACCGCGCGCGGCGCGAGCAGCAGGGTGGGGACTCCGCCGATGGACGCCGTCGCGCGCGGCGACTCGCCGCGCAGCACCCGCACGGCGAGCTCGGCCGCGGTGCGCGCCTGCTGCGTCGTGGCCTTGTAGACGGTCATGTACTGGTCGCCCGAGAGCACGCGCTGCACGGCGGCGAGCTCGCCGTCCTGCCCGGTGGTGGGCGGGACGGGGTCGAGGCCGGCGGCCTTCATCGCGGAGATCGCACCGCCGGCGATGGAGTCGCTCGCGGCGAAGACGCCGTCGACCTGGTCGTCGAAGCGGGTGAGCATGCCTTCCACCCACTCCGTGGCCATGTCGGGGCTCCAGTCGGGGGTCTCGTACTCGGCGAGCACGTCGATGTCCTCTCCTTCCAGCGCGCGGTGGACGCCGGCCGCGAGCGCCTCCGCGTTGGGGTCGGTCGTCGCCCCGTGCACCAGGAGCACCCCGGGGCGCCTGCCCGCCGCGCGGGTCCCGTCCTCCTCGGCGCGGGCCTTGACGGCGCCGACGAGGGCCTCGCCCATGAGGAATCCGATCAGCTCGTTGTCGAACGACACGTAGTAGTCCGCGCCGTCGAGGAACCGATCGTAGGCGACGACGGGCACTCCCAGCCGCTGCGCCTGGACGACGATGCTCTTGGCCGCGACCGCGTCGACGGCGTCCAGCACCAGCACGTCCACGCCGCGCGAGAGCATCGACTCGGCCTGCTGCAGCTGGTCGGCGGCGTCCTGGGCCGCGTTCGCGTACAGCACCTCGCACTCGGGGCAGCGGCGCTCGACGACGGAGACGAACGTCGGGTGGTCCGTCGTCTCGTAGCGGGCGGTCTTGGCCTCGGGCAGCAGCAGCCCGACGGTGCCGGCGCGCAGGCCGGGTGACGCGGCCTCGCCGGGGGCGTCGTCGTCGCTGCTCGCGCACGCCGCCAGCACCGACAGCGCGAGCACCGCCGCGAGCGCGACGGCGAGGAGCCGGGCGAGGCGGCCGTGCGAGCGGAGGCCCTGCGAGCGGTGGCCGTACGGCGCGGTCCGGACCGTGGTCATGCGCTCACCACCCCCAGCGCGCCGCCGACGCGGGCGGAGTCGAGCGCGACCACCAGCGCCCCCCGCACCTCGGCGGTGGCGCCGAGCGCGGCCGCGACGACCTGCACGGGACCGGCGGCGGCGGGCACGGTGCGCTGCTCGACGACGGTGCGCATGGGGCCGAGCAGGATCTCGCCGGCCTCGGCGAGCTGTCCGCCGACGACGACGATCTCCGGGTCGACGATGTTGCACAGGCTGGCGGTGGCGACGCCGAGGTGCTGACCGGCGTCGAACAGCACGCGGCGGCAGCCGGCGTCGCCGTCGCGCGCCCGGTCGATGACGTCGCGCAGGGTGAGGGGCCCGCGGCTGGAGGACAGCATCCCGAGCAGCACGCCGGCGCCGGCGAAGGTCTCGAGGCAGCCGCGGTTGCCGCAGCGGCAGATGGGCCCGTTCTCGTCGATGGTCACGTGGCCGATCTCGCCCGCGACGCCCGAGCGCCCGTGCACGACCCGGTCCCCGAGGACGATCCCGCCGCCGATGCCGTGCGAGACGCGCAGGTAGGCGACGGCGTCGTGCCCGACGCCCGCGCCGTGCCGGGCCTCGGCGAGCGCGCCGAGGTTGGCCTCGTTGTCCACGTGCACGGGGGCGCCGAGGTGGTCCTCCAGGATCTGCGGCACGTCGACCCCGTCCCACCCGCGCAGCATGCCGACGGTCGAGATGCGGCCGGTGCGGACGTCGACCGGCGCGGGCACCCCGACGCCGACGCCGAGGAGCTCGTCCGGGGCGGCGTCGACGGCGGACAGCATCTCGCCGACGAGCAGTGCGGCACGCCGCAGCCCGGTGTCGGCGCGGTGGTCGGGGGCGAGCGGCATGTGCTGGTCGGCGAGCACGCGCATCGACGCGTCGGCGACGGCGACGCGCAGCGAGCGGGTGCCGAAGTGCACACCGGCGACGAGGCCGAGGTTGCGCGCGAGGGTGACCTTGAGTGCCCGCCGCCCGTTGCGGGTGGAGTGGGCGGTGTGCAGCACGCCCGCGCTGGTCAGCTCCTTGACGATGTTGGAGACGGTGGCCGGGGACAGGCCGGTGACGCCGGCCAGCTCGATCTGCGTGAGGGAGCCACGCTGCTGGACGGCGCTCACGATCCGGGCTCGGTTGGCCTCACGCAATGAAGTCTGGGAGCCCGGGGTCACCCGGTCTGCGCGCACGCGGTCAGGATAGCGGCCGGGCGCCACACGAACCCCGGCTTGAATCAACGATCTGACCCGAAAGTCACGATCCGGCGTCTCTTGCGTTCATTTCTTGACATCAAGGTGTCCGACTCGTTGGATGGGCCACGGGTTCGAGGGCGCGCCGACGCGTCCGACCGACCGGGCCGAGGTGGTCCCGGACGGTGCCCGACCGACGAAGGTTGAGGGACACAACGATGCGACTGAATCGCAGGACCAGCGCGACGGTGGCGGGCGCCGCCCTCGTGGGCCTGGCGCTCGCCGCGTGCGGCGGCGGCACGGACGACGGCGGGACGCCCGAGGCGGGCGGTGGCGGCGGCGGCGAGGTCGAGGTCTTCACCTGGTGGGCGGCCGGCTCCGAGAAGGCCGGCCTCGACGCCCTGGTCGGCGCCTTCGACGAGCAGCACCCCGACGTCACGTTCGTCAACGGCGCGGTGGCCGGCGGCGCCGGCTCCGCGGCGAAGGACCTGCTGCAGACGCGGCTCCAGGCGCAGGACCCGCCGGACACGTTCCAGGCGCACGCCGGCGCGGAGCTGCAGGACTACATCGACGCCGCGCAGATCGAGGACGTCTCCGCCCTCTACGACGAGTTCGGCCTCACGGACGCCTTCCCCGCCGACCTCCTGGACCGGCTCAGCACCGAGGACGGCGCGATCTACTCGATCCCGTCGAACATCCACCGGGCCAACGTCGTGTGGGCCAACCCCACCGTCCTCGAGGACAACGGCGTCGACCCCGAGGCCACGTACGAGGACCTCGACGCCTGGATGGCCGACCTCGACAAGCTCAAGGCCGCGGGCGTCACCCCCCTGTCCGTCGCGACGACGTGGACCCAGGTCCACCTGCTCGAGACGGTGCTGCTCGCCAACCTCGGCCCGGAGGCCTACACCGGCCTGTGGGACGGCTCGACCGACTGGGCGGGCGCCGACGTCACGGCCTCGCTCGAGGACTTCGAGAAGCTCATGAGCTACACCAACACCGACCGCGACGGGCTCGACTGGCCCGAAGCCACCCAGATGGTGATCGACGGCAACGCCGCCTTCAACGTCATGGGCGACTGGGCCGTGGCGGCGTTCGAGGAGCAGGACAAGAAGCTCGGCGCCGACTTCACCGCGTTCCCGGTCCCGGGCACCGACGGGACATTCGACTTCCTCGCGGACTCGTTCACCCTCCCGGTGGGCGCGCCCAACCCCGACGGGGCCAAGGCGTGGCTCGAGACCGTCGGCTCCCTCGAGGGCCAGGTCGCGTTCAACAAGGCCAAGGGCTCCATCCCGGCCCGCACCGACGCCGACCCGGCGGACTTCTCGGAGTACCAGCAGACGGCGATCGAGTCGTTCGGCAGCGACACCATCGTGTCCTCGCTGGCGCACGGCGCCGCGACGCCGGTCGCGACGCTCAACGCCGTCTCCGACGCGACGAGCAAGTTCACCACGGGGGCCTCGGACCTCGCGACGTACCAGCAGGAGCTGGCCGCCGCCGTCCAGGGCTGACGCCCCGCCGTCACCACCGCGCGCCGCCGGGCCGGTCCCGGCGGCGCGCGCCCCTGCCCGTCCTCCGACCGGGAAGACCACCATGCTCAAGAAGCTCCGGCGAGCCGGACCGCCGCTCCTCCTGCTCCTCCCGTCCCTGATCCTCGTCGGCGTCTTCGTCTACGGGCTCATCGGCGTCAACTTCGCCACGTCGGTCACCGACAACCACACGGCCGCGCAGGCCACCGGCCAGGAGCCGTCGGTGGTGGTGTGGTTCCGCAACTACCTCGACCTGCTCGGGTCCGAGGCGTTCCAGCACTCGCTGGTCAACCTCGTGCTGTTCACCGTGGTGTTCCTCGTCGGGACCATGGTCATGGGCTTCGCCTGGGCCTGGATGCTCGACCGTCCGGTGCGCGGTGAAGGGTTCTTCCGCTCGATCTACCTGTTCCCGATGGCAGTCTCGTTCGTCGCCTCGGGTGTCGTGTGGCGCTGGCTGCTCAACTCCAACCAGGGCGAGAGCGCGTCGGGCCTCAACCGGCTCTTCCAGATGATCGGGCTCGACTTCCTCCAGAACAACTGGTGGAACAACGTCACCTTCGGCATCGTCGCGATCGCCGTCCCGGCGATCTGGCAGCTCTCGGGCTACGTGATGGCGCTGTTCCTGGCCGGCTTCCGCGGCATCCCCGACGAGCTGCGCGAGGCCGCCCGCATGGACGGCGCGAGCGAGTGGAAGCTGTACCGGCACGTGCTGTTCCCGCAGCTGTCGCCCATCGCGCTGTCGGCGCTGATCATCATCGGCCACATGTCGCTGAAGTCGTTCGACCT
The DNA here is from genome assembly GCF_014635665.1 of Isoptericola cucumis. Classification (GTDB taxonomy): domain Bacteria; phylum Actinomycetota; class Actinomycetes; order Actinomycetales; family Cellulomonadaceae; genus Isoptericola; species Isoptericola cucumis. Next base: position 214,814 of record NZ_BMDG01000008.1, read on the forward strand.
CATCATGTCGATCTCGAAGCCGGCGAACTACCAGACCAAGGTCCCGGCGGTCGACATGTACGTGTTCAAGTCGAGCTTCGACTACGCGAACTCGGCCGCGGTCGGCGCGATCCTGCTGATCATCGTGGCCCTCGTCATCGTGCCGTACCTGATCCACTCGAACCGATCGGAGAAGCGATGACTGCCGTCGAGTCCACGCCGGCCACGCCGACCGGGACCAGCGGCACGCCGGTCGACCTGGGCCGCCGCGGGGCGCGGGAGCGCTTCACCGCCGGGCGCACGGCCAAGTACGCGGCCCTGCTGCTGTTCGTGGTCATCGTGCTGGTCCCCGTGTACGTGCTGCTCGTGACGAGCTTCAAGGGCGCGGGCGACGCCAACCCGGCGCGCGCCTGGAACCTGCCGCAGACGTGGACCACGGAGAACTGGCAGACGGCGTGGACCACGCTGTCGCCGGCGATCTGGCGCTCCGTGCAGATGGTCGTGCCGGCCGCGATCATCTCGGCGGTGCTGGGCTCGCTCAACGGGTTCGTGCTGTCGCGCTGGACGTTCAAGGGCGCCAACCTCGTGTTCACGCTGATCCTGTTCGGGATGTTCATCCCGTACCAGGCGGTGATGATCCCGCTGACGCAGCTGGTGCTCGACATCGGGTTCCCGGGCGGCATCCCCACGCTGATCCTGCTGCACGTGGTCTACGGCATCCCGATCACGACGCTGATCTTCCGCAACTACTACATGACGGTGCCGCACGAGCTGGTCGAGGCGGCGCGCGTCGACGGCGCGGGCATGCTGCGCACGTACTGGTCGGTGCTGCTGCCGATCTCCGTGCCGAGCTTCGTCGTGGTGCTGATCTGGCAGTTCACCAACGCGTGGAACGACTTCCTGTTCGCGGTGTTCTTCTCCTCGAGCCAGAACGGCCCCGTCACCGTCGCGCTGAACAACCTCGCCAACGGCGCGCTGCTGCAGGACTACGGCGTGTCGATGGCGGGCGCGCTGCTCGCGTCGCTGCCCACGCTGCTCGTGTACATCATCCTCGGCAAGTACTTCGTCGGGGGCCTGATGTCCGGTTCCGTCAAGGGCTGACGCCCACCCGCCGGGGAGGCGGTGCGCACGCCTCCCCGGCAGTCCGGTCGTCCCGCCGCGGACCGGACCGCACCTTGTTGACAACGCTGTCCCCCTCCTGCCGACGACGTCTGGAGCCTCTGATGTCCCCTTCCCGGTCCTTGATCGGCCTCGGCCTGGCGGTCGCGCTGCTCGCGCCCGCCGCGGCCGGTGCCTCCGCACACGCCGCGCCCCCGACGAAGAGCGCCAGGAGCGGCGCCGCGGTGCAGCTCGACGGCCACGACGTCGCGTCTCCCGACGGGACGCTCGACCTCACCGTCGGCCTGGTGGACGGCCGCCTCACCTACGACGTCGTGCGCGACGGCACGACGACGGTCGTCGACGCCTCGGGGCTCGGCCTGGTGCTGGGCGACCCGGACGTCGACCTGACGAGCGGGATGTCCATCGAGTCGGTCGAGCGCGACGTGGTCGACGAGACGTGGACCCCGGCCTGGGGCACGGAGTCCTCCGTCCGGAACCACGCGAACGAGCTCACCGTGCACGCCCGCCACGCGTCGGGCCTCGAGGTCGACGTCGTCGCGCGGGTGTTCGACGACGGCGTCGGCTTCCGCTACGTGCTCCCTCGCCAGGAAGCGTTGGCGGGCGGGCCGTTCACCGTGACCGAGGAGAGCACCGAGTTCGCCCTCCCGACGGACCTCACCGCGTACTACCTCGAGGCCGGCACGACCTGGCGCGCGGACGAGAAGCACTACCGGACCGCTCCGGTCGGCGACGTCGAGACGGCGCAGACGCCGATCACCTTCGCGCGGGACGACGGCCTGTTCCTCGCGGTGCACGAGGCCGACCTGACGGACTACGCGAGCATGACCCTCAAGCGTGTCGACGGCGCGCCGGGAACGTTCGTGAGCGACCTGATCGCGCTGCCGGACGGGACCAAGGCGGTCCTCGACGCGAGCGAGCGCGACGTCGTGACGCCGTGGCGCACGGTGCAGGTGGGTCGGGAGGCGGGTGACCTCGCCGAGTCGCACCTGGTCCAGAACCTCAACGACCCGTGCGCGATCTGCGACGTCGACTCCGACGGCGACGGCGCCGCGGACACGACCGACTGGATCGACGCCGGCACCTACACCGGCGTCTGGTGGGAGCTGCAGCGCCGCGACACCACGTGGAACGCGGGCCCGAAGCACGGTGCGACGACCGAGCGCATCAAGGAGTACGTCGACCTGGCTGCCGAGGCCGGGGCGAAGTACGTGCTCGCCGAGGGGTGGAACACGAACTCGGGCGGCTCGTGGACGGGCCAGGACTTCGTCACCCCGCAGGCCGACGTCGACATCGACGAGGTGCTCGGGTACGCGGAGTCGAAGGGGGTCGGCTTCATCGCGCACAACGAGACGCGCGGCTACGTCGACTACTACGACGCCCACCTGGAGGAGATCTTCGCGCAGTACGAGGAGTGGGGCGTCCACGCCATCAAGACGGGCTACGCGACCCGCTTCGAGCTCGGGGGCGTGAACCGCAGCACCTTCGACCAGGAGGCGGTCAAGCACTTCCAGCGCGTGATCGACGCCGCGGCCCGGCACGAGATCTCGATCAACGCGCACGAGGCGATCAAGCCCACCGGCAAGGAGCGCACCTACCCGAACATGATGACGGGCGAAGGTGTGGCGGGCATGGAGCAGCAGAACTACATGGGGTCGAACGGCAACCCGCCGGAGCAGGCCACGATCCTCCCGTTCACCCGGTGGATCGGCGGCCCAGCCGACTACACGCCGGGCGTGCTCGACGTGCTGTGGGACCCGGCGAACCTGGGCACGCGCGTGCAGACCACGACCACGACGCAGCTCGCGCTGTACACGACGTTCTACAGCCCGCTCCAGATGCTCGCGGACACCCCGGAGAACTACGCGAAGCACCCGGAGGCGTTCGAGTACCTCCGCGACATGCCGGCCACCTGGGACGAGTCGCACGTCGACGCCGAGATCGGCGACCACGTCACCACCGCGCGACGCAGCGGCGACGACTGGTACGTCGGTGTCGTCACCGACGAGCACGACCGCACCCTGGACGTGCCCCTCGACATGCTCGACGACCGCACCACCTACGTCGCCGAGATCTGGGCCGACGCCCAGGACGCGAGCTGGAAGGGCAACCCCACCGCCGTCGAGGCCACTCGGTCGCTCGTGACCTCCGAGGACGTGCTCAGCGCATCGCTCGTGGGCGCCGGCGGCCAGGCCGTGCGGCTGCGCCCGGCCACCGACGCCGACCTCGCGGAGCTTCCGGCGTACGCGCGGCCGAGCATCGAGCCGGCCGGGCAGCCCGAGGCCTCGTACGACCCGGTGGCCCGGACCGTCCAGGTCACCGTCGACGCCCACAACAGCGGCACGACCGCGACGCAGGCGAGGCTGCTCGTCGACGGCGAGCCGGTCGACGCCCCGGCGGCACGGGTCGGCGGCGGACAGACACGGGAGCTGACCTTCACCCTCACGGCCGAGGACGTCGTGTACGCCGCGCAGTCCCGGATCGCGCTCGAGTCGGGAACGGGCGAGGTCGGTGACCCGGTCACGGTCTCCCTCCTGCCGTTCCCCGACGCGGGGGCGCTGGGCGCGCTGATCCACGACGCGCGGATGGCCGGCGACCTGTCCAAGAAGGCCGAGCGTGAGCTGCGGGCGCGCACGGACGCGCTGGTCACCGTGGCCGAGGCCGGTGACCTTGCCGGCACCGAGCGGGCGGCGCAGGCGGTGCGCACCTTCGCCGTCACGCAACGCCCGCGGGACCTCGCCGGCACGACGCTGGGCGCGCTCGACGCCGCGGTCGCCCCGTGGCTCGGCGACCTCGTCGGCATCCCGGCGATCCTTGCCGACCTGCACGCGGCCGAGGAGGCGCGGGACCTCAACCCCGCCACCGCACGCAAGGCCCGCACGCCGCTCGCGGCCGCGCTGGAGGCGGCCGTCGAGGGCGACGACGACGCCATGAACGCGTCGCTGGAGCGTGCCGCAGGGGTGCTCGACCGTGGTCGGGGCGATGCCGTACCGGCCCTCGCCGCAGCGGTCGACGCGCAGCTCGTCGAGCTCGTCCTGGAGGCCGAGGACGGGACCCTGTCCGGGGGCGCGGTCACCACGACGGAGCACCCGGGCTACACCGGCACCGGGTTCGTCCGCACCCTCTCGAAGCGGGGCGCTGCGCTGCAGGTCGACACGGGCGCCGCCGCCGGGACGACCTACGACGTGTCGTTCCGGTACGCGAACGGCATGGTCGTCGCACCCCTCGACCGGCAGCTCTCGCTGACGGTCGACGGCGAGTCCGTCCGCCCGCTGTCGTTCCCCAACCTCGGTCAGGACGCCGAGCGGTGGCGCCGCTGGGGGTACACCGCACCGGTCCGTGTCGTGCTCGACGGTTCCTCGGACGCCGTCGGCCTCCGGTACGAGCCGGGCGACAGCGGGAACGTCAACGTGGACCACGTGCTCCTCGTCCCGACGCGGGGTGTCCTGCCGGTCGACCGCTGATCGAGAGAGCCGCACACCCCCGTCACCGACGACGGGCCGACGAGAGGAACTCGATGAGGACAGCAGCCGAACGCCCCGCACGTCCCCGGCCGCGCCGCGCGATGCTCGCGGCCGTGCTCGCGGCGACGTTCCTGGCCCCGGCGGCCGGCGCGACCGGCGCGGCCGCCGGGGCCGAGCAGGACACCGCCCCGGCCGCGCACGGCGCGCCCGACCCGATCGCCGCGGACTACTACGAGGCGCTGCTGCGCCACACCCGCTGGGTGGAGACGGTCTGGGACGAGGACGCCGGCGTGTACCAGGCCAAGGACATGAACTTCGCCGTCGTCCTGGGCAACGCCGTGCTGCTCACCCACGGCGAGTACGACGAGGAGGTCGCGGGCATCTCCGAGGACGACCTGCGGGCGCACACCCTCGCGACGATCGAGCACTACGCGGACACCAACCGGCTCGTCGACCCCGACGGCACGTGGGGCAAACGGCTCTTCTGGGACTCGACGTTCCAGTCGTACTTCCTCGCCGCCGGCACGCTGCTGTGGGACGAGCTCGACGACGCCACCCGGGCGAACCTCACGACGATCGCCACCGCGCAGTCCCGCTACACCGCGGACCTCGACTTCGGCGACGACCCCCTCTCCGGCTCGTGGACCGCGGACTGGCCCACGGGCAAGCACCGCGGCGACACCGCCCAGGAGGAGGCCGGCGTCTACACGCAGGCGCTCGCTCCCGGGCTGGCGTGGGCGCCCGAGGACCCCGACGCCGCGCGGTGGGCCGCGCAGCTCGGCGACTGGGGGCGCAACGCCGCCGGCCAGCCGACGGCGGACCGCAACAACCCCGCCGTCGTCGCCGGCAAGGCGGTGTCGACCAACACGATGCAGACGATCCACGACTCGTACCTCGTGGAGAACCACGGGTCGTTCGGCCCGCACTACCAGTCGGACATCTGGCGGTCGGGCGGGCGCAACGCGATCCACTTCCTGCTCCGCGACGAGCCGCTGCCGGAGATCCTCACGCGGCAGCCCAACTCGGCGGAGCTGTGGGAGTCGATCAAGCTCGTGATGTCGGGCCAGGGCGAGCCGTTCATGCCCATGGTCGCCGACCGCGAGTTCCTCTACGGCCGCGACGCCATCCCTATGGCGTTCCTCGGCCAGGTGCTGCGCGACCCCGACGCGGCGCGCGCGGAGGCGAACCTCGCCGGGGCGCTCGAGGACTACCAGGCCTACCCGCCGGTCGACCGGCTGACGAAGTTCTCGGGCGAGCCCAAGTACGAGCCGGAGGCCCGCGCCGAGATCGCGATCTCCTACCTGCTGCACGTCGAGGCGGCCGAGTCGGCCGCCGGTCCCGTGGAGCCGACGCCGCAGGACGAGTTCTTCGACCGTCTCGCCGGGGTCCGAGACTTCGGCGCCGGACCGGGCCTGACGGTCCAGCAGTCCGCGGACGCCTGGACGGCCGCGTCGAGCCGCAAGGGCTTCGTGAAGTTCCCCTGGGTGCCGCAGCACGACTCGTGGCTCTTCCACGTCTCCGGCTCCACGCCGTACCTCTACCCCACCACGGGCGCGACGGTCGACGAGCGCCGCGTGCGCACCTACACGTCGCCGCGGGACGGCTTCGAGGGCACCACGTCGGTGTTCCGGGTCGGCGACGGGTACGCCGGGCAGGCCACGCTCCCGACCGGGGCCGCGGTCTACGCCTCGACCGGGGCCGGGCCCGACGACGCGAGCCTGTCCGTACGCAACCTCGACATGGGCGGGTACGCGGGGCTCGACGGGTCGCGCACGTACACGACGGCGGAGGGTGAGACGACCGCGTCCCTTCCCACGGCCCGTCCCGCCGACCCGGCCGACGCGAACGCCGCCCGGGTCGACGACCTCACGTTCGCGCCCGTCGAGGCGCGCTACGTGCGGATGCTCGGCCAGCAGGGGAATCCCCGGTACGGGTACTCGATGCACGCGTTCCACGCCTACGGCGCCGACGAGGGTGCGGCGGACGACCTCGCGGCCGGCCGGCCGGCGACGGCGTCGAGCGAGGACGCGGCGAACGGCCGCACGGCAGCGCGGGTGACCGACGGCGACCCGTCGACGCGGTGGGCCGTGGCGGTCGGCGAACGCTCCCGCCAGGACTCGTGGGTCCAGGTCGACCTGGGCTCCGAGACGACCGTGGGCGGCGTGCGGCTCGCCTGGGAGGCTGCTGCCGGCGAGCGGTACCTCGTCCAGACGTCGACGGACGGCGAGTCGTGGACGACGGCGACCGCCTACGGGAAGGCGCCCGCGGACGTGAACGTGGCACGGCTGGACACGGTGGACCTCGTCCCGCCGGGCGCGCAGGAGCCGGCCCCGGTCAGCGCCCGCTACGTACGCATGCAGGGCGTGCGCGGGAATCCCGAGTACGGCTACTCGCTCTACCACCTGCGTGCGTTCGCCCCGGACGGGACGGACGTCGCCGCCGGCCGCCCCGCCACGGCGTCCAGCGCCGACGGCGGGAATCCGGCGAGCGCCGTCACCGACGGGGGCGCGAGGACGCGGTGGGCCGTCTCGCGCGCCGACCGCCCGCGGCCGGACTCGTGGGTGCAGGTCGACCTCGGCGCACCGGTCGACGTGGCCCAGGTGCAGCTCGGCTGGGAGTCGGCCGCCGGCCAGGAGTACCGGGTACAGACGTCCCTCGACGGGGTGACGTGGCACGACGCCGCGTCCTTCCGCTACACGGGCGACCAGGTGCTCAGCAGCGACGGCTCCTGGATCGACGTGGAGGGCGAGGCCGGGTTCGTCGTGCGCGGCACGGACGCGCCGATCACCGTGTCGCGGGCGAGCGACACCCGGCACGTGGTGCGCCTCGCCGACGGCGCCACCGGGCCGCGGCTCGTCGAGATGGTGCCCGGCGACGCCGCCGCCGCGGCCGCGCAGGCCGACCGTCCCGTCCCGACGGCCGACGACCCGGGCCTGCTCGTCAGCGTCGTGGACGGCTACCTCGTCGCCTTCAACCTCACCGATGCCGACGTCGCGAGCTCCGTCACCGTGCCGCACGCCGGCGGCGAGGTCGCGGTCTACGAGGGCACGCAGGAGGTCGGCGCGACGTCGTCGACGCTGGCCGTCGAGGTCGGCGCCGGCGAGGCCGTGGTGCTGGCGCCCCGGGCCACCGTCTCCCTGCGCGACGGCGGCACCCCGGCCGGCGTCACCGTGCGCGCCGCCGACGCGCGGACGTTCACCCTCGTCGGGCGGGGCGTGCCCGTGACGGTGACGAACGCCGAGACCGGCACCGCCCGCACGGTGGGCGCGACGCCGTCGGGCACCCCGCTGCGGTTCGGCGCGGCGACGGCGTTCCCGGTGGTGGACCTGGCGCTGAGCACGCTCACGTTCCCCGCGTCGGTGCTGCCGGAGGGGATGACGTCCCCGTCGGCCGCGGTCGACGGCGACGACGCGACCGCCTGGGTGCCGGGTCCGGGCGGCCGCATGGTCACGGACCTCGGGGCGGCGCACGACGTCGGTCGCGTCGTCACGTCGTGGGAGCGCGGAGGGTCCCCGTCCGCCGTGGTCTCGGTCAGCGACGACGGGCTGACCTTCACCGACGTCGGCACGATCCGGGGCGGGCGGCCCGAGGGCGGGCTCGACGTCGCCCGGAAGGCCCGGTATGTCGCGCTGACCACCACGTGGGGCGAGGGCGACCCCGGGCTCACCGCCCTGCGCGTCCTGCCCGCGGCGGAGTGAGGACGGCACCTCGCCGGTCGTAGCCCCCGAGGCTGCGCACAGGGCCCGACGGCTGTGGATGGTCTCCACAGGTGTCGGGCCCTGCGTGCACCCTGGGGGCATGACGACGACCACCCCCGCGGCCCGGTGCTTCGGCGACGGCGACCCCCTGTACGAGGCGTACCACGACACCGAGTGGGGCGTGGAAGTGCACGGCGAGGCCGCACTGCTGGAGCGGATCGCGCTGGAGGGGTTCCAGTCCGGCCTGTCCTGGATCACCGTGCTGCGCAAGCGGCCCGCGTTCCGGGAGGTGTTCCTCGACTTCGAGCCCGAGCGGGTGGCGGCGCTCGGCCCCGACGACGTGGAGCGGCTGCTCGGCGACGCGCGCATCATCCGCAACCGCCAGAAGATCGAGGCCACGATCGGCAACGCGCGGGCGGTGCTCGCGCTCCACGACGAGGGGCGCACGCTCGACGAGCTCTTCTGGTCGTTCGCTCCCCCGGCGCGCGAGCACCGGCTCGGGGCGTGGGACGTGGTGCCCGCCAGCACACCCGAGTCGGTCGCGCTGGCGAAGGCGCTCAAGAAGGAGGGCTTCCGCTTCTTCGGGCCGACGACGGCGTACGCCGCCATGCAGGCGTGCGGGCTGGTGGACGACCACCTCGCCACGTGCCCCGTGGTCAGTCGCCCGGCCACTCCCCGACGAAGCTCTCGAACGCCCGGGCGCCGCCCCGGTCGATGAGCGCCTTCACCACCGCGAAGATCGCGCCCTGCAGCAACGACGCGAGCACGATCTCCCGCAACCGGTACTCGGACTGCAGCGGCCCCGGCACGTCGTCGGGGTGGCCTGGCGCCACCCGCTTGTACACCTGCTTGAACACCTGGCCGGCCACGATGCCGCCGACGATCGAGCTCACGATCCCGACCGGCCGGTACAGGATCTTCGCTGCCTTGCCGCCCTGCCGCTCGGAGCGGTCCACGCTGGTCGTCTCGCTCATGTCACGACGGTAGGCCGTCCCCGGCCGGCCCGCAGCGAGGGCGGGCACGTCGTCCGCGGGACCGTCGCCGAGCGGCCCGCCCGCTCACCTGGTCGAATGGCGCCATGGCGGGATTCTGGTGGGGTCTCCTCGGCAGCTCGTCGCTCCTGATCGGCGCGGCCCTGGTGCTGTGGCGCACCCCGAGCCGCCGCCTCACGGGACTGATCATGGCGTTCGGCGCGGGCGTGCTGATCAGCGCGGTCGCCTACGACCTCGTGGAGGACGCCGCCGGCGCGGCCAGCGGCTGGGTGCTGCTCGGCGGCCTCGCCGCGGGGGCGCTGACGTTCTTCGTCGGCGACCTGCTCATCGACCGCCGCGGGGGTCGCGACCGCAAGCGCTCCTCGGGCGCGCAGTCGGAGGGTTCCGGCGGCGCCATCGCGCTGGGCACCGTGCTCGACGGCGTCCCGGAGTCGGTGGTGCTCGGCTCCACGCTGGTCGGCGGCGGCGGGGTGAGCATCGCCGTGCTGTCGGCGGTGTTCATCTCGAACCTGCCCGAGGCGATGTCGGCCACCGTGGGCCTGCGCCAGGCGGGGACGTCGCGGACGCGGCTCTTCCTGCTCTGGGGCGGCACGACGCTCGTGTCCGCGCTCGCCGCCGGCGTCGGGTACGCCGTGCTCGGCACCGCCGACCCGGCGACCATCGCCGTCGTGCAGGCCTTCGCCGCGGGCGCGCTGCTGACCATGCTGGTCGACACGATGATCCCGGAGGCCACCGAGCACGGCGGGCCCGTGACCGGGCTCGTCACCGTGCTCGGCTTCGCGACCGCCTTCGGGCTGTCGTCGCTCGGCTGAGGCCGGCCGGCGGGCCGCCTCCGACGTCGTGACTTCTTCGGTTCCCGGTCCGGGAGCCGAAGAAGTCACGACGTCGAGGCGGGGCGAGCATCAGGCAGGGGCGCCGTCACCCTTCTCGAACGCCGCCGGCCGCTGCTGGACGGCGCGCACCCGGCCGACGTCGAGCTTCTCGGAGCGGTCGAACCGGTAGATGCCGTTCTGCTCCTGGAACACGTCGGTGAGCTGGGTGTAGCAGTAGCCGAACATCAGCGGGTCGTCGAGCAGCGCGTCCGTGAGGCCGGCGAACCGGGAGTGGAAGCCCTCCTCGTCGGCGACGCGCTGGCCGTAGCCCCACGACTCGGCTCGGTCGTCGCCGGCGGCCTTGGCCGCCTCCTCCGGGTTCCACCAGATGCCGCCGTACTCGCTGACGAAGTACGGCTGGCCCCGGTACGGCTGCGAGATCGGGCCCTCGTCGTAGACGTTCGCGTACGGGGCGCCGGACGCGAGCCCGCCGACCTGCTCGGCGAACGCCGCCGGCTCCTGCTCGTAGTTGTGGGAGTCCCACACGTCGGTCTCGAGGACGCGGTGCGAGTAGCCGCTCGCGTCGAGCACGGGCCGGGACGGGTCGGCGAGCTTGGTCGCGAGGAACATGCCGCGGGTGACGTCGTCGAGCTGCGTGATCCGGTCGTTGAGGAGCTGGTGGGTCTCGTTGAGCGGGCACCACCCGATGATCGACGGGTGGGAGTAGTCCCGCTCCAGCGCCTCCAGCCACTCGGTCACGAACGACGTCGTCGGGCGCTGGTGGTCGTCGCGGCGGCCGAAGTCCCCCGCGCCCCAGTCGCCGAACTCGCCCCACACGAGGTAGCCGAGGCGGTCGGCGTGGAACAGGTAGCGCTCCTCGAAGACCTTCTGGTGCAGCCGCGCGCCGTTGAAGCCGGCCTCGAGGCCGAGCTCCACGTCCCGCAGCAGGGCGGCGTCGCTGGGCGCGGTCATGAGCGACTCGGGCCAGTACCCCTGGTCGAGCACGAGCCGCTGGAAGACGGGCTCGCCGTTGATCCGCACGGCCTTGCCATCGATCGCCACCGACCGCAGGCCGGCGTACGAGCGCACGGTGTCGACGACGGCGCCGTCCGCGTCCTGCAGCTGCACGTCGACGCCGTACAGGTGCGGGTCGCGGGTCGACCACGGCCGCACGCGGTCGGCCGGGATCTCGACCCGGACGGCGGGCGCCAGGTCGAGGTCCGCCCGCACCGACGACGACGCGACCGGGCCGGCCTCGTCGCTGACGGACACGACGACGCGGTGCCCGCGCCGGTTCTGCGTGAGCGGCACGCGCACGTCGAAGGTGTGCCCGGCCAGGTCGGGGGTGATGCGCGGGCGGCGCAGGCTCGCGCCCGGCACCGGCTCCATCCACACGGTCTGCCAGATGCCGGTGGTGCGGGTGTAGTGGCAGTCCTTGTTGGCGTAGAGGCCGGACTGCTTGCCGCGCGCCTGCGGGATGCCGCGGTGGTCGCGGGCGCGCACCACCACGGTCACCGTGTCGCCCGGGGCGGCGACGCCGTGCAGGTCGGCCGTGAACGGCGTGAACCCGCCGCGGTGGCGCACCACCTCGGTGCCGTCCACCCAGACCGTCGCGTCGTGGTCGACGGCGCCGAAGTGCAGCAGGACGTGGGTGTCGTCGCCGCCGACCTCGGCCCAGTCGGCGGGGACCGTCACCTCGCGGCGGTACCAGACCGCCTCGAGGAAGTCGGTGTTCTCCACCCCGGACAGCTCGGACTCGGGCGCGAACGGCACCGTGATCGACCCCGTGAGCGGGCTCTCGCGCAGCCCGCGCTCCAGGCCCGAGTCGCCCGGGTCGATCTCGAACTGCCAGGTGCCGTTGAGGTTGAGCCACCGGTCGCGCACGACCTGCGGCCGCGGGTACTCGGGGCGCGGGACGTCCGCACCGGTCGGCGCGGAGGGCGGGTCGAGGAGGTCGAGGAACGGGGTGTGACTCATCGGTAGTACTCCATGCGGTCGACGTTGATCGGAAGGCACCTGCGATTCAACCCGCCATCGGCCCAGAATGCAACGTTGTACCAGCAGGTGGTTCAGAGCGACGACGCCGGGCGGCTGCTCTCGCGGACCAGCAGCCGGTGCGCCACCACGGCATCCTCGGGCTCACCCGCGTCCCCCTCGACCTGCGCGACGGCCCGCCGGACGGCGTGCTCGGCCAGCGCGCCGACGTCAGGCGCGACGGTGGTGAGCGACGGGTTCGCGAACCGCCCGTCCTCGGTGTTGTCCCAGCCCACGACGGCGACGTCGGCCGGCACCGCCACACCGTTGAGACGCAGGGCGTGCATCGCGCCGAGGGCGAGCTGGTCGTTGCCGCACAGCAGCCCGTCGATCTCCCCGACGCGCGCGAGCACGCCCTCCACCGCCTCCGCGCCGGACTGGCGGTGGTACTCGTCCACCGGCAGCACCCAGCGCTCGTCGACCGCGATCCCGGCGGCGTCGAGCTCCTCGCGGAACCCCTGCAGCCGCTGCGTGCTCGACCGGACCGCCTCCTGGCGCTCGGCCCCCAGGAACCCCAGCCGGCGCCGCCCGGAGTCCAGCAGGTGCCGGGTGGCCTCGCGGGCGGCACGGACGTTGTCGATGCTCACGTGGTCGGTGCCGAGCCCCTGACCTGCCCTTCCGTCGGGAGGCGTACCGCCGTCCCGCTCGCCCAGGAGCACCATGGGCATGGCGCCGCGCAGCCCGTCCACCTCGGCCAGCGAGAGGGCGAGCGGCGAGAACACGATCCCGTCGATCAGCCGCACGTCGAACCCGCGCGCGACCGATCGCTCCGCCTCCGGGTCGCCCCGCGTCTCGTCGATGAACACCCGGTACCCACGGTCGCGCGCCGCGACGATGACGGCGTGCGCGAGCGCGGCGAAGTACGGCGAGTCGATCTCCGGCACGGCGAGGGCCAGGATGTTCGTCCGCCCGCGCCGCAGCTGGCGGCCGGCCAGGCTCGGTCGGTACCCGAGCTCGGCGATCGTGCGCTCGACGCGCTCGCGCGTCGCGGCGCCCACGCGGCCCGTGTCGTTGACGACGTTCGACACCGTCTTCCAGGACACGCCCGCGGCGGCCGCGACGTCCTTGATGCCCGGCGGCCTGCCGGCCCGTGCCCTCGTGGTGGGGCCGCTGTCCACGGGCCCGTCGGCGTCGACCCCGTCCGCGTCGGCTGCTCGCACGGTCCTCCTTCGTGATCAGGGCCGAGTCTTGACGCCCGGCCCGGGGTAGTCCATCGTGGTGCAACGTTAGAGCGCAACGTTGCACCATGGGAGGTCGAGGATGACCGCGCGACGAGGCCGGGGCCCCACGGGACCGGCACCGCACGAGGCACGGGCACGGTTGTCCCGCCGAGGATTCCTGCAGACGGCGCTCGTCGGCGCAGGGGCGGTGGCGCTCGGCGGCGCCGTCAGCGGCTGCGCGGGAAGCGCGAGCGCCGGCGGGGGCACGACGGTGCGCATCTGGGACCTCTTCTCGGGCGCCGACGGCGAGCGGATGCAGTCGATGCAGGCCGCGGCGACGCAGGCCCACCCCGACGTCTCGATCGAGTCGGTCACCCTCGCCTGGGGCTCCGCGTACTACACCAAGCTCGCGATGGCGTCCTCGGGCGGGCGGCCCCCGGAGGCGGCCGTCATGCACATGTCCCGGCTGGCCGGGTACGCGCCGGGCGGGCTGCTCGAGCCCTTCGACCTCGACGCCCTCGCCGCGCTGGGGATCCGCGAGGAGCACTTCGCCCCCGCGGTCTGGGAACGCGCCACGCACGACGGGCAGCTGTTCGCGCTGCCCCTGGACACGCACCCGTTCATCAACTTCTACTCCCCCGAGATCGCGGGGGCGGCGGACCTCCTCGACGCCGACGGGAAGTTCACCGCGATCTCCTCCCCGGACGCCTTCCTCGATGCGGGTCGCGCCATGGCCGAGGTCACCGGAGCCACCGGCATGGCCTTCGGGCATCTGCTCGACACCGCGCAGGCGTGGCGGCTCTTCTGGGGCCTGTACGCCCAGACGGGCGCCGGGTTCGAGCTGACCCCGGGGCGCAGCGCCGAGCTCGACGAGCAGGCCGCGGTCGAGGTCGTCGAGTTCGTGCAGGCGATGCTCGACGGCACCGTCGCCCCGCCCAAGCAGGACTACCCGGGCGCCATCGCCAGCTTCGTCACCGGCCGCTCGGGGCTGATCGTCTCGGGCGAGTGGGAGCTGCCGGCATACCAGGACGCGATCCCGGACGTCGGCGGCATGCCCTTCCCCACCCTGTTCGGCACGCCCGCCAACTACGCGGACTCGCACGCCTTCGTCCTGCCCCGGCAGGAGTTCGCGGACCCCGCGCGTCGCGACGCCACGTACCGGGTGCTCGCCGAGATCCTCACGCAGGGCAGCCTCACGTGGGCCGGGGCGGGACACATCCCCGCCTATCAGCCCGTGCTCGACGAGCCCGGGTACGCCGAGCTCAGCCCTCAGAAGGACTACGCGGCGGCCGGCGACGTCGTCGTCCTCGACCCGCCCGTGTGGTTCGCGGGGGCCGGCAGCGACTTCCAGGCCCGCATGTGCGACGCCATGTCGGGCGCCCTGCAGGGGCGGACGAAGGCGACGGCCGCCGTCGAGGGCATGCTCCGCGAGATGGACGACTTCCTCGCGACCCCCAACCCGGCCTGAGCCCGACCGAGACGAGAGGACGACGATGACCGTCTCCAGCATCCCGCGCGAGACCCGGCCGCAGACCGGGGCCCCCGCCGCGCCGCGGCCGCGGGCCGGCAGCACCCTGCGCTCCCGGGACCGTTCCGGCTACCTGTTCGTCGCGCCCTTCGCGGTCGCGGCGGCGCTCTTCCTCGCCTGGCCGACGCTGTCCGGGCTCTGGACCAGCCTGACGAACCGCAGCCTCACCGGGTCCGGAAACGAGTTCATCGGGTTCGCCAACTACGCCGAGGCGTTCAGCGACCCGCAGGTGTGGCAGACGCTGTGGCAGACGGCGATGTTCACCGTCGCCTCCACCGTCCCGCTCGTGCTGGTCGGCCTCGTCATGGCGCTCCTCGTGCAGACCGGCCTGCCCGGCCAGTGGCTGTGGCGCACGTCGTTCTTCGCGTCCTACCTGCTGCCGGTGGCCGTCGTGACGGCGATCTTCGCGTGGGCGTTCCAGCCCGACATCGGGCTCTTCAACACCTGGCTGGGCAACATCGGCATCGCCCCCGTCGGGTGGCTCACCGACGAGGGCGTCGCCATGCTCTCGGTCGCCCTGGTGACCGTCTGGTGGACCGTCGGCTTCAACTTCCTCCTCTACCTGGCGGCCCTCCAGGGCATCCCGTCCACCCTGTACGAGGCGGCGACGATCGACGGCGCGGGCGGTTGGCGCCGGCTGTTCTCCATCACGCTGCCGCAGCTGCGCAACGTCACCGGCGTCGTGGTCGTGCTCCAGCTGCTCGCCTCGGTCAAGGTCTTCGACCAGATCTACCTGCTGACGGCCGGCGGCCCCGACGGCTCGACCCGGTCGATCCTCGAGTACATCTACGACACCGGGTTCACGAACTACCGGCTCGGCTACGCCTCCGCGATCTCGTACGTGTTCTTCGCGATCATCCTCATCTTCACCCTCGTGCGGCTGCTGCCGACGCGGAAGGAGCGCTGACATGTCCGTCGTCGACCTCGACCGGCCCGACGCCCAGCCCGCCGCGTCCGCACCGCGCGGGCGGCGGTCGCTCGGCGAGGCGCGGCGTGCCCGCGCCGCCGAGAACCGCACCCTCACCCGGCTCACGCTCGGCACCAGCCGCTGGGCCCGCGTGCTCGCCCTCGTGGCTCTCGTCGTGCTGGCCGCCGCGTGGCTCGTCCCCCTGCTGTGGGGGCTCGACACGTCCTTCAAGACCGAGACGGACGCCGCGTCGAGCGCCACCTGGGTGCCGCCGTCGGGCTTCACCCTCGAGGCGTACGCGACCGTGCTGGCGCGCGGGGACGTGCTGCTGTGGACGTGGAACACGACCGTCGTCGCGGTGGCCGTCACCGCGATCACCGTGCTGATCTCGGCGATGGCGGCCTACGCCTTCTCGCGCACCCTGTTCCGTGGCCGGCGGGCGCTCATGGCCCTCACGGTCGCGTCGATCCTCATCCCGCCGCAGATCCTCATCGTCCCGCTGTTCCAGCAGATGCAGGTGTTCGGGCTCGTGGACACGCTCGCGGCCGTGATCCTGCCGCAGGTGGTCGCGCCCGTCATGGTGTTCATCCTCAAGCGGTTCTTCGACGCGATCCCGGAGGAGCTGCTCGACGCCGCGCGCATCGACGGGGCGGGGTCGTGGCGGCTGTTCTGGACGATCGTCATGCCGCTGTCGCGCTCGATCCTCGTCGCCGTCGCGATCTTCGTGTTCATCGGCGCGTGGAACAACTTCCTGTGGCCTTTCATCATCACCAACGACCCGTCGCTGATGACGCTGCCCGTCGGCCTCGCCACGGTGAAGAGCGCTTACGGCGTGCAGTACGCCGAGACGATGGCAGCGGCCATGATCGCGGCGCTGCCGTTGCTGGTGGTGTTCATGCTCTTCCAGCGCCGCATCGTGCAGGGCGTGGCGACGACCGGCATGGGCGGCCAGTAGCCGGGACAATCGGGGCATGACGACCCCGTCCGCGCGGCCCTCGCAACGCCCGCACGTCGCCGCGGTGCTCGAGGACCGGTTCTACGAGGCCGCGGGCTGGCTGCTGCGACGCCTGGGCTGGCGGCTGCGGGTCGAGGCGTACACGGGCTACGGCTCCCCGGGCCGGGTGCGGGTCCTCGCCCGCGTGCTGCTGGCGCGGCCGCGCACCGGCGGCGAGGACCGCACGGCCCGCCGTGCGGCCCGGCGCGGGTTCCGGCACTTCCTCACCGTGCCCGCGCCGGGGCGGCGCGTGCGGGTCGAGGTGGGCGGCGAGGCCGTGGTCGTGACGACGGACCGCGCGGGCTACGTCGACGTCGAGGTCCGCCCCGTCGCGCCGCTGCAGCCGGGGTGGCGCCGTGCCGTCCTCGTCGGCCTGGACCAGCCCGAGACGTGCGCGGCCGACGCCCCGCTGCTGGTGGTGGACGAGCGGGCACGGTTCGGCGTGGTCAGCGACATCGACGACACGACGATGGTCACCGCGGTGCCCCGCCCGCTGCTGGCGGCCTGGAACACGTTCGTCCGGCACGCCGGGTCGCGACGGCCGGTCGCCGGGATGCCGGAGCTGTACCGGGCGCTGGAGGACGCGCACCCGACGGCGCCGTTCGTCTACCTGTCGACGGGCGCGTGGAACACCGCCGCCACCCTGCGGGCGTTCCTCTCCCGCCACGACTACCCCGCGGGCCCCCTGCTGCTCTCCGACTGGGGACCCACCCTCACCGGCTGGTTCCGCCGCGGCCAGGCCCACAAGGACGCCAGCCTGGACCTGCTCATGACCTGGTTCCCGCACGTGCGCTGGCTGCTGGTGGGCGACGACGGCCAGCACGACGCGGAGGTCTACGCGCGCGCCGTCGACCGGTGGCCAGGGCAGGTGGAGGCGGTCGCGATCCGGCGGCTCACCGCCGGTCAGCGGGTCCTTGCCGGGAACCTGCCGGTCCCGGCCGGCGACGGGGCCGGCGGCGCGGACGACGTCGGCCGGGTCGTCACCCGTCCGGTCCCGGTGGTCGAGGGGCGCGACGGGCACGAGCTCGCCCGGCGCCTCGGCGAGGTGCCGGGCGTGCTCGGGCCGTGACGCCCGGGCGGGGTCCTCAGCCCCGGCCGCAGGTGCGGCACGTGCCGCGCCGGCGCAGCCAGTAGGCGTAGGTCGCGGCGCCCAGCGCCACGGACCACAGCGGCCACAGGAAGGTGGGGCCGATCGCGCCCCAGGTGTCGGCGTCGAGGTGCATGAGGCCCTGCTGCATGCCGATCGCGATCATCGACAGGCCGGCGGGCAGGACGGCGACGGCCACGAGCGTCGCGGGGACGACCGCCAGCCCGACCGGCACCCGCCGGCCCGCGAGGCCCGCCATCCAGCGCGGGAACACCTCGCCCCACCGCTGGAACAGCCCGAGCGTCAGCACGGCTCCCAGGAGGGCGAAGACGCCGAGCCCGATCGGCCCGACGAGGTGGATCCCCCGCATCGACTCCACGCTCGACCGGTCGAAGCCGAGCGGGATCCCCAGCACCCACGCGATGCGCGTCACGCCGTAGAACGCGGGGATCGCCGCGGCGAGCAGCGCGGCCGTCCGGCCCCACCGTGCGGCCGCGGCCGGCGTCGTCCACGCGGGGTCGGCGCCGTCGTGGCGGCGCCCGCAGCGTTCGCACGCCGCGGCCGTCCGGCGCGCGTAGCGGACCGCGACGACGGCGAGCAGCACCGCCCCCACCAGGACGGAGGCCTGGAACAGGAAGCCCGGCTCGACGTAGGTGCTGAGCTTGGCGCGGACCTCCGCGCTGAACGCCGACGTCACCAGCAACGCCGGCAGGTAGCCGAGGCCGGCCAGGACCGTGGCGTCCACGAGCAGCGTCGCGCCCGCCAGGACGACGGCGGCGGCCGCGAGCGCCGTCGCCCGCACGGCACGGGAGGCGTCGCGCCCCCAGCGCATCCACGCCGCGACGACCGCCCCGAGGACGGCGAGCGCGGCGATCCCGGCGGACAGCGTGCCGTCGGGGACGTCGCGCAGCAGGCCGCTGTTGAGGGCGTCCGGCGCCACGGCGGCGGCACCGACCTCCGCGCGCCCGGTGACGGCGTCGACCACGGCCAGCGCCGCGCCGACGCCCCACCACACGACGGCGAGCGTGCCGAGGCGCCGCGGCGGCGGGTGGTCGAGCGTGCCTCGGGCCCGGGCGGCTCGGCCGGCCGGGGCGCTGGTCAGGTCGGTGGTCGGGTCGTCGGTCGTCATGAATCGACCCTCGTCGGCCGCCGGGCCCGGCAGATCCCCCGCGACGACCGACCGTCTCCCCCGTCCGGGGGAGACGTGCGCAGCCCGGTCAGGGGGAGCCGCCGCGCGAGCGGCGGGGCTCAGGGGCGGTGCACGGGCACGAAGCCGGACTCGTAGGCCCGGACGACGGCCTGGGTGCGGTCGCGGACGCCGAGCTTGGCGAGCACGTTGCCGACGTGGGTGCGGACGGTCTCGACGCCCAGGTACAGCTCGCCCGCGATCTCCGCGTTCGACATCCCGCCCGCCATCAGGCGCAGCACCTCGCCCTCGCGGTCGGTGAGGCGGGCGTCGCGCAGGCCGTCGCCGGCGTCGGCGCCGCCGGAGCTCGCGACGAGCCGACGGACGGCGTCGGGGAAGAGGAGCGAGTCGCCGCGGGCCACGACGCGCACCGCCTGGGCGACCTCCTCCGGCCGTGCCCGCTTGAGCAGGAAGCCCTGGGCCCCGGCGTGCAGGGCGTCGAGCACGTGGTCGTCGTTCTCGAACGTCGTCAGCACGAGCACGCGGGGCACCGTCGCCCCCCGCCGTTCGGCGTTGCCGAGCGCTCGCGTGGCGGCGATGCCGTCCACGTGCGGCATGCGGACGTCCATGAGGACGACGTCGGGCCGGGTGTCGGCGACGAGCGCCGGCACCTGGGACCCGTCCTCCGCCTCCCCGACGACGGTGAGCCCGGGCTCCGAGTCGAGGATGACGCGCAGGCCGGCGCGGACCAGCGGCTCGTCGTCGACGATCCCCACGCGGATCGGTGCGGGCGGGGTGCTTGCGGGCTGCTCGGTCACGACGCCGATCCTGCCGTACCCGCGGTGCCGGGGCCGTCCGCGGAGTCGCCTCGGGCCATTTAACGACCCACAAGAGTTCTTGTACAACAGTTCTTGTGGGTATACGGTCGTGCGCATGGACCAGGAACCCGACCCCACCGCGCCCGCCGCCCGCGAGGTCCGGACCGTCACCGAGGCCAAGGCGCTGGCCGCGCTGGCCCACCCGTACCGGGCCCGCATCGTCGACGCGCTCAAGGTGGACGGCCCCTCGACCACGTCCGCCATCGCACGACGCACCGGCCAGGCCGTGGGCAGCGCCAGCCACCACCTGCGCGCGCTGCTCGACGCCGGGCTCGTGGACGACGCGCCGGAGCTGGCGAAGAACCGCCGCGAACGCGTGTGGCGGCTGGTCAGCCCAGGCGTTCGCTGGTCGCGTCGGGAGTTCGCCGACGACCCGGCCGCGGTCGCTGCCGCGCACGCCGCCGAGGCGCTCCACCTCCAGCGGCAGTTCGAGCGCACCCGCACGTGGCTCGGGGACTCCGAGTCCGCTCCCGAGTGGGACGACACGGCGTTCGCCACCCAGCGCTGGCTGCATCTCTCCCCGGCCGAGCTGGCCGAGCTCGGCGCCGAGGTCGAGCAGGTCCTCGCCCGGTGGTCCCGCCGTGAGCTGCCGGACGACGGCGCGGAGCGCGAGTCCGTGCTGGTCTTCGCCCGCGGGTTCCCGGCGCAGCCGTGACCACCGACCGGCGGGACGACGCCCCGACCACGACGCCTCGGCCCCTGTCGCGCAACCGGGACTTCGCGCGCCTCTGGTTCGGCGAGGGCGTCAGCGTGCTGGGGAACGCGACGACGTCCGTGCTGCTCCCGCTGGTGGCCGTGCTCGAGCTCGACGCGAGCGCGTTCGCCGTCGGCCTGCTCACGGCCGCGACGTGGCTGCCGTGGCTGGTCGTCGGGCTGCCTGCCGGCGCGTGGGTCGACCGCCTCCCGGCCCGCGCCGTCATGATCGCGGCCGACGTCGTCGCCGCCGTCGGGATCGTGAGCGTGCCCGTCGCCGCCGCGACCGGCACGCTGACCCTGCCCCACCTGGTCGGCGTGGCCCTGGTCGCCGGCACCGCCACGGTCTTCTTCCGCACCGCGTACGTCGTCTTCCTGCCGCAGGTGGTGCCCGCCTCGCAGCTCGAGGGGGCGAACGCGCGGCTGTTCGGCACCGAGTCCGCCATGCAGGTCGCCGGGCCGGGCGCCGGCGGCGCGATGGCGCAGGTGCTGGGCGCCGCGGCAGGCCTCGTGCTCGACGCCGCGAGCTTCCTGGTCTCCGCCGTCTGCCTGTGGCGCATCCGGCCCGGCGACCGTCCCGCACCGCCACGGGCGCCCGCCGCCCCGCTGCGGGTCCGGATCCGTGAGGGCGTCGCGTTCGTCGCGTCCGACCGCTACCTGCGGTGGTTCGTCGTCGTGGGCGGGATCTCCAACTTCGGGCTCACCGGCTACGCCGCCCTGCTGGTCGTCTTCCTCGTGCGCGACGTCGGGCTCAGCCCCTCCGGCCTCGGCGCCGCCATGATGGTCGGCAGCTGCGGCGGGCTGCTGGGCGCCACCGTCGCCACGCGCCTCAGCCGGCGGCTCGGCAGCGCCCGGGCCACCGTCGTCCTCATGGTCGCCGGCGGACCGCCGGCCCTGCTGGTCGGCCTCGGCACCACGGGGCCCGGGATCGCCTGGACCGTCGCCGGGCAGTTCCTCGTCGGCCTCGCCGTCGTGGCGGGGAACGTGCTGCGGGCCGCGTGGCGGCAGCGGTACGTGCCGCAGTCCCTCATGGGGCGGGTCACGACCACCAGCCAGTTCGTCAACTTCGGCACCATGCCCCTGGCCGGCCTCGTCGCCGGGGCGCTCGGCAGCGCGATCGGCGTCCGCGAGACCGTGCTGATCATGGCCGCGGTGCACTGCCTCGCCTGCCTCAGCGTGGTGCGCAGCCCGCTGCGAGGCCTCCACGACCTGCCCGGTCCCCACGACGCCTGACGGCGCCCGGAGCGCGCCGCGTCACCAGCCGAACGACGCCCGCACCACCCACGTGCCCCCGTCGGGGCCCGCGGTGAGCTCACCCCCGACGAACCGCACCCGCTCGGCCATGCCAGGCAGTCCCCGCCCGCCGGTGGTCGAGCGTTCGCCCGCGCCGGGAAACGGGTTGGCGGCCTCGAGCACCAGCACCGTCGGCCGCGGTCGGCGCAGGTGCACCGTCACAGGGCTGCCCGGCGCGTGGCGGACCGCGTTGGTGAGCGCCTCCTGCACCACGCGGTACGCCTCGTGCGCGACGACCCGGGGGACGGCGCCGTCCCCGCCGTCCAGCACGCCGTCGTCGGCCGTCAGGTGCACGTCGGCGCCCGCGCGCCGGGCGTCGTCGACGAGCGCGGGCAGGTCGGCGAGCGTCCGGGCCGGCGCGCGCGGCCCGCGCCCGGCGCCCCGCGCACTGCCGTCGGCACCGTCGGGACCGTCGGCGCCGCGCAGGAGGCCGAGCACGTGGTCGAGGTCGGCCATCGCGGCACGACCCGTCTCCTCCACGGCGGCGAGCGAACGGCGCGCGGCGGCCGGGTCGGTCTCGAGCTGTCGCGCGGCGGCCGCGGCTTGCAGCGTGGTGATGGTCAGGGCGTGCCCGACGGAGTCGTGGAGCTCGCGCGCGAGCCGGCCACGCTCGGCGAGCCGGTCGGCCCGGGCCTCGAGCTCGGCGATGCGCGCCGTCTGGTCGGGGCCGAGCAGCGGCACCGCCGCCTGCCGCAGCAGGTGCCGGGCCAGCGTCGCCAGGTAGGGCACGGCCAGCAGCGCGACGACGGCGAGCGCCGCCCACGCCGCCGGGTGCCGGGCGAGCGCCGGGGACAGCTGGACGAGGAAGGCCCGGTCGATTCCGGCGGCGGACAGCGCGAGCTGCGTCGCGAGCGGCACGGCCACCAGCAGCCCCAGCGTGACGAGGCCGCCCAGGGTCAGGTGGAGGGCGAACCAGGCCGCGGCACGCCAGCGGGTCGCGACCGACAGCGCCCCGGACAGGTCCGGCAGGTCCGGGGCGTCGACGTCGAGGAACGTCCGCACCGCGGCGATCTCGAGCGCGCGGACCGGAGCCAGGAACGGGGGCGTGCACACGATGGCGCCCGTCACGACGGCCAGCACCGCGACGGCGGCGCGCGGCGTCGTCGGGTCGGCGAACATCTGCACGAAGCCGGTCGCGAGCGTCACGTACGCGCCGGCGAGGACGCCGCCGATGACCAGGTACACGCCCGCCCGCACGGTCGCGGCGCTGGTGAGCGGGGCGAGCGCGCGGCGCAGCACATGCCGCTCCCCGCCGCCGGTCGCGGCCGCCTGCTCTGCCATGCCGGCCAGTCTTCCAAGCGGCCCGTCGTCGCGCCTCCCCCGGCCGGGGGAGTGGCTCGACATCCACGCACACATACCCTGCTGGCCTCTGGACCAGGACCCGTTGACCCGGTATCGTTTCAACATCACGATCAGCCCGTTGCCATCAGGCGGCGGGCTGATTTTCTTGCCTGAGGAGGGGCATGAGCGAGTACACGAAGGAGTGGCTCTCGCTCGATCAGCAGGTCGAGAAGCTTGCTCAACGCGGAGTCGACGTCGCGCCCCGTGAAGCCACGGCCGAACTCCTAGCCCGGATCGGGTACTACCGGCTCACTGGTTACCTCTACCCATTCCGCAACTCGGAGCAGTTCACTGACGAGGACCGCAAGGTTCGCACGATCGTCCTCAGCGACTACAAACCCGGTGCATCCATCAGGCACGTCGCGCGAGTCATCGATTTCGACAGACGTCTGCGCATGCTCGTCATGGACGGCGTCGAGCGCATCGAGGTCGCGGTCCGCATGAGGGTCGGTTATGTGCTCGGACACCGCTCGGCGTTCGCTCACCTGGACCCCAGGGCCTTCCTCCCGTCGTTCGTCGAACATCAGATGGATAGGGAGACCGGTTGGAGGACTCGGCCGAGCAAGCACGCCGAGTGGCTGGGGCGAGTCGCGGAGCGTCGCGACCGGTCCGATGAAGCGTTCGTGGCTCACTTCCGAGACAAGTACGACGGGCAGATGCCGATTTGGGCACTTACCGAGATTCTCGAGCTCGGACATCTCTCCCGCCTGTACCAAGGCCTGAACGACGACGACGCAGCGGAGATCGCCCAGGCGTTCGGGGTCCCGACGAAGAGACTGTTGGCGAACTGGCTCGCGAGTGTGAACTACGTGCGCAACGTCGCCGCGCACCACGCGCGTCTCTTCAACCGGAAGCTCCAATACGCACCGAGCCGGCCGATGGCTGGAGTCGTGCCGCTGCTCGACCACCTACGCACCGACGACACTCCCAAGGGCGTTTTCGGGGCTCATCCGATCTGAGGGTGTAGCCGCGGTCTGAAGCCGCCGGCTTCCAGGAGCGATCGGGCGA
>NZ_BMDG01000009.1 GCF_014635665.1 Isoptericola cucumis
TCGGTGCAGCCATGACTCTCATCCTTCCGTGGAATGAGAGCCTCCATCAGACCCGGGGCGGGACAGGTCGAGGGCGCGACCCCGGTCAACGCTGCCAGTTGGACCGGACCCAGCCGCTTACGCAGCCGCAACGACACGATCCGCCGCGTGGTAGCCGGGCTGGTCTTGGCCGGCATCCGTCGCGGCCGGCTGGAGCGGTCTGCCATCGGCTCACCCGCGGCGTACCGATCGGCCCACCGCTTGACCGTCGGCCACGAGCACTGGAATCGGGCCGCGACCTCCGCGATCGGAACGTGCTGATCGATCACGAGCCGGGCGACCGTGAGCCGAGCCCGGGGAGTCAGAGCAGCGTTAGCGTGGGACACGAGGGCCTCCTGTGAGCAGAGCGGATACCTAGGCAGTTCCACTCCACCGCGGGAGGCCCTCGTGCGCCATCAGTCAGATCAGCGCGTCACACTCTCTCGACCAACGTGCCCGGTCAGTACAACTAGCCGTCCCTCGCAGTCGGGCGCGACACGGGGAAGCTGTCCACGCTAGCCCAGCCCGGCCGGCACCTTCACAACTCCACCCCCGCTCCAGGAAGATCCACTACTCGGATCCTGTTAGCCTCTATGTCTGCAAGGCCCTATGTGATCTTCGTGGTCACTCAGAGGGTCTTGCACCTCGCGGACCCCCGGCTACGCCGGGGGTTCTTGCGTTGTGGGATCAAGCCACACGATTCCCTTCTCGGCGCCCGGAACCCACCGGTCGTGGGTGCGCATGTATGCCCGGATCGCATCGGCCTGGACGCGGTTCTTCGTGCCCCAGATCTCCGGGTGGTCTTGCCTGTGCAGGTGGTACGCGCCGTAGGCAATCAGGTCGACAGCCTGGATCAACTGGCTGTACTGGCTGTCCTGCATGATCACGTCCTCGACGACGCGACGTGTGCTGAGGTCGAGGTCGCGGTGGGCTCGCCTGTACGGGGTGGCGTTGCGCACTGCGGTCTTCCAGAGTTCGCTGAGTTCCTCCGGAGAGGGGTCTGTCGCCCCGTGGTGCAGGCCTTGCTGTCCGTCGTAGAACACCATCAGATGGGCATCCAGGCGTTCAGCCCAGTCCTCGAGCCATGCGATGAACTTGGCGTAAACGGTGGGCGTGGTAGTCAGCGGGCTCGCGACGGTCACCACCTGAAAGTGCTCGAAGCGCGAGAGGTGACTGAGCATGATGCGCCCGGTCGCTGCTCGCTGGGATGTCCCGAACGACCGTTCCTGCTCGGACGTCTCGCAGTACTTGCCACGCCCCTTGTAGAGCTGGTTGGCGTGGAGCTCCGCATGCTTGCGGACGCCGAACGTGCGGTGGATCTCGCGGCGCCCGGTAAGCCAGGCATCCAGCAAGCCACTCCAGTGCTGGGCCTCGACGATGAGCGCGCTGAGCGTTGTCCCGCGCCGGGAATCGCCAGAGTCGTCGACGTAGCAGAGGTACACGGCTACGAGCGTCCCAGCAGCCACGGGATACTCGGCGAGCGAGTCGCTGACATCGACGCGTGATCCAGCGCAACAGGAGGTGCCCACCCACTGCTGGCCCGGCTGGCACCTCGGTGTTCGCCGCGCGCCGCGCGGAACTGTGTCGCGCGCACCCGCATCTTCAGCTTGGCCAACGGTTGCCCGCCTGGATCCGACACGTTGCCCGACGACGTCATGCGCGACATCCTGCCGTATCCCGCCCACGGGGCTCAGATAGTGGGTTGATGCGATGGGCCGGCTTCAGGCGCGGCCGAGGCGGTGCCGCACCCGGTGCGTCGCCTCCCGCGCCGCGGCGCGCGCGTCGAGCCGCACCGCCCGGCCGAGCATGCGAGCCGCTCCGGGCAGGTGCCCGTGCCGCAGGCGGTCGAGGCCCTCGCCCACGGAGTCCGCGGCGTCGCGGGCGTCGAGCGCGGCGAGGTTCGCGCGGACGTCGGCGAGCACGTGGGGGTCCCGGTGGTGCTCCGCCCCCCACAGCTGCATGCCGATCATGCGGCGGGCCCAGTCGTGCACCAGGGTCGGGTTGCCGTGAGTCGTGTTGGAGCCGTGCCGCCGGTAGAGCGTCAGCACCGCCGGGACGCCGACGAGGCGTGAGTACTGCAGCAGCCGGAAGGTGAGATCGGTGTCCTCGGCATAGGCGAGAGCGGGGTTGAACCCGCCCACGCGGAGCAGAGCCGTACGGCGGTAGAGGAAGGCGACGACGTTGGGGAAGGGCACGCGACCTGACAGCAGGTCACGGGCAGATTCGCCGGACACCACGTAGTGCGGGCCCTGACGCGCGCCCTGGGCGTCGATCGTGTCGATCGACGAGTACGCGGCGCCCGCGCCAGGGTCCGCATCGAGCGCGTCGACCAGCACCTGGAGCCGGTCGGGCAGCCACACGTCGTCGTCGTCCAGGAACGTCACGTACTCGCCCCGGGCGAGCGCCGCCCCGTGGTTGAGCGGTACCGACACGACGTGCCCCGCCTCGCGGACGACGACGGCACCCGGGACGGCGGACGCGGCCTCCCGCACGCCGTCGGGGTCGGGCGAGCCGTTGTCCATGACGACCAGCCGCCAGTCGGTGAACGACTGTTCCTTGACGCTCCGCAGCGCCTCGGCGAGGTACGGGGAGACGCGGTTGGTCGACATGACCACCGTCACGCGGGGTCGGTCGGTCGGCGCGCCCATCAGATCAGGTCCGCGAACTCGCGCTCGCGCCGCTGGAACACCAGCAGCCCGCCGACCACCGCCACCGCCGACGCCCCCAGCAGCCCGGCCACCTGCCACGCCGGTGGCGCGGCGGTGCCGAGCATCGACCAGCGGAAGCACTCCATGAGCCAGGTCAGCGGGTTCGCCTCGAACCACCACGACAGCCCCGCGGGGACGGCGTCCAGCGAGTATGCCACCGGCGTCGCGTACATCAGCACCTGCACGAGCCACGGGAGCACGTACTGGACGTCGCGGTACTTGACCATGATCGCGGAGGCGGCGAGGCCGATCCCGGACCCGAGCGCGAGGGCGCAGAGCGTCCACAGCGGCAGGGCGAGCACCGCCCAGCCGGGATTGACGCCGTTGACGGCGAGCAGCACCGCGAACAGCGCGAGCGAGACGACGAAGTCGAGCAGCACCGACATGACGACAGACAGCGGCACCACGACGCGGGGGAAGAACACCTTCGACACGAGCGCCTGGTTGGCCACGAGCGAGGGCGCGGCCCGCGTGAGCACGCCCGAGAACACCGTCCACGCCGCCGTGCCGGCGAAGGCGAACAGGAAGTAGGGCACGCCGCCCGTGGGCAGGCCCGCCACCCGGCCGAAGACGATCGCGAAGATCGCCGCCGTGACGAGCGGCTGCAGCACCACCCAGGCGACGCCGATCGCCGTCTGCCGGTAGCGCAGCACGATGTCGCGGACGCCGAAGCTGTAGAAGATCTCCCGCGCCTCCCACACCTCACGCCACCGGGGCACGTTCAGCCGCCGGGGCGGCGTGATGACGATCCTGGCCGTCGTCATGGGGCTCACCACGCCTCGTAGTCGAAGTCGCACAGCACGGCGCCGAAGATGCCGTCCTCGATGACGACCTCCGGGTACGGCAGGTGGGGGAGCACTTCGAACGTGGCCGCAGCCTGCCACTCGTCGAACACGCCGGCCTGGCACAGGTACATGTCGACGGTGTAGAGCCCGGGCTGCAGCCAGAGGTCCTTGATGCGGACCTCGCCGCCGTGGGGCTCGGACGGGTCGAACCACTGGCTCACGAGCCGGGAGTCGCACTGCGTGACGATGACGCCCCGCTGGTCGCGGACGTGGCAGGTGACGAAGTACTTCCCGACGATCTCCGGGTTGGCGCCGACCTCGAACGTGATCACCGTGTCGTCGACGGGTTCACGCACCTCGGGCGTCGTGACCCGCGCGAAGCGGATCAGCCCGCTCCCTGGCCGCCGCCGGACGTCCTCCTGGCTCTCGCGGAAGCTGGTGAAGCTGTCGCGGTAGGCGGCCATGACGTCGTCCACGGTGCCGTGGTGCACCAGGCGGCCGCGGTCGAGGAACATCGCCGACGTGCACAGCGTCGTCACCGTCTGCATCTGGTGGCTGACGTAGAGGACCGCCCGGCCGTCCTTCGCGACGTCGCGCATCTTGTCCAGCGACTTGCGCTGGAACTCGGCGTCGCCCACCGCGAGCACCTCGTCGATGGCGAGGATCTCGGTCTCGAGGTGGGCGGCGACGGAGAACGCCAGCCGCACGTACATGCCGGAGGAGTAGCGCTTGACCGGGGTGTCGAGGAACTTCTCGACGCCGGAGAACCGCACGATGTCGTCGAACCGCCGCTTGATCTCGCTGCGGCCCATGCCCAGCAGGGAGCCGTTGAGGTAGATGTTCTCGCGGCCGGTGAGCTCGGGGTGGAAGCCCGTGCCGACCTCGAGCAGGCTGCCCACCCGTCCGCCGAGCTCCACCCGGCCGCCGCTCGGGGCCGTGATCCGCGTGAGGATCTTCAGCAGCGTGCTCTTGCCGGCGCCGTTGCGCCCGACGATGCCCACGGCCTCGCCCCACGGGATGTCGAACGAGAGGTCGTGCAGCGCGTCGAACGTCTCGAACTCGCGGCGGTGGAACGGGCGCCGGACCCGCGCGACGAGCGCCTCGGACAGGCGGTCGTGCGAGCGCCCGGACGTCGCGATGCGGTACGACTTCGCCAGCCCGCGGCTGGAGATCGCGGTGTCCGGGGGGCTGCTGGTGGTGGCGCTCATGCGGTTCCCTCGAGGTAGGAGTGCGGTCACGCTAGTCCGGCGGGGAGGGCGCGCCGAGGGGTTCGAGGGCGTTTTCACCCCGGTCAGGGGTGGATTCCACCCGGCCCTCGCCGGCCGCCGGCTCGGCTGCCTGGTCGGCCTGGTCGGCCCGCTGGCGGGCGCGGGCGGCCCAGGTGGCGGCGAGGGCCTCGAGGGCGCGCGGGGCCCTGCCGTGGGCGCCCACGACGTGGGCGGCCAGGGCGGTGGCGACGACGACCGCGGTGCGCAGGCCCTCCCGCGGCCCGTGGTCCCGCCAGGTGCGCACGGGCCGGGGGAGCACCCGGTGCCGCAGCACCCCCCAGCGGCGGACGCCGGACGCGTGCCAGCGCCCCGCGAGCAGCAGCGCGTTGCGCGCGTAGTAGAACGTGCCGAGGTACGACGCCGGCCCGGTGAACGACGCCGAGACCCGGTGCCGCACCACGGCGCCGGGGTCGACGACGAGCCGCACGCCGCGCTGCCGCGCGCGCAGGCTCCAGTCGGAGTCCTCGAAGTCGAGGAAGTACCGGGCGTCGAAGCCCCCGACGCGGCGCCACGTGGCGGCCGTGGCGCACACGCAGCAGCCCGTGAGCAGGTCGGCGCCGAACGGCTCGCCGGCGGCGAGCTCGGCGGCCGCCTCCGCCGCGCTCCGGTGTCGGGGGAGCCCGTCGACGTCGTCGAGCACGGCGCCCGCGAACCAGAGGTCGCCGTCGCCCGCCCCGCCGGGGCCGGCGCCGAGCCGCACGATCCGGGGGCTCGCGGCGACGGCGCCCGCGGTCGCCAGGGCGGCCAGGCGGTCGAGGGCCCCGGGGTCCACGAGCGTGTCGTTGTTGAGGACGGTGAGCAGGCCGTAGCCCCGCTCGAGCCCCCACGCCAGCCCGCGGTCCATGCCGCCCGCGAAGCCGAGGTTGTCGCCGGTCTGCAGGGTCGCGACGTGCGGCCAGCGTTCGGTCACCGCGTCGAGGACACCGTCGTCGGAACCGTTGTCCACCACGAGCACGTCCGTGGCCGGCGACCCGGCGACGAGGGAGTCGACGCAGCGGAGCGTGTCGTGGCGGCCGTGCCAGCTGAGGACCACCACCAGGTGCTCCCGCTCAGGCACGGGGGGCCTCCGTCCCGGCCAGGGCCGTCGGGTCGCCGGGAGGCGCCTCCTGCCGGGCGGGGAGCACCTCGGCCTCCGCGACCGGGCGCAGGCGCGGCCAGACGGCGCCGAACAGCGGGTGCACGTCGCGCTGCACGCGCCACGCCACCGGGGACGGCCACCAGACGAGCCACAGGTACCGCCCGGCCGCGAAGTCGCGGGCGTGCCCCCACCCGCGGACCTTCGCGCGGACGTGCCCCAGCGTCCGGGCCCACGAGTTGTGCACGATCGCGTCCTGCGGCCGCGCGCCGAGCACCCGCACCTCGCCCGGCTCGGCGGGCCGCCGGACCGCCGGCGACGCGGTGTCGCCGTGCACGAGCACCCGCAGGTGCCGGCCGTCGGTGCGGCGGGCGGACGCGAGCCGCGTGCCGCGGCGCACGGCGACCGGCCCCGGGTACTCGTACGCGGGGGTGCCGGCCGCCGTCGTGACCTCGAGGTAGCCACGGCGGGTGCGCCGGTACAGCACGCGCATCGGCCACTCGACGGCGTCGCAGCCGTGCACCTGCGCCGTGCGGAGCGCGGCCAGCAGCGCCTCCGGGCGGGGGAGCAGCTCGTCGCCGTCGAGCTGCAGCACCCAGTCGACGTCTCCGGAGAACGCGTCGAGCGCGGCCTGCCGCTGCGCGGTCTCGCCCCGCAAGGGGTCGGCGACGTCCCGCCAGGTGCCGGGCACCACGCGCAGCACGCCGCGGGTGTCGACCGCCCGGACCACCTCGAGGCACTCCCGGGCGGGCACCGGCCGGCCGTTCCACCCCAGCCCGTCCTCCGGGTAGGGCACCACGAGCTCGTCCACCGCCGGGTAGGAGGCGCGCAGCGTGGCCTCGAGCCACGTCAGGTCGCCGGGCAGGACGTACGCGCCGATCCTCATGACCCTCCCCGTCGGTCGTCGTCGGGAGGCCAGCTCGGCCACGTGCGGGCTCGCCTCCTACGGCGAGGCTAGGCGGGTGCGGGCCGTCCGCCGGGGTGAAGTTGGGCCCCCGGAGCCCGCCGCCGGGGTGAAATACCGCCACCGTCGTTGAGCCGGACCGGATCGCTGCACAGACTCGGGACGACCGACGACGACGGCGAGGGGAGGCGACGATGGCGACGGCGCGCGCGGTGGCGTTCTACCTGCCGCAGTTCCACCCGATCCCCGAGAACGACGCGTGGTGGGGGCCCGGGTTCACCGAGTGGACCAACGTGGCGCGGGCGCGCCGGCTGTACCCCGGGCACGCCCAGCCCGACCTGCCCGCCGACCTGGGCTTCTACGACCTGCGCCTGCCGGAGGCACGGGCCGCGCAGGCGGAGCTCGCGCAGCAGCACGGCGTGGAGGCGTTCGCGTACTGGCACTACTGGTTCGGCGACGGGCGCCGCATCCTCGAGCGCCCGTTCACGGAGGTGCTCGCCACGGGGGAGCCCGGCATCTCGTTCTGCCTCGCGTGGGCCAACCAGACGTGGAGCGGCATCTGGCACGGGGACGCCGACCGGGTGCTGATGGAGCAGCGCTACCCCGGCCGGGCGGACCACGTGGCGCACTTCGAGGCGGTGCTGCCCGCGTTCCGCGACCCGCGCTACCTGCGCGTCGGCGGGCGGCCGGTGTTCTACGTCTTCCGGCCCGAGGAGCTGCCGGACGCGGCGGGGTTCGTCGACCTGTGGCAGTCGCTCGCCCGCCGCGCCGGCCTGGAGGGCCTCTACCTGGTGGCGGAGATGAGCGACCTCGTGGGCCGCGGGGTGCGGTACGACCGGGTCAAGGAGGACGGGTTCGACGCCGGGGTGTACATGCGGATGCCGGCCGGGACGTCGCGGGCGGACGTGCTGCGCATGCGCGCCGTCCGCAAGCTCGCCGGCGGGCCGGAGATCCACCCGTACACGACGACGTGGGCCCGGCAGAACCGCACCGGCGACCTCGTGCAGCCGTGCGTCTACCCGAACTGGGACAACACGCCCCGCTCCGGGCGGCGCGGCATCGTGCTGCGCGGGGCGACGCCCGACGGCTTCCGCGAGAACGTCCGCCAGGCGGCCGCGTCCGTGGCCCACCGGCCCGCCGACGAGCGCCTGCTGTGGGTCAAGTCGTGGAACGAGTGGGCCGAGGGCAACCACCTCGAGCCCGACCAGCGCTTCGGCCGCGGCTGGCTCGAGGCGCTGCGCGACGGGCTGAGCGACGGTGCGGGCGAGGGTGCGGGCGAGGGTGCGGGCCACGAGCCGGAGGGGGCGCCGTGAGGATCGCGATGGTCTCCTACTACCTGCCCAGCGCCAGCAAGCAGGGCATCGGCTACCAGGTGCACGAGCTGGCCACCGAGCTGGTGCGGCGCGGCCACCACGTCGACGTGATCAGCGAGTGCCCGCCCGTGCCCGGCGCCGTCTACGGGCACCGGCACGTGGAGCTGTCCGGCGCGCTGCGCACGTTCCGGTTCGCGACCGCGGTGCGACGGCTCGGCCTGTCCGGCTACGACGTGCTGCACGCGCACGGCGACGACTACTGGCTGTGGCGCCGCCGG
Organism: Isoptericola cucumis; assembly: GCF_014635665.1. Taxonomy (GTDB): domain Bacteria; phylum Actinomycetota; class Actinomycetes; order Actinomycetales; family Cellulomonadaceae; genus Isoptericola; species Isoptericola cucumis. Next base: position 8,350 of record NZ_BMDG01000009.1, read on the forward strand.
GTGCCGCGACACGTGCGCACCCTGCACGGCTCGTGCTTCGAGGAGGCGCGCCGCATCCGGGGCGCCAAGGAGCGCCTGCGGATGGTGCTGCTCGGGTGCTCCGAGCTGCTGGCGAGCGTGGTCGCGGACCGCACCGTCGTCGTCTTGCCCGCCACGCGGCGCTGGTACCCGTGGGTGCACGACGTGGTGCCGAACGGGGTCGACACGTCCCGCTTCGCTCCCGGCGCCGCCGGCGCCCGCGCCGGCCACCCGGTCGTGCTGTTCGTCGGCGCGTGGCACGGCCGCAAGAACGGCGCCGAGCTCGCGCGCCAGTTCGTCCGCGACGTGCGCCCGCGGCATCCCGACGCGGAGCTGTGGATGGTCTCGCGCGACGTGCCCGACGACGCCGGCCCCGGGGTGCGGGCCCTCGGGGCGCTCGACGACGCGGCGCTCGCGGACGCCTACCGGCGGGCCTGGGCGTTCTGCCTGCCGTCCGACTACGAGGGCTTCGGCATCCCGTACGTGGAGGCGATGGCCAGCGGGCTGCCGGTCGTGACGACGCCGAACGTCGGCGCGCGCTACGTGACCGACGAGGGCCGGGCCGCGGTCGTCGCCCCCCTGGAGTCGGTCGGGGGAGCGCTCGCCGACCTGCTCGCCGACGGCCCCCGCCGGGCGGCGTTGGCCGACGCCGGCCTCGCGCGCTCCCGGGACTTCTCCCTGCCGCGGGTCGTGGACCGGTACGAGGAGCTGTACCGGCCTACGGCGCCCGCACGGGCGGCCGCCGCCGCACGCTGACCGGCGGGACGTCCCCGAGGCGCAGCGCCCACCAGGTCGCGCCGGTCACCGCGCCGACCAGCAGCAGCGAGCCCAGGACGTCGGCCGGCCGGTGCGCGAACGACACGACGTTCGCCGCCCCGGCCACGAGCGCGACGACGGACCAGCCGGCGACGACGGCGCGCGACGCGCCGCCCGGCCACAGCAGCACGACGGCGACGCACAGCGCCGTCACCGCCGCCACGTGCCCGCTGGGGTAGGAGTTCTCGGGGATGGCCTGGTGGCCCAGGTCGGGCCGGTCGAGCAGCACGTGCTTGAGGAGCTGCGACCCGAGGGCCGAGACGCCCACGACCAGCGCCGCCGCCGCGAGCCGCCGCCACGCTCGCGCTCCCACGGCGCGCGCCAGCGGCACGAGCACCACCGCGGCCAGCAGCAGCGGGAGGGCGGCCCGCACGAGGCGGGTCACCGGGACGGCGGCGTCCCACAGGCTCGCCGTCGCGGCGAGCGCCTCGTCGTCCAGCCGCTGGCCCGCGTCGGTGCGGACCGCGAGCAGGTACAGCGCGGCGAAGGCGAGCCCCAGCACGACGCCCACGAGGGCGGGCGTGCCCGAGGCGTGACCCGGGGTCGCCGCCGTCTCGCCGTGCTCCACGACGCGACCGTCCGCGGGGGCGTCGTCGCGCATCGTCACTCCTCGGTCTCGTCCCGTCTCGTCCCGCGGTCTCGTCGGGCCGGCGCCGGGGCAGGCGGGCGACGGCAGACGTCCTGGACAGTGTTTCGGGCACCCGGCGCGCCTGTCCCCGTGCGGCCCGGGTGAAACGGTCCCGGCCACGGGTGAACTGCCCTCGCGGCCCCGTCGCCCGTGCCCTGCGGTGCCTAGCCTGGCCGGACGCACGCGTTCCCGGGAGGACCAGTGTCGCGACGAGTGGTGGTGACGGCGTCGGCGCTCGCGGCGTGCCTCGTCGTCGTGCTCGTCGTCGCGCTCGGCGTCGCCCCGGCGCTGCTCCGGGGGAAGGACGAGGGAGGCGCCGCACCGGCCCCGTCCGCCGCTCCGGCCGTGGCGGTCACCGGTGACGTCCCCGTCTGCGGGGTCCCCGACCTGGCGCGGGTGGTCGACGACGGCCTCGACCACGCCGCGTCGGGCGGGGTGCGCACCGTGGTCGACGACGTCCGGCCGACGACGGGGGAGGTGATCACCGCCCGGGTCTCCGGCGGGACGGCGTACGTCCTGTCCCGGGTCGACGCGACGTACACGGTGGCGAGGTTCGCGCTCGCCGACGGCGAGGCCGAGGGCGAGACGGTCGTCGAGCTCGACCGGGACGGGGCGGCCGAGACCTTCGGCACGGATTCCTTCGAGGTGGCCGCGGACGGCTCGGTGTACCTGCTCGACACCTTGATGGGACGCCGTGACCTCGTCAAGGTGGCGCCGGACGGCACCGAGACGTGGCGCACGACGCTGCCCGAGGGACCGCAGACCACCGGCGCCGTCCTCGACCTGGAGGGGACCGTCCGGTGGGACGACGCCGGGCAGGAGGACGCCGGGCACCGCGAGGTCGTGGGGGTGGCCGACGCCGGGGCGGTGCTGCACCGCGTGGGCGGGGACGGCGCCCTCCTCGACCCGTTGGCGATCGACGGGGCCGTGCTCGGGCAGCTCGCCGGCGGCGCCGCCGTCCTCGCCGCCGCGCGGCCGGCCGCGGGCGGCGACCGGACCGACCTGCGGATGACGGTGGTGGGGCCGGACGGCGGGGTGCGGGCGCGCCTCGGGTCGTCGGCCCCGGCGGGGCCGACTTTCGGCGTGCCGACGCTGCCGTGGACGGACGCGACCGGTGCGGGGGCGGCCCCCGGCGGCGGGCTGCTGCTCGCCGAGCCGGGCACCGGGCTGCGCCGGTACGGCACCGACGGCGTGCTGCTCGGGACGTGGCCCGACGCCAGCATGGACGCGGAGCAGCCGTTCACCCTGGCCGCCCGCACCCCGGTGCTCCAGGACGGCGACACCTCCTACGTGCTCACGGACGGCACGGACGGCGCGCTGTCGCTGACGGCGATCTCCGCGGACCGGATGGCCGCGGGACTGCGCGCGCCGATCACGCTCACCGCCGACAGCGAGAGCCTGGTCGCGGACCTGGGCCTGGGGGCGGGCCTGCTCGTCGACCGCCCGTACGGGGTGTTCGCCGCCGACGAGGAGCCCCGGGTGGTCGCGGCGTTCGACGAGGCGTGGGGCGCGCACGCGGACCGCTACCGCCTGCGCTACCAGGTGCGCGGCGACCCGCGGGTGCCGGACCCCGTCGTCGGCGAGGAGCACCTGGCCGAGCTTCCCGCGGACGGCGGCAGGATCGAGCTCGACCTCCCGCCGTCGCGCCCGGGCGTCTACGAGGTCGACGCGGCGCTGGTGGACGACGACGGGACCGCGGTGTCCGGGGACTGCCTGCGCTACACCGTGACCCCGGCGGGCAGCGCGCTCGACCCGGCGTCGCTCGCGGACGGCGCCGACTGGGGCGGCGCCCAGCCGCTGCGCGGCGCGCAGCTCGCCGACCAGCTCGGTGTCGGGTCGCACCGCGTGCAGCTCGACTTCGCCGCGCTCGTGCCGGACCCCACGGCCGACCCCGGCCCGGCCGGGGTCGCGTGGGAAGGGCTGCCCGGCGCCACCGTGGGCGCCGACGGCGCGGCGGACGGCGAGCCGGAGGAGACGACCGACCCGTTCGCCGACCTCGCCGCCGCGGCGCGGGAGGCCGAGCGCACCGGGGTGCGGCTCGTCGTGCAGGTGGGCCAGGGCGGCGACGCCGAGCGCGCCGCCGCGGAGGCGGGCACCTGGGAGGGCTGGGTGCGGCAGGTCGTCGCCGGCCTGCGGGACCGCGCGCCGGGGATCGTGCACTGGTCGCCGTGGAACGAGCCGAACGGCACGGGTTACGACGACCCCGCCCGGTACGAGCGCGAGGTCGGCGCGCCCTTCGCCCGCGGCGTCCGCGCGGCCGACCCGGACGCCGTCGTCGTCGGGGGCAACACGCTGGGGTTCGCGCTCGACTGGTGGGAGGGTCTCGTCGCCGCGGGCGGCTGCGAGTCGCTGGACGTCGTCGGCATCCACCCGTACACGGGGCACAACAGGTCGTGGGAGGAGGAGGGGTTCTCGGCCGACGGCGCCGAGCTGGACCAGCTCCGGGAGATCCTCCGCCCGTGCGGCGACCGGCCGGTGTGGGACACGGAGACCGGATGGTGGTCCGACGGCGTCGTGAGCTTCTGGGCGTCCGGCTGGGACGTGGCGCGCAAGCTGTGGTGGTACGCCCTCGAGGACGTCGAGGAGTGGACGTACTTCTTCAGCGAGGGCGGCTTCGGCGAGGCGGGCAACTCCTGGTCGCTGCTGCAGTACGACGCCTACGTGAAACCGGCCGGCGCGGCGATGGCGGCGACGGCCCCCGTCCTGGCGGGGCTCGACGACGTCGCCGCCGTGGGCACCGGGACGCCCGGGGTGCACGCGATGCAGGGGCGCGCGGACGACGGCACCACGGTCCTGGCGCTGTGGTCGGAGGAGCTGTCGACGTCGGTCGTGGTGGCGCCGCGCGGCGGGCGGGAGGTCGAGGTCACCCGCCGCGACGTCTACGGGGCCGAGCAGGACCTGACCCTCGCGGCCCGGGGCACCGAGGTGCCCGTGACGGGCAGCCCGGTGCTGCTGCGCGTCCCGGCGGGCGCCCGGCTCCAGGTGCGTGCCACCGAGCCGTTCGGCGAGGACGTGCTCGCGGGACGCCCCGTGACCGTGTCGTCCACCCACCCGGACGCGGGCGAGGCGGCCACGATCACGTCGGGCACCTTCGACGTGCGCGAGCCGTGGCGCTCCGGCCGGCTCGCGGACGGCTCGGTCGACCCGGCCCCGACCGTGGAGATCGAGACCGGCGGCCCGGTCACGGTCGACCGGATCGCCGTGGCCACGGCGGGCATCAGGTGCTGCACCGCCGGCCTGCGGGACTACACGGTGGCGGTGCGCGTCGCGGACGGCGGCTGGCGCACCGTGGCGGCGCCCTCCGACCAGCTGTGGGACCGGGTGGCGCTCCTCGAGGTCGACCCGGTGGAGATCACCGCCGTGCGCGTCTCGGTGCCGTGGACCGAGATCCGCGGCACGCGGGTGCTCGACGTCAACTACTCCGGCGTTCTGGGCGGCCCGCCGACGCCGTTCATGCCGCTGGTCACCGAGAGCGACTGGCTGGTCGCCGTCAGCGCCGTGCGGGCGTGGGAACCTGCCGGCTGACCAGGCTTCGGCTCAGGCCCCGGCTCAGGATTCGACTCAGGCCTCGACCAGCAGCTCGCGCCGGCGCAGCTCGGCGAGGAACGCCTCCGTGTCGCGGGCGGCGACCGCACGATCGACCCCGTACTCGGCGACGAGCGCCGCGGTCAGGTCCTCGGCGGACCGCTCCGCCTGGAGGAGCTTGGCGACGAGCGCGCCGCTGCCGTTCGTCGTGAGATATGTCGACGACGCGAGGTCGAGGATGACCAGCTCGCCGTCGATCTCCTGCCAGGTGACGCCGTCCTCGCGCAGCCGCATCGTCGTGCCTCTCGTCGTCGGCGGGTCCGGCCTCGCGCCGGACGTCGAGTCGAGGATAGGCAGCCGACGGGCCGCTCGACGGTGCGGGGCCGCGGTTTCACCCGGCGCCGGGTGAAAGGCCGCGGGCCAGCGGGTGACATCGCCGCGGAGCGCTTGACCGGCCGTGCGGGCCGGGCGACGTTGAACGCGTCCTGCACGCACGAGAGGAAGGAGCCTCCCATGTACGAGGCACCGCGCATCACCGAGGTGGGTTCGGTCAAGGACGTCACGCTGGAGCAGCAGTGGGCCTTCGACTTCGACGGCGACCTGTTCCACAAGGGCAACGCGTCCTGACCCCAGGCGCGGTGCCGGCCCTCCGACGGTGGAGGGACCGGCGCCGTGTCGTCTCGACAACATCGGCTGGGACATGACGACCTTTTACCGTCCGACGGCGTTCGAGACCGCGGCGTGCTGGCTGCCGGGGCTGGTCGAGCCCGCCGCCCCCGCCGGCGCGGTCAGGCGCGACCCGCTCGACGAGCTCAAGGACGCGGTCCGGCGGTCGAGCGACGGACGGCCCGTCGCCGTCACCTTCTCGGGCGGCCGCGACTCCTCCGCCGTGCTCGCCGTGGCCACCGCGGTCTCGCGCGAGGACGGGCTCCCGGACCCGGTGCCCGTGACGTTCTGCTACCCGGGCGTCGCGGAGGCGGACGAGACCGACTGGCAGGAACGCGTCGTCGCGCACCTGGGCCTGTCGACGTGGCGGCGCCTCACCGTCGAGGACGAGAACGACCTCCTGGGGCGCGAGGCGCAGGCGAGCCTGCTGCGCCGCGGTCCGCTGTTCCCCGCGACGATGCACGTCAAGGACGCGATGCTCCGGGGGCTCGCCGGCCGCGTGGTGCTCACCGGCGAGGGCGGTGACGAGGTCTTCGGCGACCGTCGTGCCCGCGCACTGCTGCGCACCGCACGTGAGCGCGCGCGGCCGGGGACGCCCCGGCGCGCCGCCCTCGGCTCGCTGCTGCCCGCGCCGGTGCGCCGGCGCCGCGAGCACGCCGAGGTCCGGCGGAGCGTCGCTGCGCTGCCGTGGCTGACGGGCGCGACCGGTGAGCGCCTCGCGGACGCGATCGCCCGGGACGCCGCCGCCGAGCCGCTGTCGTACGCCGGTGGGCTGCGCTGGGTGCGCCGCCGCCGGGCGGGCCGGGTGTTCCTCCGCACGTACGGGCAGGTGGCCGCCGAGCACGACGTGGTGCTCGCGCACCCGCTCCTGGACGACGGCTTCCTCCGTTCGCTGGGGCGTCGCTTCCCCTGGGGGTTCACCGACCGGACCGCCGGCATGCGGGCCGTCTTCGGCCCGCTGCTGCCCGACGCCGTCTGCGCCCGGTCGAGCAAGGCGTCGTTCAACCGCGCGTACCTCGGCTCCGCGACCCGCGAGTTCGCCGCCCGGTGGGACGGCGAGGGCGTCGACCCGGAGCTGGTCGACGTCGACGCGCTGCGGGCCGCCTGGCTCTCCGGGTACCCGCCCGGCCCGACGAGCCTGCTGCTCCAGCAGGCGTGGCTCGCGTCGGTCGGCGCCCCGGTGCCGCCGTGACGGCGGCGGGAGCGTTCCGCCGGCTCGGCGCCGTCCCGCTCGCGGTGTGGTTCCTCGCGTCCGCGCTGGTCCTGGAGGCACGGCTGCGGCGCTGGGACCTGGCCCGGGTCGCGCAGCACTACGGGCTCGGCCTGCTGTCCACCCCGGGGGAGTCCCTCGGGGACCTCGACCTCGCCGGCCTCGGCGCCCGCGAGGTGCGGGAGCTGCGGGTGCTGCGCCGCGTCCTGCGGCTGCCCGGGGTCAACGGCACCTGCCTGCGCTCCACGGTGCTCGCGGGCCGCGTGCTGCGCGCGCGGCACCCGGCGCTCGTGCTGGGCGTCGCCAAGACCGGCGGCGTCGTCCGCGCCCACGCGTGGCTGCGGATCGGCCGCCACGACCTCGACCTGGACCGTGGGACGGGATTCCGCCCCCTCGTCGTCGACCACCAAGGAGCGTGACCGCCGTGGACCGCCAGCTGCTGTACGGCCTCGTCGTCGAGGCGCCGTTCGACCTGCACCAGGACCGGCGCGACGGCGGCGCGCGACCGGCGGACGTCGTCGTCACGACGGGCCCGGGCACCGACCAGCGCACCGTGCCGACGGGTCGGGAGATCCTGCACCACGCCGTCGCCGACGACCCCTGGTACACGGCGTGGGACCTCGGCGCGGACGGCCACCTCCTGCGGTTCCACGGCGCGTGCGACTTCGAGGTCTCCGCGGACCTCCGCGACGTGGTGCTCCGGGAGTCGGACGGCGTGGACCCCGGCCTGAGCCGGGTGCTCACGACGGGCGGGATGCTCGCCTTCCAGCTCGCGCTGCGCGGCGAGATCGTGCTGCACGCCAGCGCCGTCGAGGACGACGAGGGTGTCCTCGCCTTCGTCGGGTACTCGGGCATGGGCAAGTCGACGATGGCGACGCTGATGTGCGCCGACGGTGCCGCGCTCGTCACGGACGACGTCCTGCGGCTGGACCGCGACGGCGACGGCTTCGCGGCCCGGCTGGGGGCGACCGAGGTCCGCCTGCGCAAGGGGGCCGACACGCTGGTCGACCGCTTCGCCGGCCGCGCGCCGGGCCGGCGGGTCAGCGCCGACGCCCGCCACGTGCTGCAGCTCGGGGCCGGCGCGCGCGACGGCCGGCGCCTGCGCGCGATCGTCGTGCCGCGGCCCGACCGCGGCGGCGGCGACCTCGCCGTGTGCCGTCGCACGGGGACGGCGGCGCTCCTGGAGCTGCTCCACTACCCGCGCCTGCACGGCTGGCGGGACGCACGGCTGCAGAGCGAGCAGCTGGGTCACATGGCCGACGTCGCGCGCGGCGTGCCCGTGCTCGTCGCCGACGTGCCGTGGGGGCCGCCGTTCGGCCCGACGCTGGGGGCCCGGCTGGCCGAGGCGGTGTCGCGCGCGGTGGCGCCGTCGTCGGACCCCGCGCTGGTGGGCGCGGACGTCCCCGCCAGGTAGGACCGCGCCTGGACGGTGAACATCTCGGCGTAGGCGCCGTCGAGCGCCATCAGCTCGTCGTGGCTGCCCTCCTCGACGACGGCGCCGTCGTCGAGGACGACGATGCGGTCCGCGGAGCGCACGGTCGAGAAGCGGTGCGAGACGAAGAGCGCCGTCCGCCCGTCGAGCGTGGCCCGCAGCGACGAGAACAGGTCGTGCTCGGCCAGCGGGTCCATCGCCGCCGTCGGCTCGTCGAGGATGACGAGCGCGGCGTCGCGGTAGAAGGCGCGGGCGATCGCCACCCGCTGCCACTGGCCGCCGGACAGCTCCGTCCCCCCGGGGAACATCCGCGACAGCCGGGACTCGTAGCCGTCGGGGAGGCTCGCGAGCGCGGCGTCGACGCCCGCGACCCGGGCGGAGCGTCGCACGCGCTCGTGGTCCACCGGGACCTCGGAGCGGCCCAGCGCGACGTTCCACGTGGCGGTGTAGGCGTAGTGGACGAAGTCCTGGAAGATCACCGCGACCTGGTCGCGCACCGCCGCCCGGCGCAGCTCGGCCAGAGGACGCTCACCCCAGCGGACCTCGCCCGACGTCGGCACGTACAGCCCGGCCAGCAGCTTGGCGAGGGTGGTCTTGCCCGAGCCGTTGGCGCCGACGAGCGCCACGACCTCGCCCGGACGCAGGGCCAGGTCGACGGCCTGCAGCGCCGGCCGTTCCGCTCCGGGATAGGTGAACGACACCTTGCGGGCGAAGACGCCGGGGAACTCCGCGGGCGGCTCGGCGACGCCCTCGGCCGTGGCAGCCGCCGCGCGCCCCTCGTCCAGGAACTCGTGCACGTCGTCGAGGAACAGCCCGGACTCGAAGATCTGCTGGACGCCGCCGAAGATGCCCTGGATCTGACCCTGCAGCATCCGCACCGCGACGACGGCGGCGCCCGCCTCCGAGAACGAGACCGCGCCACGGGTGATGAGCCAGGCGAGCACGAGGAGCACGCCGGCCAGGACCACCGCGGCGGCGAGGTTCCCCACGCCGTGGGTGAGGGCCCGCCGGCGGACGTGCCGGCCCAGCGCGACCAGGTACGTCGCGTACAGCTCCCGGTAGCGCGACTGCAGCCACGGGGCGGACCCGAACGCCCGGATCTCCTTGGCCTCGTCGCGGGTGCTCTGCACGTAGTTGGTGTAGATGCGCTCGCGCTCGTTCGTCGTCTGGGCGACCTTGAACCCGAACTCCAGCCTGCCCTCACGCCGCCCGGTGACCAGCAGGGGCAGGCCCCCGACGGCGAGGAGCGGCAGCAGCACGGGGTGCAGCGCCACCAGGGCGGCGCCCACGCCCACCGTCGAGATCGTGGAGCCGACGAGGTCGAACACCCCCTGGGTGACCTGGAACGGCCGGGAGAGGGCGTTCACACGCACCCGTTGGAGCCGGTCGTAGAACACGGCCGACTCGAACTGCTCGAGCGGGACGCTCGTCGAGACGGCCTGGACGTCTTCGGCCATCAGCCGCGCGACGTGCTCGCCGAGCACCCGGCGCACCGAGACCTGGAGCCCGCCGGCCACCGTGGTCACGGCGGTGAGCGCGGCCAGCGCGATCACCGGCCCCACGACCGACCGCAACGTGCCGGAGCCGTCCGAGAGGCCGAGCAGCACGTCGAGCAGCGACGCGACGACCAGCACCTGGCCCGCCAGGGCGGCGGCGACGAGGACCTGCAGGGCGAGCATGACGACGAACGACGCGCGGCTCGCGCGCCACGAGACCGCGAGCGACCCGCGGACGTGGCGCAGCAGGCGCCGCGACCTCGCCTCGCCCGCGTCCCCGCCCGCCGTCGTCTCCGACACTGCGATCGCTCCGTCCCGGCCGTCGCCCGAGGGCGCCCGCGCCGGCGGATGCCGGCGCCACTCACGCTAGCCGCGACCGGGCGGCCGGTGGGCGGTCCCGGCGGGATTTCGCCCGCTGGCGGGGGTCCGCCGGGCTCGGTGCGCGCCTATCGTGCCGAGGGTGGACGGACGAACGACGGCGCGTCGACCGCTGGCCCAGCTGCTGGTCGACTCCGTCGCGCCGTCGGCCGCGCGGGGCCTCGCACCGCTCGAGAGCATCTCGCTGGAGCTGCTGGCCGACGCGGCGCAGGACCACCGGGTCCTCCCCGCGGTCGCCAAGCACGTCTCCGGGCGCCCGGACTGCCCGGAGGCGTGGCGGGCGCCGTTGCGCAGGGCGCGCGACGAGCAGGTGGTGCGGCACCTCGGGGTCCTCGCGGAGCTGTCCCGGCTCGGGGCGGTGCTCGACGGCGCCGACGTGCCGTGGGTCGTGGGCAAGGGCCCGACGGCCGCAGCGCTGTGGCCGGCGCCGGACATGCGGGAGTACTACGACCTCGACCTCTACGTGCCGCGCGCGATGTTCCGGCGTGCGGTCGGAGCGCTGGAGGACGGCGGGTGCACGGGCGAGGACCGCAACTGGCCGCTCATGGCGACGTCGCGCCGCGCCGAGTACGCGATGCGGGGCCCGCTGGGGGTGCACCTCGACCTGCACTGGGACGTCGCCGTCCCGCGCGGCACGCGACGTACCTATCGGACGGACCCGGACGCGATGATCGGCCGGCGCCGGGCGGTCGACCTGGGCGGGGGCCGGACCGCTCCTACCTTCGACCCGGTCGACACGGTGCTCGTGCTGGCGTTCCACGCCGCGCAGTGCGGCGCCGGTCGGCTCATGTGGCTCGTGGACGTGGCGCGCGCGGTCGAGGCCTGCGGTGCGGCGCGGGCCGGGATCGGGGCGCGTGCCCGGGCCATGCGGATGGAGGCGCCCGTGGGCCTCGTGCTGGACCGCGCGGCCCGGGTGCTCGGGGACCTGGGGGAGACCGGCCTGCGTCGCCGAGGCGCCCTGGGGGCGGCGACGGCGGCGCTCGACGCGCGGCACGGCTTCCCGGACCTGCCGGGGGACCGGCACCGCGCCGGCCGGCTCTACTCGAGCGCTCGGCCGCGGGCGTGGGGGACCGCGGCGGCCCTGGTGCGCGACGCGGTCGCGGACCGCAGGATCGAACGAGCGATCCGGCGCGGTGTGCCGGGCGCGGACGAGAAGGCCCTGCGGCACGACGTCCCCGACCCCGCCGCGCGGGCGGACTACTTCCGGTTCGTGGACTCGGGTGCCGGCTGACCCGCGGCGACGGCCTCAGCGCACTCCCACCAGCGTCCGGTCCAGCTCCGCCTGGACGTGCGCGGCGATCTCGAGCGACGCCGTCGCGGCGGGCGACGGCGCGTTGACGACGTGCACCTGCCGCGGCGCGGTGCGCAGCAGGAAGTCGTCGACGAGGGAGCCGTCGCGGTGCAGCGCCTGCGCCCGGACGCCGGCGGGCGCGGGGTGCAGGTCGTCGGCGGTGGTGCCGGGCAGCATGCGGGCGACGGCGGAGGCGAACAGGGTGCGCGACATCGAGCGCGCCACCTCCTCGGCGCCCGGCACGAGGTTGCGGCCGGCGAGCCGCCACAGGCCGGGCCAGGAGAGCGAGTCGGCGACGTCGCGCAGGGAGACGTCGCGGCGGCGGTACCCCTCGCGGGCCAGGGCGAGCACGGCGTTCGGCCCGGCGTGCACCCCGCCGGTGACGCCGCGCGTCAGGTGCACGCCCAGGAACGGGAACCGCGGGTCGGGCACCGGGTAGACGAGGCCGCGCACGCGGTCCGCCGCGGCGGGCGCGAGGTCGAAGTACTCGCCGCGGAAGGGCACGATCCGCGCGCCGGGGTCGACGCCGCAGGCGAGCGCGAGCCGGTCGGCGTGCAGGCCGCCGCAGACGACCAGCGCGTCGGCGACCAGCTCGGACGTCCCGTGCCCGCCGCCCGCGGTGGTCTCCACCTCGGCGCGTACCTCCTGACCGACGGTGCGCGCGCGGCGCAGGGCGCGGCCGAGCAGCAGCGTCCCGCCGGCGTCGGTCACCTGGCGGGCGAGGACGTCGCAGACGCCGCGGTAGTCGACCACGCCGGTGGTCTCGACGCGCAGCGCCCCCACGCACCTGATCTCCGGCTCGTGCTCCCGCGCCTCGGCGGGGCTGAGCTCCCGCACCGGCACGCCGTTCGCGGCCCCCCGCGCGGCGAGCGTGCGCAGCCGGTCGAGCTCGTCCGCGGCGGTCGCGACGACGAGCTTGCCGGGGGTCGCGACGGCGACGCCGTGCTCGGCGGCGAAGCGCGTCATGGACGCGGCGCCCGCGGTGCCGAGCCGGGCCTTCAGACTCCCGGGCGCGTAGTAGAGGCCGGAGTGGATGACGCCGGAGTTGCGCCCGGTCTGGTGGTGGGCGAGGCCCGGTTCCTTGTCGATCACCGTGACCTCGTCGCCGCGACGCGCGAGGCGTGCCGCGGTGGCGAGCCCGATGATCCCGGCGCCGACGACGAGTACCCGCACGATCCCTCCAGGTGCTGGCAGGAAGCTGGTGGCGGGCCGGGTCCCAGGCCGGGCCCGCCGGCATCAGGATGTCACCGGCCGCGGGGCCGGCGGGAGTGCCGGACGGGGTGAACGGACGGGTGAACAGCGGTCCATGGTGACGAAACGGTCACGAGAGGGCGAGGCGTCTTGTGGCGGCGTCGTCCGCGGTGCGACTCTCGGCGCTGCACGCGCGGGGGACGGCTCTCGTCGCGACGGACGGAGAGTGGTGGGCATGGACCAGGGTGACGGGTTCCGGGGCACGGGCGCGACGGACGGGTGGAACCCGTACGAGCCGGTCGCGGACGACCAGGGCGGGTCGACGACGCCGCCCGGTCAGGCCCACGGCCCGGCGACCTCCACGGTCGCGGAGCCCTACACGGGCTACACGACGCAGGAGACCTCGCCGTACGCGCAGTCGCCGTACGCGCAGTCGCCGTACGCGCAGTCCCCGTATCCGGCCGCGGCGCCGGCGCCGCAGGGCACCGACGGCGTGTCGATCGCGGCGCTCGTCACCGGGATCCTCGGGCTCGCGCTGGTCCCGCTGGTCCTCGGCATCGTGGGGGTGTCGAGGACGACCAGGTCCCAGCGGCCGGGCAAGGGGCTCGCCATCGCCGGCATCGTGCTCGGCGCGCTCTCGACCGTCGGCTGGCTGATCGGGGTGCTGGTCCTCGTGGCGACGTTCGGGGCGCTGGAGCAGCAGGGCGTGCTGGACGACCTGAGCTCGGAGATCTCGCAGGGCACGGCCCAGTCCTACGGTGACGACGCGACCCTCGACGGCCTCTACGACTCCTGCGAGGGCGGTGACGACCTCGCCTGCGACGAGCTCTACTGGGAGTCCGCCCCGGGTTCCGAGTACGAAGACTTCGCCCTGACCTGCGGCGGGCGCGGCGACCGGTGCCTGTTCGACGTGGGCGAGGACTGACGGGGCTCGCCGACGCGCGGGCGGCACGACAGGTCCCTCCTCGCCGCGCAGACGGTGCAGGTCGGGCATAGTGGGAGGTCACAGGGCGCCGCGGGTCTCGCGGCGGACGCCGACGAGGGAGGAACGGCCATGAGCCAGGACGACGGCACGCAGCCGAACCCGGACGAGCGGACGCCGGGGGAGTCGCAGCCGCCGCAGCCGGGCACGCCGGCGTCGCCGCAGCAGCCCGACCCGTACGCGCAGCCCGACCCGTACGCGCAGCCCGACCCGTACGCGCAGCCCGACCCGTCGGCCGGGCCGGACCCCGCCGCCCGGCCGGACCCGTACGGGCAGCCGCCGGCGGCACCGCAGGTCTCGTACGGCCAGCAGCCCCCGGGTTCCCCGCAGGACCCGAACCAGCCGCCCGGCTACGCGTCCGGCCAGCCGGAGGGGCAGTATCCCCAGCAGTACCCCCAGCAGCAGTACGCCCAGCCGTACGGGCAGCAGTACGCGCCGCCGTCGGCCGGCACGGACGGCTTCTCTATCGCGGCGCTGGTCACCGGCATCCTCGGCCTGGCGATCATCCCGGTGGTGCTGGGCATCATCGGGCTGTCGCGGGTGAAGCGCACCGGCCAGTCCGGCAAGGGGCTCGCGATCGCGGGCATCGTGCTCGGCGCGATCGGGATCATCGCGTGGATCGTCTTCATCGTGCTGGCCGCGGCTCTCGTCAGCCAGGTCGACCCCGACGACATCCAGCGCATGTACGACTCGTCGGCGCAGCTGTCCGGCGTGCTCCAGACGGTGTAGGGCGGCCCGGGGCAGCCGTGGTCGAGGTCGTCGACCACCAGCCGGCCTGGGCGGAGCGTTTCTCCGAGCTGCGGGCCGCGTACGCCCGTGCCCTCGACGCGGCCGGCGCGCCCTACCGGAGCATCGAGCACGTGGGCAGCACCGCGGTCCCCGGCCTGGCGGCGAAGCCGGTGGTCGACGTCGACGTCGTGGTCGCCGAGGCCGGCGTCGACGGCGCGACGGCGGCGCTGGCGGGCCTCGGCCTCGTCCCGCGCGGTGACCTCGGGGTGGCCGGCCGCTACGCCTTCGGCGTCCCCGAGCGCTTTCGGCCGAGCAACACCTACGTCGTGGTCGACGGCTCCCTGGCGCTGCGGAACCACCTGGCCGTGCGTGACACCCTCCGGTCGGACGCCGCGCTGCGGGCCGAGTACGACGCGGTCAAGCGCCGGGCCGCCGCGGTGGCCGCCGACATCGACGAGTACCTCCTGCTCAAGAGCGAGGTCCTCGGCCGCATCCTGGCTCGGGCGGGGCTGTCGGACGACGAGCGGGCCGCGATCGCCGACACCAACCGTCGCATCGCCACCCGCGGCGCGCACGGCTGAGGCACCCCGGGGACGGGCCCGGCGGCACCGGGCGACGTGCCGGTTCGGTGGAGGCGTCGTGACGCCGGCGGACCGGGGCTGACTCCGACCGGTCGGGTTGCGTAGCATCGGCGTCTCGTCGACTCGACCCGGGAGCCTCATGAGCCAGCAGCACGGCGCCGACCAGCACGGATACGACCCGCGGTCGGAACCGCACACCCAGGTGCTGCCCGGGCAGCGGGACGTGCCCCCGCCGCCGGCGGACCACACGCAGGTGATGTCGCCGGCGGCCTCGGACCACACGCAGGTGATGTCGCCGGCCGCCTCGGACCGCACGCAGGTGCTGCCGCCGCACCAGCAGGCGCCGGCGCCCGAGGCCACCCAGGTGCTGCCCGCGTCCGCCCCGGAGCGCACGCAGGCGCTCCCGTCGCGCGGCACCGACGCACCGTTCGGCGGGCAGACGCCGCCCCCGGCGCCGCGACAGGACCCGTGGGGCGCGGCGCAGCCGTACCCGCAGGCGCAGGCACCCGCGCCGGCGCCCGTGCACGGCGCGCGCCCCGGTGGGGACGGCTACGGGCAGGGCGGCTACGGGCAGGGCGGCCACCAGCCCGCGCCGACGCCGCCGCGCGAGCCCGCGCGACGCGGCACGGAGCCGACGGCGGTCGCGGCCCTCCTGTTCGGGCTGCTGGGCATCGTCGTCCCGCTGGTCGGGATCCTGGCGATCATCCTGGGCAGCATCGGCCGCGACCGGACGCGCCGGCGCGGCACCAGCGGCCGGGGCATGGCCACGACGGGCGTGGTGCTGGGCACCATCCAGCTGATCCTCACCACGCTGCTGGTGGTGGGGGGCCTGCTGTTCTGGAACGCCTACGGCGACCAGATCGAGGCGGCCCTGGACTCCGCGAGCGAGCTGGCCGGCACGGACATCTCCGTGCCCGAGCTGCTGCTGGGCGGGATCACGGGCGACTTCTCCCTCGACGACCTGCAGGAGCTCGGCGGCCTGGTCGGCAACGCGGGCGAGCTGCAGGAGCTGGGCGGCCAGTGCCAGGCCGGCGACGCCGCGGCCTGCGAGGACCTGCTGCAGAACGTGCCCGAGGACCTGATCCCGGAGAACCTGCCCGAGAACCTGCAGGACTACCTGCCCTCCGGGAGCTGACGGCGCCCGACCCCGGCGCCCACCCGACCCGGTGCCCACCCGCCCTGGCGCCCGCGAGTGCTGGCCCGGGGGCCGGTCGCCGCGGGCGGGGCGTCGGAGGGTCGGCGTAGTCTGGTGCGGCACGCCCGGCCCCCCCGCCGGGCGCACGGTGCCCGCCCCAGGCCCGCCCGCACGGTCGGTGCGCTCACGGTCGGTCCACCTCGTGCGTCCCGGGGAGAGCTGGGCCTGTCGTCGTGCCTGCGCCCGTCGAGCCGCGTGCTCGTCGAGGCGCCCGCCCGGCGTGACCGCCGTTCGACAGACGCGCCCAGCCCGCCCCGAAGGACCCGCATGAACCTCACCGGCATCGTCCCCGCCCTGCTCGCCGACCCCGGCGCCGCGGCCGCCCTGGACCACGTGACGGCGGGCGGCGAGGCCGACGTCGTCGGGCCGGCGGGCGTGCGCGCGCCCCTGCTGGCCGCGGCCGCCGAGCGGCGCCCGCTCGTCGTCGTCACCGCCACGGGCCGCGAGGCCGACGAGCTCGCCGCGGCGGTGCGGGCGTACCTGCCCGACGAGCACGCCGACGACGTCGCCGTGCTGCCCGCGTGGGAGACGCTGCCGCACGAGCGCCTGTCGCCCCGCGCGGACACCGTCGCCAAGCGGCTCGCCGTCTTCCGGCGGCTCGCGCACCCCGCCGCCGAGCGGGGGCAGACCGGCCCGATCCGGGTCCTCGTCATGCCTGCCCGGGCGCTGCTGCAGCCCGTCGTCGACGGCCTCGGCGAGCTGGAGCCCGTCGAGCTGCACACCGGCACGTCGGCGGACCTCACGGACGTGGCCGACCGCCTCGTCGGCGCGGCGTACACGCGCGTGGACATGGTGGAGCGGCGCGGGGAGTTCGCGGTGCGCGGCGGCATCCTCGACGTCTTCCCGCCCACCGAGGACCACCCGCTGCGCGTCGAGTTCTGGGGCGACGAGGTCACGGAGATCCGCTGGTTCGCCGTCGCCGACCAGCGCTCCCTCGAGATCGCCGAGCAGGGTCTGTGGGCGCCGCCGTGCCGGGAGATCCTGCTGACCGACGCCGTGCGCGAGCGCGCCGCCGCCCTCACCGAGCGCCTGCCCGGCGCCATCGAGATGCTGGACCGGCTGGCCGCGGGCGTCGCCGTCGAGGGCATGGAGTCGCTCGCTCCCGTGCTGGTCGACCGCATGGTGCCGGTGCTCGACCTCGTGCCCGACGACGCGCTGCTGATCCTCGACGAGCCGGAGCGCGTGCGCAGGCGCGCGCACGACCTCGTCGCGACCACCGAGGAGTTCCTCGCCGCCGCCTGGACGGGCGCCGTCGCGGGGGGCGCGGCGCCGATCGACCTCTCCGCCGCGTCGTTCGAGACGTTCACCGAGGTGCGCGACGTCGCCGCCCGCCGCGGGCTCGGCTGGTGGACGCTGTCGAGCTTCGCGCTCGACGCCGGCGCGCCCGAGGGCGAGGACGTCGACGCCGTGCCCGCCCAGGGTGCCGCGGTCGACGGCGTCGCGACGTTCACCGTCGGCGCGCGCGACGTCGAGCACTACCGCGGCGACCTGCAGCGCGCGCTGGACGACGTGCAGACCCTGCAGCGCGCGGGCTGGCGGCTCGTGCTCACCACGGAGGGCCACGGCCCGGCGCGGCGCATGGTCGAGCAGCTCGCGTCCGTCGACACGGCCGCCCGGCTGGTGACCGAGCTGGGCGAGGAGCCGGAGGGCGGCGTCGTGCTGGTCGCCCCGGCGCTGGTCGGCAAGGGCTTCGTCGCCACCGACCTGCGGCTCGCCGTCTTCAGCGAGTCCGACCTCACCGGCCGGCAGGGCTCCACGACGCGCGACATGCGCAAGATGCCGAGCCGGCGGCGCAACGTCGTCGACCCGCTGCAGCTCAAGGCCGGCGACTTCGTCGTGCACGAGCAGCACGGCGTCGGCCGGTTCGTCGAGATGGTGCAGCGCACCCTCGGCGCGGGCGCGAACGCCGCGACGCGTGAGTACCTGGTGATCGAGTACGCGTCGTCGAAGCGGGGCCAGCCGGGCGACCGGCTGTTCGTGCCCATGGACCAGCTCGACCAGGTCACCAAGTACACGGGCGGCGAGTCGCCGTCGCTGTCCAAGATGGGCGGCGCCGACTGGAAGAACACCAAGGCGCGGGCGCGCAAGCACGTGCGGGAGATCGCGAGCGAGCTCATCCGCCTGTACTCGGCCCGCATGGCCACGCAGGGGCACGCCTTCGGCCCGGACACGCCGTGGCAGCGCGAGCTCGAGGACGCGTTCGCGTACGTCGAGACGCCCGACCAGCTCGTCACCATCGACGAGGTCAAGGCCGACATGGAGAAGGCCGTCCCGATGGACCGGCTGATCTGCGGCGACGTCGGCTACGGCAAGACGGAGATCGCCATCCGCGCGGCGTTCAAGGCGGTGCAGGACGGCAAGCAGGTGGCCGTCCTCGTGCCCACGACGCTGCTGGTGCAGCAGCACTTCGACACCTTCTCGGAGCGGTACGCCGGCTTCCCCGTCACGGTCCGGGCGCTGTCGCGCTTCCAGTCGGAGAAGGAGTCGAAGGACACCATCGAGGGGCTGCGCCAGGGCACCGTCGACGTCGTCATCGGCACGCACCGCCTCATCACCGGGCAGGTGCCGTTCAAGGACCTCGGCCTGGTGATCGTCGACGAGGAGCAGCGCTTCGGCGTCGAGCACAAGGAGACGCTCAAGCAGCTGCGCACCAACGTGGACGTGCTCGCGATGAGCGCCACGCCCATCCCGCGCACGCTGGAGATGGCGGTCACCGGCATCCGGGAGATGTCGACGCTGGCCACCCCGCCGGAGGAGCGCCACCCCGTGCTCACGTACGTGGGCGCGTACGAGGAGAAGCAGATCGCCGCGGCCCTGCGGCGCGAGCTGCTGCGCGAGGGCCAGGTCTTCTACGTGCACAACAAGGTCGAGACGATCGACCGCACGGCGAGCAAGCTGCGCGAGCTCGTGCCCGAGGCCCGCGTCGGCGTCGCGCACGGCAAGATGAGCGAGCACCAGCTGGACCAGGTGATCCGCGCCTTCTGGGAGAAGGAGCTGGACGTGCTGGTCTGCACCACGATCATCGAGACCGGCCTGGACATCTCGAACTCGAACACGCTGATCCTGGAGCGGGCGGACGTGCTCGGCCTGTCGCAGCTGCACCAGCTGCGCGGCCGCGTGGGCCGCGGCCGCGAGCGCGCGTACGCGTACTTCCTGTACCCGCCGGAGCGCCCGCTCACCGACACCGCGCACGACCGGCTCGCCACCATGGCGGCGCACACCGACCTCGGGGCCGGCATGCAGATCGCGATGAAGGACCTCGAGATCCGCGGGGCGGGCAACCTGCTCGGCGGGGAGCAGTCGGGGCACATCGCGGGCGTCGGCTTCGACCTCTACGTGCGCATGGTCGGCGAGGCGGTGGCCGCCTTCCGCGGGGACCGCGAGGAGGAGCAGCCCGACGTCACCATCGAGCTGCCCGTGGACGCGCACCTGCCCGAGTCGTACATCGCGACCGAGCGGCTGCGCCTGGAGGCGTACAAGAAGATCGCGGCGGCGCAGGACGCCGCGGGCCTCGCGGAGGTGCGGGCCGAGCTCGTCGACCGCTACGGCGCGCTGCCGGACGTCGCGTCCGCGCTGTTCGAGGTCGCCGACTTCCGCAACCACGCGCGCCGCGCCGGGCTCACCGACGTCACCGCGCAGGGCAAGTTCGTGCGGTTCGCGCCGGTCGACCTGCCCGAGTCGGCGCAGCTGCGGCTCAAGCGGCTGTACCCGGGCACGATCCTCAAGCCCGCCATCCGCGCCTTCCTCGTGCCGTTCCCGACGACGGCGCGCATCGGCGGCCGCCCGCTGCGGGGCGCCGAGGTGCTCACGTGGGCGCGTCAGCTCATCGACGCCGTGGTGCTGGGGGAGGTCTCCGCCGCCGCGACGGTGGGCACGTCGTCCCGCTGACGGATCGGCCGGGGCACATCAGCCGGAGGTCGTCAGCCGAACGACATCGCCGTGGCGTGCTCGACCTCCGCCAGGAAGACGACGCGGTCCTCGTCGCGCGAGTACGGCGCGCCCGTGTAGGCGCACGACATCCGGTCCACGACGACCCACGCCGTCGCGCCCACCAGGACCTCGACGACGCGGCCGCGCAGCATCGCCATCTCCCACGGCCGCTCCGCGTGGGTCACGGACACCGCCACCCGGGGGTCGTGGTCGACGTTGCGCGCCTTGCGCGAGCGGGGGCCGGTGAGGAACGCGAGCCGCTCGCCCTCCCACGCGACCCAGACGGGCACGGAGTGCGGCGACCCGTCCGGCAGCAGCGTCGCCAGGTGCGCGACGTGCGGCTCCGCGACGAGCGTGCGGGCGAGGTCCGGGACGTGGGCGGGGCCGGGGACGTGCGTGGCGGTCGTCATGCGGGTGTGACCCCGCGGGCCGGCGGGACTCATCGACGGTCGCACCGGCGCGAGCTGCGCCGGGCGTTCACCCGGTCTGGGTGATGTGCCGGGGGCGGACCTCTCCCTAGCGTCGATGCTGTCCGTTCCCCGAGCCCGACCGGCGGAGTCCCTGATGCGTCCTGACGTGCACGCCCGCACCATGCTGCCCATCCCGGACCGCCCGGCACCGGGTCTCACCACCTACGACGCGAAGGACCCGGACACCGCGTACCCGCCGATCGAGCCGCTGCTGCCGCCGGAGGGCGCGCCGAACGTCGTCGTCGTCCTGCTGGACGACGTCGGGTTCGGGGCGTCGAGCGTGTTCGGCGGGCCGTGCCGCACGCCCACGGCCGAGCGGCTCGCCGCGAACGGGCTGCGGTTCAACCGGTTCCACACGACGGCGCTGTGCGCCCCGACGCGCCAGTCCCTGCTCACGGGACGCAACCACCACTCGGTCGGCATGGGCAGCATCACCGAGACGGCGACGTCCGCCCCGGGGAACAGCTCGCTGCGGCCCAACACCAAGGCCCCGCTGGCGACGACCCTGAAGCTCAACGGCTACTCGACGGCCCAGTTCGGCAAGTGTCACGAGGTGCCCGTCTGGCAGACGTCGCCGATGGGCCCGTTCGACGCCTGGCCCACGGGCGGGGGCGGGTTCGAGACCTTCTACGGCTTCATCGGCGGCGAGAACAACCAGTGGGACCCGGCGCTCTACGACGGCACGACGCCGGTCGAGCCGCCCGCGACCGCCGAGGAGGGCTACCACCTCACCGAGGACCTCCTCGACCACGCGTGCGCCTGGGTGCGCCAGCAGAAGGCGCTCATGCCGGACCGGCCGTTCTTCGTCTACCTGGCGCCCGGAGCGGCGCACGCCCCGCACCACGTGGCCCCCGAGTGGATCGAGAAGTACCGGGGCGACTTCGACGACGGGTGGGACGTGCAGCGCGAGCGGACGTTCGCCCGCCAGCAGGAGCTCGGCGTCGTGCCGCCCGACGCGGCGCTCACCGCACGGCACGACGAGATCCCCGCGTGGGACGACATGCCCGACGACCTCAAGCCCGTGCTCGCCCGGCAGATGGAGACGTACGCGGGCTTCCTCGAGCACACCGACGTGCAGGTGGGCCGGCTGATCGACACCCTCGCCGACCTCGAGGTCCTGGACGACACCCTCGTCCTGTACATCATCGGCGACAACGGCGCGTCGGCCGAGGGCACCGTCCAGGGCGCGTTCAACGAGATGGCGAACTTCAACGGCATGGCCGCGCTCGAGACGCCCGAGTTCCTGCGCTCCAAGATGGACGAGTTCGGCTCCCCGTCGTCGTACAACCACTACGCCGTGGGCTGGGCGTGGGCCATGGACACCCCGTACCAGTGGACCAAGCAGGTCGCCTCGCACTGGGGCGGCACCCGGAACGGCACGCTCGTGCACTGGCCGCGAGGCATCGCCGAGCGCGGCGGGCTGCGCTCGCAGTTCACGCACGTCGTCGACGTGGCGCCCACGGTGCTGGAGGCCGCGGGGATCCCGGAGCCGGTCATGGTCAACGGCGTGCAGCAGGCGCCCATGGAGGGGACGTCGATGCTGTACGCCTTCGGCGATGGCGACAGCCCCGAGCGGCACGACCTGCAGTACTTCGAGATGTTCGGCAACCGGGGCGTCTACCACCGGGGCTGGAGCGCCGTCACCAAGCACCGCACGCCGTGGGTCATGGTCGGCGGCATCGTGCCGGCGTTCGACGACGACATGTGGGAGCTGTACGACGGGACGAGCGACTTCAGCCAGGCCCACGACCTCGCGGCCGACCGTCCGGACGTCCTCGCGCGGCTGCAGCGGCTGTGGCTCATCGAGGCCACCAAGTACAACGTGCTGCCCCTGGACGACCGCACGTCCGAGCGGCTGGAGCCCACGATGGCGGGGCGCCCGACGCTCGTGCACGGCACGTCGCAGCTCTTCTACCCCGGCATGGGCCGGCTGAGCGAGAACAGCGTGGTGAGCGTGAAGAACCGGTCGTTCTCCGTGACCGCGGAGGTGGAGGTGCCGGGCTCCGGGGCCGAGGGCGTGCTCCTCGCACAGGGCGGGCGGTTCGGAGGGTGGAGCGTGTACGCCCACGACGGCCGGCTGACCTTCGCGTACAACGTGCTCGGCATCCACCTGTACCGGGTGGTGGCCGACGAACCGGTCCCCGAGGGCACGCACCAGCTGCGGGCCGAGCTCGCGTACGACGGGGGCGGGCTCGGCAAGGGCGGCGACGTGACGCTCTACCACGACGGTGTCCTGGTGGGGTCGGGCCGGGTCGACGCGACGCAGCCGCTCGTCTTCTCCGCCGACGAGACGACGGACGTCGGGTACGAGTCGGGCACCACCGTCTCGCCGGACTACACCGCGCACGACAGCAGGTTCACCGGCCGGCTCCGCTGGGTCCAGCTCGACGTGGGGAAGGACGACCACGACCACTTCATCAGCCCGGAGGAGCGCCTCCGGGTCGCGATGGCACGGCAGTAGCGACCCGCCGTGCGGACCGACGAGCAGGGGCCAGGAGCCGGGGCGGGCACGCAAGGCCCCGGCGTCGACGAGCGCGAGGAGTTCGAGCACCGTTCCGCGTACCTGTACGGGCTCGTGATCACGGGCTCCGTCCTCGCGGCGGCGCCGGACGGCACGCCCCTCCTGAGGGTCGCGGCCCTCCTCGCCGGGACGCTCTTCGTCTACTGGTGCGCCGAGGCGTACGCGCACCTCATCGCGGCCCGGGCACACCTGCGCCGCACCCTGCGCGCGCACGAACGGCGGGCCGTCGTCGCCGCCGGCCTGCCGCTGGTCGCGGCGTGCGCCGTCCCGGTGCTCGTGATCCTGCTCGAGGCCGTGCTGCGGGTGGACCCGTCGGTCGCCGTCGACGTCGCCCTCGTGGTCAACGTCCTGCTGCTCGTGGGCGTCGGCTGGCGGATGAGCACCGCGAGCGGACTGACGGGGATCCGCCGGCTGGCGTCGACCGCCCTGTCGGGGCTGCTGGGTGTCGTGATGATCGTGCTCAAGCTGTCGTTGCACCACTAGCACGAGCTCGGACAGCTCAGGATCCGAGCAACCTGGCCTTCTGCGCGGCGAACTCGGCGTCGGTGAGCACCCCGTTGTCGCGCAGCTGCCCGAGCCGCTCCAGCTGGGCGATCACGTCGCCGCCTCCGGTCGTCGGGGCAGGGGCCTGCAGCGGCGGGGGTGGCGCGTACTGCTGCGGCGGGGGCGCCGTCTGGTCCTCCTGCGCCGCCCAGCGCCCGGCCTGGCGCCGGGACACCCGGTTCGACACCGCTGTCGCCGTCCCCGCGACCACCGCGGTCCGTGCCATGCCTCGGATCAGTCCCATCTCGTCCCTCCATCAGGTCGGTGGCGCCTCACGCCGGCGCCTCGCTGGCCTCGAGCGTCTCGAGCGCCGCGACGACGTCGTCGGCCGGGATCCGGCCGCTCGCGACCATCTCGGCGCCGGCCTCGCGCATCGCCGTGACGAACGGGCCCGCCCACGTGTTCTCGTACACGATCAGGCCGACCGCGTTGCCGGGGGCGACCAGACGGGCGCTCTCGGCGAGGTCGTCGTCGTCCAGGAGACCGGATCGGGCGCCCTCGAAGACGGCCAGGTCGAGCTCGCCGTCGTCGTCGAGGTCTGTGAGGGCGACACCCATGACGTCGCCGGACTCGGTCACCGTGGCCACCCGGAGGTCCAGGATCCGGATGATCCCTCGCTCGACCAGGTCCAGCAGCGCGGCCAGGCCCTTGCCCCGCAGCCTTGCGCCCGGGAACTCCACGGCGAGGTAGTCGATCGGTCCTACGTCCTGCGTGGTCATCGGTGGTCCTCCTGAGGTGGTGGTCCTCGAGCGCCGGGCGCCGTCGCGTCGCGCCGCGACTGGAAGGCTGACACCGGGACGGGTGGTCGCACCCCACCCCGCGAGGGGTGGAGCCCCACCACCCGGACTCCGGACAGGATCGGTCGTGATGCTGCCCCGCCCGACGACCGGAGCCGACGATGACGAGCACCGCACCGAGATCCCGCCCCGTGGTCGACCCGGTTGGCGCTGCGGCCCAGGACGTGGCGCGCGGCCTCGGCGTCGACCCGCCGCGGGGGCTGTCGGCCGACCAGGTGCGGTCCCGGCTCGCCGAGCACGGCCCCAACGAGCTGGCCGCGGCGAAGGGGGAGCCGGGGTGGCGTGCGTTCCTGCGCCAGTACGAGGACTTCATGCAGGTGGTGCTGCTGGTCGCCGCGGCGGTGAACCAGCTCGTCACGGGTGACGCCGGGACGACGGCGGTGCTGGCCGGGCTCACGGTGTTCAACGCGGTGATCGGTCTCCGGCAGGAGGCCAAGGCCGAAGAGAGCGTCAAGGCGTTGGCACAGATGATGCGGACGGTCTGCCGGGTCCGCCGTGACGGCCAGGCGGTCGAGATCGACGCGGCCCGGCTGGTGCCCGGCGACGTCGTCCTCGTCGAGGCGGGCGACCGGGTGCCCGCCGACGGCCGCCTGTGGCTGGCGGCCTCGCTCGAGGTGGAGGAGGCGGCGCTCACGGGGGAGAGCCTGCCGGTCGCGAAGTCGGTCGCCCCCGTCCCCGGGGACGACGTCCCCCTCGGCGACCGGCTCTGCATGGTCTACATGAACACGTCGGTCACGCGGGGTCGGGGAGAGCTGGTCGTCACGGCGACCGGGATGGACACCGAGATCGGGCACATCGCCGACATGCTGGCGGGTACCGAGACCGGCAGGACGCCGTTGCAGCGCCAGCTCGACTCGCTCTCCAGGATCATCGCGTCGATCGCGGCCGTCGCCCTCGTGCTCGTCGTGATGCTCGGCCTCGCCCAGGGGCAGCCGTTCGACGCGCTCTTCATCACCGGCGTCGCGCTCGCCGTGGCGGCGATCCCGACCGGCCTGCCCGCGGTCGTCACCGCTCTGCTCTCGATGGGCACGCGCGAGATCGCCCGCCGGCACGCCATCGTCAAGCGGCTCCCGGCCGTCGAGACCCTCGGGTCGACGTCGGCGATCTGCTCGGACAAGACGGGCACGCTGACGCTCAACAAGATGACCGCCCGCCAGCTGGTCGTCCCTGGCGAGGGACGCTTCACCGTGACCGGGGAGGGATACGGCACCGACGGGGAGATCCGGCACGTCGGGGGGCAGGGCTTCGACCTCGACCCCTACCTGCTGCCGATGGTCCTGTGCGCGGACGCCGTCCTCGACGGCGAGAGCCTCGTCGGCGACCCGACGGAGGGCGCGCTGGTCGTGCTGGGCGCGAAGGGCGGGCTGGACGTCGACGCGACCCGGGCTGCGCTCCCGCGCGTCGCCGAGGTGCCGTTCGACTCCGCGCACAAGTTCATGGCGACGTTCCACGAGATGACGACCGGCGACGGGCGCCGCGTGGTCCGCTGCTACGTGAAGGGCGCCCCGGACGTCCTGATCGCCCGGTCCACCACGGTGCGGCGCCCGGACGGCACCGTGTCGCCGATCACCGACGACGAGCGGGACCGCGCGCTCGCCGCCAACGACGCCATCGCGAGCGCGGGCGAGCGGGTGATGGTGGTCGCCCAGCGCGACCTGGAGCCCGCGGCCGTCCGCGCCGGCGGGGAGCTGATCGACCTCGTCGACGAGCTCACGCTGCTCGCGATGGTCGGCATCGTCGACCCGCCCCGGCCGGAGGCGAAGGCCGCCATCGCCGAGTGCCGCGAGGCCGGGATCCGCGTGCGGATGATCACCGGCGACCACGTGACGACGGCCGCCGCCATCGCGGCCGAGCTCGGGATCGAGGGTCGGGCCGTGACGGGCCGGGAGTTCGCCGCGGCGAGCGACGAGCGGCTGCTCGACGAGCTCGACGACGTCGGCGTCGTCGCGCGGGTCGCCCCGGAGGACAAGGTGCGGCTGGTGCGGCTCCTCCAGCAGCGGGGCGACGTCGTCGCGATGACGGGCGACGGCGTCAACGACGCCCCAGCGCTGAAGACGGCGGACATCGGCGTCGCCATGGGCATCACCGGCACGGAGGTCTCGAAGGAGGCCGCCGTCATGGTGCTCACCGACGACAACTTCGCCACGATCGTCGGGGCGGTGTCCTACGGCCGCGCCCTCTACGACAACCTCGTGAAGTACCTGCGCTTCCAGATGTCGACGCTCGTCGCCTACATCGCGATCTTCCTCGGGGCCGGCACCCTGGGCATCGCCGCCGGGGTGCCGTTGAACCCCCTGCAGATCCTGTGGCTCAACATGGTCATCGACATCCCGCTCGCCATCGCGCTGGGCTTCGACCGGCCCGCGCGAGGGCTGATGTCGCGGCCCCCGCGACCGGTCTCCGCCCCGGTGCTCTCGCGGGCGAGCTGGTTCCGGCTGTGCGCGCAGGGCGCCGTCATGACCGTCGGCGCGCTGGTCGCGTACCAGATCGGCGCGGGCGACGGTGGTGCGCTCGTCGCGACGACGATGCTGCTCACGACGCTGTCGCTCTTCCACCTCGCCGGCGCCCTGCTCTCGCGTGACCCGCAGGGCACGATCTTCGACCGCGAGGCCCTGCCGGGCGCAGTCCAGCTGCGTCGGTACGGCCTCGCGCTGCTCGCGATCGTCGCCGTGACCGGGGTCGACCTGCTCGCGCGGATCTTCGGCACCACCGGCCTGTCGTTCGAGCAGTGGTCCGTCTGCGTCGGCCTCGCGTGCACCCTGGTCGTGCTGGAGGAGCTGTGGAAGCTCGTCGCCCGCCGGAGGTCCCGATGACCGCGCTCCCGTCGTACGACACCGATCAGCTCGCCGGGCTGCTCGACGACACGCAGCGGACGATGCTGGGCGGGGCTCGCCGGGCGGTTGAGCGTCGTCTCGGCCCTATGCGGAGGGCTCGGGCTCCCTTCCGCCGGCGGGCTCGGTCGGCAGCAGCCGGGTGAGGACGACCGCCACCGCGGCCAGGACGGCCAGCACCGCCAGGCTCGTGCGGAGCCCGTCGATCCGGGCCGCCGCGTTCTCCTCGACCACGGCGTCGACCTGGTCCGCCGGCAGCCCTGCCTCGGCCAGCCCGGTCTCCAGCTGCGCGTCGGACAGGAACGGGATGCCGCCGGCCAGCTGGACCGTGGCGGTCGCGGCCAGGTCGTCCGGCACGGCGGGGTTGTCCTCGACGCCGAGGAGGAAGCTCGTGGTGAGCGCGCCGATCAGCACCGACCCGGCCAGCGCGGTGCCGAGCGACGCCCCGAGGTTGGTCGAGGTGTTCTGCAGGCCACCGACCTCGCCGCTGAGCCGGTCGGGGACCGCGGAGACGGTGACCGCGCCGAGCTGGGAGGCGAGGGCCCCCACCCCGAGCCCCGCGAGCAGCAGGGGGACCGAGACGATCTCCGGGCCGGCCCCGAGGTCGAGCGCCAGGATCAGGGAGACGATGCCGGCCAGCAGCGCGACGAGACCGACCGTGACGACGCGGCGCGGAGAGGCCCGCGGCCACAGCTTCGGGACCGCGACGGCGGCGAGGAGCAGCGTCACCGACAGCGGCAGCAGCCGCAGCCCGGTCTCGAACGCGCTGAGCCCGAGCGCCACCGAGAGGTACAGCGGGATCGTGAAGAACAACCCGGCCTGGAGGAGGAACTGGAAGCCGAACATCACGAGGCCGCCGACCAGGCGCGCGTCGTGCAGCAGGGTGACGTCCACGAGCGGCTCCTGGCCGCGCGCCACCCTCCGCGCCTGCCACCAGAAGAACACCCGGAGCACCAGCAGGCCCGCGACGATCAGCAGCAGCGTCGCGGAGATCCCCCCGATCCCCGGCGCGCCCGGCTTCGCCCGGACCCACCCCCACTCGCTCGAGCGGAGCACGCCGAACACCGCGACCCCGAGCCCGAGGGCCGAGAGCACGACGCCGACGAGGTCGATCCGGGACCGGGCGGCCGGCACCGCGTCCTGGATCCGGCGCGTGAGCACGAGGATCGCGGCGACGACCACCACCTCGCCCGCAAACACCAGCCGCCACGTCCAGAAGGTGGTCACCGCGCCGCCGACCAGGGGTCCGACGGCGACGGCGATCGCGCCCGCGGAGGCGACCAGTCCGTAGGCGCGGGGTCGTCCGTCGGGCGCGAAGTTGGACGCGACCAGCGCGACGATGGCGGGCATGATGAGCGCGGCGCCGAGCCCTTCGAGCACCGACCACCCGAGGATCAGCACGCCCAGGTTGGGGGCGAGGGCGGTGATCAGCGAGCCGGCCCCGTAGATCACGCAGCCGATCGAGAAGGCCTTGCGTCGGCCGATCATGGTGCCGATCTTGCCGCCGGTGATCATCATCGTGGCCATCACGAGCGTGTAGAGCGTGATCGCGGTCTGCACCCCGGTCACGGTGGTCCCGACCTCCTCGGCGACCTGCGCGATCGAGACGTTCATGACCGAGCTGTCCAGGGTCATGAGGAACTGGCCCGACGCCAGCGTGAGCAGCACGATCCCCGCGCCCGCGGCCGTCCGTCCCGTCGTCGGCTCCGTCGCCATCGCACGAGCATCCGACCGTGCCGGGTGGTCCCGCGCCATCCGCTCGGGGGTGGTGCCCGCCCACCCGCGCCCGGGCCAGCATGGCGCGTGCGGGAGGCGACGACGGCGGGACAGGAGATCCCATGACCGAGGTGCCGGTGGTGGACGCGGCCGCGGGGCCGGACGCCGACCTGCTCGAGTACCTCCTGGTCGCCGTTCCCACCGCCGGTCGGCTCGACGGCGTCGTCGCGACGGTGGCCGGGCTGGTCCGGTCGGGACGGATCGGGCTGATCGACGTGGTGCTGCTGCACCGCGCCGAGGACCAAGCATCTGTCGCGGTGCGGTCGTGGCAGGAGTCCGGGCTGCTCGCGCCGCTCGCCGGGCTCGCGGACCCGAGGGCGCGGCTCAGCGCGCACGACGTCGCGCTGGCCGCCGTGGCGGTGGAGCCGGGCGTGTCCGCCCTCCTGCTCCTGGTCGAGGACCGCTGGGCCGCCGCGCTCGCGGCCACCGCGCGTGAGGCCGGGGGAAGGGTCCTCGGCGGTGAGCGGGTGGGCCGCGACCGCTTCCGGTCGGCGGTCGGGGCGTCGGTCGACGGTGCGGACCGCTGGGCGATCGCCGACCTGCTGGTACGGGGCCCCGCCACGAGCCTCCGACCGGAGCTCGCCGTGGACCCGGCGGCGCAGCTGCAGACGCTCGCGGAGCTCGTGGACCGCGGCGTCCTCACGCTCGAGCAGTACGAGGCTCAGCGGCGCCGGGTGCTCGACGGCTGATCGTGCCGGTGCGGGCTCACGAGCGCGCGCGCGACCTCGGCCGCCTCGGCACGCGACGCGCACCCGAGCTCGCGGTAGACCGCCTTGAGGTGGAACTTCAGCGTGTTCACGGAGATGAACAGCTCGTCGGCGATCTCCCGCAGCGTGAGCCGGCTCGGCAGCATCCGCAGGATCCCGAGCTGACGCTCGGTCAGGGTCCGGGCGAGCTCGGCCGCCGATGCGCCCCACGCGGTTGCGCCGTGCGCGGGGGCGCGCCGTAGCCGGGCCAGCCACGTCTGCGGAACGCGCCACGCCAGCCGTTCGATCGACTCGACGACGTCCGGACCCTCGGCGGCGACGGTCTGGACGAGGCCGTGCGCGGCGGCGAGCTCGGCTGCCCGCAGGAGGAAGGACTCGCCGTCCGCCGCGCTCGTCACGGTCCTGCTGAGCAGCAGGTCGCGGACCACGTGGTGGCGCACGCACCGGGGCTCGACCTCGCGCAGCTCGGCCGCGACGGCCTCGGTGTCGCCCTCGGCCAGGTGTATCCGCGCGGCCTTGACGCCCGCCCAGAACGGGTCGTCCACCTGGGCCACCCAGCGCCATGCTTCGTCCGTCCGTCCGGCGGCCAGGGCCAGGAGCGTGCCCGTGCGGGCCAGCCAGCTGCGGCCCCCCGGTCCCGACACCTCGGTGTCCACGATCTCGGCCGCCTGGCCGAACGACCGCTCGGCCGCTTCGAGGTCGTCCCGGTCGAGCCACGACCGGGTGAGCTCGAGGCACGCCAGCAACCGGCAGTGCGGCGCCAGGTCGCAGCCGGTCGCCGCGAGTCGCAGCAGTGCCGGGAACGCCGCAGGCATGTCGCCGATCTCGCGGTGGGCGATCGCCTCGGCGGTCAGGAGCTCCGCGCGCAGCATGGTGAGGTTCGACTCCTCGGAGCCCTGCCGGGCACCCGCGACGAGACGCAGGGCGTCGACCGGGTGCCCGGCCAGAGCGTCGCCGAGGGCCCGCGTGCCCTCGAAGCCGAGCCGCCGCTCAGGCGCGGCACTGATCGTCGACGCGACCTTGCGCACCTCCGCGCTCGCGTCGTCCCAGCGTTCGGTGAGCGCGATCTCGCGGGCCACCAGGTTCCAGCCGTACCGGACGACGGGGTCGAGCAGCCAGGGCTCGCCGATCGTCGCGAGCGCGGCGCGAGCGAGCCCGGCGCCGTCGGCCCAGTCGCCGCGGACGGTGGCCCCGACCGCCTGCAGCATCCGGAGCCGTGCGCTCGGGACCGGACCGCTGCTTGCGCCCGTGTCGAGGTCGGCGCCTTCGTCCGTCCGGGTGACCAGGTCGTCGACGGTCCGGAGGAACTGGTCCCGGTCGACGTACAGCCGGCACCAGGCGAGGTCGACGACGGCGGCGAGGTCGTCCCCGGCGACGCCCTCCGGGATCGCGGCGACCGTGCGCCGGACGGTGGCCTCGAGCCCGTTGTCGTAGAGCTCAGCGACGCACGACGCGAGCAGCCGCAGCGCCTCGCGGTGCGCGCCCGCACGCAGCAGCTGCTCCAGGGCCGGCACCGGCCGGCCGTGCTCCCCGTACCAACCCGCGGCGCTCCGGTGCAGCGCCGCGACCCGCTCGGGTGACCGCCGGCGCTGCACCGCGACGAGGGACTCCCGCACGAGGGCGTGCGTCTCGTACGCCCCGGAGGGCTCGATGCGGGCGGTGAACAGGCCGCTCTCCTCGGCGCGGGCCAGGAGGTCGGGCGCGTCGGCGCGACCCGTGAGCGCCTCCGCGAGACCCGGGTCGACGCGCTCCACGACGGCGGTCGACTCCAGCACGCCGACCACGTCGGGCGGCTCGCCCTGCAGGATCTCGTGCCAGACGTAGTCCTCCAGGTTCCGGGCGCCGTCGTCCGGCGGCGGGGCGCCGGGACCGGCAGCGGTGTCGGCCGCCCGGGCCTCGGCCGCCCGGGCCGCGAGCGCCGTGAGCTGGATGCTGGCGGCCCAGCCGCCCGCCCGCACGGCCGCGGCGTCCACCTGGTCGGCGGGCAGCCCGGGTGCCAGCCGGGCGAGCATCTCGGCCGCCTCGTCGAACGAGAACCGCAGCTCCGGAAACCGGACCTCCCCGAGCATCCCCCGGGCCCGGAGCCGGTCCACCGGGAGCCGCGGGAGCCGCCGGCTCGCCACGACGACGCGCAACCAGCCGGGCAGGTGCTGGAGGAAGACCGCGAGGGAGGCGTTCACGTCGTCCTCGTCGTCGACGAGCTGAAGGTCGTCGATCACCAGCACGCGGGCGTCGTACGGGCGCTTCTCGAGGTCGTCGAGGAGCACCCCCACGGCGTCGAGGAGCGCCCCCTGGCGCCGCAGCAGGGGCGTCGCCTGCGTCGCGCACCCGGGCGCGATCCCCTCGAGCGCGGCGAGGATCCCCGCCCAGAGCTGCGCGGCGTCGCGGTCGGGCTCGTCGACGGAGAGCCACGCGTGCGGCAGGGCCGTGCCGGCGACCCACTCGCGCAGCAGGGACGTCTTGCCGGAACCGGCCGGGGCGACGACGAGCGTCACCGGCGCGCGCACCGCCGCGTCGAGGAGCGTGACGAGGCGTGGCCTCGCCACGAGGTACTCGGGGTTCACCGCCGGGCGCAGCTTGGCCTGGTGGACCGTCGAGACGAGTCCGCGCGCGGGGGCGGGCACGGTGTCGAGGTCCGTGGTCGCGAACTCGTCGTGGTCACCCGTCATCTGCGGCTCCGCCGGTCGTGTTACCAGCAGCCTCGGGCCTGCCGCGCACGGAGCCATCACCTGTTCTGGGTGATGTCGTGCAGCGATCGCCTCCCTAGCGTCGACGGTGTCCGTGCGACGAGCACGGCATCGGAGGGCAACGTGGAGCACAGACCGTCCGCCGCGGTGGCCGCGGGAGTGGACGCGCACACGGCAGGGGCGGCCGGCGGCCCGCCTGACGTCGCCGCACGGCTCGCGGACCTGGAGCGGGAGAACGCGGACCTGCGTCGGCGGCTTCTCGAGCTGTCGGACGACGGACGACGGCCACCGGCGTCGGGCGGTGGGCCACGTACGGCCCGGCACCGGTGGCGCAGCGCCACAGCCGTCGTCCTCCTCGTGCTGGGCACGCTGCTGGCGCCGGCGGGGGCGATCGCGGCGTGGGCCAAGGGCCAGCTCACCGACACCGACGCCTACGCCGCCACGGTCGCGCCGCTCGCGAGCGACCCCGTCGTGCAGTCCGCCGTGTCCGGGCGGCTCACGGAGGCCGTGATGTCGCGGATCGACGTGGGCGCGCTGCTCGACGACGTCGTGACAGGCCTGGACGAGGCGGACGTCGCACCGCGTGCCGTGACGGCGCTCGGCGCCCTCGAGGCGCCGCTGACGAGCGGCGTCGAGTCGTTCGTGCGCAGCGCCGCCGACCGCGTCGTGACCAGCGACGCGTTCGTCACCGCCTGGGAGCGGGCGAACCGGGTGGCGCACGAGGAGCTCGTCGCCGTGATGGAAGGACAGGGCGGCGACCTGGTCCAGGTCGGCCGGGACGGCCAGCTGACGATCCAGCTCGCGGGGATGATCGAGCTGCTCAAGGAGCGGCTCGTCGAGCGTGGGCTGGACGTGGCCGCGAACATCCCCACGGTGGACGCGACGTTCGTGATCATGGAGACGACCCAGCTGGTCGAGATCCAGAACCGGTACGGGCAGCTGGTCACCCTGACCACGTGGCTGCCGTGGGTCGCGCTGGGCCTCCTGGCCGCCGGCGTCCTCGTCTCGACGCACCGGCTGCGCACCCTGATGGTGGCCGGGCTGGCGCTGGCGGCGGCGATGGTGGCGCTGGGCATCGCCCTCGCGCTGGCGCGGAGCCTGTACCTCGGCGCCCTCAGCGACGTCGTCGTCCGTCTCGACGCCGCCGAGGTGGTGTTCGACCAGGTCGCGTCACCTCTGCGGGGCACGCTGCGCACCGCCGGCGTGCTCGGGCTGGTCGTCGCGCTGGCGGCCTTCCTCGCCGGCGGGAGCGCGTCGGCACGGAGCCTGCGCGCCGGGGCCGGCCGAGGCTTCGCGTCCGCCCGCACCTGGGGCGAGACACGGGGCTGGACGACAGGCGCGGTGGGTCTCTGGCTCGGGCGGCACCGCAGCTTCGCCCGGGCGGTGGTGATCGCCGTCGCGGCACTGGTCCTGCTGCTCGCCGCCGACCCGACGGCGGGTCTGGTGATCGGCACCGCCGTCGTCGCGGGGGCGGTGGTCGCCCTGCTGGAGCTCCTCGCCCGACCGGCCGACGAGGCCCGACCGGGCGAGGACCTGCCCGTCAGCCCAGCGCCTTCTCCTTGAGCGCGACGAACTCCTTGTCGTCGATCACGCCGGCGTCGTACAGGCCCTTGGCCTCGGTGATCTGCGAGGCGGCGGTCGGCCCGCCGGCCGTCGCGCGGATGTAGGCGTCGGTGTCCTCGCGGGTCCGCGTCATCCTCGCCGACTGCCGCTCGGCCATCCCGCGGCCGCGGACAATGAGGTACACCAGCGCGGAGAGGAACGGGAGCACGATCAGGGCGACCAGCCACAGGGCCTTCCACCACCCGTTCAGGTCCCGGTCGCGGAACAGGTCGCCGATGATGTGGAACAGCACCATGAGGTACATGACGAACGCGAACCACCACAGCATGAGCCAGAACCAGTCCATGAAGCTGTCCATCAGACCTGCCTCCTCGCACGTCGTGGGCCTCGACCGTCACGGCCCTGACCGCAGCGTGCGCCGGAGGCCCGGCCGCCGTCGTCACGCAGACTGCGTGAAATCGCGCAGGTCGCGGGGCAGGTTCACCCGATCAGCGTGATGCGTCCCGCCGTGCTCCGGCGTGTCAATGGACGGGCAGGTCGACCGACGCCGGAGAGGCGAGCCTCGTGGACTACATCGACCGACTGCGGCGGTTCGCCGTGAACGACCCCAGCCTCGACGTCGACCAGCAGGTCGAGCCCACCGCGCTCGACCCCCGGACCGTCGCCGTGGCCCGCCTCGCCGCCCTCGTCGCGGTGGGCGGGGCCGAGCCGACGTACGGGAGCCTGGTCGACGAGGCCGTCACGGCGGGGGCGACGACGTCCGAGATCGTCGACGTCCTCGCCGCCGTCGTGCCGATCGTCGGGCTGCCCGGCGTCGTCGCGGCGGCGCCGAAGCTCGCGCTGGCGCTGGGTCACGACCCGTTCGGCGCGGACTCGCCCGGCTGAGGCCGCCACGCCGACGAGCGGCCACGAGCGGCCACGAGCGGTCACGAGCCGAGCAGGCCCATCGCGAGGGCTCGGTCGACGGCTCCGCTGCGCGAGGTGGTCCCGAGCTTGCGGTAGATCGAGCCCACCTGGGAGCTGGCGGTGTTGCGGGTCACGAACAGCCGCTCCCCGATCTCCCGGATGGTCAGGTGCGTCTGCAGGTACGGCAGGAGCCGCAGCTCGGCGGGCGTGAGCGGCGCACCCGGGCTGCCGTGGACGGGGAGATGCTCGTCGGTGCCGAACGCCTTGCGCAGGTCGTGCGCCTCGTCGACCAGCGACCCCAGCGCCGGCCGGTGCAGCAGGACGTCGTCGACCTCGCGGAGCAGGTGCCGGACGGCGGCGACGTCCCCGGTCGACCAGCTGGCACGTGCGAGCTGGAGCCGGACGCGGACGGCCAGCGTCGGGAAGGCGTAGGTGCAGAAGGCACGCGCCCGCATCCCCTGCGTCAGCCGCCGGCGCGCCTCGTCCACGTCCCCGCGGTGGAGCGCGAGGCGCGCGCCGGCCGCGTACCCGAGGGCGCTCGTCGCGTAGTCGTCCATCCGGTGGGCCGCGACGGCGCCGAGGGCCTGACGGACCCGCTCCGCGGCGAGGTCCCAGCGGTCGTGATCCATGTCGAGCTGCGCGAGCAGCGACTGGCTGAACACGAGGGTGTCCGTGTTGCGGAGGGCGCGCGCCGTGGCGACCGCGTCCTCCAGGTACCGCGTCGCGCCGACGACGTCCCCGGCCAGCAGGAGCGCGTCGCCGGCGAGCGTGAGCGCGGTGTCGCGCCACGGGCTCCACACCGGCTCCTGGCCGAGCGCCAGGCGGGCGTCGTCGATCATCCGCTGCGGCCCGTCGGGGCAGCGCAGCGCCCGGAACATCGCGCGGGCGGAGGTGAACGAGGCGGAGCCGTCGACGGTCTCGCCGTCGAAGGACGCGGCGTCGGCCACGGCGCCCCAGCGCTCGGCCTCGAGGGTGTGCCCCTCGTACA
This sequence comes from Isoptericola cucumis, assembly GCF_014635665.1. GTDB lineage: Bacteria > Actinomycetota > Actinomycetes > Actinomycetales > Cellulomonadaceae > Isoptericola > Isoptericola cucumis. Next base: position 44,207 of record NZ_BMDG01000009.1, read on the forward strand.
CCGCGACGTATCCGGCGAGCACCACGAGCGGGGGGTAGCCGGAGACCGCGTCGTCGCCGAGGGCGTGCAGCCACCGTTCCACTGTCGTGATGCGCCCGGCCTGGAAGTTCGCGGCGACGATCCGTGTGACGAGCCGGACGCAGCGGTCGTGCTCGGGCGTCGCGAGCAGGTGCTCGACCGCCTGCTCGGGGGAGCCGTGCGCCTCGAACCAGTCGGCGGCGCGGACCCGCAGGGTGTCGGCGAGACCAGGCTCGGCGTCCTCCAGCTCTCCGAGGAGGAACTCCCGGAAGAGGGCGTGGTAGCGGTAGAGCTCGCGACTCCGGTCGAGGGGGACGAGGAACAGGCTCGACGCCTCGAGCCGCCGCAGCAGGCGCCGTGACGAGCCCTCCCCGGTGACCACTTCGCACAGCGGGCCGGACAGGGTGTCCAGCACGGCCGAGCGGCGCAGGAAGCGCCGCATCGACGCGGGCAGCCGGCGGAACGTCTCGCGCTGCAGGTAGTCGGCGATGTACGGGTCCGCGCCCGTGACGGGCAGCTCCCGCGGGTCGCGGTGCCGCGCGACGAGCGAGGCGAGGTACACGCCCGCCGGCCAGCCCTCGGTGCGCTCCGTCACCGCGGCGGCCACCTCCCGCGAGACAGGGACGTGCGAGGCCTCGAACACCCGCTCGGTGCCGGCGACGTCGAGCACGAGGTCGACGGCGGTGAGCTCGAGGGCGTCGCCCGAGGCGCGGAGCCGCGGCAGGTGCGGCTGCTCGGCACGGCTCGCTGCGACGAGCTGCGACCCGGTGGGCACGCCGGCCAGCACGACCCCGAGCACGTCGTGGCAGGCGGGGGAACGGATCTCGTGCAGGTCGTCCAGCACCAGAAGGAACGGCCGGGTGCCGGTGCGCAGGGCGGAAGCCAGCCGCGGCGCCGCGCGGGCGAGCGCGGCCGCGTCGGGACCGACCATGTCCTCGGACAGGTCCGGGTACCGCGGGTCGATGCGGGAGAACGCGGACGCGAGGACGACGAGGAGGGGCAGCGGGCTGTCGTCGGCCCGGTCGAGCGTGACCCAGGCGACCGGCCGGTCGTCGCGTGCCGCCCACTCGGCCAGCAGCGTCGACTTGCCGTAGCCGGCGGGCGCGGTCACGCCGACCACCCGGCGGCGGCTGGCGCGGGCGGCGTCGACGAGACGGGCCCGGCTCACCGTGCCCGGTCGCGGGCGGGGCACGGCGAACTTGGCCTCGAGGAGCCGATGGTCGAGCTCCGCGGACACCCGTGCCGTGCCCGGCTCGTGGCTCACGCCTTCGACTGTAGGAACGGCGCCGGCGCCGGACAACCGCCCGCGGCGTCATTCACCCGCTCGCCGCCGTCGTTGACAGTAACGCCCCTGGTCACGTAGGGAGGGAACTCGTGCGGAGCCGCGCGATCGTCCGCGGACGACGTGCGCCCGCAGCGTGCATGACGACACCACGAACCCGGGACCTCCCGGGAGAGAGGACGAGACATGACCGCGACCATCGACACGACGACGGACGTCTTCCCGACCCGCCTCAGCGCTCCGGGAGAGATGATCGAGCGTCGGCAGCCCACGGTGTGGGGCACGGCCGACGACGGACCGTTCGACGCCCCCGCGCTCGAGGCGCACGCCACGCGCGGGTTCACGATCCTCGAGGACTTCATCACGTCCGAGGAGGTGGCCGGGTACACCGCCGAGCTGGACCGGCTCGCGACCGACAGCTCGCTCGCGGGCGACCCGCGGGTGATCACGGAGCAGGCGTCCGGCGAGGTCCGCTCGGTCTTCGAGGTGACGGCCCTGAGCCGAGCCATCGACGCGCTGAGCCGCGACCCGCGGCTGCTCGACCGGGCCCGGCAGCTCCTCGGCTCCGAGGTCTACCTGCACCAGTCCCGGGTGAACTACATGCCGGGCTACAAGGGCACCGGCTTCTACTGGCACTCGGACTTCGAGACCTGGCACGCGGAGGACGGCATGCCCGCCCCGCGCGCGGTGAGCTGCTCCATCGCGCTCACGCCGAACTTCCCGTACAACGGCGGTCTGATGGTGATGCCGGGCTCGCACCGCACGTACGTCCCGTGCGTGGGCGAGACGCCCGAGAACTACCACGAGGCCTCGCTGAAGGAGCAGCGGATCGGCGTGCCCTCCGAGGACGCGATCACCGACATGGCCCACCGGTACGGCGTCGAGCAGTTCACGGGCCCCGCCGGTTCGGCACTGTGGTTCGACTGCAACATCATGCACGGGTCGGGAAACAACATCACGCCGTTCCCGCGGTCGAACATCTTCCTGGTGTTCAACAGCGTCGAGAACGCGCTGACCGACCCGTACGCGGCCCCCGCGCCGCGGCCGGACCACATCGGCAACCGGGACGTGACACCGCTGCGTCCGCTGTCCTGACCACGGGTCCCTGACGGCGCGGTCCTGAACCGGGCCGGCGCGACGACGACCGGGCCCTGGCCGGCGCACCCCCTGAGGTGCGCGGGCCAGGGCCCGGCCGCGTCCCGGAGCCACCGGTACGGAGCGGGACGACGGCGTACGGTGGCGGCGTGGAGCTCACCGCCGCTGCCCTCGTCGCCGACCTGCGCGCCGTCGCGGACCCTGTCGCGCAGCCGAACCACCACTACGGGGGCGACGGCGAGGTGCTCGGGGTGCGGATGGGGACGCTGTTCGACATCGCGAAGCGGTACACCACGATGCCGCTGGCGGAGGTGCACCGGCTCCTCGACGAGCCCGCGTACGAGCCGCGGATGGCGGCGTTCTGCGTGCTCGACTTCTTCGTGCGCCGCCGGTCGGCGACGGACGGGGAGCGCGCGGCGCGCTACCGCCTCTACCTCGACCGGCACGACCGCATCGACAGCTGGGGGATGGTCGACCGGGCGGCCCCGCGCGTCGTCGGCGGATACCTGAGGGACCGTTCCCGGGAGCCGCTGTTCGACCTCGCCCGCTCGGCGGACCCGCTGCGTCGCCGCACGGCGATGACTGCGCCCCTCGCCTACACGCGGCCGCCGCACCCGGCGGGGATCGCCGACCTCCTGCGGCTGGCGGAGCTGCTCGCCGGCGACCCCGACCCGGTGGTGCGCAATCCGGTCGGCATCGCTCTGCGGCATGCGGGCGGGGCGGATCCCGAGGCCGTGCGTGCCTTCCTCGACCGGCTCGGCGACCGGCTGCCCGCGCCGGTGCGGAGGATGGCGGGCGACAAGCTGCCGGGCACCTGACGACCGCCGGTCCGGCGGCCGAGTGCGGCAGTTGCGACGCAGCGGTCAGGGCCGAGCGGGCCCGGCCCCGGGATCGCCGCCCTCGTGCTCGGCGCCCTGGCCGAGCAGCCCGGCGATGCGCTGCTCGAGCGCCTCGGTCGCGGCGTCGGGCAGGGCGACGATCCCCTCGAGCTCCTTGACGGCCCGCCGGTAGGCCGACTGCCGCTCGGCGTGGGTGGCCCCCTCGTCGTCGGCGAGCGCGAGGAGCGTCTTCGCCCGGTCGAGGGCCTGGCGCTCCGCCGGGGAGAAGTCGGAGGCGCGGCGTCGCTTCGCCTCCCGCTCGGCGACGTCGAAACGCGTCTGCAGCTCGCGGACCGCGGCGCGGTACCGGTCCAGGCGGGGGCGGTCGCGGAGCTCGTCCGGGTCCTGCGGACGCAGCCCCTCGGCGTCCCGCCTGGCGCGGTGGAAGTCGACGGTCACCTGCTCGCGCATGTCCGTCATGACCGGGTACTCGAGGACCTTGACGGCGTCGAGCTCGTAGTCGAGCCAGCGGCGCTCGACCTCGTCGTGCTCGGCCAGCGTCCGCTGGATCTCGCTGGTGAGCGCCTCCTCGGACTCCTTCGCGGCCTGGGCGCCGGCGTGCTTGATCCGGTACATCTCGATCTTGTCCCGGCGGCGGCGCTCGTCCCACTTCTGGGCGCCCTTGACCCAGCCGCCGACGATGCCGCTGAGGGGGAAGACCAGCCACCAGTAGGAACCGACGAAGTCCCAGAATCCGTCCACCTCCCTCACGGTAGCGGTGGGCGCCCGCCCTGTGGTCGCGGGAGACCCTGGGGCCGGCCCGGTCTAGGCTGGGGGCGTCAACCCAGCAGCGTCGCGGGCGTCCGCGGTCCCGGGTACTCGCCTGGGCCGGCCGCGAGGTGCCTGCGAGCCCCCGTCTGAAGGAGCACCTGTGGCAAGCATCGAAGCCGTTGGAGCACGCGAGATCCTGGACTCGCGCGGCAACCCCACCGTGGAGGTGGAGATCGCGCTGGACGACGGCACGTTCGCCCGCGCCGCGGTCCCGTCGGGCGCCTCGACCGGTGCCTTCGAGGCCGTCGAGCGTCGTGACGGCGACAAGGGTCGCTACCTGGGCAAGGGTGTCGAGGGCGCCGTGAACGCCGTCATCGACGACATCGCCCCCGAGCTCATCGGCTACGACGCCGAGGAGCAGCGCATCATCGACCAGACCCTCATCGAGCTGGACGGCACCCCGAACAAGGGCAAGCTGGGCGCGAACGCGATCCTCGGCGTCTCGCTCGCCGTGGCCAAGGCCGCCGCCAAGAGCGCGGGCCTCGACCTGTTCCGCTACGTCGGCGGCCCCAACGCGCACGTGCTGCCGGTGCCGATGATGAACATCATCAACGGCGGCTCCCACGCCGACTCCACGGTCGACTTCCAGGAGTTCATGATCGCGCCGATCGGCGCGCCCACGTTCAAGGAGGCCCTGCGCACGGGCACCGAGGTCTACCACGCCCTCAAGAGCGTGCTGAAGGCCAAGGGCTTCGCGACCGGGCTCGGCGACGAGGGCGGCTTCGCCCCCGACCTGCCCTCGAACGTCGCCGCGCTCGACCTGATCGTGGAGGCGATCGAGAAGGCCGGCTTCGCCCCGGGCTCCGATGTCGCGATCGCGATGGACGTCGCCGCCACCGAGTTCTTCAAGGACGGTGCGTACCGCTTCAAGAACGGCGAGGTGCACTCGACCGAGGACATGATCAAGCTCTACGAGAGCATGGTCGCCAGCTACCCGATCGTGTCGATCGAGGACCCGCTGTCCGAGGACGAGTGGGGCGCCTGGTCGCAGTTCGTCACCGAGGTCGGCGACAAGGTCCAGGTCGTCGGCGACGACCTGTTCGTCACCAACCCGGAGCGCCTCGCCAAGGGCATCGAGCTCAAGGCCGCGAACTCCCTGCTGGTCAAGCTCAACCAGATCGGCACGCTCACCGAGACGCTCGACGCCGTCACGCTCGCGCAGCGCAACGGCTTCACCACGATGACCTCGCACCGCTCCGGCGAGACCGAGGACACCACCATCGCGGACCTGTCCGTGGCCACCAACGCCGGCCAGATCAAGACCGGCGCCACCGCCCGCGGCGAGCGCATCAACAAGTACAACCAGCTCCTGCGCATCGAGGAGGCCCTCGACGACGCCGGCCGGTACGCCGGCCGCAGCGCCTTCCCGCGCTTCCAGGGCTGACGCCCGGAGCGCCAGCTCCCCGCACGTCCGACGACGGCCGGTCACCCCACGGGGGTGGCCGGCCGTCGTCGCCCCACGTCGGGGAGGGGGCGCGCCGACGACCCTCCACGGCGGTGGCGTCCGGTATCGGCAGAATCAGGGGGTGCCCTCCCGTCGCCCGACCCCGCCGCCCTCGCGCCGCCCGGCGTCGCGACCCGGCGGCGCGCGCGGAGGTGCCGGGTCGCGCCCCACCGGTTCCCGTGCGGCCCGCCCCACGACCACGGCGAACGGTGCGGTGGGGGCGCCGCCCGCCTCGAAGACGACCAAGAACACCAAGAGCGGGTCGAAGTCGTCGAAGACGTCGACGTCATCGTCGCCGAGGTCCACGAAGTCCACCAAGGCGACCGGGTCCACCAAGGCCGCGACCTCGCGGGCGTCGTCGGGCCGCGGCTCGAGGCGGCCGGCCGGCCCCGCGAGGGACGAGCGTCGCCGCAGCCGCTACGGGCTCGTGCTGCCCGAGGTGCTGACGGTCCGGCTGCTGGTGCTGTCGGTGGTGGTGCTGCTCGCGGTGGTGCTGCTGCTGCCGACGGTGCGCGGGGCGGTGCAGCAGGCGGGCGACCTCGACCGGCTGCGCGCCGAGCTCGCCGCCAACCAGACCGAGCGCGAGCGGCTGACGGTCGAGCTCGACCGCTGGGACGACCGCTCGTACGTGGAGGAGCAGGCCCGCTCGCGGCTGAGCTACGTCATGCCGTCGGACCGGGTGTGGCGCGTCGTGGACCCGGACGCGGCGGGCCCGGACGACGTCGACCCCGTCACCGGCGAGGCGGTGGACGCCGGCCCGGTGGGCACGTCGGCGGGGCCGGGAGTGCCCTGGTACCAGTCGGTCTGGGAGTCGGTGCAGGTCGCCGACGGCGCCGGCGGCTGACGGCGCTCAGGCCCGCGACCCGCGGTACCCGAGCCCGGTGGAGATGCGGCCGGCGGCGTCGAGCACGACGGGCGCGAGGGTCTCGAGGCGTTGCGGCGGCATGTACGGGCGGGTCGCGGAGACGCTGACGGCGGCGACGATCGACCCCGACGTGTCGCGCACGGGGGCGGCGACGCAGAGGATGCCCGGCTCGTTCTCCTCCAGGTCGAACGCCACGCCGCGGGCCGCGGAGGCCTGCATGACGGTGACGAAGGCGTCCGGGGTGAGCACGTCGTCGGCCGGCGCCAGGTCGGTGTCCACCACGCGACGCTCGGCGACGAAGGTCTCGCTCCACCGGCCGGGGCTGTCGAGCAGCAGGGCCTTGCCGATCCCGGTGCGGGTGAGGGGCATGCGGTGCCCGACCTGCGAGCGCATCTGGGCGCCGCGCGTGCCGGGGATCTTGTCCAGGTAGAGCACCTGCCCGCGGTCCTCGATGGCGAGGTGCACGGTGTCGTGCACCTGCGCGGCGAGGGTCCGCAGCACGGGTGTCGCGACGGACGTCACGGGGTTCTCCTGGAGGGCCTGGTAGCCGAGCTCGATGAGCGCGGGTCCCAGGGCGTAGGCGCCGTCGTCGAGCTGGCGGAGGTACCCCGACGACCGCAGCAGCTGGAGCAGCCGGTGGGTGGTGCTGCGCCCGACGCCGACCTCGGCGGAGATGTCGCGCAGGCGGGAGTGGCCGCGGGCGACCGCGTCCACGACGGCGATGCCGCGGGCGAGCGTCTGGGTGCCGGGCGGTGGGGCGGGGTTCATGGGCGTCACCGTATCCCTATTATCGGGACGCGGTTCTCAATATCGGGACGGTCGTCCTAGCGTCCGGGGCATGTCCGACGACGTACGGCGGCCCGACGCCGCGCTCGTGGCCCTCGACTGGGGCACGACGACCTTCCGCGCCTGGCTCCTCGACCCCGAGGGGCGGGTGCTGGAGCAGGCCCGCACCTCCGACGGCACCCTGCGGTGCTCGGAAGGCACCGACGACGCCCGGGAGCGGGCGGCCGCCTTCGAGCGGACGTTCCTGCGCCTGGTCGGCCCCTGGCTGAGGCAGCACCCGGCGGCGCCCGTGCTGTGCGCGGGGATGGCGGGCTCCAACCACGGCTGGGCCGAGGCCGGGTACCTCGACGTCCCGGCCGATCTCGGCGACCTCGCCGGCCGGCTGACGACGGTCGCCACGACCGGACGCGCCGTGCACCTCGTCCCCGGGCTGCGGGTCACGGGGCCGGACCCGGACGTCATGCGGGGCGAGGAGGTCCAGCTGGTCGGCGCGCTCGACGCCCCCGAGCCGGTGACCACGGTGGTGCTGCCCGGCACCCACTCCAAGTGGGTGCGGCTGGACGGCCGGCGCGTCACGGGCTTCAGCACCGCCATGACCGGCGAGCTGTACGGCCTGCTGATGCGCGACAGCATCCTCGCCCGGCTCTCCGACGGCGGCCCGGGTGCGGCGTCGCCGGACGGGCGCGGCTCCGGCGCGTTCGTCCGCGGGCTCGAGGTCGAGGCGGCCCGCGGGGACGAGCGCGGGCTGCCCGCCCTGCTGTTCACGGCACGCACCCTCGTCATGGCCGGCGACCTGCGGCCGGACGAGGTGGCCGACTACGTGTCGGGCCTGCTCGTGGGCGCCGAGGTGCGGCACGCGCTGCGCTCCGCCGGCCCGCCCGGCGAGGCCCTCGGCGGCGTCGCCGTCTGCGGCTCCGGCTCGACCGCCCCCCGCTACCGGCTCGCGCTCGAGCGTGCCGGCGTCCCCGTCCGCACGGTGGACGAGGACGCCGCCGCGCGCGGCCTCTGGCGAGTCGCCCTGGACGCCGGCCTCGTCGCACGCACCGCACCACCGATCCTGGAGGACCAGCCATGACCCACCGAACCGTCGGCCTCGTCGCCATCCTGCGGGGCGTCACACCCGCCGAGGCCGGCGACGTCGCGACCGCGGTCCTCGCGGCCGGGTTCGACGCCGTCGAGGTGCCGCTCAACTCGCCCGAGCCGCTCGAGTCCGTCCGCCGCATCCGCGCCGCCGCGGGCCCGGACGCCCGGGTGGGAGCGGGCACCGTGCTCACGCCCGACGACGTGCGCCGGGCCGCCGACGCGGGCGCGTCGCTCGTCGTCTCGCCGAACACCCGGCCCGACGTCGTCGCCGAGACCGTCCGGCTCGGGCTGGAGAGCTACCCGGGGGCGGCGACGCCGACCGAGGCGTTCGCGGCCCTGGACGCCGGGGCCGACGCGGTCAAGATCTTCCCCGCCACCGCGGTCGGCACCGCCGGCATGCGCGCGTGGGCGAGCGTCCTGCCCGCCGGGGCCGCCCTGGTCCCCGTCGGCGGGGTCGACGCCGGGAACCTCGGCGACTGGGCGCGCGCGGGCGCGGCCGGCGCCGGCATCGGCACCTCGCTGTACCGGCCGGGCGACGCGCCCGGCACGGTCGGCGACCGGGCCGCCGCGTTCGTGCAGGCCTGGGTGAGCGCCACCCGGCAGAGCGCGACAGAGCGCTGACCGAGCACGACCTGAGACCGAACGAGCGACGAAGCTGAGAGAGATGCTGTGAAGATCACGTCGATGACGACATTCGTCGTCCCGCCGCGCTGGCTGTTCCTGAAGATCGAGACCGACGAAGGGATCGTCGGCTGGGGCGAGCCGGTCCTGGAAGGGCGCGCGGCGAGCGTCGCAGCCGCCGTCGAGGAGCTGGCCGACTACCTGGTCGGCAAGGACCCGCGCCAGATCGAGGACCACTGGACGGTGCTGTACCGCTCCGGGTTCTACCGGGGCGGCGGGATCCACATGAGCGCGCTCGCCGGCATCGACCAGGCGCTGTGGGACATCAAGGGCAAGGCGCTCGGGGTGCCCGTGCACGAGCTGCTGGGCGGCCGCGTCCGCGACCGCATCAAGGTGTACTCGTGGATCGGCGGCGACCGCCCGGCGGAGACCGCGGCGGCCGCGAAGGAGGCCGTCGGGCGCGGGTTCAGCGCCGTCAAGATGAACGGCCCGGAGGAGCTGCAGTTCCTCGACACGCGCGACAAGGTCGAGAAGGTCGTGGCCAACGTCGCCGCGGTGCGCGAGGCCGTGGGCCCGGACGTCGGGATCGGCGTCGACTTCCACGGGCGCGTGCACCGGCCCATGGCGCGGGTGCTGCTCGAGGCGCTGGAGCCCTACCACCTGATGTTCGTCGAGGAGCCGGTGCTGTCCGAGCACGTCGACGGGATCGCGGACGTGCTGCGCAGCTCCAGCACGCCGATCGCGCTGGGGGAGCGGCTGTTCTCGCGCTGGGACTTCAAGGACGTCATCACCAGCGGCGTCGTCGACGTCATCCAGCCCGACCTCTCGCACGCCGGCGGCATCACCGAGGTGCGCAAGATCGCCGCGATGGCGGAGGCCTACGACATCGCGGTCGCGCCGCACTGCCCGCTGGGGCCGATCGCGCTCGCGGCCTGCCTGCAGCTCGACGCCGTCGCGTACAACGCGGTGATCCAGGAGCAGAGCCTGGGCATCCACTACAACACCTCCAACGACCTGCTCGACTACGTCGCCGACCCGACGGTCTTCGCCTACGCGGACGGCGCGGTCGAGATCCCCCGTGGCCCGGGCCTCGGCATCGAGGTGGACGAGGACTACGTCCGCGAGCGGGCCGCCGTCGGGCACCGGTGGCGCAACCCCGTGTGGCGGCACACCGACGGCTCGTTCGCGGAGTGGTGAGGCGGATGTCGATCGGCAACGCCCAGCGCACCGTCGCCCCCGCGGTCCGCCGCCAGGCGTCCCGCGCGCGCGTGCTCATCGCCGTGATGCTCTTCGTCACGGTCGTCATCAACTACCTCGACCGGGCGAACCTCTCGGTCGCCATGCCGGCCATCGCGGCCGAGCTCGAGCTCACGCCGCAGATGCAAGGCCTGCTGCTCAGCGCCTTCGGCTGGACGTACGCCGCGATGCAGATCCCGGGCGGCTGGCTCATCGACCGCGTCCCTCCCCGGGTGCTGTACCCGGTGTGCCTGGTGCTGTGGTCGCTGGCGACGGCGTTCATGGGCGTCGCGGGCGGGTTCGTGGCGCTGATCTGCCTGCGCCTGATGGTCGGGATGCTCGAGGCGCCCGCCTACCCGATCAACAACCGGGTGGCCACGACGTGGTTCCCCGACCGGGAGCGGGCGACCGTCATCGGGTTCTACACGTCGGGCCAGTTCATCGGCCTGGCGCTGCTCACGCCGGTCCTGACCTGGCTGCAGACGGCCTTCAGCTGGCACTGGGTCTTCATCGCCACGGGCGGTGTCGGGGTCGTGTGGGGCGTGGTCTGGTACGTCGCGTACCGCGAGCCGCGCGAGTCGCGGGCCAACGACGCCGAGGTCGCGTACATCGCCGACGGCGGCGGCCTGGTCGACGTCGAGGCGCAGACCCGGGCGACGAACCGCAAGAAGGTCGACCTGCGCGACTTCGCCCACGTGCTGCGCTCGCGCAAGCTCTGGGGCATCTACCTCGGGCAGTTCTGCCTGACGTCGACCATGTGGTTCTTCCTCACCTGGTTCCCCACGTACCTCGTGGACTACCGCGGCATGGACTACATCCAGTCCGGGTTCCTCGTGTCGCTGCCGTACGTCGCGGCGCTGGTCGGGGTGCTCCTGTCCGGGGTGGTGTCCGACGCGCTGCTGAAGCGCGGCCGGTCGGTCGGGTTCGCGCGCAAGGCGCCGATCATCACCGGCCTGGTGCTGTCCACGGTGATCATCGGGGCCAACTTCACCGACAGCACGGCGCTGGTGATCCTGTTCCTGTCCGTGGCGTTCTTCGGCAACGGGTTCGCGTCCATCACCTGGTCCCTGGTGTCGGCGCTCGCGCCGCAGCGGCTGCTCGGCACCACGGGCGGGATGTTCAACTTCATCGGCAACCTGTCGTCGATCGCGACGCCGATCGTCATCGGGTTCCTCGTGAGCGAGACGAGCTTCGCGCCCGGCTTCGCGTACATCACGGCGGTGACGCTCGTCGGGATCGCGGTGTACGTCTTCATGGTCGGGCGGGTCGAGCGCATCGCCGACCGGCCGGACGTCGTCGCGGCCGACGCCGCGTGAGCCGAGCGGTCGCGGGTCGGGGAGAATGGGGCTGCTCCCGCCCGCGACCGCACCCGAGGTACCCGTGACCGACCCGACCCCCGGCAGCCCCGCCGTCGACCCGTCCACCGACCCGTCCGCCGGCTCGACCGCCGTGACCGACGGCGACCTCCAGGTGCTCGCCGAGCAGCTCGGCCGCACCCCGCGCGGGGTGGTCGGCATCGCCGCGCGCTGCGTGTGCGGCCGGCCGCTCGTCGTGCGCACGGCCCCGCGCCTGCCTGACGGCACGCCGTTCCCGACCACCTACTACCTCACGCACCCAGGCGCGGTGGCGGCGGCGTCGCGGCTCGAGGCCGAGGGTGTGATGAAGGAGATGACGGCGCGGCTCGGCGAGGACCCCGAGCTCGCGGCGGCGTACCGGCGGGCGCACGAGCACTACCTGGCGCGCCGCGAGGAGCTGGGCCACGTCGACGAGATCGACGGGATCTCCGCGGGCGGCATGCCCACCCGGGTCAAGTGCCTGCACGTGCTCATGGGGCACGCCCTGGCCGCCGGCCGCGGGGTGAACCCGCTCGGCGACGAGGCGCTCGACCGCGTCCGCGACCAGTGGCGGCCCGACCGCTGCACCTGCTGACGCACCGGCGGGCTCGACCGACCGGCTCGACCGGCCGGCTCGACCGGCGGACGGTCGGTGGTGGATGAGACAGTGTCGCCCGTGACTTCGAGCCCCACCACGCGCGTTGCCGCGATCGACTGCGGCACCAACTCCATCCGCCTCCTCGTCGCGGACGTCGCCGCCGACGGCACCCTGACGGAGGTGGACCGGCGCCTCCAGATCGTCCGGCTGGGGCAGGGCGTCGACCGCACAGGCGAGCTCGCGCCCGAGGCGCTGGAGCGCACGTTCGCCGCGTCCCGCGAGTACGCCCGCGTCATCGCCGAGGCGGGCGCCACGCGCGTCCGCTTCGTCGCGACGTCCGCCACCCGCGACGCGCGCAACCGGGCGGCGTTCGCCGAGGGAGTCCGCGACGCCGTCGGTGTCGACCCGGAGGTCGCGTCCGGCGACGAGGAGGCGGAGCTGTCGTTCCGGGGCGCGACGGCGGGAGTCGCGTCGCGGCACGCCGGGCCCTACCTCGTGGTGGACCTGGGCGGCGGGTCGACCGAGCTGGTGCTCGGCACCAGCACGCCCAAGGCAGCCCTCTCGCTGGACGTCGGGTCCGTGCGGATGACCGAGCGGTACCTGCACTCCGACCCGCCGGTGCCCGACGAGGTCGAGGCCGCGCGCGCGGACGTCCGGGCCGCGCTGGACGGCGCGGCGCGCACCGTGCCCTTCGGCGAGACGGTGACCCTCGTCGGCCTCGCCGGGTCCGTCACGTCCGTCACCGCGCACGCGCTGCGGCTGCCGAGCTACCAGCGGGAGCGGGTGCACGGCGCGGTGCTGCCGACGGACGACGTCCTCGCCGCCTGCGACGACCTGCTGCACCGCACGCGCGAGGAGCGCCGTGCGCTGGGGTTCATGCACCCCGGCCGGGCCGACGTCATCGGCGCCGGCGCGCTCGTGTGGGCGGAGGTCGTGACCCGCGTGCGCGACGACGTCGCCAGGTCGCAGGGCGCGGCGGGCGGTGCGTTGACGCAGGTCGTGACCAGCGAGAGCGACATCCTCGACGGCATCGCGCTCTCGCTCGCCTGAGCTCGCGGTCGCAGGGTGGACGGCCCGACTGCGAGCGCCGCGGGCGGTCGTAGACTGAGTGCATGCCTCAGAACGTTCTGTCGTCGGACACCCATGCCCAGGACGCGCCCGCACCGGCGTCGCGGCCCCGCAAGGTGCCTCGTGTCGTGGTCCTCGGCGGCGGGTCCGTCGGCCTCTACGTGGCGCGCCGCCTGCGCCGCAAGCTCGGGAAGCGCGACGCGGCGATCGTCGTCGTCGACCCGCGGCCGTACATGACCTACGCCCCGTTCCTGCCGGAGGCGGGTGCGGGCTCGATCGACGCCCGCGACGTCGTCGCGCCGCACCGCAAGGCGCTCAAGGGCGTCGACGTGCTGCAGGGCATGGTCGCGAACATCGACCACGCCGACAAGAAGGTCACGATCCACCCGGAGGAGGGCCCGGACTACGAGGTCTCCTACGACCAGCTGGTCGTCGGGCTCGGCTCCGTCTCCCGCACGCTGCCCATCCCGGGCCTCGCGGAGAACGGGATCGGCTTCAAGAACGTCGAGGAGGCCATCGCCGTCCGCAACCACGTGCTCAACAAGATGGACGTCGCGTCGTCCACCTGGGACGCCGAGGCGCGCAAGCGGATGCTGACCTTCACGTTCGTGGGCGGCGGCTTCGCCGGCATCGAGGCGCTCGCCGAGATCGAGGACATGGCGCGCTACGCGACGCGCAACTACCCGACGATCGACGCCGAGGACCTGCGCTTCGTGATGATCGAGGGCGCCGGCCGCATCCTGCCCGAGGTCTCCGAGCCCATGGGCCTGTGGGCGCTCGAGGAGATGAAGAAGCGCGGCATCGAGTTCCACCTCAGCACGTTCCTGTCGTCCTGCGTGGACGGGCACGTGGTGACCTCCACGGGCGTCGAGTTCGACACCGACACGATCGTCTGGACCGCGGGCGTCAAGGCGAACCCGGTCATCAAGGAGCGCTCGGACCTGCCCTTCGACCGGATGGGCCGCGTCACGGTGCTGCCGACGCTGCAGGTCGCGACCATGGACGACGACGGCAACGGCGAGGTCGTGCCCGACGCCTGGGCCGCCGGCGACTGCGCCGCCGTGCCGGACCTGCTGAACCCGGGCGGCTTCTGCCCGCCGAACGCCCAGCACGCGATCCGTGAGGCCACCCGGCTGGCGGACAACATCGTCGCCCAGTACCAGGGGCAGCCGATGGTCGAGTACAAGCACAAGAGCGTCGGCGTCGTGGCGTCGCTCGGCATGTACAAGGGCGTGGCGGAGCTGTTCGGCTTCCTCAAGCTGCGCGGGCCGCTGGCCTGGCTGGCGCACCGCGGCTACCACGTGATGGCGATGCCGACCGGCAACCGCAAGCTGCGGATCATGATCGGTTGGATCGGCCAGTTCATCATGGGCCGGGAGATCGTCTCGCTCGGTTCGCTGCACGACCCGCGCGACGAGTTCCGCAAGGCGTCCGTGCCGCCGAAGCCCGCGGGGGAGAAGGTCGAGCAGAAGGCCGAGTCGTCGGCCGCGCGCGCCGAGAAGGGCTGACCGGCCACCGGTACCGTGAGCGGGCGCCGGGTCGACCTCCACCGAGGCCGACCGGGCGCCCGCTCTCGTGTCCTGGCCCCACCAGCGCCCCCGTAGCCCAACTGGCAGAGGCAGCCGGCTTAAACCCGGTCCAGTCCCGGTTCGAATCCGGGCGGGGGCACCTTGCCTGAGGTCACGCCGTGTGCTGTCGTGTCACGGCGTCCGCCGCGCGGACGAAGGCGTCGACGACGCGGCGCACGGCGAGGCGCTCGGCCCGGTCGGGGCGCAGGACGGCGGAGACGTGCCGCGCGGACGCGACGCCGGCGAGCTCGCGCAGGGTGAGCCGGTCGCCGGTCGGGGTGGTGAAGCGGGGGAGCACGGCGACGTGCCGGCTGGAGGACACCAGGGCCTCGATGAGGCGGTTGTCGCGCAGCCGCTGGTCGATGCGCAGCCGGGTGCCGGTGACCCGCTCGAGTGTCTGCAGCACGGTGTCGAACGGGAAGCCGGGCGGCACGCCGATCCAGTCGCAGTCGGCGAGGTCGGCGGGGTGCACGACCTCGCCGGCCGCGAGCGGGTGGTCGGTGGCCATCGCGATGTCGAGCGGCTCGCGCGCCAGGGGGACCACCACCAGGCCGTCGGTGCCGGCGGGACGGACGCTGGTGAGGCTGTGCGCGACCACGACGTCGTGGTCGGCGGTGAGCCCGCCGTACTCGGCCTCGGCGATGTCGGTGTCGGTCAGGCGCAGCGTGATCGAGGTGCCGGCGAGGTCGCGCACCACCCCGGGCAGCAGGAAGGTCGCGGCGCTCGGCAGGGCGGCGACGCTGACCGTGCCGGACGGCTCGCCGTGGAACGCGTCCCAGCGGGCCTGCACCTGCTCGACGGCGGCGGCGACGTCTGCCGCGCCCTCCGCCAGCAGCCGCCCCGCCTCGGTGAGCCGCAGCCCGCGACCGGCCGGTTCGACGAGCGCCGTGTGCAGCTCGCGCTGCGCGGTGCGCAGCTGCTGCGAGACGGCGGACGGCGTGCGGTGCGTGGCCCGCGCGACCGCGGTGACGCTCCCGCGGTCGGCCAGCTCGCGGAGCAGCTCGAGGTGCCTCACGTCCATGAAGGCAACCTACAGCGTCGGTGAACCAATCATCGCTTGTCCTTCAGCATGTTCGTGGCGACGCTGGACGCATGCCCGTCCGCCACCGGCTGCTCGCCGTCCTCGTCGCCCTCATGTGGGGGCTGAACTTCATCGCCATCGACGTCTCCCTCGGGCACTTCCCGCCGTTCTTCCTCGTCGCGCTGCGCTTCGGGCTCATCGCCGTGCCGACGGTGCTGCTGGTGCCGTGGCCCGGGGTGCCGGTGCGCTGGCTGGTGGGCTACGGCCTCGGCTTCGGCACCCTGCAGTTCCTGTTCCTGTACTGGGGCATGGCGGCCGGGATGCCCGCCGGGCTCGCGTCCCTCGTGCTGCAGATGTCGGGCCCGTTCACGGTGGTGCTCGGCGCGACGTTCCTGCGCGAACGGGTGAGCGGACGGCAGGTGGCCGGCGTCCTGGTCGCCGTCGGCGGCCTCACGCTCGTCGCCTGGCAGCGGGCCGAGCACGCGAGCCTCGTCCCCCTCCTGCTGACCCTGGCGGGTGCGTTCGGCTGGGCGATCGGCAACGTCTGCAGCCGGCAGGCCCGGCCCGCCAGCCCGCTGCGCCTCACGCTGTGGATGTCGGTCGTGCCGCCGCTGCCGATGCTGGCCCTGTCGCTGGCCGTGGAGGGCCCGGACCGCATCGCGACCTCGCTCACCTCGTTCGACCAGCCCGGTGCCGTCGCCGCGCTGCTGGGGCTGGCGTACACGGTGCTGGTGGCGACGGTGCTCGGGTCGGGCGTGTGGACGTGGCTCATGACGCGGCACCCCGCCGGCGTGGTGGCGCCGTTCTCGATGCTCGTGCCCGTCGTGGGGATGACGGCGGCGTGGCTCGTGCTCGGAGAGCGCGTCACCGCCGGCGAGGGCGTGGGGGCCGCGCTCGTGGTCGGAGGAGTGCTGCTGGGCAGCAGCCGGGCGGGCGGCCTGCGACGCCTTCTGCCGACAGCGGAACGACGACGTCCGACGCCCGTCGCGCAGCCGTCGGGCGCCGGACGCGGGTAGCGTCGTCGGCATGACGACCGCGATGCGAGCCCCCACGGGCACGGAGCAGGTGCGTGAACCGCTGCTGCGCCACCTGGTGGGAGCGATCCTGCGTCGCGCGCGGCTGCGGCAGGGACGCACCCTGCAGGAGGTCGCGTCCGCGGCCCGCATGTCGACCGCGTACCTGTCGGAGGTGGAGCGGGGCCGCAAGGAGGCGTCGTCGGAGATGCTGGCCGCCGTGTGCACGGCGCTCGGCATCCGGCTCGTCGACCTGGTCGCCCAGGCCCACGACGCCCTCGCCGCGAGCGTGGAGCAGCAGCAGGTCCGCGTGCTCACGTCCACGCGCGACCGGTCGACACCGGTCCGCCACGTCCGCTCGGTCCCGACGTCGGGCACGGTCACCACGTCGGACACGGTCACCCTCGCCGCCTGAGCACCCGCCGCCGCAACGTGCGTGCTGACATGATCCTCAAACAGAGGTCTTAAGGATCATGTCAGCACGCACGTCGGTCGCTCAGGCCGCGGCGGGCGCCGTCAGCTTGCGCGAGGTGACGACGGCGTCCGCGACCCCGTAGTCCACGGCCTCGCGGGCCGACAGCAGCAGGTCGCGGTCGGTGTCCGCGCGCAGCCGTTCCACGGACTGCCCGGTGTGCCGCGCGAGCAGCGACTCCGTCTCGGCGCGCAGCCGCAGCACCTCGCGCGCCTGGATCGCCAGGTCGGACACCGTCCCCTGTCCCTGGGTGGACGGCTGGTGCAGCAGCACCCGGGAGTGCTCCAGGACGGTCCGCTTGCCGGGGGTGCCCGCGGCGAGCAGCACGGCCGCCGCCGACGCCGCCTGCCCCATGCAGGTGGTGGCCACGTCGGAGCGCACGAACTGCATGGTGTCGTAGATGGCCGTCATCGCCGTGGCCGAGCCGCCGGGGGAGTTGATGTACAGGCCGATCTCCGTCTCCGGCGACTCCGACTCCAGGTGCAGCAGCTGGGCCATGACGACGTTCGCCACGCCGTCGTCGATCTCCGTCCCCAGGAAGATGATGCGGTCCCGCAGCAGCCGGCTGAAGACGTCGGAGTAGCGCTCGCCGAGCGGGGTGCGCTCGACGACGTTCGGGATCGTGTAGCTCGACATGCGCTCCTGCATCACAGCCCCGCCCTCCGGCCGGCGGCCGCGGGACGCACGTCCTCGACCGACTCCACGATCCGGTCGACCAGGCCGTACTCGAGCGCCTCGGACGCGGTGAACCAGCGGTCGCGGTCGGCGTCGGCGGCGATCTGCTCGACGGTGCGACCGGTGTGCTTCGCGGTCAGCTCGTGCATGACGCGCTTGGTGTGCTCCAGGTTCTCGGCCTGGATCGCGATGTCGACGGCGGTGCCGCCGATGCCGGCCGAGGGCTGGTGCATCATCACGCGGGTGTGGGGCAGCACGTAGCGCTTGCCCTTCGCGCCGGCGGTGAGCAGGAACTGGCCCATGCTCGCGGCGAAGCCGAAGCCCACCGTCACGACGTCGTTCGGCAGCAGCCGCATCGTGTCGTAGACGCCGAGGCCCGCGGTCACGGACCCCCCGGGCGAGTTGACGTAGAGGGCGACGTCGGCCACGGGGTCCTCGGCCGACAGCAGCAGGAGCTGGGCCGTGACGCGGTTGGCCACCGCGTCGTCGATCTCGGTGCCGACGACGACGATGCGCTGGTGCAGCAGTCGCGCGGCGAGCTGGTCGTCGAATCCTGGAGGGGACGTGAGGGGTGTGCTCATGCCTCCACGGTGCGCTCACCGGCCCGGCGGTGGGAGGGGTATCTGCCCGCAGCGCATCTGCCGTGGGCAGAGGGACCCCTCCGCGGGCGGTCAGCGACCGCCCGTCCACCGCCGTCGCACCAGCACCAGCGCGAGCCCGGCGAGCACGAGCACCAGGGCCGCGGGGACCAGCCAGGCGTCGCCGAAGCCGGTCGCCGGCATCGGCCCGGAGCTCGGGACCACGTCGGACGGCGGGGCCTCGGCGCGCGAAGGGCCGTCGGCACGCGACGGCAGAGAGTCGCGCCCACCGCCGCCCGCGTCGTCGTCGCCCGCGCCGCCGCCGGGGCCGCCGTCGTTCCCGCCCGGCCCGCCGCCGTTCCCGCCGCCGTTCCCGTCGCCTGGCCCGCCGCCGCCGCCGTCGCCGTCACCCGGCGGGTCGGTCGGGTCGGGGCCCGGCTCCTCGGCCTGCAGGGGCGTGCCGCCGCCGAGCCAGGCGACGGTCTCCGCGCCCTCGGCCAGCGTGCCGACCGCGTCCTGCGGCTGCGCCTCGACGGGGACGCGACCCGTGTCGTGGCGCGCCCGCTGGACGGTGCGCGGGAGCTTGGGGTGGTCGCGCTCGAACTCGGCCTTCGGCGTCTGGTCGCGCGGGGCGTCGGGCAGCTCGATGCCACCCATCACCTCGACGTAGTACTCGGCGCTGCCGTGCTCGTACTCGTACCGGTACTGCACGGTCTGGAGCACGTCCATGAGCTCGTCGAAGACGTCCTGCGGGTCGTAGTCCGTCCGTGCCGGCCAGGCCGAGACGTCGCCGGAGCCGATGACGTCGTGGAACGCGCCGGGGCGCTTCGCGTCGCGGTCCTTGATCCACTCCGCCGCCACGCGGGCGGTGTAGACGCGCCGCAGGTCGGCGAACTCCGGGGCGGTGTTGACGTAGTCCTCGAGCGGCTGCTCGAAGTCGTCGACGATGCGCTGGGTGTTGCGCTCGACCATGTCCTTCGGGGCGGTCTCGGTGCAGGGCTCCTCGCCGGGCACCGTCCAGTCGATCTCGAACGGCTCGATCTGCACCTGCAGCGGGGCGTCGAGGATGTAGAGCTGGTCGCCGTCCGTGCGGACCTTCGCGGGCTGCGGCTCGATCCACAGCCGGGTCCAGTCGTAGCAGATCACCCCGTCCTCGGTGCGCTCCAGGGAGTCCCAGTGCTTCTTGCCCAGCTCCGTCTCGGGGTTCGACAGGTCGGTCAGCGACTTCTTCATCTCGAGGTCGGCCTCGAGGAGCACCCGACCGGCGTCCGTCGTGCCGAACTCCTTGTCGACGATGGTCTCCGGGGTGTCCGGGTTGAGGTTCACCCAGAACTGGCTGGAGTCGAGCGCGAGCCACGTGAACAGGGCGTCGGACGACAGGTCGAGCGCCGCCTCGCCGCCGAAGCCGGGCTCGGCCTCGCCGTCGTCGGGCAGCTCGTCGGCCGAGAAGGCGTAGCTGTAGTCGTCGTTCTTCGGGTCGTCGGAGACGTACTTCAGCTCGAGCGACCTCCAGTCGATGCCTCCCGGCCGCTGCGCGCCGAAGCCCGGTCGCCGCAGGTCCCGCGAGAGGTCGTTGCGGATCCGCTGGGCCTCGCGGGCGTCGGCGGCGTTGCGGCCCGACTCGGTCGCGAGCTGCTTCGCGGGTCCTGCGGTCGAGCGCCGGGGGCAGGCCGCGGCCGACGTCGACAGCGTCGACGGCTGGGCGCCGGGCTTGCACGGGGGGTTCATCGCGTTGCTCGGCGACTTCTGCGGATTCCTGGGCACGGCCGAGGAGTGCAGCTTGGTGTGCTCGATGCCGTACTGCTGGAGCAGCCGGAGCTGGCCGGGCTTCGGCTCCTTGCTGAAGATGTACACGACGCGCCAGCCCTGGGCCCGCAGCGCGCGGTCGGCCCGCAGCTGGTCCATGTTGAGCTGGGAGTTTCCCGACTTGAGCTCGTAGGCGATCTTGTGCTGGCGGTTCACCGAGTCGTACCGGCGCTCGTAGCCGAGGTTCTTCTCCTTCCAGAGCTTGTTGTCCTCGCACATCCAGTCGGCGCCGCCGAGCTTGAGCCGCTTGGCGACGTTCTTGTGGAAGCCGTCGCCCCGGGAGTCGTTGGAGATGGCGGGGATGTAGGTGTTCCGCCACCGCTCCCAGCCCCACTCGCCGTCGTAGGCCTTCCACCGGCGCAGCAGGTGGTCCTCGGTGCCCGGGTCGAAGTCCTCGTAGCTGCCCTTCAGCGCGTCGAGCTCCGCCTGGGTCGGTGCCTTGCGGTCCCGGAACTGCTCGGCGGGATTCTTGTACTCGTAGTCGTCGATCTTCTCGTCGTACGCGTCGGGCAGGCCGCCGCCCGGCAGGTCCGCGAGGTCGGCGACGCCCTCGATCCCGTCGACGAGCTCGTCGCAGCGCACGTTGAACTTCGGCGCGCCCTCGCTGTCGGGGACGAGGACGAGCGAGACGGCGAGCGCCATCGCCAGGGCGACGACGACGGCCACGGCGCGGTGGACCACGGTGCGCCTGCCCTGCTGCGGGGCGGGCGATTCGGTGTGAGGCTCGGGCAGCGTCACAACGGCTCCTCCTTGAGGCGTCGGTCGGGGTGAGTCGTGCCACGGGCACCGCGATCGACGGTAGCCCGGGGCACCGGGGCGCGCGACCGGTGCGCCCCGGACGTCATCGCCGGGTCAGCCAGCGCCGTCGGACCAGCATCAGAGCGAGCCCGGCGAGCAGGAGAGCGAGGGCCGCGTAGACCAGCCGGACGTCGTCGAAACCGGTCGCCGGCATGGGGTCCGAGTCGGGGACGACCTCCGACGACGGGCTGTCGGCGCGCGAGGGCAGGGACTCCCGCCCGCCGCCGCTCCCGGAGCCGTCGCCCGCCCCGTCACCGGATCCGGAGCCCCCGTCGCCCGAACCGCCGCCGGGGCTGCCGCCACCCCCGTCGCCGGGGTTGCCGCCACCCCCGTCGCCGGCGTTGCCGCCACCCCCGCCGCCGGGGTTGCCTCCGCCTCCGCCTCCGCCTTCGTCGCCGTCGTCCGGCGGGTCGGTCGGGTCGGGCCCCGGCGCCTCGTCGAACGTGCCGCCGCCGAGCCACGCGGTTCCGGTCGGCTCGTCGTCGAGCGTGGTGACGTCGTCCTGCGCGCTGACCTGCGGCGGCTCGCTCACGGCGTCGAAGCGCGCGTCCTGGACGGTCCGCGCCAGTCTCGGGTGGTCGCGCTCGAACTCCTTCTTGGAGGTCTGGTCGCGCGGGGCGTCGGGGAGCTCGATGCCGCCCATCACGTCGAGCGTGTACTCGAGGTCGCCGTGCTCGTACTCGTAGGTGTACTGCACGGTCTGCAGCTGCTCCATGAGGTCGTCGAAGACGTCCTGCGGGTCGTAGTCGATCCGGGCGGGCCAGGCGGAGACGTCGCCGGAGCCGATGATGTCGTGGAACGCGCCGGGGCGCTTCGCGTCGCGGTCCTTGATCCACTCCGCCGCCACGCGAGTGGTGTAGACGCGCCGCATGTCGGCGAACTCCGGGGCGGTGTTGACGTAGTCCTCGAGCGGCTGCTCGAAGTCGTCGACGATGCGCTGGGTGTTGCGCTCGACGATGTCCTTGGGTGCGGTCTCGAGGCAGGTCTCCTCGCCGGGCGGGGTCCAGTCGATGTCCATCTGCTCGATCTGCACCTGCAGGGGCGCGTCGAGGATGTAGAGCTGGTCGCCGTCGGTGCGGACCTTCGCCGGCTGCGGCTCGATCCACAGCCGGGTCCAGTCGTAGCAGATCCCGCCGTCCGGGCTCCGTTCCAGCGAGTCCCAGTGCTTCTTGCCCAGCTCCGTGTCCGGGTTCGAGAGCTTGGCGAAGGCCGCCTTCATGTCGTAGTCCGCCTGGAGCAGGACGCGCCCGGCGTCGGTGCTGCCGAACTGCTCGTCGACGATGGTCTCCGGGGTGTCCGGGTTGAGGTTCACCCAGAACTGGCCGGGGTCCAGCGCGAGCCAGGTGAACAGTGCGTCCGAGGACAGGTTGAGAGACGCCTCGCCGCCGTACCCCGGCTCGTCGGCGTCCTCGGGCAGCGTGTCCGCGGAGAAGGCGTACCCGTAGTCGTCGTCCTTCGGGGAGTCCGTGACGTACTTCAGCTCGAGCGACGTCCAGTCGATACCGCCGGGTGAGCGTGGGATCACGACCCCGCGGGGAGAGCGTCCCGTGAGCTGTCGTTCGATGCTCCGGGCCTCGGCAGCCTGGGCAGGGTTCTTCCCCGACCGTTGCGCCATGTACTCCACCACGCTCGTGGTCTTGGCGGACCCGGGCTTCATGGCAGACGTGGTCGAGGTCCGAGGGTTGGTCTGGACACCGCGGGCCTGGTGCGTCGAGTGGCTCGCGCCGAGTGCCCTCAGCCGCTGCGGGAGGCCGGGCGTCGGCCGCGCCCCTTTCATCGTCACGTGGGTGCGGTACCCGGCGCGGCGGTCCTGCAGGATCCGCTGCTCGAGATCCTTGCCGAGCGTGTTGCCCGTCATCGTGCGGATCGTCCGTCGCTGCGACTCGCTGAACGCCGTAGGCCGGTTGGGGTTGTCCCGGCGTTGTTCGAGCGGCGGGCACGCCCAGTCCCCGAGGTCGGCGCTCACCGGGAGACTGCGCAGGGCGGACTTCTCGAAGGCCGCGAGCTCCTGCACGCTGACCGCCCAGGACTGGTAGTGCGGCTTGTAGGCCTTCCAGTCCACGGGGTCGCGTGGGCGCGGACCCACCTGGCCGCCCTGCTCCCACTCGGTGATCTCGGAGAGTCGCTGCTGGTAGTAGTCGCGGTACGCCCACTTGGCGTGGTGCTCGGTACCGACAGGCTCCTCCAGCCATGCGTCCTTGTACTTCTCGAACTCGCCCTGGTGGGCGCCCTTCATGTCGTTGAGGATCTCTGACGCGGTGTCCTCCCACGTGTAGTCCTCGCCCTGGGTGGCGACGCCCTCCTCGTCCGGGGACGGCAGCGTGTCGAGGTAGCTGTTCGCCTGGTTCACGAGCTCTTTGCAGAAGGTCACGACGTCGGCGGAGGCCGGCGGGGCGGTCACGACGGTCACGACGGGCACGACGACGCCGGCGGCAGCGGTGGCCAGCGCGGCGCCGGCGGCGGCGAACCGCCGTCGTGCGACACGGCGGACGCCGGCCGGGGTGCGGGGCGGGCGGGGTGCGGGGTTCGAGATGGGCGCGGTCACGGACGGTCCTCCAGACGGCGATGTCTTCAGCAGTGGTGCGTCCTTCGTGCGGTGCCGCCTCCGCCGCGGATCGTTCGCCGGGCGGACTGTGAGGCGAGGCACACGTCTCAGGGACGCACGGGAGGCCCGTCCGTGACATCGGTTGCTAGAGGCAACTAAGGAGGCGTAACGTACCGACGTCCCCACCGCCCGCCCCGAGGAGAAAGGCCGCCCGTGTCCGGCGCCCGCAACGAACCGAACAAGACCGCCATCTACG
Source organism: Isoptericola cucumis (assembly GCF_014635665.1). Taxonomy (GTDB): domain Bacteria; phylum Actinomycetota; class Actinomycetes; order Actinomycetales; family Cellulomonadaceae; genus Isoptericola; species Isoptericola cucumis. Next base: position 68,018 of record NZ_BMDG01000009.1, read on the forward strand.
CCACCGCGCTCACCGCGTTCTTCGCGATCGCCGGCATCGCCGTCGTCGACCCGATCCTCCCGGTCATCGGTGACGAGATCGGCGCGACCACGTGGCAGATCGAGCTGCTGTTCACCGCCTACATCGCCGTGATGGCGGTCGGGATGATCCCCGCGGTCCTCGCCACCGGGAGGTTCGGGTACAAGAAGATCCTGGGCGCGGGCGTCTCCCTCGTGGCCGTCGCCGCGATCCTGGCGGCACTGAGCACCTCCATCGGCCAGCTCGCCGCCCTGCGCGGCCTGTGGGGCCTCGGCAACGCGATGTTCTTCGCCACCGCGATGGTGCTGCTCGTCTCGCTCGCGAACGACCGCGAGTGGGTGGTCGGCATCTTCGAGACCTGCGTCGGCCTCGGGTTCGCCGTCGGGCCGCTCATCGGCGGGCTGCTCGGCAGCATCAGCTGGCGCGTGCCCTTCCTCGCGTGCGGACTGTTCATGATCGTCGCGCTGGCGATGTCCGTGACCAAGCTCAAGGACCCGGCGACCAAGCCCACCCCGCTGCGCGTCGGCCAGGTCTTCGCGCTCTTCCGCCGGCCCGCGTTCCTCGCGCTCGCCGTCGTGACCGCCACCTACAACTTCGTGTTCTTCGTCATCCTCGGCTACACGCCGATCTTCCTCGGCCTGGACGTCGTGCCGCTGGGCCTGGTCTTCACCGCCTGGGGCCTGGGCCTCGCGTTCGGCATCCTCGTCGTCGGGCACAAGCTGGCCCACACGATCGGGGCGGTGCAGACGCTCGGGGTTGCCGTCGGCGGCGTCCTCGTCATGACCGTGCTGCTCGCTCTCGGCCTGCCGACGGCGGCGTCGGTCGCCGTGCTGGTCGTCGCGGGCGTGTTCATGGGCATCGCCAACGCCATCCTCACCGACCTCTCCCTGGCGCTCGGCGATCCCGACCGCCGCGTCACGACCGGGGCCTTCAACCTCGTGCGCTGGGGCTTCGCCGCGCCCGCCCCCGTGATCGCCGGCCTGCTGCACCCGGTCGGGGAATCGGTGCCGTACTGGGTCGCGGCCGCGGTGCTGCTCGTCGGCGTCGTCGTCTTCGCCGTGACCGCGCACCGGATGGCCGGCCCGCTGGCCGAGCGCGTGCTGTGGTCGCGCTGGAACCGCCGGGCACGCGCGGTCGAGGGCACGCCCGAGGAGGCGATGGCGGAGCTGTGACGACCGGCGCGGTGCCGGGGCGGGTCGGGGACGCGGGTCCGTCTTTCGGACGATGCCGGCGGGAACCGCGAGCGAGTATCGTCCGTTCAGCCGTGCGTCACGACAGCGGAGTCGTGCCCGACCTTGCCGACCGCTGTCTGGAGTGAGCGTGTTCCGACTTGCCCGCCTGTCCCTGGCGAACCGCGCCGTCGTCGCCCTGGCGACGCTCGCGATCTTCGTCTTCGGGATCATGAGCCTGGGTTCCCTCAAGCAGGAGCTCATCCCGTCGCTCGAGCTCCCCGCCGGGGCCGTGGTCGCCACCTACCCGGGCGCGTCCCCGGAGGTCGTCGAGGAGCGCGTCACCGAGCCGCTCGAGGCCGCCGCCCAGGGCGTCGAGGGGATCGAGTCCGTCGGATCCACGGCCTCGACCGGCAGCTCCGTCACGACGGTGCAGTTCGTGTACGGCACCGACATGGACGCCGCCACCCAGCGCCTGCAGACGGCCGTGACCCGCACCCAGCAGCAGCTGCCCGAGGACGTCGAGCCGCAGGTGATCACGGGGTCGCTCGACGACCTGCCCGTCATCCAGCTCGCGGCCGCCGGCTCCGAGGGCTCGGGCGACCCGGTGGACGCCGCGGCGCTCGCGGACACCGTCGAGTCCGTCGTCGTCCCCGCGCTCGAGGACGTCGACGACGTGCGCTCGGTCGCCGTCACCGGCGGCGAGACCGACCAGGTGCTGGTCGACGTCGACACCGAGAAGGTGGCGGCCGCGGGCCTGACGACGCAGGACGTCGCCGACGTCCTCAAGGACAACGGCGTCGTGCTGCCCGCCGGCACCATCACCGACGACGACGTGACGTACTCGGTCCAGACCGGGTCGGGCATCGACAGCGTCAAGCAGCTCCGGCAGCTGCCGCTGGTCGCGGACCCGGCCGCGGCCGCGGCGCCGGGCGCGACGAGCACCGGCGACCCGACCGGCGGCACCACCGGGGAGATCGGCGACGGCACCGGCGCCCCGCCCACCGGGGCCACCGGGGCTGCCGAGGCCCCGCAGGCCCCACAGGCTCCCGAGCCCGTCGCGCTCGCCGACGTCGCGAGCGTCGAGGTCGTCCCCGTCGAGCCCACCTCCCTCTCCCGCCTCGACGGCGAGCCCTCGCTCGGCGTCGCCATCACCAAGACCCCCGACGGCAACACCGTCGACGTCTCGCACGCTGTCCAGGAGACCCTGGACGACCTCGGGCCGGAGCTGGAGGCGGACGGCGTGACCACCGCCGTCGTCTTCGACCAGGCGCCGTTCATCGAAGAGTCCATCGAGGGGCTCGCCACCGAGGGCGGGCTGGGTCTCGTCTTCGCCGTCCTCGTGATCCTCGTCTTCCTGCTCTCGGTGCGCTCCACGCTCGTGTCGGCCGTGTCGATCCCGCTGTCGCTGGCGGCGACCTTCCTGGTCATGAACGCCACGGGCTACACGCTGAACATCCTCACGCTCGGCGCCCTGACCATCTCGATCGGCCGCGTCGTCGACGACGCGATCGTCGTCATCGAGAACATCAAGAGACACCTGTCCTACGGCGAGGAGAAGAAGGCCGCGATCCTCACCGCCGTGCGCGAGGTGGGCGGCGCGATCGCGGCGTCGACCATCTGCACGGTCGCCGTCTTCGCCCCGATCGCGCTCGTGGGCGGCATGGTGGGCGAGCTGTTCCGGCCGTTCGCCATGACCGTGGCGATCGCCATGCTGGCCTCCCTGGTCGTGGCGCTGACGATCGTGCCGGTGCTGGCGTACTGGTTCGTCAAGACGCCCGCCGTCGCCGGCACCCCGGAGGAGGCCGAGCAGGTGCGCGAGGCCGCCGAGGCCAAGGAGCGCCGCGGCCTCTGGCAGCGTGCGTACGTGCCGAGCCTCGGCGCCGCGCTGCGCCACCCGTGGGTGACGCTCGTCGTGGCGGTCGCCGTCCTGGGCGGCACGCTCGCGCTGGTGCCGCGCCTGGAGACCAACTTCATCGGCGACTCCGGCCAGGACACCGTCACCGTCACGCAGACGTTCACGACGGGCGCGTCGCTCGAGGCGCAGGACGCCGCGGCCACCGAGGTCGAGGACGCGCTCGCCGGGGTCGACGCCGTCGAGAGCGTGCAGACGACCGTCGGCGAGGGCGACGCCGCGCAGGCCGCCTTCATGGGCGGCGGGTCGGCGCCGCAGGCGACGTTCGCGATCACGCTCGACCCCGAGGCGGACGGCGTCGCCGCGCAGGACGAGATCCGCGACGCGGTCGAGCCGCTCACCGACGGCGTCACCGACGAGGTGAGCGTCTCCGGCGGCGACTCCGGGTTCGGCTCCACCACCGTGGACCTCGTGGTGCAGGCGAACGACGAGGACGACCTGCGGGCCGCGGCCGGGCAGGTCACCGACGCCGTCTCCGACCTGGACGGCGTGGCCGAGGTCAGCAACGACCTCGCCGCCGCGCAGCAGGTCGTGCAGGTCTCCGTCGACCGCGAGAAGGCGGCCGAGCTGGGCCTGACCGAGACGCAGGTCTCGGGCCTCGTCGCCGGGGCCATGGAGCCGGAGCAGACCGTCGGCGAGGTCGACCTGGGGGACGGCCCGACCGACGTCGTCGTGAAGACCGGCGACGCGCCCGCGACCCAGGGCGAGATCTCCGACCTCGAGATCCCGACGGCGGCGGGCACCGTGCCGCTGACCGACGTCGCCACGGTCGAGAAGGTCGACGTCCCGACGTCGATCTCCCGCACCGACGGCGAGCGTTCCGCGACCGTCTCGGTCACGCCGCAGACGCAGGACGTGGGCACGCTCAGCACCGAGATCACGACCGCGACCGACGCCCTCGACCTGCCCGCGGGCGCGAGCGTCGAGGTGGGCGGCGTCGCGGCGGACCAGGCCGACGCCTTCGCCGACCTGGGGCTGGCTCTCGTCGCGGCGATCGCGATCGTCTACCTCGTCATGGTGGCGACGTTCGGGTCGCTGGTGCAGCCGCTGATCTTGCTCGTGTCGGTGCCGTTCTCGGCGACCGGCGCGCTGCTGGCCCTGCTCGTCTCCGGCACGCCGCTGGGCGTGCCGGCGCTCATCGGCGTGCTCATGCTGGTCGGCATCGTGGTGTCGAACGCCATCGTGCTCATCGACCTCATCAACCAGTACCGCGAGCGCGGACGAGGACTGGACGAGGCGGTGCGCGAGGGCGCCCGCAAGCGGCTGCGGCCCATCGTCATGACGGCGCTGGCCACCATCTTCGCGCTGACGCCGATGGCGATCGGCCTCACCGGGGGCGGGGCGTTCATCAGCCAGCCGCTGGCGCTGGTGGTCATCGGCGGCCTGATCTCCTCGACGCTGCTCACGCTGTTCGTGGTGCCGGTGCTGTACGAGCTCATCGAGCGGCGCAAGGAGCGTCGTCGCAGCCGGCGGGACACGCGCGCGGTGCGGCGGGCCGAGAAGGCCGCGGCGCGGGCGAAGGAGAAGGCGGAGAAGGCCGCGGCTCTCGCCCGGATGTCCGAGGGCTCGGCCTCCGGGTCGCCCGACCCCGCCTGACAGGCGCTGCCTGACGGACCCTGCCTGACCGGGCCCGTCGGTCCACCGGTCGGTGGACCGACGGGCCCACCGGCCGGTGGTCGACGCCCCACCGCCCGGTGGATGTGGGGAGCTCGCCCGGCTCCGTAGCGTCGGGGCATGAGCAGCCCGAGCACGGTCGCCGCGGCGACGCCCGCCCCGCCCGACGGCACGTCCCGCGCACCGGTCCCGGACGTGGCCCGGGGCCTCATGCTGGCCCTTGATCGCGCTCGCCAACGTGATGATCTACCTGCACGACCGGCCGTACGGGCTGCGCCAGCACGTCGTGGAGGACGGCACGGCGGACAACGTGACGACCGCGCTGCTGGTCACGTTCGTGGACGGCCGTGCGTACCCGCTGTTCGCCGCGCTCTTCGGCTACGGCCTGGTGCGTATCGCCGACCGCGCCCGGGCGCGGGGCGTCGACGAGCGCGGGGTGACGTCGGTCGTGCGCCGGCGCTCGGCCTGGCTCGTCGTCTTCGGCCTCGTCCACGCGCTGCTCGCCTTCTCCGGGGACGTCCTGGGCTGGTACGGGCTGCTGGGCGTGGTCCTCGCCGCGAGGACGCGGGCGAGCGACCGCGTGCTGCTGTGGTGGGCCGCGGTGTGGCTCGTCGTGGCGTCGGCGGTGCAGGGGCTGCTCTACGCCGACCCGCGGATCACCGACCAGCGGGGCTTCCTGTGGTCGTTCGCCATCGCCGACCCCTTCGAGGCGCTCGGGTGGCGAGCCGTCGAGTGGCTGATGACCCCGGTGGGGCTGCTGTCCGTCGTGAGTGCGGTGCTCGTCGGGATGTGGGCCGGGAAACGGCGCCTGCTCGAGCGGCCGGAGCGCCACCGGCCGCTGCTGCGCCGCGTCGCCGCGTGGGGGATCCCCCTGGGCGTGCTGGGCGGGGTCGGCACCGCGCTCGCGACGGTCCGGGTGTGGGAGCCCGCCGCCCCGGTGGTCGCGCTGCTGGCGTGGGCGCACGTGCTCACGGGCGTGCTGGGCGGCCTGGGGTACCTCGCGGCGATCGCCCTGGTCGTCTCGCGGCACGACCGCGGTCCCGTGGTGCTCGCGCTGCGGGCCACGGGGGAGCGGTCGCTGAGCGCCTACCTGTTCCAGACCGTGGTCTTCGCGTCACTGCTGCCCGCGCACGCCCTCGCGCTGGGCGCGACCATGGGCACCTTCGAGGCCGCGGTCCTGGCGGTCGGCACCTGGCTGGCCACCGTGCTCCTGGCCGTGCTGCTCGCGAGGCGCGGGCGGCCGGGGCCGGCCGAGGCCCTGCTGCGCCGGCTGCGCGGACGGGAGCCCGGTGGCCGGGAGCTCAGGCGTCCCGGCGCTTGAGGGTCACCGCCGCCGCGACGAGCAGCACGACCGTGTACCCGGCGAGCACGGAGTACCCGACCCACGGATCCAGCAGGACGTCGGACGACGGCCCGGTGGAGATGATCCGCTCGCCCGCGACGCTGGGCAGCAGCTTGTTCACCCAGTCGGTCCACGCGGCGTCGGAGGCGGCGACGACGATCGAGAAGATGATCGGCAGCACGAAGAAGATCGCCACCAGGGTGAAGATGGCGCCCGCGCTGTGCCGCATCAGCGCCCCCACGGCCAGGGAGAACGCGGCGACGGTCGCGAGGTAGAGCACGCAGCCGCCCAGGGCGCGCACCTGCTCGGGGTCGGACAGGTCCACCGTCAGGTTCGCCGCGTCGAGGATCGGCAGGGTCACCAGGTAGGCGACGCCGAGCGCGAGCGCGATCACCACCACGGTGGTGAGCACGATGACCACGAGCTTGGCCCACAGCGCGGGCAGCCGCTTCGGCACGGCCGCGAAGGTCGAGCGGATCATCCCCGTCGAGTACTCGTTGGTCACGATCAGCGCGGCGAGCACCGCGACGGCGAGCTGGGCGAACGAGTAGCCCAGCGTGATCACCGTGGTGCCGGACATGCCCAGGGACTGGAAGCCGGGGTCGTTGTTCATCCCCTCGGCCATCTCGGGGGTGTCGGCGGCGAGGCGCATCAGCGACGCCATCATGAGCGCGAACCCGATCATGACCAGCGCCGTGATGACGACCGTCCACACGGTGGAGCGCAGGGTGCGGAACTTGATCCACTCGGCGCGCAGCACGCGGGCGAACGTCACGCGGTGCACGACGACGGCCGGCGGCGTGGCGGCGGACGTCGTGGGGGTCGCGGCGGTCATCGGGCCTCTCCCTCGCTCGTGGCGGCCTGCTCGCGCGTGCGGGACGGCTCGGCGGCGGAGACCGCCGCGACGTCTTCGGCGTGGTACTCGACGGAGTCGGCGGTGAGGGCCATGTAGGCCTCCTCCAGCGTGGACGCCTGCGGCGTGAGCTCGTGCAGGACGACGCCGGCCGCGGCCGCGGCCTCGCCGATGCGCGCCGCCTCCAGCCCGGCGACGTCGAGGGCGCCGTCGTCACCGGCCGTCACCTCGGCACCGTCGCGCCGCAGCGCGTCGGCGAGCGCGGTGGCCTGCGGCGAGCGGACGCGCACCGTGCGCCGCGACGCGCCGTCGAGCAGCTCCTGCACGGACATGTCGGCGAGGATCCGGCCCCTGCCGATGACGATCACGTGGTCGGCGGTGAGCGCCACCTCGCTCATGAGGTGGCTGGACAGGAACACCGTGCGGCCCTGCCCGGCGAGGTACTTCGCGAGGTTGCGCACCCACAGCACACCCTCGGGGTCGAGCCCGTTGACCGGCTCGTCGAGGATGAGGGTGCGGGGGTCCCCGAGCAGCGCGACGGCGACCCCGAGGCGCTGCCCCATGCCGAGGGAGAACCCGCCGACCCGCTTGCGCGCGACCGGGGTGAGGCCGGTCAGCTCGATCACCTCGTCCACCCGGGCGGTCGCGATGCCGTGCGTCGCGGCGAGGGCCTGCAGGTGCTGGCGTGCCGTGCGCCCGGGGTGCACCGCCTTCGCCTCGAGCAGCGCGCCCACCTCCGCCAGCGGGGCGCGGTGCTGCGCGTACGGGCGGCCGTTGACGGTGACCGTCCCCGCCGTCGGCCGGTCGAGGCCGGTGATCATGCGCATCGTGGTGGACTTCCCCGCCCCGTTGGGGCCCAGGAACCCCGTCACGACGCCGGGTCGCACGGTGAACGTCACGTCGTCGACGGCGAGCTTCGGTCCGTAGCGCTTGGTCAGGCCGTGTGCTTCGATCATGTCGCCCCTCGGGGTGCGTCGTCGCGGGAGCACGGGTCGGAACGAGCCTACGGGCTGCTCGTGCGCGCCGTCACGGGCGAAAGTCCGATCACCGTCGGTGGGATCTGCGGGAACGTATCGCGGCGCCCGCGCGTTCCGTACGATGGATCGCAAGGCCAGCGACCCGGCTCTGCACGACCGACGACCCGTCGTCGGCACCCGGCAGCCGCGACCAGGAGGAGTTCATGAGCAACCCCGTCTTCTCGAACAGCGCCGTCTTCGGCGAGCCCCGCCGCACGGGCGCGCGCCGCGGGGGCACCGCCACCGCGCCGCAGCAGCCCCAGTACGGGCAGGTCGCCTACGGTGCCGGGGTCGGCACCACCGGCGCCCAGGCGGCCGACGCCGCGTCGCTCGAGAACATGTACCAGTCGCCGTCGGCCACGACGGCGGACACCAAGCGCCTCACCTACGACGACGTCATCATCAAGACGGGCGGGCTGCTGGCCCTGCTGGTCGTCGTCGCGGCGGCGACGTGGAACTTCGCGCCGCAGCTGTGGCCGATCGGCATGATCGCCGGCCTCGTGCTCGGCCTGGTCAACGCGTTCAAGAAGAAGCCCAGCCCCGCGCTCATCACGCTGTACACCGTCGCGGAGGGTGTGTTCCTCGGCGGCATCTCGCTGGCGTTCGGGTCCATCGCGGTGGGCGACTCCGGCACGTCCGCGTCGGTGATCGTGCTGCAGGCCGTCGTGGCCACCATGGCGACGTTCGCGGCCGCGCTGTTCCTCTTCAAGTCGGGCAAGGTGCGCGTCACCCCCAAGTTCACGCGCTGGCTGCTCGTGGCGATGGTCGGCTACCTGGCCTTCTCGCTGGTGAACGTCGTCCTCATGTGGACCGGCGTCGCCGGCGGCGAGTGGGGCCTGCGCTCCGGCCCGTTCGGGATCATCATCGGGCTCGTCGCCGTCGGGCTCGCGGCCCTGTCGCTGATCATGGACTTCGACTCGATCAAGCGCGGCGTCGAGCAGGGCGTGCCGGCCCAGTACGCCTGGTCGGCGGCCTTCGGTCTCATCGTCACCCTGGTGTGGCTGTACCTGGAGATCCTGCGCCTCCTCGCCATCTTCAACAGCGGCGACTGACGTCCGGGCCTCACCCCGGATCACGCGGCCGGTCACCCTTCGGGGTGGCCGGCCGTCGTCGTGCGGGACCGGGTGACGGCCCACGCCACGAGCAGCAGGCCGACGGCGGCCAGCACGCCGTGGGAGATGCGGACGGCGGGGGTGCCGAAGAACTGCGGCAGGTACAGCACGAGGCCTGCGGCCGTCACCAGGCCCGCCCGGCGGCCGCCCGTGCGCCACAGCGCGACGGCCACGAGCACGCCCGCCGCCGCCACGAGGGCCAGCCCGAGCGCGAACACGACCACGGCCGCGGGCTGGTAGCGCAGCACCTCGACGTCCGCGAGCAGGGCGGGGTCGCCCGTGCGCACCGCGGCCTGCGCGATCGTGCGGATGCCGAAGATCTCCGCGCCGTAGTGCAGCGCGCACAGGCCCGCGCCCAGCCAGGCGGTCACGACGGCCGCCGTCGCCGCCCGGGTGCCGTGCCGGCCGCCGGCCGGCGGGGTCCGGTCGCGCAGGACGGTGCGCAGCCCCAGGAAGGTCGGGGCGAGCAGGCCGAGCCCGGCGATGCCGCACAGGTGGGCGATCACCCAGCGGTCGGACGCGAGGTCGGCGGCGAGCGCGAGGCTCGGGACGGTCTCGTCCGGCCACGGCCGCAGGAGGGGAAAGGCCAGGAGGAGGAGCGCGGCGCCGACGGCGCCGAGCGCGGTCCAGCGGACGGCCCGGCGACCGGCCCGGCCGGCCTCGGTCGAGGGGCGGGTGGTGACGGCGGGCGTGGTCATGACCGCTCCTCGCGGGCGGTGGAGGCGGGCGCGTCGCCGAGGTCGGCGACGCCGGAGACGAGCATGTCGACCAGCACGTCGAAGCTGCGGTCGAGGTCCTCGGGCAGCCGGAATCCGGCGGCGAGCTCGAGCGTGACGAAGCCGTGGATGCCGGCGCGCACCGCGCGGACGGCGTCGACCGTGCGCGCCTCGGGGAGCCCGAAGCCGCGCAGGACGGCGCCGACGATCGCGACCACGCGGGCGCCCGCCGCGCGGTGCTCGGCCTCCTCCGGGGCGTCGGGGTCGGGGGCGAGCTGGGTGGCGGCGTACCGGCCGGGGTGCTCGCGGGCGTAGTCGCGCCAGGCCCCGGCCAGGGCGCGCAGGGCGTCGGGGCCGGAGCGGCCGACGGTCGCCGCGGCGCTCGTCGCCGCCATCTCCTCCAGCGTGACGACCGCGACGTGCCGCCGCAGCGCCGCCAGGGAGCCGACGTGCTTGTACAGGCTCGGCGTCGCGACGCCGGCCGTGGCGGCGACCTTGGCGAGCGTGAGGTCCGCGAGGCCGCGCGGGCCGCCGGCGTCCACCAGGTCGAGGGCGATGCCGACCACCGCGTCGCGGGAGAGGCCGGCCCTAGGCACGGGGGCCCCGCTCGTCGGCACCGTCGGCGTCCGCCGCCGGGAGCCCGGCGAGGAACTCGAGGACGACGGGCGCCACGACCTCCGGTGCCTGGTGCTGGGGGTAGTGACCGACGCCGGGCACGAGCAGCGCGCGGGCGTCGAGGGCGTCGCGCATGTCGGCGAGCGCGGCGCCGGCGTCCTTGTAGTCCGGGTCCAGCGCGCCGACGACGACGAGCGACGGCGCCTGGACCCGGGGGACGGCGGGCTCGACGACGGAGTGGTCGAGCGCGACGGCGAGGTCGCGGAACGAGCGCAGGTGCGCCGGGTCGGCCATGCTGCGGCGGATCGCGGCGACGTGCTGGTCGTGGCGCGGCGACCGGCGTCCCTTGGAGAACATCGACGTGTAGAGCCACGCCCAGGCGGCGGCGCCCCAGGGGCGCGCGAACGCGGCCCGGTACAGCAGGCGGTAGACCCGCTGCTGGGCGGGGGAGGCGGCCTCGCGCAGGTGCGGGGCGAGCAGCGCCAGCCCGCGGACGAGGTCGGGGCGCTCCGCGGCGGCCCACACGGCGGCCGACCCGCCCATGGAGCTGCCCAGCAGGACGGCGGGCCCGGCGTCGAGGTGCTCGACCAGCGCGACGAGGTCGGCGCCGGTGACGTCGTCGCCGTGGGCGGTGAACGTGGTGTCGGAGTCGCCGTGGCCGCGCAGGTCGGTGACGACCACGCGGTAGCCGGCGTCCGTGAGCTCCGGGACGAGGTCGTCGTAGGTGGAGCGCAGGTCGCCCATGCCGGGGACGGCGACCACGAGCGGGCCGGAGCCCGTGTCGGTGAAGGCGATGCGCCCCTCGGGGCGGCGGAGGTGCCGGAGGGTCCCACTCTGCTGAGTAGCCATAGCCCGTAAGCTACGCCCATTAGCCAGACGAGTCAAGGAAGGAATGGCGAAAAAAGTTCGAGGCGGTGTCGATCCCACGGTTCCCCGTTCGACCTGGGGATGAGAAGGTCACCACGAGGGTGACCGTCATCACACGAGGAGCAGGACGATGAGCAAGTACATGCTGATCATGCGGGGCACCGACGAGGGCCAGGCCGCCTACGAGCAGATCGACTTCGCGAAGGTCATGGAGGACATGGGCCGGTACAACGAGTCGATGATGGACGCCGGCGTCCTCGCCGCCGGGGAGGGGCTCTCCGACGCCTCCGAGGGGTCGGTGGTCGACTTCTCCTCCGAGACGCCGGTCGTCACCGACGGCCCCTACGGCGAGACGAAGGAGCTGTTCAACGGCTTCTGGATCGTCGACGTCGCGTCGAAGGAGGAGGCCATCGAGTGGGCCAAGCGTGCCCCCCTCAACGGCCCCGGCACGAAGCTCGAGGTGCGCCGCGTGCACGGGCCCGAGGACTTCCCGCAGGACAACGAGTGGGTGCAGAAGGAGGAGGGGTGGCGCGAGCAGCAGGCCGCCCGGTGAGCGAGCTCGTCCCCGAGCTCGCGGGCCAGGCGGGGGGCCGCGCCGACGACGGCGCGGCCTCCCGCCGCACGGTCGAGGCGGTCTGGCGGATCGAGTCCAGCCGCATCGTCGGCGCGCTCGCGCGGTACACGAACGACTTCGCGCTCGCGGAGGACGTCGCCTCCGAGGCGCTCGCGGAGGCGCTCGTGTCGTGGCCGCGCGACGGGATCCCCCGCGACCCGACGGCGTGGCTGCTCGCGACGGGCCGGCGGCGCGCGATCGACGCCTTCCGCCGCCGGTCCGGCCGGGACGAGCGGTACGCCGTCCTGGCCCGCGACCTCGGCGACGGCGGGGCCGTCACGGGCGGGCCCGGCACGCAGCGTGAGCCCGGCCCCGACGCCGACCTGCTGTGGGACCCCGACCGGATCGACGACGACCGCCTCGCGCTGCTGTTCGTCGCCTGCCACCCGGTGCTGTCCAAGGAGGCGCGGGTGGCCCTGACGCTGCGGGTGGTCGGCGGCCTGACCAGCGAGGAGATCGCCCGCGCGTTCCTGGTGCCCGTGCCGACGGTGCAGGCGCGCATCACGCGGGCGAAGAAGACGCTCGCCGCGGCCCGCGTGCCCTTCGAGGTCCCGGCGGCCGCCGACCGCACCGCACGGCTCGCGTCGGTGCTGAACGTCGTCTATCTGATCTTCTCCGAGGGGTCGTCGGCGTCGGCCGGCGAGGACTGGATGCGTCCCGATCTCGCGTACGAGGCCGTGCGCCTGGCGCGCGTCCTGACGCGGCTCGTACCCGACGAGCCCGAGGCGCACGGGCTCCTGGCGCTGCTGGAGCTGACCGCGGCCCGGTTCGCGGCCCGGACCGGCCCCGACGGCGAGCCGGTGCTGCTGGAGGACCAGGACCGGCGCCGGTGGGACACGTCGGCGATCCGCCGCGGCCGGGAGGCGCTGTCGCGCGCCGTGGCGGTGGGGCGCGGGCTCGGCCCCTACGGGCTGCAGGCCGCGATCGCGGAGCAGCACGACGTCGCGCCGTCCGTGGCCGCGACCGACTGGGAGCGGATCGTGCTGCTGTACGAGGCGCTCGGCCGGGTGGCGCCGTCGCCGGTCGTCGAGCTCAACCGGGCCGTGGCCGTCTCGATGGCCGCCGGTCCCGCCGCCGCGCTGCCGCTCGTCGACGAGCTGGTCGCGACCGACGTCCTGCGCGGCTCCTACCTGCTGCCGAGCGTGCGCGGCGAGCTGCTGGCGCGGCTCGGGCGCGCCGCCGAGGCCCGCGCGGAGCTGGAGCTGGCCGCGCGGCTGTGCGGCAACGTCCGCGAGCGCGGCGTCCTCGAGCGCAAGGCCGCGGCCCTCTGAGGGGGCGTGGCCCCGCGGGCCCGCGACGGCGGCGTCACGACCGAGGGGATCCGGCCGCCAGCACGGCCGCGAGGCCGTCCCGCAGGTCCGCGACGAAGTGTCCGGGGACCTCCAGCGACGGGAAGTGCCCCCCGGCGTCGGGCGTCGCCCACCGGGCGATCTGCCGGTACCGCTCCTGCGCCCAGGGGCGCGGGCACTTCTCGATGTCGCGGGGATACATGGTGATCGCCGCCGGGACGTCGACCCGCAGCCCGGGGTCCATCGAGGCGTGGCTCTCGGCGTAGATGCGGGCGGCCGAGGCGCCGGTCCGCGTCACCCAGTACAGGGTGACGTCGTCGAGCACGGCGTCCACGGGGATGGTCTCGAACGGGCTGTCGGCCGTGTCCGACCACTCGGCGAACTTGTCGAGGATCCAGGCGAGGAGCCCGACCGGCGAGTCGACGAGCGAGTAGCCGATGGTCTGCGGCCGGGCCGCCTGCTGCTTCGCGTACGCCCCTCGGGGGCCTTCGTAGAAGGCGCGGGTCTCGGCGGCCCACCGGCGCTCGTCGTCGGTCAGCCCGTCCAGGGGCAGCCCGGGCGGGGCGTCCGCGAACGTCGTGTGGATGCCGATGACGTGCTGCGGGAACCGGCCGGCGAGCACCGTGGTGATGTTGCCGCCCCAGTCGCCGCCGTGGGCGAGGAAGCGGTCGTAGCCGATCCTGCCCATGAGCGCCACCCAGGCGGCCGCGATCTTCTCGGTGCCCCACCCGGTGGTGGCCGGCCGGTCGCTGAAGCCGAAGCCCGGCAGCGACGGGACCACGACGTGGAACGCCGGCGCCTCGGCGTCCCGCGGGTCGGCCAGCTCCTCGACGACGTCCGTGAACTCGCGGACGCTGCCCGGCCAGCCGTGCGTGAGGACCAGCGGGGTGGCGTCGGCGCGGGCGGACCGGCGGTGCAGGAAGTGGATCCCCAGGCCGTCGACGGTCGTGCGGAACTGGCCGATCTCCTCGAGCCGGGCCTCGAACCTCCGCCAGTCGTACCCGGTGCGCCAGTGGTCGACGACGTCGACGAGGTCGCCGAGCGGAACCCCCTGGTCCCACCGGCGGGGGCCGGGCGGCGCGCCGTGGACCGTCTCCGGTTCGGGCAGTCGCGCCGCGGCCAGCCGCGCGCGGAGGTCGTCGAGCTCGGCGTCGGTCGTGCGGGCGGTGAACGCCTGCACGTCGCTGGTGGTGGGGCGGGGCATGGGGGCCTCCTCGTCGTGGACCGGCTCGTCCCTCGTCCACGCACCGAACCGGCTTAGACGGTTCTAGCAGCCGTCGGAGCGAGTCCGCAACCGGCTATGGTGGTTCCATGCCCGACCGGTTCCCCGACTTCCGCCTCGGCACGGTGCTGGCGACCAGCTTCACGGCGACCCTGACGGAGCGCCGTGGTGACGCGGTGGAGCGGATCCCCACGCCGGCCCGGCTCGTCGACTGGCTCGCGGTGAGCGGCCTCGCCGTGGAGTCGTGCACCCCGGCCCAGCTCGACCGCGCCCGGGAGCTGCGGGAGGCGATCCACGCCGCCGCCACGGCGGCAGCGCTCGACGACCCGCTCCCGGCGTCCGCCGTCGCGGTCATCAACGACCGCAGCACGCAGGGCCGGGCCTCGGCGGTCCTGACCCCCGAGGGCGACAGGCGATGGCGGCTGAGCCAGGGGTCCGCGCTGGAGGACGCCCTGGGCGTCATCGCCGCCGACGCGATCAGCGTCGTCTCCGGCGAGCGGGACGGCCGGCTGGCCCTGTGCGCGTCGCCGACCTGCCGGGCGGCCTTCTTCGACACCAGCCGGAGCCGCACGCGCCGCTGGTGCGACATGAACACGTGCGGCAACCGCGAGAAGAAGGCGCGGTTCCGCGCGGCCAGGCCGGCCGGCCCCGGACCGGGGACGCGGTCGAGCTAGCTGCGGCGGAAGCGGGGGAACGTCGCGACGGCGACGCCCGCCAGGGCGAGTGCGCCGCCCACCAGCGCCGCCGGCGCGGGAATCTCCGCCAGCAGCAGCCAGGACATCAGCACGACCAGCGGCGGCACGGCGTAGGTCGATGCCGCGGTGCGCCCGGCGCTCGCGCGCGACAGCGCGTACCCCCAGGTGGTGAAGGCGATCGCCGTCGGGAAGATGCCCAGGTAGACGACGCCGAGGACGGACGACGTCGGCGCGGCCGCGAGCTGTGTCACGAGGGCGGGCAGGAAGGGCAGGGAGGCGACCGTCCCCGCGAGGCAGCCCAGCCAGGTCATGGTGAGGGAGTCGACCTGGGGCAGCAGGCGCTTCTGCAGCGTGGCGGCCCCGGCGTACAGGACGGCGGAGGCCAGGCCGAGGACGACGCCCACGGCGTCGAACTGCCCCGCGGAGGTCGCGAGCGCGATGACGACGACGCCGGTGAACGCCACCGCGATCCCGACGAGCAGCCGGCGGGGGAACCCCTCGCCGAGCAGGGAGCCGGCGAGCACGGCGACCAGCATCGGCGCGAGGTTGACGAGCAGGGCGGTGGTCCCGGCGTCGAGGTGCTGCTCGGCGGCGTTGAGGGTCAGGTTGTACCCGCCGAACCACGCCACGCCCCAGACGGCGACGAGCACCAGCAGCCGACCTCGCGGCAGGCGCACCGGCGTCCGGCGCCGCACGCGGGCCACGCCGAGCAGCACGGAGAGGGCCGCCGTGCCGACCGCGATGCGGCCGAGCGTGAGAGCGCCCGCGTCCAGGTCGTGGCCGACGGCGCGGACGCCGACGAACGCGGACGCCCAGAGCACGACGGTCACGGCCATGGCGACGCCGGTGAGCGCGCCGCCCGCGGTGCGCGGGCGCGTCGGCGGCGCGGTGGTGGGGGAGGTCTCCAGGCTCATGCCGACGATCGTCTCCTGACACCAGGCGACAGCACCAGTTCACGTTTCTTCCGCATCGTTCAGTCTCGCTGTAGCGTGGTGGCCATGCTCGACGTCCACCGGCTCCGCATCTTCCGCTCCGTCGTGGCCAGCGGCTCCGTCGCCGCCGCGGCCGCCAACCTCGGGTACACGCCGTCCGCCGTGAGCCAGCACGTGTCCGCGCTGCAGCGCGAGACGGGCCTGCAGCTGCTCGCCCGCCACGGCCGCGGCGTGCGCCCCACCGCCGCCGGCCAGGCGCTCGCCGACCAGGCGGACGGGCTCCTCGCGCGGCTGGGGCAGGTGGAGACGTTCGTCGCCGACCTGCGCTCGGGCCGCTCGGGCAGCCTCGCGATCGCGTACTTCGCGTCGGTCGGCGCCGCGTGGCTGCCGTCCGTGGTCAGCTCGCTCACCGCCGCCTACCCGGGGGTGCGGCTCGACCTCGAGCTGACCGAGGAGATCCCCACCGACCCGTCCCGGCGCGCCGACCTGCAGCTCGCCGTCGCGCAGCCGAACTTCACGCCGGGCGCCGGGACCACGGCCCACCACCTGCTCGACGACCCGTACGTCGCCGTCATCCCCGAGTCGCACCCGCTGGCCGGGCGGGACGAGATCGAGCTCGTCGAGCTGGTGGGGGAGCGGTGGATCGACAACGACTTCGCGCGCGGCTGGTGCCGGCGCAACCTCCTCGAGGCGTGCCGCGCGGCCGGCTTCGCGCCGTCGTTCGCCGTCGAGGCCCACGACTACCAGACCGCGGTCTCCTTCGTCGGGGCGGGCATCGGCATCACCGTGCTCCCGGCGCTCGGTACCGCGCACCCGGTGCCGGGGACGGTGGCGGTGCCCGTCGTGCGCCCGGTGCCCGTGCGGTCGATCTACGCGCTGGTGCAGGACGCCGTCGCCGACACCCCGCCCGTGGTCACCGCGCTCGAGGCGCTCCGGGCCGTGGCGGCGGCGTCGGTGCGCGAGCCTGCTCCCGCGTAGGCTGGACGCGCAACTCCGCCGGGAGGCCCCGGCGGTTCCCGACGAATTCGAGGTACCCCGTGACCACGCTCCCCACCGCCACCGGCGGCTTCGGCGACAAGCCGGAGATCACGTTCCCCGCCGGCGACGCCCCCGCAGGCCTGCAGGTGCAGGTGCTCGCCGAGGGCACCGGCCCGGTCGTCGACTCGGGCCGCACCATCGTCGTCAACTACCTCGGCCAGACCTGGGGCGGCAGCGTCTTCGACAACTCGTACGACCGCGGCCAGACCATCGACTTCCCGATCGGCGTCGGCGCCGTCATCGGCGGCTGGGACAAGGGCCTCGTGGGCCGCAGCGTCGGCGACCGCGTGCTGCTGTCCATCCCGTCCGAGCACGGCTACGGCCAGCGCGGCGTGCCGCAGGCCGGCATCCCCGGCGGCGCGACCCTCGTCTTCGTGGTGGACGTCGTCGACGTGCGCTGACCTGACGCGCCGAGCCCCGTCGCCCTCGCCGGGCGGCGGGGCTCCGTCGTGTCAGCTCCGTCGTGTCAGCTCCGTCGTGTCACCGCCGGCGGGACCGGGTGACGGTGAACTTCGGGTTCTGCTCGATGTGCACGGTGGGCCCGACGGAACGGGTCAGCGCCTGCTTGTAGTGCAGCGCCGTGTTGAACACGCACCACAGCTCGCCGCCCTGCCGCAGCGCGCGGCCCGCCGCGGTGAACATCCGGTGCGCGGCGTCGGTGCGCACGGCGGCGCGGTCGTGGAACGGCGGGTTGAGCAGGATGAGGTCGACGCTCGCGGGCTCCAGGTCCTCGCCGGCGTCGCCCCGCAGGACCACGACGCGCTCGCCGACGCCGTTCGCCTCCGCCGTCGCGCGGGTCGACGCGACGGCCGCGGCCGACCGGTCCGTGCCGACCACCCGGGCGTCCGGGTAGCGCAGCGCGAGGACCGTCGCGAGCAGGCCGGTGCCGCTGCCGAGGTCCAGCGCGTCGTGCACGCGGTCGGGGGCGGGCCACTTGCCCGCCGTCGTGAGGAGGAAGCGGGTGCCGAGGTCCAGCGCGGGGCCGGCGAACGTGCCGCCGTGCGCGACGACGGTGACGCCCTCCGGCGGCGTCCCGCCCGCCGGCGTCGCGGCGGTCACCAGCTCGGCGTCCCGCAGGTCGGCGCGCGCAGGGCAGGACGGCGCGGCGTCGCGCGCCTCCGGCCGGACGCCGGTCGCGACGAGCACCCGGGACTTCTGCCGGGCCAGGCTGGCGCGGACGTCGGTGAACGACGCGGCCAGCACCTCGTTCATCGACCGCGTCATGTGCTTGACCCGGCCGCCGGCCAGGACGGTGACGTCGTCGGCGGCGTGCCGCGCGATCGCCTCCGCGATCTCCGTGAGCTCCGCGAGCGACGGCGGGAGCTGCAGCAGCACGAGGCGGGCGCCGCCCAGCAGGTGCTCGTCCAGCTCCTCGCGCAACGTGATCCGCAGGGTCGCGCGGTCGTCGCGGACCACGTCGAGCCGGCCGGCCTCGCGCACGTTCTGCTCGACCGCCGCCTCGGCCGTGACCGTGTCGACGTGCGCGCGGACGTCGGGCGCCCCGAGCGTGAGCGCCCCGAGCGTGAGCGCGCCGAACCGGTCGCCGAGGACGACGACGTGGCCCGGCCCGGCCTGGGCGAGCAGGGGCGTGGCCTCGTCGAGGAGCAGGCGGTCGGTGGCGTCGACCGCGACGGGGCCGTCGGGGCGGGAGCCGTCCTCGGGCCAGGGGGTCAGCCCGGCCAGGACCGTCGCCAGTCGTGCGGCGGGGTCGCCGAGGGCCGCGGGATCGGGCGTGGGGTCGGGCTCAGGGGTCAGGTGCACCCGACCAGTGTCCCCGACGCCGGCCGGATCATCCGCCCGGCCTGCTCGAAACGGCAGGACGCCGGTGGCCAGCAGCACTGCCCGGCCCCGCGTCCGCCATGGCCGGCGCGGAGCTGGCCGTCGACGGCGGGAGGTTCAGCGCTCGGTACGGCGCCGGGCCTCCCGCTCCGCCTTCTCGGCGGTCTTGGCCTTGACGCGGTCCTCCTCCTCGCGCACCGCGGCCGCCGTCGTCCGCTCGTCGACCAGCCACTGGGGCGGGTCCTCGCGCAACTCGTCGATCTGCTCCGTGGTGAGGGGCTCGGTGACGCCGCCGCGGGCGAGCCCGGCGATCGAGATGCCCAGGCGTCCCGCGACGACGGGCCGCGGGTGCGGGCCGTGACGACGCAGGTCGGAGAGCCACTCGGGCGGGTTCTTCTCGAGCTCCTCGAGCTCGGCACGGGTGATGCCGTGCTCCTGGAACTCGGGCGGGGTGGCGGGCAGGTACACCCCGAGCTTCTTCGCCGCGTTCATCGGCTTGAGGACCTGCTGGGAGAAGGGGGTTCCGGCCATGGGTACCAGGGTAGTCGCGACGACCGGCCGGTGACGCCCGCGGGTGACACCGGCCGGCGCCGCCCCCGTAGCCTGATGCCGTGAGCGAGCAGCCGGGCAGCGGCCCCGACGACGTCCCCGGGACGACCACCGACGACGGCGGGGGTGCGCGCTTCCGGCTCGGGTACGTGCCGGGCGCCACGCCCGGCAAGTGGGCGCGCACGTGGCGCGACCGGTTGCCGGACGTCCGGCTGGAGCTCGTGCTCCTCGAGGCCGCCGACACCGCGGCCGCGCTGGTCGAGCGGCGCGTGGACGCCGCGATCGCACGGCTGCCGGTCGACCCCGACGTGCTGCACGCCATCCCGCTGTACACGGAGCTGCCGGTGGTGGTCGTGTCGCGCGACCACCTGCTGGCCGCCACGACCGAGGAGGAGGTCGTGACCGCCGACGACCTCGCGGACGACGTCGTGTGGCTGGCCGCCGACGACGTGCTCTACCCGGGCGGCGACGGCGTCCCCGGCCGCGCGCCCGAGGCGTACGACGACGGTGCGGGCGGTGTCGTCGAGCCCGAGCGCCCGGCCACCGCGGCCGACGCGGTCGCGCTGGTGGCCACCGGTGCGGGAGTCACCGTGGTCCCGATGTCGCTCGCCCGGCTGCACCACCGCAAGGACGTCACGGCCCGGGTGCTCGACGGCGGCCCAGGCGCGCCGGTCGGGCTGGCCTGGCCGGTGGACGTGCCCGAGGACGTCGCGCCGCTGGTGGAGGAGATCGTCGGCATCGTGCGCGGCCGCACCGCGAACAGCTCGCGCGGCCGCGGCGCGCCGGACGAGGGCGCCGGCACCCGCGAGGAGCGCCGGGCCCGCCGGCGGGAGGCGCAGCGCGAGGCCAAGGCCGCCGGCGACCCCGCGCGCCGGACCCCGGACGCCGGGCGCCGCACCGGCCGCCCCGGCGCCGGCGGGCGGTCGCGCGGGCGGCCCGGTGGCGGCGGCCGGCCCGGTGGCGGCGGGCGCCCGGGCCCCCGGGGACGCCGGTAGCCCGGGCCCCGAGAGCCTCGGGAGAGTCAGCGGTCGCGGCGTGCGGCGAGCCGCTCGGCGCCCTTCCACGCGAGGGGCAGCAGCCCGGCGACGACCGCCGCCTTGACGATCCCCGGCACCACGAACGGGTACAGGCCGTTCGCGAGCGCCGCGGGCAGGTCGAGCCCGGCGACGGCGGCCAGCCACGGCACACCGACGAGGAACGTGACGCCGGTGCCGGCGAGGAAGGTCAGCAGAGCCTTGAGGAAGGTGCGCTCCCAGGCGCGCTGCGCCAGCCAGCCCACCAGGGCGGCCGCGCCGACGAACCCGACGATGTAGCCGCCGGTCGCGCCGAGCACGACGTCCATGCCGCCCGCGCCGTCGGAGTAGACCGGCAGCCCGACCATCCCGAGCAGCGCGTACAGGCTCATCGACGCCGCACCGCGCGCCGCGCCGAGCGACGCCCCGACGAGCAGCACCGCCATCGTCTGGCCGGTGATCGGCACCAGCGGCAGCGGGACGTAGAGCTGGGCCATCAGGGCGGTGAGCAGCGCGCCGCCCACGACGAGCCCGACGTCGGTGGCGAGGCTGCGGGGGAGCGCGCGGTCGGCGAGCAGGGCGGGCGCGGCGGGCTGGGCGATCGTGGACACGACGTGGCCTCTCGGTCGGTGACGTGCGGACCCCTCGACGCTACCGAGCAGGTCCGCGCAGGTCATCGGTGGGAAACCTCCTCGGTTCCGCCCGGTGGGTTGTGGAGGATCTCAGCGCAGCGCCCGCACCGCGTCGACGGTGTCGGCCTCGGCGGCGGTCTTGTCGTCGCGGTAGCGCACCACCCGCGCGAAGCGCAGCGCCATCCCGCCGGGGTAGCGCGTGGAGCGCTGCACGCCGTCGAAGGCGATCTCGACGACCTGCACGGGCCGCACGTACACGACGTGGCCCTCCCGCCCGGTCTCCAGGGCGAGGAACCGCTCCGTCTGCCAGGTGAGCATCGCGTCGGTCATGCCCTTGAAGGTCTTGCCGAGCATGACGAAGTCGCCGGTGGCGGGGTCGCGCGCGCCGAGGTGGATGTTGGACAGCATGCCGCGGCGCCGGCCGGAGCCCCACTCGACGGCCAGCACGACGAGGTCGAGGGTGTGCCGCGGCTTCACCTTCACCCAGGCCGCCCCGCGCCGCCCGGCCGCGTACGGGGCGTCGAGCGCCTTGACGACGAGCCCCTCGTTCCCGGAGGCGACCGTGTCGGCGAAGAACGTGGCGACCTCGTCGGGGTCGGTGGTCACGACCCGCGGGACCACCGCCTGCGGGGGCAGCACGCGGTCCAGGGTCGCGAGGCGCTCGGCTGCCGGTGCGTCGACGAGGTCGGTGCCGTCGTGGTGCAGGACGTCGAAGAACCGCACGGTGAGCGGCAGGCGGCCGCCCTCGCCGTCGGCCTCGTGGGTGCCGGTGCGCGACGCGGTCTCCTGGAAGGGCAGCGGGCGCCCGGCGTCGTCGAGCAGCAGGGCCTCGCCGTCGAGCACCACGGAACGCACGTCGAGCGACCGTGCGAGGGCGACCACCTCGGGGAGGCGGTCGGTGATGTCGTCCAGCGAGCGGGTGAAGACGACGACCTCGTCGCCGTCGCGGTGCACCTGGACGCGGATGCCGTCGAGCTTGGTGTCGGCGGCGACGGGAGCGCCGGCGAACCGTTCCATCGCGGCCGCGACGTCCGGGGCGGACGACGCCAGCATGGGGCGGACCGGCCGCCCGGGCACGAGGCGGAACGACTCGAGGGCCGGCTCGCCGCCCGTGAGCGCGGCCCGGGCGAGCGGCCCGGACAGCGCGCTGAACATCGCGGCGCGCCGGACGACGGCGAGGGGGACGTCGGCGGCCGCCGCGATGGCGTCCAGCAGCAGGGAGTCGAGCGCCCCCTGGCGCAGCTCGCCGAGGATCAGGCGGCGCACGAAGTCCTGCTCGTGGGCGGTCGCGCGGGAGAACAGCTCGTCCACCGCGGCGGCGCGGGCGGCCTGCGACCCGGAGCCGGCGAACGCCGCGAACCGGTCGAGCGCCGCGTCGACCTCGAGCGGTGTCAGCGACGGCTCGACCGCCGGAGCCGGGAGCCGGGCCAGCGTGCGCCAGCCGAGCCCGGTGCGGCGCTGCCGCGGGCGCCCGGACAGGAACGCCGCGACGACCTCCACCTCGTCGCCGGGCTCCGCCGTCCGCAGCGCCTGCGCGAGCAGCTCGCGCTTGCGCAGCCGCGAGCGCGTGGCGGCGACGGCGCCGTGGGTGGTGACCAGCTCGGTGAGCAGCACCCGTCGATACTGCCAGGGGCCACCGACGTCCGCGCGCGGTCGCTCAGACGCCGGCGTGCCGGGCGTCGTACTCGGCCCGGGCCCCGAGGACGGTCGCCGCATGCCGCCGGGCCCAGGCCTCGAGGGCCTGCATGGGCTCGTGCGCGGCGCGGCCGGCGGGCGTGAGGGCGTACTCGACGCGGGGCGGGACCTCGGCGTGCACCGTGCGGGCGACCAGGCCGTCGCGCTCCAGGCCGCGCAGGGTCTGGGTAAGCATCTTCTGCGAGACGCCGTCGACGCGGTGCGCGAGCGCGGAGTACCGCAGGGGACCGTCGGCGAGGGCGCCCACCACGAGCACGGCCCAGCGGTCGGCGACCCGGTCGAGCACGGTCCGGCTGGGGCACGCGCGCTGGTAGGGGTCGAACGGGATGTTCGTCACGGTCACTCCTCCTTGCCGGGGGTCGATCCTACGACCTATTCTCTCCGACGGATAGCCACTCTCCATCGGAGAGTATCGACGAGAGGAAGCAGCGCACCATGGCACGCATCACCGTGATCGGCGGCACCGGCTACGCAGGCACGCACATCGTCCGGGAGGCCGCCCGCCGCGGCCACGACGTCACGTCCGTCAGCCGGTCCCTCCCGGCCGAGCCCGTCGACGGGGTCCGCTACGACACGGGGTCCGTGCTCGAGGACGACACGCTGAGGGCGGCGGCCGCCGGTGCGGACGCCGTCGTCGCGACGGTCTCGCCGCGCGGCGAGATGGCCGGCGAGGTCGCCCCGGCCTACGCGCGGCTCGCCGACGTCGCCCGGGAGCACGGCGTGCGGCTCGGCGTGGTGGGCGGCGCCGGCTCCCTGCTGGTCGCGCCCGGCGGCCCGCGGCTCGTCGACACCCCGGAGTTCCCCGAGGCCTTCCAGGCGGAGGCGCGCGAGTTCGCCGGCATCCTCGACGACCTGCGGGAGCAGCCCGACGGCCTCGACTGGTTCTACCTGAGCCCGGCCGCGACGTTCGGCGCCTACGCCCCGGGTGAGGCCACCGGCACGTACCGCACCGGTGGCGACGTGCTCGTCACCGACGACTCCGGGCAGTCGGCCATCTCCGGCCCGGACTTCGCGGCGGCGCTCGTCGACGAGATCGAGAACCCCGCCCACCGCCGGGAGCGGTTCACCGTCGCGTCGTGACGCGCCCGCTCAGCGTGAGCGCGTGTGCCGGGGCGGCTGCGTCGCGCGGCGGGTGACGACCGCGTGCAGGACGTACCAGGCGACGAGGACGCCCACCACGACGACCACGCCCGACTGGTAGTTGCCCATGACGCCCTCGACGGCGTGCCACTGCTCGCCCAGCACGTACCCGAGCAGCACCAGCGTGCTGTTCCACACGGCGCTGCCGATCGCCGTGAGCGCCACGAACCGGCCGAGCCGCATCCGCTCCACGCCGGCGGGCACGGAGATCAGGCTCCGCACGATGGGGATCAGACGGCCGAGCAGGACGGCCAGCGTGCCGTGCCTGGCGAACCAGGTCTCCGCGCGGTCGAGGTCCTCGAGGCGGGCGAGTGGCGTGCGGACGACGATCCGGCGCAGGCGCTCGCGGCCGATCGCCGCACCGACCAGGTAGAGCCCGAGCGCCCCGACGACCGAGCCCGCGGTGGTCCACAGGACGACGGACAGCAGCCCGAGGCTCCCCTGGCTGGCGGTGAACCCGGCGAGCGGCAGGATCACCTCGCTGGGGATGGGCGGGAAGAGGTTCTCGAGGGCGACGGCGAGCCCGGCCCCGGGGCCGCCGAGGGTCTCCATGAGGCTCACGGCCCAGTCCGTGAGGCGGTTGACGATCCCGGGGTCGTCCGCGCCTGCCGTCGTGCCGGCCGAGATGCTCGTCAGGGGTCCTGTGGTCATGCCGTCGACGCTAGGGACGGCGAGGGCGGTGCCACATCGGGGCTTCGCGCACCGATCCCGCCGGAGAACCGCAGGTCGGCAGTGCGGTTCACCGCAGTACGGTGCGCCTGCCGGCTGGCTAGGGTGGGCCGGGTGGCCATCCCCAGCTCTGCCGCCCGGGCGACGTGCGGGGTCGTGCTGGGTGGGTGCCTCGTCCCGCTCGACGCCGCCGCGCTCTTCGCCGTCGGCGGGGCGTGGGCGGTCGGCGGGCTCGTCTCCGGCGCCCGCGCCTGGCGCGACCGTCTGCTCGACTCCGTGGTGCGGGTCCACGTCCGGCGCCTGGAGCGGTGGCTCGACCGGCCCGTCGGCCTCCCCGTCGCGCCCGCGCGCCGTGCCCGCTACCTGGCGGTGCGCCTCGTCGTCGGGCTCACGAGCCTCGGCGTCGTGCTGCTGCTCGCCTACGGCGTCCTCGCCGCGGTGCTCATGATCGCGTCGTGGGCGTTCGACGCGCGGGTCCCGGCCCTGTCGAACGACGAGGGGGAGCCCACGACGGGCCTCACGATCCTGTCGGCCGCCGTCCCCGGCGTCCTCCTGCTCTACCTGGCGGTGATGGGGCTGGTCGGCGCGGCCGCGCTCGAGCGGGCGGCCGCGGCCCGCTACCTGGGGACCGACGACCGGGCGGAGCTGGTCTCGCGCATCGAGTCGCTCGTGGCGTCCCGCGCCGGCATCGTCGCGGCCGTGGAGGCGGAGCGGCGCCGGATCGAGCGGGACCTGCACGACGGCGCCCAGCAGCACGTCGTCGCACTCGGCATGCTGGTCGACCGCAGCCGCCGAGCCGCGGACGACGGCGCGCGCGAGGCCCTGCTCGCGCAGGCGGCGGACGAGACGGACCGGCTCCTCGCGTCGGTCCGGGACGTCGCCTGGAGCGTGCACCCGACGGTGATCGACACGCAGGGCCTGCGCCCGGTGCTCGGCCGGCTGGCGGCGCGCGCCGCGCCCCGCGCGAGGCTCGACTTCCGCCTGGCCGGCCGGGTTCCGGCGGCGGTCGAGGCCTGCGTCTACTACGTCGTCGCGGAGTCGCTGACGAACGTCGCGAAGCACGCCCGCGCGTCGTGCGCCGACGTCGTCGTGACGCCCGGGGACGGGGAGGTGTCCGTGACCGTCTCGGACGACGGCGTCGGGGGAGCCGGCATGGGCGCGGGCCGGGGGCTCGCCGGGCTGGCGGCGCGCGCCGGGGCGCTCGGCGGGACGTTCGAGGTGCGGAGCCCCGCCGGCGGGCCGACGGTCGTGCGTGCGGTGCTGCCGTGCGGGTGATGATCGCGGAGGACTCCGCCTTGCTGCGGGAAGGGCTGCGCGCCCTCCTCACCGACGAGGGCGTCGTGGTCGACGCGGCGGTAGGCGACGGGGACGAGCTCCTCGCGCTGCTGGGTCGCAGCGCGCGCCCCGACGTCGTGCTCGTGGACGTGCGGATGCCGCCCACGCACACGGACGAGGGCATCCGGGCGGCGGTGGAGATCCGCCGCCGGTGGCCGACGGTCGCGGTCCTCGTGCTCTCCCAGCACGTCGAGAGCGAGCCCGCCCGCGAGCTCGTCACGGGCGAGGGCGCCGGCGTCGGGTACCTGCTCAAGGACCGGGTCATGCGGGTCTCGGAGCTGCTCGACGCGCTGCACCGGGTCGCGCGCGGCGAGGTCGTCGTCGACCCCGAGGTGGTGCGCCAGCTCTTCGCCGGCTCGCGACGCGCCGACCCCCTCGAGCGCCTCACCCCGCGCGAGAGCGACGTCCTCGGCCTCATGGCGGAGGGCCGGACGAACGCCGGGATCGGGGCCGTGCTGCACCTGTCGCTGTCCGCCGTGGAGAAGCACGGCAACGCGATCTTCACGAAGCTCGGCCTCGACGCCTCCGACGGCTACAGCCGCCGCGTGCTCGCGGTGCTGCAGTACCTGCAGGGCTGACGCCCCTGCCCTCGACCGGGGACGCCCCGGGTGGGACGATCGCGAGGTGCGGCCGGACGGCGCGGTGCCCGGCGACGTCGACGTTCCCGCCCGGGCGACCCGGAGGCCGGAGCTCGACGCGCTGCGTCTCGCCGTCGTGCTGGGGCTGGTGCTGTTCCACTCGGCCCTGGTCTTCGACGCCAGCGACCCGGACTTCTACGTGAAGAACGAGACCACGACCGAGGTCACGACCGTGCTCGCGGGGCTCGCCGTCGTGTGGGCGATGCCCGCGCTGTTCACCGTGTCCGGCTGGGCGGCGCGGCGGTCGCTGGCGCGCCGGTCGGTCGGGCGGTTCGTCCGTGAGCGGCTGCTGCGCCTCGGCGTGCCGCTGCTGGTCGCGACCGTGCTGCTGCTGCCGTTCCCCGTCTGGGTGCGGGAACGCACGCGCGCGGGGTCCGACCTGTCGTACGCCGAGTTCTACCCGCGGTTCTTCGACGTGCGGCTCGACCTGGCCGAGGCGCCGTTCGTCGTGCAGGGCGAGCACTTCGAGTCCGGTCACCTGTGGTTCGTCGTCCTGCTCCTCGCCTGGTCCCTGGTCCTGGCGCTCGCGGCGGCCGTCGCGCCGGGGGTGCTGGCGCCGGGCGGGCTCGACCGGGTCGCGCGGGCCGCGCAGGCCCGCGGCGCGGTGCTCGTCCCCGCGGTCCTGACCGGCGCCCTGTGCGGGATGCTCGGCCTGGAGCAGGAGTACGCCGGGTGGAACCGCTGGGCGTACCTCGTCTTCTACCTCGCGGGGGTGGTGCTCGGCGCCGACGAGCGGCTGCGCGCCGCCGTCCGGCGGGACGCGGCCCTCGCCGGTGCGGTCGGCGGCGTCGTCTTCGCCGGCGGCATGACGGCGTTCCTCGTGGCGGACGGCGCGGGTGACGACCCGTTCGTCGGCGGCGGGGCCACCGGCCTGGCGTTCCGCGTGCTCTTCGGGGCCGGCGGGTGGCTCCTGGTCGTCGCGCTCCTCGGCGGCCTCGACCGGTGGGCCGCGCGGCGGGCCGCCCGCCGCGACCCGGCGACCGCTACCGGCGACGGCCCCGACCCGTGGCGTGTGCGGGCCTACGCCTACCTCCTGGCCGCCGTCCTGCCCCTGTACGTGCTGCACCAGCCGGTCGTCGTCGGGGTCGCCGCGGCGGTGGTGCCGTGGCGCGCGCCCGTCGTCGTCGAGCTGGCCGTGGTCGTCGCGGCGTCGGCGGCGGTGCTCCTCGTCGTCTACGACCTGGGCGTGCGGCGCTGGCGCGTCACGCGACGCGCCTTCGGCATGCGGCCCTGACCCGACCGCGTCCTGCGGCCGGGCCAGGCCGCCGTGCGGGCGTCATGCGGCGTCGGGGAAGGGCACGCCCGTCGTCGCGTGGCAGCGGTACCCGTGCGGGTTCTTCGCGTCGGACAGGTACTCCTGGTGATAGTCCTCGGCGTAGTAGAACGGCCCCGCCTCTGCCGCGGGCCGCATCTCGGTCGTGATCGGGTCGTAGCCCTTGGCGGCCAGCACCTCGCCGTACCGCTCGGCGGTCTCGCGCACCGCCTGCTCCTGCTCCGGCGTCGTCCAGTACACGGCGGACCGGTACTGCGTGCCGACGTCGT
Organism: Isoptericola cucumis; assembly: GCF_014635665.1. Classification (GTDB taxonomy): domain Bacteria; phylum Actinomycetota; class Actinomycetes; order Actinomycetales; family Cellulomonadaceae; genus Isoptericola; species Isoptericola cucumis. The sequence continues at coordinate 96,036 of NZ_BMDG01000009.1, forward strand.
TGCCCTGCCGGTAGCCCTGGGTCGGGTCGTGCCGCTCCCAGAAGGTCCGCAGCAGCTCGGCCTCGGAGACCTGCGCCGGGTCGTACGCGACCATCGTGGTCTCGGTGTGACCGGTGCGGGCGCTGCAGACCTCCTCGTACGTGGGGTTCGGCGTGGCGCCGCCCATGTATCCGACGGCGGTGCTCACGACCCCGGGCACCTGCCAGTAGATCTCCTCGGCGCCCCAGAAACAGCCCATCGCCAGGTACAGCACCCGCGTGCCCTCGGGCCACGGGCCCACCAGAGACGTGCCGAGCACCGTGTGCGGGCGCGGCGCGGGCAGCACCGGGGACTCGCGGCCCGGCAGCGCGTCCTCGGGCGCGATCATCGTGGTCCTGCCGGAACGGCCGAGCAGCTGGTCGAAGATCGAGTTCATCGCTTTACCTCCTGACACGGGGCCGGGCGCGGCCCCGACAGTCGGAACGGCTCGAGCGACGCGGATGTTCCGTCGTGGGGCGGGAGCTCATGGACGAGCCCTCTCAGCGGGAGAGGCCGACGTCGCCTGCGCCGCTGCTGCTGTCCCGGACGATCAGCTCCGGGCGGATGAGCCGTCGGAGCGGCTCCCCGGACCCGCCGGCGACCCGTTGCAGAAGGGCGGCCACCGCCAGCTCACCGACGAGCCGGGTCGGGAGGCGCACCGACGTGAGCGACGGGGTGGTCCAGTCGGCGAAGGACAGGTCGCCGTACCCCACGACCTTGACGTCGGACGGAACGGCGCGGCCACGTTCGTGCAGGGCCCGCAACGCTCCGAGCGCGAAGAAGTCGTCGCCGGTCACGAGCGCGTCGAAAGGCCGCGACGCGCTCAGCTGTTCGGCGACGACCCGGTAGCCCTCCTGCGCGCGCCACTGGGGGCCGGTGCCCTCGAACCGCCGGGTGGGGATCAGCAGGGTCTCGGCGGAGAGGTCCGACGCCATGGCCAGCGCCCTCTCGACGCCGGCCCGCCGCCGTTCGATCGTCGTGATCGCGAGGTCCTCCTCGACGTACAACAGGCGGCGGGCACCGGCGCCGATGAGGTGCCGCGCAGCGGCGTAGGTCCCGGCCTCGCTGTCCACCCCGACGAAGTCGGCGGGGGTGTCCGCGATCTCGCGCGACGTCGCCACGACCGGGATGCCCGCCGCGTGGACCCGCTCCCAGCAGTGCCCGGCCCCTTGGACGGGGATCGCGATCACACCGGCCGGCCGTGCACGGAGGATCTGCTCGGCGATCGCCTCCTCCTGCTCGGTGCTCTCTTCGGTCGCGTACAGGTCGAGCGCGTACCCAGCCGCTCGCACGCCCGTCTCGATGGCGGCGAGCAGCTGGGAGGCGAAGGGGTGGGTGACGGACGGCACGGTGATGGCGATCGTCTCCACCCCGGCGTGGACCGAGGCGGCCGGTGGGAGCACGTACCCCACCCGGACGGCCTCGTTCAGGACGAGCTGCCGGGTGCGTTCGCTGACACCGTCCCTGCCGCGCAGCGCCCGCGAGACGGTGTTCGGGGACAGGCCGAGTGCGGACGCAAGATCGTCCAACGTGTGACGAGTTCTTGCCATGCCCTCGTGCGCCCTTTCGTGTGTCGCCCTGACCGTGCGCGAGCCCGGCCTACTCCTTGAGGGCAAGGTACACGCGGGCGAGAGACGACGGGTCGCCGCTGCTCGGTGTGACGACCAGCCGGAGCCAGTGCCCGAAGTCGGAGACGGGAACCGTCATCACCCCGCGCATGGGTCCGGACAGTGCGGGCGACTCGTGGTCGACCCAGACGAGACCGTCGGCGGAGACCTGCGTACGCACCGACACCTCTCCGGCACCCTCGGACAGGAACTGGAGGAACCACCGGGCTTCGCCGGCCCAGGCGACCTCGAAGGGTTCGGTGGCGAACTCGTCCTCCACCACGATGCCGCGTTCGAGGACTGCGGTCTGAGATTCACGCACGGAGCTTCACCAATCTGCCGAGATGACGACGGAGTCGAGGTACAGGAAGTTGCGCTGGCCGCTCAGCGAGCGCACGGAGAAGTAGAAGTTGAGCAGGTTCTCGAGAGAGCCGTACCGCTCCTCGTAGATCGGCACGGGGACGTCGGACCAGTCCATGAGCCGATCATTGAGCTGGAGCTCGACGTTGCGCCGGGTCCGGGTGTCGATGACCCAGCGGAGGTAGTGCCAGTTGACCTTGGTGGGGACCTCGTTCATGCACAGCTCCTGCGGCTCCCCGTACACCTGCCAGTCGTCCGGGTCCGGCGCCGTGAAGTCGGCGGCGTAGGGGAGGTCCACCTTCCCCTCATAGTGCTCGCGGGGCGTCGGCTCCGGGACGGTCGGGTACTTCCACTGCCGCAGCATGTTCCCGTTCTCGTCCGCGTTCTGGTAGCGAGCGACGGTGTGGTACCGGATTCCGTCGTCACCACAGAGGTCCGTGGCCACGGTGAAGGCCCCGAACTGCGCCTCGGACGGATGGCTGTTCCCGTCCCAGGCCATGTCCCCGAACCCGTTCTCGGCCGCCGGGTCGACCACGGCCTCGGCCTTGTAGGCCAGATAGGCCTCGATCTGCAGGAGGCCCCGGCCGCTCATCGTGAGCCGTCGGATCCCCGTGGCCGTGTGCCCCGGGTAGGGGCGGGTGGCGAGCTTCAGCGCGTAGGTCCCGGACATGGCTCCGTGCGTGCCGACGTCGAAGAAGTCGCAGCTGGAGAGCTGCGGCGGACGGAAGTCGCGGAAGTGCCGGTCCAGCGAGGAGTACTCGCCCTTGCCGTTGTAGTTGCCGCCGAGCTCCACCCATCCGTGCAGGCCGGAGTTGAAGTCGTCGTGGGCAAGGATCCGCGGCAGCGGATCGAACTTCGAGAGCTGGGGGTCGGCGCTCCGCAGCGCGGTGCGCAGCGTCGACGCGAGGTCGTGGTCAGGCGAGCGGTCGATGGTCGGCATGACGATCACGTTAGGACAATCATGAAAAAAGTACAAGACTGTTGATTAATCGCCACGCGTGGCTAGGATGCCTGTGACCTGGACCACGTGGAAGGAACGACATGGCGACAACTCGCAGGCTCTCGCGAGCCACACTGGCCTCGACCGTGGGGACAGCCCTGGAGTGGTACGACTTCTCCCTGTACGGCACCGCCGCGGCGCTGGTGCTCCCGCACGTGTTCTTCCCCGGCGGGGACCCCGCGGTCGCGGTGCTCGCGTCGCTCGCCACCTTTGCCGTCGGCTTCTTCGCCCGGCCGATCGGCGGCGTCGTCATCGGGTTGCTGGGTGACCGCTTCGGCCGGCGTCAGATGCTGTTCGTGACGCTCTTGCTGATGGCCGCCTCGTCGACGCTGATCGGCTGTCTCCCGACGTATCAGCAGGTCGGGGTCTGGGCCCCGATCATGCTCGTGGTGCTGCGTGTCCTGCAGGGGCTCGGTGCCGGCGGGGAGTACGCGGGAGCGATGCTGCTCTCCGCGGAGCACGCCACGCAGGCCCGTCGAGGACTCAACGCGGCCGTGCCGAGCGCGGGCAACGCCCTGGGGGCGCTCCTTGCCACGGGCGTCTATTTCGTGGTGCAGGCCGTCGTGCCCCACGAGGCGTTCCTGGCCTGGGGCTGGCGGATCCCGTTCCTGCTCAGCGTTGTCCTCGCCGTGGCGGCGTTCGTCATCCGCCTGCGGGTCTCCGAGAGCCCGGAGTTCACCGGCGCCGGCGCGCAGGCCGTGCCGGTGCGAGACCGGTTCCGCGACGTGTTCCGTCTCGGCGGACGCCGCATCCCGCTCGCGATGCTCATGAGCATCGCCCCCAACGTGCTCTCCTACCTGCCGTCCGTGTACGCGCTCACCTACCTGTCCGCGACCGTGGGCGCGCCGGAGTGGATCGGGCTGGTCGGGATCATCATCGCGAACCTCCTGAAGCTCGTGACCATCCCCGTCGCGGGCTGGCTGTGCGACCGCTTCGGGGGGCGGCTGATCATGATCATCGGCAGCGTCGCCGGCGCGGTGCTCTTCTACCCGTTCTTCTGGCTGCTCGACACCGGTACGCCTCTCGCCGTCTGGGCCGGGCTGGTCATGATCTTCACGCTGTGCTGCGACCTGACGCTCGCCTCGCAGGCCACCATGCTTTCCACGCTCTTCGACGTGCGCGTGCGCTACACCTCCGTCACCTTCAGCCGCGAGATCACCGGTGCCGTCGTCGGCGGCACCATCCCGTTCGTCGCCGCAGCGCTCACGGCCGCGTTCGACGGGCTCCCGTGGCTCGTCGCCCTGTACTGCTCCGTGCTCTGCCTCGTGTGCGCCGTGGCCACGGCCTTCCTGCCCCGAAACCGACCGGTCGCCGCGGAGCAGGTCGCTCCGGGCGCGATCGCCGCGACCCACCACTGACGCGACCCGCCACTGACATCCATCCCAGGAGGAGAACCATGGGCAACCTTGCCGCCGTCATGACCCGCCCCGGCGCGATCGAGATCCGGGAACGACCGGACCCCGTCCCCGCACCGGGTCAGGCAGTCATCGCGCCTCGCGCCGTCGGGGTGTGCGGTTCCGACGTGTCGTACTTCCTCGACGGCCGCGTGGGCCCGTTCGTGGTCGACGGGGACTTCGTGCTCGGCCACGAGGTCTCGGCTGACGTCGTCGCCGTGGGCGAGGGCGTCACGAACGTCCAGGTCGGGGACCGTGTCGCCGTCGAGCCCAGCGTGCCCGACCGGGACTGCGAGCAGTGCCGGGCGGGGCGATACCACCTGTGCCCCCGGCTCGAGTTCCTCGCCACGCCCCCGGTGGACGGCGCCCTGATCCAGCGGCTCGCCATCGACGCCCGGACGCTCTTCGTGATGCCCGACTCGATGAGCTATGAGGCGGGGGCGCTGCTGGAGCCGCTCTCCGTGGGCCTGTGGGGCTGCCGTCGGGCGGCACTGGTGCCGGGGGACCGCGTCCTGGTCACCGGTGCCGGGCCCGTCGGCTTGCTGGCCGCGGAGGCGGCGCGGGCGGAGGGCGCGCTCTCGGTGACGATGTCCGACGTGTCGACGGAGCGGCTCGCACTCGCGTCTCGACACGGGTTCGAGACGTCGACCAGCGAGGAGCTGTCCGGCCAGGGGCAGGGTTACGACGTGCTGCTGGAGTGCAGCGGCGCTCCAGGTGTGCTCCGTCAAGGTCTCGAGCGGCTGCGACAAGGTGGCCGGGCGGCGTCGATCGGGATCGGCAAGCACGACGTCGACCTGCCCTTGCACACGCTCAACTGGAACGAGATCACCCTCGCGACCGTCAACCGCTACAAGGACACCTGGCCCCTGGCCATGGCCCTGGTCGCCTCAGGGCGCGTCAGCCTGGACGGCCTCCACACCCACAGCTTCCCCCTCGCCCGCACGGCCGACGCACTCCAGGTGGGGCGCACGGACCCGACGGCGGTCAAGTCGATCATCTACCCGCAGGAGGTGTGAGCGACCGATGACACCGTTCCGTCGCATCGCCGCCGTGGCCGTCGGAGCAGCCCTGGCGCTGGGTGTCGCGCCGGCGCAAGGACTGCCGTCCGGTCCGGTTCCGGGCCACGAGTTCATCCCCCCGGACAAGGCCCCGGAGACGCCCTGCGCCGAGGCGCCCTCCGTCACCGTACGGACCGGTGCTGTGTTCTCCGATCCCCTGCACGACCGCGCCGGCGCCGTGGCCGAACGGTTGTGCTCGTACTTCAAGCAGGCGGACGCCGGCTCCACCATCTCGCTCGCGGCGTTCGTCATCTCGGGCGAGGCGGGGGAGGACTACGTGGACCAGCTCCTCGCGGCCCACCGCCGGGGTGTGCACGTCCAGGTCGTGATGGACGGCTGGCAGGTCGAGAAACCGCCGGCCGCCCGGCTGATCTCGACGCTCGGCACCGACACGTCCGCCGGGTCGTGGGTGACCGTCTGCGCGCACGCCTCTCCGGAGGGCAACACGAGCTCGTGCCAGGGGACGAAGGGCATGCACAACAAGTTCGCCCTCTTCTCCTCGGTGTCCGGGCGCGAGGACGTGGTCGTCCAGTCGTCAGCCAACGTCACCGACGTCAACCACGTCAGCTATTGGAACAACGCCGTCACGGTCACCGGGGACCGGGGGCTGTATCGCGCCTACCGGGAGTACCACGCGGATCTCGTCCGCATGGAGCAGGACCCCGACTATCACCGCACGGTCCGCTCCCGGGGTCCCGCCGGGGTCTCCGTCGCCCGCTTCTTCCCCGCGGCGACCGCGGACCCCGTCGAGGAACGCCTGTCCCTCCTGGGCTGCGTCCCCGGCCGCACCCGCGTCGCCTTGGGCATGAGCGAGTGGGACGACACCCGGATCGGCGTGGCGCACGAGATCGCGCGGCTCGAGCACACCGGGTGCGACGTCACGGTCGTCGCTGGCCCGGTTGGTGAGCAGGTCGCGGCGGCGCTCGACTCCGCGGGCGTGCCCCGCAAGACCCTCGAGGACGTCGAGGCCACGGGGCGCCTGCACTCCAAGTACCTCGTGGTCTCCGGTGCGCGGGACGCGGGTCCGGCGCACGCGCGGGGAGGCGCGGCGTCCTTCGTCCTCACGGGCAGCCACAACTACAACACGACCAGCCTGCGCCGGAACGACGAGGCGATCCTCGAGCTGCACCATCAGCCCGCGGTGAACCAGTATCTCGACAACGCCCGGCGGCTCTGGGAGGTGGCCCTCGAGAAGCGCTAGCCGGCGCACGAGGGGCCCCGCCCGACGGACGGGGCCCCGGCACCGTGCGGAGGCGGTGTGCCGGCTACTGCTCGCAGGACCCGGCGAACGTGCTGCGGGTGACGACGTCCGTGTCGGCGGCCGACGTGTCGAGCCACACGGCACGCTGGCCGTCACCCAGGGACGGGGCCAGCTGGGCACCGGTCGAGCAGGTCACGGCGCCCCACGTGGCCGTGCCGGCCACGACGTCGGCCGTCGGCGCGACCCGCACCTTCGGCGGCGTGGACCACGAGCCGAGCGAGCCCCAGATGTCGTACGTCGAGTAGGCGAGGTACGAGTCCGTCACGGAGAGCTGCGCCAGGTAGGTGGACGACTCCAGCTTCAGGCGGGCCGCCTGGTCCAGGTCGCCGAGCGGCGCGGACGAGAAGTGCGTCGAGGTGAACAGGAGGCTCTGGTTCTCGCTCCAGAACACCCTGTCGGAGGTGAGCTGGACGTCCACGACCTGGCCGAAGAGGAAGCCGGTGATGCGCTTCTTCTGCGTCTCGCCCGACGCGACGTCGTGGACGTGCACCCACGTCCCGTCGTCGCCGACCCACGCGACGGTGCCCTGGCGCATGGTCAGCGTGCTGGCCACGGTGCCGGCCTCCGGGGTGAGGTTGGTCGTGGTCCCGTCGGCGGAGCGCACCATGACGTCCGTCTCGCCGTCCGGCGTGGTGCGCAGCCAGGCGAGGGCGCCGTCGTCGGTCACGGGCTCGGTCTCGTCGGCGCCCGCCTCGTCGACCACCTTCTTGATCGATCCCTGCCCTTTGTCGCCGACGGCGTAGACCCCGACGCCGTCGGGCGTGACCCGGGTGAAGACCACCCGCCGGGAGTCGACCGCCGGGTCGAGGAGGAACGCGCCGTCCTCGGCCACCACGTGCCCGCTGTCGGCGTTCTTGCCGACCCGGCCCACGGTGAGGGCGAACTTGTTCGCCCCCTGGTCCCAGGCGATCGCGTCGCCGTGGCTGATGACGTACGTGTCGCCGGAGACCTGCGCGGCCTCCTGGTCGACACCGGCGTACAGCTCGTAGGCCGGGACCACGTGCGCCGCGAGGACGGTGCCGTCCTGGGTGCCGGCGCGCTGCTCCCAGCCGTCCGCGATGCCGTGCGCGTCGAAGGCCGCGCCGATCGCGCCGAGGACGTCGGCGGGGACGTCGAGCGACTCGGCCGCCAGCGTGACCGCGTGCCGCATGTCGGTGAACCCCGACAGGGGCGTGAGGTAGTTCTGCGCCGTCCGGTACACGATCTGGTCGGCGAGCTGCGGGTCGATCTTCTTGCGCAGGTCCCACAGGGCGCCGCCGACGATGGTCGAGTTGTAGTGCACCCCGCCGTTGTCGACGTCGAGGGTGATCATCTCGTAGTCGTCGAGCGTGGTGCGCCCGTCGTTCAGATCGCGCAGCGCGCAGTCGGTGAGCGTGCCCTCGCCGTTGCACAGGTGCTCGCCGACGAGGCCCGACGTCGGGTCGTCCATCGCGACCCCCTTGTCGGCGGTCTCCATCGCGTTGCCGAAGTAGTCCGAGATCGCCTCGTTGAGGGCGCCGGACTGGTTGAGGTAGACGAGGCCCGCCGAGTGCTCGGTCACGCCGTGCGTCATCTCGTGGCCCACGACGTCGAGACCGACCGAGAGCGGCACGCCCTCCATGTGGCCGTAGACCATCTTGGTGCCGTCCCAGAACGCGTTCGCGTAGTCGGCGCCGTTGGCGGAGACGTTGACGACCGAGTGCACGGTCCCGCCCGCGCCGTCGATGCTGTCCCGGCCGATCTGCTCGGCGTAGTACTCGTAGACCTTCGCGGCGTTGGCATGCGCGTCCACGGCGCCGGAGGTGGTGTCCGCGCCCTCGAAGCGGTCGGTGCCGGACGCGACGAGCGGCACGTCCTCGGGCACCGGCCCGCCCACGAGGTCGAGGTAGCCGGCGCGTTCGGCGTCGTAAGTGCGGATCTGGCCGCCGGTCTCGGCGAACATGTCCCGGCTCGAGTCCGCGAGCGTGTACGTCCCGTCGGCCTCGCGGTTCGCCTGCAGCGTGGTCTCGGCGCCGTCGACGAGCACCCCGGTCGCCTCGACCGGGTCGGCGGCGGACGGCGCCGTCGCGGCGTCGACGTTGTTGTACGACAGGACGATGCCTCCCACGTGCGCGTCGACGAAGACCTCCTGGCGCAGCGGAGCGCCGTCCGGTGTCGCGCCGCGCACCGTGAAGTGCCAGGCCAGGACGCCGCCCGCAGCGTCCGGGAGCACGGTGAGGCCGTGGCGTTCCGTCCGCGGGTCGACGGCGCGGCGCAGGGTCGCGTCGAGCGTGGCGATCCGCGCCTCGGCCGTGGCCTCGTCGACGTCGGGCGTGGTGCTCACGGACAGGTCGGTGTACAGCGTGCCGGTCGCGGACGTGACGGTTCGCCGTGGCTCGCCCGTCGCGCGGGACCGCGGCGCCTCCTCGGTCTGCACGGCGTACTGCGCGCCGAAGACGGGCACGCCTCCGTGCTGCTGCTGCAGCCGGACCGCGGTCTGCGTGCCGTCCGTCGTGGTGCGGACGGGCTCGAGGTCGTCGGCCGGGACGTCGTACACGTCGTCGTGGGCGGCCATGTAGGCACGCGCGACCTGCTGGGGAGTGCCGGTGCGGGGCGCGTCGTCGAGCCCCTGCGTGATCGTCGGGGCCACCGCCGCCCGGGGCGCGGCCTCGGGTGCCGGTGCGGGGTCGTCGTCGGCCCAGGCGGGCGCGGCCAGCATGGTGCTGGTCGTCGCCACGGCCAGGCCGGCGGCCAGGAGGCGTCCTGCTCGTCGGGTCGGCATGCGAACCTTCTCTCACGAAGTGGCTCGAACGGTGCGGCGCGAGCTGCGCCACGCGGACCTTCGAAGGCTCGCCGCGCGCCCACGGGCAGACAAGGACCCCGGCCGTGCGTGATTGCGCCACGGCACAAAGCCGCCAGCTCAGGACGGGTCGTCGTCGAGCCAGCCCGCGACGGCCGCGTGCCAGCCGAGCTGGAAGCGCGTCGCCGCGCCGACCGACGTCATGAGGTCGTGCAGGCGGCGCTGCACCGTGCGGTGCCCCATGCCCACGTACCGGGCGATCGCCGCGTCCGTCATCCCCACGCGCAGCAGCGTCAGGATCTGCCGGTCGACGGCGTCGGGCACGGTCGGCCGCGGGCTGCCGGGGCGGGCGCCGGCGTCGGGGGCGGCACCGCCGGTGCCCAGCAGCCAGCCGCCTTCGAAGGACTGCTCGAAGAGGGTGATGAGGGCGGTCAGCAGGCCGCTGCGGTGCACGACGAGGGAGACCGGCTCGTCGGCCTCGTGGTGCGCGGGGTCGAGCGGGAGGACCGCGACGTCGTCGTCCGCGATGACGAGCTTGATGGAGAGCCCGTCGGCCACCGAGAGCTGCTGACCGGCCTCGACGAACCCGGTGAGGGCGTCACGGTGTCGGGGGTCGTCGAGCCAGCCCCGGTCCATGACGGTGCGGATGCGGACGCCGCGCCGCATCGCCTCCCGCTCGGCCTCCTCGAAGTTGTCCTCGAGGGAGATCACGGTCGTGGGGGAGCGGGACGGCATGATGGTGCGGATCTGCTGCCGCGCCTCGTGCTGCAGGGCGATGAGCCGGTGGCGGATCACCCGGGCACCGACCATCACCTCGACGGGCCCGCCGCCCGTCCGTGACTGCGCCGCGCGGTGCCGGTCCGTCAGCGCCGCGACGGCGTTCTCGACCTCCCGCAACGCCGCCCGCTGGGCGTCCAGGACCGGGCCGAGCGCCACGGCGGGCGACGCCGCGCGGTACCGCGGGGACGCGGCGGTGCGTCCGCCGTCGGGGCCGGCGTCGTCGTGCCGCGGTCGTTCGACGACGGCGAGCCCGCGCGCGACGAGGTCGTCGAGCACCGCCGCGACGTCCGCGGCGCCTCCGGGCCCGCCGGCGGCGAGGCCCGCCGCGGTGCTGGCGGGCGCGTCGAGCAGCGACCGGTACACGGCGTCCGCGCCGGGGTCCAGCCCGATCAGCGGCGCGAGCGGGGCGGGGTCGTCGCCGGGCTCGTCCCCGGCGACCGTGCTCCGTGGCGCGGCCTGCGACATGCCGGACATTCTGTCCCGACGCCCGTGACCCGGCGGAGGTGACGCGCCGCGCGCGGCCCGTCGCACGACCCGGCCTCCGGTCGTAGGGTCCTGATCATGACCGACCTCCGTCCCGACCGGCCCGACCAGCTCGCGCTGCCCGACCCGGCGGCGTGGCGGTCGTGGCTGGACGAGCACGAGGAGACCTGCCCCGACGGGGCGTGGCTGGTGCTGGCGAAGAAGGGCCGCCCGGCCCCGACCACGCTCACCCACGCCACGGCGCTGGAGGAGGCGCTGTGCAGCGGGTGGATCGACGCGCAGATGCGCAGCCTGGGCGCGGACACGATGCTCCAGCGGTTCTGCCCCCGCCGCCCTCGCAGCCGCTGGTCGGTGCGCAACCAGGAGATCGTCGCGCGGCTGACCGCCGAGGGGCGGATGCGGCCGCGGGGCCAGGCGGAGATCGACGCCGCCAAGGCCGACGGCCGGTGGGACGCCGCGTACGAGGGCCCGGCGCGCGCCGAGGTGCCGCCCGACCTCGCGGCGGCGCTCGGGGCCAGCCCCGACGCCCAGGCGATGTTCGACGTCCTCACGTCGCAGAACCGGTACGCGATCCTGCACCGGCTCGGGGCGCTCAAGACGGCCGATGCCCGGGAGCGCAACGTCGCGAGGTTCGTCGCGATGCTGGAGCGCGGCGAGACGCTCCACCCGCAGCGCAGGCGCCGGGCCGACTGAGGCGCCGGGCGGACCGACCACGCGCACCCGGCGCTCGCGCCCGCGGGGGTCAGCCCCGCAGGTCCTGCGCGACCGAGACGAGTGCCGCGCTCGCCAGGTTGCGACGTCCCTCGGACGCGACGTCGCCCGCGGCGTCGGCGAACCGCGCCAGCGCCTTGTCGGCGGGCCGGGGCGGCACCTGGCCGGCCACCCGCAGGTGGGCCAGCAGCGCGCCCCGCTCGCCGCGGGTGAGCACGCCCTGGGCGGCGTAGGCCTCCACGAGGGCGGACGCGGTGTCCAGGGTCACCTCCAGGTCGTCGTGCGTGACGGTCACGGTGGTGGTCGCCGTGACGTCCGGGTCGGACTCGCTGGTCGCGGTGATCGTCACCGTGGCCTCGTCGGCCGCGCCGTCCCCGGCCGTGGCGTACGCCTGGACGGGCAGGGCGTCGCCCGCCTCGACGGCGGTCACCTCGTACGGCAGGTGGGCGTCCCAGCCCTCGCCGTCGACCGTAGCCTCCAGGCGGTACACGTCGGAGCCGTGCACGCCGTCGCCCGCCTCGCCGGTGTTGGCCAGCGGTGCCGTGAGCAGCGCCGTGCCGTCGCCGACGGGCGCCGCCTCGGTAGTGCCCAGCTCGCCGTCGCGCTCCTGGTCGCCGGAACCCTCGAGGGACCGGGCGGCGACGTCGTAGGACAGGACGCCGTCCGCGTCACGGTGCGTGTCGAGCACGTACAGGTGCAGCCCGTTCGGCTCGTCCACCCACTCCGACACGCTGCCCGACGCGGTCCCCGCCTGGAAGGTCGCGTCGTCGAGCTGGCGCGGGTCGCCCCGCACCACCGGCACGGCCTCACCGTCCGGGCGCTCGTAGTCGACCCGGTCGATGTCCTGCGGGTTGGCGTCGACCAGCCACTCGCGCGGGGTGCCGCGGTCGCGGTTCTGCGCCAGGAGCACGCCGTGGCCGGGCACGAAGGAGTCGTTGCTGACCCGGTCCACGACCTCCATCGTGTAGTCCTGCCAGCTGTCGCCGTCCGGGCACCAGAAGTCCGGGTCCTCGGGGACCTGGGCCGCGCACGCCCCGGCGGTCCAGCCGCCGTCGACGTCGAGGTCGAGCGCGACCTTGTCGCCCTCGCCCGGCACGTGCTCACGGGCGCGCAGCGTGGTCACGGCCACGCCGTCCTGCGCGAGCCCGCTGCGGGTGAGCTGCACGGTCGCCTCGTCCGGCAGGACGCCGAGCTGCTGCTTGTAGTGCACCATGTGGTGCGGGCCGAGCCCCGAGCCGCCCGCGTTCGGCACCTGCCAGCGGTTGTGGGTGCCACCGGGGCCGTTGAACGTGCCGCGGCTCATCATCTCCCAGTACCCGGTGTAGTTGCGGGTGTCGTCGGCGAACGGGTTGTTGTAGTTGTCGGGCAGCCCGCGCAGGTGGCTGAACTCGTGCGCGAACACGCTCAGCCCCGAGCTCTCCGCCTGTGTGGAGATCCCGCCGCTCGCGTTCGGCCAGTGGTTGGCCGCCGCCCGCCACGACGTCCAGTCGACGTACCGGGTGCTGGCCCAGTTCGTCATCGGCTCGCCCAGCTGGTTGAGCACCGGGCTGCCGTCCGCGTTGCGCGGCGGGCCCAGCTCGTCGGGCACGTCCTCGCGGTCGGCGAAGCGCATCTGGCCGAACTCCTCCCACGTGGAGGACTCGTCGTGCCCGGCGGTGACGATGAACGCGTTGTCGAAGTCGCACAGGCCCTCGGCGCAGCCGACGTCGTCGCGCCACAGGGCCATCCCGTCGGCGCGCAGGTCCTTGCCGCACTCGTCGCCCATCGGGCAGTACTTCTCGATCGGCCCGTTCATCCGGTCGTCGATGCCGTACTCGTGCAGCTTGCCGGGCAGCTCGTACGGCCCGAAGACCTCCACGTCGACGCCGATCTTCCCGTGGCTCGTCTCCATCCAGTACGAGTGCAGCGTCTGGCCGGCGTTGAACTCGTTCGGCGTCGCGTAGTAGTCCTCGTACCAGTCGGCCACCTGGTCGCGCGGGACCGGCGACCAGCCGTCCTGCGGGTTGCCGAACGGGTGGGCGCCCGCCTCCTGCGTCACGAGGAACGGCTGGTCGCTGAACTCGAGCAGCACCACGGCCGTGCGGTACTGCGACTGGGAACCGGTGGATGTCTCCGCCGACGCCCACTCGTCGGGCCGCACGCCGTCGTAGTCGTCCCAGGTCATGTCCGCCTGGTCGGTCCACTGCTGCGGGTCGGCCGGCACGACCGGGCCGGCGGCGTCGTCGGCGGCGGCGTCCGGGCCGGCGACGCCGGGCGCCGCGGCGAGCGGCAGCGCCACCAGGGCGGCGGCGCTCGCGGCCACGAGCCGCCAGGCGCCCCGGGCGCGGTGCGGGTCGTGGCGGGTCGTGCGGGGTCGTGTCCTGCCGGGTTCTCGCGCTGGAGCTCTCACGTCCGTGCTACCTCCTGGCTCAGGTCGGGCACGGCCCGGGCGGCGGTGCCCGAGGCGAACGTAGCGGCAGGCGACGGCCAGCGCCTCTGGAGGCTGCCTCGACCGCGCCCACACCCGACCTGTACGGGACCTGCACGTGCGCCGTCAGGCGACGCCCTGACCAGCGGCCTAGGGTGTGGACGTGAGTGATCAGACCTCCCCCGACGGCGCCGACGCGGTCCCTCTGAGCGTGCGGGCCGCAGCGTCCTGGTCGTGGCGCCTGCTGCTCATCGCGGCGGCCGTCGCCGGCTTCCTGTGGCTGCTCGCGGCGCTGAAGACCATCGTCGTGCCGGTCGCCATCGCGCTGCTGGTGACGATCCTGCTCGCGCCGGCGCGCCGGACGCTCGAGCGCTGGCACCTGCGCCGCGGGCTCGCCACCGCCGTGTCGATCGTGGGCCTGATCGTGCTGGTCGGCGCGCTGGTCACGCTCGCCGGCCGGTCCATCGTCGCCGGCTTCCAGGACCTTGCCGACCAGGCCGTCGCCGGCTTCCAGCAGTTCACGACCTGGCTCGCGGAGGGGCCGCTGAGCCTCGACGCCGAGCAGCTCTCCCGGTACGGGCAGCAGCTGCAGGAGTCCGTCGTCGCGAGCTCGGGCCTCGTCTCCGGGGCGCTGGGGGCGGCCACCACGGTCGGCCACGTGCTGGTCGGTGCGCTCATCGCGCTGTTCTGCACGATCTTCTTCCTGCTCGACGGGCGCACGATCTGGACCTGGCTGGTCAACCTGCTGCCCGTGCGGGCGCGCGAGCCCGTGCACCAGGCGGGCCGCCGCGGCCTGGTCACCCTGTCCGCGTACGTCCGCACGCAGATACTCGTGGCGTTCGTCGACGCCGTCGGCATCGGCGTGGGCTCGGCGTTCTTCGTGCCGGCGCTGGCGCTGCCGATCGGCATCCTCGTCTTCATCGGCTCGTTCGTGCCGATCATCGGCGCCATCGTCACGGGGGCGATCGCGACCGCCGTGGTGCTGGTGGCGAACGGCTGGGTCGCGGCCCTCATCATGCTCGGCATCGTGCTGCTGGTGCAGCAGGCCGAGAGCCACATCCTGCAGCCGTTCCTCATGGGCCACGCGGTGTCGCTGCACCCGGTGGCCGTGGTGCTCGTGGTGGCGGCCGGCAGCCTCGCCGCGGGGATCGTCGGGGCGCTGTTCGCGGTGCCGCTCGCCGCCGTCCTCAACACGATCCTGCTGTACCTGCACGGGCACGACAAGTTCCCCGAGCTCGGCACCGAGGACCATCTCCCGCTGCTGCGCAGACGCCCTCAGCTGCCCGGTACCCTGCTCTGGTCAGGGCGAGGGGCGTCCCAGGACGCCGCGCAGGACGGCACGCAGGCCACGACGGCCGGCGACACCGGCGCCGCTCCTGGCTCGCCCGCCACCGAGGCGGGCGACCGCTGAACGACGCAGGAGAGCACCGGTAGTGACACCCCCCGAGATCGAGCGCGTCACCCTCGAGGACGTCCGGGCGGCCGCGCGGCTGCTGGACGGCGTCGTCACCCGCACCCCGGTGCAGCCGTTCCGTGCGATGTCGGAGGTCGCGGGCGCGCCCGTCGTCCTCAAGTGCGAGAACCTGCAGCGCGCCGGCTCGTTCAAGATCCGCGGCGCGTACACGCGCCTGTCGCGGATGCCGGACGAGGAGAAGGCGCGCGGCGTCGTCGCGGCCAGCGCCGGCAACCACGCGCAGGGCGTCGCGCTCGCCGCGCAGATGCTCGGCATCGACGCCGTCGTGTACATGCCCGTGGACGCGTCGGTCCCCAAGCTGGCGGCCACCCGCGGGTACGGCGCCCAGGTGCGGCAGGTGGGCACCTCCGTCGACGAGGCGCTCGTCGCGGCGCGCGCCGAGGCGGCCCGCTCCGGGCGCACGCTCATCCACCCCTTCGACCACCTGGACGTCGTGACGGGGCAGGGCACGGTTGCCCTGGAGCTCCTCGAGCAGGTGCCCGACGTCGGCACGGTGGTCGTGCCGCTGGGCGGCGGCGGGCTCGTGGCCGGGATCGCCACCGTGCTCGCCGAGGCGGCGCCGCACGTGCGCGTCATCGGGGTGCAGGCGGAGACCGCGGCCGCCTACCCGGCCTCCCTCGCCGCCGGGCGCCCGGTGCCCGGCACGCTCGGCACGACCATGGCGGACGGCATCGCCATCGGCACGCCCGGCGACGTGCCCTTCGAGGTGCTGGCGCGGCTGGGGGTCGAGGTGCGCACCGTCTCCGAGGAGGGGATGTCGCGCGCGCTGCTGCTGGTCGCCGAGCGCGGCAAGCAGATCGTCGAGCCCTCCGGAGCCGCCGGCGTGGCCGCGGTCCTGGGTGCCGAGCCCGGGTCCCTGCCGGGGACGGTCGTGCCGGTCCTCACGGGCGGCAACATCGACCCGCTGCTGCTGGTGCGCGTCGTGCAGCACGGCCTCGTCGCCGCGGGCCGGTACCTGCAGCTGCGCGTGTGCATCGACGACAAGCCGGGCTCGCTCGCGGAGCTGCTCGACGCCATCGCCGCCGCCGGCGCCAACATCGTCCAGGTGGAGCACACCCGCACGGACACGTCGCTGACCGTCTCCCAGGTGCTCGTCAACGTGCAGCTCGAGACCAAGGGGCACGAGCACTGCACCGCCGTCGTCGACCGCCTGCGGGCCGCCGGGTACGCCGTCGCCTGACGGTTGATCTCGTCCCACCACGTCAGGGGTGTCGATCGGGGGCCGTCCCGTTCGTCGTCCTCATGACACGGCCGCCCGGGCCGTGCACGATGTGGAGGCGACGGGTTCGCCCGCACCCACGAGGAGGCCTGATGCGGTACCTGATGCTGGTCATGAGCACGCCGGAGGACCCGGACCTGAGGCCCGAGGACGCGGCGGGCGCACCGCCGATCGAGGCGTGGGTCGAGCGGCACTACGGCAGCGGCGCCGCCGTCCTGGGCGACCGGCTGCGCCCGCCGCAGGACGCCGTCGGGGTGCGGGTGCGCGGCGGGCGGGCGCTCGTCACGGACGGCCCGTTCTCGGAGACGAAGGAGACGATCGCCGGGTTCGACGTGCTCGACGCGCCGGACCTCGACACCGCGATCGCCATTGCCGCGGAGCACCCGATGGCGTACGAGGGTGCGATCGAGCTGCGGCCCTTCTGGCCGCTCGGGCTCGACGACGCCCCGGACGGCGCCGTCGCCGCTGCCGACGCCCACGCGGACGGGGGTGCGTGATGCGCTACCTGCTGCTCGTGATCGAGCCCGACCTGCCCGACCGCGGCCCGGACGCGGCCATCGAGGACTGGGTGCGCCGCCACGACGCGGACGGCACGCGCGTGCTGGGGGAGCGGCTGCGGCCGGCGGCCGACGTGCGGCGCGTGCGGGTGACGGGCGGCCGCACCGTCGTGACCGACGGGCCCTTCACGGAGTCGAAGGAGGTGATCGGCGGGTTCGACGTCATCGAGGCGCCCGACCTCGACGCCGCGCTCGCCGTCGCCGCGGAGCACCCCGGGTCCCGGGACGGCGGGACGGTCGAGGTGCACCCGTTCTGGCCCACCGACGGCTCCTGAGGCGATGACGACGCCGGCCGCCGCGGTCGAGGACGCGTTCCGCACCGAGTGGGGGCGCGTCCTCGGCGCGGTGGCGCGCCACGTGGGCGACCTGGACCTGGCCGAGGAGTCGACGCAGGAGGCGTTCGCCACGGCGCTGCGCACCTGGGGCCGGGACGGGGTCCCCGAGCGGCCCGGCGCCTGGCTCACGACGACCGCCAGGCGGCACGCGATCGACGTGCTGCGCCGCCGGCGGACCGAGGCGGACCGGACCGCCACCGCGGTCCGGCTCGCGGCGCCGCTGGAGGGCGCGGCCACCGACGTCGGCCCGACGGGCCACGACCCCGACGACCTCGACGGTCTCGGCGACCTCGACGACCCGGACGGCGACCTGCTGCGCCTGCTGTACACGTGCTGCCACCCGGCGCTGCCGCTGGAGGGCCGGATCGCCCTGACGCTCCGCTCGCTCACCGGGATGACGACTGCCCAGGTGGCGCGGGCGTTCCTCGTCCCCGAGGCGACGATGGCGCAGCGGCTGGTGCGGGCCAAGCGGCGGATCAAGGCGACCGGGATCACGTTCCGGGTGCCGCCGGCGGCGCTGCGCGCGGAGCGCACCGGCGACGTCCTCACCGTGCTGTACCTGTTGTTCACCGAGGGGTACGACGCCTGGGCGGAGCCCGCGACGGACGTCGCCGGCGGCACGGACCGCCGGGCGCTGGCCGGCGACGCGGTGCGGCTGGCCCGGCTGGCGGCGCGGCTGCTGCCCGACGAGCCGGAGGCCGGCGGGCTGCTCGCCCTGCTGCTCCTGCAGCACGCCCGCCGGGACGCCCGCAACGGCCCCGACGGCGTCACGCGCACGCTCGCCGAGCAGGACCGGTCGCTGTGGCGGCGCGACGAGATCGCGGAAGGGCTGCGGGTGCTGGACGACGCGCTCGCCGTCCGCCGCCCGGGCCCGTACCAGGTGCAGGCGGCGATCGCCGCGCTGCACGCCCGCGCCGCCTCGGCTCCGGAGACGGACCGGGACGAGGTGCTCGCCCTCTACGACGTGCTGCTCGGGATGACGCCGACGCCCGTCGTGGCGCTCAACCGGGCGGTCGCGGTGGCCGAGGCCCACGGGCCGGCGGCCGGGCTCGCGGTGCTCGACGACCTGGCGGGCGACCCGGCGCTCGGCTCGTACCACCTGTTGCCGGCCGTGCGAGCGGAGCTGCTCGCGCGGTCGGGGCGGCCCGACGACGCCGCGGCGGCGCTGCGCACCGCGCTCGGCCTCGTGGACCGGGAGGGCGACCGGCGGCTGCTGCACCGCCGGCTGGAGGACCTGACCGGTCAGCGGAACGACCGGCGGTAGTCGCCCGGCGCCGTGCCGCACACCTGCCGGAACGTGTCGTAGAAGCTGCTCTGGGCGGTGAACCCGGCGGCGTGCGCGACCTCCGCCGTGGTGCGGGTCGACGTGAGGAGCAGGCGCTGCGCCTCCGCGACGCGGCAGCGCGCGATGTAGGTGCCGATGGTCGTCCCGACGACCCGCTTGAACAGGGTCATCGCGTGGCTCGGGCTGAGGTGCACGGCCCGCGCCACGTCGGCGGGGGAGATCGGGGAGCGGTAGTGCTCGGCGACGAACTGCGCCATGGCCGTCGCCCGGGACGCCGCGCCGGTGAGCTCGGCCGGGACGCCCGGGGCCGCGCCGTGCGGTGCGTCGGGCCGCGGGCCGTCGTGCGCGTCGCTGGTGAGCAGGCGCCGCACGAACGCCTGCACCTCGAGCAGCACGACGGTCGTGTCCCGGCCGGACGACAGGTCGTGGTGCCACGCCGCGAACAGCGCCTCGACGTCGTGCACCAGGGCCGCGACGGGCACCACCACGGGCCGCGCGCTGAGCAGCACCGCGAGGTGCTCGGTGGGCAGGGCCCAGCCCAGCACCTGCGCCAGCGGGACGTGCACCCACGAGACGTCGGTCGACGGCGTGGCCGGGGCGACGAGCTGGTGCGGCGTGCCGCCCCAGAAGAGGGCGACCTCGCCCGCGCCGACGCGCAGCCGCGAGCCGCCGAAGAGGTAGTCGAGGCGCCCGGTGCGCACGAGGTTGAGCTCGAGGTCGTCGTGCCGGTGCGGCCGCGCCATCACGGGGGGCGCGCCGCAGCGCACCCAGAGCGCGGGTTCCGCCAGCTCGACCTCGTCGTCCGCGAGCACCATGCCGCGAGGATAGGCCGACCCCTCGAAGGGCCGAAGGATCCCGGAGACCGGGACGAGTCAGCCGGAGGTTCCACCGTCATCCTCGGGCCTAGCGTCGCGGCATGGCTCATTCCCCGAAGATCACCATCATCGGTGCCGGCGGCTTCGTCTTCCCGTTCCGCCTCATCGGAGACCTGCTCAGCTTCCCGGCGCTGCGCGGCGCCACGCTCAGCCTCATGGACCTCGACGCGGGCCGGCTGGACCGGGTGGCGAGCGCCGCCCGCGAGCTCGTCGACCACCACGGCCTGCCCACCGTCGTCGAGCAGACCACCGACCGCCGCGAGGCCCTGGCCGGCGCGGACTTCGTCATCATCACGTTCCAGGTGGGCGGCGTGGAGTCCTACCGGCACGACGTCGAGATCCCGCGCCGGTACGGCGTCGACCAGACCGTCGGGGACACCGTCGGCCCCGGCGGCGTCTTCCGCTTCCTGCGGTCGGTGCGCGCCTACCAGGACATCGCGGCCGACGCCCTCGAGCTGTGCCCCGGCGCGCAGTTCATCAACTACGCCAACCCGATGGCGATGGCCACCGCCTACCTCAACGCGCTCGGCCTGCGCACCGTCGGTCTGTGCCACAGCGTGCAGGGCACCACGCGCATGCTGGCCCGCACGCTCGGCGTCCCGTACGACGAGGTCTCCTTCCGGTGCGCCGGCATCAACCACCAGGCGTGGGTGCTCGACTTCCGCCGCGGGGACGAGGACCTCTACCCGCGGCTGCGCGAGGTCATGGCCGAGCGGCACGTGCGCGGGCGCGCCGCGGCCGACCTGCTCGCCGACGACGGCGACCACTCCGACGCGGCCCTCGCGGCCAGCACCTACGAGGGTGGCAACGAGCAGGTCCGCACGACGCTGATGAACCACTTCGGCTGGTTCGAGACGGAGTCCAGCCACCACGCGTCGGAGTACGTGCCGTGGTTCCGCAAGGACCCGGCCACCACGCTGGAGTACCTCCCGGAGCGCTGGGACTACTACGAGATCTGCTCCGCGCACGACGAGCAGGGCGACGTCGACGAGCAGCTCGAGCGCCTCGAGGCCGACCTCAGCCCGTCGGTCGAGTACGGCGCGTCGATCGTCAACGCCGTGGTCACGGGCGTGCCCGCCGTCGTCTACGGCAACGTGCCGAACGCGGGCCGGGTGATCACCAACCTGCCCGACGACGCGTGCGTCGAGGTCGCGTGCCTGGTCGACGCGAACGGCGTGCAGCCGACCTCGTTCGGCGACCTCCCGCCCCAGCTCGCGGCGATCAACCGCACCAACGTCAACGTGCAGACGCTCGCCGTCCGGGCGGCCCTGACCGGCGACGTCGAGCACGTGCACCACGCCGTCGCGCTGGACCCCCTGACGTCGGTGCACTGCACCCTCGAGCAGGCCCGGGCCATGACCGACGAGCTGCTCGCGGCGCACGCCGCGCTGCTGCCCGCCGCGCTGCGACCGGACGGCGCCGCACCCGGCGCGGGCACGGCCGACCGGGACCCCGCGCTGGCGCTCTGAGCCCGGGGCACCCCGGTGCCCCGGGCGCCGACGCCCGGGGCACCGCCGGGGCCGCGCGCCGCGCCGCCCCTCGACGGACCCTCGACGAAGAGGAGACGACATGCCGACCCCCGTCGCGGGGACCGGGAACCCGGTCGCGCGCAGGCTGTCCCGCCGCAGCTTCCTGGCGGTCGCCGGGATCAGCGTCGCGGGCGCGCTCGCGGCCTGCTCCGGCGCCCCGACCGGTACCAAGCACCTGCGCCTGTCTTCGTGGAACATCCCGCTGGACCTGGAGTCGTACCAGGCGATCGCCGACGAGTTCGTGGCGGCCCACCCGGGCACCAGCGTCGCGGTCGAGGTGACGACCGGGCAGTTCCACCAGTGGTTCATCACCCGCCTGGCGGCGGACCTCGCGCCCGACATCATCCGCATCACGCCGCAGCAGATCGGGCGCTACGCCGCCAACGGCAGCCTCGTGGACCTGACCGGCGCCGTGCCGGCCGCGTACCAGGACGACTGGTCGGAGCCGTTCTGGGCGATCGGGGCCAAGGAGGACGGCCTGTTCGGCGTCTTCCAGCACACCGACAACTTCATCACGTACTACGACCGGCGGGTGATCGAGCAGATCGGCGTCGACGTCCCACAGAGCCTCGACGAGGCGTGGCACTGGGACGAGTTCCTGGAGATCGCCCGCGAGGCGCAGCGCCTCACCGGCCGGTACGGCTTCGGGTACGGCTGGGGCGGGCCCGAGACGGCGTACCGCTGGATGCCGCTCGTCTACCAGAACGGCGGCGCCTTCCTCGGTGAGGACGGCATGACGCCGAGCATGGACACCCCCGAGGCCGTCGGGGCCCTCGACTTCGGCGGGCGCTGGTACGCGGACGGGCTCGTCTCGCCGGCGAACATGAGCAAGTCCGGCGGCGGCGCCGTCGGCCGTGATCTCTTCGCCACCGGCCAGACCGGCCTGCTGCTCGACAACCCCGAGGCGATCGCGGCCCTCGACGAGGCGCGGCCCGACGAGTGGGGCACCACGTACATGATCCGCAACGACGGCGAGGCCTCGGACCTCGGCGGCAACGCGCTGGCGGTGACCCGCTCCAGCAAGCACCCGGAGCTCGCGGCGGAGCTCGTCGCCTTCGTCACGAGCCGGACCAACGTCGCCGAGTTCTGCCGGCGTGGCAACTGGCTGCCGGCCCGCTCGTCCCTCGACGCGGCCGACATCGGCTACCAGCGGCACGAGAGCACGATGCAGCAGTTCATCGACCAGGCCTCGACCATCCCGCTGTCGATGGTGCGGGCACAGTCCGGGCCGTACTTCAGCTCGCTCAACTCGGTCTTCGCGGACTACCTCGACCTGTGCTTCCTCGGCGAGCTCACCCCTGGCGAGTGCGGCACCCAGATGACGGAGGCGATGCGCAGTGTCACCACACGGTGAGACCCTCACGGCCGCCGGAACCGCCCCCGCCGGGACCACGACCGACGCCGTGCCGGGCGACCCCGCGGGGACGAGGACGGACGGGCCCGCGCGCCGCCGTCGCGGACGCTGGGCGCCCTACCTCTTCGTCGGGCCCGCGGGCCTGCTGTTCCTGGCGTTCTCGCTGGTCCCGATCGTCATCGCGGTGGCCCTGTCGTTCCAGGACACCGCCACCCTCGGCGAGGGCAGCTGGGTGGGCGCCGACAACTACCGCACCATGCTGTCCGACCCGCTGCTGCGTACCGCCCTGCTCAACACGGTGGTCTTCACGGTGGGCACCGTGCCGACGGCGATGGCGATCGGGCTCGCGCTGGCGGTGGCGCTCAACCGGCCCCTGCCGGGCCGCGGCGTGCTGCGGGCGCTGTTCTTCGTGCCGATGGTCGCGGCCGGCGTCGTGGTCGGCGTGATCATGTCGTGGATCTTCAACCCGGACTACGGGGTGGCCAACAACGCGCTCCGGGCGCTCGGCCTCGGGGGCCTGCCGTGGCTGACGTCGCCGCGCACCGCGATGGTGACGCTGGTCCTCGTCGTCGTGTGGACGCGCATCGGGTTCTGCATGGTGATCTACCTCGGGGCGCTGCAGTCGATCCCGTCGGAGCTGCGCGAGGCCGCGGCGATCGATGGGGCGAGCCGCTGGCAGCGGTTCCGGCGGCTCACCGTGCCCATGCTGGCGCCCACGACCTCGATCCTGCTGATCCTCAACGTGGTGTTCTCGCTGCAGGCCTTCGACGTGATCTACGTCATGACCGGCGGCGGGCCCGGGTTCTCCACCACCGTCCTCATCCAGTACGTGTTCCGGTCCGCCTTCGCCGACGCCCGCATGGGGTACGCGGCGGCGCTCGGCCTCCTGCTGGTGCTGATCCTGCTGGTCTTCACGCTGCTGCGGCAGCGCGCGACGAAGAAAGCCGAGGAGCTCCTGTGACCGCCGTCCCCGTGCGCCCCGCGCCCACCGCGCCCAGTGCGCCCACCCGTCCCGGCGGCTCACCCCGGGAGCGGCGTTCGTCCCGCCGTCGGTGGCTGCTCACCGCGGCCCTGACCGCCGTGGCCATCGCCGTCGTCTTCCCCCTGTACTGGATGGTCGTCTCGGCCCTCACCACGGGCGGCCAGTCGCAGAGCAGCGAGTTCTACCTGTGGCCCGACGCGCCGACCGTCGGCAACTTCACCGAGGTCTTCGCGACGCAGCCGGTCTGGCGCTGGCTCGGCAACTCGATGCTGGTCGCGACGGTCGGCACCGCGCTGTCCGTGTGCGTCTCCCTCGGCGCCGGGTACGCGCTGGCCAAGTACCGGTTCCGGGGGCGGGGGCTGCTGTACGCCCTGTTCCTCGTGACGATCATGATCCCGATCCAGGTGACCCTGGTGCCGGCGTTCCTCGTCGTCGCGCGGCTCGGCCTGGTCGACTCGCCCTGGGCCGTCATCCTGCCGACCCTCTTCGACGTCGTGGGGATCTTCATCGCGCGCCAGTTCATGCTCGGCGTGCCCGACGCCCTCATCGAGGCGGCCCGGCTGGACGGCGCCGGCGAGCTGCGCACCTTCTTCCGGGTGGTGCTGCCCTCCTGCGGGCCGCTCGTCGGGGTGCTGGTGATCCTCGGGTTCATGAACCGGTGGAACGACTTCCTGTGGCCGCTGGTCGTGCTGCAGGGCAACGAGAGCCTCACCGTGCCCGTCGGCCTGTCCACCCTGACGACGAACCCGGCGTTCAGCTCGCCGTGGGGCGCGGTGATGGCGGTCGCGACGGTCGCGGTCGTCCCGCTGCTGGTCGTCTTCCTGGTCTTCCAGCGGACCTTCGTGCAGGGCATCGCGAGCACGGGGATCAAGTAGGCCGCGCCGGACCGGCTGCGGCCCGGGCCTACCCCTGCTCGGCGGGGAACAGGCTGTCGAGCGAGACCATCCAGTCGAAGTCCTCGCTCGCGAGCCCGTCGGCGACGTAGGTGCCGTCACCGAGGGGGTAGATGCCGCTGGAGCGGTCGAAGATCGTGCCGTCGGCGATGTCCATGGCCGCTGCCTCCTCGCCGGTCGCGGCGTCGAGGAGCACGGCCTTGTTGGTCTCGGAGGACTTCACGATGACGCCGTCGGGGCCGCCGCCCAGGAGGCTCGTGCTCCCGTCGCCGGGCCCGGCGGACCAGGCCACCTCGAGCGTCGTCGGGTCGACGAGCGCCACGTCGCCGTCGGCGCCGAAGGGGCCGTCCGTGCCGGTCCGGACGACGAGCTTGCCGTCGATCGCGACACCGCACCGGTCGACCGCCTCGTTGCCGATGCAGATCTCGCCGCCCACGTCGTCGTGCGCGGCGAGCTCCTCGCCCGACGCCGCGTCGTGGACCGACAGCCCGAACCGCGTCGTGCTGCCGTCCTCGGACTCCTCCGCGGTCTGGACGACGAGCGGGTCGAAGGAGGCGACCTGCTGCTCCACGCCGTCGGCGCCCGGCAGGGTGAAGACCTCCTCGCCGGTCTCGGCGTCGAGGAACGTCAGGTCCTCGATGTCGTCGTCCGTGGCGCAGGTGGTCGCGACGAGGGCGCCGCCCGACGCTGCGTAGGCGCAGCCCGGGGCGTCGCCGCTGTTCGGGTCCCGGGCCTCGACCGACCACGTCTCCGCGCCGGACTCCGGGTCGAGCCGGGCGACGACCCACGAGGCCTCGAGGGAGCCGTCGGCCTGCTTCCCCTGCGCGAAGAGCCCGGCGTCGGAGAGGAAGAGGGTGGGGCTCTCGAGCGCGAGGCCGTCCAGGGTGGTCATGCCGGTCATGGTGGCCAGCGTCTGGTGCTCCGTGGTGTGGCCCTCGTACGGTTCGCCGCCCTCGGCCGTGCCGAACAGGGCGTAGCCGCCCCCGTACCCGAGGACGTCGCCCAGGGCGCCGAGCTCCACGGGGTCGGGGGGACCGCCCTGAGGGACCTGGTCCTCGCCGGCCTCGCCGGCCTCGCCGGCCTCGCCGGCCTCGGTCGAGGAGGCGTCCGACGAGGCTCCGTCGGCCGGTCCCTCCGCAGGGGCCTCGCCCCCGCCGGAGCATGCCACGAGCGTGAGCGCCGTCGTCGTCGCGAGCAGCGCCCCCGCCGTCCGCCGCCGGATGAGTCGTCGTGCCATGGTCGTCCCCCTGGTGCGTCGGTCCTCCGCGACACGGTAGGCCCGGGCACCAGCCGCGACCATGGGGAGACCTCCCCATCGGGCGCCCCGTGACGGGAGACGGCGAGAGCTCCTGCCCCCGGTCCGGGGGAGGAGCTCTCGCCGTCGCGACCCACCACCGGGGTGGGTGCAGCGCGTCAGACCGCGGCCGTCTCCGGCTCGGTGACGAGCGGGTAGACGCCGTTCTCGTCGTGCACCTCGCGGCCGGTGACCGGCGGGTTGAAGACGCAGACGCACGTGATCTCGGTGCGCGGGCGCACCTTGTGCTTGTCGTGGTCGTTCAGCAGGTACAGGGAGCCCGGCTTGAGCTGGTGGACCTCGCCGGTCGCCAGGTCCTCGATCTCGCCCTCGCCCGAGGTGATGAACACGGCCTCGATGTGGTTCGCGTACCAGAAGAAGCTCTCGGTACCCGCGTACAGGGTGGTCTCGTGGACCGAGAACCCGACGCCCTCCTTCGCGAGGATGATGCGCTTGGAGCGCCAGTTCTCGCTCTTGATGTCGGCGTCGGTGTCGGTGACCTCGTCGAGGGTGCGGACGATCATGTGGGGGTTTCCTCCGAAGCTTCTGGGGGTGGTGGGGGTCAGGACAGGACGGCGGCGAACGCCTCGTCGAGGATCGCCAGGCCGCGGCGCAGCTCGTCGTCGGTGATGGTCAGCGGCGGCAGCAGCTTGACCACCTCGCCGTCGGGGCCGGAGGTCTCCACGAGCAGGCCGCGCTGGAACGCCTCGGCTGTGACGCGGCCGGCGAGCTCGCCGTCGGGCAGCTGCAGGCCGCGGGCCAGCCCGCGTCCCTTCGCCACGAGCTCGTGCTGTGAGTAGCGCGAGACGACCGAGTTGAAGTGGCTCTCGATGAGGGCGCCCTTGGCGATCGTCGACCGCTCGAGGGTGTCGTCGGTCCAGTAGGTGCGCAGCGCCTCGGACGCCGTGGCGAAGGCGGGCGCGAAGCCGCGGAAGGTGCCGTTGTGCTCCCCGGGCTCGAAGATGTCCAGCTCGGGCCGCACGAGCGTGAGGGCGAGGGGCAGGCCGTAGCCGGAGATCGACTTGGACAGGCAGATGATGTCCGGCGTGATGCCGGCCTCCTCGAAGGAGAAGAACCCGCCGGTGCGGCCGCAGCCCATCTGGATGTCGTCGACGATGAGCAGGATGCCGTGCCGCTTGCACAGGTCGGCCAGGCCGCGCAGCCACTCTGCGCGGGCGGAGTTGATGCCGCCCTCGCCCTGCACCGACTCGACGATGACCGCCGCGGGCTCGTTGAGGCCGCTGCCGCCGTCCTCGAGCAGGCGCTCGAGGTAGACGAAGTCGTCCACGTCGCCGTTGAAGTAGTCGTCGTACGGCATCGGCGTGGCGTGCACCAGCGGGATGCCGGCGCCGCCGCGCTTCATCGAGTTGCCGGTCACGGACAGCGCGCCCAGCGTCATGCCGTGGAAGGCGTTGGTGAAGGTGATGACCGACTCGCGGCCCGTGACCTTGCGCGCCAGCTTGAGCGCGGCCTCGACGGCGTTCGCGCCGCCCGGGCCGGGGAACATGACCTTGTGGTCGAGCCCGCGCGGCTCGAGGATCACCTCGTGGAACGTCTCGAGGAACTCCCGGCGCGCCGTGGTGAGCATGTCGAGGCTGTGCACCATGCGGTCGTCGATGAGGTAGTCGAGGAGCACCTGCTTGAGACGCCGGTTGTTGTGCCCGTAGTTGAGCGACCCTGCTCCGGCGAAGAAGTCGAGGTAGGGGGTCCCGTCCTCCGCGTACACGGTGGCGTCGACGGCGCGGTCGAACACCGTCGGCCAGGCGCGCGAGTAGCTGCGCACCTCGGACTCGAGGGCGGTGAAGCCCGTGGGGTCGTCGGCGGAGTACATCGAGGGGGCAGGGATGGTCGGGGATGTCACGAAGGACACTCCTTGGGGTGGTGCGCGCCGGTGCGGTTTCGGTGTGAAGGGGCTGCGTCGTCACCTGCGCGCCGGACCGGCGCAACCCGAAGAGTGTGCGGCGCCGTCAGCGGCCGCGGATGCCGTCGATCACCAGCAGGGGCTCGGCCTCGTGGCCGTCCGGGAAGTGCGCCTCGGTGAAGCCGGTGGTCTCGGTGAGGGTGGCGCCGCGCCGCTCGGCCCAGCGGGAGAACAGGCGGCGGGACGCGACGTTGTCGGTCGTCACGGTGGTCTCCACGCGCGTGACGCCGGGGGAGCCGTCGACGGCCGCGTCCAGCAGCCGGGCGGCGACCCGCAGGCCGCGCATCCGCTCGTCGACCGCGACCTGCCACACGAAGAGGCAGGAGGGGTCCTCGGGGAGCCGGTAGCCGGACAGGAATCCCACGGCCTCGGCGGACGCGCCGTCGCCCAGGACGGCGATCCGGGAGGTGCCCGCGAAGTGCCGGGCGAGCAGCAGATAGGCGTAGGACGAGTTGAGGTCCAACGACCCCGTGTCGCGGGCGAGGCGCCACATGGCGCCGCCGTCGGACGTCGTCGGGGTCCGGATCGTCACGTCCTGCGGTGGCGCTCCCTGGGGGCCGTGCTCGTCGGTCGGGTGGTTGGTCGTTGCGGTGTCCGTCGTGTCCATACCGCCATCGACCATAGACGAGTCCGGGGAAGAACCCCACCTGGGACATGACCCTTTCTCGACCGGGACCCGGTGAGCGGGCGGGGACTATTCGTTGCCAGGTCAACGGACAGGCGGGGGTCGGGGCGGCCCTGCCCGGACCGGTCATCCGTCTCGGATCGTGAGATTTCTCGGGGTCGCGTGCCCGGGGTGGGCCGTCTCCGGACATGCCGAGACCCGGGCCGTCGCGAGGCGCTCCCTGGGAGCGCCCGGCGTCGACCCGGGTCTCGGTGCGGTGCTCGGGGCCGCGGCGTCCGCGGCCGTCGCTCAGCTCGCGAACGGCGTCGCGGACTTGATCTCGACCGCGATCTCCTTGCCGCTCGGGGCGGTGTACGTCACCGTCTCGCCGATGCTGTGCCCGTCGATCGCCGCACCCAGCGGCGACGTGGGGGAGTAGACGTCGAGGTCGGTGGTCCCGGCGATCTCGCGCGAACCCAGCAGGAACGTCATCTCGTCGCCGGCGACGACCGCGTCCACCACCATCCCGGCCTCGACCATGCCGTCGTCCGCGGGCGTGCTGATCTGCACGTGGCGGAGCTTCTCGGTGAGCTCGCGGATGCGGGCCTCGTTCTTCGCCTGCTCCTCGCGCGCGGCGTGGTACCCGCCGTTCTCCTTGAGGTCGCCCTCGTCGCGGGCGGCGGCGATGCGCTCGGCGATCGCGGTGCGGGCCGGGCCGGAGAGGTGCTCCAGCTCGGCCTTCAGCCGGTCGTGAGCCTCCTGGGTGAGCCAGGTGACGGTGCTCTCGGTCACGAGGGCTCTCCTTTCGTGGTGCTCGTGGGCCTGCTCCGGGCCGCGCGCGTACGGCCGACGCGCGTCGGCACGCGCGTCGGTTGGTGCAGGACTGCGTGTGAATCCCTCAGGATAGCCCCGAAATCGAGCGGATCCCAAGGCTTTGCCCTGGGCGAACGTCCGGACCGTGGTCCCGCGACGCTCAGCTCGTGGTCGCGCAGTCCGCCACGACGGCCGTCGTGGCCTCCTCCGAGGTGTGGATCTGGACGGTGTAGGTGGAGGTCGACTCGTCGGCGGGGCCGACCGGCACGTCGAGCGTCCCCACCTGCGCGTAGCTGGGGGCCAGCGCGTCCACCGTGCAGACGGCCGTGGTGCCCGGCGGCATGTGCACCTGGAAGGTGATGTCGGTCCGCTCCGGGCCCTGGACCTCGAAGCCGACGGCGTCGAACGAGACCGGCTGGTCGCGGCTCTGGTCGAACGAGAACCAGGCCACCACCGCCACCGCGGCGGCGAGGCCCGCCACGACCGCCACGGTGCGCCCCCGCCCGGACCGTCGGCGGGGTGCGCGGGTGCCGTACCGGTCGGCCGGAGGCTCGGCCGGAGGGGTGGAGGTGCCGGGGTCGCTCATGGTGCACCATTGTCCCTGAAGCCCGCTGCCGACCGACCCGGGAGGGACTGTGTCCTTCGCCCCGCACGAACCCCTTCGACTCATGGCGGTGCACGCGCACCCCGACGACGAGTCCAGCAAGGGTGCCGCCACCACCGCGCGGTACGCCGCCGAGGGGGTCGAGGTGCTGGTCGTGACCTGCACCGGCGGCGAACGCGGGGACGTGCTCAACCCGAGCTTCGAGGTCCCCGAGGGGCACGAGTTCGACTCCGTCGAGGGCCGGCGCGCCGTGCGCCGCCTGGAGATGGCGGACGCCGCCGCGGCGCTCGGCGTCCGGCAGACGTGGCTCGGCTTCGTCGACTCCGGCCTGCCGGAGGGCGACCCGCTCCCGCCGCTGCCGGACGGCTGCTTCGCGCTGCAGCCCCTCGAGGAGGCGTCCGCGCCGCTCGTCGAGCTGGTGCGCCGGTTCCGCCCGCACGTCATGACGACCTACGACCCGTCCGGCGGCTACCCGCACCCCGACCACATCAAGTGCCACGAGGTCGCGTACGAGGCCTACCACGCGGCGGGCGACGCGTCCCGGTACGTGACCGACGGCGGGGCGGAGCCGTGGACGCCGCGCAAGCTCTACTACAACCACGGCTTCTCGATGGAGCGTCTCCGCGCGGTGCACGAGGCGATGCAGGGCGCGGGCCTCGAGTCGCCGTTCGGCGACTGGATCGAGTCGCGGGCCGCACGCGAGATCCCGGAGCGGGAGGCGACGACGCGAGTCCATGCGGCCGACTACTTCGACCGCCGCGACGCCGCCCTCGTCGCGCACGCCTCGCAGATCGACCCGGAGGGCTTCTTCTTCGCCGTGCCGCGGGACATCGAGGCCGACGTCTGGCCGACGGAGGAGTTCGAGCTGGCGGACGCCCGCGTCCCGACCGAGCTCCCCGAGGACGACCTGTTCGCCGGGCTGCGGGAGGAGGGCCGATGAGCCTCGTGGCGCTGTGGGCGGCGTCCGCGCCGTCCCCGAGCCCCAGCCAGGGCCCGTCCGAGCTGGAGGTCACCCCCGGGCTCGCGGGGTTCCTCGCGACGTTCGCCGTCGCCGTGGCCTGCGTGCTGCTGTTCCTGTCCCTCACCCGGCACCTGCGCCGCGCCACCCGCAACGCCCAGGAGCAGGGGATCCCGGTGGAGGAGCCGAAGCGGATCGCCTTCGGGCGCCGCCCGGCCCCCCAGGGCGACGCCGAGGGCGGACCGGCCGGGGATGGCGAGGGCACCGCGGACGACGCCACGGAGGGTGACGGCGAGCCAGGGAGCCGGGGATGAGCACCCCGGTGCGCGTCACGGTCGGCCAGCTCGCGGGCTCGGCCGACCACGCCGCCAACAGGGAGGCCGTCGCCGAGGCGTTCGTCGCCGCGGCACGGGTCGGCGCCGACGTCCTGCTGCTGCCCGAGTACGCCTCCGGGTACGAGCCGAGGGGCGTGGGCGCCGAGCACGCCGAGCCGCTCGACGGGCCGTTCGTCACGGCCTTGCGGGAGAACGCGGCGCGCTACCGGATCGCGGTCGTCGCGGGGACCACGCTGCCCGCGTTGGGCGGGCCGGCGCCGGTGCCCGGGGAGTCCGCCTTCACGGGGCCGATCCCCGCGGTGACGGGCTCGGTCCGGGCGGTGACGGGTCCGGTGCCGGTGGCGGGCGGCGACGGGCGCGCCTCGAACACGGTGGTCGCCGTCGACGCCGAGGGCGAGATCTCCGGCATCTACCGCAAGGTGCACCTGTACGACGCGTTCGGGACCCGCGAGTCCGACCGGCTCGAGCCCGGTCCTCCGGACGTCCCGCCCCTGGTGATCAGGCTGGGCGACCTCACGTTCGGGGTCATGACCTGCTACGACCTGCGGTTCCCGGAGTCCGCGCGGCGGCTGGTCGACGCCGGCGCGCAGGTGATCGTGGTCCCGGCCGCGTGGGTGGAGGGGCCGCTCAAGGCCGACCACTGGCGCACGCTGCTGCGCGCGCGGGCCATCGAGAACACGGCGGTCGTCGTCGGCGTCGCGCTGTCGGGCGCGGGGCTTGTGGGGCGCTCGCTCCTCGCCGGGCCGGACGGCGTCGTCGGGCTCGAGCTCGACGACGCCCCGCAGGTGCGCACGGTCGACCTCGACCCGGAGCCGCTGGCCGACGTGCGGGCGCAGAACCCGTCGCTGGCGAACCGCCGGTACCTGGTCGTGCCGCGGCCGTGAGCCGCGGCTACAGCGCCGCGAGGTAGATCGCGACGGTGTGGCAGGTGAAGCCCACGACGGTCAGCGCGTGGAAGATCTCGTGGAAGCCGAACCACCGGGGCGAGGGGTCCGGGAACTTGGTGCCGTACACGACGGCGCCGACGATGTAGGCGACGCCGCCCGACGCGACCAGCCAGGCGACCGCCGCCCCGCCGGCGGCGGCGAACTGCGGGATGTACCCCACGGCCACCGAGCCGAGCGCCACGTAGACGGGCACGTACAGCCAGCGCGGGGCGCTCATCCACAGCACGCGGGCGACGAGGCCGAGCAGCGCGCCGCTCCAGACGATCCCCAGCAGGATCGCCGCCGTCCGCTGCGGCAGCAGCATCACCGCCAGCGGCGTGTAGGTGCCCGCGATGATGAGGAAGATGTTCGCGTGGTCCAGGCGCCGCAGCACGGCCGCGGTGCGCGGGGACCAGGTGCCGCGGTGGTAGACGGCGCTGGTGCCGAACAGCATGACCGCGGTCACGCCGAAGACGGCGCACGCGATCTTGTCGGCGGTGGTGTCGGCGAGGACGACGAGGACGACGGCCGCCGCGAGGGCGAGGGGGGTCGTCACCGCGTGGATCCAGCCGCGCAGGTGGGGCTTGAGCCGGGCGGCCTGGGCCGCGGCGGCCTCCGACATGCTCTGCACGGCGTCGGTCACGGCCTCCTTGGCGTCGCGGGCCGCCTCCTTGACGTCGGGCACGCCGTCGCGTTCGGTGCGGAACCTGTCGGCGCGGCCGTCGGGTCGTGCAGCAGCTGCCACGGATCCTCCTTCGCTCGGGACGTCAGTAACCTACGCATCCGTAGGTTACGCCAGCGTAGGCGACGGCCGCGACGACGGTCGACCGCCGGGCTGTGAAGATCCTGCGGCGGGTTGCGTCGCGTCATGGACCGGAGCGCCCGGACGGGCCGGCCCACCTGCGGGGAGCGGTACCGTTGTCCCGGTTTTGTCCGTCCTGCCCGCCGGGCGTCTGCGTCGTCGAGCGCCGGCGTGCCGCGGCCCGATCCTCCGAGGTCTCGCGTGCGCCTGCCCCACCTGCTCTACGGCCTGTACGAGCGGCGGCTGTCCACCTCGCTGCCGTCCGCGCAGATGCCCCGGCACGTCGGCGTGATCCTCGACGGCAACCGCCGATGGGCCCGCTCCTTCGGCGAGACCGCCGCGACGGGGCACCGGCGGGGCGCCGACAAGATCGCGGAGTTCCTCGGCTGGGCGGAGGAGCTGGGCGTCGAGGTCGTGACGCTGTGGATGCTCTCCACCGACAACCTCGCCCGACCGCAGGAGGAGCTCGCCGACCTGCTCGACATCATCCGCGACGCCGTGCAGGACCTCGCCGAGTCGGGGCGTTGGCGGCTGCGCGTCGTCGGGCGCCTCGACCTGCTGCCGCCCGAGCTCGCCGGCGCCGTGCGCTCGGCCGCCGACGCCACCCGCGGGGTGCAGGGGCTGCAGGTGAACGTCGCCGTCGGCTACGGCGGCCGGCACGAGATCGCGGACGCCGTGCGCTCCTACCTCAAGGAGGAGGCCGCGCAGGGCACGACGCTCGCCGAGCTCGCCGGGCGGATCGACGTCGACGACATCGCCGCCCACCTGTACACCAAGGGCCAGCCCGACCCGGAGCTGGTCATCCGCACGTCGGGCGAGCAGCGCGTGGGCGGGTTCCTCATGTGGCAGAGCGCCCACTCGGAGCTGTACTTCTGCGAGGCCTACTGGCCGGACTTCCGCCGCGTCGACTTCCTGCGCGCGCTGCGCGACTTCTCCCAGCGGGAGCGCCGCCTCGGCCGGTGACCGCCCCCGGCCCGACGGGGCGGCGCCCCCGAGCACGGCCGGGCGCCCGTCGGTGGCCTGCGGCACACTGCGAGGCGTGACCCCGCCATCGCCGACGCCGTCGCACGACCCCGTCCCGCAGCCCGCGCCGTCGACCCGCCCGACGGCGGGCGCCCGGCTGGCGGCCGACGCCTGGGAGTCGCTGTTCCGCACCCAGGTGGCGATCATGCGCCGGCTCCAGGCGGACGACATCTGGCACGACGTGACGATGCGCGAGTACGACGTGCTGTTCACCCTGTCGCGGGCGCCCGGCGGAGCGCTGCGGCTGCGTGAGCTCAACGAGGGCATCCTGCTCGCGCAGTCGTCGCTGTCCCGGCTCGTCGAGCGCCTCGAGGCACGCGGGCTGGTGCGGCGCTCGGTGCCGGCCGACGACGCCCGCGGCACGCTCGTGCAGCTCACCGACGCCGGGGCGCGGCTGCAGCGCGAGACCGGGATCGCGCACGTGCGCACGATCGAACGGTTCGTGGGCGAGGGCCTGGCGCCCCAGGAGCTCGAGACCCTCACCGAGCTGCTGGAGCGGCTGCGGGCCGCGCAGGCGGACATCCCGGACCGCCACGGCGACCCGGCACGAGGACGAGGGCGCGGGGGCCCGGGGGCGGCCGAGGGGTCGAGATGACAAGGTGTGCCGTCAATGTCACGTCGGGCGGAGGGTCCGGGGGGCCTGCGGACGTCTCGCCCGGTGGGAAGATGCCATCATGCCGATGACCCCCCGGTCGGCCGATCCCGGCCCGTACGACGCCCTGCTCCTCTACTCCTTCGGTGGCCCGAACAAGCCGGAGGACGTGGTCCCGTTCCTCCGCAACGTGACCGCCGGCAAGGGGATCCCCGACTCGCGGCTCGAGGAGGTCGGCGAGCACTACTACGGCTTCGGCGGCAAGAGCCCGATCAACGAGCAGAACCTCGCGCTCAAGGCGGCGCTCGAGGCCGAGCTCGCCGACCGGGGGATCGACCTGCCGATCGTGTGGGGCAACCGCAACTGGGAGCCGTACACCACCGACGCGATCGGCGAGCTGGAGCGCCTCGGCGCGAACCGCGCCGTCGCCCTGGTCACCTCCGCCTACTCGTCGTACTCCGGCTGCCGCCAGTACCGCGAGGACCTCGCCGTCACGCTCGAGAAGCGCGGCCAGCTCGGCCCCGACGGCTCGACGGGCGTGCAGTTCGACAAGGTCCGCTCCTACTTCAACCACCCCGGCTTCGTGGCCGCCAACGCCGAGGCCGTGCTCGAGGCCTACGAGGAGCTCGAGACCAAGGGCGGCGACCCCGCCGCCGCCACGATCGTCTTCGTCACGCACTCCATCCCCGACACGATGGAGGAGGCGTCTGGCGTCGGCCATGCGACGTACTCCGCGCAGCACCTGGACGTCGCCGCGGTGATCGCCGCGGTCGTCTCCGAGGTGCGCGGGCACGCCGTCGAGTGGGAGCTCGCCTACTGCTCGCGCTCCGGCCCGCCGTCGCAGCCGTGGCTGGAGCCCGACGTCAACGACCTGCTCACCGAGCGCGCCGGCGAGGGCCTGAAGGACGTCGTCCTGTCGCCGATCGGCTTCGTCTCCGACCACATGGAGGTGGCCTACGACCTCGACACCGAGGCCATGGCCACCGCCACGGAGCTGGGCATGACCGCGGTGCGCGCCGGCACCGTCGGCACGCGGCCGGTCTTCGTGTCCGGGCTGGTCGACCTGATCCTCGAGCGCGCCGCCCTCGCGCGCGGCGACGAGGTCGAGCAGGCCACCGTGGGCTCCCTGCCCGCCTTCCCGTCCGTCACCCCGCCCGACTGCTGCCTGCGGCGTCACGCCGAGCCCAGCGGCATCCCGGCACTCTGCAGCGAGGACATGCACCGATGAGCGAACAGCCCCAGTCCCACGTGCACGGCGACACCGGCGAGGCGGTCGACGCCGCGGCGATCAACGAGTCCATCCGGTACGCGATGATCGCCGTCTTCTCCGTGGCGGAGCCGCTGCCCGCGGACGACGCCGAGCGTGCCGCCGTCGTCGCCGAGGCCGAGACGGCGTTGTGGGACGGCCAGGAGACCGCCGCCCGCGTCGCCGAGCGCGCCGACGGCGAGGTCGTCGTCCGCGGCGTCTACGACGTCGCCGGCCTGCGGGCCGACGCCGACCTCATGGTCTGGGTGCACGGCCCGTCCGTGGAGTCGGTGCAGGGCGCCTACCAGCGGCTGCGCGCGTCGCGGCTCGGCTCGGCCCTGGCGCCCGAGTGGTCGGTCGTGGCGCTGCACCGCGCCGCCGAGTTCAACAAGGGCCACGTGCCCGCGTTCCTCGCCGGCGAGCGCCCGCGCGACTACCTGTGCGTGTACCCGTTCGTGCGCTCCTACGACTGGTACCTGCTGCCCGACGCCGAGCGCAGCACCATGCTGCGCGACCACGGCATGGCGGCCGCGGGCTACAAGGACGTGCGCGCCAACACCATGAGCACGTTCGCGCTCAGCGACTACGAGTGGCTGCTGGCCTTCGAGGCCGACGAGCTGCACCGCATCGTCGACGTCATGCGCGACCTGCGTGCCACCGAGGCCCGCCGCCACGTGCGCGAGGAGACCCCGTTCTTCACCGGCCCGCGCCTCACGCTGGCCGACTGGGCGGACAAGCAGCCCCGCGCCTGACCGCCGACGAGAGGCCGTCGCCGATGGCCTGCTCTCGGGTGGTCTGCATGCCGGCTTTCGGCATGCTGGAGGGATGACCGCCTCGACCCGTCCGGTGACCGCCCCGACCGGCGCAGATCGCGTCCGCCAGGTCGTCGTGCTGCTCGGTGCGCTCCTCGCGGTCGCCGGCGCCGCGGTGGGGTCGGGGGCCGGCGGCGGGCAGCCCGTCTCCGAGGCCGCCGACGGCGCGCTGTCCGCGGACGCGACCGTCGTCGCGCCCGGCTCTCCGGCGTTCTCGATCTGGACCGTGATCTACGTCGGGCTCGTCCTCTTCGCGGTCGTGCAGGCGCTGCCCGGGCGGGCGTCCGACGGCCGCATGCGGGCGGTCGCGTGGTGGGTCCTCGCGTCGATGCTGCTGAACGCCGTGTGGATCGGCGTCGTGCAGGCGGGCTGGCTGTGGGCCAGCGTCGCCGTGATCGCGTGCCTCGTCGCGGTCCTCTGCGTCATCCTCGTGCGACTCGTCCGCCTCCCGCCGGGCGGACGGCTCGACATGGTCGTCACCGACGTCACCGTCGGGCTCTACCTCGGCTGGGTCTGCGTCGCGACGCTCGCGAACACGGCGGCGACGCTGTCCGCCTCCGAGGTCGGAGCCCTCGGGCTCGGCGCGAGCGGCTGGGGTGTCGTGCTCGTCGTCCTCGGTGCGCTCGTCGTCTCCGCCGTGGCCGTCTACGGGTCGCGGCGTCCGAGCGTCACCGTGCCCGTCGGGCTCGCCGCGGGCTGGGGGCTCGCCTGGATCGCGGTGGCGCGCTTCGAGGGGCCCCTCACCGACCAGACCGTGGCAGTGGCCGCCGCCGCGGCGGCCGCGCTCGCCGTGGCCGTCCCCGTGGCCCTCGCGCTGCGACGCTGACGGCCGGCACCGGCGCTGCGGGTCAGTCGGCGGACGTGGCGACGACGACGGTGCCGCCGGTGGCGTCGTCCGCGTCCGGGTCGTCGTCGGTGACGACGCGCGGCCGCAGGCCGTGGGACCCGACCAGCCGCGTGGCGGCGTCGACCTGGCCGGTGCCGACCTCGAAGAGCAGCGACCCGCCCGGCGCGAGCCACTCGCGCGCCCCGGCGACCACCCGGCGCACGACGTCGAGGCCGTCGCCGCCGCCGTCGAGCGCGACGGCCGGCTCGTGGTCGCGCGCCTCGGGCGGCATGGTCGCGATGGCGTCGGTGGGCACGTAGGGCGCGTTGCACAGCAGGACGTCGACGCCGCCGCGCAGGTGGGCAGGAAGGGCGTCGAACAGGTCGCCGGTGTGCACGCGCCCGCCGAGCGCCTCGAGGTTGCGGCGCGCGTGGTCCGTCGCGGCGACCGCGACGTCGGCCGCGTGCAGCACCATGTGGGCACCCTGCGCGCGGAGACCGAGCGCCACCGCGCCGCCGACCGCACCGCACCCGCAGCACAGGTCGACGACGGTCACGGGTGCGGTGGGCTGGGCGAGGAGGGGGCCGGCCGGCCGGGCGAGAGCGAGCGCGGCACGGACCATGAGCTCGGTCCGCCGTCGCGGCACGAACACGCCCGGCCCGACCGACCAGCGGCGCCCGGCGAACGCGACCCAGCCGAGCAGGTGCTCGAGCGGCTCGCCCGCCACGCGTCGCGCCACGAGCCCCTCCAGCGCGACCTCGGCGCGGGCGCCGGGGCCGGCCGCCTCCCGCAGCAGCGCGGCCTCGTCCTCCGCGAAGACGCAGCCCGCGGCCCGCAGCCGCGCGACGACCACGTCGTCGGCGGCCGCGGACCCCGGGCCGGAGGTCCTGGCGAGGTCGCCGCTCAGGGGTAGAGCCCGCGGATCCGGTGCGCCTCGGCGGTGCGCTGGATGCCGATGACGAGGGCGGCGTCGCGCAGCGAAAGGTCCTGGCGGCGGGCGAGGGCGGAGACGTCGCCGTAGGCGGACGTCATGCGGTGCTCGAGCCGCTCGGCGATCTCGTGCTCGGCCCACCAGTACGTCTGGTTGGCCTGCACCCACTCGAAGTACGACACGACGACGCCGCCGGCGTTGGCGAGCACGTCGGGCACCACGGTGACGCCGTTCCTCGCCAGGATCGCGTCGCCGGCGGTCGTGGTGGGCCCGTTCGCGCCCTCGACGACCCAGCGGGCCCGGACCCGCCCGGCGGTCTGCTCGTCGAGCACCCCTTCCACGGCGGCGGGCACGAGGACGTCCACCTCGAGCCCGAGGAGGTCGACGTTGGACAGCGGCTCGGCGTCGTCGAAGCCGACGACCGACCCGGTGGCCGCGAGGTGCTCGAGCAGCCGCTTCACGTCGATGCCCGCGTCGTTGCGCAGGCCGCCGTACTGGTCGCTGACGGCGACCACCTTCGCGCCGCGCTCGGCGAAGATCGCGGCTGCGTGCGAGCCGACCTTGCCGAAGCCCTGCACGGCCACGGTCACGTCGGTCAGCGGGACGCCGGCCTCCTCGAGGGCGGCGGCGGTCACGTGCACGATGCCGGCGCTGGTGGCGGTGCCGCGCCCGCGCGAGCCGCCCACGGCCAGCGGCTTGCCCGTGACGACTGCCGGGATCGTGTAGCCGCGGTTGACGGAGTAGGTGTCCATGACCCACGCCATGGTCTGCTCGTCGGTGCCCATGTCCGGGGCCATGACGTCGGTGTCGGGGCCGATCATCGGCATGATCTCCGACGTGTACCGCCGGGTGACGCGCTCCAGCTCCGCGGTGGAGTAGTCGCGCGGGTCGATGGCGACGCCGCCCTTGGCGCCGCCGTACGGCAGGTCGACGATGCCGCACTTCCACGTCATCCACATCGCCAGCGCCCGGACCTCGTCGATGTCGACGCCGGGTGCGTACCGCAGCCCGCCCTTGCCGGGCCCGCGGGAGATGTTGTGCTGCACGCGGAAGCCGTGGAACAGCACCGTCTCGCCGTCGTCGCGGCGCAGCGGCACGGCGACGTGGATCTCGCGACGGGGGGTGGCGAGCATCTGGTGCTGGCCGGAGTCGTAGCCGAGGACCTCGACCGCGGTGGCGAGCTGGCTGTGCGCCGTCGCGAGCGGCGACGAGTTGCGGGGCGCGGGTGCGTCGGGCAGGTCGGTCTCGGGCGGGGTGGGCTGGGGCGAGTCGGGGATCGACGTCGTCGTCACGGGTCCTCCAGGACACGGTGCCGGCGGCCCGGGTGGGGTTCCGGCGTGGGTGGCGCGGCCCGGGATCGTGGGCCTCGCGACACACCGTAGCCCGTGTCCGGCGCAGCCCACGAGACGGGTGCTGACTTGCTAGCGTCTGGCGGCATGGCAGACGACGACGTCGACGTGGCCCCTGTCCAGCACGCCTTGCCGGAGGAGCGGCCACGCTGGCGCCTCGTGGGGCCGGGCCTCGTGGTGGCGGCCACCGGCATCGGCGCCGGCGACCTGGTCGCCACCCTGGTGGCCGGCAGCCGGTTCGGGTACACGCTGCTGTGGGCCGCGGTGGTCGGCGTCGTCATCAAGATCGTGCTCGTGGAGGGCGCCGGGCGCTGGTCGCTCGCCACCGGCCGCACGATCTTCGACGGGTGGAAGTCGCTGGGCGCGTGGGCGAGCGTCTACTTCGGCGTCTACATCGTGGTGTGGGGCTTCAGCTACGGGGCCGCGGCCATGTCGAGCTCGGCGCTGCCGCTCGCCGCGCTGTTCCCGCAGGTCGACCTCATCTGGTTCGCGATCGCCATGGGGCTCATCGGGGCCGCGATCGTGTGGCTCGGGAAGTACCGGACGTTCGAGTACGTCATCGCCGTGCTCGTCGGCCTCATGTTCCTCACCATCGTCGGCTCGGCGATCCTCACCGTGCCGAACCTCGGCGAGATCCTCGGCGGCCTCGTCCCGCGCATCCCGGAGGGCTCGCT
This sequence comes from Isoptericola cucumis, assembly GCF_014635665.1. Classification (GTDB taxonomy): domain Bacteria; phylum Actinomycetota; class Actinomycetes; order Actinomycetales; family Cellulomonadaceae; genus Isoptericola; species Isoptericola cucumis. Next base: position 136,086 of record NZ_BMDG01000009.1, read on the forward strand.
CATCTACACGCTCAGCCTCGCGGGCGGCGTGGGGGGCACCATCACCCTCGCCGCCTACGGGTACTGGCTCAAGGAGAAGGGCTGGCACACCCCGCGCTGGATGAAGGTCATGCGGATCGACAACGCGGTGGCGTACGTGATCTCCGGCGTCTTCGTGGTCTCGATGCTCATCGTGGGCGCCGAGCTGCTGTACTCCTCGGGCGTCACGATCGCCGACGGCGAGGGCGGGCTCGTCGACCTCGCCGACGTGCTGGCCGACCGGTACGGGGAGCTCATGGCGCCCCTGTTCCTCGTCGGGTTCTGGGCGTCGTCGTTCTCGTCGGTGCTCGGCGTGTGGAACGGCGTCTCGCTGATGTTCGCCGACTTCGTCGCGACCGCGCGCGGGCTGTCCGAGGACGACCCGCGCCGCAAGTCGGGCGGCACCTACTACCGGGCGTACATCCTGTGGCTGACGTTCCCGCCGATGCTGCTCCTGCTGCTCGACCAGCCGATCGCGCTGGTCGTGGCTTACGGCGTGCTGGGCTCCCTGTTCATGCCGTTCCTGGCCATCACGCTGCTGATCCTCATGAACTCGTCCCGCGTGCCGCCGCAGTGGCGCAACAAGCCCCTGGTCAACGTGGCCCTCGTGCTGATCGCCGGGATGTTCGTCGTCCTCGGGGTGCAGCAGCTGATCGAGGCGCTCGCGCCGGTGCTCGGGGGCTGACCGCGGCTGACGGGGCCGACCGCGAACGACCGGGTCGACCGCGGCCGGGCGTGCCGGCCGCGGTCGCCGCACGTCAGTGGCCGAACGCGTCGGAGTCGGTGACGTGCTCCTCGCCCCGGTCGAGCGCGGAGATCGCCGACAGCTCGTCGGCGGAGAGCTCGAGGTCGAAGATCGCGAGGTTCTCGCGCTGCCGCTCGGGCGACGCCGACTTCGGCACGGTGACGTACCCCTGCTGCGTCACCCAGCGCAGCACGACCTGGGCGGGGGAGCGGCCGTGGCGCTCCGCGATCTCGACGATCGTCGGCTCGTCGAGGATCGCGGCCGGCTTGATGGGGCTCCAGGCCTCGGTGACGACCCCGTGCTCGCGGTGGAAGGCCACGCTCGTGTCGCGGGTCGCCCAGGGGTTGAGGTTGATCTGGTTGACCTCGGGAAGCTCGCCGGTCTCGTCGAGCAGCCGGCGCAGGTGCGCGGGCTTGAAGTTCGACGTGCCCACCGCGCGGACGAGGCCCTCGGTCCGGAGCTGCAGGAGCCCGCGGAAGGCGTCGACGTACCGGTCCTGGTCGGGGTTGGGCCAGTGGATCATCAGGATGTCGAGGCGGTCGAGGCCGAGGCGCTCGAGGCTGGCCTCGCACGCCTGCCGGGCGCCGTCGACGCCGTGCCACTCCTTGTTGAGCTTCGTGGTGACGAACAGCTCGTCGCGGGGGACGGACGCCTCGCGCAGGCCGCGGCCGACCGCCTCCTCGTTGCGGTAGTTCTCCGCGGTGTCGATCGATCGGTAGCCGGACTCGATCGCGGCCGTCACCGCGGTGGCGGCCTCGTCGCCGGTCATGGGCCAGGTGCCCAGGCCGAGGACCGGCATCCGTGCGCCGTGGGCGAGGGGGATCGTGGGGGCGAGAGTGCTCATGCGAACCAACCTACCGAGGGGCGCGGCGGGTCGCCGGGCTCGTCCGCCGGGTCAGCGCGCGCTGCGGCGGAACGACGACGGCGTCTCGCCCGTGAGCCGCGCGAACGTGCGCGTGAACGACGGCTGGTCGTAGAACCCGGCGGCCGTCGCGACCTGCGCCAGCGGGGTGGTCGTCGACGTCAGCAGGTGCGCCGCCCGGTCCACGCGCGCCCGCAGCAGGAGCTGCCGCGGCGAGAGGCCGAAGACCTGGCGCACCCGCCGGTCCAGCACGGCGGGGGTGGAGCCGGCCATCCGGGCGAGGTCGGCGACCGTCAGCCCGACGCCGGGCGAGGTGTCCAGGTGTGCCTCGACCGCCGCCACCAGCCGCGCCATCGCGTCCATCGTCGCGTCGTCGGCGTCGCCGGAGCGCAGGTCCTGCGACACCGACACCAGCCCGGCGACCCGGCCGGCGTCGTCGCGCACCGCGAGCTTCGCGGTGAGGAACCAGCCGGGCGTGCCGCCGACGCGGCGGATGAGCTCGAGCTCGTTGCGCAGCGGGCGCCCGGTGCGCAGCACCTCGGCGTCCTGCGCCTCGTAGCGCTCGGCCAGCTCGGGCACGAACAGGTCGGTGGCGCGCCGGCCCAGCACCTGCCGGCGGGAGCGCTCGTTGGTGCGCCGCACGAAGACCTGGTTCACCGCGACGTAGCGCCCGGCGGCGTCCTTGGCGCAGAACATGACGTCGGACAGCTCGTCCATGAGCGCCACCATCACCGGCGACAGCGCCGACAGGAGCGCGGCGGTGCCCGACCATGCGTCGGAGCCGCCCGACCCGTCGGCCGGCGGTCCGGTCGTGTTGTCGGAATCTGCGCCCATCGCGGGCCCGATCGTACAAGACGAGCCCGCGGCCGAAGGAGCACCCTGGGACCATGAGCACTGCTGTTCCCGGGCGCGGGGTCGCGCCGACTGACCTGGTGAGCGCCGAAGCCCTGGTCGAGGACGCCGCCGCCCTCGCGCACCACTGGATCGCCGTCGCGTCCGGTGCGTCGCCGCAGGCGGGCGGGTCGTCGACCACGCGCGCGGACCGCAAGACCCGCGCCACGGCCGAGCGCCTCGGCTCCCTCGTCGCCGACCCCGCGGGCCTCGAGCTCGCCGTCGGTTTCGTGGACGACGTCGCCAGGCCGCACGACGTCGGCGTCGCCGCCACCGCGCTGTCGCGGCTGGGCCGGGACGCCGGGTCGGCCACGTTCCTCAGCCCCGTGGACCGGGCGCTGTTCAAGGTCGGCGCGGTCGTCGCGCCGATGCTGCCGGCGGTCGTCGTGCCGGCCGCCCGCGTCCGCCTGCGCCAGCTCGTCGGCCACCTCGTGGCCGACGCCGGCAAGGGCCTCACCCAGCACCTCGCCCGCACCCGGGCCGAGGGCTACACGCTCAACGTCAACCTGCTCGGCGAGGCCGTCCTCGGCGAGGACGAGGCCAAGGCGCGCCTGCAGCGCACCATCGACCTGGTGCGCCGCCCCGACGTCGACTACGTGTCCGTCAAGGTGTCGTCCGTCGCGGCGCAGCTCGTCACCTGGGACCTCGACGGCTCGCGCGAGCGCGTCGTCGAGCGCCTGCTGCCCCTGTACCGCGCGGCGCGCGAGAACGGCGTCTTCCTCAACCTCGACATGGAGGAGTACAAGGACCTCGCGCTGACCACCGCGGTCTTCACCGAGATCCTCGACCACGAGGAGTTCCGGGACCTCGAGGCCGGCATCGTGCTGCAGGCCTACCTGCCCGACGCGATGGGCGCGCTCGACCACCTCACCGAGTGGGCCCAGGCCCGCGTGGCCGCCGGCGGCGCCCGCGTCAAGGTGCGCCTGGTCAAGGGCGCGAACCTCGCGATGGAGCACGTCGAGGCCGAGCTGCACGACTGGGAGCTGGCGCCGTACCCGACCAAGCCCGACGTCGACGCCAACTACGTGCGCATCCTCGAGCACCACCTGCGCCCCGAGCGCACTGCCGCCGTGCGGCTCGGCGCCGCGTCCCACAACCTGTTCCACGTGGCGCTCGCGGTGCTGCTCGCCCGCAGCCGCGGCGTCACCGACGGGCTCGACGTCGAGATGCTGCAGGGCATGGCGCCCATCGAGGCCCGCCTGGTGCGCCAGGAGGTCGCGAAGGACGGCGGCCACGTCGTGCTGTACACGCCCGTGGTGCGCGACGAGGACTTCGACGTCGCGATCTCCTACCTGGTGCGCCGGCTCGAGGAGAACGCGACCGAGCAGAACTTCCTGCACGCGGCGTTCGCGCCCGCCTCGCCCGCGGCGGGCGTCGAGGCGTCCGCCATGGACCGCCAGGAGCTCGCGTTCCGCACGTCCGTCACCCGCGGGGTGCACTACGAGCCGTCCGACGTCGCGCCCCGGCGCCGCGACCGGTTCGACGGGGGTGCGCCCGCCCCGACCTCCGCCGGCCCGTCGGGCGACGTGTTCCGCAACGCCGTCGACACCGACCCCGCCGTCGCCGCGCACCGCGCGTGGGCCCGCGCCGTCACCGGCCCCGACTCCGGCTTCGTCGGCGTCCAGGCGCCCGAGGTCACCGACGTCGCGACGATCGACGACGCGGTCGCCCGCGCCGTCCGCGCCCAGGAGGCCTGGGCCGCCGTCGCGCCCCGCGACCGGGCGCGCGTGCTGCGCGCCGCCGCCGCGCGGCTCGAGGCCCACCGCACCGACCTCGTGACCGCGATGGTGCACGAGCCCGGCAAGACCGTCGCCGAGTCCGACCCCGAGGTCAGCGAGGCCATCGACTTCGCCAGCTACTACGCGCAGTCCGCCGAGCAGCTCGAGCAGGTGGACGGCGCGACCTTCGCCCCCGACGGCGTCACCCTCGTGACCCCGCCGTGGAACTTCCCCGTCGCGATCCCCACCGGCGGCGTCCTGTCGGCGCTCGCCGCGGGGTCCGCCGTCCTCGCCAAGCCGGCGCCCCCGACCCCCCGGTGCTTCGAGATCGCGATCGACGCGATCCACGAGGCCCTCGACGAGGTCGCCCCCGCCATCGGGCTCGACCCCCAGGTGGCGCGCGACGTCGTCCAGTTCGTCCGCGTGCCCGACGGTGACCTGGGCCAGCACCTCGTGACGCACGCCGACGTGGCGCGCGTCGTGCTCACCGGCTCCATCGAGACGGCCGAGCTGTTCGCCTCCTGGCGCCCCGAGCGCCCGGTGCTCGCGGAGACGTCGGGCAAGAACGCGCTGGTCGTGACGCCGTCGGCGGACCTCGACCTCGCCGTCGCGGACCTGGTCAAGAGCGCGTTCGGGCACGCCGGCCAGAAGTGCTCGGCCGCGTCCCTGGTCATCCTCGTCGGCTCGGTCGGCGACCCGTCCACCGAGACCGGCAAGCGGTTCCGCCGCCAGCTCGTCGACGCCGTGCGGTCGCTCGCCGTCGGCACGCCGGCCGAGCTGTCCACCGTCATGGGCCCGCTCACCGAGCCCGCGCAGGGCAAGCTGCTGCGCGCCCTCACGACGCTCGAGTCCGGCGAGACCTGGCTGGTCAAGCCGCGCCGGCTCGACGACGCGGCCGCCGTGGCCGGGATCGACCCGGAGCGGCTGTGGTCGCCGGGCCTGCGCGACGGCGTCGCCCCCGGGTCGTTCTTCCACCTCACCGAGGTGTTCGGCCCGGTGCTGGGCATCATGACGGCCAAGGACCTCGACGAGGCGCTGCGCCTGCAGAACCAGGTGTCGTTCGGCCTCACCGCGGGCATCCACTCGCTGGACGACGACGAGATCGCCGCGTGGCTCGACCGGGTCGAGGCCGGCAACGTGTACGTCAACCGGCACATCACCGGCGCCATCGTGCAGCGGCAGTCGTTCGGCGGCTGGAAGGCCTCCAGCGTCGGGCCGGGCGCGAAGGCCGGCGGCCCGAACTACGTGGGCCAGCTCGGCGCGTGGTCCGACGACACGTCGGTCGTCCCGTCGCGCGCGGGCGACCCCGAGGGCTGGCTCGCGTGGGCCGAGCGCTCCGACGCGGCCGCCTGGTCCGAGGAGTTCGGCGTCGGGCACGACAAGTCGGGCCTGGCGGTGGAGGAGAACACCTTCCGCTACCGGCCGCTGGAGCGGATCACGGTGCGGGTCGGCGACGGCGCGCTGCCGGTCGAGGTGCGCCGCGTGCTCGCCGCCGCCCGCCGCGCGGGCGTGCCCGCCGTCGTCGTGCCCGCGACGGACGCGGGCTGGGGCGTGCCGCACGAGCAGCCCGTCTCGCACGAGGAGTTCGCGGCCTCGGTCGCGGCCGGGCGGATCACCGGCCGCGTCCGCGTCCTCGGCGACGCCCCCGGGCTGGCCGAGGCCGCCGCGAAGCGGCTCGGCACCGTGACGGTGCTCGACGGCCCGGTGCTCGCCAGCGGTCGCCGCGAGCTGCTCGCGCTGCTGCGCGAGCAGGCCGTGAGCCGCACGCGCCACCGTTACGGCCACGTGCACGCCTAACCACCTCGCGGACGCCGTCGTGACGGCGATCCCGGGCACCGCCACCGGACGGGGCGGTGCCCGGGATCGCGCTCGCCACGACGGGGTGGCACGATCGCGCGCATGACGGTCGCGTTCGTGCTCGGGGGAGGCGGCGTGCGGGGCGCCGTGCACGTCGGGATGCTGCAGGCGCTGTTCGAGGCCCGCGTCCGCCCGGAGCTCGTCGTCGGCACCTCGATCGGCGCGATCAACGGCGCGGCCGTGGCCGCCGAGCCCAGCGTGGCCGTGGTCGACCGGCTGGTCGACGCCTGGTCCAGCACGACGGCGACCGAGGTCTACGGCGAGGCCTGGTACCGCCAGCTCGGCCGGCTCGCGCGCTCGCACACCCACCTGTACGACCCGGCGGCCCTGCGCCGCCTCATCGCGGGCACGCTCGGCGAGCACGCGACGTTCGAGGACCTCGAGGTGCCGCTCGTGGTCGCCGCGGCCAGCATCGAGCGCGCCTCCGAGCACTGGTTCGACTCGGGCCCGCTCGTCGAGGCCGTCCTCGCGTCGGCGTCGGTGCCCGGCGCGCTCCCGCCCACCGAGATCGGCGGCGAGCACTTCGTCGACGGCGGCATGGTGAACTCCATCCCGCTCGGCGAGGCCGTGCGCCGGGGCGCGACGACGGTCTACGTGCTGCAGGTCGGTCGGGTCGAGGAGCCGCTGACCGTGCCCACGAAGCCGTCCGACGTCGCGCGCGTGAGCTTCGAGATCGCGCGCCGGCACCGCTTCTTCCGTGAGCTGGAGGACGCCCGGTCCGTCGCGACCGTGCACGTGCTGCCCAGCGGCGGCTCCCTGCCCGGCGACGAGAAGGTGGGCGCGTTCCGCCGTCTCGACGCCACCCGGCGGCGCATCGAGCAGTCGTACGTCGCCGCCCGCGGCTACCTCGACGGGCTCGGCGACGGGCTCGGCGACAGGCCGGGCCCCGGCGACCGTGCACCCCGGCCGGGGGCGGCGTCGTGATCGCGCCCCCGCCCCGCTGGGTGCGGCGGGTGCTGCTCGCGCCGCTCGTCGTCCTGCTCGCCGTGCTGCTCGTGCCGACGACGCTGATGCTCGCCCTCGTCGTGGGCGCCGTCCTCACCTGGGTGCTGCCCGGGCGGCTGCGGGTGCTGCGCCTGCTGTGGATGCTCGGCTTCTACGTCGTGTGGGACGCCGCGTGCCTGGTCGGGCTCTTCGGCCTGTGGGTGGCGTCCGGCTTCGGCCTCGCCCTGCGGCGCCCCGGCATGCAGCGCGCCCACACGAACCTCGCGCGGGTCATGCTCGGCGTGCTGTTCTGGCAGGCCCGCTGGACGCTGCGGCTGCGGATCGACGTGGAGGCGCCCGCCGGCTCGGCGCTGCCCGGCGTCCCGCTGCTGGTCGTCAGCCGGCACGCCGGCCCCGGGGACTCGTTCATCCTCGTGGACGCCCTCCTCGGGCGCGCCCGCCGGACCCCCGCCGTCGTGCTCAAGGACACGCTGCAGTGGGACCCGGCGATCGACGTCCTGCTGCACCGGCTCCCCGCCGCGTTCGTCACGCCCCGCTCGCGGCGCCGGCCCGGGCAGCCGGGCGCGACGGCGACCGTCGCGGCGATCGCCGGCGGCATGGGTCCCGACGGCGCGCTCGTGCTGTTCCCCGAGGGCGGCAACGTGACCCCGCGGCGCCGCGCCGCCCGCATCGAGGCGCTCCGCGCCGCCGACCAGGACGTCCTCGCCGACCGCGCCGCGCGGATGCCGCACGTCATGGCCCCGCACGCCGGCGGCTTCCTCACTGCGCTCGACGCCGCGGCGCCCGACGCCGCCGTGCTCGTCGTCGCGCACACCGGGCTGGAACGGCTCGTCACCGTGCGGGACATCTGGCGCGAGCTGCCGATGGACAAGACCATCGTCCTCGGCGGCTGGCTCACGCCCGCGGCCGACCTGCCCACCGACGCCGAGGGGCGCGGGCTGTGGCTCTTCGACCAGTGGGAGCGCGTGGACGGCTGGATCGCCGCCCGCACGCCCGAGCAGGTGGCCGGCTGACGACGCAGGTTCAGCGGGCCGACCGCGGCGTGGTGCGGAACGTCCGGACGGTGGGGCTCGCGCTCACGCGGACTGTCCCTCCACGAGGCGGGGCACGAAGATCTGCGGCTCTGTCGGCGTCGGCACCCCGCCGACCATGTCCAGCAGCGTGGAGGTCGCGGCCGAGACCATCTCCACCACGGGCTGCAGCACCGTCGTCAGGCGCGGGGTGGTCCGCTCGGAGCCGAGCGCGTCGAAGCCCACCAGCGCCACGTCGTCGGGCACGCGCAGGCCGCGCTCGCGCAGCACCTGGAGCGCCCCGGTGGCCATGAGGTCGGACGCGGCGAAGACGCCGTCGACGTCGGGGTGCTCCACCAGGAGCTTCTCCATCGCGACGGCGCCGCCCGCGACCGTGAAGTCGCCGTGCGCGACCGCGTCCGTCGCCAGGCCCGCCTCCGTGAGGGTGCCCTGCCACGCGTCGAAGCGGTCGAGCGCCGCGGTCATGTCGAGCGGGCCCGTGATCGTCGCGACGTGCCGGCAACCCCGCTCGACCAGCCGCCGCGTCGCGACGGCGCCGCCCGCCGCGTTGTCGACGTCCACGAAACGCAGGGTCTGCGTGTCGAACGGCCGCCCGACGAAGACGGCGGGCAGGCCGGAGCTGATCAGCTCCTCCTCGATCCGGTCCTCCTTGTGGTGCGACGCCACGATGACGCCGTCCACGTGGCCGCTGCGCAGGTAGCGGGCGATGTGGCCGGGCTTCTCGCCGGGCCGGGCGAGCAGGAGCACCAGCTGCAGGTCCGTGCCGGTCAGGCCCTCGCTGACGCCCCGCAGCACGCCCGCGAGGAACGGGTCGGTGAGGATGCGCGCGTCCGGCTCGGGCACCACGAGGGCGATCGAGTCGGTGCGCCGCGTCACGAGCGAGCGCGCCGCCCGGTTGGGGGCGTACCCGAGCCTCGCGACGGCGTCGTCCACCGCCGCCTGTGCCTCGGGCGAGACCCGCTCGCCGCCGTTCACGGCGCGCGACGCCGTGGACCGCGACACCTTCGCGGCCCTGGCGACGTCGTCCAGCGTCGGGCTGCTGTGCTCGGTGCTCACGACGGGAGACTACTCTTCGGCACCCGGTCGGGCGGGCACCGCGTTCGCCGCGGCGACCGTCGCGTACCAGCGGCCCGAGGCCTTGACGGTCCGCTCCTGCGTCTCGTAGTCCGTGTGCACGAGGCCGAACCGCTTGGAGTAGCCCAGCGCCCACTCGAAGTTGTCCAGCAGCGACCACGCGAAGTAGCCGCGCACGTCCGCGCCCCCGTCGATCGCGTCCTTGACGGCGCGCAGGTGCGCGTCGACGAACGCGAGCCGGTCCTGGTCGTCGACGCTGCCGTCGGCCTGCACGACGTCGGGGTACGCGGCGCCGTTCTCGGTGACGAAGAGCTGGATGCCCCGCGGCCCGGTGTAGTCCTCCTGGAGCCGCAGGAGCAGGCGGGTGAGGCCCTCGGGCTGCACCTCCCAGCCCATGTCGGTGGTCGGCAGACCGCGGCTGTGGTGGTGGATGCCGTCCGGCACCGGGTTGGGGGAGCGGACCTCCCACACCGGGGCGTCGTCCGCCTGCTCGCGCGCGCCGTCCGGTCCCGCGGTGCCGTCGGGGTCGGCGCCGCCCGGGTGCTGCGGCCGGGCGGACACCGCGCCGCCGTTGTAGTAGTTGACGCCGAGGACGTCGATCGGGGTCGAGATGATCTGCAGGTCGCCCTCGCGGACGTGCTCGGCGAACCCGAGGTGGGCGACGTCGTCGAGGATGTCGGCCGGGTAGGCGCCGCGCAGGATCGGGTCGAGGAAGATCCGGTTGAACATGCCGTCGTCGCGTCGGGCGACGTCGACGTCGGCGGGGTCCGTCGGGTCGACCGGGTCGGAGACCGTGAAGTTGAGCGTGATGCCCAGGGTGGCGGCCGGGTCGAGCTCGCGCAGGGCCGACGTCGCCAGGCCGTGGCCGAGCATGAGGTGGTGCGCGGCCGCCAGCCCGAGCTCGGGGGACTTCTTGCCCGGCGCGTGGGCGCCGGAGGTGTAGCCGAGGAAGGCGGAGCACCACGGCTCGTTCAGCGTGGTCCACACCCCGACCCGGTCGCCCAGGGCCTCGTGCATCGCGACGGCGTACTCGGCGAACCGGTACGCCGTGTCGCGCGAGGGCCACCCGCCGAGCTCCTCCAGCGCCTGGGGCAGGTCCCAGTGGTACAGCGTCAGCCACGGCAGGAGGTCCGCGCCCAGCAGCTCGTCGACGAGGCGCGAGTAGAAGTCGAGGCCCTCGCGGTTGACCGTCTTGCCGTCGGGCATGATCCGGGCCCACGACGTCGAGAACCGGTAGCTGCCCAGGTCGAGACGCTTCATGAGCGCGACGTCCTCGCGGTAGCGGTGGTAGTGGTCGCACGCGACCATCCCGTCGTCGCCCGCGTGCACCGCGCCGGGGACGCGGCAGAACGTGTCCCAGATCGAGTCCTGGCGGCCGCCCTCGGCGCCCGCACCCTCGACCTGGAAGGCCGCCGTGGCGGTGCCCCAGAGGAACCCGTCGGGGAAGGCGACCCGGCCGGCGCTGTTCGGCGTCGGGGCGGTGAGCGGTGCGGTGGGCGCGAACGGCACCGGCGTGCCGGGTGCCGGGATGCGGGCACCCGGGCCGGGGATGACGAGGCTCATATGACGAGATCTTTCCCTGTGTGTCGGGCCCGCGGGGGGCCGCTGTGGGGTGGGTTCGGGTGCGCTCGGCGCAGGGAGGGCGGGCGTCAGCCCTTGACCGCTCCGGCCATGATGCCCGCGACGAGCTGGCGGCCGACGAACACGAAGATCACCAGCAGGGGCAGCGTCACGAGGAAGATGCCGCCCATCACGAGCGAGTAGTCCACGAAGAAGTTGGCCTGCAGCGACTTCACCACGAGCGGGAGCGTCGGGTTCTCGCTGTTCAGCACGATCGACGGCCAGAAGTAGTTGGTCCACTGCTGCACGAAGGTGAACAGGCCCAGCATCGCGGCCGCGGGGCGCGCCGCCGGCAGCGCCACGGACCAGAACGTGCGGATCATGGACGCCCCGTCGACCCGGGCGGCCTCGATGAGCTCGTACGGCAGCGCCTCCGAGAGGTACTGCGTCATCCAGAAGACGCCGAACGCCGTCACGAGGCCGGGGACGATCACGGCCTGCAGCTTGCCGATCCAGTCGAGGTCCGACATGAGGATGTACAGCGGGATGACGCCGAGCTGGGTGGGCACGGCCATCGTCGCGATGACGAACACGAGCAGCGGACCCCGGCCGCGGAAGCGGAGCTTCGCGAACGAGTACCCGGCGAGCGTGGAGAACAGCACGACGGACGCGGCGGTGACGACGGCGATGATCACCGAGTTCGTCAGGGCCTTCCAGAAGTTGATCCGGTCGGACTCGAAGACCGTGGCGAACTGCTGGAAGAGGCTGGCGTCCGGCAGCCACTGCGGGACGGCCTCCTGCGCGATGGTCACGGGGTCGGACGACCCGAGCAGCAGCGTGAAGTACAGCGGGAACATCGAGATCAGCAGCACGGTCCCGAGCAGGATGTACGTGAGCCTGCCCGGCCGGCGCTGCGCGGAGCGGGTGCCGCGGCCGCGGCGCTTGGCGGCCGCGCGGGCGGCGCGCTTGCCGGCGGTCTGGGCGGTGACGGCGACGGAGCTCATCGACGGTCCTCCCGGTCGGTGGTCGGGTCGGTGGGCGCGGGCGCGGGCGCGGGGGTGGGCGGCGCGGTGCCGGCACCGCCCGCGGCGCGGGCCTGGGCGAGCAGCCGGCGGGTGTGCCGCCGGCTCACGGCAGGAGCCTTCGGGCCGGAGGTGGAGATCCGCCGGGTGATGAGGAAGTTGACCATGCCGATGAGGACGATGAGCAGGAACAGGAGCCAGGCCACGGCCGCGGCACGGCCGAAGTCCTTCTGGTTGCCCCACGCGACGTCGTACAGGTAGACGACGGTGGTCATCCAGTCCCGGTTCGCCCCGCCGAGCCCCGTGGAGTCGAACATGCGGACCTCGTCGAAGATCTGCAGGCCGCCGATCGTCGAGGTGATGACGATGAAGATGATCGTGGCCCGGATCTGCGGCACGGTCACGGAGAAGAACTGGCGCACCCGGCCGGCCCCGTCGATGACGGCGGCCTCGTAGAGCTCGCGCGGGACGGCCTGCATCGCGGCCAGGAAGATCAGGGCGTTGTAGCCGGTCCAGCGGAAGTTCACCATCGACGCGATCGCGACGTGGCTCGCGATCCGGTCGCTGTGCCAGCCCACCGGGTCGATCCCGACGATCCCGAGGAGCTCGTTGATCAGGCCGTACTGGTCGGCGAACAGGCGGCCGAAGATCATCGACACCGCGACCGGGGCGACCACGTAGGGGATGAGCACGCCCATCCGCCAGAACGTGGCGGCCCGCAGGTTCTGGTCGAGCAGGGCGGCGATGGTGATGGCCAGGAGCACCTGGGGGATGCTGGAGAAGACGAAGATCGAGAACGTGTTGACCAGCGACTTCCAGAACACCGGCTGGGCCAGCACGGCCGAGAAGTTCTCGAGCCCGACGAATTCGCCCTGCCCGCCCAGCAGGTTCCACTCGTGCAGCGAGACGAACGCCGTGTACCCGAGCGGGAACAGCCCGGTGAGGGCGAACAGCAGGAAGAACGGCGAGATGTACAGGTAGGGGGAGAGCTTCACGTCCCAGCGGCCGAGCCGCTGGGAGAACCCGACGCGTCGGGGCGGGCGGGGCCCGGAGGCACCGCGGCCACCGCGGCGGTGCGTGGGCTGGGTGGGGGAGAGGACGGCCATCTGCTGCTTCCTGTGCTCGCCGGTTCGAGGGCCCGTCGGTGGGCCGGCGCCGCGTGGCGCCGGCCCACCGACGGGGTCAGGGACTGGTCAGGTGGTCAGAGCCCGAGCGACGCGTACGTGTCGAGGGCGCCCTTCCAGCTCTCCTCGGGGTCGTCGCCGCCGATGTCCACCCGCTCGAGCGCGTCCTGCACGCCCTGGTGGATGGCGAAGTAGTTCTTCCCCTTGTACGGCGCGCCCTCGATCGCCTCGGCGCGTGCGGAGAAGATCGGCCCGACGGGGGCGTCGTTGAAGAAGTCGTTCACGGACGTCTGGACGGCCTCCGAGGCCTGGGCCTCGACCTGCGACGGGAAGGTGTTGGCGTTCTCGTACGCCTTGGTCTGGATCTCCGGGGAGGTCAGCCACGCGGCGAGCTCCTTGGCGGCCTCGGTGTTCGGGCCGCTCGCGGGGACGGTGAGGAACGAGCCGCCCCAGTTGACACCGCCGCCGGGGAAGACGTCGGCGACGTCCCAGCCCTCGACGCCACCGGCGTTCTGCTCGATGGACGCGGTCATCCACGGCGGGCAGATCATGGTGGCCCAGGCGTTGTTCTGGAAGCCGGCGGTCCAGTCCTCCTCCCACTGCTTGAGGCCCGCGGAGAGCTCGTCGTCGACCGAGGCGGCGAGCACCTGGTCGTAGAGGTCACGGATCTCCGTGTTGGACTCCAGGTCCTTGGGCTCGCCGGTCTCCGGGTCCTCGTAGGCGGCCGGGAGCTGGTTCACCATGCCCTGGTAGGTGGGCGTGGCGCTGTCGAACCAGGCCGCGTCGGACTTCGCGACGAACTTCTTGCCCGCCGCGAAGTAGTCGTCCCAGGTGGCGTCCTCGCCGCCGAGCAGCTCCGCGACCTTCTCGCGGTCGGTGGGCAGGCCGGCCTTCTTGAACAGGTCGGCGCGGTAGCAGATGGCGCTCGGGCCGATGTCGGTGCCGTAGCCGAGGAGCTTGCCGTCCGGCGTGCTGGCCTGCTGCACCTTCCAGTCCAGCCAGCGGCCCTCGAGCTCGGGGTCGGCGAGGTCCTCGAACAGGTCGGGGAACTCCATGAGCTCGGGCAGCCAGTCGACCTCGATCGCCTCGATGTCGGCGAGGCCCTCGCCGCCGGCGGCGAGCTTGGTCGTGAGGTTGTTGCGGGCGTCCTCCGACTTGGCCGCCGTGACCTGCTTGACGGTGACGTTCGGGTGCTCCTCGGTGTACGCGGCGAGCAGCTCGTCGGTGTACCCGAACTGGTTGAAGGTGGCGACGGTGAGGGTGATCTCCTCGTCGCCGGAGGTGGCGCCGTCGTCGGCGCCCTCGGAGTCCCCGCCGCACGCGGCGAGGGTGAGGGCGAGGGTCGTGACGCCGGCGGTCGCCGCGACAGCGCGGCGGGTGCGTCGGGTGCGTCGGGTGCTGTCGAGCACGATGACTCCCTTGTCTGGATCGGACGTGCATGCGGTTGGGCAAGATGGGAGCGCTTCCACCGTCATGGTGGTAGCGCTCCCATGACCATCCCGAATGCTTCCCTCACAGGGGGGCGTGAGTCAAGGCCGGCTGCGCGAAGACGGGGGTGAACCGTCGTCGTCAGACCGTGTTTCCGCAGGTCAGAGCGGGTATGCGAGGAAGGGGCGTGATGGGATCGTTATGGGCCGACGGGCGGCCGGCCCCCGGCCCCGAGCCATTCGCGGCCGGCCGCGCCCTCCGCCTCGAGGGTCGTGCGCACCGCCCGGGCGGCCGCCTCGGCCACCACCGAGCCGAACAGCGGGACCGACGCGCGCACCACGCAGTCGTAGACCTGGCGCGACCCGCCGTCCGGCAGCCGCTCGAGCGCCACCGTGCCGGTGACGCGCACCGGTGCGCCGGCGATCTCGACGGCGACCGTCCCCACCCGGCGTCCGCCCACGGGGGGCTCCCAGGCCTCGGCCTGGCGCACCTCGAGCCGGTCGCCGACGAACGGGCGGACCTGGACGGGGATGAGGTCGGTGGGCAGCGTGCGGCGCACCACGACCGTGAACCCGGCGTCGGGGCTGCCGGAGACGTCCACCTGCTCCACCGTGCCGTCGGCGGCCCGCGCGGCGCGCCAGCGCACGAACGTCTCGTCGGCGAGCATCGCCACGACCTCGTCCGCGTCCGCGGGGAAGGTGAGCTCCACGGTCAGGTGCACGGGGCCACCCTACCGAGGCGGGCCGGACGCGCAGGCGCCCGTAGTCTGGTGGGCGTGTCCGCCATGAGTGACCTCATCGCCCTGCACACCGACCTGCCCGAGGGCGACGTCGAGTGGTTGCACCTGCTCGTCGGCGACTGGCAGGTGGTGTCCGACCTCGCGTTCGCCGACCTGGTGCTCTGGCTCCCCACGAGCACGGGCGGGTTCGTGGCGATCTCGCAGTGCCGCCCGTCCACCGGGGCGACCGTGCACTACGACGACATCGTCGGCTCGTTCGCCCCCGACGGACAGCGGCCGCAGCTCACCGCGGCGATGACGGAGGTGCGGGCCCAGCGCTCGCGCGAGCCCCGCTGGTTCGGGGCCTACGCGGTGCGCGAGGAGGCGGTGCCCGTCGTGCACGAGGGGCGCCCCATCGCCGTCGTCGCGCGGCAGACCAACCTCGGGTCGGGGCGCACCCCCAGCCGGCTCGAGCTCAACTACGTCGAGTCCGCCGACGACATCCTCGCGATGATCGGCCGGGGCGAGTACCCCACGCCCAACGCGGCGACCGGGCCGCGCCGCGGCGCACCCCGCGTGGGCGACGGTCTCATCCGGCTCAACTCCGAGGGCGAGGTGCTCTACGCCAGCCCGAACGCGCTGTCCTGCTTCCACCGGCTCGGGGTGATCGGGCCGCTCGTCGGCCAGTCGCTCGTCGAGGTGACCGCCGAGATCGTCCAGCACCAGAACGCGGTGGACGAGTCGCTCCCGCTGGTCGTCATGGGCCGGGCGCCCTGGCGCACCGACATCGAGGCGAAGGGCGTGGCGCTGTCGTTGCGCGCCCTGCCGCTCACCGACCACGGGCAGCGGATCGGCGCCGTGCTGCTGTGCCGGGACGTCACCGAGCTGCGACGCCGCGAGCGCGAGCTGATGACCAAGGACGCCACGATCCGCGAGATCCACCACCGGGTGAAGAACAACCTCGCCACGGTCGCGGCGCTCCTGCGGCTGCAGGCGCGCCGCATGGACGTCCCGGAGGCGCGCGCGGCGCTGGAGGAGGCCATGCGGCGGGTGGCCACGATCTCGCTGGTCCACGAGTCGCTGTCCCAGACGCTCGACGAGCACGTCGAGCTCGACGACATGCTCAGCCGGGCGCTGCGGCTGGCGGCGGACGTCGCGTCGACCCGCACCAAGGTGAGCACCCGGCAGTCCGGGTCGTTCGGGATGGTCCCGGCGCAGGACGCGACGCCGCTGGCCCTGGTGCTCACCGAGCTCGTGACGAACGCCGTCGAGCACGGCTTCCCCGGCCGGGAGTCCGGCGTCGTCGAGATCGACGTGACCCGGTCGGGCTCGGAGCTGAGGGTCGTCGTCGCGGACGACGGCGTGGGGATGCCGGAGGGGATCGCCACGATGGGGCGGGCGTCCCGCAGCGGGCTCGGCTCGCAGATCGTGCAGACGCTGGTGACGAACGAGCTGCGCGGCACGATCGACTGGGCGGCGCGCGACGGCGGCGGTACGCAGGTGGTGCTCGAGCTCAAGCTGCGCGACGGGCAGCCGGCGCGGTAGCCGACCTGCGTCGTGACCGAGCGACGGTCAGGACACGGCGACGGTCATGACATGCGAGAGGGGCGGGCCGCACCTGGTGCGACCCGCCCCTCTCGTACTGGCTCTCGCCGGGAGTCAGCCTGCGCGGCGGGCGCGGGCGGTACGGCGCTTGAGCGCGCGGCGCTCGTCCTCGCTCATGCCTCCCCAGACGCCGGCGTCCTGGCCGGACTCGATCGCCCACTTGAGGCACGTGTCGACGACGTCGCAGCGACGGCAGACGGCCTTGGCCTCCTCGATCTGGAGGAGTGCCGGTCCGGTGTTGCCGATCGGGAAGAAGAGCTCAGGGTCCTCGTCGAGGCAGGCAGCCTTGTGGCGCCAGTCCATGTCATCTCCTACGGGGTGGGAACCCGGGGGGCGGGGCCCCGGGGCACGACACAGCATGCCCATACGGGTCCAGGTTCGGGGGTTCAGCGGAACTGCTATCCAGAGTCACACCTCGTGAAGCACCGCACAAGAGGTTGCGGGAAAGTTTCTCCCACATGAAGCGTGAGTGCTTGATCACACTGTTGTGAAACTGCAGGTCGCACGTATTCTGGCGTGTCATGCGCCCTCCTGTCACCCCCTCCGACGCTACGCCCACCGGCCCGGACCGCGCCCGGCCGGCGCTGCTGCGGGTGGTCGCCGCGGGCGTCGCCCTGGAGGTCGCGCTGCTGGTGGTGATGGCCGCCGTCGTGGTGATCGAGCTCGTCCGCGGGGGCTCCGGCAGCGCGGGCGTGAGCATCTTCCTCGTGCTGTTCTTCCTCGGCGTGGCCTGGGCGCTGGTGGCCGCGACCCGCGTGCTGTGGCAGGGACGCCACGGCGGGCGCGCCCCGCTCGTCGTCTGGCAGGTCATGCAGGGGCTGGTGGGCGTGAGCCTCCTGACCGGGGGCGTGACGTGGGCCGTGCTGAGCGGTGTCGCGCTGCTCGTCGTCGCGGCCGGCGTGCTCGTGTCCCTCGTGACGCGCCAGGTCGTCGAGGCGACGTCCGACTGAGCCGGCACCGAGCCGGCACCGAGCCGGCCAGGCCACCCGGCCGGCTCGCCTGACCGCGCTGCCCCGACGGTCGTCACGGCCGGGCGACCTGGAGCGGCTGGGCCAGGCCCGACACGACGAGCGCGCCGCGGCCCGGCCGGGGCGGGCCCGGCTCCACGGCGTCGGCGAGCGACGTGCCGACGGCCTCGTCCGCGCCGCGCTCCGCCGGGTGCAGCACGACACCGGTGCGCGCCGCCCGGAGCTCGGCCAGCACGCCGCGGTGCGCGAGCAGGGTCCCGGTGGTGGTCGCGGAGGCGACGAGGACGCGCCCGTCGCCGGGATCGTGCAGCCCGGCGAGCCGGTCGGCCTCCAGCGGGCACGTCTGCGCGAGCGCGTCGACGTCGTCCACCAGCACGACCCGGAGCGCGTTTTGGGGGGCCCGGCCCGGTGCTGCGGGGTGGCCGGCCGCCGGGTCGAGCAGCTCGTCGAGCAGACGGGCGACTCCCGCGGCCGACGGCGTGACGGCGGGGGCGCTCGCCGCCTCGGCCCGCAGCAGGGGGTCCCGCGAGACCACGGCGGCGAGGCGGCCCGTGGCCGCGAGCCGGCGGGCGACCAGGCGCAGCACGGTCGTGCGGCCCGACCCGCGCGGACCGGTCACCAGCGCCCCGGCGGCGACGTCGAGGTCCAGCGGCAGCGCGGCGTCGCCGCCGACGCCCAGCACGACGGTCGTCGGGCCCGCCGGTGCGGCCAGCGACGCGGCGTCGACCTCGGACGGCAAGGGGCGCACGACGACGGGCGGCCGGCCGCCACCGGTGGAACCTGGGGATGCCGGGCGGGCCGCGCGGGGCGGGAGCAGCACCTGGCAGACCAGCGGCCGGTCCCCGAGCCAGGCCGCACGCCCGGGGGGCCCACCCGACCCCGCGAGCCCCGAGGGGGCGCCGAGGACGACGTCGGCATGGGCGTCGCGGCCCAGCAGCACCAGCCGTGGCCCGACCCGGGACGCGAGGCCGGCCACGGTGGCGCCGTCGGCGGCGAGCGCGAACGCCGCGCCGCGGCCGGCGAGCGCCCCCGCCAGGGGGTCCCAGGGGTCCGGTCCGGCGAGGGCCGCGCGCAGCTGCTCGACGGCGTCCACCACGACGAGCACCGGCGGCGCCCCGGCCGGCGGCGCGGCGTCGTGGGCGGTGAGCCGCCGCAGCAGGCGTGCCGCGCGGCGGGGGTCGTCCGGCCCGGCGAGCGTGCCGAACCCGGGGTGGTCCGTGAGCGGCGCGAAGGAGTCCTGGGCGGCGCGCGGGACGAGAGCGTGCACGTGCCAGCCCCGGTCCAGGCCGTTGCGGGCGAGGGCGAGCAGCGTCGTCGTGCGGCCGGAGCGGGCGGCGCCGACGACCGCAAGATGCCCGTCGGCAGGGGCCCAGGTGATCAGGCGGCGGCGCTGGTGGCCCGGGTCGTCGCCGAGCGCGACGGGCAGCGCCGCCGCGGCGCCGGGCGCCCCTTCGGGCTCGGCGGGCTCGGGGACGAGGTACCGGCCGGCCTCGTCGGTGGTCACCAGCTCCGGCAGCGGGGGCAGCCACGGCGCCGGGCCGGCCGACAGCCCGCGCCGGGCGGCGGCGGCGCGCAGCGCGACCACCATCCGGTCGGCGTCGTCCGTCCCGGCCGCGCCGTCGTCGGGGACCCGGTCCGTGGGCACGGCGCGGGTCCGGTCGACGGTCCGCCAGGCGGGGGCACGCCGCACGACCGGGCCGGCGGTCCGCGGCGTACCGGCGTGGGCGCACTGGAGGACGACGGGCGCCGCGGCACCGAGCCGCAGCACGGCCCTGCCGGGGACACCGGGGCGGATGCGGGCCGCCGCCGCGGTGTCGACGACGTCCAGGGAGTCGGCCGCGTCCACCACGCGCAGCGCGATGCGTGCCGACACGTTGGCGCGCACGTCCGCACTGACCGCGCCCGCGGGACGCTGGGTCGCGAGCACGAGGTGCACGCCGAGGGAGCGCCCCTGCGCCGCCACCCGCAGCAGGCCGGGCAGGAACTCCGGCAGGTCGTCGGCCAGCGCGCGGAACTCGTCGATGACGACGACGAGGCGCGGCGGCGCGTCCGCGTGCCCGTGCAGGGCGGCGAGGTCGGTGACGCCGTGCGCCGCCAGCAGCTCCTCGCGGCGGTGCAGCTCCGCGCGGAGCCCGGCGAGCGCCCGGCCGGCGAGCCCGGCGTCGAGGTCCGAGACCTGGCCCACCACGTGCGGGAGGCCGGTGCAGGGCCCGAACGAGGCACCGCCCTTGAAGTCGACGAGGGCGAGCGCGAGGTCGCGCGGCGACCGCCGGGCCGCGAGCCCGAGCACGAGGGCCTGCAGGAGCTCGGACTTGCCCGCCCCGGTGGTCCCGGCCACCAGCAGGTGCGGCCCGTCGGCGACGAGGTCCAGGTGCACGGTGCGGCCGGCGGCGTCGACGCCGAGGGGGACGGCCCAGCCGGGGGCGTCCCACCCGGCGCCGTCCCCGTCCGCAGGTCCGTGGGGGTGGTGCGCGCCGCCGTCCGTCCGCCCGCCCGCGTCGGCGTCCAGGAGCCCGGCGAGCGAGACCGTGCGGGGCAGGCGCGGGTCGGCCGGGTCGACGTCGCCGGCCGACCCGTACGGCCCCGCCGGGCTCGCGGGGCCGGGGGCTCCCGTGCGCGTCCCGCCCGTGGGGTCGAGCTGCGCGAGCTCGCGCCGCATCCCGGCGAGGCCGGCCGCCCGCCGCGCCACCCGCTCCGCCCACGCCGTCGAGACCCCGACGGCGGGCGCCGACTCCGCGCTCCCGTCGGGTGCCCGGCGGTCGAGCGGACCGCCGGCGTGCAGCTGCCACACCGCGCGGCACCACGACGGGGGTACCTCGTCGTCGGGCAGGCACAGCACGACGGCGTCGACCCGCTCGTCCCCGGTGCCGTCGGCCGGGCCGGCCGGCACCTTCGCGACCGGCCACGGGTCGCCGGGCCGCGGGACGGCGACCGCCGCCGCGGCCCCCGCCTGCCCGGCGACGTCCACCACGACGACGCGCGGCCCGCCGTCCGGCAGCCAGCGGCACCACGACCACGCGTCCCGGCCCGGACCGAGCACGGTCACGGCCGCGCCGCGGGCAGCCAGGTCGACGACCACCGCCCGGGCGACGGCCCGGACGCCGTCCCGCGACCCGCGCACCGCGAGCGCGCCGTCGGGCACGAGAGGGCGTAGCGGCGCGGCGTCGCCGGTCCGCGTGCCTGCGCCCGGGGGAGCGGCGGCGCGTCGCAGGGCGTCCCGCCAGGCTCCGTCGGACGCCTCGTGGGCCGCCACCACCCGCGCGAGCGTCCGCCCGGGCTCGGTGCCGGGAGGTGACGACGCTGCCGCGGGGCGCTCCGCGGCGGCCGCCACGTCCGGCTCCCCCGAGGGGCGCGTGCGCGCCTGCGCCCTGCGCCGGCGGGCGGCGAGCAGCTGCGGCACGAGAGCGGCGACGCCCACCAGGGAGAACAGGGCGTAGGCGGGCTGGCGCAGCGCGGCGGCGAGCACGAGCGAGCCGATCACCGGGACGATCGCGGTGGCCGCCGTCCCGGCGCCCGGTCCCGGCGCGTCGTCCGTCGCCGGGGTGGGCGTCGCGAGCCAGCGGGCGACGTCGCCCGAGGCGTGCAGGCTGGAGTGCGCGCCGGCGCTCTCGAGCAGGACGCCGGGCCGCCACCGCCGCGGCAGCCTGCCCACCCGGCTGCGCCGCCGGCGCCCGCCGGCGGTGGTGCGCACCAGGGTCGCGGCCCCGGCCCGCGACCGCACCGGCACCCCGCCCCGCGACCGCACGCGCACCCGGCCCCGCGCGTCCACGCGCACGACCAGGGTCGGTGCCTGCCCGACGTCCTCGAGGGTGGTCTCCGTGCCCGGCCGCAGACCGACCACCCGCCCCGCGGCGGGCCCGTCGGCCGCCGCGACCAGCCACGGCCGGCGCAGCACCGCGTCGCGCTCGTCGTCCGCGACCGTCCCCTCAGCCGTCCGACCTGCCGTCCGACCCGCCGTCCGACCTGCCTGCCCGGGTGCGCGTCGTGACCGGGCGGGCGGCGGCCCGGCGACGGCGAGGACCACGCCGGGCAGGAGCGGGCGCCCACCGACGACGTCGGCGTCGGCGACCGGGACGCCGTCCGCCGTGAGCCGCGCGTGGCGCAGCTCGGGGCGGCGCAGCAACGTGGCCAGCCCGCCCCGCAGGTCGCCCAGCGGGACGCCGGCCGGCAGCAGCACGTCCTCGTCCGGGCGGACGGTGACGCGGACCGTGTCCCGCGCCGCCTCCGGCTCGGCCGTGACGGCGCCGGTCACGAGAGGTCCGGGGGCGACGGGTCCGGGCACGACGGGGGCGGGCCCCCCGGAGGTCATGGTCATGACCCCCAGGGTGCCCGCCCCCGGCCGTCGTCACGGACGGCCTGTGGACAACTCCGCCCGGGCGTTCGCCCGCGGAGCCGCCGTCACGGCGCCCGTCACAGCGATCGTCACTCCGTGGCCAGCGCCTCCACGGGGGAGGTGCGCACCGCCGTGCGAGCGGGGGCCACCGACGCGACCAGCCCGGCCACGAGGGCCACGCCCAGCATCAGCAGGACGTCGCGCCACGGGACGGCGATCGCCGGCTCGCCCGCCCAGCCCAGCGCGGCGGCCGCGCCGGTCCAGCCGTACACGAGCCCGAGCAGCACGCCGAGCACGGCGCCGACGAGCGCGATGAGCACGCCCTCGACGGCCAGCATGCCGCGCAGCTGGGCCTTCGACAGGCCGATCGCCCGCAGCGTGGCGGACTCCCGCCGCCGCTCGATGACCGACAGCGACAGGGTGTTCGCGACGCCGATCAGCGCGATCACGACGGCCACGGCGAGCAGCCCCACCACGATCCCGAGCGCGGTGTCGATGACCTGCTGGAAGCTGGCCCGCTCGACCGCGGCACCCAGGACGTCCGCGGGCGCCTCGGTGTCGGCGACGGCGTCCTGGATGGTGGGCACCACCGCGGCGGCGTCGCGCGGGTCGTCCAGACCCACCCACAGTCCGGTCGTGGGCGCCGCGGCGTCCAGGGTCGCGAGGTCGTCGGGCACGAGGACGACGGCGTCGTCCGCGAGCTCGGTGACCGCTGCGGTCGTCTCGAGGGGCCCGTCGGGGCCCGTGAGGGTGAGCGTCTGCCCGTCGGTGACGCCCCAGACGTCCGCGACGTTCTCCGGGACCACGGCGGTGCCGGCGGCCAGCGGCGTGAGCGACTCGGTGCTGCGCAGCACCGACGCGGCCTCGTCCGGGTCCATGCCACGGGCGATCACCTGCGCGGCCTCGTCCACGCCGTCGCCGGCGAGCTGGACCGACGTCGCGGGCACCTCGAGGACCGAGGCGACGCCGTCCAGCTCGCGGACCGTGTCCCCGAGCCCCGCGGGGACCGGCGTCGCGTCCTTGCCGGAGCCGGACAGGTCGGTCGAGACGGTGACGTCGACCGGGTAGCGGCCGTCGAACTCGGCGTCCATGGTGATGCGGGCGCTCGCCGCGGCCGTCGACATCATGCCGACGAGCGTCACGCCGATGAGCAGCGCGGTCGACGTGGCCGCCGTGCGGCGCGGGTTGCGCAGCGTGTTGGCGGCCGCGAGCCGTGCCGTCGGGCCCGAGGCGCCCACGAGGCGCCCGGCGAGGGCGACCACGCGGGGCAACCAGAACACCGCGCTGACCAGCACGCCGACGAACGACAGGACGCCGCCCGCGACGCCGACCAGCAGGCCCGTGGTCGGTTCGCCGGCCGCGGTGCTGAGCGCCACGCCCGCGCCGAGCAGGGCGAAGCCCACCACCGCGACGAGGAGGGACAGCACGAGCCGGACCCGCCCGGCGCCGCGGGCGGCGGTCGGGGCCTCGTCCGGGCGCAGCGCCGCGAGGGGGGCCACGCGGGTCGCCGCGCGGGCCGGGGCGAACGCCGCGACCAGCGTGACCAGGGTGCCCACGACCACGGGGACGAGCACGACGGCCGGGGTCAGGGTGATGGTCTCCGGCAGCGGGACGCCGAGGTCCATGCCGCGGCCGACGGCGAGCGCCGCCTGGCCGAGGCCGAGGCCGGCCAGCAGGCCGACGACCGAGGACGCGAGCCCCAGGAGGGTCGCCTCGAACAGCACGGACCGGCGCAGCTGGGACTTGTCCGCGCCGACGCACCGCAGCAGGGCGAGGGTGCGGGTGCGCTGGGCGACGAGCACCTGGAACGTGTTCGCGATGACGAGCGCCGCGACGAGCAGCGCGATCGCCGCGAAGACGAGCACGAACGTCGTGAAGATGACGTCCTCGCCGCCGGTCATCTCGCTCGCGACCGACTCGGCGTGCTCGTCGGGCGTCACGACGTCCACCGCCGACACGTCCATGCCGGCGTTCGAGGCGGCGGTCGCCGCGGCGCCGGTGATCGCCTCGCGCGTCTGCCCGACGTCCACGCCCTCGTCGAGGGTCACGAGCAGGGTCGCGGGCTCGCCCGAGCTCTCGCCCGGACCCATGAGGTCGGCCTCCCAGCCCTGGACGTCCGCCGCCGGGGCGACGGCGGCGCCGCCCATCATGGAGAAGGCACCGTACGGGTCGTCGAGCGTGCCGGAGACGGTGAGCTTCTCTCGGACCTCGGTCCAGGCCTGCTCGTCGACCTCCTGGTCGCCGTCGAGGACGTTGCGGGCCAGGGTGATCTGGTCGCCGGGCGCGACGTCGAGCCGCTCGGCGACGTCCGTCGGCAGCGCGATCTCGCCCGCGGCCTCCGGCAGCGCGCCGTCCGTGACCGTGAGCGGCAGCACCGCGGGGTCCGTCGGCTCGGCGAGGACGCCCTGGAAGATGGTGCGCCCGCCGTTCTCGAGCTGCTGGTAGCTCATGAGCTGCTCGTCGGCGGTGGCCACGCCGGCGACGTCGCGCACCGCGTCCTCGGTGGCGCCGCCGGGCGCCGCGCCGCGCACGACGAGGTCCGCGCCGGTGTACTGCGCGGCGATCGAGTCGTAGGTGGTGGACGTGATGACGTTGCCCGCGAGCAGCGTGACGGCCACGAACGCGGTGCCGATGACGATCGCGACGGCGGCGGCGGCGAGCCGGCCGGCGCTGCGTCGCATCTGCGACAGGGTGAGGCGGATCATCGCGCGGCCACCGTCCGCAGCGCGTCGAGGCCGGCCAGGGCGGACTCGGGCGTCGGGTCGGTGATGTCGCCGGCGATCTTGCCGTCGGCGATGAGGACGACGCGGTCCGCGTACGCGGCGGCGGCCGGGTCGTGCGTGACCATGATGATGGTGCGGCCGAGCTCGCGCACCGAGCGGCGCAGGAAGCTCAGCACCTCGGCGCCGGAGCGGGAGTCGAGGTTGCCGGTCGGCTCGTCCGCGAACACGACGTCGGGCTGGGCGATGAGGGCGCGTGCGATCGCGACGCGCTGCTGCTGCCCGCCGGACAGCTCGGCCGGGCGGTGGGTGAGGCGCTTGCCGAGCCCCAGGGTGTCGACCAGCGTGCCGAGCCACATCTTGTCCACGGTGCCGCCGGCGAGCTCGACCGGCAGGGTGATGTTCTGCTCGGCGGTGAACATGGGCAGCAGGTTGAACTGCTGGAAGACGAAGCCGACGCGGGTGCGGCGCACTGCCGTGAGCGCCTTGTCGTTCAGGCCGGTGACCTCCGTCGAGCCGACGAACGCCTGCCCGCTCGTGGCGGAGTCGAGGCCGGCGAGCAGGTGCATCAGCGTGGACTTGCCCGAGCCGGAGGGCCCCATGATGGCGGTGAAGCGGCCCGCCGCGAAGTCGACGTCGACGCCGTCGAGGGCGCGCACCTCCGCCTCACCGCGCCCGTACGTCTTGGTCAGGGCGCGTGCCCGGACGGCGGGGGTGACGGCGGGACGCGCGCCTGCGGCGGGGGCGTCGTCGGGGATCGGGACGTACACGGTCGTGTCCACGGAGCTCTCCGGTGTGGTCGGGGTGGTGGCGCGGCGGGCTCGGACGAGCCGGCCGGCCAGGACACCTGAGACGTTACGGAGACCGGGGAGCGGGGCACATCGGCCCCCGGGCGGTTCCTGGGGGCTCCCAGGTCATCCTCAGGTATGACGTCTCCCCGAGCGCCGCTCAGGGGTCCGCTCGGGGTCGGCGTCCGTGGAACGGGCGCGCGCGAGGACGAAGACGGACCCGGCGAGGAGCAGACCGGCCACGACCACGGCCCACCACGCCGCGGACTCGCCCACCACGTCCTCGAGCAGGACGCGGCTGCGGGACGTGGGGTCGGTCAGCACCACCGCGACGAACGCCGCCACGACGGCCACCACCGTCCCGGTGAGGACACGCTGCCAGGTCCGGCTCAGGGACGAGCGTCCCAGGACACGCCGGCCCGCCTTGACGATGTGGCGGGCGCGCAGGAGGCGCAGGGCACCCGCCGCGCGGAGCAGTCGCAGGAGCTGGGTGGGACCGATCGCCAGCAGCACCGACACCGTGATCGCGAGGGTCACGACCACCAGCCAGCGGTTCCTGCGCAGCCAGTCCCGCTTGTCGTCCGAGACCGCGAAGAGCACGACCGTCTCGCCGAGGAGGACCGCCCCGGTCAGCAGGCTGCCCACCGTCCCGATCGTGCGGTACGGGTCGTCGAGCAGCGTGAGCCACACGGCAGGCACGGACGCGAGCGCGGCGACGAGGACGGGGACGGCGAGCCGGTGCGCCCAGCGGGCCTCGGCCGGCGTGAGCGACGACCTGCTCCCGGATCGGGCACGGGGGTCGCGGCGCACGGGCCCAGGGTAGTCAGGAGCCGGGGCGGACGAGTCCCGTCTCGTACGCGGTGACGACCGCCTGCACCCGGTCGCGGGCGCCGAGCTTCGCCAGGATGCGCCCGACGTGCGTCTTGACAGTGGCCTCGGCGACGAACAGGTCGGTCGCGATCTCGGTGTTCGACCGTCCGCGCGCCATGAGCATCAGCACCTCCCGCTCGCGCTCGGTGAGGTTCGCGAGCGCGTCGTGCTGGTCGGGCGCCTGGTCCGTCGGGAGCGCGGTGACCAGGTGCTCCAGCAGCCGCCGGGTGGACGACGGCGCGATCACGGCGTCGCCGCGGTGCACGGTGCGGATCGCGGCGAGCATCTCCTCGGGCGGGGCGTCCTTGAGCAGGAACCCGGACGCGCCGCTGCGGATCGCCTCCAGCACGTACTCGTCGAGGTCGAACGTGGTGAGCACGATGATCTTGGGCGCGTCGGGCCGCGCCGTGAGCCGTGCCGTGGCGCTGAGGCCGTCCAGGTGCGGCATGCGCACGTCCATGAGCACGACGTCGACCCGGTGGTCGGCGAGCAGGCGCAGCGCCTGCTCGCCGTCCCCGGCCTCGAGCGCGACCTCCAGGTCCGGCTGGGAGTCGATGACCATGCGGAACCCGGCGCGCACCAGCTGCTGGTCGTCGACGAGGGCGATGCGCACCGCGTCGGTCGTCGGCGGTCCGGTGGTGGCGTCGTCGGTCATGCGTTCTCCTCGGGCGGGGCGGGGGTGGCGGTCGTCGTGGACGTGGGCGGGCCGGTGGTCGTGGCCGCGCCGGCGCCGGGCAGCGGGAGCTCCAGCAGGACGCGGAAGCCGCCGCCCCGGCGCGGCCCGGCCTCGAGCGTGCCGCCGTACAGGTTCGCCCGCTCGTGCATCCCGCGCAGCCCGAAGCCCGGGTCGGCGTGGGCCGACGCCGCCGCGCCGCGGCCGTCGTCGGTGACCTCGAGGCGCACGGTGTCGCGTGCCCAGGCCACGGCGACGGAGACGGCAGGGTCGGGGCCGGCGTGCTTGCGCACGTTGGACAGCGACTCCTGGCAGACCCGGTACAGGGTGAGCCCCATCCCGGCGGGCAGGGGACGCTCGTCGCCGATGCGCGCGAACGCGACGCGCAGGCCCCCCGCGCGGGCCTGGCCCACGAGGTCCTCGAGCTCGCCGACACCGGGCTGCGGCGCGGGCCGCGCCGTGGGGCCCTCGCCGGACGCCGGGGCGCGGGCCGCGGTGGTGTCCGCGACGGCGGGCGTCACCGGCGCGTCCTCGCCGGCCGGGGGCGCGTCGTCGTCGTGAGACCGCAGCACCCCCAGGAGGCGGCGCATGTCGGTCAGCGCGCTGCGGCCGGTCTCGCTGATGGTCGCGAGTGCCTGCACGGCGGCGGGCGGGTCGGCGGCGGCGGCGTACCGGCCGCCGTCGGCCTGCGCGACGACGATCGACAGCGAGTGCGCGACGATGTCGTGCATCTCGCGCGCGATCCGGGCGCGCTCGGCCGCCGCGCCGATGCGGGCCTGCTGGTCGCGCTCGATCTCGAGGCGGTGCGCGCGGTCGCGCAGCGCGTCCATCGCGACGCGCCGCGAGCGCCGCACGAGGGCGAACGCCCACACCGCGAGGCCGGTGACGAGGCAGAAGAGCCCCACCGGGATCGTCTCGATGATGCCGGACGCGCCGAGCCCGGACCGGGCGGCGACCGCGATGGGCAGCGCGACGACGCTCCCCACGGCCGTGGCGCTGATCGCGGTGATGTGCGCCCACGTCGGCCCGTACGTGGTCACCGAGAAGAGGGCGACGAGCACGAGCAGGTCGCCCGGCATGATCATGGGGAAGCCGACGACCATGTGCGCCAGCGCGACCGCGAAGATGGCGACGGCCGAGGGCACGGGCCTGGTCCGGCGCCAGGGCAGCGGCGCGAGGAGCGCGACGGTCCAGGCGATGGACCCGGTCCGGGAGAGGTATGGCGAGGTGGCGTACAGGTCGGTGGCCGAGACCAGCATGAACAGCGCGAGCAGCACCGCGGTGGTGAGGTCGACACCGAAGCGGTGCATCTCGAACCAGCGCCCCGTGCGTTCGTACCAGCCCATGGCCGCCAGGGTAGGCGCGGGGAGCGGGCGGGCGCGTCATCCCGCGGGCGGACGCACGCCGGCGGGCGTCGTCCCGGGGCATGAGCAGGACACGAGCCGGAGGTCACGGCGGGCACGCGGCAGGGTCGGCACGAACGGGTGACGACGTGTCACGTCCATGTCACAGCCGTGTCACGGCACCCCGGCGTGGGACGACGCCCAGGACCTGGGGGGATGCCGCTAGCATGAGGGAATGACCCACGTACTGCTGGCCGAGGACGACCCGGCTATTGCCGAGCCTTTGGCGCGGGCTCTCACGCGTGAGGGTTACGACGTCATCGTGCAAGGAACAGGTCAAGGAGCCGTCGACAACGCGGGGAATGCGGACATCGTGGTCCTCGATCTCGGCCTTCCCGACATGGATGGGCTGGACGTGGCGCGGGAGATCCGCGGCTCCGGCCTGACCGTGCCCGTGCTGGTGCTGACCGCCCGGGCGGACGAGGTCGACCTGGTCGTCGGCCTGGACGCCGGCGCCGACGACTACGTGACGAAGCCCTTCCGGCTCGCCGAGCTGCTGGCCCGGGTCCGCGCGCTGCTGCGACGCACGCACGGCGACACCGGCGAGGACGAGGAGCTGCGCGCGCAGGACGTCCGGGTCGACGTCTCGGCGCACCGCGCGTTCCAGGGCGAGCGCGAGCTGCACCTGACGACCAAGGAGTTCGACCTGCTCAAGGTGCTGGTGGCGAACGCCGGCTCCGTGGTGGTGCGCGACACCCTCATGCGCGACGTGTGGGGCTCCGACCCGGTGGGGTCCACCAAGACGCTCGACATGCACGTCTCCTGGTTGCGCCGCAAGCTCGGCGACGACGCGAACGCCCCGCGCTACGTGTCGACGGTGCGGGGGCTCGGCTTCCGCTTCGAGCTCGGCGCGAGCTGACGGCGCCGGCGGTCGGAGGAGGCTGACGTGCGTCGCCGCGTCCTGGTGGCGACCATCTCCGCGGTCGCCGTCGCCGTGCTGCTGCTCGGTGTCCCCCTCGGCATCTTCGGCGCCCGCTACGTGCTGGCGACGGAGACCCAGCGGGTGGTCGACCGGGTCGACACCCTGGCGCGCAGCATCGACGGGTCGATCGAGCGCGGCGACGACCTCAACCAGTCGACGGTCGACCGCGCGTCCGAGGGCCGCGAGGGGGACCTGCCTGCGTACGTCGAGGTGACGCTGCCCGACGGCACGCTCCTGACCTCGGGCGAGCCGGTCGCGGGGCCGGTGATCGCGAAGGCCAAGCTCACCGACAACCGGGCCACCGTCACGATGTCGGTCTCCGCAGTGGGCGCCTACGTGAAGTCCGCCCAGACGGTCGTGCTCGTCGTGCTGGCCGGCATCGTCGCGATCGCGGCCGGGATCGCCGTGGCGGTGTGGCAGGCGAACCGGCTGTCGGCGCCGCTGGTGTACCTGGCGGCGTCGGCCGAGCAGCTCGGCTCCGGGCAGGTGCGGCCACGCCTCGAGCCCTCGGGCGTCGAGGAGATCGACCTGGTCGCGGCGGAGCTGGTGCGCAGCGCCGACCGGCTGGCGGGTCGTCTCGCCGCCGAGCGCCAGTTCACGCAGGACGCGTCGCACCAGCTGCGCACCCCGCTGACCGCTCTGACGATGCGCCTGGAGGAGATCACCCTCGCCTCGAAGGACCCGGAGGTCGTCGAGGAGGCCCGCATCTCCCTCGAGCAGGTGGAGCGGCTGGTCTCGGTGGTCGACGACCTGCTGGCGGCGTCCCGCCGCGCGCAGGGCGGCACCACGGAGGCGGTCAACCTGGCTGAGGTCGTGCACCAGCAGGAGGAGGAGTGGGGCCCGACGTTCGAGCGGGCCGGCCGCCCGCTGGTCGTGGACGTCGCGGCCGACCACCAGGTCCTCGCCACCCCGGGCGCACTCGCGCAGATCATCGCGACGCTGCTGGAGAACTCGCTCAAGTACGGCGACGGCACGACGACGGTGCGCTCGCGGCCGTCCGGCGGCACGGGCGCGGTGGCGCTCGAGGTCGCCGACGAGGGGCCGGGCGTCCCGGACGACGTCGCGCCGCGGATCTTCGAGCGGGGCACGACGACGGGGCAGAGCACCGGGCTGGGGCTCGCCCTGGCGCGGGACCTCGCCGCCGCCGACGGCGGACGGCTGTCCCTCGCGCAGCGCCGGCCGCCGGTGTTCGCGCTCTTCCTGGCGGGGGTGCCCCGCGCGCTGGACCCGACGGTCGTGCTGCCGCCGGGCACCACGATCTCCTCGCGCGGCAGGCGCCGGGGCTGGCTGCACCACCACGGCGACTGACCCGGCCGAGCATCGGCCCGGCGCCGGGCCGGTATCCTCGATCCCCGTGACCGGACCTACGGACCTGCCCCTGCCCGAGCCCGCCCGAGCCCCCCGCCCCGTCACCGCCACGACCGCCGCAGCAGGCGGCCCGCAGCCGGCCCCGTCGGTCCCGTCGGCGCCGCTGACGGTCGCCGTGGTCGGCGGCGGTCAGCTCGCCCGCATGATGGCGCCGGCCGCGGCCGAGCTCGGCGTCAGCCTGCGGGTGCTGGTGGAGGACCCGGCGTCGTCCGCGGCGCAGGTGGCCACGGACGCCCCGGTGGGCACCGCCGGCGACGAGGCCGCGATCCGTGACCTCGTCGCGCCGTCCGACGGGCGCCCGGCGGCCAGCGTCCTGACGTTCGAGCACGAGCACGTGCCGAACGCGCTGCTGCGCGACCTCGGCGACCACGGCGTCCCCGTGCGGCCGGGCCCGGACGCCCTGGTGCAGGCGCAGGACAAGATCGTCATGCGCCGCCGGCTGAGCGCCCTCGGCGCCCCGTGCCCGCGGTGGGCGGCCCTGCCCGCCGACCCCGCCGCCGCACGCACGGCGCTGGCCGAGTTCCTCGCGGCTGCCCCGGACGGCACCGCCGTCGTGAAGACGTCGCGCGGCGGGTACGACGGCAAGGGCGTGCGGGTTGTGTCCGCCCCCGACGACGTCGCCGACTGGTTCGACACCGTCGTCGCCGGCGGCCCGGAGCTGCTCGTCGAGGAGAAGGTGCCGTTCGTGCGGGAGCTGGCCGCGCTCGTGGCGCGCCGCCCCTCGGGCGAGGTGCGCACGTGGCCGGTGGTCGAGTCGATCCAGCGCGACGGGGTCTGCGCCGAGGTGATCGCCCCCGCGCCGGGGCTGGACCCGGAGACCGACGCCCGGGCGCGCGAGATCGCGGTGTCGGTGGCCGAGGGCCTCAACGTGACCGGCGTGCTCGCGGTCGAGCTGTTCGAGACCCGCGGGGCCGACGGCCGGCCCGAGATCTGGGTCAACGAGCTCGCGATGCGGCCGCACAACTCGGGCCACTGGACGATCGACGGGGCGGTGACGAGCCAGTTCGACCAGCACCTGCGGGCGGTGCTCGACCTGCCGCTCGGCGACACGAGCGCTCGCGCCCCGTGGACCGTGATGGCGAACGTGCTCGGTTCGCGGCTCGAGGCGCTCACCGACGCGCTGCCCGAGGTGCTCGCGCGCTTCGGGGAGGCGCGGGTCAACCTGTACGGCAAGGGCATCCGCCCGGGCCGCAAGCTGGGGCACGTGAACGTCAGCGGTGACGACCTGGACGAGGTGCGTCGTCGTGCCCTCGCCGCGGCCGCCCTGCTGCGGGGCGACACCGTCCCGTCCGAGACCGTCCCCGCCCCCACCACCCACCAGGAGCACGCATGAGCGACCCGCAGCCCGTCGTCGGCATCGTCATGGGGTCGGACTCCGACTGGCCCGTCATGGAGGGCGCCGCCGACGCGCTCGCCGAGCTCGGCGTCGCGGTCGAGGTCGACGTCGTGTCGGCCCACCGGATGCCGACGGAGATGATCGAGTACGGCCGCAGCGCGGCCGAGCGCGGGCTGCGCGTGCTCGTCGCGGGCGCCGGGGGAGCGGCGCACCTGCCGGGCAT
This sequence comes from Isoptericola cucumis, assembly GCF_014635665.1. GTDB lineage: Bacteria > Actinomycetota > Actinomycetes > Actinomycetales > Cellulomonadaceae > Isoptericola > Isoptericola cucumis. The sequence goes on from NZ_BMDG01000009.1 coordinate 168,288, forward strand.
GCTGGCGTCCGTGACGCCGCTGCCCGTGATCGGCGTGCCTGTCCCGCTGCGGCACCTCGACGGGATGGACTCGCTGCTGTCGATCGTGCAGATGCCGGCGGGCGTCCCCGTCGCGACGGTGTCGATCGGCGGGGCCCGCAACGCCGGGCTGCTCGCGGCGCGGATCCTCGGCGCCGGCACCGACGCGGAGGCGCTCGCGCTGCGCGAGCGCATGGTCGCGTTCCAGGCCGAGCTGGGCGACGTCGCGCGTGCCAAGGGCGAGCGCCTGCGCGCCTCGCGCGGTGCGGCGGCGCGGACCGGCTTCTCCGCCTGACGGCGGCAGCACCGCACCCGTACTACCTCGCGAGGCGTCGTACCACCTCGCGATGGGGCGTACCACCTCGGCGGGGTTCAGCCCGGCATGCCGCCGACGGTGCCGGGCTCGAGGTCGCCGTCGCGCACGTCGGCCCAGAACGCCCCGGCGTCGTCGGACAGCAGCACCGTGGACCCGACGCCCGTGCCGGGGTCGTAGCCGGGGTCGGCGATGGGCGGGGTGCCCGTGACGCCGTCGGGCCCGGTGGCCCCCTTGAAGGCGAGGGCGAGCCGGCCGAGGTCGACCATGCCCGTCTTCTCGTCGACGACGAGCGCGTCCGTGCCCGCGTTGACGAGCTGCACCTGGTTGATCGGGTTGAGCAGCACGCTGGGCTTGACGACCTTCTCGGCGACGGCGCCGATGACCTGCTGCTGCCGCTCGGCCCGGCCGATGTCGCCCTTGGGGTCGGAGTAGCGCATGCGGGAGAACGCGAGCGCCGTCTCGCCGTCGGCGTTGTGGCAGCCCGCCTCCCAGACGAGCTCGCTCTTCGGGTCGTCGACGTCCGCGTCGTAGCACAGCTCGACGCCACCCACGGCGTCGACGATCTCCTCGACGCTGCCGAAGCCCACCTCGGCGTAGTGGTCCATGGTCAGGCCGGTGAGGCCCTCGACGGTCTCGACCAGCAGCGGCGCGCCGCCGAGCGAGTAGGCGGCGTTGATCTTGTTCGAGTCGTGCCCGGGGATCTCGGCGTACGTGTCGCGCGGGATGGAGATGAGGGACGTGGGGCCGCTGGTCGGCTTGTGCAGCACCATGATCGTGTCGGTGCGCGCGCCCGAGGTCCCGTCGTCCGACACCGACCCGGTGCCGCGCGCGTCGGAGCCCGCGAGCAGGTACGTGGTGCCGGGGGTGTTCTCGGCGCCGGAGAGCGCGTCCACGTGCTGGATCTTGCCGTTGGCCCACAGGATCAGCCCGATCGGCCAGGCGAGCAGCAGCACCAGCAGCAGCACCAGGACGAGGCCCACGACCCGGCCCTTGCGCACGCGGAAGCGCCCGCCGCCCGCGGTGGCCGCCGCCGCGCCGCCGCCGGGGCGCGAGGGCGGCGCCTCGCGGCCCGCCTGCGGGCTGCGGGCCTGCGCGGGCATGACCCGGGTGCCCGACGGCTGCTGGGACGCCGGCCGCGACCCGCGCGGCGGGTACGAGCGCGGCGCCCGCTGCGGGCTCGCGCCGCGCCGCTCCGGGGGTGTGGTCGGGATCTCGCGGGAGGACTGGCGGCGCACTCGCGGCTCCATCGGTGCGGCGTCGTCACGGCGGCCGACGCGGCCCCCGGTGGGCGGCGACGCAGGGCGGGCCCCGCCGACCGGGATGGCGTCTCCGGGCGTGGCGGGTCGGTCCGAGCGCCCGCCCGAGGGCGTGAAGCTCGGCGGGATGCGGCGGTCGTCCTGGCTCATGGTCCTGTCCCTGCGCTCAGCCGCACACCGACGTCACGTCGGCACCGGTGAACGCCTCCTCGCCGGCCTCGCGGGTGCGCTTCGGCTCAGGGGCGTCGGCGTCGGCGGACCCGCCGTCGGCGCCCGTGGCCGTCTCCGCGCCGTCGGCAGGGGTGTCGTCCGACACCGGGGTGGCGTCGGGCTCGCTCTCGGACCCCTCGGCCGCAGCCCCCTGCTTGTCGCTCTTCTTCTTCGGCTGCTCGATGGCGTCGCTGACGGGACGGTCGTTCTCGAGGTTGTCCCAGACGGCGTCGGCCTCCTCGGTGAGGACGACGTTGGCCGCGTTGTACGGGTCGGTGGCGTACGGCACGGTCATGAACGCGATGGTGTCAGGACGGACGTTGCGGGCGCTGTACGCGAGCCCGGCGAGTCCCTTCACCGAGGCGAAGTTGCTGCTCATCGTCATGGAACCGGTGACGGCGCCGAGGAACTTCAGGGACTTGGCCGGGTCGGTGAGGGTGCCCGCGCTGAGCACCTCGCGGGACAGGGCGGCGATGATCTCCTGCTGGCGGCCGATGCGCCCGAGGTCGGAGCCGTCGCCGAGGCCCTCGCCCGTGCGGGCACGGGCGTACTTGAGGGCGGTCGAGCCGTCCAGCTCCTGCACGCCGGCAGACAGCACCAGGTGGTCCGCCTTCGGCGCGTCGACGTCCTCGGGGATGCACAGCTCCACGCCGCCCAGGGCGTCGATCATCTTCTCGAAGCCGGCGAAGTCCACGACGACGAACCCGTCCATGCGCACGTCGGACAACGTCTCGATGGTGTGCATCGTGCACAGCGCGCCCGACTCGACGTCGCCGCCGGACAGCACGCCCTGCGCGAAGGCGGCATTGAACTTGGTCCCGGTCACGGGGGAGGTCTGGTCGCCGCCCGACGTCGGGCACGACGGGACGTCGACGGTCGTGTCCCGCGGGATGGAGATCATCTCGACGCGCTTCCGGTCGGACGAGATGTGCATGATCATCGTCGTGTCCGAGCGGGCGCCCTCCGTGCCGTCGCCGACGATGTCCGCGTTGTCACCTCCGCGGCTGTCGGAGCCCATGACGACGATGTTCAGGGGCTCGCCCGCGTTCGGGTCGTCCGGCTTCGGCTTCTCGGGGCGGTCGGCGCCGAGCGCGGCGTCCACGTCGACGGACCGGATGTTGCCGGTGAGGGTGACGGCCGCGGTCGCGCCGCCCACGGTGACGAACGCCAGGACGGCCGTCAGCCCCAGCCCGAGCAGGCGCGCCAGGGACTGGCTGCGCAGCGCGCGGGCGTGCGCCGGTCCCTTGACCGGCTCCGGGCTGGAGGCGACGTGGCGGGCGGTATTGCGAGTCACGGGAAGCGAGCATAGGGGGTTCGGGAGGCAGCCCGGAGGGGCCCTCGGTCCGGGAGGGTGGAGGAAATGTGTGGGTCGTCGCCCGCCCGGAGGGGCCCGTTCACTGGCCCGACGCCGCGTACTTGGCCTCCACGGCGGCCTTCGCGGGGCGCCACCAGTCCTCGTGGTCGCGGTACCAGTCGACCGTCGCGGCCAGGCCGGCGGCGAAGTCGGTGTACCGCGGCGTCCAGCCGAGCTCGTCGCGCAGCCGCGACGCGTCGATCGCGTAGCGCAGGTCGTGGCCGGGCCGGTCGACCACGTGGTCGAAGTCGTCGGCGTCGCGGCCGAAGATCTCGAGCAGCGTGCGCACGACCTCGAGGTTGGAGGTCTCGCCGTCCGCGCCGATGAGGTACGTCTCGCCGACCTGCCCGCGGTCGATGACCGCCCACACGGCCGTGTTGTGGTCCTCGACGTGGATCCAGTCGCGCACGTTCAGCCCCTCGCCGTACAGCCGGGGGCGGACGCCGTCGATGAGGTTCGTGACCTGCCGGGGGATGAACTTCTCCACGTGCTGGTAGGGCCCGTAGTTGTTGGAGCAGTTCGAGATCGTGGCGCGCAGGCCGAACGACCGCACCCACGCGCGCACCAGCAGGTCGGAGCCCGCCTTCGTCGACGAGTACGGCGACGAGGGGTTGTACGGGGTGCTCGGGGTGAACTTCTCGTCGCCGTCGAGCGGCAGGTCGCCGTACACCTCGTCCGTGGACACGTGGTGGAAGCGCACGTCGTGGCGGCGCGCGGCCTCCAGCAGCGTGTAGGTGCCCACCAGGTTGGTCTGCACGAAGGGCGACGGGTCGGCCAGGGAGTTGTCGTTGTGCGACTCGGCGGCGAAGTGCACCACCACGTCCGCGTCCGCGACCAGCCGCTCCACGAGGTCGGCGTCCGTGATGGAGCCGTGGACCAGCGTCACCCGGTCCGCGACCGGGTCCAGCGACGAGCGGTCGCCGGCGTACGTGAGCGCGTCCAGCACGGTCACCCGCGCGTCGGGACGGCTCCGGACGGTCTGCTGGACGAAGTTGGCGCCGATGAAGCCGGCGCCGCCGGTGACGAGTACACGCATGGGCGGAACCCTACCGGTGGCGCCCTGGCAGACTGGAGCCGTGACGGACACGACGCCGCACGCGCGGCCGGCCGCCCCGCCGTCGGCCGTGAGCACCGGCACCCGGCCCGAGTCCCGGCGCGAGGCCCGCGCCCCGCGTCCGGGCCCGCTCGGCTACCGGCGCGCGCTCGCCGCGCTGACGCTCGTGGTGGCCGCGTGGGGCGTCCTCTGGGCGGTCGTCACCCCGTCGTTCCAGGCGCCCGACGAGCAGAACCACCTGGGCAGCGTGCTGCGGATCGCGTACGGGGGCGGGTGGCCCGCCCCCGGCGACGCGTACTTCGCGCCCGCCGTCGTCGACGCCGTGGACGAGGCCGCCTACCCCTCCGACCCGCCGGGACGCTTCGTGCACCGCCCGGACGTGCCGCAGTTCGTCGACCTCGACCCCGTCCCCCGCGACGAGCGCACCCGCGTCGAGGCGGCCACCGCGCTCGGCGACGCGACGTCGGGCACCGACGTCGACCAGATGACGCAGCACCCGCCGCTGTACTACGCCCTGGGCGCCGGGGTGCTGCACGCGACCGGGCTGACCGACGCCCGCTGGGACACCGCGACGCTCGCGCTGCGGCTGCTGGACGTGCTGCTGCTCGCGCTCACCGTCCCGCTCGCGGCCGGCGCCGCGCGCCGGGTCACGGGCTCGCCGTCGGCGGGCCTGGTGGCGGCCGTCTTCCCGCTGTTCGTGCCCCAGCTCGGGCACATCATGGGCGCGGCGAACAACGACGCGCTCGTGGTGCTCGCGTGCGCCGCCGTGACGTTCCTCGCGGCGCGGGTCGTCACCGGCGACCTGCGCTGGCGCGTCGCCGTCGCGATCGGCCTGCTCGTCGGGCTGGGGCTGCTCACCAAGGTGATGGTGGCGTTCGCCCTGCCGACCGTGGGGGTCGCCTACCTGCTCGCGCGCGGCCGCCCGTGGCCCGCCCGCCTCGGCCGCGTGGGCGTGGCCGTCGCCGTCGCGGGCGTCGTCGGCGGCTGGTGGTGGGTGCGCAACGTCATCACCCTGGGCGCGGTGCAGCCCGTCGGCCGGCCCCGCGACCCGGCGACGGTCGCGCAGGTGCCCACCGACGAGGTCCCCTCGCTGATCGTGGAGAAGCTGGCCCAGGCGTTCTTCGGCAACCTCTCCTGGCTGGAGGTGCGCCTGCCCGGCGGGTGGGTCGTCCTCGGCTCGACGGTGCTGGTCGTCGTGGCGCTGGTCGCCCTGGTGCTGCCGGGGGCGCGCCGGGCGTCCCTGGTGCTGCTGCTCCTGCCCGCGTCGCTCGCGGCCGGCGTCGCGTACAACGCCTGGGACGCGCACGGCGTCACCGGCGGGCTCGTCGCGGTCCAGGGCCGGTACGTCTTCGGCGGCGTCACGGCGCTGGCCGTGGTGCTCGCGGTCGCCGTGTGGCAGCTCGTGCGCCGGTCGGAGCGCGGGCTGGCACGGGCGGTGCCCCTGGTGGTCGCCCTGGCGCTCGCGGCCGGCGGCGGCGGGCTCGTCTGGGCGTTCGGGGCCTTCTACCGTGCGCCGGGGGAGTCGCTCGGCGTCGGCGTCGACCGGTGGCTCGCCTGGAGCCCGCTCGAGCCGCCGGCGCTGGTCGCCGTCCTTCTCCTCGCCGCGCTGGCCGTCGTCGGGGCGGTCGTCGCCTGCCTCGCCTGGCCGCGCCGCGCCGTCGCGCCGCCGTCGTAGACTCACCGCGTCGCGGGCCGGCGAACCGGAAGGTGTCGATGAAGCTCTTCGTCCAGATCCCGTGCCTCGACGAGGCCGGGACGCTACCGCTCGTGCTCGCGACGATCCCCCGCGAGGTCGCCGGCTTCGACAGCGTCGAGATCGTGGTGATCGACGACGGCTCCACCGACGGCACGGCCGAGGTCGCGCGCCGGCTCGGGGTGCAGCACGTCGTGCGGCACACCCGCACGATGGGCCTGGCGCGCTCGTTCCGCGACGGCGTGGACCACGCGCTCGCGCACGGGGCCGACGTCGTCGTCAACACCGACGGGGACAACCAGTACCCCTCGGACCGCATCGGCGACCTCGTGGCGCCGATCGTCGCCGGCGAGGCCGACATCGTCGTCGGGGACCGGCAGACCGCGACGATCGCGCACTTCTCGCCGTTCAAGAAGCTCATGCAGCGGGTCGGCAGCCGGGTGGTGAGCGCGGCCGCGGGCGCGTCGCTGCCGGACGCCGCGAGCGGCTTCCGGGCCTACTCCCGCGCGGCGCTGCTGCGGCTCAACGTCGTCACGCAGTTCAGCTACACGATGGAGACCATCATCCAGGCGGGGAACAAGCGCCTGCGGATCGCCAGCGTGCCCGTCACCACCAACCCCAAGACGCGCGAGTCGCGGCTCTTCCGCAACATCTGGCAGCACATGGGCCGTTCCGGGCGGGCGATCGTGCGCTCGTCGATCATGTTCCGCCCGCACCTGGTCTTCCTCACGCTGGCCGCCGTGTTCTTCGTCGCGGCCGCGGTCCCCGCCGTCCGCTTCCTGGTCTTCTGGGCGTCCGGCGACCCCGGCGGGCACATCCAGTCGCTCGTCTTCGCCGCGGCGATGCTCGTCGGGTCGCTGCTGTGCCTGGCGCTGCTGGTCATCGCGGACCTCCTGCGCACCAACCGCACGCTCGTGGAGGAGACCCTGGAGCGGGTCAAGACCATGCAGTACGGGCCGCCGCCAGGCGCGCCGCCCGGCCCGTCCCAGGGTGGGGACGCGAGCGACGTGTCGCAGGACGCGACCGCGTGATCGTCGCCTTCGGCACCTACGACACCGGCCGCCACCCGCGCGTCGGCGTGCTCGTCGACGGCCTGCGCGCGCACGGGTACACGGTGACCGAGCTCGACCGGCCGCTCGGCCTGAGCACCGCCGAACGGGTGCGCATGCTGCGCCAGCCGTGGCGGCTGCCCGCGCTGCTGGTGCGGCTGCTGCGCTGCTGGGCGCTGCTCGTGGGGGACGTCGCGCGCCACCGGCGCCGGCACGGCGCGCCGGGCGCGGTGCTGGTCGGCTACCTCGGCCACTTCGACGTCGTGCTCGCGCGCCTGCTGTTCCCCCGCACGCCGGTGGTCCTCGACCACCTGGTGTTCGCGGGCGACACCGCGAGCGACCGCGGCGCGCGGGGGCTGCGCGTGCGACTGCTGCGCGGCCTCGACCGGCTCGCCACCGCGTGCGCCGACGTCGTCCTGCTCGACACCGACGAGCACGCCGCGCTCCTGGCCGACGTGGCGCCCGCCCGGGCCCGGCGCGGGGTCGTCGTGCCGGTGGGCGCCCCGCGGGCCTGGCTCGACGCCGCCGCCCCGCCGCGCGGTCACGACGGGCCGCTGCGGGTCGTCTTCTACGGGCTGTTCACCCCGCTGCAGGGCACCGACGTGCTGGCCGGGGCGCTCGCCGACGCGCTGCCCCGGGCGGCCTCGCACGCCGGCCGGCCGATCGAGGTCACGATGATCGGTGCCGGGCAGGACCTGCCGTCGGCGCGGGCACGCCTGGCCGACGTGCCCGGCGTGACGTGGCACGGCTGGGTGGATCCCGCGGCGCTGCCCGCGCTCGTGGCCGCCCACGACGTGTGCCTCGGCATCTTCTCCGCCACCCCCAAGGGGCTGCGGGTCGTGCCGAACAAGGTCTTCCAGGGGCTCGCGGCCGGGTGCGTCGTCGTCACCTCGGACACCGCTCCCCAGCGCCGCCTCCTGGGCAGCCACGTCGAGCTGGTGCCGCCCGCCGACCCCCGCGCGCTCGCCGACCGGCTGCTCGCCCTCGCCGACGACGCCGCGCTGGCCGCGGCCCGGGAGCGCGCGGCCGCCGGCCGCGACCTCGTGCGGCCCGACGTCGTCGTCACGCCGCTCGTGGACGCCCTCCGCACGCGCCGGGTGACGCCGTGACGGCCGCGGCCCGGGCGCTCGCCGGGCTCCGGTCGCCGTGGGTGCGCTGGGGCTTCCTGGCCGTCGCCGTCGGCCTGGCCGTGTACGCGGTCGTGGCGGCGCGCGACGAGCTCGCCGACGCGGCGCAGCAGCTGACCGCCGGCACGGTCGTCGTCGCGCTCACGCTCTCCGCGGTCTTCGTGGGGTGCACCTTCTGCGCCTGGCGGGCGGTGCTCGCCGACCTCGGCCCGCCGGTCGGGGCGCGCCCCGCGCTCGCGGTCTTCGGCCTGAGCCAGCTCGGCAAGTACGTGCCCGGCGGGGTGTGGAACGTCGTGGCCGCCGCGGAGATCGGCGCCGACCACGGCATCCCGCGCCGCCGGTCGGTCACGACGACGGCGGTCGCGATGCTCGTGGGCGTCGTCTCGGGGGCCGTGGTCGGCGTGGTCGCGCTGCCGTTCCTCGCCGAGGGTGTCCTCGGCGACGCGGCCCGCGCGCTGTGGGCCCTGCCGCTCGTCGCCGTCGTGCTGCTGCCGCCCGTGCTCAACCGGCTGATCGCCCGGGCCCTGCGGCTCGCGCGACGCGACCCGCTGGAGCGCCCCCTGTCGTGGCGCGGCCTCGGCGCGGCGGCGCTGTGGTCGGTGGCCGGCTGGGTGTGCGCCGGGGCGCAGGTGTGGGTGCTCGCCGTGGGGCTGGGGATGGCGACGGACGCGCGCGGCGTGGCGCTCGCCGTCGGCGGGTACGCCCTGGCCTGGGTGGTCGGCTTCGTCGTGGTCGTCGTCCCGGCGGGCGCGGGCGCGCGCGAGCTGGTGCTGCTCGCCGTCCTGGCGAGCGTGCTGCCGCACGCGGCGGTGCTGCTCGTGGTGCTGGTCAGCCGGGTGCTCGTCACGGTCGCCGACCTCGGCCTGGCCGGGCTCGGCGCGCTCGCCCGGCGCGGCGTCGCCCGCCCCGGGTGAGCGCGCCCGCTCAGAGGGTGCGCAGGTAGGCCTCGACGGCGTCGTGGGTGGGCAGCAGGCCCTGCTCCGCGGCCTCGGCGAGCGTCGGGGCCGCGGTGTCCTTGTCGGACAGCAGCGGGGTCAGCGGCGAGCCGTCGCGGGCGGTGGTCGGCCACTCGATGCCGATCGCCGGGTCCAGGGGGTGGACGCCGTGCTCGCCGCCGGGGTTGTAGCCGGCGGAGCACAGGTACAGGACGGTGGAGTCGTCCTCCAGCGAGCAGAACGCGTGGCCCAGGCCCTCGCCCAGGTAGATGGCGCGGCGGTCGACGTCGTCGAGCAGCACGGAGTCCCACTGCCCGAAGGTGGGCGAGCCGACGCGGATGTCGACGACGACGTCGAGCACGGCGCCCTTGGCGCAGGTGACGTACTTGGCCTGGCCGGGCGGGACGTCGGCGAAGTGGATGCCGCGCAGCACGCCGGCGGCCGAGACGGAGGCGTTGGCCTGCTGCAGGTCGAGCGGGTGGCCCACGGCGTCCGCGAACGGGCCCGCCTTGAACCACTCGAGGAAGACGCCGCGCGGGTCGCCGAACTGCTTCGGGGTGATCTCGTAGGCGCCGGGCACGGCCAGCTCGCGGTACTGCACGCTCGTTCCTCCAGAGGGGGCTCGACGGGTGGGCCCTAGGATCCTACGGTGACCACCTCGGACCCCGCCCCGGCCCCTGCACGCCCCGCCGACCCGGCCGCCGGCACACCCGCGGTCGCGGTCGCTGCCCGCGACCTGCGCTGGCTCGTCGTCGGCGCGGGCGGCATGCTCGCCCACGACCTGCTCGACGTGCTGCGCGGCCGGTCCGCGAGCGTCGTCGCCGCCGGCCGGGCCGAGCTCGACGTGACCGACCCGGACGCCGTCGCCGCGGCCGTGCGCGACGTCGACGTGGTGGTGAACTGCGCGGCGTGGACCGCGGTGGACGACGCCGAGACCCACGAGGCGGAGGCGTTCGCCGTCAACGCGACGGGCGCCGCCCTGCTCGCCCGCGCGTCCGCGGCCGCCGGCGCCCGGCTGGTGCAGGTCTCGACCGACTACGTCTTCGACGGGCGCGCGACCTCGCCCTACCCGGAGGACGCCCCCCTCGGGCCGGTCTCGGCCTACGGGCGCACCAAGGGCGCGGGGGAGTGGGCCGTGCGCGCCGAGGCCCCCGACCACCTGATCGTGCGCACCGCCTGGCTGTACGGGGCGCACGGCGGCTGCTTCCCCAAGACGATGGCGCGCCTCGCCGCCGAGCGGGACGAGCTGTCGGTCGTGGACGACCAGGTCGGCCAGCCCACCTGGACCCACGACCTCGCGGACCTCGTCGTGCGCCTCGTCGAGGCGCAGGCGCCCGCGGGGACCTACCACGGCACGTCGTCCGGGCAGACGTCCTGGTTCGGCTTCACCCGCCGCATCGTCGAGGGTCTGGGGGTGGACACCCGGGTCGAGCCGACGACGAGCGAGGCGTTCGTGCGCCCCGCCCCGCGCCCCGCGTTCTCCGTGCTCGGCCACGACGCGCTGCGGGCCGTCGGGGTCGAGCCGATCGGGGAGTGGGACGCGCGGTGGGAGGTGGCGGCGCCGGCCGTGCTCGCCGGTGAGGTTGCCTGAATGACTCGATCTCCCAGGGCGCCCCTCGCCCCCCTCGCGCCGAACGCCAGCCTCCGCTGGGACGTGGTGCGCCGCGAGCTGCCGCACCGACGGGCCAGGGTGCTGGAGGTCGGGTGCGGCCAGGGCGGCTTCGGCTCCCGGATCGCCGCCCGGCACGACTACACCGCGGTCGAGATCGACGCGGCGTCGTGGGCGGTCGCCGACGCCCGGGTCCGTGCCGTGGACCCGGGGGCGCGCGTGCTGCACGGCAGCGTGTCGGCGCTCAGGCCCACGGAGACGTTCGACGTCGTGTGCGCGTTCGAGGTGCTCGAGCACCTGGAGGACGACGCGGGCGCGCTCGCCGAATGGGCCGCGCGCGTCCGCCCGGGCGGGGTGCTGCTGCTGTCCGTGCCGGCGTGGCCCGCGCGGTTCGGCCCGTGGGACACCCTCGCGGGCCACTTCCGTCGCTACGAGCCCGCCGCGCTCGCCGGGCTCCTGCGCGGGGCCGGGCTCGTCGACGCCCACGTGCGCGTCTACGGCGCCCCGCTCGGGTACCTGCTCGAGGCGGTGCGCGACCGGACCGTCGCCGCGGCCGGTCGGCACGGCCCGACGGCCTCGGACAGCATGACCGAGCGCACGTCGGGCAGCGGTCGCAAGTTCCAGCCGTCGACCCGGATGACCGGTACCGTCATCGCCGTCGGGACGTGGCCGTTCCGGCTCCTGCAGCGCGCGTTCCCCCGCTCCGGCACCGGCCTGGTGGCCCGGGCCCGGCAGCCGCAGAGCTCACCCGAGGAGGAGTCACCATGAGTCCGGCAGAGTCGCGTCCGGCAGAGTCGCGTCCGGCAGAGTCGTCGACGCCCCCGCTCACGCTCTACGGCAGCCTGCGGTGGGGCGTCGTCGAGCCGCTGCTGCCGGCGTCCCTCGGCCGGGTGCTCGAGGTCGGCTGCGGGCAGGGCGCGGTGGCGGCCCGGCTCGCGGCCCGTGCGGCGTCGTACACCGGGCTGGAGCTGGACGAGTCGTCGGCCATGGTCGCCCGCGAGCGGCTCGTGGACGCCGGGTCGGGCGGGCGGGTGCTCCAGGGGTCGCTCGACGCGCTGGGCCCCGACGTGCGGTTCGACCTGGTGTGCGCCTTCGAGGTGATCGAGCACATCGAGGACGACGCCGCCGCGCTGGCCGAGTGGGCCGCCCGGCTCGCGCCGGGCGGCGTGCTGCTCGTGTCGACGCCCGCCTGGCAGTCCCGGTTCGGGCCGATGGACACCGCCGTAGGCCACTTCCGCCGCTACGACCCGCCCGCGCTGCGCGCCCTGCTCGCCGGCGCGGGGCTGCAGGGCGTCGGGCAGCGCCTCTACGGGGTGCCGCTCGGCTACGCGCTGGAGGCGGTGCGCAACCAGGTGGCGCGACGTCGTCCCGGGCTGCGCTCCGAGGGCAGCACCGCCGACCGCACCGCGCGCAGCGGGCGGCTCTTCCAGCCCACGACGGCGGCGCAGGGACGCCTCGTGAGCGCGGCTACGTGGCCCTTCCGCCTCGCGCAGCGGGGGTTCCCGGGCACCGGCACGGGCCTCGTCGCCTGGGGCACGGCCCCGTAGGGCGGTGCCTCCACGGCACCTCCGGCTCAGTCGTCGATCTGATTCGACCGAGCCTGCGGTTCCGTTGCGGGCGGGTGCCTCGTCCCTCGGCCCCCACCCTGCACTGCACCTCCGGCTCAGTCGAGGAGGCCGAGCAGGTAGTCGCCGTAGCCGGACTTGACCAGCCGCTCGGCGCGCACGCGCAGCTCGTCGTCGGTGAGGAAGCCGCGACGCCACGCCACCTCTTCCGGCGAGCCGATCTTCATCCCCTGCCGGCGCTCGACCGTGCGCACGTAGTCGCTCGCCTCCAGCAGCGAGTCGAAGGTGCCGGTGTCGAGCCAGGCGGTGCCGCGCGGCAGCACCTCGACCTGCAGGGTGCCGCGGCGCAGGTACTCGCGGTTGACGTCGGTGATCTCGTACTCGCCGCGCGCGGAGGGGGCGAGGTTCTTCGCGATCTCGACGACCTCGTTGTCGTAGAAGTACAGGCCGGGCACGGCGTACTTCGACTTCGGGGCGGCGGGCTTCTCCTCCAGGGAGAGCGCCTTGCCGGCGTCGTCGAACTCGACGACGCCGTAGGCGGTGGGGTCGGCGACGCGGTAGGCGAAGACGGCACCGCCGGAGATGTCGTGGAACCGCGTGAGCTGGGAGCCGAGGCCGGGGCCGTAGAAGATGTTGTCGCCGAGGACGAGCGCCGCCGGGTCGGACCCGATGAACTCCTCACCGAGCACGAACGCCTGCGCGAGCCCGTTCGGCTGCTCCTGCACGGTGTAGGTGATCGACACGCCGAACTGCGAGCCGTCGCCCAGCAGGCGGCGGAACTGCTCGGCGTCGTGCGGGGTGGTGATGACGAGGATGTCCCGGATTCCCGCCAGGATGAGCGTCGACAGCGGGTAGTAGATCATCGGCTTGTCGTACACCGGGACGAGCTGCTTGCTCACGCCCAGGGTGATCGGGTGCAACCGGGTGCCGGACCCGCCGGCCAGGATGATTCCGCGCATGGCAGCCCATTGTGCCCGACGGGCGCGGCCTCAGAGCTCGCCGGCGGTGATCCGCTCGGTCTCGCGCAGGCGGGCGAGCCGGGCGGGGTCCGCGCGCAGCTCGGCGGCGGTGGCCCCGGACGTGAGCACGACCGACCCGTTGCTCGCCCACAGGGCGAGCAGGTCGCGCAGGACGGCCCCCGCGGGGCGGTCGCCCGCCACGAGCACGCGCCCGCCCGCCGCCGTCGCCGCGTCCGCCCCGGCCACGAGGTCGGCGAACGTCACCGGGTCGGTGCCCAGGGCCTCGAGCGCGACCCGGGCCGGCTCGGCGTCGGGCGCCCAGGACACGGCGTCGCCGTAGGTCATCACGGCGCCGGCGGCATCGACGGCACCGGGCGGCAGGTCGCCGTCGAACCGGCGGGCCAGCGCCGGCAGCGCGACGGCGACGAGGTCGGTGCCCGCGCGGTGGGCGTCGGCCCACGCCTCGGGCCGCCAGGTGACGACGACGTCGGGGCGCGCGACCTGCGAGATCTCGCCCGGCACCACGACCGTGGCACCGCACCGCCAGGCGGCGAGGGCCCACGTCGCGGCCCGCCAGTGCACGGGCAGGTCGACGACGACCACCGACCCGGGCGCGGCGTCCATCTCCTCGACGAGGAGGTTGACGGTCTTGCTCACCCAGTTCACGAGGACGGCGCCGGACAGCTCGACACGCTCACCGCCGTCGCCGTACCAGGTGAGTCGCGGGCGGCCCGGGTCGGTGACGACCAGGTCGAGCACGCCGGGCAGGTCGCGGGCGGGGATGGCAGGGTTCACGCAGGTCACCCTAGGCGCCGGCGGCGGACGGTGGGTCGTGGCGGGGCGGGGCAGCGTATCGGGTCAGGACGTGGACGGGTGTGAATGCCCGGTGGAGATCACGCTCTCTAGCACATTTCGACTTGACGGCTCCGAAAGACACGCGTGTAATTCCAGGTATGCAGTTTCCCCAATGAACGGCATGGAGGGGCACGCCATGTGGAATTTGCTTGATGGGGACCGGGGGGTCTTCCCGTCTGACGCCGGCCAGGAGCCCGAGCGGGTAGCACCGGTGCTGCCGCTGTTCGGAGAGGTCGCCGACGACGAGTCATTGCTGGGGTGGCAGGAGCGAGCCCTGTGCGCCCAGACCGACCCGGAGGCCTTCTTCCCGGAGAAGGGCGGGTCCACCCGCGAGGCCAAGAAGGTCTGCGGTTCCTGCGAGGTCCGCGCCGAGTGCCTGGACTACGCGCTGGAGCACGACGAGCGCTTCGGCATCTGGGGCGGGCTCTCGGAGCGGGAGCGGCGCAAGCTCAAGCGCCGCGCCGTCTGAGTCGCGCCGTCTGAGCCGAGGCCCGAGGCGGGCCGACACGCACGGGCCGAAGATCCCACGATGCCGCGCCCGGTCGCCGCATCATGGCGAGCAGGATGACTGCTCCGTACACGACCCGTCCCGGCCCGCGCGGCGAGGTCGCGCCCCAGGGCGCGGCCCCCGTGGGCGTGCCGGGAACCGCCGGTGACCCGACGGGCGCGGTGCCGCTCGTCGTCTCGGTGACCACGGTCGTCGTCACGCGCGGCCACAGCCCCTTCCTCGCCGCGACGCTCGACGCCGTCGCCGCCCAGGACCGGGCCGCGGACGACGTCGTGGTGGTCGACGTCGGCGCCGCGGAGTCGACCGCCCGCTACGACGACCTGCGGCTGGGCGGCACCCGGTTCGTGGCGGCGCCGGGCGTGCGCAGCCTCGGCGAGGCCGTGGCCCGCGCGACCGACGCGGTCGGCGTCCCCGAGGACGGCTGGCTGTGGATCCTGCACGACGACTCCGCCCCGGAGCCGGACACCCTCGCCCGGCTGCTGCGCGCGGTCGAGCACTCGAGCGCCGTCGGGATCGCCGGCTGCAAGCAGCGGCGCTGGCCCGTCGAGGCCGACGGCACCCCCTCGGCCCACGGCTCCGGCGTGCTGATCGAGGTGGGCAGCACCGTCTCCCCGCTGGGCCGGCGCATGACCGGCATCGACGACTCCGAGGTCGACCAGGGGCAGCACGACGGGCGCGAGGACGTGCTCGCCGTGGGCCTCGCCGGCGCCCTGGTGCGTGGGGGCGTCTGGTCCCAGCTGCGGGGCACGGACCCCGAGGTGGGGCCCTTCGGTGACGGGCTCGACCTGTGCCGGCGCGCCCGGCTCGCCGGGCACCGGGTGGTCGTCGTGCCCGACGCGGTGGTGCGCCACGCGCAGGCCTCGCTGCTCGGCCTGCGGACCCGGCCCGCCGGCGCGCCCGTCCGCCCCGACCCCGAGGCGTCGCGGTACGCGCGGCGCCGCAGCCAGCTCTTCCTGCGGCTCGCGTGGGCGCCGCTGCTCGCGGTGCCGGTGCTGTGGGTCGCGATGCTCGTCTGGGCGCCGTTCGCCGCGCTGTACCGGGTCGCCCTGAAGCGCCCGGCGCACGCGCGCGACGAGCTGGTGGCCGCGGCCGTGACGGCGCTGCGGGTGCTGCCCCTGTACCGGTCGCGGCGCCGCGCGGCCCGCACGCGGCGCCTGCCGCGCCGGGTGCTCGCCCCGCTGCTCGGCACGTGGCGGCAGGTCGCGGCCGAGCGTCGCGACGCGCGGCTCGCTCGCGCGGAGGCGCAGCGCAACCGGTGGGCGCCGAGCGAGCTCGAGCGGACCGAGCTGCGCCGGCTGGCCCGCGTCCGGCGCGCGGGACTGGCGGCCGTGCTGCTCGCGGTGGTCGCCCTCGACGTCGTGCTCTTCGGGCCCTGGCAGGGGGTGCTCGCCGACGGCGGCCGGGTCGTCGGGGGCGCGCTGCTGCCCGCGCCGGGGACGCTCGGCGACGTGTGGGGGTCGGCCACGTCGGGCTGGGTGCGCGACGGGCTGGGCACCAGCGCCCCCGCCGACCCGTTCCTCGTGCCGCTCGCCGGGCTGACGGCGCTGGTCGGGGGCGGCCTGCAGACCGCCGTGAACGCCCTGGTGCTGGTCGCGCTGCCGCTCGCCGCCCTGGCGGGCTGGTTCACGGCCGGCGCGCTCACCCGCTCCGTGGGCGTGCGGGCGGTCGCCGCGCTCGTGTGGGCCGCGTCGCCGGGGTTCCTGGCCTCGCTCGCGTCGGGGCGGCTCGGGGCCACCGTCGTCCACCTCGTGCTGCCGTGGGTGCTGCTGGCCGCGCTGCGCGCCGTCGGCGTGCACGCGCGCGACGTCGTCGACCTGCCGGAGGTGCACCGCGGGCTGCCGGACGGGGGGCGCGCCCGCGCCGCCACGCGTCGCCGCGGGTCCCTGGGCGCCGCGGGCGCCGCCGGACTGCTGCTCGCGGTCGCGGTGTGCGCCGCGCCGGTGCTGCTGCCCGTCGCCGTGGTGGTCCTGGTGCCCGCCGCGCTGCTCGCTCGCCGGGCCTGGCGCACGCTGCTCGTGGTGCTCGTGCCCGCCGTGGTGGTGCCGCTGCCGTACTGGGGGCAGGTCGTCGGGTCGTGGGCCGACGGCGGCTGGCGGCTGCTGGTCGCCGAGCCGGGGGCACCGGTCGTCGAGCAGGGCGCGCCCTCCGGCCTGGAGCTGCTGCTCGGCCTGCCGGGCGGCACGGCGTGGTTCGGCCTCGACGACGCCGACGGCGCGCTGGGGACCCTCGGCAGGGTCGGTCCCGCCGTCGTCGGCGCGCTGGTGCTGCTGCTGGCCGCCGCGGCGCTGGTGCGCCGCCGGGCGGTGCGAGGCGTGCGCCTGGCGTGGTTCGGCGCGGCCGTCGGGCTGGCGGCGGCGCTGGTCGCGGTGGCCACCGCGGTCGCCAGCGGGACCACCGCCGACGGCGAGAGCGCGCCGGTCACGGGGTGGCCGGGCGTGGGCCTGTCGGTGCTGCTGCTGGGCCTCGGCGCGGCCGCGGTCTGCGCGCTGCCGGCTCACCCTCTCGACGGGCTGCACGCCCCTGCGTTCCCGCGCCGCCTGCGCGCGACGACGTTCGCCGCGCTCGGGGTGCTCGCGCTCGCGCTGCCCGCCGCGCAGCTCACCTCGTGGTCGCTCGAGGCGACGGCCGGCGGCGGCGGCGGCGTCGGCGAGCTGCGGGCGGAGCAGGAGCCCGTCGTGCCCGCGGTCGGCCAGCAGATGCAGGCGCCGCCGCGCGCGGCACGGGTGCTGCAGGTCGACACGGTGGTGCCGGGCGCGGAGCCGGGCTCCGAGGGCGGCGACGGCCAGCCGGCGGTCGCCGACTACGCGCTGCTGCACGCCGACGGCTCGCGCCTGGAGGACGCGTCGAGCGTGGTGCAGGCCCGCGCCGCAGGGCTGCTGCCCGGCGGGGAGCGGGACGACGTCGCCCTGCTCGACGACCTGGTCGGCGACGTCGTGACCGGGCGCGCGCCCGACGTCGCCGAGCGGCTCGCGTCGCTCGGCATCGGCGCGGTCCAGGTGCCCGCGGGTGGCGACCCCGAGCTCGTCACGACGCTCGACCTCGTCCCGGGCCTGTCCCGGGTCACCGAGGACGGCGTGCTCGTGTGGCGGGTCACGACCGACGGGCCGGCCCCTGGCTGGGCCACCGTGCTGCGGGCCGCGCCCGCGGACGGGTCGGCGCCGGCGGCCGCGCTGCGCACCCTGCCCGCCGACGGCGTCCGGGCGGCCGGCACCCTCGGGGGCTCGGACGACGCACGCACCCTGCGCCTGGCCGAGTCCGCCGACCCGGGGTGGCACGCCACGCTCGACGGGCGGCGGATGGCCACCGTCGAGGCGGGCGGCCTGCAGGCGTTCGAGGTCGCCCCGGGCGGCGGCCGCGTGGACGTGACCTACGAGGCGCCGCACCGCACCACGTGGCTCGTGCTCGCCGGCGGCGTGCTGCTGGTGTACGTGCTGCTGGCGCTTCCGGTCGCGCGCCGGCGAGGGGTGGGGGCGACACGATGACGACGGAGCAGCCGCACGAGCCCACGGGGCGGTCCACGGGGCGGTCGACGGATCGGCCGACAGGCCAGCACACGGACCGGCCCACGAAGGTGGCGCACCCGGTTCGCAGCGGCGCGCGGGCCCTCGTCGCGGGGGTGACCGGGATCGCGGCGGTGGCCGCCCTCGGAACGGTCGCCCTGCTGGGCGACCAGTGGGCGCAGTCGTGGACGGGGGCCGAGCAGCGGGCGGTCGCCGCCGGCACCCGCACCGTGGCGGTGGAGCCCGCCGAGGAATCCCTCGTGTGCCCGCCGCCCGTCGCCCTCCCGAAGGGGGCGGACGTCGGCGACTCGCAGTTCTCCGCGTCGCCCGTGCCGACCCGCAGCGGCATCGGCGCCCTCGTGCAGGGCGGGGCTGCCGGCGTCGAGGACGGCCCCCAGGGCCCCCGCACCACGGGGCTCGACGGCGGCGACGCGACCGCGCTGACCGGGGACCCGGCGTCCGGCGCCGGACAGCAGGCCGCCGTCGACGGCACGCGGGTGCTGCGCGCGACGCCCGTCGCGGACGAGGTGTTCGGCGCCTCCGCGTCGCTCGCGTCGGTCACGACCCAGGGCGACCTGCGCGGCCTCGCCGCGGCGTCGTGCACGTCGCCGGGCACGTCGCAGTGGCTGGTCGGTGGGCGCACCACCGTCGGCGCGACGACCACCCTGACGGTGCAGAACCCGACCGAGCGGCCGGCGACGGTCACGCTGGACGTGTACGGGCCCAGCGGCAAGGTGGCCCTCGGCGGCGGCGGGACGTTCACGGTCGCCGCGCACGACCAGGTCACGACCCGCCTGGAGTCGGTGGCGCCGGAGCAGGACCGGCTCGCGGTGCACGTGTCGTCGACGGGAGCCCGGGTCTCGGCGTCGCTGCAGCGCCAGGCGATCGACGGCCTCGTGCCGGCCGGGGCGGACCTGGTGACGCCGGGGTCGCCGCCGCGCTCGTCGCTCGCGGTCGGCGGGGTGGTCAGCCACGGCGAGCCGCTGGACGACCCGCACGCGCCGCGGCTGCGGCTGCTCGCCCCCGGCGACGCCGACACGACCGCGCGGATCAGCGTCTACGGCCCGTCCGGCGAGGTCACCCTGCGCGGCGCGGACGAGGTCGACCTGGAGGCGGGCGTCGTCACGGACGTGCCGCTCGGCGGGCTGCCGGAGGGCACGTACGCCGTGGTGGTCGACGCGCAGGCCCCGGTCGTGGGCGCGGCGCGGTTCGACCGGCCGGGCCAGCAGCCCGAGGACTCGGTCGTGGGCGGCACCCCGTACGACGTCGCGTGGTCCCGGGGCCAGGCCGCGCCTGCCGCGGCGGGCTCCGCGCTCGGCAGCGTCGCGCTGCCCGACGAGGCGCGGGCGCGGGTCTCGCTGGCTGGCGTGCCGCCCGAGCGCGACCCGGACCAGGAGCCCGACGGCGAGCAGGCCGTGACCGTGCGGGCGTACGACGCGGAGGGCGCCGAGCTGGGCCAGGCGGAGCTCACGGTGGCGGCCGGCGCGACGACGGGCGTCGACGTGGCCGACCTCGCCGACGGCGGCACGCCCGCGGCCGTGCGGGTGGACACGTCCGACCCCGAGGCAGACGACGACGCCGACGACGCGGCGGACGCAGGGCCGGGGGTGCTCTGGTCGGTGGTGCTCGAGGCCGACGACGGGACGGCGGAGGCGGGGACGCTCGTGGCGACCCTGGCCCCGACGCCGGCCCGCACCGCACCCGGCGACGTGGCGGTGCGGACCGTCGACGCCGCGCGCTGAGGCCGCCACGCGCCAGCCTTGCGGGCTACCGGCGCGTCATCCGCCGTCGTACCGCGGGTCGATCTCCTCGGGGGCGCGCGCCAGCAGGTGCGCCACCTGCTCCACGACGACCTCGCGCACCAGCTCGGCGCGGTCCGCGTCGTCGAGGGCGCGCAGCTCGACGGGGCGCCGGTAGATCACCACGCGGGCCGACTGCCCGGCCTCGGGGGGAAAGCAGCGCCCCAGCGGCACGCCGTCGGTCTCCCACGGCGCCGGGTCCGAGGGCGGGACCTCCTCGACCGCGAACTCCGTGCCGGCGAGCTGCGCCGACCACCGCCGCTCGAGCAGCTCGACGACGTCGAGCACGAGGTCGTCGAAGCGCTGCGCACGGGTGCGGTAGGCGGGCGTGCCCGGCGGCAGCAGGGGGCCGCGGACGCCGCGGCCGCGGCGGTCGCGGCGTCGGACGGCGGGTGCGGGGTGCTTCTCCACGCCCCCGAGCCTAGGCCGTCGTGCCGGGACCTGGGACGTCGGTGCGGCGAGCCTCCGCGGGAGGGCGCCTCGTCGGCGTATCCTCCCTGGGTGAGATCGGTCAGGCAGTGCTCTCGGACGGCATGCACGCATGCCGCGGTCGCGACCCTCACCTACGTGTACGCAGACTCGACGGCCGTGCTGGGCCCGCTCGCGCAGCACGCCGAGCCGCACAGCTACGACCTGTGCGCCGACCACGCCGAGCGGCTCACCGCGCCCCGCGGGTGGGAGGTCGTGCGGCTCATGCCGGCGTTCGAGGAGTCCGGGCCCAGCCCCGACGACCTGTCGGCGCTCGCCGAGGCCGTCCGGGAGGCGGGCCGGGCACGGCCGGCGCCGGCAGCGGAGCCGTCGTCGGTGACCGAGACCGCGCGCCGTGGGCACCTGCGCGTGCTGCGGGCCGAGGGCGACTGACCCGGCCGCACGGCCCCGACGACCCGCTGACCACGTCCTGACCCCCTGGCGGACCCCTCCCGTTCAGCCGCGGTTCACCGACAGGTCCGACCATGTGGCCATGACACCCGTTGCCACGACCGGCGGGCGACCGCCGCGGATCCTCACCCGACTCGTCCGACCCGCCGTGTGGCGCCTCGACGGACGGGTACGGCTCCTCGCCCGCCAGGAGCTCGAGGGCACCGCGACGACCGACGACGTCTCGGCGGTCCGTGCCGCGCTGGAGACGCTGCGGGCCGAGCTCGACGACCTGCGGGCGCAGACCGGTGGGCTGCGCGCGGAGGCGGACGCCCTGCGCGACCGGGAGCGGGCCCTGGCGGCGGGGCTGGAGGAGCAGCGGGCGCGGGGCGACGGCCTGCGGTCCCGGCTCGCCACGCAGGCGGCGACGACCGCGGCCCTCGCGGTCGTGGCGGAGGAGCGGCTGGCCCGCCTCTGTCTCGCCGGCGAACGGCTGCCGCCCGGCCTCGTCGACGCGTACCTGTCCGCCGTGCGCCCGGTGCCCGGCCCGAGCACCCGGCTCGCCGCCGCGCGGGCGCGCGCCGTGACCCTCGCCGCCGAGGCCGACCACCAGGGGGCGCTGGACGCCCTGACCGCCGCCGCCGACGAGCCGGGCGTCCTGGACTACGCGACCGTGTTCCAGGTGGCCGAGCTCCTGCGTGCCACCAGCCGGTACGACGTCGCGCGGGACGTGGTGCGCCTCGCCGGCACGGGCCCCCGTGCGACGGCCCGCGCCGCCGTCGTGCGCGCGCAGACGAGCTGGCTGGTGCACGACCACGCGGCGGGCGCGGCGGCGGCCCGCGCCGCCCTGGAGGTCGCACCCGACCACGCGCCGGCCCGCACGTGGCTGCGCCGCAACGAGGAGCCGGTCACGCCGCCGGCCGGCGCCGCGCCGACCGGCGGCGTCGGGCACGCCGCGCTGTACCTGCCCGAGGGCGGCAACTTCGGGGACGTGGCCCTGCCGTCCGCCGTCCGGCAGAGCATCGAGGCGGCCGGGGCACCCGTGGCCGACTGGGTGCCGTTCCACGTGCACCAGGTGTTCGACGACGAGCGGGTGGAGATCGCGAACGCCCAGCGCGCCCTGGTCGTCGGGGGCGGCGGGCTCTTCCTGCCCGACACCGCGCCGAACGGCCACAGCGGCTGGCAGTGGAACGTGCCGCGCGGGTCGCTGGAGCGGCTCGACGTGCCGCTGCACGTCTTCGCCGTCGGCTACAACCTCTTCCACGGACAGTCGTTCCCCACCGGCCTGTTCGCCGAGAACCTGCGGGCGCTGGCGGGCCGCGCCGTGCAGGTGGGCCTGCGCAACCAGGGGTCGATCGACCGGGCGCGCGAGCTCCTCCCGCCCGAGCTGCACGACGTCGTCACCTACGTCCCGTGCCCCACGACGGTGCTGCGGCACGTCCACCCCGACCTGCCGCCGGGGCGGGCCGGGACCGGGCGGGTCTACGTCAACGCGGCCTTCGACCGCAGCGAGCGCCGGTTCGCCGGCGGCTACCCGAAGTTCGTCGACGCGATGGCCGGCTACGTCACGGCCCTGCGGGGGCGGGGCGCACAGGTGGCGCTCACCGCACACCTGGAGGCCGACGAGCGGCTGGCGGCCGACCTCGCCGCCGTCCACGGGATCGACGTGCCGGTGGTCGCGATGTCCGGGATGACGCCGGAGGAGGGCTACCGCGTGTACGCGGACGCGTCGCTCGTGGTCGGGATGCGCGGGCACGCCACGATGATCCCGTTCGGCCTCGGGACGCCGGTCCTCAGCCTCGTCTCGCACCCCAAGATGCGGTACTTCCTCGACGACGTCCGACGCCCGGAATGGGGGTTCGAGGTGAACGACGAACGGCTCGGCGATGAACTCTTGGAACGTTCAGTCGACGTTCTCGCCAGGGAGGCGGAGTACCGCCAGGACGTGGTTAACCTCCAGGCAGGCCTCTGGGAGCACGTCCGTGCCGCGGCGCGGCAGGTGGTCCCCGAGGAGCACGACACGGCCCTGGCGGTCGGCTAGCCGCCGACCCACCTCGAGGCCGGTCCGACGATCTCGAGGTGGCCCCGGGCGGGGCCGGGAAGGGCATGCCGGTGGAGGCTCTCAGCCGTCTGGACGTCACTCGTCCTGTCGTCCTGGTGACGGCGCGCGTGTCGTTGGAGGAGATCGACTACGCGAGCCTGCCGGCCGGCGCGTACGTGTTCCGCGAGGGGGACGTCGCGGCCGAGGACCACTACTGGTTCGGCCGCGAGGTCGCCGCCTGGTTCGTGCCACCGCGCCAGGCCGCCCTGGCGAAGGTCCGCGCCACGGCCTACCGCGGGGACTACGAGATCGGCGCGGTCCTCACCGACCTGCGCCGCGCCCAGCAGCTCGTCGCGCACACCCTCGAGGGCATGGTCCGCGACGGGCAGGTCGAGGACTGGGCCGACTACCTCCTGCGGACCCCGGCCACGGCCGCGATCCTCGCCGACCCGCACCCGCCGAGCATGCTGACGGTCATGCTGGGCACCGCGCTGTCGCTCGGCTTCGAGCAGGTCGTGGTGCTCGACGGGCAGACGGACGGCACCTACGTGGGCAAGGTGCGCCGCTCCATCCTCACCGAGGACCCGGTCGGTGCCGGGCTGCGCTCGACGAGCCGCATCGCCTACTCCTACGAGCTGGGGCACCTCAAGCGCCTGCGGGACGCCTTCCCGGAAGCCGCGATCGTCGACGGCGCGGCCAGCGAGCCCCTCAAGCAGTTCGTCTCGCAGGCGCCGGCCGTCGACGGCGCGCGGATGACGCCCGAGGCCAAGCCCGGCGCGGACCTCGCCCCGCACCGCCTGTTCGCGCTGCGCACGACGCCCGCGGGCGAGCGGCGGGTCGCGTACGTGACCTACTTCGACGACGACGGCTACTTCTGGGGCGCGCTGGCGATGGCCCGGTCCCTGGCCAAGGTCTCGTCCTACCCGCTGGTCGCCCTCGTCCCGGCGGGGTACCGGCTGCCGGACGTGCCCTTCCTGCCGGAGAACCTCACGGTGGTGCGGGCGCCGCGCATCCGCAACGAGCTGTTCCACCGCAAGCACCAGGGCCGCTTCGAGTTCACGTTCTCCAAGCTCGGCGTCTTCGCCCTCACGTTCCTCGACCGCGGCGTGTACCTCGACGCCGACACGGTGGTGCTCGACGGCCTCGACGAGCTGTTCGACCGCGACGGGTTCTCCGCCGCGCCGGACTTCGGCTTCACGCTGCACCGTGAGGTCTTCAACAGCGGCGTCTTCGCGTTCACGCCGGACGCCGACGTCTTCCGCGACATGATGGCGAAGAACGGGACGCTCGAGTCGTACGACGGCGGCGACCAGGGCTTCCTCAACAGCTACTTCCCGGACGTCGACTGGCTCGACAGCTCGTACAACACGCTGTGGCGGATGCTCGAGTCCAACCCGGGCGTCGTCGGGCTGGGCGACGTCAAGGTGCTGCACTTCGTCGGCCCCAAGCCGTGGAACCGCGAGCCCGAGCTGCCGGAGTCGCTCGTGAGCCTGTGGATCGACCGGCTCGGGCCCGACTACCTGGGCTACCTCACGCTGTGGCAGCTGGCCCGCGAGCGGGCGCGCCGGGACGCCGAGGCCCCCCGTCGCGCGGCGCGGGACGGCGGGGCGGACGACGCGGGGCGCCCCGACGCCGAGCCGGACCCGGACGGACCGACGGAGGCGACGGCGTCCTCGGCGGCGGGCGCGCCGTCGCCGGACGCGGGGGCCGACGGCCCGTCGAGCACCAAGCGGTGGCTCGAGGTCCGCGCGCTCATGGACGCCGGGCGCCTCGACGAGGCCGAGCAGGTCGCGCAGCGCAACCTCGAGCGGTGGCCCGGGTCCGTGCGCAACCTGCAGGCGCTCGCGCAGGTGCAGCGCCGGCGCGGGCACCGGCGCGCCGCGGCCGGCACCTGGGCGCGGCTGTGCACGACCGCCGGCCGGCGGGCCGTGGGGCGGGGCGCATGACGACGCTGCACCTGGTCACCGGCCTGTACTCGGCCGTGAACTCGTTCGCCTCCCGGTACGTGGGGCCCGAGGACGACCACCACGTCGTGGTGCTGTTCTCCGACCCCGCGGACGAGCGGGTGCTCACCGAGCGGATCCGGCGCCTGCCGGGGGTGCGGAGCGTCTCGTTCCTCCCGGACCCGCCGGAGTACCTGGAGACGCTCGCCGACCCGGAGCGGATGACCGCGCTGTGCGGCGGGCGGGAACCGGACCAGCTGCGGATGTTCCTGTCGCACTCGCACTGGCTGCTCGACGCGCTCGCGGGCGCGTTCCCCGGCGCGGGCGTGAGCCTGTTCGAGGAGGGCATGGCGGGGCTCTACCCGGACAACCTGCTGCCCCTGCAGTTCCTCGACCGTGTCGTGCGGGTCGAGTACCACCACTACCTCGGGGCGTTCACGCCGCTGTCGGCCCTCGACCACCCGGAGCTGTTCGAGGAGATCGACGCGGCGGCGTTCACCGCGACCCTCGAGAAGGCGTGCGGGCGGCACGACGCGGGCCTGACCCCGGACACCGTCGTGCTCGTCGAGCAGTACTTCGACCGCAAGGGCGACTCGGTGAGCACCGACGAGCTGGTCGCCGTCTACCGCCGGTCGGTCGAGGAGCTGCTCGCCAAGGGCTACCGGGTGGCGTACAAGCCGCACCCGCGGCACGCGTCGGCGGTCTACGAGGAGATCGCGCGGTCCCTGCCGGAGCAGGTCGCGGGCGGGCTGAGCCTCATGACGAACCGCGACCTGCCGCTCGAGGTGCTCGTCGCGACGTCGCGCCCGGCCGCGGTCGTGGCCGTGAGCTCGACGCTGCTGCTCACCGCGCCCCACCTGCTGGGCGTGCCGTCGTTCCTGGTGGACGTCGACTTCGGGCTGCGGATGTCGGCGAGCCTCGGGGCCGAGCGCACCGGGCAGCTCGCGAACTACCTCGCGCTGCGCGACCGGGTGCCGCGCCTCGCGGACCTGCCCGCCGTCGACGCCATGGTGGACCCCTGGACGGTGCTGGAGCGCCAGGTGGACTCCGTGCCGCCGACCGCGCAGGACCCGCTGCTGGCGGCCGTGCGCGGCGTCGGCGGCGCGGTCACCCCGGCCCTGCCCGAGGCGTTCCGCACGCTGTGCTCGTCGCCGGCGCCGTACGTCTCGTTCGACGTGTTCGACACCCTGGTCGTGCGGCCGGTCTCGCGCGCGTCGGACCTGGTGAGCCTGCTCGACCGCGAGCTCGCGCCCGACCTGCCGCCGATGGCGCGCTACAGCAACGCGCGCAACGCCGCGGTGGCGACGCTGCGCGCGGCCGACCGGTCCGCCGGCGCCGAGCGCGCCGAGTACCCGATCGAGGCGGTGGCCCAGCAGACGGCCCGCCTGCTCGGCGGGGGACCGGACGGCGCCGGCCCGGGCGCGGGCCTCGACGGCAAGGCGCTGCTGGCGGCCGAGCGGGCCCTGGAGGAGCAGCACCTGGCCCCGCGCGCCCTGGGCGGCGCCCTCATGCTCCTCGCGCACCGGCTGGGCAAGAAGGTCGGGCTGGTGTCCGACACCTTCTACCCCGCGGGCGAGCTGCTCGAGCTGGTCGGCCCGCACCTGCCCGTCGAGCCGGCGTTCGTCGTCGCGTCGGCGGACGCGGACGCCACCAAGGCGGAGGGCGGGCTCTTCGACGTCGTCCTGCGCGACCTGGGGATCGGGGCCGAGGACCTCCTGCACGTGGGCGACAACCCCGTGTCCGACGTCGAGCGCGCCGCCGCCCGCGGCATCGCCACCCTGCACGTGCCCGCGGTGGCCGACGCCGCCCGGCGCACGCACGCCCTCGGCGGGCTGTGGAAGGGGTTCCGGGAGGAGAAGGGCCTGTCCCTGGTCAAGGGCGTGGTCGCGCAGCGGTTCTTCGACAACCCGTTCGTCGCCTACCCGAAGGGGTCGGTGTCCCTCGGCACGCCGTACGCGCTCGGCTACGGCGTCGCGGGGCCCGCCCTGCTGGGCTGGACGCTGTGGGTGGCGCGCCAGGCGCGCGAGCTCGGGTACGACGACGTGTCCTTCCTGTCGCGCGACGGGTACGTGCCCCACGCGATCTACGAGCGGCTGCGGGCGGCCGACCCCGACCTGCCCCCGGCCCGGTACCTCCTGGCGTCGCGGCGCGCGGCGTTCCAGGTGTTCTCCGGCGACCCGGCGCACGTCGGCGCCACGCAGTTCGTGCACGGCCTCAACTCGCTGAACACCCCGCGCGCCCTGCTGACGACACGGTTCGGCGCCGAGGTGGTCGCGCTGCTGGCCGGCGACCTGGCCCGTGCGGGGATCACGGACCTCGACGCCCCGCTGGGCCGCGAGCGGGCGGCGGCGATGTCCGCGGTGCTCCTCGCCCGCGCCGAGGAGGTCGCGGCCGCGTGCGCCGGGCGCAGCGCCGCCGCCCGGCGGTACTACGCCGACCGGCTGGGCGGCGCCGGGCGGCCGGCCGTCGTCGACCTCGGGTACTCCGGATCCTCCCAGCGGGCCGTCATGACGGCCCTCGGCCGGCGCGTGGACGGCCTGTACCTCACCGGGATGGAGCACGCGCTCGAGTACGCGGTCATCACCGGGGCCCGGTTCGAGCCGTGGTCGCAGGACCGCACGTTCTTCCGCCACGGCACCGTGCTCGAGTACCTGCTCACGCCCGTCGGGCTGCCCGAGTGCCACGGGTTCGGCCTCGACGGGCGGCCCGTGCTGGCCCCGACGGTCGCGTCCGACCGGCGCAACTCCGAGATCCAGCGGGGGGTCGCCGGCTTCGTCGACGACGTCTTCGCCCGGTTCGGCGACCGCGTGCCCCTGCTCGCGATGCGCCCCGACTCCGCGACCCGGGCGCTCGCGCACTTCATCGCGTCGCCGTCCGCCGCCGACGCGCGGATGCTCGCGGGGGCGCTGCAGGACGACGCCGCCGGGTCGGGCACGACCGGGCTGCTGGACGCCTGGCAGCCCGGCCGCGACGCGCTGGCGACGGCCTGAGACGAGAGGAACCCTCATGCAGACCCCGACCCCGCCGGCGCGGCTGTTCTCCTGGCAGTACTACACGCACCAGAACTACGGCGACGCGCTGCTCGCCGAGGCCGTCCGGTACCTGTTCCACTCGTTCGGCGCCGGGAGGTACTTCCGGGTCGCCGACGGCGCGGACAGCCGCTACCCGATCGGCCCGCGGCTGGTGGAGAAGGCCAACACGTTCGACGCCGGCCTGATCGCCGGCGGGGGCGTCATCATCCCGCGCAACCACGACCTGTCCGGCTGGGCGTTCCGGTCGGACGTCGCGACGGCGCGGAAGCTGCGGCGCACGATCGTCTTCGGCATCGGCTTCAACCTGTACCGCAACCACCAGGGCCTCGCGCCGGTGTTCAAGGAGCACTTCGAGGCGGTCATCGAGAACTCGCCCTTCGTGGGGATGCGCAACCACGGCTCGATCGAGCGGCTCAAGGAGGTCGTGGACAAGCGGTTCCACGACCGGATCGTGTTCCAGCCCTGTCCGACGACGTTCCTGCGCCACCTGGTGGACGGCGCCGGCGACCCGGCGGCCGTGCCCGAGCGCGGGCGGCGGGTGACGCTCCAGGTGACCCGCTCGCCGGCCGAGAAGGACGACCGGGTCGCGCAGCAGGTGCTCGAGGCCTGCCGGGCGCTGCGGGCCGCCGGCTACGAGATCGAGCTCGCCTCGTTCTTCGCCAAGTTCGACACGCCCGTGGTCGACCACCTGCGCGCCCACGGCTTCGACGACTTCACCTTCGTGGAGATGAACACCGAGGGCCGCGACATGCTGCGGGGCCCGCGGTACTTCTCGCAGGTCCCGATCGTGGTCTCCACCCGCGGGCACGGGGCGATGGTCCCGTTCGGGGCCGGCTCGTTGGTGGTGCCGATCGACAACTCTCCGAAGATGGTCTACTTCGCCCGCGAGGTGGGCATCCAGGACCTGCTGATCGACGTCGACGACCCCGACCTCGGCGCCCGGATCGTGGCCAACGTCGAGCGCTGCCACGACGAGTACGACGCGCTGCAGGAGCGGGCCCGCAAGGAGCGGGAGCGGCTGTACGGCGTCTCGCTGGAGAACCTGGCGCGGATCTACCGGTCCCTCACGGGCGAGACGCCCGCCGAGTCCGAGTGCGTGCCGCTCGGCGAGCTCGAGGTCTGGCTGTCCGCCCGGCTGCACGCCAAGACCATGCAGCTGGAGGGGCGCTCGCGCGGCGACGGCGCGCGCCAGGAGCTGGACCGCCGGGTCGCGCGGGAGGTGGAGCGCCAGGTCGCGGGCGAGGTGGACGCCCGGGTCGCGCGGGAGATGGAGCGCCGCGTCGCGCAGGAGCCCGACCGCGCCGCCGTCGCCCGCGACTGGCTCCGCGAGCGGCGCGAGGAGCTCTTCGCGCGCGGCGACGACGCGCGCGCGAAGCAGGTGCGCCGGGCGCTGGAGGTCGTGACCGACCCCGCCGCGCCGGCGACGCCGGCCGGCCGCGGCGCCCGGTACCTGCGTCGCCGGCTCGGGCGGGAGCCGCGACGCGGCGACGACCAGCAGGAGCACGAGACGCGCTGACGAGGAGGCCGGCATGGGCGTACGACGGACGGTGCTGGGGTGGGCCGACGCGCTCGCCGGGGACGAGCTGCGCCGGCTGGTCGACCGGCGCGTGCAGCAGGCCCTCGACGACCGTGGCACGCCGGCCGGGCCGGGTGCGGCACCCCGGCAGCCGGGGCCGCCGCGCGAGCGCCGGGCCGTGCTCGACGCGCACGCCGCGCGACCGTGGCTGGCCACCGGCCGCTCCACCCACACGCTGGTCCAGTCGCCCGAGCTGCGCGCGCTGCGCCGGGCGCACCCGTACACCGGCCCGGTGCTGGTCCAGGCGGGCGGGGGCCGCCCGGCGTGGATGTGGTTCGACGAGGACGACCTGGTCGCCGCGGTGTCGTTCTGGTTCGGGCCCAACGCCTACGAGTCGCTGTCCACCACCCTGTTCGCCGCGCTCGCGGCCCGCGCCGGGCACGTGCTCGACGTCGGCGCCCACACCGGCATCTACTCCCTGCTGGCGGGGGCGTCGTCACCCGACGTGGTCGTGCACTGCTTCGAGGCCCTGGACCGCATCGCCCGGCGCACGGCGACCAACGTGCGGCTCTCCGGGCTGACCGACCGCGTCCGGGTCAACGCGGTCGGCGTCTCCGCCGCGCCCGGGACCCTGACCCTGCACCACAACGACGCCGTCCGGCTGGGGACGGGCTCGTCGTTCGAGCGGATCGCGGCCCGCCAGACGGCGGCCGGCGCCGCCACCACCGAGGTCGAGGTCACCACCCTCGACGCCTACTGGGCCGCGCAGGGCCGCCCGCCGGTCGGGCTGGTCAAGATGGACGTGGAGCGGCACGAGGGCCAGGTCGTCGCCGGCGCCCGGGGGCTGCTGGCCGCCGAGCAGCCGGTGCTGCTCGCCGAGGTGCTCTCCCGGGAGGACTTCGCCGGGCTCTACGGGCTGCTGGCCGACAGCGGCTACACGCGGGCCTGGCACGTCGACGACGACGCCGGGCGCGCGTACCCGGTCCGGCCCGACCTCACCTACGGCACCGGCGCGCCCTACACGTACGCGAGGTACCACAACGTGCTGTTCGCGGGGGAGCGGGCCGCGCCCGCGGTCGCCGACGCCGTCGCGGCGCACGGCGCGGCCGGCGAGGCGCCCGGGCCGCCGGCGGCCCGGCCGGAGGGCTGAGCCTCAGGGCACCCACGCGCACACGACGTGGCCCTCGCCCGCGAGCCGCAGGGCGCCGGCGTCGTGCGGCACGAAGACGGAGGCGCCGCGCCGCAGGGTCGCGGGCTCGTCGCGCCCCGCGGCCGTGAGCGTGACCTCCCCGCCGAGGCACAGCACGGTCCGCGGGCCCGACGGCGGCAGCTCCAGGTCCTCGCGCGGGTCGACGTCGGCGGTGGTGAGCGCGAACTCCGCGACTCCCGCGCGGTAGGTGCTCACCTGGCCGCGCCCGCCCGAGGTCCGCACCTCGGGCACGACGGGCGGGCGCGGCGCGAACGACGCGCACTCGACCAGCGCCGCCTCGTCGACGCGCTTGGTCGTCAGGCCCGCCCGCAGCACGTTGTCCGACGACGCCATCACCTCGATGCCCAGGCCGGACAGGTAGGCGTGCACCTCGCCCGACGCCAGGAACAGCGCCTGCCCGGGGTCGAGGGTGACCCGGTTGAGCATGAGCGACGCGACCGCGCCCGGGTCGCCGGGGTGCTGGGCGGCCAGGTGCACGACCGTGGCGTCCGCCCGCGCGGACGGCGACCCCGCGGCGAGCCGACCCTGCACGGCGTCGACCGTGGCCGCCACCTGCGCCTCGCAGTCGGGGTGGTTGCGGGCCGCGACCAGGCGCGAGAAGGCTGCGCGGACGCCGGCGGCGGAGCGGTCGGCCCGCAGGGCGGCACGGACCGCGTCCACGAGCACGCCGTCCAGCCCGTCGAGCAGGTCGAGCACCGTGCGCGGCGTGCGGAAGCCCGCGAGGCCGTCGAACTCGGTGAGCGCGACCACCATCTCGGGCTTGTGCTGGTCGTCGTGGAAGGACCGGCGCGGGTCGCCGGGCGGCAGGCCGAGCCGGTTCTCCCGGTTGAACCCCGCCCGGGCGAGGTGCGGCCGCGGGTGCACCTGCAGCGACAGCGCCCGGTCGGCGGCGAGCACCTTGAGCAGGTACGGCAGGCGGGGGCCGAACTCGTCGGCGACCCGGCGCCCCAGCATCGCCTCGGGCGCGCGCCGGACCAGCTCCAGCAGCGTCGTGCCCGGCCGGTCGGCCAGCCTGCTCGGGGCGCTCGGGTGCGCGCCCAGCCACAGCTCCGCGGCGGGGACGCCGTCGGGGGTGGTGCCCAGCAGCTCGTGCAGCCGGACGGGCGATCCCCAGTCGTAGTGCTGGACCGTGTTCTCCAGCGCGTACAGCTCGGTCACACCCGCGATCCTTTCACGGGGGCGTGGCGCCGCGGGGGTGCCGGGCCGGGTGATCCCGGCGCCGGGACCGGCCCCGGCCGATGACCGCGACCGGGCGGGGACGTAGGCTCAGGGCTTGTGACGACCGACCTCGGGACCATCATCAAGGCGTACGACGTGCGCGGCACCGTGCCCGACCAGCTCTCGCCCGACGTCGCGCGCGCGATCGGGACCGCGTTCGCCCGCGTCGTCGCCGGGCCCGAGGGCGCGCGGCGGGTCGTCGTCGGCCACGACATGCGCGACTCCGGGCCGGCGCTGGTCGAGGCCTTCGCGGCCGGCCTGGTGGCCGCCGGCGTGGACGTCGTGCGGATCGGGCTGTGCTCCACCGACGGGCTGTACCACGCGTCCGGCGTGCTCGACGCGCCCGGGGCGATGTTCACCGCGTCGCACAACCCGGCCGCGTACAACGGCATCAAGCTGTGCCGGGCCGGGGCGCGCCCCGTGGGGCAGGAGACGGGCCTGGCGGAGGTGCGCGAGGTCGCCCAGCGGCTGCTGGACGACCCGTCGGCCGAGACCGACGCGCCCGGCGACGGCGCCGCGCCCGGCGAGGTCTCGGACGTCGACATGCTCGCCGAGTACGCCGCATACCTGCGGGGCCTCGTGGACCTGTCGCGGATCCGGCCGCTCAAGGTCGTCGTCGACGCCGGCAACGGCATGGCGGGGCTCACGGTGCCGGCGGTGCTGGGGACGGCCGCGGGGCTGCCCGCGCTGCCCCTGGAGGTCGTGCCGCTCTTCTTCGAGCTGGACGGGACGTTCCCGAACCACGAGGCCAACCCCCTCGAGCCGGCGAACCTGGTGGACCTGCAGGCGGCCGTGCTCGCGCACGGCGCCGACATCGGGCTCGCGTTCGACGGCGACGCCGACCGGTGCTTCGTCGTCGACGAGCGCGGCGCCGCGGTCTCACCGTCGGCGGTCACGGCGCTGGTGGGGCTGCGGGAGGTGGCGAAGGAGCTCGCGGCCGGCCGGACGCCGACGGTGATCCACAACCTCATCACCTCGCGCGCGGTGCCCGACCTGCTGACGGCGGCCGGCGCGCAGGTGGTCCGTACCCGTGTCGGGCACTCGTTCATCAAGGCGCGGATGGCCGAGCACCGTGCCGTGTTCGGCGGCGAGCACAGCGCCCACTACTACTTCCGCGACTTCTTCTTCGCGGACACCGGCATGCTGGCGGCCCTGCACGTGCTGGCCGCGCTGGGCGAGCAGCCGCACCCGCTGTCCGCGCTGGCCGAGATGTACGAGCCCTACGTCGCGTCGGGGGAGGTCAACTCCACGGTCGCGGACGCCGGCGCGGCGACCGCCCGCGTCCGGGACGCCTACCTGGCGGCCTACCCGGACGCCGTCGTCGACCACCTGGACGGCCTGACCGTGGCGCACTGGGACGACGCCCACCCGCAGTGGTGGTTCAACCTGCGCGCGTCGAACACCGAGCCGCTGCTGCGCCTCAACGTCGAGGCCGCCGACGAGGACATCATGATCAAGGTGCGCGACGACGTCCTGTCGCTCGTGCGGGAGGAGATGCAGCCGTGAGCGGAACGCACGCGATCGACCCGTGGGTGCGCGCCGTCCTGCGCTGCCCCGTCACGGGTGCCGAGCTGGTCGACGGCGTCGGGCCGGACGGGGAGCCCGAGCTGCGCTCGACCGACCCCGAGCGCCCGCTCGCGTACCCGGTGCGCGACGGCGTCCCGGTGCTGCTGGCCGGCGACGCCCGCCCGATCTGACCCCCGGGAGAACTCCCGCGGAGCAGGCCGTGGCCCCCAGATGAACAGTCGATGAGCAGCCGGTGATTCCGGCGCGAATCGGCTTCCGGGCCGTCACCCGGTGCATACGCTCGCGCCGTGCCGACTCACGACGCCGACGCGCGCCCCGCGGCCCGCGCCCGCACCCCGCGCAGGGCCGGCAGGCGCCTGCGCCTGTTCCACTTCGACATCAAGACCTACGGCAACTACGGCGACACCCTGCTGTTCGAGGCCGTCCGGGAGGTCTTCGAGGGCTTCGCCGGCGGCACGTGCTTCGAGATCACCGGCAGCGCGTCGCTGCGCGACCCCGTCGGCCCCAGGCTCGTCGACCACATCAACGAGCACGCCGACGCCGTGGTCGTGGGCGGCGGCGGCCTGTTCCTGCGGGACACGAACGAGAACTCCCGCTCGGGGTGGCAGTGGAACATCTCGCTCGAGCAGCTGCGCCGGATCGAGGTCCCGCTCGTCGTCTTCGCCGTCGGCAACAACCGGTTCATCGACCAGGCGGACTTCGCCGAGCCGTTCCGCGAGCACGTGAACCTCACGCTCGACAAGTCGGTGTTCTTCGGCCTGCGCAACCAGGGCTCCGTCCGCACGATCCGCGAGTACGTCGACCACGACCCCGAGCGGGTGGAGTACCAGCCCTGCCCGACGACGATCTCGTCGTCCCTGTTCCCGGACCTGTACCGCGCGGAGCCGGACGACGGCGACGGCCGGGTGCTCGCCGTCGAGTCGATCGTCGGCCGGCGCCAGACCGCCGCCGGGTTCGACAAGCAGCGGATCTACGCCGACCAGGCCGACGTGCTCGAGCGCCTGCGCGGCGAGGGCTGGAAGGTCGTGAGCGTCCCGCACGCGCGCGCCGACATGCGGTTCGCCGAGCTGCTGCGCGAGCGCGGGCTCGTCGACGCGGAGCACGTCCTGTGGGGGAACCGGGAGGTGCTGTTCGCCGGCGTGCGGGCGTTCGCCGACCTGCCGGTCGTGCTCGGCACCCGCGGGCACGCGCAGATGGTGCCGTTCGGGATGGGCGCGGTCCCGCTGTCCCTGCACGTGCACCACAAGACCCGCTACTTCGCGAGCGACATCGGGCACCCCGAGTGGGCGCTCGACCCGCGCGCCGCCTCGCTCACCGACGACCTCTACCGCACCGTGCACGACGTCACGGAGCGCCGCGCCGAGCTGCGGGCGGAGCTCGCCGAGGTGCGCCGCGGCTTCCACGACACGACGCTCGCGAACCTGGCGACCATCTACCGGCGGATCACCGGGGTCGCCGTGGAGCCGTCGTTCACGCCCCTGACCCCGCGCGAGCGCCGCCTCGCGGCACGGTCCTACGACGCCGCCCTGGAACGGTCCCGGGCGGAGGTGCGGCTGCGGACCAAGAACCGCGAGCTCGGCGCCAAGGACGACGAGCTCCGGACGCTGGGGACCGAGATCGAGCAGGTGCGGGCGACGCTGCGGGCGGCCCGCGAGTCCGTCGGCCGCGGGTCGTTGGTCGAGCGCGCGGCACGGCGGGCGCGACGACTCGTGCGGCCCCGCTGAGCGGGGCCGGGGACCTGCCCGCCGAGCAACCGACAGTCACGACCCAGACAGGAGCCACGATGCCCACCATGCGGAGCGTCCCGCTCGGCCGCGAGCCGGGGGAGCGGGAGATCGCGTCGTTCGCCGACCTCACGGACCGGCCGCTGCTGATCGTCGGCAACGGGCCGTCGTCGGCCATGCCGCCGTACCACCGCATCCCGGCCGACGTGGTCGTCTTCCGGATGAACTGGTTCTTCCTGGAGAGCAACTACCACTTCGGCGACCGGGTCGACGGCTGGTTCTCGGCCGTGCCGCACGAGCGCCTCGAGAAGCTGCTCCAGGACGAGATCCGCTCCGGCCGGTACGACGTGCGCCGCATCCTGTCGCCGATGCGGCACGCCGCGCACCGCGACGGCGACCGGTACGGCCTGGAGCCGCTCACGGACGTCGACGAGCTGGACAGCTGGAGCGTGCCGGCCCGTGACCCGCGGCTCGCGCGGCACTTCATGAGCCGCCCGGGCCTGCCGACCACCGGGATGCAGGCGCTCGCCTTCGGTCTCGGCGTCGGCTTCCGCGAGGTGTACCTGGCGGGCATCGACCTGTACGAGTCCAAGGACGCGCGCTACGGCTACACCATGCCGCAGATCGCCGAGCTGGGGCTGCAGGCCAAGGACGTCACGCCCGGCTACGAGGCCGCGCACGGGCTCGACACCGACCTCGCGTTCCTGCGCTCGTGCCTGGCCGCCCATCCCGACGCCCAGGTCCGGTCGGTGAGCCAGTCCGAGATGCTGCACCTGTACGTCCCGCCCGCCGAGGACCTCACCGACCGGCCGCACCTCGCGCCCGGGGAGGGCTCGGCCGTCGGGGCCACGAAGGACACCGTCGAGCTCGAGCTGCCCGCGGCCGGCGGCGTCGCGGCCCTCACGGTGCCCCAGGTGAAGGGGCCCCTCTGGAAGGAGCTGGACGGTCGCCGGTGCGCGTACGTCACGGTGGTCTCCGGCTCGTACCACCACGGGGCGCGCGCGCTGGCCAACTCGCTGCGCCGCGTGACCGACGTCCCGCTCGTGGCGCTGTGCACGCCCGACGCGGACAAGGCGGCGCTGGCCGCGAGCGGCATCCTCACCCTGGACGTCCCGCCCATCGCGAACCCGGTCCTGCGGTCGATCGCCGCCGGCGGGCGCCGGCAGAAGGTGCAGGAGCGCTTCGCCGCGACGTACACGAAGCTGCACGTGTTCCGGCTCGACTTCCTGGACCGGGCCGTCTACGTCGACAGCGACGCCGTCGTGAAGCACAACATCGACGACCTCTTCGCCGGCGACGACTTCGCGGCCGTGCCCGACGCGGGCCTCGACCGGCCCGACCCCGGCGTCTTCAACTCCGGGGTGTTCGCCTTCACGCCGTCGTACCCCACCTTCGAGCGGATGATGTCGCGCCTGGCGCACACGCCGTCGTACGACGGCGGCGACCAGGGCTTCCTCAACGTCTTCTTCGACTCGTGGCGTGCCCTGCCGCCCGAGGACAACATGACCAAGCGGATCTTCTCCCACCACCCGGAGCTCTTCGGCGACGAGGACGTGCGGGTGCTGCACTACGTCGGCAAGAAGCCGTGGGAGCCGGGCGACGACGACCGCTACGACCTTCTCGACCGCCAGTGGCTCGACCACCTGAGCGACACCGAGAAGAACGAGCTGATCCGTGACCTGCGCCGGCGGACCGACCTGGCGACCACGCCGCCGGCGTCGCCGGGCGACGTCGTGCGCACCGCCAAGGAGCACCTCGCCGCCGGGCGCCCCGAGCCCGCGGCACAGCTGCTGCAGGAGACCGCCCGCCGGCGCCGGCTGTCGGCGGCGGAGCAGCGCCAGCTCGCGATCGCCCTCATGACGCTCGGCCGGCGCCGCGACGCGCTGCGCACGCTCGAGCGGGCGAAGGGTCCGGCGGCGACGGTGGCCGTCGGCGCCGGCATCGCGTCCCAGTACTACCGCGGCAGGAGGAAGTGAGCATGCGCACGGTGTCGACCGACCTCAGGACGGCGCTGCTGACCCGGGACTGGGAGGCCCTCGCCGCCGGCGCGGGGTCCCGGACGCGCGAGGCCCGCCTGGCCGCGGTGCTGACCGGGCTGCGGGCCGGTGACGACGAGGCGGTGCTCGCGACGCTGCCCGACGACCCCGGCGAGGGCATGCGCTATCTGGGCGACCTCGCCCGCTGGCGGACGGGGAGGCTCGCCGACGTCCGCGGGCCCCGGCTCGCGGCAGCGTTCGGGCGCCTCCACCGCGACGACGTGGTGACGGTCGCGACCGTCCAGAAGTCCGGCACGCACTGGATGCGGTTCTTCCTCACGAACTACGCCCGCGCGCTGGACGATCCGCAGGTCGACCGGCCCATCTCCTACCCCCAGCTGCAGCAGGAGTACTACGGCAACAACCGCTGGCAGGTGTTCCGGGAGGCGGAGCCGTACCGCGAGCCCGCCACGCTGCTCGCCCCGCACGGCGTCTCCGACGTGACGATGCAGCACTTCCGCCACGACTTCGACCCGTTCGCCTTCAGCCCGGGCCGCAAGATCATGCTGTACCGCAACCCGCTGGACTACGTCGTCTCGCTGTTCCACTACACGATCAAGCAGCGCCCGCAGAACCGGGACCGGGCCGACCACCCGCGGGACGTCCTGGAGCACATGCTCGGCACCTACTCGCTGCACCTGCGCACGCTGGACAGCTACCGCGACGACCCCGACGTCCACGTCGCGTCGTACGAGTCCCTCAAGGCGGACCCGGCCACCCGGTTCCGCGAGGTGGTGCGCTTCCTCGGTCTGCCGCTGGTGGACGACGCCGTGGACCGCGCACTCGCGCTGTCCGACATCTCCACGATCCGGGAGCTGGAGGAGCGCACCGGGCGGTCGATGGTGGTCCGGCTCGACGGCTACTTCACGCGCGACGGCTCCATCGGGCAGTGGAAGGAGTACTTCGACGACGCGGACGTCGAGCGCGCACGGCGGGTGCTCGGCTCGCACGGCCTCGACCTGGAGGCGTTCACGATCGACGGGTGACGGCGGCGGGTGGCGACGGCGGATGACGGGGCCGTCACGACACCGCCGTGACCCGGGTGATCCACGACGCCGGCATCGAGCCCGCCGTCGTGCGCGCGCCGATCTTCGAGCGCATCGCGTCGGCCTTGCCGGTGATCGACGCCTTCGTCCCGTTCGGCTTGGTCGCCGTCAGCGTGCGCACCTGGCCGCTCGTCCACCTCGCCGTCACCGCGATCGACTGGACGTTCGTCAGGCCGAAGAGCCGGCGCGCCTGCGCCTGCGTGATCGTGCGCGTCCAGGACGCGTAGGAGTTGCCCGGCGCCGCCTTGCTGTACGGGTCGCTGACCGAGCGCTCGTAGGGGATGCGGGAGACCCACACGTCCTCCGAGTCCGCGGTGCGCCCGCCGCTCGAGGAGTAGTAGTGCGCCTGGACCGGGCTGCCGGCGTAGGTGAGGGCCTGCGCGCGGGTGCGGCTGGCGACCGACGCGTTCACCGCCTTCTTCCACACCTTTCCCCAGCGCCCGTTCGTGCCCTCGTTCTCCTTCTTCCACCCGGTGAAGTTCTGGTCGCGCACGTCGTCGACGACGTGGCAGCGGCAGTCCGTCTTCGCCGACCGCATCGCCACCAGCGCGTACGAGCGGGCCGCCATCGCCTGCGCCCGCAGGGCCGCGCTGCCCTCGACCCCCCAGGAGGACGGCATCTCCGCGATGCCGTACAGGTACTCGGTGTTGAGCAGCACGTCGTTGACGACGTTCGGGATGCCCTGGCGGGCGCTGAGCGTCATGCGCCCGTGCTTGTACGTGCCGTGCGCGTCGCGCACCGTGGCGAGGGCCTGCGTCCCGTCGGACCGGTAGTAGCGCGTGCCGGACCAGTGGATGCGCAGCAGGTTGGCCCTGTAGGTCTTGCCGTCCACCTTCACCACGATCTTGCCGCTCGCCGTGGACAGGCTGAAGCGCGTGGTCCCCGAGCCGGTCAGGAGCGTCTTCCCGTCGCTGGTGCGCAGCCGCCAGCTCCCGTCGTGGACGGCGACCGCGCTCGTGTCCTTCGTGTCGCCGTAGCCCGAGCGCCCCAGGGGGTCGGGGCCGTAGACCTGGACCGCGACGATCTGCGGGGTCGTGACGTGCTGCGTCGTCGCCCCCTTGTAGTAGTGCCGCAGGACGTCGCCTCCGTTGACGCCCCCGCGGCGCGCCAGCTCGTACGCCCCGAACTGCGGCATCCCCACGCCGTGCCCGAAGCCGCTGCCGGAGATCCGGAAGCTGTCGGGGACCGCCGCCTGCGCCGTCGCCGGCAGCGCCACCAGCCCGGCTGCGGCGAGGAGCGTGCTCGTGATCCCGGCGACGAGCCGGCGTGCCCAGGTCCCGTGCATGGTCGAACCCCCTGTGACGTGTTCCTCGTCCACTGTGCGCCACCGGGAGGGGTGGAGCATCTCGGGGGCGCCCTTCCTCGCGGGACCGGATCCGTGGCCCGTACCGGTCGCCGGGACCGGCCGGGACGCCTACCGTCGGGAGACATGAGTCGATGGGGACGGATCTGCACTGCCGGTGGGCTGGTGACGGCGCTCGCGATGGGTGGGGTGGTGCTCCCGACGGTCACCCTGCCCGTCCCGGAGGCGCAGGCCGTGCCGCCCGACGTCGAGACGGTCGCCGTGAAGGGCGTCGACCGTGCGGCGCGGGGCCAGGCGGGGGCGCTCGCGGAAGCCGTCGGCGGCGAGAGCGAGCACGCCGAGGCCGGCGGGACGCCCGAGCTGAAGGTCCTCGGCGAAGCGGCGGACGGCTCCGAGGCGGCCGAAGAGCCGGCCCCCGAGGAGGGCGAGCTCGCGGCGCTGAGCCCCCGCAGGGCGACGCAGGAGTTCCTGGTGGCCGGCGTGACCTGGGAGGCGTCGTTCGAGGACGCGGCGGCCGGGCCCGAGGTCACGGAGGTCGCCGTCCGGCTGCACGAGGACGGCGACTGGGGCGACTGGCGGGCGCTGGGGCTCGACGGGGTCGTCACCGAGGAGGGGCGCACGGGGACCGAGCCCATCACGTCGGCGGGCGCGGACGGCGTCCAGGTGCGGGTGCGCACCGCGGACGGCGAGACGCCGCCGGGCCTGAAGGTCGACGTCGTCGACCCGGGGACCTCCGCGGCGGACGCCACCGTCGGGACGGACCCGGCCCCGGCCTCGTCGGCGAGCGCCGCGACCGGGCGGGAGATCCGGCCGAACATCGTCACCCGCTCGCAGTGGGGCGCGGACGAGTCCCTGCTCGGCTCGTGGCCGACCGTGTCGGGGCGGCTCGACGCGATCTTCGTGCACCACACCGCGGGCACGAACTCGTACTCGAAGTCCCAGTCGCCGGCGATCGTGCGCGGCATCTACGCGTACCACACGAAGTCTCGCGGGTGGCCGGACATCGGGTACCAGTTCCTCGTGGACCGGTTCGGCCGCGTCTTCCAGGGGCGTCACGGTGCCGTGGACGACAACCCGATCGGCGCGCACGCCGGCGGGTACAACACCGGCACCATCGGCGTGTCGGTCATGGGCGACTACGAGACGGCCCGCCCGTCCTCGGCCGTGATGAGCGCCCTCACGCGCGTGGTCGCGTGGAAGGCGTACCGGTACGGCGTCGGCGCCAAGTCCCACGTGACGCTGCCCACCGGCGCCAGCACCGGCTCCGACACGCGCGCGAGACCGGGGCAACGGGTGCGGGTCCCCGCGATCACCATGCACCGGACCACGAACCACACCGCCTGTCCCGGGCGGCACCTCGCGTCCCGCATGAAGGGGCTGCGCACGTCCGTCGAGGACAGGGTCAAGAGGGCGAAGAGCTACTACGGGGCGGTCCGCCCCGCGGTCGGAAAGCCGAACGGGCGGTTCCCGGCGAGCCAGACGCCGGCCCAGTGGGTCTCGACGCCGACCTACAGCTGGAGCAAGGTCCCCGGCGCGCGGAAGTACCAGGTGCTGCAGAAGTACGCGGGCTGGAAGGACGACATGCCCGACATGCGCTACTGGCGGGTGCTCGGCACGACGACGAACACCTCGATCAAGATCAAGACCAGCACCGGGACGACACGTCACGTGGCGGTGCGCGCCATCAGCAAGAACGGCGACCGGGGCAGGATCGAGACGATCACGCGCTCCACCCGCCCGGTGCATCCCAGCAACTGGGTGCGGTCGAGCACCTGGAAGAAGGTGAAGGGGTCCGGGTACGAGACGGGCCAGGCGTTCCGCAGCGCGGCCTACAACGCGCAGATCAAGATCCGCGGCGCCCGGCAGGTGAAGTCCGTACGGATCATGGCCGCCACCGGCCCGGGGTACGGCCGGGTCCAGGTGAAGGTGGGCGACAAGGCGTACGGGACGATCAACCTCGCGTCGTCGAAGTTCCACCCCCGCAAGGGGTTCCCCGTCAAGCTCCCCGGGTGGAAGAACGGGACCGTGACCCTGCGCAACATCGACCACGGCAAGGAGGTCCGCATCAGCTCGATCGCGCTCGCCCGCAACTGAGCGTGCGGGGCGGCGCCGGGCGGCCTCGTGGCGTCCCCTACGATGGTCCGGACTCGCACGCCGGCGAGCGACGCACGGAAGGAGCGGCGTGAGGACTGCGCTGATCGGGCACACGGGCTTCGTCGGATCGAACATGGCCGCCGCGGCCGCGTTCGACGACCTGTACAACACGTCGAACATCGAGCAGATCAAGGGCCAGGAGTACGACCTGGTGGTGAGTGCGGCGGCGCGCGCCGACTCGCACCGCATCAACTCCGACGGCGCCGCCGACCGGGCGGAGATCGACGAGTACGTCGACCTGCTGTCGACCGTGCGAGCCCAGAAGCTGGTGCTCGCGTCGACGGTCTGCGTGTACCCGGGCCAGACGTCGCCGGACGAGTCGACGCCGCTCTCCGAGGACGGCCTGACGCCCTACGGCGCCAACCGGCTGCACATGGAGCGCCGCCTCGGCGACGCCTTCGACCTGCTGGCCGTCCGCCTGCCGCAGCTCTACGGCCGCGGCATCAAGAAGGGCATCGTCTACGACCTGATGAACGACTACCGGGTCGAGCACATCCGGCCCGAGGGCGAGTTCCAGTACTACGACCTCCGCCGGCTGTGGGCCGACGTGCAGGTGGCGCTCGAGCACGGCCTGGACTCGTTGAACATCGCGACGCCGGCGCTCACGAGCGCGACCATCGCCAAGGAGGTCTTCGGCCGCGACATCAGCGGCCAGGTGATCGACGCCCCCGAGAACCCGATGTCGCGGATGTACACCCGCGACATGCGCACCCGGCACTCCGACCTGTTCGGTGGCCCGGACGGGTACCTGATGACCGCCGAGGCGGAGCTCGACGCCGTGCGCGCCTTCCTGCACGACAGCCGCTCCGGCCGGCTCGACTGACCGACAGCACCCCGGGACCAGCGCCCGGAACCCGCACCACGGAATCACCAGCCAGGACGACGTCGTCCGTGCCGTCGGCCCCGCTCACAAGGAGAGAATCACCACCGATGTACAAGTCCCACAAGGTCTCGGCCATCGTCACCTGCGCCGGTCGCGGCGTCCGGTTCGGCGGCAACAAGCTGTTGGTCAAGATCAACGGCGTCACGATCCTCGAGAAGACGGTGCGCGAGTTCGTGCACCCGGCGATCGACGAGATCATCGTGACGATCAGCCCGGAGAACCGCGAGGTCTACCACGACATCCTGATCGAGAAGGCGGGCCTGCCGGTCACGCTCGTGGACGGCGGCGAGGAGCGCTTCATCTCCGCGCGGCTGGGGCTGCAGGCCACGTCCGGCGGCATCGTCATGGTGCACGACGGCGTCCGGCCGTTCGTCAACTCCGAGCTCATCGAGCGGGTGCTCGAGGCCGGCGTGGAGAACGGCGCCGCCATGCTCGGGATGCCGACCGTGGTGCAGCTCAAGACCGTCGACGACGACGAGTTCATCACGGGCTCGCTCGACCGCTCGCACAGCTGGCTCGGGCAGACGCCGCAGGTGTTCCAGCGGGAGCTCCTCGCGAAGGCCTACGACGAGGCGATCGCGTCCAGCTACCACCGCGTCTCCGACGACGCCGACCTGGTCGCCGAGTTCACCGGGCACCGGGTCAAGATCGTCAAGGGCGAGGACTACAACATCAAGATCACCACGCGCACCGACCTGGTCATCGCCGACCAGATCATGGCGCAGGCCGACTGGGAGTGAACCGGGCTCCCACCCGCTGACGACGACGGACGCCGCGAGCCCCGAGGGGCCCGCGGCGTCCGTCGTCGTCTCAGGGCACGGCGACCCGCGAGGTCACCGCGGTCGGGGCTCGGTGAACGTCAGCCGCCCGCCGCGATCGACCCGGACCACGGTGTCGAGCTCGACGTCGCGGCCGCCGAAGTTGCCGATGATCCGGTACTCGCCGGGCGGGGCGTCGAGGTCGCCCTCGATCCGGGCGCCGTCACCGTCGGCGACCAGCGTCGCCGGCTGCGGGTCCACGGGCTGCAGCACCACGCCCCCCTCGATCCGGGTGCGGCCGTGCACGGAGACGGAGGGCAGCGGCAGCCGGTACCCGTCGGCCCCGAACCGGCGGTGCTCCGTGGTCGCCGCGCTCGGCCTGACCTTCGCCGAACCCAGCACCGTCCGCTTGGTCTGGCCCAGGTCGATCGTCAGCCCCTTGGAGTCGTTCTTGTAGGCGACCCGGGACTCGCCGTCGACGAGGGCGACCCGGGGCGGGGCCGCCGTGCGCAGCGGCCGGTGGTTGAGCACGCCGAAGAGCTCGGCCCGGGCGGACAGGTCCCAGACCCCCGCCGCCAGCGGGCGCCCGAGGGCCGCCGTCGCGGGGTCGATCCGTGCCTTGCCGCGCAGCCGCACCACGAGCTCGCCGTCCTCGCCGGTCACCTCGACCCGTTGTTCGGTCGGGACCTCCCAGGTGACGGCGTCGTCGCGCGACCGGACGGCGAGCGTCGTCGTGGCGGCGGCGAGGTCGTCGGTGACGTCGAGAAGCTCCGCGGGGACCCGGCCCGCGAGGTGCTCCGGCAGGACGCGGAGGACGCGGTCGCCCTCCTGGCGCAGCGCGAGCCCGCCCGCGTCCGTGGTCCAGGTGGTGGTGAAGCTGACGACCAGCTGTCCGTCGGTGTCCCAGCGGACGTCGGTGACCTCGGCGGTGCCCACGAGCCCGCCGTCGACGGCGAGCAGGTCGAGCAGCAGGTCCCACTCGCCGGCGCGCGCCAGCGCCGCGCGGGCCGCGAGATGCCGCGGCAGCTGCTCGTCCATCGACGGGTCGACCCGCTCGAGCATCGTCGTCGCCAGGGCGAGGATCGGGGCCCGCTCCGCGTCCGGCATGCTCAGCAGGGGCGCGTTGAGGCCACCCAGGAGGCGGGCCCGGTGCTGGTGCAGCTGCAGGGTCTGGTGGTCGCGGCTGCCCTGCTCCAGACGGTCGTCGATCGCGGCGAAGATCTCACCGAGCCAGTACCACCACTCGGGACGGTCTGCGGAGTACGTCGTGGACGCCGTCGAGCCGTGGCGCACCCAGTGGTAGAACGGGACGTCCGCGAGGATCGCCGTGCGCGCGCCCGCCGCCGCCAGGTCGATCGAGAAGAAGATGTCCTCCCACATGACCCGCTGCCCCTCGGGGAAGCGGACGTCGTGCTCGAGGAGGAAGCTGCGGCGGAACAGCTTG
This sequence comes from Isoptericola cucumis, assembly GCF_014635665.1. GTDB lineage: Bacteria > Actinomycetota > Actinomycetes > Actinomycetales > Cellulomonadaceae > Isoptericola > Isoptericola cucumis. The sequence continues at coordinate 212,788 of NZ_BMDG01000009.1, forward strand.
TGCGGGTTGGTGGGTCGCAGCGGATGGACCGCGTCGTCACGCTCTGAGGCGTCGTCGAAGTTCCGCGTGAAGACCTCGAGGGCCCACTTGGGCTGGTCGGTCCTCGACTCCTTGGCCGTGACGACGTCGGCACCCGTGCGGTCCGCCATCGCGACGGCCGCCTCGAGGCCGCCAGGGTAGAGCTCGTCGTCGTGGTCCATGAAGACGACGTAGTCGCCGGCCGCCGCCTCGAGCCCGGCGTTGCGGGGGCGGCTCGGCCAGCCGGAGTGCTCCAGGAGGATGGCCCTGGTGAGCGGCCTGGACCGCGCGAGCTCGGTGACCCGCTCCGGCGTCCCGTCGGGTGACCCGTCGTCGACGAGCAGGACCTCGATCCGCTCGGCGGGCAGCGTCTGGGCGTCCACCGACGCGAGCGCCTCGTCGAGGCGCGGGCCCGAGCAGTACGTGGGGATCACGACGCTGACGCGGACGCCTCCCGGCCGGTCGGAATCGTGCGGGACGCTCATCGATGTCTCCAACTTCGTGCCCGCGGACGGGCTCGTCGAGGTGGGCGGTCGTCTGGACAGGCACGACTATGCCACGGGCGCTGCGTGGCCTTCACCGCCCTCGGCCGCCGGGTGCTGCGCACGGAGCCGGTGGCGAGCCCGGCGTGGTCACACCGGCAGGCTCGCGACGAGACCCTCCTGGAGCGCGTCGATCCCGTCGGCCGGCGAGTGCTCCTCCTCGACCCGCCGCCGGATCTCGGCCGTGGGCAGGCCAGCCACGTCGGGCGCGTACCAGGGCCGGTGCGGCCGCGACCCGGGGAACGCGGAGTAGTAGTCGCGGTACTTGAACAGTCCGTGGACGGGGCCCTGCACCGGCCCGCCCACCGACTCGTTGAGCCGCAGGTGGATGCTGGGGACCCCGACCGAGTCGGACACGATCAGCCCGTGCAGCGACGAGGAGAGGACGACGTCGCAGGAGGCGATCTCCCGGGTCACCTCCTCGGGGGTCCACCCGATGTCGATGATCCGGACGTCCGACCGGGTGCTGAGCTCGCGCACCAGGGGGTGCTGCGCGTCGCGGAAGTGGGGCACGATGCCGACCGCGTACTTCTTGCGCACGGGACCGTCGAGGAAGAGGTGCGCGAGGATGCCCGGGTCGCCCAGGGCGAGCGTCGACCGGAGCTCGGCCGGGAAGTGCCCGGCCGTGAGCCTGCCGCGCACCGCTCGGGGCCGGACCTCAGCAGGGATCGGGTCCTCGTACGGCCAGAGGAAGCCGGTGCCCCAGAACTCCGGGTAGCGGGCGGGCTTCTCCCGGATGTGCGTGAGGATCGACCCGGCGGCGACGAGGTCGGCGTCGGGCAGGGGGCTCCAGCGCACCCTCCGGCCGGTGAGCCGCTCGAGGAGCGGCGCGCTGAGCTCGTCGCCGAAGTTCGTCTCGACCGGGTGGAGCCAGCGCCACCAGAAGACACGCAGGTCGCTCATGACGGTTCCCCTTCCGGGAGGCGGGAGACGACGAAGCGACCGTCCTCGTACCGGGCGACGAACGCCGCGGTCCGGACCGGCTCCAGCGGCTCGGGAACGTGCGACGTCGCGCGGACGTCCCCGTGGACGACGGTCAGGGCGAACCTCAGGTCGCCGGTCACCGGCACGGGGAGCCGCGCCGCGACCTGGCGGTCGTCGAGCCGGCGCCAGGGGAGGCGGTGCGGTGCCTCCCTGCTGCCGGCCGGATCCACGTCGGCGTAGACCTGCAGGCCCTTGCCGAGCCCGGCGACGTCGACGACTGCTTCCGGCCGGTCGTCCTCGTCGAGCGACAGCCGCGAGAGGCGGACCTCGTCGGCGGTCAGGAAGTCGCGGTGGGAGACGGAGAGGTTGCCGTAGCTCGCGGTGGCGTAGAGGACGGTGTCCGGTGCTCCGAGCGCCCGGCCGGTGACGTCGACGCAGGTCTCGTCGACCTGGGTGGGACGCCGTGACCCGAAACGCAGGTCGGGGAGCGCGTGGCCGGCCCAGACCGGGGCGACGTACAGGTCCCAGCGCCCGGGGGCGTCGAGCGCCGCCGGGTCGATCCCGAGCGTGAAGGGCAGCGCCTCGACCGGGTCCGTGACGAGCGTGTCGCCCAGCGTCACGGGGAGCTCCACCTCGGTCTCGGTGTCGCGCAGCCGGAGGACCGCCCGGACCCCGTCCGGCGGGGGCAGGACCCCCGGGGCCGCGATCCAGCCGGCGACCCGGGCGAACCCGTCGTCCACGACCAGCGAGGTCATCAGGTGGTTCACGACCTGCGCAGAGACGGTCCGGCTCTCGGGGGGAACCACGTGCTGCACCGTCGCCGGGACGTCGTAGCGGAGGTCGCCGCCGTCGACGGCGGCGCGGAGGGCCTTCTCGTCCCCGTGGCAGGCCGTCATCAGGTCCGCGAGCGCGTCCCCGTCACCGGACAGGAAGGTGTCGAGCAGCAGGGCGCTCCGCTCGTCGCGTCCACGGCGCAGCGACCCCGTCCAGTGCCTGCCGAACCTGTCCCGGGCCTCGGCCGCGAGGCGGCCCCGGACCTCCGGGTCGTCGAGGGCGGCGACGCGGCGGGCGATCCCGGTCAGGGTCGCGGCCGGCCGGCGCAGCAGCTTCTCCCGCCGGGGGCCCTCGGGGACCTGGTCCGTGACGACCTCGGCGAGCCTGAGCGCGGCCTCCAGCTCGTCGTCCAGGCCCTGCGCCGGGTCGTCGCCCCCGACGGGGACGCCGCCGGAGCCGGTCACACCGCTCTCGTAGTAGACGGAGTCCGCGAGGACCGCGACCCGGCGGGCACGGAGCGCGAGCTCCGCCGTCAGCAGGTCGTCGCCGTCGTCGGGGAGCCCCTCGGGGAACCTGAGTCCCAGGTCGTCGAGGTGCGCCCGGCGGAACAGGTGGTGCGGGGTCAGGACGTCGAACAGGCGCTGGTCGAGGGTGTCGGCGGACAGCACGGTGGCCTGGAAGGCGTGGGGCGTCGCCCGCCGGCGGCTGATGCCGAGCGTCTTGCCGAGGACGAGGTCCGCGCCCGTCGCGTCCGCGGTCTCCGCCAGCTTCTCGAGGGCGAGTGGAGCCAGCCGGTCGTCGGCGTCGAGGAAGTGCACGTAACGGCCCCGCGCGGCCTCGAGCCCGGCGTTGCGCTGCGTCGCGGTCCCGCCGGACGCCGTGACGAGCCGGACGTCCGGGCGGGCGGCCGACACCGCACCCCACCACGCGGGCGCGGCACCGGGGTCGGTCACGACGATGATCTCGGTCCGTGCCAGCGGCAGCGTCTGGGCGAGCACGGAGCGCACGGCCGCCTCCAGCAGCGGCTCGTCCCGGCCGACGGCGACCACGGTCACGAGGGGGTCTTCCGCCCGTGCGGGAGGCTCGTCGAGCGGCTCGACCGTCACCGGCCCCGTGCGCGGCACGGTGAGCAGGAACGGGGCCGCCTTCGACTCGCCGGCGAACACGAACGACGGTCGCCAGCGCCCCGGCGTCGCCGTCACGTCGAACGACAGCGTGAGGTCGTCCCGCGTCGCCGTGACGGTGGCCGAGCCCCCGGCCGGGCTCGCCCCGGCGAGACGGCGACGCACGGCGCCCGCGACGCGGCGTCCCCAGGGCGGCCTGTGGGACGCGACCGACACCGTCCCCGCGACCGAGCCGCGACCGTGGACCCGGACGCCGTCGAGCGGCATCGTCACCCTCACGTGGCGGGCTCCGCCGTCGGACGCGGACACGGTGGCGTCGGCCAGCCGGGGGCGCCCGTCGTTGACCACGAAGTGCAGCCGTCCGGTCGTGTCGACCGTGAGGTGGCCCTTGGTGTTCCGGTAGGCCACGGCGGGCCGGCCCGCGAGCAGGGCGGGCCGGGCCCCGAGCCCGGTGAAGACCGGCACGGTGACCGTGCCGTCGCTCCCGCGGACGCGAGCGTGCACGTCCCACACGGCGTCCGGCAGCCAGCCGGACCTGCCGACGTGCCGGACGTCCAGGCGGGAGTCCGTCGAGGCCCCGCCCCCACCGTCAGCAGCGGACCGCGACGAGGAGACGACCGTCGGCACGGTGACGGTGCGCTCGCCGCCGCGACGGCGCAGCACGAGCTGTGTGGTGCCCCCGTCGGGCGTCGTGCCGTCGTCCCAGCGGGTGATCGTCCGCACGTACAGCGTGCCCTCGATCCAGGCCGTCCCGACGGCTTCCACGGACACGGCGGAAGGCGTCGGTGCGGGCATGGCGCGATGGTACCCGGGGGTGCCCCGTCGGCCGTGCGTCGTCTCGGCGGCCCGGTCGGTGCGTGGCGGCTGCGTCATGCGGGCAGGGCGTCGACGAGGTGTTGCTTGAGGTCGTCGATGCCGGTGGGGGGCCGGA
>NZ_BMDG01000010.1 GCF_014635665.1 Isoptericola cucumis
CCATGATCAGCTCACCGTACGGCGAGTGGTTCGACCCGGCGACGACGGCACCCCACGGGACGCCCAGGGCCTGGTTCACCGTGCCGACGGCCTCAGCCTGGTTCGCGTCGTCGAAGTACGTCGTGACCTTCTCCGCACCCAGGTTGCCGGCCTTCGGGTGCTCCACCGACCGCACCCGACCATCCACGGTGTAGGTGTACTTCGTGGTGTACGAACCGGCAAGCTCCCCCGCAGAGGCCGGCACCGTCACCTTCTGGCCCAGCGGACGGTAGTGGTCGTCGTACCCCGTCACCGCGAGCGTGTACGCACCCGAAGCGTCGTCGCGCACCGACTTGCTCAGCTGACCCTTGGCCAGCGTGTCGTACACCCACCGCGCCCGTGCCGCGCCGGTGGCCGTGTCGTCACGCATCGACGTCTTGCGGCCCAGCGCGTCGTAGGTGTACGCGAGGACCTCGCCGCGGGCGTCCGTCGTGGAGGCGACCTGCCCCGCCTTGTCGTAGGTCGTGGTCGTGGTGCCCTTGTCCGGGTCCTTCGCCGTGACCTGGCGGCCGCGCAGGTCGTAGGAATACGTCCAGTCGTTCCCGGCCGGGTCGCTCACGCCGATCAACCGGTCCGCTCCGTCATACCGATACGTGGTGTCCTGGGACGTCCCGGACGGGTCGTCGCCGAGGAACTGGCGCACCACCTTGGTGCGACCGCGCGCGTCCGTGATCGTGGTCGTCGCCGTCCCGCCCGTGGGCGGGTCGACGGTCACCCGATCGCCGCCGTAGCTCGTCGTCGTGGACCACCTCGGGGTCCCGGCGATCCGGAACTCCTCCTTCGTGGCTCGGCCTGCGCCGTCATAGGTGACCACGGTGGAACCGGGCTTGGCGTCCGTGGACGTCACGATTGTGGTCGAGACGGTCCCGGTGGTGAACCACGGCTCGTTGCGCATCGACACCAGGCCACGGGAGTCGTAGAACGTGTCCGTGATCAGCCTGCCCGGGTTGTCCTCGTCGGCCGACGGCGCCTGGGTCTGGCGTTGGCGCAGCAACCCGTCGTACAGCACCGTGCTGGTGACGTACGCCGACCCGTCGTGGTTCAACGTCCGGGTTCTCACCGCGTTCGTGCCCGAGCCGCGCACCGTGTACGCAAACTTCGTCGTCGGCGAGTCCGTGCCCTGCACGCGGCCAGGCTCCCACACCCGAGTCAGTCGTCCCAGTGCGTCGTAGGTGCCCGTGGTGACTTGCCCGTTCGCATCGGTCGTCTTCGTCGGCACACCCCAGGCCGGATCGAGATCGGTCACCGTCTTGTGCGCGGTCAACGAGCCGTCCCCGTCCGGATCCGGGCTCGTGACCGTCGTGCGTGTCACCAGGCCGGCCGTGTTCGTGTACGCCGTGGTGGTCGTGCGGCCCAGCGCATCGGTCACCGAGGTGGGACGCCCGAACCCGTCGTAGCTGGTGCGCTCCACGGTCACGTACTTCGGCGCCCCGGACGCGTAGGCGTCGACCTCCTGGCGGGCCGTGACCCGACCGGCGGCCGGGGCGGCCCCGACCGCTTTGCCGTCATAGGCGAACCGCTGGTCGGAGACCACGTCCTTCGGCCGCGTCGGGTCCTTGCCGCACCCGGTCGCGACCGTCTCGACACGCCGCACCGTGTCGAGGATGTTCTTGCTCGCGTTCCTCGAATAGGTCGTGCGCGTGCACCGATCATCGCCCGCGACCGCGACATCGCCCAGGTCGTCAACCCGCACCGGCGCCCCGTAGGAGTCGAACGCCGTCACCTGCCGCGTCGTGCGCGTGCCTCCCGCGGCCAACGTCGTCGTGGTGTCCGACTGCTTCACCCCCGTGCGGAAGGCCTTGTCGCCGTCAGCGTCCGTTGCCGTCGCCGACGAACGCCACGGCACGTGCGTCGTCGAGGTCACGCGCGCCGACCCGTCGTAGGCGATCTCCTCGCGCGCCATCCCGGCGAACTCGTCACGATCGGTGATGCCGTCCACCTCGACCGTCCTCGTGCCCCCGGACGGCGCCGACCGGTCGCCGTGCATCCCCCGGAAGTACCGGGTGCGCGTGCGCACCTGGGGCTCGTCGCTGCGCCCCGGGGCACCGACCTCGACATCCACCGCGCCGTACCCGCGCCACTGCGACCAGGTGCGGTACTTGGGCCGCACGAGCTCGTCGTCGTCATAGTGCCAGGCAGGGTTGCCGACATACGAGTAGTGCGTCTCGGTCGCTTCGGAGATCCCGTCGCGTGCGTTCTCGACCACCGAGGTCACGAGGTACTTGTGGAAGTACTCCAGCACCTGCTCCGTCGCACCCTCCGGCGTCCAGAACACCGGCATGCACCGCCTGGTGTTCGACTGCGGCTTGCCCGGCAGCGAGCTCGTCGTGCAGTCGGTGCCGGAATAGTTCACGCTCGTGACCCCGCCCGACTCCGATCTGATGCTCGAGATCCGGTACCGGTTCATCGGAAAGCGGCCGTCCAGCTGCGTGTTGACACGGTTGGGCATCTGCTGCCCGACGAACGTCGTGGACGGCAGCGTGACGTCCGACGACGCGCCGACGCCGACATGCGTCACCTTCGCCAGCCACAGTGCGGGGTCCGTGCCGTCCCCCGGGTCCGGGAACTGCTGTGCCAGGTCCCACCGGTCCACGGCCCGGTACCTTCCTGCAGAGGTCAGCACCTGCGTCGTCACCCTCGTGGTGCGGTGCCGGGAGAAGAACGTCGGCACCGTACGGCCCGCGCACGACGTGGACGACGTGCAGATCCGGTCGAACGGGACGTCCGGCCAGTGCGCCTTGTTCGCCGACGTCAGCTTCCCCGCCGCGCAGTCGAAGCCCGAGGACTTCACGCACCGCTGGGCCGCGGTGAGCACCACCCTCGCCGCCGCGTCCGCACCCTGCTCGTCACCGGCGCGGGTGCCGTACTCGATCGACAGCAGCGAACCACCCCGCACGTAGGATGCCGTCCCCGAATTGTTGTCGTACCCGTACCGGTTCGTCTCCCGCCTGTACGTGTACGTCATCGAGTTCCCGGACACGTCGACCACATAGTCCAGGTTCCATCGCCATGCCTGGTCACAGCGCGAGTCCGCAAAAGATGAGTCGTAGCACGGTTCGCCCGCATGATTGCCGTACACCGGCACCGTCCACGCGGAGTTCAACGCCTTGGTGTCCGATGCCGACCTCTTGTCACGGCCGAAGAAGTACCGGGTCCCGTCGCTCGTCGTGACCTTCCAGTACTCCTTGTCGTCGTCACCGTTCCACCCGCCGGTCAGCCGCTCGACCTTCGAGTTGTCATCGCTCTTCAGCCGCCACGTACCGGTCGACTCGTCCTTGACCAGCTCGGACGACCTGCCGCCGAGCATGAGAGTGGCGTTGTCGTCGCGCCAGCACAGGTCGCCGGTCTTGTGTCCCTTGTTGTTCGCCGGCTTGCCGTCTACCGCCGCGGTGTCATCGGCGCACGGGACGAACCTCCGCTCGACGTACCCGGCCGCGTTCAGGCTCCACCCGTCACCGACCTGCCCTGCCTGGTTGTTCGTCGATGCCACACGTCCGTCGATCGACCCCGAGTCATAGGTCAACGAGACTTCCGGCTCGAGCCCGCCCGGTGTCGTCGGCGTGCGCATCGGGTACGACCAGGCGAAACTGCCCGACTGCTGCGAGACCTGCCACGACGCCGACGGCGACAACGGCGTCGCCGACCAGTCGCCGCTCGCGCCGGCAGCGCCAGCCTCGACCGCGAGCACGGTGGCGGAACCACTGCCGAGGCTGACCACCCCGCTCACCGTCCCGGAGCCGACGTCGACGACGCTGCCCTTCACGGGCACCCGGGCCTGGCACTCCGCCGCATCGGGCCGGTCGGCCGCACAAGCGGGCAGCTCCACGAGGGACGCGCGCGCGAGCCAGTCGGTGGACCGGGCAGCCGGCAGGTCCGAGACGTCGATCTCGACCTCGACACGCTGGTCAGCGGCGCCACGAGCTTGCGACGCCATCGTGTCGTCCGGCACGCCTGCAGGCTCGAGAACAACCACGGCCCCCTCGACACCCAGCGCGCCGGCCGCTCGCCGGCCCTCGCCACGAACTCGCACCCGACGATCGTCGGCCCGCGGTGACTTCGCCGCCGTACCGGTCATCACCTGCTGCACAGTGACCGCAAGCCCACCGACCGTGGCATCCGCCGCACCTTCCGTCAGGTCGACGACAGCCTCGGAAGGCGCCTCATCGGCCTGCGCGAAGACCTCGGGGGCCGCATGGGCGAGCGCCCAGCTCGTCGTCCCCTCGACCTTCGCCAGGTCGCGGACCGGCGCGAGGGGGACGGGATCGGCCGCCAGCGGATCGACGTCGTCCTCCCGGTCCCCCCAGACCTCCTGCCCGTAGGCCGCACGCTCCTCCATCGTCCACGACTCCCGCTCGGCGAGCGACGGGCCGGTACCACCGTCATCGGCCACGGCGGGAATCCCCGTTCCGACCACGACGACGGCTGTCACGGCCGCCACCAGCTTCACCCGCGGTCGGAACTGCCCCACCATCGCCGGCCCTCGCGCCCGTCGCATGATCGCCCTCGTCCTCCAGCCCGTCGACACCGTCGTCCCGCCCATCTCAGAACTCGACCTGCGATCCCCAGCACACCCGCCGGATCTGGTCCTCTCCGAGTGCGACGTCGTACGCGCGCACGTCGTCGATCTGACCGGCCCAGCCCTGGGTCGCCTTCGCGCTGTACTGCGCCCGCCCGGCCTGCAGATCGCCACCCGCCGACCACCCCAGACCGTCCGGGTTCAGCGACACCATCGTCGCCAGCCGCGGCTCCCAGTCGGTCGCACCTCCGCAGACGTAGAGCTTCAACGTCGCGGAGGCCGAGTTGCTGCTCGTCGACGCCCCCGCGTCGTAGACACCGGTCAGATGTACCCACGTGTCCGTTACCGCGGGAACAGGCGATGTCGCCGCGAGACCACCGCCTCCGTCGCGGGCGTAGGCAAGGAACGCCCAGCAGCCTGCCGCACCGCCATCGCACCGCGACGAGTCACGCAGATACCCCAGCTTGAACGCGCTCGAGAACTGGCCGTCCTGACTCACCGCAAACCGATGCGTGTCCGTGGCCGCGAGGTCGACGAACGCGCTCACCGTGTACGACTTGCTCGTATCAAGGACCGGCCCGTCGGTGTGCGCTGCTTCACCCGCCCCGAAGGTCAGGGCAGAGCCTCCACCGTCCCAGCCGGCAGGCGCCCACATGGAGGCGTCCGAGAGCGTCAGGGGATGGGACGCCTCTTGCCCCGCGACCTCGGCCGGCGCAGCGTCCGATGCCTGCGTGCCGCTGCCCTCATCGAGGTGCCACAGCCCCGAGACCGTCGGGAACGCCACGCTGAAGCGGTAGACGTTGACCGGTGAGCCGCGACCGGCCTTGTCGAACGACTGCACGTACAGCACCTGCGAGCCGCCGGACTCCGGTGTGAACGACACCGAGGCCGAGCTGCCGGGCTTGTGCCGGTTCAGGGCGTCCGAGTTGAACGAGTACTTGTACTTCACGACGTCCTTCGACCCGTTCGGGCCGAACTTGAACGTGCCCGACGTCCCGACCTCCCCGTTCACCCGATTCTCGGGGTAGGCGTTCGACGTCACGGTCGGCTTGTTCGGCGGGGTCATGTCCGGACGGATGTAACACATGTCGTCCGACCAGCCCGACTTGCGGCCGCCCGGATCCTGGGACTCGGCCCGCCACCGGTACACGCGCTCGTCCTTCAACACCCCGGACGGCACCTTGACCGTGTGCTGCTGACCACTCGCCCGTGCCGTCGTCAACGACGACTGCCACACCTTGTCACCGGTCGCGACATCCGTAGCCTTGAACCGCAGCCGGACCTTCTGCCCGTCCGGGTCCACGCCATGTGCCCGCAACGTCGGCCTGGTCGTGCGAATACTGTCCGTACCGCTCTTCGAGGTCGAGCACGCAAGGTTCGACCCGCTCGCGGTGGTCTTCATCGACTTCGTCGTCGGCATCACCGGCGCCCGGTTGTACGACACCGACAGCTTCGCGGTGTTCTTGTACCGCTTCCACTTCGCCATCGTGGACTCGTCCGCGGCCCGCAACCCGATCGTGATGTACGCGTGGTTGTACGAGGCCGCCTCCTGCGCGGCCTGCTTGATGTCCCACGCGATGCGGCGCGGCTCGCCGTCACAGCCCGGCCGGTGGGCGACCGACCGCGTCGACTGCCGGTTACCCGCCGTCCAGCCCGAGTTCGAGCCCCACGTCGTTCCCGACACGATGCTCTCCACGTTGAACGCCTGGACCGCATACGCCGTGCAGTTGAACGAGTGCGTCCCGTACGCGGAGAACGTCGCCGACGTGATGTCCCCCGCAGCCACGTTCGACACCTTCGACAGCCCGTGGAACTCCCACACCAGACGGCTCGTGAAATCCCGCCCGCACGCCGACGTCACCGACACATCACAGAACCCCAGGCCCTGGTCGCCGGAGAACTTGTAGTCCGACGACATCCCCGAACGCAGCGCCGTCCACTCGTGCCGCGACCCGGACACCCCCGGATCGATGAACACCGGCCAGCTCGTGCCCGGATCCGCCAGCATGCCCGCGTCCGGCGTCAACGTCACCGACCCGCCGGATACCTCTACCGGCATCGGCATGACCGCACTGTCCAGCCCCGGGGCCACCACCAGATCGTCCGCCACCGGTTCCCCGGAGGTCTCGTCCACCCCGGCGACCAGCGCAGCACCCGTCGATGCCGACGTCCCGGACACGCCCGACCCACCATCGGGCGCCGACGCCGGTGCCGGTGCCGGGGCCGGTGCCGTCGCGGAGCCCGAGTCCCACATCAACGGCGTCGGGCTCGTGAACACCCGCACGCCCGCCGCGTCCGAGGCGACGAAGCCACCGTCAGCCTCCGAGACCGTCAACCCCTCAGAGACCTCGACCGGGAACCCCAGCTCGGCCAACGCAGGGTTCGCCGCCGCCTGCGCGGAGGCCACACGCAGCACCTCGGAGAACCCTGTCCCGTCCGGATCGATCGACGCGATCAGGTCCACCCCCGGCAGCACGTCCGGATACGTCACCCGGTCGCCGGACACCGACGGCGCCGTCAGCTCGAACGGCGCATGAAACTCCAGCACGTGCCCGCCCGACTCGATCCTCGCCAACGGCATCCCCGCCGACCCGTCCGAGAACACGATCGGCAACGCCGCAGCCGCCGCCTCGACCCCCGCCGCCCCCAACGCCAACGTGGTGTCGATCTCCTGCCACGACCCGTTCACCTCGGTACGCACCGCCGCAGCCGACGTCTCCACCCGCATGCCACCGGCAGGCGTCGCGAACACCGTGTCCCACGGCGAACGCTCCGAACGGATCTCGACCTCGCTGCCGCACTCCGCCGCCACCTGCGCAGCGGCCACCGCGTCGTCCACCACCGGCACGCACTCCACCGCCACCTCGTCCGCCCCAGCGGAAACCGGAACGATGCCCGACATGGCCAACGCCAGAAGACCACTTGACGCGACAACCCGCCCGAAACGCACCTGAAGGACCATCCCCATCATTCGACTTTGAACGAACCACAACCTAATGGCGACCATTGCTCCGGACACCCCGGACAGCGGGTGGAAAATGGTCACAAAACGATCACGACCGCGCGGTTGCCACATGCAGCGCACGACATGGCGCACCGTGCGGACACGCCACACGGGTCGTCCCGCGACGAGCCACAATGGGCAGGTGGCGACCACCGAATGGATCCTGACGCTCTCCTGCCCCGACCGGCCGGGCATCGTGCACGCCGTCGCGGGCGTGCTGGCCGACCTCGACGGCAACATCACCGAGTCGCAGCAGTTCGGTGACCCTGCCTCCGGGCTGTTCTTCATGCGCGTCCAGGTGGAGGCGGCCGCCGACCGGGCGCAGCTCGTGTCGGCGCTGGAGCCGGTGACGCAGCGGTTCGGCATGTCGTGGGGTCTCGACGTCGTCGGGCGCCGCCAGCGCACGCTCGTGCTGGTCAGCAAGGCCCCGCACTGCCTGGTGGACCTGCTCTACCGCGAGCGATACCAGGACATGCCCGTCGACGTCGTCGGCGTCGTGGGCAACCACCGCGACCTGGAGGAGATCGCCGAGTTCTACGGCAAGCCGTTCCACCACGTGCCGGTCACCCAGGACACGAAGGCGCAGGCGGAGGCCCGGCTGCGGGAGCTGGTGGCGGAGCTCGACGTCGAGCTCGTCGTCCTCGCCCGGTACATGCAGATCCTGTCGGACGAGCTGTGCCGCGACCTGTCCGGGCAGGTCATCAACATCCACCACTCCTTCCTGCCCTCGTTCAAGGGCGCACGCCCGTACGCCCAGGCGTACGACCGCGGGGTCAAGCTCATCGGCGCCACGTCGCACTACGTGACCGGCGACCTCGACGAAGGGCCGATCATCGAGCAGGACGTCGAGCGGGTCGACCACTCCCGCGCGGTCGCGGACCTGGTGGCCCTGGGCGAGGACGTCGAGCGGCGCACCCTGGCGCGCGCCGTGCGGTGGCACGCCGAGCACCGGGTGCTGCTCGACGACCACCGCACCGTCGTCTTCCACTGAGCGGCGCGGCCCTGCAGCCGGCCGTGCGGGCCCGCGCTCAGGCCACGGACACCTCGACGAGGGTGCGCCAGGGGTCCTCGAACCGCAGGGTCCGCCCGTCGTCGCGCGCCTCGACGCCGGCGTGCCGCAGCCGGTCGGCGAGCGCGCCGACCTCGTCGCGCGTGGGCACCGTGAGCGCCACCTGGCCGAGGCCGAGCGTGGCGGCGCGCGGCCCGGCCCCCGCGCTGTTCCAGGTGTTCATCGCCATGTGGTGGTGGTACCCGCCCGCGGCGACGAACAGCGCGCCGTGGAAGGTGGCCATGATCTCGAACCCGAGGGTGTCCACGTAGAACTTCTGCGCCGTCGGCACGTCGCCCACCTGCAGGTGGACGTGGCCCACCTGGGCGGCCTGGGCGGCGGTGCCGGCCAGCGCGTCCTCGGTGAGGTGGCGGCGCAGGAACTCCTGCGGGTCGAACCAGTCGGAGCCCATGGCGACGCGGCCGCCGTCGCGCTGCCAGGCGTCCCGCGGCCGGTCCCAGTAGAGCTCGATCCCGTTGTCCTCGGGGTCGGTGAAGTAGAACGCGCGCGAGACCCAGTGGTCGGAGTTGCCGGCGAACCGCGAGAGCGGGTGCTGCGCGGCGTGCGCGACGGCGGCCGCCAGCGCCTCCTCGGTGTCGAACAGAACGGCCGTGTGGAACAGGCCCGCCTGGTTGCGGGCCGTCGCGGGCAGGCCCGGCGTGTGCCGGAGCACGACGACCGCCTGCCCGCCGCGGCCGAGCACCACCCGGTCGGGACCGCCGAGCCCCGGGAGCTCCTCCAGCGCGATCGCCTCGCGGTAGTAGGCGCTCATCGCGCCGAGGTCCCCCACGTGCAGGGTGACGGCGCCCATCGCGGTCTCGGCCGCGAGCAGGTCGGCGGTTCGGGTCATGGTCGGCTCCTGGGCTGGTGATCGGACGGTGTTCTCGGACGGACGGGCGCCACGCGCCGGCGGGGTCCGGCTCAGAGCAGCGCGAACCCGGTGGTCCACTGCGTCTTGTCGCCGGCGGCCAGCGTGAGCTGCAGGAAGCCGAGGGCCTCGAGCTCGCGGGCGCGCTTGAGCGCTCCCGCGTCCACGACCCGCACCGCGGAGCCGTCGAACGCGGCGGCGAAGGCTGCCTTGGCGTCGGCGTCGTCGCCCGCGACGAGCACCGTGGTCGGCACGTCGCCGACGGTGCCGCTCGCGAGGGTCGCGGCGAAGGTGGTGTTGAAGGCCTTGAGCACCGTCGCGCCCGGGAGCGCGGCGGCGAGCCCGGCGGCGGCCGACGAGTCGGCGGGCACCACGAGCGAGTCGAAGGTGGCGAAGTCCAGCGGGTTGGTGATGTCGACGACGGTGCGCCCGTCCAGCTGGGCGCCGTAGGTGGCGACGACGTCATCGAGGGCGGGGTACGGGAGCGCGAGCACGACGACGTCGCCCACCAGCGGCTCGCCGAAGGTGGTCGCGGTGACGGCGGCGTCGACCGCCGCGGCCTTGGCCCGGTCGCGTGCGACGACCTGGACGTCGTTGCCCGCCGCGAGCGCGAGCCCGGCGATCGCGGTGCCCATGTTCCCTGCGCCGATGATGCTGATGGTGGCCATGGTGTCCTCCTCGGTCCGCGTCGACCTGATTGGTTGACGCTACAACCAACATAGGTCGCTATAGTTGTCACGTCAACCATGCAGGCGAAGAGAGGGGGCCACCGTGACGACGGACGCGGCGTCAGGCACGACGAGCGGACGGGCGGACGCACCGCGCTGGCTCGACGACGAGCAGATGCGCAGCTGGCTGCGGCTGCAGGCGGTCATCGAGCTGCTGCCCGCGGCGCTCGACCAGCAGCTGCGCCGGGAGGCCGACCTGACCCACTACGAGTACATGGTGCTCGCGATGCTGTCCGAGGCGCCCGACCGCGAGCTGCGCATGAGCGAGCTCGCCCAGCTCACCAGCGCCACGCTCCCCCGGCTGTCACACGTCGCCCGGCGCCTGGAGGCGCGCGGCTACATCGACCGCGCGGCGGCGCCCGACGACAGGCGCGCCACCGTCGCGAGGCTCACCGACGACGGCTGGCAGAAGGTCGTCGCGAGCGCCCCCGGCCACGCCCGCACCGTGCTGGAGAACGTCTACGACGACCTGGACGCCGACGAGGTCCGCACCCTGTCGACCACGCTCGGCAAGGTCCTCGCCCACCTCGACCCGCACGACAGGTTCTCGCTCGATCGCGGACGAGGCCCCCGCGGCCGGTAGCAGGGCGAAAGAACGGCGGTGGGCCGCGGCCCGCAGACCACGACCCACCGCCGACCGGTGCCCGGACGGGCGCCGGGTCAGACCCTCACTTGGTGAGCTCCTCCAGGTTCGGGTCGCCCGCGTACACCTCGGCCGCGTTGTCCTCGGTCACGATGACGGGCTCGAGCAGGTTGGCCGGGACGACCTTGACGCCGTTGTCGTACGACTCGGTGTCGGTCACCTCGGGCTCCTCGCCCGCCTTGTAGGCGTCGACCGCACCGATCGTGGCCTCCACGAGCTCGCGCGTGTCCTTGTAGATCGTGGAGTACTGCACGCCCGCCATGATCGACTTCACCGACTCGACCTCGGAGTCCTGGCCGGTGATGACCGGGACGTCCTTGCCGGCCTGCTTGGCCGACGTCAGCGCCGCCCGCGCCAGCGTGTCGTTCGGCGACAGCACGCCGTGCAGCTCCGCGTCCTTGTAGCTGCCGGACAGGATCGTGTCCATGCGGTTCTGGGCGTTCTCCGCCTCCCAGCCCTGCGTCGACGCCTGCTGCTGGGAGGTCTGGCCCGACTTCACCACGAGGGTGCCGTCGTCGATCTTCGGCTGCAGCACGTCCATCGCGCCCTCGAAGAACGGCGTCGAGTTCGCGTCGTCCGGCGAGCCGGCGATGAGCTCGACGTTGTACGGCCCCTCGCCCTTGCGGTCGGCGAGGCCCTCGAGCAGCGCCTGGCCCTGCAGCTGCCCGACCTTGAAGTTGTCGAACGCCTCGTACACGTCGACGGCGTCCGTGTTCTCCAGCAGCCGGTCGTAGGCGATGACCGGGATGCCCTGGTCCTTCGCCGCCTTGAGCTGCGACCCGAGCTGCGAGCCGTCGATGGCGCCCACCACGAGCACCTCGACGCCCTGCTGGATCATCGCCTGGATCTGGTTCTGCTGCTCGGAGACGCCGCCGTTGGCGAACTGCACGATCGGCTCGTAGCCGGCCTCGGTGAGCCCGTCGTTGAACAGGCTCTCGGCGAGCACCCAGTTCTCGGACGTCTTCTGCGGCAGCGCGACGCCGATCTTGGCGCCGTCCTCGAACCCGGCCGCCGCGGACTCACCGCCCTCGCCGCCGGCCTCGGCCCCGCGCTCGGAGGAGCCGCAGCCCGACAGCGCCAACGCGCTCGCCGCCGCCAGGGCGACGAGACCTGTGGAGAACTTCGTCTTCATGGGTCCAACTTTCTGCTCGAGATACCCCTCGTCGGGTACCGGGTGGGAAGGGGGGCCGACAGGAGTCGGCCGGTCTGGTTCAGCCGCGCGAGCTGGCTCCGTCCGCGACGGGGACCTCGGGCTTCGGCTCGTCGGCGCCCGGGGTGCCCCCGTCGCCCTTCCTCCCGAGCCACGGGAAGACCAGCCCGATGATCGACGGGCGCCCGGTGACCTTGCTGTGCACGTCGAACGCGACGGCCACCAGGAGCACGAGACCCTTGATGATCTGCGTGGTGTCCGAGCCGACGCCCATGAGCTGGAGCCCGTTGTTCAGCACCGCCATGACGAGGCCGCCGATGACGGAACCCACCACGGTGCCGACCCCTCCGGAGACGGCGGCGCCGCCGATGAAGACGGCCGCGATCGCGTCGAGCTCCCACATGTTGCCGTCGGCGGGCCCGGACGCGGTCGCCCGGCCGACGAAGACCATGCCCGCCACCGCCGCGAGGACGGACATGTTCATCATCACGAAGAAGTTGGTGCGGCGGATGTTCACGCCCGACAGGGCGGCGGCGGCGCGGTTGCCGCCCACCGCGTAGACGTGGCGCCCGCCGATCGTCCGCGACGCGACGAAGTTGTAGAGGATCACCAGCGCGGCCAGCACGACGCCCGGGATCGGGAACGACGTGCCGTAGCGCCCGGTGCCGAACAGGTAGGTGACGTACGCGATCACCGCGGCGACGACCACGACGCGGACGACGGCGACCCACGCCGGCGGGGCGTCCAGCCCCAGCCGGCCGGCGCGCGCCCGGCGGCGCAGCTCCGACCAGACCACCGCGGCGATCGCCACGACGCCGAGCACGAGGGTGGAGTTGTTCAGCCCGGTGTTCGGCCCCCACTCCGGCAGGTAACCCGCGCCGAGCTGCTGCAGCTCGGCCGGCACCGGCACCGTCGACGAGTGGCCGATGCGCTGGTTGAGGCCGCGGAACAGCATCATGCCGGCGAGCGTGGTGATGAAGCCGGGGATGCCGACGTAGGCGACCCAGAACCCCTGCCACGCCCCGATCGCCGCCCCCACGGCCAGGCCGAGCAGGATGCCTGCCCACCACGGGATGCCCCAGTCGCGCAGCGCGATGGCGACGATGATCCCGGTCACCGCGGCCACCGAGCCCACCGACAGGTCGATGTGCCCCGCGATGATCACCAGCACCATCCCGATCGCGAGGATCAGGATGTAGGAGTTGCCGATGATGATGTTCTGGGCGTTGGACGGCGTGAGGACCAGGCCGCCCGTGCCGATCTGGAAGAAGGCGATGAGCGCGAGGAGCGCGATCACCATGCCGTACTGGCGGACGCCTCCGCCGAACAGCTGCTTGAGTGACGTCATCGTCGTGGGTTCCTTCACCTAGTTCTGGTGGGCCGGTCTGGTCTGCTGGCCTCTGCTGCCCCGTCGGCCGGTCCGGTCAGCGCGCGGCCGCCGGAGCGCCCGTCATGAGGCGCATGAGCACCTCCTGGGTGGCGTCCGCGCGCGCCACCTCGCCGGTCACCCGGCCCTCGAAGACCGTGTAGATCCGGTCGCAGAGGCCGAGCAGCTCGGGCAGCTCGGAGGAGATGACGACGACGCCCTTGCCCTCGTCGGCGAGACGCTGCACGAGTCCGTAGATCTCGTACTTGGCGCCGACGTCGATGCCGCGGGTGGGCTCGTCGAGGATGAGGAGCTCGGGCTCGGTGAACATCCACTTGGCGAGCAGCACCTTCTGCTGGTTGCCGCCCGAGAGGGTGGACACGCCGTCGCGCACGCTCGGGGACTTCACCCCGAAGGACCGGCGGTAGTCGTCGGCCGCGAGGAACGCCTTGTCGTGGTCGATGACGGGGCCGCTGGACACGCGAGGCAGGTTCGCGGAGACGACCGTCTGCTGGATGGTGTCGAGGAGATTGAGCCCGAGCGCCTTGCGGTCCTCCGACACGTACGCGATCCGGTGCCGGACGGCCGAGCGCACGTCGGGCACGGAGATCTCCCTGCCGTCCATACGGATGGTGCCGGACAGGTAGCGACCGTAGCTGCGGCCGAAGATCGACCGGGCGAGCTCGGTGCGCCCGGCCCCCATGATGCCCGCGAACCCGACGATCTCCCCGCGGCGCACGTGGAAGGCGGACTGCTTGCACACCAGCCTCCCGGGCACCTCCGGGTGCTCCACCGTCCACCCGTCGACCTCGAAGAAGACCTCCCCGATCCGGGGCGCGTGGTCGGGGAACCGCGAGGCCAGGGAACGGCCGACCATGCCCCGGATGATCCGGTCCTCGTCGATGCCGCCCGCGCGCACGTCGAGGGTCTCGACCGTCTGCCCGTCCCTGATGATCGTGATCGTGTCCGCGATCTCCTCGATCTCGCCCAGCTTGTGGGAGATCATGATGCAGGTCAGGCCCTTGGCGCGCAGCCCTCGCAGCAGGTCCAGCAGGTGCTCGGAGTCGTCCTCGTTGAGCGCCGCGGTGGGCTCGTCGAGGATCAGCAGGCGCACGTCCTTCGCGAGCGCCCGAGCGATCTCGACCAGCTGCTGCTGCCCGACGCCGAGGTTCTTGATGAGGGTGTCCGGCGACGCGCGCAGCCCCACGCGGGCGAGCAGCTCCGTCGCCCGGCGGCGCGCGGCGTCCCAGTCGATGCCCACCCGGGCCCGCACCTCGTTGCCGAGGAAGATGTTCTCCGTGATCGACAGCTCGGGGATGAGGGCGAGCTCCTGGTGGATGATGACGATCCCGGCCTGCTCGCTGGAGCGGATGTCCTTGAACTCCACGGGCTCGCCCTGGTACCGGATCTCGCCGGCGTAGGTGCCGTGCGGGTACACGCCCGAGAGCACCTTCATCAGGGTCGACTTCCCGGCGCCGTTCTCCCCGCAGATGGCGTGGATCTGACCCGCCTCGACCGCCAGCGAGACGTCGTCGAGGGCGCGCACCCCGGGGAACTCCTTGGTGATCGAGCGCATCTCGAGGACGGCGTGGCGATCCGGCATCGCATCTCCTTCGCGTGGCGAGCGGCGCGACGGCGCACCGGCTCCTGGCCCGACGGCTCCGTGCGGGCAGGGGCGACGCTAGACCTGCCCGTTTCTTGTCGTCAACCTGTGAACGCAATCTGGTCGACGCCCGTGATCCCGCCGTTGACAGCGCTGCCAGCCACGTTGCCGGCCAAGGTCCCCGGAACGCGGCCGATCGCCGGGTCCGCCCGGGTCAGGAAGCGCCGGTGATCGCGGCGAGGATCTCCTCGTGCGCGGCGGACGCGGGGAACGAGCCGTTGTTGCGCCCGTGGCGCAGCACCTCGATGCGGTCGGACACGGCACGCACGTCGTTGAGGTTGTGGCTGATGAGGATCACGCCCAGACCCAGGTCGCGCAGCCGCTCGATGTGCGTGAGCACCTCGGCGGTCTGCGCCACCGACAGCGCGGCCGTGGGCTCGTCGAGCACGACGATGCGCGGGGAGCCGATCAGGGTGCGCGCGATCGCGACCGCCTGACGCTGCCCGGCCGACAGGTGACGCAACGGCGTGCGCACCGACGGGATCCGCACGGTGAGGTGGTCCAGCAGCTTGCGCGTCTCGGTCTCCATCTCGCCGTCGTGCAGGAGACCGATCCTCGAGCGCAGCTCCTGGCCGAGGAAGACGTTCGCCGTGACGTCGAGGTTCTCCGCCACGGCGAGGTCCTGGAAGACGCTCGCGACCCCGAGCCGGTTGGCGGCCGACGGCGAGCCGATCGTGACCTGCTCACCCTCGATCTCGACCAGGCCCGAGTCGGGGCTCAGCACCCCGGACACCACCTTGGCCAGCGTCGACTTGCCGGCGCCGTTGTCGCCCACGAGAGCCACGACCTCGTGGGCGTGCACGTCGAGGTCGACATCGACCAGCGCCTCCACGGCACCGAAGTACTTGCTGACCTGCCGCAGCGCGAGCAACGGCGTGCGTGGCGTCACGAGGTCCCTCCCTGCGTCGTCTCGTCGGGCCGGTCGAACACGTCGGTGTGCGCCAGCGCGAGGGCCACCGCCCCCTCGAGCTCGGCGCGCGTGCCGAGCTGCGCGGGCACCACCTCGAGCGGCACCACCTGCTGCAGGAGCGTGCGCCGTCGCAGCGCCTCCCGGAACGGGCCGAGGAACGCCTCGCCGGTGCCGGCGAGCACGCCCCCGACGACCACGCGCTGCGGGTTGAGCGAGGTCGCCAGTCCCGCGACCACGCCGCCGATCACCGTACCCGCGTCGGCGACGATCTCCCGGCAGCCCGGGTCGTCGTCGTTCGCGAGCCGGACGACGTCGCGCAGGGTGAGGCGCCCGTGGCTGCTGCGCAGCGGCTCGAGCAGCGCCCGGTCCCCCACGACCGTGTCGAGGCAGCCGCGGCTGCCGCACGAGCAGATGTTGCCCGCCGGGTCGACCTGGACGTGCCCGATCTCGCCGGCGGTCCCCGCCGCGCCCCGGTGCACCCGGCCGCCGAGGACGATCCCCGCACCCACGCCGTGCCCGGCACGCACGTACAAGGAGTCGTGGACGTCGCGCGCCGCCCCCACGGTGCTCTCGGCGAGCGCGCCCAGGTTCGCGTCGTTGTCGACGAACACCGGCCGCGCGAGCCGTTTGGACAGCACCTGCGCCACCGGGACGCCGTCCCACCCGCGCAGGATGCCCCGCACGGTGACCTGTCCCGTCGAGGAGTCGACCGGGGCGGGCAGCCCCACGCCGATGCCGAGCACCTCGCCGAGGTCGGCGCCGACCCGCTCGACCAGGTCGACCACGAGCAGGGCGGCGCGGTCGAGACTCGTGTCGGCGCGGTGGTCGGCCGGCAGCGGCAGCACCTGCTCGGCAAGCACCTCGTGCGACACGTCCGAGACGGCGACGCTCAGGTGGCGGCTTCCGACGAGCACTCCGGCGACCAGGCCGACGCGGTGCGCGAGCGTCACGAGCTGCGCGCGCCGGCCCGAGCGGACGGTGCTGCGCACCTCGACCAGCTCGGCGGCCACGAGCTCCTTGACGATCGTCGACACCGTCGCCGGCGAGAGCCCCGTCGCTCCCGTCAGCTCGACCTGCGTCAGGCCGCCGTGCCGCTTGACCGCGTCGACGACCCTCGCGCGGTTGGCCTCGCGCAACGAGGACTGCGACCCCACCATCGGCAGCCGTCCTCTCACGCGGGGAAGTCTATGGTGCGACGACGCGCGGGACGGCGGTGTCTCGCCGTCCCGCGCGTCGCAGCGTGGGTGGTCCGGCCGGGGGCCCGGCCGGGTCCGGTCAGCGCAGCGCGGCCGCGCGGCGCCGGTTGTAGATGTCGAAGGCGACGGCCAGCAGCAGCACGAGGCCCTTGACGATGGGCTGCACCGAGGTCGGGACGCCCATGAGCTGCATGCCGTTCGACATGACGGCCATGATCAGACCACCGATGAGGGCGCCGCCCACGCGGCCGACGCCGCCGGACGTCGACGCGCCACCGATGAAGCACGCGGCGATGGCGTCGAGCTCGAACATGTTCCCCGCCGCCGGCTGGGCGCCGTTGACGCGCGACGAGTACACGATGCCGGCGACGGAGGCGAGCAGCCCCATGTTGACGAAGACCCAGAAGTTGATCTTCTTGACCTTCACGCCGGACAGCTCGGCGGCGTGCTGGTTGCCGCCGATGGCGTACACGTGCCGGCCGAAGACCGACTTCTGCGTGACGAGGGCGTACACGATGGTCAGCGCAGCGAGGATGATCAGCACGACCGGCAGCCCGCGGCTCGAGGCGAGCTGGTAGGCGAACCACATCACGACGGCCGCGAGGACGACGAGCTTGACGACGAACAGCGGCAGCGACTCGACCGTCTGCTGGTAGGCGATCTTGCCCTGGCGGGTGCGCCACTGGCTGACCCCGAAGCCCACCACCGCGATCGCGAAGATCACCAGCGTGAAGGTGTCGACCCCGTAGCCGCCGAGCAGCCCGTTGACGAACCCGTTCGCGATGCCGTAGTAGGTGCCGCCGAAGGGCGACAGCGAGACGTTGTCGAGCACCACGTACGTCAGGCCGCGGAACAGCAGCATGCCCGCCAGGGTGACGATGAAGCCGGGGATGCCCACGTAGGCGACCCAGAAGCCCTGCCACGCGCCGACCAGCAGGCCGACGACGAGCGCGGCGAGCACGCCCATCCACCAGGGCATGCCCATCTTGATGACCACCACGGCCGAGACGGCGCCCGTGAGCGCCACCACCGACCCGACCGACAGGTCGATCTGCCCGGCGACGATGACCATCACCATCCCGATCGCCAGGATGAGGATGTAGGTGTACTGCAGGACGATGTTCGTCAGGTTCGTCGGCGACAGGAACATCGGGTTGAGCAGGGCGAAGATCGCGACGATCACGACGAACGCGACGAGGATCCCGCTCTGGCGCATGTTCCGGGTGATGACGTCCCGGATCGAGGCGATGGCGTTCATGAGGCGTTTTCCTTCGTGGGCAGGGGCTGGTCGCGCTCGATGGTCATGAGCTCCATGAGGCCCTCCTGCGTCGCCTCGGCGACGGGGACCTCACCGGTGATACGGCCGAACGCGAGCGTGTACACGCGGTCGCAGATGCCGAGCAGCTCGGGCAGCTCGGAGGAGATGACCACCACGGCCTTGCCGGCCGCGACCATCTTGTTGATGATCGTGTAGATCTCGTACTTGGCCCCGACGTCGATGCCGCGCGTGGGCTCGTCGACGATGAGGACGTCCGGGTCGGTGTACAGCCACTTGGACAGCACGACCTTCTGCTGGTTGCCGCCGGACAGCTTGCCGACGGACGCCAGGACGTTCGGGGTCTTGATGTTGAGGCTGGAGCGGTACTCCTCGGCGACCCGCAGCTCCTCGTTCCCGTTCACCCAGCCGCGCGGGGCGAGCTGGCCGAGACCGGCCGAGGACACGTTGTGCCGGATGTCGTCGATGAGGTTGAGGCCGTAGACCTTGCGGTCCTCCGTGGCGTAGGCGATGTGGTGCCCGATCGCCTCCGACACGTTGCGCGCCTGGATCTCCTTGCCGTCCTTGTACAGCCGGCCGGAGATGTTGCGCCCGTACGAGCGTCCGAAGATGCTCATCGCCAGCTCCGTGCGCCCGGCGCCCATGAGGCCGGCGATGCCGACGACCTCCCCGGCGCGGACGTTGAAGGACGCGCCGTCGACCACCTTGCGGCCCGGCTGGGTCGGGTGGAAGACGGTCCAGTCCTCCACGCGCAGCACCTCGTCACCCACGACCGACGCGCGCTCGGGGTACCGGTGCTCCAGGTCGCGGCCGACCATGCCGCGGATGATCCGGTCCTGGGTGGACGTGGGCTCGGACATGTCGATGGTCTCGATGGTCCGGCCGTCGCGGATGATCGTGGTGCGGTCGGCGATCTCGGCGATCTCGTTGAGCTTGTGCGAGATGATGATCGACGTGATGCCCTGCCCCTTGAGGTGGCGCAGCAGGTCGAGCAGGTGCTCGGAGTCGGTGTCGTTGAGCGCGGCCGTCGGCTCGTCGAGGATGAGCAGCCGGACCTCCTTCGAGAGCGCCTTGGCGATCTCGATGAGCTGCTGCTTGCCGACGCCGAGGGTGCCGACCGGGGTGAGCGGGTTCTCGTCGAGCCCGACGCGGGCCAGCAGCTTCGCGGCCTCGGCGTTCGACTGGTTCCAGTCGATCAGCCCGGCGCGGCCACGGCGCTCGTTGCCGAGGAAGATGTTCTCGGCCACCGACAGGTACGGCACCAGGGCGAGCTCCTGGTGGATGATGACGACGCCTCGTGCCTCGGAGTCGTTGATCGAGCCGAACTCGGCCGCCGAGCCGTCGAAGACGATCTCCCCGTCGTAGGTGCCGTGCGGGTACACGCCCGAGAGCACCTTCATCAGGGTGGACTTGCCGGCCCCGTTCTCGCCGCAGATCGCGTGGATCTCTCCGCGGGTGACGTCGAGGTCGACGCCGTCCAGCGCCTTGACGCCGGGGAACTCCTTGACGATCGAGCGCATCTCGAGAATGGTGCTCATCGCGAGGCCCTCCCTGGTGTGCGCGCGTCGACGTGGGGTGCGTTCATGCGCCCTCGTCCTTTCCTGTGAGGCTGTGGGCCCGCTCCCTGGCGGGCGGCCCGGGACGGACCCGCCCGGCCGCGCCGCGTGAGCGGGCGACGGGACGGGTCCGTCCGCACGGGGGGGTCAGTCGGTCTGGCCCTTCTTGACCTCGTCCGCCGTGTAGTACTCGGAGTCGATGAGCACCGGCTTGATGTCGTCCTTGAACACGGGCTGGATGTCCAGCAGGTGCGCGGGCACGACCTTCTCGCCGTTGTCGTAGGTCTCCGTGTCGTTCGCGTCGGGCTCCTCGCCCTCCACGAACGCGGCGGCGGCGTTCACGGCCTCGTCCGCGAGGTCACGCGTGTCCTTGAAGATGGTCGAGGACTGCACGCCGTCGTCGATCAGCTTGATCGACGCGATCTCCGCGTCCTGGCCCGTGACCGCGGGCAGCCCGTCCTCGAGGGTCGGGCCCATGCCCGCACCGCGCAGCGCGGTGATGATGCCGCGCGACAGCGGGTCGGCCGGCGAGAGGACGCCGTCGAGCTTCGTGCCACCGTTGTAGGTGGACGTCAGCAGGTCCTCCATGCGCTTCTGCGCGGTCTCCTGCTGCCAGCGCTGCGTGGCCACCGTGTCGAAGTCGGTCTGCCCCGACGGCACGGTCAGCGTGCCGTCGTCGAGGTACGGCTTGAGCGTGTCCATCGCGCCGTCGTAGAAGAAGCGCGAGTTGTTGTCGTCGGCCGAGCCGGCGAAGATCTCGACGTTGAACGGCCCCTTCTCGCCCGTCTTCTCGCCGTCCTTGTCCAGCACGCCGAGGCCGCGCAGCAGCGAGTTCGCCTGCGCCACGCCCACCTCGTAGTTGTCGAACGTCACGTAGAAGTCGACGTTCGGGCTGTTGTTGATCAGGCGGTCGTAGGCGATGACCGGGATGTTCGCCGCGGCGGCCGCGTCGAGCTGGCTGGACAGCGCCGTGCCGTCGATCGAGGCGATGATCAGGGCGTCGACACCCTCGGTGATCATCGAGTCGATCTGCTGCGTCTGGGTGGGGATGTCGTCGTTCGCGAACTGCAGGTCGACGGTGTACCCGTGCTCCTCCAGCCCCTTCTTGACGTTGTTGCCGTCCTGGATCCAGCGCTCGTAGGTCTGGGTCGGCATCGCGACGCCGACCTTGACCTCCTCGTCGCCGTTCCCCGCGGCGCCGTCCGCGCCGCCACCACCGGCGCCCGAGCCACCGCAGGCGGCCAGGGCCAGCGTCAGCGCAGCGCCGCCGGCCACGGCGCTCATCGTCTTGGCGAGTCGCATCCTCGCGCTCCTTCTCGTCCTCGAGGTCCACCGGTGGCGACCATCGCCGCCGGCGCCCGGTCCGGACCGGGCGAGCCCGGTCGGCCGAGCCGATCCGCGTCCCAGACTGCTGTCTTCGAGTCTCGAAGTCAAAGTGGGGTCGGGAGCGAGGCGATAACGATCCGGTCACGGCTCGTCGGGTGGCGCGGCGCGGCACGCACGCGATCGGCATGATCGTGGCATCGCCCCGATGTGAGCCCTCACATCGGGGCGCGGGGTGCCCGGCGGTCGGCCGTCGCACGGGAGTCTCCCTTGCTTCGGGCCCCGAAGGCAACGTTCGGGGCCCGAAGCGTCGGGGGTCAGCGCTGGGGGTCGACCAGCACGGACACGGTGCGGCCCGGCACGGTGACCGTCCCGGAGCCCTCGTCCCACGACGTCGTGCGCACGACGTCGTCGCTCCCTCGCGCCTGCACGCGCGAGAGCCGGTAGTCGCGCCCGGCCAGCTCGGGCAGGTCCAGCGTCACCGGCTCGGGCGACGCATTGAGCACCGTGAGCACGCCGTCCAGCCGCCGGTCGACGTCGCGGCCGACCGTGTCGTCGACCGACATCGCCACGACGCCGGGCACGGCATCCGGCCCCGCCGCCGGGAACGAGACCTTCTGCTCGATCAGCCGGGCGCTGCCGAGGCGGAACAGGTCCGTCGACGACCGCAGCTGCAGCAGCTCGCGCGCCGCGCGGGACGCCGTCGCGATGTCCGACGGCGCGGGCTTGAGGTCCGGGTTCGCCAGCAGCGGTGCCATGTCCGGCCAGGCGTCCTCGTTGTCCGCCGCGGGAGGCAGTCCGCGGCCGAAGCCGTTGTCCTGCCCCGACCAGTCGATCGCGTTGAACCAGTCGCCCGAGTCGTAGGAGTTGCGGTCGAGCGACTTCGAACGCAGCAGGTCCGTGCCCGCGTGCCAGAACGACGGGGTCTGGGCGAGCGCCGTCGTCGCGAGCGACACGGTGTTCATCCGCACCCGGTCGTCCATCGACGTGTCCTGCGGCAGCTTGAGCGTCAGCAGGTCGAAGAGCGTCTCGTTGTCGTGCGCGTCGACGTACGTGACGACCTCCTCCGGCGAGTCCGCGTACCCCGCCGGCGCGCCGTTGTAGTCGAGGTCCGCGCCCCTCGTGACCTCACCGACGCCGTCGTCGGACGCCCGGAACGCGAAGTCCCGCAGGTTGCCGGCGAGGCCGAGCCGCACGAGGTCGCTCTGGTGGGCCAGGTCCGCGGCCTCGTCTCCGGAGCCGTCGTTGACGCTGCCCGGCTCCCCCTCGGTGGCCTCCCGCCCGTTCGGGTCGGTGAACAGGCCCGTGCCGAAGCCCTGCGTGAAGCGCGAGGCGGCGTCCACCGGCGACCCGCCGTGCACCGCGTCCCGCAGCCGGTCGCTGAAGGTACCGATGCCGGTCCCGCCGAGCTGCCCCTGCGTGGCCTGCGTGAACAGGGCGTTGTCCGCGACCTCGCCGAAGTTCCAGCCCTCGCCGTACAGGTAGACGGCGGACCCGTCGACGCCGTCCTCGCGGACGGTCAGGTCGTCGAGCGCCTCGCGCACGGCCAGCATGGTCGAGCGGCTGTGGTGGCCCATGAGGTCGAAGCGGAAGCCGTCCACCTTGTAGTCGCGGGCCCACGTGACCACCGAGTCGACCATCAGCTTCTCGGCCATCGCGTGCTCCGTGGCGACGTTCTGGCAGCACGTGCTGGTCTCGACCGCCCCCGTGGTGGGGTTCAGGCGCTGGTAGTAGCCCGGCACGACCCGGTCGAGCACGCTCGTCGCGTCCTGCCCGCTCGCGGCGGTGTGGTTGAACACCTGGTCGAGCACCACCTGCAGGCCCGCGTCGTGCAGCGAGCCCACCATCGTGCGGAACTCGGCCACGCGCGCGCCGCCGTCCGCGTCCGTGGCGTACGAGCCCTCGGGGACGCTGAAGTGGTACGGGTCGTAGCCCCAGTTGAAGCCGTCGCTCGCCGCGACGTCGGCCACCGCCGCCTGCTGCTCCTCGCCGTCGGGCGCGAACCCGGACAGGTCGCCCGCGGTCGCCTGGTCCGCGCGGTCCTCGGGGATCGTCGCGATGTCGAACGTGGGCAGCAGGTGCACGGTCGTCATGCCGGCGTCGGCGAGCCGACGCAGGTGCGTCATGCCGTCCGAGCGCTTCTCGCCGAACGCGAGGTACGTGCCGCGCTCCTCGGTCGGCACCGTCTCGTCCGAGATCGAGAAGTCGCGCACGTGCAGCTCGTAGATCGTCTGGTCCACGGCCCGCTCCACGACGGGCTGCCGCGCTTGCCGCCAGACCTTCGGCTGCCAGCGCTCGTCGTCGAGGTCGACGACGACGGAGTGCGTCGAGTCCAGCGTGAGCGCATGCGAGTACGGGTCGGTGACGACGTTGGTCTCGACCTTCCCGGTGCTCGGCACGTAGACCGTCACCGCGTACCGGTACCGCGCGCCGTCCCAGGCGAGCCGCTTCGCCGCCCGCTTGCCGTCGAGCGTCCAGGAGCCGTCACGCTGGCGCACGGTGTCGAAGCGCTCGGGGTCGTCACCCAGGCCACGGCCCGCGGGCCAGACCAGCAGGTCGACGTCCTGCGCCGTCGGCGCCCACAGCGCGAACGACGCCCACCTGCCGCTCGGGTGCCTCTGCGCGCCGAACGTACGCTGTGACGCCTGCTCGCTGTACAGGTCGTCGAGCACGCCCGGCACCTGCATCCCCGTCGCCGCGGTGACCCGGTCGCCAGAGGAACGGGTGACGAGGAGCTGACCCGTCAGGAGCTCCGCGACCTCAGCGCGGCCGAGGCGGTCACCGGCACGGGCCGTTCCTGCCGACCCCACGGGCGCGAGCGCCGTGTGGCCCGCGAGCGCCGGGAAGTCGTGCGCGACGTCGTCCGGCACGTCTCCGGCGGGCTCCAGGTCGTACGACGCGGCGCCGTCCGGCAGCTCGCCGCCGCCGGGCCCGCGCACCTGTCCGTCCCTGACGGCGAGGCCGCCCTCCGGCGTCGTCCACAGCGTCCAGTCGTCCCCCTTCCCGAGGTCACCCGGAACGAGGACGACGTCCTCACGCACCCAGTGCGCGGCCTGCTGCGCCGCGTCCACCGGGTCGCCGGGGTCCGCGGCCGACGTCAGTGCGCCGCCCAGACCGGTGGCTCCGGCCAGGAGGGCCGTCACGGCGGCCGTCAGCGCCGCGACACGGCGCCCCGGCGTGGGCGGACTGCTGCTTCGGGGCATGGAGGACTCCTTCGTCGTCCGGGCGCGGCGGTCGCGACCTCGGGCGACTGTACCCATTGCTGCAATCTTGCAGCAATGGGTACAGCGAGGTGTCGGGTCGTCAGCCCGCCAGGTGCCCCCACCGCGGCGCCAGGTCGCGCCACGGCGCGACGTCCGCGATCTCGCCGTCCACCAGCACGACCACCCGGTCCGCGCGGGCGAGCGCGGCCCGCTTGGAGGTCGAGCCGACCACCGTGGTCCCCCGCGCCCGCAACGACTCCCAGAGCTCGATCTCCGTGGCCGCGTCCAGGGCGCTGGAGACGTCGTCGGCCAGCAGCAGCTCGGTGTCCGTCGCGAGCGCACGGGCGAGCGCCAGCCGCTGCACCTGGCCGCCCGACAGGCGCACGCCCCGGTGCCCGACCAGCGAGTCCGGGCCGCCCGCCTCCGCCACGTCCTGCTCCAGACGGGCCGCCGCCACCGGCCCGCTCACCGCGCGGTCGTGGTCCAGCCGCACGTTGTCGGTGAACGTCCCGGACAGCACGCGGGGCACCTGTGCGACGTGGGCCACCTGCCCGGGGCGCAGGAACGTCTGGGCGTCGCCGACGTCCGTCCCGTTCCACCGGATCCGGCCCGTGTGCTCCATGAGGCCCGCGAGCGCCGACAGCAGGCTCGACTTGCCCGAGCCCACCTGGCCGAGCAGCAGCACCAGCTCCCCGCGCCCCACGGACAGGTCCACCCCGGAGACGCCGATCGTGCCGTCGTCGTGCACCGCGGTCATGCCGGCCAGGTCGAGGCGCTCCAGCGGGCGGTGCTCTCCGGGCTGCGGGTCCGGGGCGGCGCCGCTGAGCAGGTCCACGCCGGGCGGGAGGTCCATCAGGTCCGTCCCGGCCGCGTACCGGCTGGTCGCCTGCTGCCAGGTGCGCGTGCCCGGCGCCTCCGTCACGACCGCGCCCGCGACCACGCCGAACCAGCCGAAGCCGGTCACGGCGTTGGCGACGAGCAGCGCGGTCGCCAGCCCCCAGGTGTCCGTGAGGTAGCCGGCCCAGGCGGCGACGAGGCCGAGCTGGATCATGATCAGCGGCACCCCGTCGAGGGCGGCCTGCACCCGGTGCTCGAAGATCGCCGCCCGCACCCGGCCGGCGTCGACCCAGCGCAGGTGCGCGTGCACCTGCGGCGTGCGCGCGGCCAGCTTGACGGTGCGGGCGGAGTCGAGCGCCGAGACCAGGGCACGACCGAAACCGGCCCGCGCGATCGACGAACGCGTGGCCGAGCGTCCGGCGATCGGCCGGCCGATCGCCGACGCCGCGGCGGACACGACCATCACCGCGAGCAGCACCGCCCCCGCCAGCCACGAGCCGCTCAGCAGCGCGGTCGCGCCCGCGATCACGAGGCCGTTGGCGAAGTCCACCCAGCGGTCCGCGTACCGCACGAACCGGTCCGAGTCCATGGCGCGGGCCACGATCTCGCCGGGCGGGTCGGCCGTGAGCCGGTGCTGCCGCGTCTGGCCCGCCATGACCGCCATGCGCACGCGCAGCAGGACCTCGACCCACCAGCGCGGGTAGACGTACAGCGCGCGGGCGAGGCACAGGGGCGCGGCGAGCAGCAGCACGCTCAGCAGCACGAGCAGCAGCGTCGGGAAGCCGTCGGTCGGCAGCCCCTCGACCGCATGCCCCCACAGGAACCCGGTGATCGCGCCCTGCGCGGAGACCAGGCTCGTGACCAGGAACAGCACAGCACCCATCACGCCCCACGCCGGCCGCACGACCAGCGCGTGCAGCACCCCGCGGGCCAGGCTCGGGCCGTCCCCGGGATCGGCCAGCTCCGGCGCCTCGCCGCGCCGGCGCCGGCCGCCGACGGCATCACCGCCGGGCACCGCGGCAGCGACGTCGGCCCCCGCGGTGGCGACGTCGTCGAACGGTCCGGCCGGAGCGGCGTCCGCCGGGTCGACCGACGGCGCCCCGGACTCGCTGCTGCTCGCCTCCAGGAGGGCCCGGTACGGCCCCGGCTCGTGGGCCAGCCGCTCGCGCGGCCCCTGCTGCACCACGCGCCCGTGGTCGAGCACGGCGACGAGGTCGGCCCGCTCGATGGTCGTGAGCCGGTGGGCGACGAGCACGCCGGTACGCCCGGTGAGCAGCCGCTCGGACGCCGACACGACGCGGGCCTCCGTGAGCGGGTCCATGCGCGCGGTCGCCTCGTCGAGCACGACCACCTGCACGTCCCGGACCAGCAGCCGCGCGAACGCGACGAGCTGCTCCTCACCCGCCGAGAGCGTCGTGCCGCCCGGGCCGAGCAGCGTGTCCAGCCCGTCCGGGAGCCCGGCGACCCAGTCGTCGAGCCGGAGCTCGCGGACCGCCGCCTCGACGTCGGCCCGCGGCACGTCCGAGAAGAGCGCGATGTTCTCCGCGAGCGTGCCCGCGAGGACCTCCGTCCGCTGCGTCACGACGCCCACCGCCGCGCGCAGCTTCTGCAGGTCCATCCCGACGACGTCGCGTCCCCCGAGGAACACGGAACCGGGCTCGGGCTCCACGGCCCGCGACAGCAGCGACGCGAGCGTCGACTTGCCCGAGCCGGTACGGCCCACCAGAGCCACCGTCTCGCCCGCGGGCACCCGGAGGTTCACGCCCTGCAGGGCGAAGGTGCCCTCGGCGTACGAGAAGTGCAGGTCGCGCAGCTCGATGCCGACGGGGCCCTCCGGCAGGTCGTCGCCGCCGGTCGGCTCCGGCTCCACGGACAGCATCTGCCGGATGCGGGTGATGGCCCCGAGGCCCTCCTGGATGTCCGGGAGGTGGTGGACGAGGTTGTCCACCTGCCCCACGAACATGGCGGTGACGAGGAAGAGGGTGACGAGGTCCTGGACCCGCATCCCGCCGCCCGAGGCGATCGCGGCGCCCGCGACGGCGACGGCCGCGAGCAGCGCGGCCAGCACCAGCCCTGCCCGGCGCAGCATCCGCGACTCCACGCGCACCACGTCGGCGAACTTGCGGTGCACCTGGGACGAGCGCTGGGCCAGGCGGCGGATCGCGAACGGCTGCCCCAGGCTGGTGCGCAGGTCGTTGCGGGCCGCGACGGCCTCCTCGAAGGCCGCGGCGTGGTCGGTCCAGGCGGCCTCCTCGATCACCTTGCGCCGAGAGATCTCGCCCAGCATCGGGCGCACGAGCAGCCACGCGAGCGCACCGAGCACCGGGAACAGGACCCACGCCGGCCACCACGTCACGCCCGCCACGACCCACATCGGTACGACGCCCACGACCGTGCGCCCGGCGCCCCACAGCTGCCGGCGCACGAGCGTGCCCACGGCGTGCGTGTCGTCGTCGACGCGGTCCAGCACCTCGCCCACGGCCTGCTCCGTGAGGGTCTCCAGCGGCTGGTGCAGCGCCGCCGTGAGCAGGTCGCCGCGCAGCTTCCCCTCGGCGCGGTCGACGACGCCCGCCCACACGACCTGCCCGGCGGTGTCGAACAGGGCCGCGCCCACGACGCAGATCCCCAGGAGCGCGAGCAGCGCGCCGGTCGGGTCCTCGGCGAGGCGTCCCGCGACGACCGTGCCGAGTGCGGTCCCGACGGCGCCGAGCGTCAGCGCGAGCAGCGCGACGACAGCCACCGGCCCGCGCAGACGTCGCCAGTCCAGCCGGCGGGACGGGTCGGTGGGGCGGTCGGCGGTTGCCGCCGACGTCAGGTGTTCCGGGCGCGTGCCGGCGGGGGCTTCGATCATGGCCTGACGACCCTATGCGGCGCGTCCGACAGCGGGCACGCTTTTTCACGGCGTCGCGACGGCGGCGGACCCGGGCGGCGGCCCGCCGCCCGGGTCGGCGTCAGATCAGGCCGAGCGCGCGCACGGCCTCCCGCTCTTCGACCAGCTCCGCGACGCTGGCGTCGATGCGTGCCCGGGAGAAGTCGTCGACCTCGAGCCCGTCGACCACGTCCCACGCCCCGCCCGACGACGTCACCGGGAACGACGACACCAGCCCCTCCGGGACGCCGTAGGCGCCCGTCGACCACAGGCCGGCGCTGGTCCAGTCGCCCTCCGGCGTGCCCAGCACCCAGTCGCGCACGTGGTCGATGGCCGCGTTCGCCGCCGACGCCGCCGACGACGCCCCGCGCGCGTCGATGATCGCCGCACCGCGCTTGGCCACCGTCGGGACGAAGTCCTCCGTGAGCCAGGCCCGGTCGACCGCCAGCGCGGCCCCCGGGCGGCCGCCCACCTCGGCGTGGAACAGGTCCGGGTACTGGGAGGCGGAGTGGTTGCCCCAGATCGTCAGCCGCTTGACCTGCGACACCGGCACCCCCGCGCGGGCCGCGGCCTGCGACAGCGCCCGGTTGTGGTCGAGCCGCGTCATCGCCGTGAAGCGGTCCTTGCCGACGTCCGGGGCGTGCGAGGCGGCGATGAGGGCGTTCGTGTTCGCGGGGTTCCCGACGACGAGCACCCGCACGTCGTCGGCGGCGTGGTCGTTGATGGCCCGGCCCTGCGGGCCGAAGATCCCGCCGTTGGCCTCCAGCAGGTCCGCACGCTCCATGCCCGGCCCGCGCGGCCGGGCACCCACGAGCAGCGCGACGTTGGTGCCCTCGAACCCGCGCGCCGGGTCGTCGTGGATGTCCACGCCGTCCAGCAGCGGGAAGGCGCAGTCGTCGAGCTCCATCGCGGTGCCCTCCGCGGCCTTGACGGCCTGCGGGATCTCGAGCAGTCGCAGCCGCACGGGGGTGTCAGGGCCGAGCATCGCGCCCGACGCGATCCGGAAGAGCAGCGCGTACCCGATCTGGCCCGCAGCTCCGGTGACCGTGACGTTCACTGGTGTCGTCATGCCCCCTACTGTGGCCTACCCGCCCGCCCGGGTCGAGCCGTCCCGGCCACCCGGACGTGCGCCACGCGCACGCAACCCCCGGCGAGGCCCGGCGCCGCGCGATACGGTGCGACCAGGGACAACGCCCGTCGAGGCTCCCAGGAACCGTTCAGAGCCCGGTGGCAGCATGCCCGCGCGGCCCCAGGGTCGCCGACAGTACGGCCCCGAGAGGGGCACACCGAGACGCCCGTCTCCCGAGCAGAGAAGGACCCTCATGTCCCAGGACCTCGCCGCATCCCGCGGCACGCCTGCGGTCGCCGTCGAGGAGACGCCGACCGTCGAGCACGGACTGTTCCCCCGGCTCGCCGCCGAAGCCTTCGGCACCTTCGTACTGGTGCTCGGCATCGTCGGAACCGCCACCTTCAACGCCGTCAACGGCGGCCAGATCCTCCCGGTCGCCCTCGCCGGCGGCATCCTCGTCATGGGGGCCATCGCCGCCGTCGGCGGCGTCTCCGGCGGCCACTTCAACCCGGCCGTGACGTTCGGGATGGCGCTCGCGGGCCGCACCCCGTGGCGCGACCTCGTGCCGTACTGGCTCTCCCAGATCGTCGGCGGCACCGCCGCGGCGGCCGTGATGTTCTCGATCATCCCGGAGTCGTTCCTGCCCCTGACCGGCTCGCAGACCAAGGCCGAGCTGTTCCAGGGCACCGCCAACGGCTTCGGCTCGCACTCCCCGCTCGCGGGCCTCACGGCCCAGGCGGCGCAGCAGGGTGGCTCCCCCGCCGAGTTCACGATGTGGGCGGCGCTCCTCGTCGAGGTGATCGTCACGGCGATCTTCGTCGGCGTCATCCTGGGCGTGACCAGCAAGCGGTCCGCCGTGACCTACGCGCCCGTCGTCATCGGCCTCACGCTCGGCGCGATGCTCATCGTCGCCTGGCCGGTCACGAACGCGTCGCTCAACCCGGCCCGCTCGTTCGCGTCCGCCGTCTTCGGCGGCGGCTGGACGTGGGGCCAGCTGTGGCTGTTCGTCGTGGCCCCGCTGCTGGGCGGCGCGCTCGCCGCGCTGTTCTACCGGGCGTTCGCGCCCGTCCCCGCCGTCGAACAGGTCGCCGTCGGCTCGGCCGCCGGTGACACGCTCGGCGACCGCTACCCCGAGCACGACGTCGTCGACGACGGCGCCGTGGCGGCCGACGAGCCGGCCGCCGGCACCACGTCGGCCGACGAGGCCGGCGCCGACAAGGCCGGCGACGACCGTGGCGACGAGGACGCGCCGGGCCGCACCGAGGGCGAGAGCCCCAAGGCCTGACCTGGTCGTGACCCACGAAGGGGCCGGTCCCGCACGGGACCGGCCCCTTCGTCGTGCGTGCGCGTCGTGCGTGCGCCTCGGCCGGCTCCGGTCAGCCGACGCCGGGGGCGGTCAGCGCCAGCACGCCGATCACGACGGCCGCGCCCCAGCAGGTGAGGACGTCGAAGCCGCGGCTGCGGACCACGAGCCCGGCCGGGCCCGACGCCGCCGTCGCGCGCCACGTGCCGGCCACGGCGAGGGTGAGCGCGATGACGAGCGTGCCCAGCCGCGCCCCCACGAGCAGCCCGAGCGCCACGGACAGCAGCACGCCGCACAGCATGGTGACGATGGCCCGCTCCGGGCCGGGCGACCGGCGCGCGCTCCCCGGGTCGGCCGCGGCCGCGCCGTCGACCGAGTGCCACACGGGCGTGGGGCGGGGCCGACCACCGGCCGGGTCGGGCTGCGCTCGGGGATCCACGGCAGCCGAGCCTACCCTCGGAGAGTGAACGTCAGGACCGACCGCATCCCCGGCGACCCCGCGACCGCCCCCACGACCTCCCCGGGAGCCGACGCCGCACCGCGCCCGGCGCCCGGGCCCGAGGACGCTCACCCGCGCTCCGTGGTGGTGGTCGGGGCAGGCCTCGCCGGCGCCCAGACCGTCGCGGCGCTGCGCGCGCACGGCTTCGCCGGCCACGTCACGCTCCTCGGCGCGGAGGGCGTGCCGCCCTACGACCGGCCGCCGCTGTCCAAGGAGCTGCTGACGCGGCCCGCACCCGTGTGGCTCCGCGACGACATCGGGGTCGACGTCGAGAAGCTCGCCGACGACGTCCGCCTCGCGGATCCGGCGACCCACCTCGCCTCCCCCGGCTCCCCCGGCCCCGGTGCGAGCCACGGCCCCGTCGCGGTGACCACCGCCTCCGGCGCGCGGCTGGAGACGGACGCGGTCGTCGTCGCCGCCGGTTCCGAGCCGGTGCGGCCCGCCGGCTGGGAGTCGGCGGCCGTGCTGCACACGGTCGACGACGCGGAGCGGCTCCGCGGCGCCCTCCGGGAGCGGCCGGGGCTGCGGCTGGTCGTCGTCGGCGCGGGCTGGATCGGCGCGGAGCTCGCCGGCGTGGCCGCCGGCGCGGGGGCCGACGTCACCGTCGTGGAGGCCGCGGCGAGCCCGTTGACCCGTCAGCTCGGTGCCGAGGTCGGCGCGCACCTCGCCCCGTGGTACGCCGCCGCCGGGGTGCGGCTGCTCACGGGCGTCCCGGTGGCCGGGGTCCGGTCGGACGGCGTGGCGCTCGCGTCCGGCCAGGACCTGCCCGCCGACCTCGTGCTCGCCGCCGTCGGCGCCCGGCCCGCGACGCGGTGGCTGGCGGGGTCGCTCCCGCTGGACGCCCGTGGGTCGATCCTCGTCGACGGGCACGGCGCCGTCCCCGGGCACCCTGGCGTGTGGGCGCTGGGCGACGTCGCGTCGCGGGCGCACCCGGTGTTCGGCACCGTGCCGGGCGGGCACTGGTCCGCCGCGCTGCACGACCCCGACACGACCGTGCGGGCCATGCTGGGCGTCGAGCCGGCACCGGCCCACGCCCCGTACGTCTTCTCCCAGCAGCTGGGGCACGACCTGGCACTCCTCGGCGTCCCGGCCGACGACGGCGCGGCGCACAGCCCCGTCGTCTGGCGCGGCCGCCCCGGCGACGGGCCGTGGGCCGCGTTCTACCTCGACGACGGCGCGGGCGTCCCGGCCGACGGCGTCGCGACGGTCCGCGCGGTCCTGCTCGTCGACTCCCCTCGCGACGTCGGCGGGGTGCGGCGGCTGATGAACCGGGTCGAGCCCCTGCGGCTCGACCTCGCCCGCGCCGCCGACCCAGCCGTCCGGATCAAGGACGCCGTCGCCGGCTGACCCGGCAGCGGGCGGAGCCGGCAGTAGTCGCCGCCGGTCAGTGGGCGAAGTGCCGCGTCCCCGTGAAGTACATGGTGACGCCCGCAGCCTGCGCGGCCTCGACCACCTCGGCGTCGCGGATGGACCCGCCCGGCTGCACGACGGCGCGCACGCCGGCGCCCGTCAGCACCTGCAGGCCGTCGGCGAAGGGGAAGAACGCGTCCGACGCCGCGACCGCGCCGCGCGCCCGCTCCGCGCCGTCGGCCAGCGTGTTCGCCCGCTCCACCGACAGGCGGCACGAGTCGACGCGGTTGACCTGGCCCATGCCGATGCCGACGGCGGCGCCGTCCGCCGCGAGCAGGATCGCGTTGGACTTCGCCGCGCGCACGGCCTTCCACGCGAAGGCGAGGTCGGCGAGCGTCGCGTCGTCGGCGGCGTCGCCGGCCGCGAGGGTCCATGACGCGGGGTCGTCACCCTCGGCCTGGTAGCGGTCGGCCTCCTGCACGAGCATCCCGCCGGAGATGGGCCGCGTCTCGGTGGGCGCGACGGGCGGGTTGTCGACGACGAGCAGGCGCACGTTCTTCTTCTTCTGCAGGATCTCCAGCGCCTCGGGCTCGAAGCCCGGCGCCACGACGACCTCGGTGAAGATCGGCGCGATGCTCTCCGCCGCCGCCTTGGTGATCACGCGGTTGGCCGCGATGACGCCGCCGTACGCGGAGACCGGGTCGGTGGCGTGCGCGCGGGCGTGCGCCTGCGCGATGTCCTCGCCGACGGCGATGCCGCACGGGTTGGCGTGCTTGATGACGGCGACGGCGGGCTCGGCGTGGTCGTGCGCGGCGCGCCAGGCGGCGTCGGCGTCGACGTAGTTGTTGTAGCTCATCGCCTTGCCGTGCAGCTGCGTGGCCTGCGCGAGGCCGGTCGCGCCGTCCGTCCGCGTGTAGAGCGCGGCCTTCTGGTGCGGGTTCTCGCCGTACCGCAGCACCTCGGAGCGCTCGAACGCGGCGCCCGTGACGTCCGGCATCCCGGACTCCTGCGCGCCGGCGTCGGGCGCGTAGACGCTCGCGAACCAGGACGAGACGGCGACGTCGTACTCGGCCGTGTGCGCGAACGCCGCCGCGGCGAGCCGCTTGCGCTCGGCGAACGTGAACCCGTCCGCGCGGACGGCCGCCACGACGTCGTCGTAGCCCGCGGGGTCGACGACGACCGCGACGCTCGGGTGGTTCTTCGCCGCCGCGCGGACCATCGACGGCCCACCGATGTCGATCTGCTCGACGACCTCGTCGGGACCGGCGCCCGACGCCACCGTGGCCGCGAACGGGTACAGGTTCACCACGACCAGCTCGAACGTCTCGATCTCCAGGTCGGCGAGCTGGGCGAGGTGGTCGGCCTTGCGGGTGTCGGCCAGGATGCCGGCGTGCACGCGCGGGTGCAGCGTCTTGACCCGGCCCTCGAGGCACTCGGGGAAGCCGGTGAGCTCCTCCACGCGGGTGACGGGGACGCCGGCCTCGGCGATGCGGGCGGCCGTGGAGCCGGTGGACACGAGCTCGACGCCCGTCGCGTGCAGGGCGGTGGCGAGCTCGGTCAGGCCGGTCTTGTCGTAGACGCTGAGCAGCGCGCGCCGCACGGGGCGGCGCGAGTCGTCGGCGAGCTGGGCATCGGGGGCGGTGGGGGCGCCGGACATGAGGTCTCCTCGAAGAGTCGGTCTCTCGAAGACCCTGGCACCCAGGCGGGCGGCGCGCATCGCGGGTCGAACGGGGCCGGCTGCTCCCCGGTGGTGCCCCACCCTCGCCAGTCACAGCCGTGCACACCCTACCGTCCGCCCGGCCGGGTGACCCCCGCCCCCTGGCACGACGACCCGCCGCGGCCGTGTCGGCCCCCGGCCCTAGGATGCCCGTCATGCACCCCCGACACGACACCGTCGCCGGCCTCTGGCGCGCCGCCGAGGACCGCGACTGGAGCACCTACGCCGACTTCTTCGCCCCCGACGTCGTCTGCGACATGCGGCAGACGCGCGAACGGGTGCGCGGCCGGGAGGACTGGGTCCGGTTCAACAGCGAGTACCCGGGCGACTGGCACGTGACCGTGCAGCGGGTCGTGGCGGACGACGACGGCGCGGTGTCCTGGGTCGAGGTGCGCATCGGCGAGCACGTCGAGACGGGGGTGTCGTTCTTCCGGTTCGACGACCACGGCCGGGTCTCGTCGATCGTCGACTTCTGGCCGGAGCCCTACGAGCCGCCGGCCGGGCGCGAGCACCTCGTCGAGAGGTACTGACCCGCCCTGGTCGGGCCCGATACCGGCCCGTCGTCAGGCCCGACCGTGGCCGGCCAAGCGGTCAGGCCAAGCGGTCAGGCCAAGCGGGTCAGGCCAAGCGGGTCAGGCCTCGAAGCCGAGCAGCCGCCACGCGCGTGCTGCGACGGCGGGCCGCTCGGCCGCGGGGCGGCGGGTGAGGGCGCCCGCGACGAGCTCGACACCCAGCATGAGGTCGGCCGCGGT
The DNA here is from genome assembly GCF_014635665.1 of Isoptericola cucumis. Classification (GTDB taxonomy): domain Bacteria; phylum Actinomycetota; class Actinomycetes; order Actinomycetales; family Cellulomonadaceae; genus Isoptericola; species Isoptericola cucumis. The sequence continues at coordinate 34,886 of NZ_BMDG01000010.1, forward strand.
GGTGGACGGCGGGACCTGACCGGCCGCGCGCGCCTCCTCGAGATGCACGGCGAGGACGGTCGCGACCCGGTCGCGCAGCTCCAGCATGCGTCCGGGACGGTCGTCGACGAGGAGGTCGACGACGCCGACCGACTCGACGGCGTGCCGCGTGACGAGCCGGAGGATGTCGGGCAGCCCTGCCCCGTCGGCCGAGGCGCGCTCGAGCTCGGCCACGTTCTCCTCGACCACGGCCGCGACGAGCGCGAGCCGGTCGGGGAAGTGCCGGTAGAGGCTGCCCTGGCCGACCCCGGCCCGCCGGGCGACCGCGCTGAGGGGCGCCACGGTGCCGGCCTCGGCGAAGACCTCGTGCGCGGCCGCGAGCAGGGCCGCCCGGTTGCGCGGGCCGGCCGACGGTCCGGGGTTGCGGCGGGAGGGGGGCACCGGAATAGGCTACAACCGGACACCGTTGTCCGGTATAGCCCGCGAGGGACCACCCAGCAAGGAGAGCACCATGGCCCTGTCCGCATCCTCGACCGTCGGCGAGTGGCTCGACCACCCCGTCGGCGGCCGCATCCTCGCCACCCTCCTCGAGCAGGCCGGGGCGTCCGCCGAGTCGCTGGCACCCGCCCGGTCGCTCCCGCTCGAGCAGCTCGTCACGCTGTCGGACGGCAAGGTCCCCGCCGAGCTGGTGGACGGCCTCGTCGCCGCGTACCGTGCCGAGGTCCCCGAGGGCTCCGAGGACGACGCCGCCCCGGCGGCCGGCCCCGCCCGGTGGACGGAGCAGATCACCCCGGGGCGCTTCACGGGGCAGACGGTGATCGTCACCGGGGCGGCGTCGGGCATCGGCCGCGCCGTCGCGTCCCGCGTGGCGCGCGAGGGCGGCCGCGTCGTCGCCGTCGACCTGGCGAAGGAGAAGCTCGACGAGCTGGCCGCGTCCCTCCCGGACGCCGAGGTCGTCGCCGTCGCGGGCGACATCACCTCCGAGCAGTCCGTCGCCGAGATCGTGGCCGCCGCGGGCGCCCGTGTCGACGCCCTGGCGAACGTCGCCGGGATCATGGACGACATGAGCGCGGTGCACGAGGTGACCGACGCCACCTGGGAGCGCGTGCTGCGCGTGAACGTCGACGGCACCATGCGCCTGATGCGTGCCGTCGTGCCCGGGATGCTCGCGGCGAAGGACGGGCGCATCGTCAACATCGCCTCCGAGGCCGGCCTGCGCGGCTCCGCCGCCGGCGCGGCCTACACGGCGTCCAAGCACGCGGTGATCGGCCTGACGAAGTCGTCGGCGGTCATGTACTCCGGCACGGGCGTCTCCGTGAACGCCGTCGCGCCGGGCGGCGTCGCGACCGGCATCCAGCCGGGCCAGGCCGAGTACGGCGCGCCGCGCCTGGGCCGGTACATGGGCAACCTCCCCGGCGTCGCCCTGGCCGAGCACCTGGCGGCCTCGATCACGTTCCTGCTGTCCCGGGACGCGGTGAACCTCAACGGCGCGATCCTCGCCTCGGACGGCGGCTGGTCCGCCGTCTGACCCGGAGCCGCCGGGCCCGGCGCACGGCCTCCGGGCCGCCGGGCCCGGCGGCGCGCTACCCCGGCATCGACAAAGCGTCGTCGGCCCAGGTGTCCGGGGTGCCGACCCGCCAGAGCGACCGCACGAGGCACAGCGCGCCGACCGTCACGGCCAGCAGGCCGACCAGCGACCCGAGCACGACGCCGATGCCGCCCGCGTCGAGCACGCTGCCCCCGACCAGCGGCGCGAGGGGCGCGGCCGCGACCCCGCTGAGGCCGAGCACCGACGCCAGCCGCCCCTGCATCTGCGCCGGCGTGATCGCCGCGACGTAGCCCGCCATGGCGGAGTTCACGGCCGGGACCAGCAGCACCCCGACACCGATGAGGACGACGTAGGCCGTGTAGGTCTGCAGGGCCGCCATCGCCGCGAACGCGGCGACGAGCAGCCCGAGCGCCAGCACGGTCACCGCCCCGAGCCGCAGCCGCCGCACCAGGGGCGGCGCCAGGACCGCGCCGACGAGCATCGACGCCGCGGCGACCATGTCGAAGACGCCGATGAGCACCGGGGCGGTGCCGTTGCCCGCGAGCTCGAGGTTGATGCCGATCATCATGCCGCCCAGCGCCACGTTGACCACGACGAAGAGCCCGAGGCACGCGCGGAACAACGGCGTCGACCAGGCGTAGCGCAGGCCGGCGCGCAGGGCGTCGAGCGGGCGGTCGGCCCGCGCCGCGGTGACGTCGTCGTTCAGCGGGACGCGCACGAAGAACGTGCAGACGGCCGCGGCGGCCTGGCCGACGACGGCGCCCAGCACGGGCACCACGTGCCCGACGCCGTACAGCAGGCCGCCGAGCGGCCCGCCGAGCATGCCCGCGACCGCGTCCCGGCCCTGCACGGTGGCGTACGCCGTCGGGAGCTGCGGCGTGGGGACGACGGCGCGGAACGCGCCGCTGATGGCCGGGTCGCTGAACGCCGCGGCCGCCGACGCCCCGAGCAGGACGACGGCGAGGTGCCACGCCGAGAGCGACCCGAGCCAGCCGGCCACCACGACGGTCGCCCACAGCGCCGCGGCGACCCCGGCCGCCACGACGACCAGCCGACGGCGGTCGGCCCGGTCCGCGACCACCCCCGCCGGCAGCGTCGCGACGAGAGCGCCGGCCTGCCCGACGGCGGCGACGACGCCGGCCGCCGTGGCCGACCCGGTGAGCTCCAGCGCGAGCAGCGGGACGGCGAAACGCGCGACCCCGACCCCGAGCGACTGCCCGGTCAGCCCCGACATGAGCAGCACGTACGGCCGGTTGCGGCGCAGCGGCGCGAGGGCCACGGGCGCCTCGGCGATGGATTCGGTCATGGGGCGAACGTAGACCCGCACCATCTATTGCGCAATAGTCATTGCGCATCTTTCGTTGCGCGTGCTTGTTACCCTCGTGGCGTGGCTGAGTCGACGACACCGGCGCGCACCGCGTCCCGACCCGCGTCCGACACGATGGTCGTCCGCGACCCCGAGGCGCTGCGGGCGATCGCGCACCCGGTCCGGCAGTCGATCCTCGTGCAGCTCGCCGCCATGGGACACGCCCGCGCGGCCGACCTCGCGAAGGCCATCGACCAGCCGGCGAACTCCGTGAGCTTCCACCTGCGGGTCCTCGCCAAGGCCGGGATGATCGCGGAGGCCCCCGAGCGCGCGCGCGACAAGCGCGACCGCGTCTGGACCAACGTCGCGAAGAGCTACAGCGTGAAGCCGACCGGCGACGAGGCCGCCGACCTCATCCTGCGCCCGACCCTCGCCTGGCTCTCGGACGTGTTCGCCCACGACAGCTGCGATGACGAGGCCACCGACGACAGGAGCGACGAGACCCGCGACCAGGCCGACGACGGTGCCGCCGGCGACGGACCACGGGACCCGGGCCGCACCTTCATGCTCAGCACGATCCTGCTGGCCCCCGACGAGGCGGCCGAGCTGGTGCGCGAGCTCGGCGAGCTCCTGAACCGCTGGGGCGAACGGAGCCTCGCCGCCGCCCGCGACGACTCCGCCGCCCCGCGCGAGCTGTACCAGGTGCTCGCCGCCGCGGCCCCGCGCGACGACCCCGCCGGCAACGCCGGGGCCTGACGGTGGCGGACGGTTCGCCGGGCTGTCCCGGAGGGCTGTCCCGGCGGGCTAAAATGCCGCGATGACCAGGGAGAACGCACGCCGGCGCCCGGCGATCGTGGCCATCGCCGTCGCCGCAGTCCTCGTGGCCGGCACCGTCGTCGCGTACCGCTGGTACGCGTCCCCCGAGCAGGCCCTGCAACGCCACCTGGGCGAGGTCGGGTCCCTGCCCGGCGTCGCCGGGGCGTCCGCGGAGGGCGACACCCGGTCCCCGCAGCTGCGCGTCATGCTCGAGGACGGCGTGACCGCCGACCAGGTCGCCCAGGTGAGCGCCTTCGCCCGGGACGCCGCCTACCGCTCGATGTCCGCCACGCTCGGCACGGCCACGCTGGACCCCCTCCACGGCTGGCCGGACGAGGAGTCGATCGACAACCTGCTGTACGCGGCCGGCCTGGACCTGCCCGCGGCCACACCGGGCACGCGCGTGACCGACAGCCGCCAGATCGAGCTTGCACTACCCGGCGGACGGCGACGCCCTGGGGGCCGCGACCGAGGCCGCGACGTTCCTGGCAGGGCTGCCGGACGATGCCCCGCCGGCGGTCACGAGCTTCGAGGTGCGCCCGGACCGGCTCTCCCACCACCGGATCAGCCTGGCGCGCGACCTGGTCCACCAGGCGCCCGAGATCGCGCACGGCGTCCTGACCGCCGTCGAGCCGTTGCGGGAGGACCTCGTCTCGCTGCGGCTCGGCCCGGACGACGTGCTCCTCGAGCTCGGGCCCGCCCACGAGCCGTCCGACGACGAGGTGCTCGCCTACCGCGCACAGGTGCGCGACGCCGTGGCCGCGCTCCCCGACCACGTCGACCTGCCCGCCGACTACCGGGTCCGGGCCGCGGTCACGTTCGCCGAGCAGGTGGCCGACGACTCCTTCGAGGCCTACCCCGGCACGCCGGCCTCCTGACCCGCCCCCACCCAGCCAGTCCGAGCCCGTCCGGGCTCAGCCGAGGACGGCGCGGCGGCCGTCGACCCGCAGGCCCTCGCGGGCGACGCGCCCCACGGTCTCGACCAGCAGCGCACGCTCGGCGACCTTGATGCGCTCGTGCAGGCTCGCCTCGTCGTCGCCGTCGGCCACGGGCACCGCCACCTGCGCGATGATCGGCCCGGTGTCGACGCCGGCGTCGACGACGTGCACCGTGCAGCCCGTCACCCGCACGCCGTACGCGAGGGCGTCCCGCACCCCGTGCGCCCCCGGGAACGCCGGGAGCAGCGCGGGGTGGGTGTTGAGGATCCGGCCGTCGAAACGCTCCACGAACGAGGGCGCCAGGATGCGCATGAACCCCGCGAGGACCACGTAGTCGGGGCGGAACACGGCCACGGCCTCGGCCACCCCCACGTTCCACGCCGCCCGGTCGTCGAAGTCGGCGGGCGCGACGACCACCGACGCGACCCCGGCGTCGCGCGCGAGGTCCAGGGCGCCGGCACCCGGCTTGTCCGACACGACGCCCACGACCCGTGCGCCGTAGCCCCCGTCGTCGTGGGCGGCGAGCAGCGCCGCCAGGTTCGACCCCCCGCCGGAGGCGAGCACGACGATCCGCGCCTGGGCGGTCGCCTGCGCGGACGTGGACACGACGGGGTGGCCGGAGGGGGTCTGCACCCGCTCACCCTACCGGCGTCGGACCCGGTCCCCGAGGCCGAGGTGGGCCCACGCGAGGGCCGCCGCGGCACCCGCGCCGACCTCGCCGGCGACGACCCCGGCCACCACCAGCGGAGCCGCGCCGACCTCCGACAGGCGGCCCGCCCCCACGGCACCTCCGGCCCACCACTGCAGGAGTCCCGTCACGACGGCGGCGACCAGGACCAGGCCGGCCAGCACCCAGGCGAGGTCGGCCCAGCGCACGCGGTCCGGGTCGAGCCGGCGCCACGCGAACACGCCGGCGACGACGCCGCACCCGACCACCAGCAGCGGGCCCCACACGACGGCGCCGGAGCCCGCCCAGTCCGGGCCCGGGAGCGCACCGAGCAGGGGCACGGCAGGCAGCGGGCCGGCTACGGTCCCGCTCGCGGCGAACGCCGTGCCCTGGCCCACGGCGAAGCCGGGGCCGGCCAGCCACGCCGTCGCCCAGAGGACGAGGTTGGGCAGCAGCGCGACCTGCGCGACGGCGAGCACGACGCCGCCCACCCAGCCCGGGGCGAGCGCGCCCACGATGTCCTCCGACGTCGCACGGCCGGCGACCACCCACACCACGGTGAGCAGACCGCCCGCGGCCACGAGCAGCGCGAGCGCGACGGCGGCGGCCTGCATGCCGAGGCGCATCACGTCGGGCACCCACCGGTCGAGGCGGCCGCCGGGGGCGACGACGGCGGGGCGGTCCGGCGGGACGAGGATGCCGAGCGCGGCGCCGAGACCGCCCACGACCGCGCCCCCGAGCGCGCCGAGCAGCACCCGGCCCACGCCGAGCGCCCCGAGCCCGGTGACGGCCGTGAGGACCGCGGTGACGACGGCGTACCCGACGGTCGCCCCCACCCAGGCAGCGAGCGTCGGCAGGGCGGACCGCTTCACGGAGACGTAGGCGGTGAAGGTCGCGAGCGCGCCGATGCCGATCGGCACCAGCGTGATCGTCGCCGCGCCGGCGGCCAGGGGGATCCCGTGACCGAGCAGCCAGATCCCGGTCGCCACCCCGAAGGCCGACGTCCACGCACCTTCCGCCCCCTGAGCGACCCCCAGGACGCCGACCACGGCGAGCAGCACGACGACGGCGTACGACAGCACCACGCCCTGCAGGACCGCCCAGACGCCCGAGGTCGCCGCCGCGAACCGCTCACCGCGGCCGAGCAGCCGACCGGTCCTGGCGTCCTCGACGGTGCGGGCGGTACGGGCCCCGGTTGTCGCGCTCACGCGCCCATCGTCCCCCGGCGGCCGGGCAGATCGGCGCAGACACACAGCGCGCGGGCGCACGCCGGTCCGCAGACGACGACGGCGCCCGCCCCCGGCGAGGGGACGGGCGCCGTCGTGCTGCGGCTCGTCAGGTCAGAGCGACTGCAGGATGCCGCGCATGAGCTCGGCGGTCTCGGACGGCGTCTTGCCGACCTTGACGCCGACGGCCTCGAGAGCCTCCTTCTTCGCCTGCGCGGTCCCCGCGGACCCGGACACGATGGCGCCGGCGTGGCCCATCGTCTTGCCCTCGGGGGCGGTGAATCCCGCGACGTAGCCCACGACCGGCTTGGTCACGTGCTCGGCGATGTACGCGGCCGCACGCTCCTCGGCGTCGCCGCCGATCTCGCCGATCATGACGATCGCCTTGGTCTCCGGGTCGTTCTCGAAGGCCTCGAGCGCGTCGATGTGCGTGGTGCCGACGACCGGGTCGCCGCCGATGCCGATGGCGGTGGAGAACCCGAGGTCCTTCAGCTCGTACATCATCTGGTAGGTCAGCGTGCCCGACTTCGACACGAGCCCGATCGGGCCCTTGCCGGTGATGGTGTGCGGGGTGATGCCGGCGAGCGACTCGCCCGGCGTGATGATGCCCGGGCAGTTGGGCCCGATCATCCGCGTGGACTTGCCCTGCAGGTAGGCCCAGACCTCGGCCGAGTCCTGCACCGGGACGCCCTCGGTGATGACGACGATGAGCGGCATCTCGGCGTCGACGGCCTCGATCGCCGCGTCCTTGGTGAACGCCGGGGGGACGAACAGGACCGACACGTTCGCGCCCGTGGCCGCCATCGCCTCCTTGACGGTGCCGAAGACGGGGAGGGTGACGTCGTTGCCCTCGTGGTCCTTGTGGCTCACGGTGGTGCCGGCCTTGCGGGCGTTCACGCCGCCCACGATCTGCGCGCCGGAGTCCAGCATCAGGGCGGTGTGCTTGGCACCCATCCCGCCGGTGATGCCCTGGACGATGATCTTCGAGTCGGAGTTGAGGTAGATCGACATGGTGTTCTCGTCAGCTTTCGAAGTCGTCGCGGGCGATCAGAGGTGGGCCAGCTCGGCAGCCTTGGCTGCGCCGCCGTCCATGGTCTCGGCGAGGGTCACGAGCGGGTGGTTCGCCTCGCGCAGGATGGCGCGGCCGAGCTCCACGTTGTTGCCGTCGAGGCGCACGACCAGCGGCTTGGTGGCCTCGTCGCCGAGGATCTCCAGCGCGCCGACGATGCCCTTGGCGACCTCGTCGCACGCGGTGATGCCGCCGAAGACGTTGACGAACACGCTCTTGACCTGCGGGTCGTTCAGGATGACGTCGAGCCCGTTGGCCATCACCGTCGCGTTGGCGCCGCCGCCGATGTCGAGGAAGTTGGCGGGCTTCACGCCGCCGTGCTCCTCGCCGGCGTAGGCGACGACGTCGAGGGTGCTCATCACGAGGCCCGCGCCGTTGCCGATGATGCCGACCTCGCCGTCGAGCTTGACGTAGTTGAGGCCGTTCTCCTTGGCCTTGGCCTCCAGCGGGTCGGCCGAGTCCTTGTCCTCGAGCGCCTCGTGGTCCGGGTGACGGACCTCGGAGGCGTTGTCGTCGAGGGAGACCTTGCCGTCGAGGGCGATGATCGCGCCGTCCTCGGTGCGGACCAACGGGTTCACCTCGACGAGGGTGGCGTCCTCGGCCGTGAAGACCGTCCAGAGCTTGCGGATGACGTCGGCGACCGGGGCCTTGAGGTCGTCGGCGAAGTTCGCGGTGTCGACGATCTCGCGCGCCTTGGCCTCGTCGATGCCGACGATCGGGTCGACGGCGACCTTGGCGAGCGCCTCGGGGCGCTCGACGGCGAGCTGCTCGATCTCCATGCCGCCCTCGACGGAGCACATGGCGAGGTAGTTGCGGTTCGAGCGGTCCAGCAGCACCGAGAAGTAGAACTCCTCCGCGATCTTCGCGCCCTGCGCGACCATCACGCGGTGGACCGTGTGGCCCTTGATGTCCATGCCGAGGATCTCGGACGCCTTCTCGGCGGCCTCCTCGGGCGAGTGCGCCAGCTTCACGCCGCCGGCCTTGCCGCGGCCGCCGGTCTTCACCTGGGCCTTGACGACGACGGTCCCGCCGCCGAGCTCCTCTGCACCTGCGCGAGCCTCTTCGGGCGTCGTCGCGACGACGCCGCCGAGCACGGGAACGCCGTGCTTCTCGAAGATGTCGCGAGCCTGGTATTCGAACAGGTCCACCCTGCTGCGTCCTTCCATCGGTGGTGCCCCTGGGTCGGCAGAGGCCGGCACGAACGATGTCTCGACGTCAAGACATCCTCGAACAGGGTAGTCCGACCCGCGTCCGGTCGGGGACGCCGGGCCTGGAATCCTCCCGCGACCGTGAGCGATCCCACATCCTCGGCCGGGCGGCCGGCCCCGGGGAGGTGTGTCCGCCGCGGTCCGGACGGCTCCACGCGTCAATCGGGGTTGACAGGCCGGCGAGTCGTCAACCATGGTTGACACATGAGCGAGAACACTCTCGTCGGCTCCGCGGCCGGCGACGACCCCGCAGCAGGCCTGCGCGCCGTCCGCGCGCTGCGCGACCTCGCCGACCGTCTCGAGACGCTGCAGGTCGGGCGCGCCCGCGACCTGGGCTGGTCGTGGCAGGAGGTCGCCGACGCGCTGGGCGTCAGCAGGCAGGCGGTCCACAAGAAGCACGGCAGGAGGATCTGATGTTCGAGAGGTTCACCAAGGACGCACGGTCCGTGGTCGTCGACGCGCAGCAGGTGGCGCGCGAGCTGCGGTCCGCGACCATCGACACCCGGCACCTGCTGGCCTCGCTGGCCGGCTCGGCCGACGGCGCCGCGGCGCTGCGGGCCGCCGGGCTGGACCCGGCCGACGTCGCCGCACGGGCCCGGCGGGACGTCGCCGCCGGCGAGCCGCTCGACGCCGACGCGCTGGCCGCGGTGGGCGTCGACCTCGACGAGGTCCGGCGGCGCACCGACGAGGTCTTCGGCACCGGGGCGCTGGACCGGGCGGGCTCGGCGCACGCGCGACGCGGCAAGCACGTCCCGTTCACCACGGACGCGAAGAAGGCGCTGGAGCTCGCGCTGCGCGAGGCCGTCCGCCTGAAGGACTCCGGGATCGGCAGCCGCCACCTGCTGCTCGGCATCCTGCGCGCGGACTGCCCCGGCGGCCGTGTGCTGGCGGCCACGGCCTCGGACGCCGGAACGGACGTCGCCGCCCTGCGCGCCGCCGTCGAGCGGGACCGCCCCGCAGCCTGACCAGCGGGCCGCGTGGCGTCAGCGGGGCGTCAACGTTCACGCCCGGGGCGTCAAGGGTCCGTCAGGGACCGGCCGGAGCCCTGCCCGGCGGGACTAGACCAGGCCGTATGAGCGATCTCGCCTACGTCCTGCTCACCGTCGCGTTCTTCGCGGCGGTGGCCTTCGTCGCCCGCCGGAGGTCCGCATGACCCTCGTCGACGCCGTCTTCCTCGGGCTCATGGTGGCCACCCTCGCCTACCTCCTCGTCGCGATGCTGCGCGACGGCCGGGAGCGCTGAGGCATCCCGATGAGCCCCACGACCCTCACGATCCTCGCGGCCGGCGGGCAGCTGATCCTGCTCCTGGCCCTGCTCGGCGCCGCGCACGCCCCGCTCGGCGCGTACATGGCCCGCGTCTACTCCTCGTCGCACCACACCCGGCTCGAACGGGGGTGGTACCGCGTCGTGCGGGTCGACCCCGACGCGCAGCAGCACTGGCGCTCCTACCTCATGTCGGTGCTCGGGTTCTCGCTCGCCTCCGTGCTGGCCCTCTACGGGCTCGGCCGGCTGCAGGACCACCTGCCCTGGGACCTCGGGTTCACCGGGCTCGACCCGGCCGGCGCCTGGAACACCGCCGTCAGCTTCACGACCAACACCAACTGGCAGTGGTACTCCGGCGAGGCCGCGGCCGGGCACCTGCTGCAGATGGCGGGGCTCGCGGTGCAGAACTTCGTCTCGGCGGCCGTCGGCATGTCCGTGGCGATCGCCCTGGTGCGCGGCTTCGCCCGGTCCGGCACCGACGCCCGGATCGGGAACTTCTGGGCCGACCTGACCCGGTCCGTCGTGCGGGTCCTGCTGCCGATCTCGGTCGTCGCCGCGCTCGTGCTCGTCGCGAACGGCGTGATCCAGAACCTCGACCCGCACACGGCCGTCACCACGATGACCGGCGGCGCCCAGCACGTGCCCGGCGGGCCGGTCGCCTCCCAGGAGGCCATCAAGGAGCTCGGCACCAACGGGGGCGGGTTCTTCAACGCCAACTCGGCCCACCCGTTCGAGAACCCGAACCCGGTGACCAACCTGCTGGAGATCTTCCTCATCCTGCTCATCCCGACCGCCCTGCCGCGGACCTTCGGGATCCTGGTCGGCGACCGCCGGCAGGGCTGGGCGATCCTCGGCGCGATGACGGGGCTGCTGCTCGTCGCGATCGCCCTGACCACGTGGGCCGAGCTCGCCGGTCCCGGTGCCGCCCCGCAGGCCGCGGGCGCCGCGACGGAGGGCAAGGAGACCCGGTTCGGCCTCGCCGCGAGCGCGCTGTTCGCCGTCGCGACGACCGGGACGTCCACCGGCGCGGTCAACGCCATGCACGACTCGTTCACCGCACCCGGCGGCGGCGTGGTGCTGTTCGACATGCTGCTCGGCGAGGTCGCCCCGGGCGGCGTCGGCGCCGGGCTCTACGGGATGCTGATCCTGGCGATCCTGGCCGTCTTCGTCGCGGGCCTCATGGTGGGCCGCACACCCGAGTACCTCGGCAAGAAGATCGGTCGCGGCGAGATGACCATCGTCGCCCTCTCCGTGCTCACGACGCCGGCGATCGTGCTGGTCGGCACCGCGGTCGCCGTGTCCGTGGAGCCGGGCCTGGCCGGCGTCCAGGAGCCCGGGCCGCACGGCCTGACCGAGGTGCTGTACGCCTTCGCGTCGGCCGGGAACAACAACGGCTCGGCCTTCGCCGGGCTCACCAGCGGCACGCCGTTCTACAACACGATGCTCGGCCTGGCGATGCTCGCGGGCCGCTTCGTGCCCATCGCGCTCGTCCTCGCGCTCGCCGGCCGCCTGGCGTCGCAGCGCAGCGTCCCGGCGTCGGCCGGCACCCTGCCGACGCACCAGCCGCTCTTCGTGGGCCTGGTCGCGACGGTCGCGCTCGTCGTCGTCGGCCTCACCTTCGTCCCCGTCCTGTCCCTCGGCCCTGTCGCGGAGTCCCTGTCATGACCCACACCACCCTCACCCAGGCCCCGGCCCCCGCCGGCGACGCCGGCTCCCCCCGCCCGCCGCGGCGCCGCCCCGGCCGCGCCCTCACGTGGGCACAGGTGTGCTCCGCCCTGCCGGGCGCCCTGCGCGGCCTCGACCCGCGCGCCCTGTGGCGCACCCCCGTGCTGCTCGTCGTCGAGGTCGGAGCGGCGGCGACCACGGTCCTCGCCGTCACCGACCCCGACGTCTTCGCCTGGTCGGTCACCCTCTGGCTGTGGGCGACGGCGCTGTTCGCCGCCCTCGCGGAGTCGATCGCCGAGGCGCGCGGCCGCGCGCAGGCGTCCTCGCTGCGCGCCACCCAGCAGCAGACGACGGCGCGCAAGGTGCTGGCGCCCCTGGACACGATCGGGGCCGCGACCGGGCTCGGCGACCTGCCCACCACCGACGTCCCCTCGGGGAGCCTGCGGGTGGGGGACGTCGTCGTGGTCGTCGCCGGCGAGACGATCCCCGGCGACGGCGACGTCGTCGAGGGGGTCGCGTCGGTCGACGAGTCCGCCATCACCGGCGAGTCGGCGCCCGTGATCCGCGAGTCCGGCGGCGACCGGTGCGCGGTGACGGGCGGCACCGTGCTGCTCTCGGACCGGATCGTCGTGCGGGTCACGACACCCCCGGGCCAGAGCTTCGTGGACCGGATGATCGCCCTCGTCGAGGGCAGCGAGCGCCGCCGCACCCCGAACGAGGTGGCGCTGAACCTGCTGCTGACGTCGCTGACGGCGGTCTTCGTCCTCGCGGTCGCGACGCTGCAGCCCTTCGCCGTCTACAGCGGGTCGCGCCAGGACGTGCTGGTGCTGGTCGCGCTGCTGGTCTGCCTCATCCCGACGACGATCGGGGCCCTGCTGTCGGCGATCGGCATCGCGGGCATGGACCGGCTGGTGCAGCGCAACGTGCTCGCCGTGTCGGGGCGCGCGGTCGAGGCGGCCGGCGACGTCGACGTCCTGCTGCTCGACAAGACCGGCACGATCACGTACGGCAACCGGCGGGCGTCCGCGCTGCTGCCCGTCGGCCGGGTCCGCGAGGCGGAGCTCGCGGCGGCGGCACGCCTCGCGTCCCTCGCCGACGACACCCCCGAGGGGCGCAGCGTCGTGGACCTGGTGGACGCCCGGTTCGGCGTGCCCGACGTGGTCGACGGCGGGTGGCACCTCGAGGGGGGCGGGCTCCCCCAGGGCAGCGAGCTCGTCGCGTTCAGCGCGCAGACCCGCATGTCGGGCGTCGACCTGCCGCTCCACCCGCACGTCGACCCGCTGGTCGACCCGCGCGTGGGCCCCGACGGCACCGCCCCCGGCCCGCGCCGGATCCGCAAGGGCGCCGCGTCCGCGGTCCGGCGCTGGGTGGGCAGTACCGGCGCGCGGGTGCCCCAGGACGTGGCCGCGCAGCTCGCCGCGCACGTCGACGCGGTCTCGCGCGCCGGTGGCACGCCGCTGGTCGTCGCCGAGCAGGTCGGCGACGCGCCCGCGCGCGTGCTCGGCGTCGTGCACCTCAAGGACGTGGTCAAGGACGGCATGCGCGAGCGGTTCGACGAGCTGCGCGCCATGGGCATCCGCACCGTCATGGTCACGGGCGACAACGCCGTGACGGCGCAGGCGATCGCCGACGAGGCGGGCGTGGACGACGTGCTCGCCGAGGCCACGCCGGAGGACAAGCTCGCGCTGATCCGGCGCGAGCAGGAGGGCGGTCGGCTGGTCGCGATGGCCGGCGACGGCACCAACGACGCTCCCGCCCTCGCACAGTCCGACGTGGGCGTCGCGATGGCGTCGGGCACGTCGGCCGCGAAGGAGGCCGGCAACATGGTCGACCTCGACTCCGACCCGACGAAGCTGATCGAGATCGTGGAGATCGGCAAGCAGCTGCTCATCACCCGCGGGGCGCTGACCACGTTCTCCGTGGCGAACGACGTCGCGAAGTACTTCGCGATCCTGCCGGCGATGTTCTCCGGGCTGTTCCCGCAGCTCGCCGTGCTGAACGTCATGCAGCTGGGCTCGCCCCGGTCCGCGATCCTCTCGGCGGTGATCTTCAACGCCCTGATCATCCTCGTGCTGGTGCCGCTGGCGCTGCGCGGCGTGCGCTACCGGCCGTCGTCGGCGTCCGCGCTGCTGCGCCGCAACCTGTGGGTCTTCGGCGTCGGCGGGCTCGTCGCGCCGTTCGCCGGCATCAAGCTCATCGACCTCGTCGTCTCCCTGATCCCCGGCCTGTGACGCCGGCCCGCGCTGGAGGAACCCTCATGACCGACATCGACACCCCCGCCGTCCCCGACCACGCACCCCGCACCCCCGCCGCGGGAGGCTCCCTGACCCGGCAGACGCTCGCCGGCGTGCGGATGCTGCTCGCGTTCACGATCCTCCTGGGGCTGGCGTACCCGCTGGCGGTGACCGGGGCCGGGCAGGCGCTGTTCGGCTGGCGGGCCGACGGGTCGCTTGTCACGGCCGACGGCGCACCCACCCGGGACCGGGCCGAGGCGGCGGGCTCCGCGCTGCTCGGCCAGCCGTTCGACGGGCCGGAGTGGTTCCACCCGCGACCCTCGGCGGCGGGCGACGGCTACGACGGGCTCGCGTCCGGGGGCTCCAACCTCGGGCCGGAGAGCCCCGAGCTGGTCGCCTCGATCGAGGCGAGGAGGGCCGAGGTGGCGTCCACCGAGGGCGTGGACCCCGCCGACGTCCCGCCGGACGCCGTCACCGCGTCGGGGTCGGGTCTCGACCCTCACGTCAGCCCCGCGTACGCCGCGATCCAGGTCGACCGGGTCGCCGCGGCGCGCGGCCTGCCGGCCGACGACGTCCGCGCGCTGGTGGCCGACCACACCCACGGGCGCACCCTCCGGGTCCTCGGCGACCCCCGCGTCGACGTGCTGGCGCTCAACCAGGCGCTCGACCAGGCGCCCGACCAGGCACTCGACCGGGCGCCCGCGAGCAGGTGACGGACAATGCCCGCATGACCACTCCCGCTCGCCGGGGCCGGCTCACGGTCTACCTCGGCGCCGCGCCCGGCGTCGGCAAGACGTTCGCCATGCTCGACGAGGCCGAGCGGCGCCGCGCCCGCGGCACCGACGTCGTCGTCGGCCTCGTCGAGACGCACGGCCGCGCGGCGACGGCCGCCAAGACGGGCGACCTGGAGGTGGTCCCCCGCCGCCGCGTCGCGCACGGGGGCACCACGCTCACCGAGCTCGACGTCGACGCGGTCCTCGAGCGCGCCCCGCAGGTGGTGCTGGTCGACGAGCTGGCGCACACCAACGCCCCCGGCTCGCGCCACCCCAAGCGCTGGCAGGACGTCCGCGACCTGCTCGACGCCGGCCTGGACGTCGTGACGACGGTCAACGTGCAGCACCTCGTGTCCCTCACCGACGACGTCGAGGCGATCACGGGCGTGCGGCAGCGCGAGACCGTCCCCGACCAGGTGGTGCGGGACGCGGACCAGATCCAGCTCGTCGACCTGTCGCCCCAGCAGCTGCGGCGGCGGCTCGCGCACGGGAACGTGTACCGGCCGGAGCAGGTCGACGCGTCGCTGCGGCAGTTCTTCCGCGAGGGCAACCTCACCGCGCTGCGCGAGCTCGCGCTGCTGTGGCTCGCCGACCGGGTCGACGACGCCCTGACCCGGTACCGCACCGACAACGACATCGCGAGCACCTGGCCCGCCCGGGAGCGGATCGTCGTGGCGGTCACCGGCGGCGAGGAGAGCGAGACCCTGCTGCGGCGCGGGGCGCGGATCGCGCAGCGCGCCGCCGGGGCCGAGCTGCTGGCGGTGCACGTGCTGACGACGGACGGGCTCCCGCCCGCGCCGCCGGCGGCGATCGCCGCCCAGCGTGCCCTGGTCGAGTCGCTCGACGGCACGTTCCACACCGTCGTCGGCGAGGACGTGCCGTCCGCGGTCGTCGACTTCGCCCGCGGCGTGAACGCGACGATGGTCGTCGTGGGCGTGTCCCGGCACTCGCGCTGGCGCCAGGCGCTGCTCGGGTCGTCGAGCGCCGAGATCGCCCGGCTCTCCGGAGCGATCGACGTGCACCTGGTCACCCACGAGCGGGCCCGCTCGGGCGCCGGCCTCCCCTCGCGGCTGTCGTCGCTGTCCCGCACGCGGCTCGTCGCGGGCTGGGTGGCGGCAGTCGTGGTGCCCGCCGCCTGGACGGCGGTCTTCGCGGCGCTCGGCCGGGGCGCCGTCTCGCTGCCGACGGAGCTCATGATGTTCCTCGCCGGCGTGGTCGGTGTCGCCCTGGTCGGCGGGCTGTGGCCCGCGGTGGCGGCGGCGGTCGTCTCGTTCTTCTGCCTCAACTGGTTCTTCACGCCGCCCACGGGGCTGCTCACGGTCGCCGACCCGGAGAACCTGCTGGCGCTCGTCGTGTTCGTGCTGGTCGCGGCCGCGGTGGCGTCCGTGGTCGACCTCGCGGCGCGCCGCACCGTGCAGGCGTACCGGTCGCGGGCAGAGGCCTCGGCGCTCGCCGCACTCTCCCGGTCGGTGCTGCGGGGCGAGGACACCGCCGACGCGATCGTGCAGCGCCTGGCCCTCACCTTCGGGCTGGACGAGGTGCGGCTCGACGAGCGCGACGACCCCCGGTCCCCCTGGTCCGCCGCCGCGCACGCCGACCGGGGCACCGGCGCGGCCACGCCCGCGCCCGAGGACACGACGACCGAGGTGCTGATCGACGACACGCACCGGCTGGTGCTCACCGGCCGGGTGCTGCCCGCCAGCGACCGGCAGGCCGTCGAGGCCTTCGGCAACCAGGCCGGCATCGTCCTCGAGCACCGCCGGCTGCGGGAGCAGGCCGCCGCGGCCCGCGACCTCGAGCACGCCGAGGCCACCCGCACCGCCCTGCTCGCCGCAGTGTCGCACGACCTGCGCACGCCGCTGACCGCGATCCGCACCGCCGTCGACGGGCTCGCCATGCCGGACGTCGAGCTCGACGACGAGGACACCGCCGCCCTCACGACCACCATCCAGGACCAGGCCCTGCGGCTCGAGCGGCTCATCGACAACCTGCTCGACCTCTCCCGCCTGCAGACGGGGTCGGTGCGGCCCGTGCTGCGCGCGACGTCGCTCGACGAGGTCGTCCCGCCGGCGATCGAGCCGTGGCTCGGCTCCCTGGACCTCGACCTCGGTGAGGACGTCCCGCTGGTGCGCACCGACGGCGGGCTGCTCGAGCGGGTCGTGGCGAACGTGGTGGCCAACGCCGTGCGACACTCCCCACCGGGCGTGCCGGTGCGGGTCGCGGCGTCGGCCGGCGCCGACGACGTCGAGATCCGGGTGGTCGACACCGGCCCGGGGGTCCCCGACGACCGGAAGGACAGCATGTTCCAGCCGTTCCAGCGCCTCGGCGACACCGGCACGGGCCTCGGGCTCGGCCTCGCGGTCGCCGACGGGCTCGCGCAGGCGGTCGGCGCCACGGTCGTCGCCGAGGACACCCCCGGTGGTGGGCTCACGATGGTCGTCACGGTGCCTCGCGCGGGCGGCCCGCGATGACCGCGACCGGCGGGTCCCCCGGCAACCGCGTGCTCGTGGTCGACGACGACGCCGGGCTGGCGCGGGCGCTGGCGATCAACCTGCGCGCGCACCACTGGGACGTCACCGTCGCCACCACGGGAGCGGCGGCCCTCGACGAGGCCGCCGCGTCGCACCCCGACGTCATCGTGCTGGACCTCGGCCTGCCCGACGTGTCCGGCCTGGACGTGCTCGCCGGGATCCGCGGCTGGAGCACGGTGCCCGTCGTCGTGCTCTCCGCGCGCCAGCTCGGCGAGGACAAGGTGGACGCGCTCGACGCCGGGGCCGACGACTACGTGACCAAGCCCTTCGCGATGAACGAGCTGCTGGCGCGGCTGCGGGCCGCCGTCCGGCGCTCCCAGCCCGCCGAGGTGACGTCCGACCCGGTGGTGACCGCCGGCCGCCTGCGGATCGACCTGGCCCGGCGGGTGGTCGAGCGCGACGGCGCGGAGGTGCGGCTCACGCCCACCGAGTGGTCGCTGCTGGAGGTGCTCGTGCGCCACCGCGGGCGGATGGTCGGGCGCAAGCAGCTGCTGCAGGACGTCTGGGGTCCGGGCTACGACACCGAGACGAACTACCTGCGCGTCTACACGGCGCAGCTGCGTCGCAAGCTCGAGGACGACCCCGGCGACCCGCGTCACCTGATCACCCACCCGGGCGCGGGCTACCGGTTCGAGGTCTGAGCCCTCCGCGACGCCCGGGCCCTGCTCAGAGCTTGGTGACCGGCGAGTAGCGCAGCAGCAGGCGCTTGGTGCCGTCGGCGCCGAAGTCGATCCTCGCCACCGCGTTGGTGCCGGCGCCCTCGAGCGACGTGACGGTCCCGACCCCGTACGCGTCGTGGGTGACCTTGTCCCCGACGGCCAGGGACGGGATGTCCCCGTCCTTGCGCGGGGTGGCCGAGCCGAACGTCGCACCGGTGCCCGATCCTGCACCCGGCCCCGTGCCCGCCTCGTTCTTCGGCCGCCCGATCCTGCCGCCGACCCCGGACGACGGCGGGCGCCGCTCGGCCCCGCGCTCCGCGGTGCGGCCCGCACGGCGCTCCGAGCCCCAGGTGCGCCGGTCGCCCCAGGCGGAGCCGCCGCGGCGCAGCACCTGCGTCGACGACTCGCGCCGGCGCCAGTCCCACAGCTCCTCGGGGATCTCCTCGAGGAACCGGCTGGGCGGGAACTCGTTGGCCATGCCCCACGCCGAACGGGTGGCCGAGCGCGTGATGTACAGCCGCTCGCGCGCTCGGGTGATGCCCACGTACGCGAGCCGGCGCTCCTCGGCGAGCTCCGAGTCGTCGTGCAACGAGCGCATGTGCGGGAACGTGCCGTCCTCCATGCCCGTGAGGAAGACGACGGGGAACTCGAGCCCCTTGGCCGTGTGCAGGGTCATCAGCGTGACGACGCCCTGGTCCTCCTTGGGCTCCGCCTCCGCCTCCCCGTCGGCCACGTCCTCGTCGGGGATCTGGTCGGCGTCGGCCACGAGGGACACCCGCTCGAGGAAGTCCGCCAGGTCACCCTCCGGGTCGAGCTCGGTGAACTCGGCCGCGACGGCGTGCAGCTCGGCGAGGTTCTCGACGCGGGAGGCGTCCTGCGGGTCGTCGGACGCGCGCAGCTCCGCCAGGTATCCGGTGCGGTCCAGGACGGCGCCGAGGATGGTCGCGGGCGTCTCGCCGGCCTCCACCAGGGCGCGCAGCTCGCGCATCAGGTCGCGGTACGCCAGCAGCGGCTTGGTGGTGCGGGTGGTGAGCCCGGGGATCTCGTCGGCGCGCTCCAGCGCGCCGCCGAACGAGATGCGCTCCCGCTCGGCGAAGCCCGCGACCATCGACTCCGCCTTGTCGCCCAGCCCGCGCTTGGGCACGTTGAGGACGCGGCGGAGGTTGACGTCGTCGTCCGGGTTGGCGAGCGCACGCAGGTAGGCGACGGCGTCCTTGATCTCGCGGCGCTCGTAGAAGCGCGTGCCGCCCACCACCTTGTACGGCAGCCCGACGCGGATGAGCACCTCCTCCAGCGCCCGCGACTGGGCGTTGGTGCGGTAGAACACCGCGACGTCGCCCGGTCGCACGCCGTCCGAGTCGCCGAGCCGGTCGATCTCCTCGGCGACGAACCGCGCCTCCGCGTGCTCGTCGTCGGCGACGTAGCCCACGACCTTCGCCCCCGCGCCCGCGTCGGTCCACAGCCGCTTGGGCTTGCGGTCGGCGTTGCGGGAGATGACGGCGTTGGCCGCCGACAGGATGGTCTGCGTGGAGCGGTAGTTCTGCTCGAGCAGGATGGTCGTGGCGTCGGGGTAGTCGGCCTCGAACTCCACGATGTTGCGGATCGTGGCGCCACGGAAGGCGTAGATCGACTGGTCCGCGTCGCCGACGACGGTCAGCTCGGCGGGGTCGAGCACGCCGGCGGCGTCGTCGACCGGCTCGTCCGTCGAGGCGCCCGCGAGCTCGCGCACCAGCACGTACTGCGCGTGGTTGGTGTCCTGGTACTCGTCGACGAGGATGTGCCGGAAGCGGCGGCGGTAGTGCTCGGCGACGTTCGGGAACGCCTGCAGCAGGTTGACCGTGGTCATGATGATGTCGTCGAAGTCGAGGGCGTTGGCCTGCGCCAGCCGCGCCTGGTAGCGCCGGTAGACGTCGGCGAGCACCGTGTCGAACGCCGGCCCCTGCGTCGGCAGCGACCCGGACCCGGCGCGGGCCGCCCGCTCCCGCCACCCCTCCTCGGTCGCGTCGGCGCCGGAGCTCTGGGCGTACGTGTCGGGGTCGATCAGCTCGTTCTTGAGGTCGCTGATCTTGTGCGCGAGACCTCGGGCCGGGTACTTCTTCGGGTCCAGGTCCAGCTCGCGGACCACCAGCGAGACGAGCCGCTGGGAGTCGGCGGCGTCGTAGATCGAGAAGCTGCTGCGCAGCCCGAGCGTCTTGTGCTCCTTGCGCAGGATGCGCACGCACGCGGAGTGGAACGTCGAGACCCACATCCGCCCGCCGGCCGGCCCGACGAGGCTCACGACCCGCTCGCGCATCTCGGCCGCCGCCTTGTTGGTGAAGGTGATCGCGAGGATCTCCCCCGCGCGCGCCCGCCCCGTCGCCAGCAGGTGCGCGATGCGGTGGGTCAGCACGCGCGTCTTGCCCGACCCGGCGCCGGCCACGATGAGCAGCGGCGACCCGTGGTGCACGACCGCGGCCCGCTGCTGCGGGTTCAGACCGTCCAGCAGCGCGTCCGGGTCGAGGTGGGAGAACGCGCCCCCGGCCCGCGGCGCGGGCGCCGCGGCGCCCTGCCCCTCGTGCGCCGTCGACGCGGCATCGCGCACCCAGTCGGGCGCGCCCGCCGACGGGTCGGCGGCGTCGTCGTCCCAGCGCGGGGCGAGGGACGGCAGGCGCGCGGTGTCGTCATTCACGGCGTGGTCGAACCCGGGCAGGGAGAGGCTGTCGAACAGGGAGGTCATCGTGGACCAAGCCTAGGCTCTGCGACCGACAACCCGTGCCCCGCCGACCGGAGCCGTTCAGCCCGCGACGGACACCGTCGCGCCCACCGCCTTCGGGTCGGCCAGCAGGTCGCAGACCGCCGCGGCGAGGTCGGCGCGGCGCATCGACCAGCGCCAGCGCACGTTGCCGTCGCGGCGTTCGCGGTAGCCGCCGGCAGCGGCGCCGTCGCGCAGCATGGGCGGCCGCACGATCGTCCAGTCGAGGCCCGAGTCCCGCACCGCCGGCTCGGCCCGCGCAAAGCCCGCGTTCGCGTCCCGCAGGACGCGCGACAGGATCGGCTTGGCGAGGTAGCGGCTCAGAGGGTCGTCGCCGTCGACCACCCAGCCGCTGGCCGTCACGACCACGGCACGGCGCACGCCCGCGTCCCGTGCGGCGCGCACCAGCACCTCGGTGAGCTCGCCCTGGACGCCCGGGGCGCTGCCGGCCACCGGCCCGAGGGTGGAGACCACGGCGTCGACGCCGGCCAGGGCGGCGGTCACGGCAGCGACGTCGAGACCGTCGGCCGTGGCCACGCCGTCCGGCCGCAGGTCGCCCAGCCTGGCCGGGTCGCGCACGACGGCGACCACGTGGTGCCCTCGGCGGCGGGCCTCGGCCACCACCAGGCGGCCCGTGCGGCCCGTGGCTCCCACGACGGCGATCTTCATCTGTGTCTCCCTGCGTCTGGTGGATCCTGGATGGTGAGTAAGTGTTCACTCACCCCTAGGATGAAGGCGGTGCCGAACCCTGTCAACGGCACCCACGACGCACCACCGGCCACGGCACGACCAGGAGGACGCATGGGCACGCGCGACCGGATCCTCGACGCCGCCGCGTCGGTCCTGCGCGAGCGGGGCATCGCCCGCGCGACGACCAAGGAGATCGCGCGGGCCGCCGGCTGCTCGGAGGCGCTGCTGTACAAGTATTTCGCCGACAAGCAGGCGCTCTTCGTCGGCGTCCTGACGGAGCGGGCGCCCCGGCTCGACCCGCCGGCCGCCCTCGTGGGGCGCGCCACCGTCGTCGAGAACGTCACGACGCTCGTCGGTCAGCTCCTCGCGTTCTACGCGCGCTCGTTCCCGATGGCGGCGTCGATCCTCGGCGCGCCGGAGCTGCTCGCGGCGCACCGTGCCGGGCTGAGCCGGCTCGGCGCCGGCCCGGAGGGGCCGGCTCGCCACGTGCAGTCGTACCTCGAGGCGGAGGTCGAGGCCGGCCGGCTCTCCGACGGCGTCGACCCCTCCGCCGCCTCCCGCGCGCTCGCCGGGGCAGCGCTCTTCGAGGCGTTCCTCGCCGCCTACGCCGGGCTGCCCGAGGTGCCCGACGCCGACGAGCGGGCACGCACGATCGTCGCGGCCGTCCGGCTCTAGCGGGTCACCGCTCCGGCTTGACCCACACCGAGACGTGCGAGGTGCTCTCGGCGGTGAACGGCGACCTGTCCCAGCCCGCCCAGCGGTGCTCCGGCCGCATGCCGGCGAGGCGCGCCATGAGGTCCAGCTCGGCCGGCCACACGTACCGGAACGGGATCGAGCGGAACCTGCCGGCGCCGCCGGCGACCGTGACGTGGTTCGAGGTGAACCGCTGCGTCACCGTGTCGTAGCGGTCGAAGCCGACGTACCCGCCGGCCTGGCCGCCGTCGTCCGTCGTCTCGATGCCGAACGGGACCGTGTCCTGCCCGGGCGGCAGCCGTCGCAGCGCCGGCACGCCCACCTCGACCACGAACCGGCCGCCCGGGCGCAGGTGCGCGGCCGCGTTGACGAAGCACTCGACCTGGGCGTCCTGGCTGGTGAGGTTGTTGATCGTGTTGAACACGAGGTAGGCGAGCGCGAACTCGCCCGGCACACGGGTCGTGGTCATGTCGCCGACGGTCACCCGCACGGCGTCGCCGCCGGGCTTGGAGGCCACGCGGGCGGCCATCGCCCGGCTCAGCTCGATGCCGTGCACGGGCACGCCGCGGGCGGCCAGGGGCGCGGCGATCCGCCCGGTGCCGACGGCGAGCTCCAGCGCCGGGCCGTCGGCGGCCAGGTCGGCGAGCACGTCGACGGTGCGCGCGATCTCGCGCGGGTCGTTCGACGGCCCGCCCTCGTCGTAGGTGGCCGCCACGCTCTCGGGGAACCAGCCGTCGTGCGGGTCGTCGTCCGGCCTTACGTCGCCCGGCCGTGCTCCGTCGCGCGGGAAGGTCGTCATGCCCCCGACGCTAGGTCCGCCGCCCGGGCGAGTCCCGCGTTTTTCCGTGCCGGCACCCGGCTACGGTGGCGCCCGTGCAGCCACTCCCGCAGGACAGCCGGCCCGTCGTCGTCGTCGACGTCCTCGGCACGGTGGTGGACCAGGCCGGGAGCCTGACCCGCCGCGTGGCTGCGGCGACCGGGGACGAACAGGGTGCCCGCGAGGTCGTCCGCCGGTGGCTGGACCACGTCGCCGACTCCGAGCGCGAGATCGTCGCCCGGCGCCGCGAGCTCGCGCCCAGCCACGTCCTGGACGCGGAGGCCCTGGACCTGCTCGTGGCCGACGGGCAGCTGCCCGCCGGGGCCGCCGCCCGGCTCGTGGACGCGTCGGAGCACCTGGAGCCGTGGCCCGACGCCGTCGCCGGGCTCGACCTGCTGGCGGCCGAGGCCACCGTCGTCGGGCTGTCGAACGCGAGCCGCCGCACCCTCGCCGGCCTCGGCGGCCGGGCGGGGCTGCGGTGGCACCAGGTGCTGTCGGCCCAGGACGCGGGCACCTACAAGCCCGCCCCGGCGATCTACGAGCTGGCCCTGTCGAGCGCGCCCGCCGGTGCCGGCACGCCGTTCATGGTCGCGGCGCACGCCTGGGACCTGCGCGCGGCGGCCGCCGCGGGGATGCGCACCGCGTACGTGCCGCGGCCGGACGGCGACCCGCCGCGGCCCGACGACGCGTTCGACCTGTCCGCCCCGACCCTGGCGGACCTGGCCGCACGGCTGCGCGCCGAGCGGGGCTGAGCCGGCGCCGCCCGGTCAGCGACGCAGGCGCATCGGGGTGTGCGGGATCCCGTCCTCGAGGTACCCCGCCCCGTCCGGCTCGAAGCCGAACGACCCGTACCACCCGACCAGGGGCGTCTGCGCGCCGAGGACGACGTCCTGCTCCGGCGCCGACGAGGCCGCCGCGTCGAGCGACGCACGCATGAGCACCCCGGACGCGCCGGTGCCCCGCACGTCGGGGTGGCAGACCACCCGCCCGACGCGCTGCACGTCGCCGTCGTCGAGGACCCGGGCCGTCGCGACGACCCGCCCGCCGTCGTGGGAGTCGGCCAGCACGACGTGCCGCGTGCCCGGCTCCAGGTCGCGCCCGTCGAGGTCCGGGTACGCGCACTCCTGCTCGACGACGAAGACGTCCTGGCGCAGCCGCCACGCCTCGTAGGCGGACCGCGGGTCGAGCTCGTCGACCGTCGCGACGCGCACGTCCCACCGCGCGTCCTGCCCTCCGTCCTGCCCTGCGTCCTGGCTCATGTCCCGCCCCGCCATCGTTCCTCCGTCGTGTCGATCGAACCGCCGCGACACCCTACGCCGGAGCGGCCGGGCGTCACGTCAGGACGAGCCCCACCACCCAGACGAGGGTCGCCACGAGGCCGCCCGCGAGCTGGACGCCGATGGTGATGGCGGTCGCCTGGAGGGCGGCGACGGTCGCCCGCCAGGCCGCGCGCCCGTCGCGCCGGCGCGACAGCTCGACGAGGTACACCGCGCCCGCGAAGAAGAGGAACAGCCCGACCACGGGCACGACGAAGAACCCGACGATGCCCGCGACCCCGGCGAGCGCCAGGGTCGACCAGGGCACCTCGGCGCGCCGCATGTGCTTGCCCGCGAGGAGCCACTGCCCGAGCTCGGCGAGGCCGATCACCACGGCGGCGACGGCGAAGCAGACCCACGCCGTCGTGCCGCCGGTGACCCACGCCCACACCAGCACCGAGCCGAGCACCAGCACGTTGCCGGGCAGCACCTGCACGACGATGCCGACCAGCCCGACGGCGATCGCCAGGCCGACCAGCACCTCCCCCAGCACGCTCACGACGTGCGCCCGTCGGCCCGGGGGCCGGGTCCCAGGATCACCAGAAGACGGCGACCAGGATGTTGACGAGCGTCAGCCCGCCGATGGCGTGCTTGAGCCCGGGCGCGACGGCTCCGGTGCCGTTGTCGCCCTTGGCGCCCTGGCGCTTGGCCAGGAACGCGAGGACCGCGACGACCAGCGCGACGACCAGCTTGACGCCGATCTTGGCCATGTCGGGCGCGGTGGCCTCGGTCCACACGTCGCCCATCTCGGCGATGCCCACCATGAGGACGCCCGCGACCAGCGCCGTCGCCGCACCGTGGAACACCCCGCGGTACAGGCCCGGGCTCTTGAGCGACGCGACGTAGCCGCCGAGCACGATCGCCCAGCCGACGAAGTGCAGCGCGACGAAGACGTTGTAGAGGATCTCCATGCACGTCAGCCTATCGGCGCAGGGCTGGGGGCCATGACCCGCCGCAGGCCTCGGGGACGAGACCCTGCTCACGACGCCCGCGCCCACCGGTCCCACATTCCGGTCCCACATAGTGGTCCCACCATGTGGACCTCGCCTCGCGTCCGGGGTCGCTCACCGGTTAGGTTCGTCGCCATGACCACGGCAGCGCACCGCCTCCTCGTGACGAACCGTCACGGGATGCCGGCGTGCGCCCGCCGCAGCATGCGCAGCTGTCTGTGCTGCTGTCGCTGATCGCGCCCTACCTCAGCCCCCACCGCGTCCGCGCGGCCCTGAGCACCGGCGCGCGCCGTCGGTCCTCGGCCCCCCGGAGCTGAGTCGTTCGTCGTCGCGCGTCCCGCCCCCCGAGGACCCGAGGAACTCCCCCGATGACGACGCAGACCACGACACCCACCCGCACCTCCGAGCAGGCCTCCGCGCCCACGGTCCGCCCGCCGCGCGCGACCCGGCCGAACGGGCAGTGGAAGGTCGACGGCACCGACCCCCTCAACCACAACGAGGTGTTCAAGCAGGAGGCCGCGCCCCTGGGGGTGCGGGAGCGCATCGAGCAGGTCTACGCCCGCGACGGCTTCGACTCCATCGCCGACGACGACCTGCACGGGCGCTTTCGCTGGTGGGGCCTGTACACCCAGCGCAAGCCCGGGATCGACGGCGGCCGCACGGCCACGCTCGAGCCGCACGAGCTCGAGGACCGCTACTTCATGCTCCGCGTCCGCTCCGACGGCCGGCTGCTGGACCCGGCCGCGCTGCGCGTGCTGGGCGGGATCTCCGCCGACTTCGGCCGCGGCTCGGCCGACATCACGGACCGGCAGAACATCCAGTACCACTGGATCGAGATCGAGAGCATGCCGGAGATCTGGCGCCGCCTCGACACCGTCGGCCTGGAGACCACGACCGCGTGCGGCGACTCGCCCCGCGGGTTCCTCGGCAGCCCCGTCGCGGGCGTCGCGGCCGACGAGATCATCGACCCCACGCCCGTGATCGCCGAGATCAGGCGCCGCTACATCGGCGATCCCGAGCTGGCGAACCTGCCCCGCAAGTTCAAGACCGCGATCACGGGCCACCCCAGCCTCGACGTCGTGCACGAGATCAACGACATCTCGCTCGTCGGCGTCGTGCACCCGGAGCTCGGGCCCGGCTACGACCTGTGGGTGGGCGGCGCGCTGTCCACGACGCCGCGCCTGGGCGAGCGCCTCGGCGTGTTCGTCACCGCCGACCAGGCGCCCGACGTCTGGCACGGCGTCATCCGGATCTTCCGCGACTACGGCTACCGGCGGCTGCGCAACAAGGCCCGCCTGAAGTTCCTGCTCGCGGACTGGGGCACCGAGAAGTTCCGCGAGGTGCTGGAGACCGAGTACCTCGGGTACACGCTGCCCGACGGCCCGCCGCCCGCGCCGGCCACCCGCCCGGGCGACCACGTCGGCGTGCACGAGCAGAAGGACGGGCGGTTCTACGTGGGCGCCGCGCCCGTCGTCGGCCGGGTGGGCGGCGGCACCCTCACCGGGCTCGGCGACCTGGTCGAGCAGGTCGGCGCCGACGGCGCGCGGCTGACGGCGCACCAGAAGGTCGTGATCCTCGGCGTCCCCGCCGACCGGGTCGACGAGCTGGTCGCGGGGCTCGAGCCGCTCGGGCTGACCGCCCGGCCGAGCCTGTTCCGCCGCTCCACCATCGCGTGCACGGGCATCGAGTTCTGCAAGCTCGCGATCGTCGACACCAAGGACACGGCGGCGCGGGTGATCGGCGAGCTGGAGGAGCGACTCGGGGACGTCACGGCGCACCTGGAGCAGCCCATCGAGCTCAACGTCAACGGCTGCCCCAACTCCTGCGCCCGGATCCAGACCGCCGACGTCGGCCTCAAGGGCCAGATCATCACCGTGGACGGCGAGCAGATGCCCGGCTTCCAGGTGCACCTCGGCGGCGGGCTCGTCGGCCAGGGGCGCGACGCCGGCGGCCTGGGGCGCACGGTGCGTGGCCTCAAGGTGCCCGCCACCCAGGTCGCGGACTACGTCGAGCGGGTGGTGCGGCGCTACGACGCCGACCGCGACACGGGCGAGACGTTCGCGCAGTGGGCGCACCGGGCCGACGAGGAGGCGCTGCGATGACCGCGCTCGCCGCGACGCCGGTCGCCGCCACCAGCGCCGTCTCGGCCGGCGGCAGCGGCCGGCTCGCCCGGGTCCGCGAGCGGGCCGCGGCGCGGGAGCGCACGCGGACCGAGCGGCGCGCGGCCCGCGCCTCGCGCCACCGGCGGTCCACCGAGGAGCTGCGCCACGTCGTCGAGCGCGGCCAGGCCCAGCTGCACGCGAGCGCCGACCGGCCGGAGGCGACCGCCGAGGAGGTGATCGCCTGGGCCGTGCGCGAGTTCGGCCCGTGGCTCGCCGTCGCGTCGTCGATGCAGGACACGGTGCTCGCCCACCTCGTCTCCCAGCGGCTCCCGTTCGTCGACGTGCTGTTCGGCGACACCGGGTACCACTTCGCGGAGACGCTGGGCACGCGCGGCGCGGTCGAGATCGAGCTGGACGTCGACGTGGTCGACGTGCGTCCCGAGCTCACCGTGGCCGAGCAGGACGCCGCGCACGGGCCCCGGCTGCACGACCGCGACCCCGAGGCCTGCTGCGCCATGCGGAAGGTCGCGCCCATGAAGCAGGCCCTGCAGGGGTACGAGGCCTGGGCGACGGGCGTGCGCCGCGGCGAGACGGCGGCACGCGCGAACGCGCCGCTCGTCTCGTTCGACGAGCGCAACGGCGTCGTCAAGCTCAACCCGCTGGCGGCCTGGACCGACGCGGAGGTCGAGGCGTACGCGGCCCGGCACGGGGTCGTCGTCAACCCGCTGCTGTCCGACGGCTACCCGTCGGTGGGCTGCGAGCCCTGCACGCAGCGCGTCGCGCCCGGCGAGGACGCGCGCGCCGGGCGCTGGGCCGGGCGGGACAAGACCGAGTGCGGCCTGCACGGATGAGCGGACGGAGCACCCCGATGCACGAGACCTACCCCCTGGGGCTGCGGGTGGCCGGACGGCTGGTGATCGTCGTCGGCGGCGGGCCGGTGGCCCTGCGCCGGGTCGGCGGGCTGCTCGCCGCGGGCGCCCGGGTGCGCGTGATCGCGCCCGACGTCGTGGCTGAGATCGCCGCACTGGTGGCGCGCGGCGCCGTCGAGCACCTCACGCGCGGCTACCTCACCGGCGACCTCGACGGCGCCTGGCTGGTGCACACCGCCACGGGCGACCCCGTGGTGGACGCGCACGTGGCCGCGGACGCCGAGCTGCTGCGCACCTTCTGCGTCACCGCCGGGGACGCCGAGGCGGGCACGGCGTGGGTGCCGGCGGTCGCCCGCACCCGCGTCGACGACGGCCCGGGCGCACCGGCCGGCCGCGAGGTCACCGTCGCGGTCACGGCCGGCCGCGACCCGCGGCGCGCCCAGCGGGTGCGGGACGCGGTGGCCGCAGGGCTCGACGACGGCACCCTCCCCCTGCGCCGGGTGCGCCCCGACGGCGCACCCCGTCCCGGGCGGGTCGCGCTGGTCGGCGGGGGCCCCGGGGCCGCGGGCCTCGTCACGACGCGCGGCCGGCGGCTGCTCGCGACCGCCGACGTGGTGGTCGTCGACCGCCTCGCGCCGCGGTCGCTCCTCGCCGGGCTCGGCGCCGACGTCGAGGTGGTCGACGTCGGCAAGACGCCCGGCCACCACCCCGTGCCGCAGGAGCGGATCTCGGAGCTGCTCGTCGAGCACGCGCTGGCCGGGCGCGACGTGGTGCGCCTCAAGGGCGGCGACCCGTACGTGTTCGGCCGCGGCGGCGAGGAGCTCGAGGCGTGCCGCAGCCACGGCATCGAGGTGGAGGTGGTGCCGGGCGTGACGTCCGCCGTCTCCGTCCCGGCCGCCGCGGGGATCCCGGTCACCCACCGCGGCGTCGCGCACGGCTTCAGCGTCCTCACCGGCCACGAGGACGTGGGACACGTCCCGGGCGGCACCGACCACACCGTCGTCCTGCTCATGGGCGTCACGCGCCTCGCGGACACGGCGCGCGCCCTGGTCGCGGCGGGACGCCCGGCCACGACGCCCGTCGCCGTGGTCGAGGACGGCTTCGGGCCGCGCCAGCGCACGACCGTCGGCACGCTCGCGGACATCGCCGAGCGCGCCGCGCACGTCGGCGTGCGGGCGCCCGCCGTGACCGTCGTGGGGGACGTGGTGCGTCTCGGCCCGGCGTGGACCGGGGACGCCGCGAGCACCACCGCGGGCGGCGCTCACACCCCCGCCGCGCCCGCGGTGAGGGTGTCGTGACGACCGTTCACGCGGCCGCAACGGCGGCGGTCGACGACGCGGCTAGCCTCGCCGGCATGACCGCTCCGGCCACCGCACCCGCCCTGCTCGCGATCTCGCACGGCACGTCGTCGCCCGCCGGTGCAGGCGCCGTCGCGACCCTGGTCGACGCCGTGGCCGCCCGGCTCGGCGGCCCCTCCGGCGACTCATCCGGCGGCCCCTCCGGCGGCCCCTCCGGCGGCCAGGTGCCCGTGCACGCCGGGTTCGTCGACGTGCAGCAGCCGGACGTGCCGACCTGCCTCGGCGGGCTGCGGGACTCCGCGGCGCGCCGGACCGTGGTCGTGCCCCTGCTCCTGTCCGCCGGGTACCACGTGCACGTCGACCTGCGCGAGGACGTCGACGCGGCGGCCGCCGCGGGGCAGGACGTCGTGCTCGCCGGGGCCCTGGGCCCGGACGACCGGCTCGTCGGGCTGCTCGCGCGCCGGCTCGCCGAGGTGGGCCTGGCCGGCGACGACGTCGTGGTCCTGGCCGCGGCCGGCTCGAGCGACCCGCGGGCCGTCGCCGACTGCGAGGAGACGGCGGCGCGGCTGGCCGAGCGCCTGGGCCGCCGCGTGCGGGTCGGGTACGTCGCCAACGCCACCCCGCGGGTGCACGAGGCCCTCGACGCCGCCCGCGCCGAGCGGCCGGGCGGGCGCGTCGTCGTCGCGAGCTACCTCCTGGCGCC
This sequence comes from Isoptericola cucumis, assembly GCF_014635665.1. GTDB lineage: Bacteria > Actinomycetota > Actinomycetes > Actinomycetales > Cellulomonadaceae > Isoptericola > Isoptericola cucumis. Next base: position 64,938 of record NZ_BMDG01000010.1, read on the forward strand.
CGGCTTCTTCGCCGACCTCGCGGCACGGGCGGGCGGCGACGTCACGAGCGCACCGCTCCTCGTGGCCGGCCAGGACGCCCCGGCCGAGCTGGTCGACGTCGTCCGGGACCGCTTCCGGGCGGCCGCCGGCGCTCCGCGCGGCTGATCGGCGCGGGCCCTCGGCACGGGACCGTCAGCGCCGGCCCGGTACGCCGGCGTTGATCCGGGCGGCCTGGCGCGTCAGGTGGTCGCGCTCGGCCACGTTCGACGCCGCCCGGGCCGCCGCGGCGTAGAGCCGCGCCGCCGTCGCCAGGTCCCCGTCGCGCTCGTGGAGGTACGCCGCGACCGCGTCGTGGCGGGGCAGGGCGCCGTCGAGCTCCGCCAGCGCCGCGAGCCCGGCGCGCGGGCCGTCTGCCTCGCCCACCGCCACCGCCCTGTTGAGCCGCACGACCGGGCTGTCGGTGAGGCGTACGAGCTCGTCGTACCACTCGACGACCTGCACCCAGTCGGTCTCCTCGGCGCGGGGAGCGTCGGCGTGGAGCGCCGCGATCGCGGCCTGCGCCTGGTACTCCCCCAGCCGGTCGCGCGCCAGGGCCGCCTGCAGGATCCGCACCCCCTCGGCGATCGCCGTGGTGTCCCACCGGCCGCGGTCCTGCTCGGCCAGCGGCACCAGCGCGCCGTCGGGCGCCGTGCGGGCGTCCCGCCGGGCGTGGTGGAGCAGCATGAGGGCCAGGAGCCCGGCCACCTCGGGGTGGTCGGACGCCGCGGCCAGCTGCCGGGTGAGGCGGATCGCCTCGGCGGCGAGGTCGACGTCGCCGGAGTAGCCCTCGTTGAACACCAGGTACAGGACGCGCAGCACGGTCGCGACGTCCCCGGGCCGGTCGAACCGGTCCCCGCGCGCCACCTCGGCGGAGACCGTGCGCTTGGCGCGGCTGATGCGCTGCGCCATCGTCGCCTCGGGCACCAGGTAGGCCTGCGCGATCTGGCGGGTCGTGAGCCCGCCGACCGCGCGGAGCGTGAGCGCGACCGCCGACGACGGCGTGAGCGACGGGTGGGCGCACAGGAAGTACAGCCGCAGCGTGTCGTCCGCGGCGGGCACCGGCCCCGGCTCCGGCTCCTCGCCCGCGTGGTCCTCGCGGCGGCGGCGCGCGGCGTCCGAGCGCGTCGCGTCGAGGAACCGGCGCCAGGCCACCGTGACCAGCCAGCCCTTCGGGTCCTGCGGCCGGTCGGCCGCCGGGCCCGGGAGCCAGGTGCGGACGGCCTCCACGAGCGCGTCCTGCACGGCGTCCTCGGCCGCCGCGAAGTCGGCTCCGCGGCGGACGAGGACGCCGATCACCTGGGGCACGAGTCTCCGGAGCAGGACGTCGTCCGGCTCGCTCGCCCGTGGGGTCATCGGAGGGTCAGTCGGTGACCGAGGGGTGGGCGGCGAGGAACGGCCGGACCTCGAGCCACTCGTGGATCGGCTTCCCGCCGGCCCCGGGGGCCGCCGACAGCTCGCCGGCCAGCTCCACCGCGCGGTCGTAGCTGTCGACGTCGATCACCATCCAGCCGGCGATGAGGTCCTTGGTCTCCGCGAACGGCCCGTCAGTGACCGGCGGGCGCCCCTCGCCGTCGTACCGGACCCACGCGCCCTCGGGGGCGAGCGCCTGGCCGTCGACGTACTCCCCCGTCCCCTCGAGCCGCTTGGCGAAGTCGTCCATGTACGCCAGGTGGGCCGAGACCTCCTCGGGCGTCCACTGGTCCATCGGCACGTCGTTGACCGCCGCCGGGTTGCCCCGGTAGTGCTTGAGAAGCAGGTACTTGGCCATCGTGGTTCTCCTCGGTGCTGCGCGACCCCGGTGGTCGCGTTCATCCCTGGGACGGAGCCGGCCGCGGGTTCTCGACATCGGCGGCGAGACGTCCTCGAAATCGATCCTCGTGCGGGCCCGAGGTCACAGCAGGCGGCGCGCCGCCGCCCACCGGGTGAGCTCGTAGCGGCTGGACAGCTGCAGCTTGCGCAGCACCGCCGACACGTGGGTCTCCACCGTCTTGATGGAGATGAACAGCTCGCTCGCGACCTCGCGGTAGGAGTAGCCGCGCGCGATGAGCCGCATGACCTCCTGCTCCCGCTTGGACAGGCGGTCGAGCTCGTCGTCCGCGACCGCGACGTCGCCCGCGGCCGTGCCGAACGCGTCGAGCACGAAGCCCGCCAGCCGCGGCGAGAACACGGCGTCGCCGCCGGCGACCCGCACCACCGCGCCGGACAGGTCCGTCGCCGAGATGTTCTTCGTGACGTAGCCCCGCGCACCCGCACGGATGACCGCGACGACGTCCTCCGCGGCGTCGGACACCGACAGCGCGAGGAAGCGCGTGTCGCCGAGCAGGTCCGCGCAGCGCCGCACGACCTCGGCGCCGCCGCCGCCGTTGCCACCGGGCAGGTGCACGTCGAGCAGCACCACGGGCGGCCGGTGCTCGTGCACCGCGGCGACCGCCTGGTCGACGTCGGCCGCCTCCCCCACGACCTGCACGCGGCCGTCGAGGCTCGCGCGCACGCCGGTGCGGAACATGTGGTGGTCGTCGACGAGGACCACCGGCACCGGCCCGGTCGGGCCGGGGCTGCTCGCCGCGGGGGTGGCGGCCGGGGTCGCGTCGGGGGTGTCGGGCGTGGTCACGGGCGAGCTCCTTCGTCGATGTCGGTGGTCGTCCCGGCCGGGACCCCGCTGGTCGTGACGGGCTCGGCCGGCGCGGCGGGCTCGGTGTCGCGGGGGATCCGCAGCCGCACCTCGGTGCCCCAGCCGGGCCGGCTGGTCACGTCCGCCGTGCCGCCGCGGCGGCGTGTCCGGCCCAGGATGGACTCGCGGACCCCGAACCGGTCGGTGGCGATGTCGTCCATGTCGAAGCCGTCCCCCCGGTCGCGGACGAACATCTCGACCGCGTCGTCGGTCACCTCGAGGTAGACGGTCACCGGGGGGCGGCCGTGCACGACGGCGTTGACGAGCGCCTCGCGGGAGGCCTGCAGGAGCGCCGACGACGCCTCCGTGGGGACGCAGTCGCCCACGACGACCACCTCGACCTCGACCGCGCGGCCGTCCTCCACCTCGGCGACGAGGGCCCGCAGCTCGGCGGCCAACGACGTGCCCGGCTCGGTCCGGTCCGTGTACAGCCACTCGCGCAGCTCGCGCTCCTGGGCGCGCGCCATCCGCGCGACCGCCTCGGGGTCGTCGGCGCGGGAGCGGATCAGCGCGAGCGTCTGCAGCACGGAGTCGTGCAGGTGCGCCGCGATGTCGGCCCGCTCGGCCTCGCGGGCGCGGGCGGCCCGCTCGTCCCCGAGCTCGCGCATCAGGCGCAGCCACCAGGGCGCGAGCATGAGGGCGGCCCCGGCGAGGACGGCGAGCGACGCGGCCGCCGCCTGCAGGAGCACCGGTATCGGTGCGTCCTGGCCGACGAGCATCAGCACCCCGACCATGACGAGGACGACACCGCCGACGAGCCGCAGGACGAGGGTCGAACGGCGCCCGCCCCCGGCGCGGCCCACCCAACGACCCCGCTGGGCGGCGTCGAGCTGGCTCCACGCGAGGGCCAGCCCGCCGACCGCCACGAGCACGGGCAGCACCCACGACGCGCCGGGGTCCCAGCCGGCGCGGATCGCGACCAGCACGAAGGCGCCCGCGATGAGCGTCGCGCCGATCATGATGTCCCGCACCGGGAGCGCGGACACGGGCCCCTGCAGGCGCAGGCGGGGGGCGAGACGCTGCAGCGAGTTGGGCGCCGCCGCGGCCGCCGCCCGCGGGTCGCCGGACGGGAGCGTCACCCACCAGAAGACGTACGCCACCAGGCCCGCACCGCCCGCGAGCACGAGCAGCAGGAACGCCACCCGGACCACGAGGACGGGGATCCCCAGGTGGGCGGCGAGGCCCGCGGCGACCCCGCCGAGCATCCGGCCCTGCGGGGGCCGGCGCAGCGGGAGGCGCGCGGGCAGGTCTGTGGTCACCCTCCTGATCCTGGCACGTCGGGAGGCCCCCGGAACCCCCCACGGCGCGGTTTCAGGGTGGTGCTCCCCCATGATTCAGGGTCGCCTCAGGGCTGCACCCGATGCCGTGCGGGCCGCCGGGTTGCCAGCATGGAGCCATGAGCACCGACGACCTTCCCCAGCCGCCCGGGCCGCAGCCCGGCGCTGGCGCCCCGCCGGCCGGCGACGCCGCGCCCGGCAGCGGCATCCCGCCCCGCCGCGGCGGCGACGGCTTCTTCGACTCCATCCGCCGCATGGGGGTGGCCCGCTCCGACGACCGCTGGGTCGGCGGCGTGGCGGGCGGCATCGCCGAGCGCTTCGGGCTCGACCCCCTGCTCGTGCGCGGTCTGCTGATCCTGAGCTTCTTCCTCACGGGCGCCGGCATCGTCATCTACGCCATCGCGTGGGCGCTGCTGCCGGAGCGCCGGGACGGGCGCATCCACCTGCAGCAGGCGATCCGTGGCGACTTCGACGTCGCGCTCCTGGGCGCGGTCGTGGTGATGGTCATCGGCTTCGCGTGGGGCGACGGCCTGTGGTCGTGGGGCTTCGGGATCTTCAGCTGGATCGGCGGCCTGCTCTGGATCGCCGTGTGGGTGGCGATCATCTGGCTCGTCGTCAAGCTGGTGCGCGACCGCCGTGGCCGCAGGGCCGGCGGTCCCGCCGGTCCTGCGGCGGGTCCCGCGGCCGGTCCTCAGACGGGCCCTGGCGGCGCGCCCGGACAAGGCGGTGGGCCGGTCCCGTCGCCCGCCCCCTGGACGCCGCAGGACCACTTCACCCCGGCGCCGCCGGCGCCGTACGTGGCGACGTCGGCCGCCGCGCCGGCCGACCCGGCGACGACGTCCCCCGTCCCGCCCGCCGGAGGGGCACCCTCCACCGGCGCTGCCTTCACCGGGACGCCCTCCCCAGGAGCCCCCTACGCCGGGGCGGCGCCGACGGCGCCCGCCCGGCCCGCACCGCCCGTCGTCACTGCCCCGGTCCCGCCCCGCCCGGTGCGGCGCGGGCCCGGGGCGGGAGCGGTCGGCATCGTGTTCGGGCTGGTGCTGCTGGCCGGCGCGCTCCTCGTCGGCGCCGACCGCGTGGACGACCTCGGGATGCCCCTCCTCCCGGCCTGGCTGGGCGCCTCGATCGTCATCATCGGGCTCGGGATCGTCGTGACCGGCCTGCGCGGCCGCCGCGGCGGCGTGCTGACCTTCCTCGCGATCCTCGCCCTGGTCGCGGGGGTCGCCACCTGGCCGTTCGCCGGCGACGACGTCTGGGACCGGTGGCAGGAAGACGGCGCCCCGAACGCCGCCGTGATCAGCGACGGGACGCTCACACCGACGTCCACCGAGGAGGCGGAGAACGGCGTGGTCGTGCGCCTCGGCAGCGCCTCGGTGGACCTCACCGAGCTCGACCTGTCCGAGGTGACGCCTGGCGACCCCGTCGTCGTGCCGATCTCGATGGCGGCCGGCATGACACGCGTCCTGATCCCCGAGGGCGAGGCCGTCGAGGCCGAGGTCGACGTCATCGCGGGCAACGTGACCTGGCATGCCGACGACACGACCCGGGCGATCAACACCTACACCGACGGCCCGGTGCGGTTCGCCACCGACGAGGTGGACGAGCACGACGGAGCCCGCCTCCTGCTCGCCGTGGACGTCCGCGCGGGCGACCTGAACATCGAGGAGTCCCGATGACCGACGACACGCCCACGACGCCCGAGGACCGGCGGCCCGACCCGACGGAGCCGGACGAGACCCAGGCCCTGCCCGCGGCGGACCAGACCCAGGCTCTGCCGGCGCCGGAGACGACGCGCGCGCTGCCCACCGTCGGGCCCGACGACCCGCTGTCGGTGTTCGACCAGCCGGAGCCGGCGCCGGACCGCCCCGCACCGGCAGCACCCGAGCCCGTCCCCGCGCCGCCCGCCGTCAGCACGGCGGCCGACATGCCGCCCGACACCACGCCCGATCTGGCGGCCGCACCGGCCGCGTCTGTCGCGCCTGTCGCGCCTGCCAGCACCGGGCCCCGGACCAGCACGGTCGTGTGGGGCTTCCTGGTGGTCGCGTTCGGCGTCGGGCTGGTGGCCAACGGCGCGGGAGCGCAGATCGACGTCGAGCTGGCGGCGATCGTCCTGCTGGCTGCGGCCGGCGCCCTGCTCCTCCTCGGCTCCGTGGTCAGCGCCCTGCGCCGACGCCGCCGGACGACCACCGGCTGACGACGCACGGCCGACGACCGCCGGCCTGCGACACCCGACCACCGACGACGACCCGCCGCCCGCGCGGCGGGTCGTCAGGCTCTCGGGCCCGGCGCGGCGGGCGGCGGGGCGTCGGAGCCGGGGCCGGCGGGCGGCGCGGGCGGGGCCGGCGGCATGACGGACGTCCCGTCCGCCGTCTTCCCGGCCGTGGCGGGCGGGGCCTGCGGCGTCGCCCGCGTGGTCGGCCGGGACGGCGGGGGCCCGGGATGCGGCGCCGGCTGAGGCGCGGGCTGCGGCGGAGCGTCGGCGTGCCGGGGCCCGGCCGAGAGGTCGCCCCGCGACGAGAGGCCGGGGGTCTCCACCGCCACCTGCGGTCCGCCGGCGAGGCCCCGTAGCGCACCGCCGACGAGGACGAACAGGATCCCCAGGCCGATGACCAGGGCGCACACGCCGAACGCGACGACCGACGTGAACAGGGACGCGCGGAGGAACGACGCGTTCATCACGTCCTCGCGCACCGGGTCGTCCTGCGGCAGCTGGGCGTACGTCTGGCCGTCCGCCATCCCGGTGGCGTGCATGGCGATGACGTCGGCCTGCGCATAGGCGGAGAGCGGGCCCGCGACGCGGTCGCCCGCGAACGCCCCGCCCAGGAACGTCGAGTCGTCCGACACGGTGATCTGCTCGTCGGCGAGCGTCTGGGAGACGACGATCCAGACGGCGGCGCCGGCCACGATCAGGAGGATGCCCGCGATGATCGAGATCATCCCGACCCCCCGGACGCCCCTGGTGGGTCGGATGGTGACCGTGCTCGACATGATGGCCCTCCTTCGGGTTCACGCTGCGGCTCGCGGCACTCGCTTCGTCGCCCACGCTAGCCCGGGCCGCGGGCCCCGGCGCGGCGGCGACACGGCGACGGTGCAGGTCGGCCGAGGGAACCGGCCCCTGATGGAAGGATGACCGGGTGCGCATCACCCACGTGTCGGACTCCTACCTCCCCCTGCTCGGGGGCATCGAGACCCAGGTCGCCCGGCTCGCCCGCCGGCAGGCGGAGGCCGGTCACGACGTGGAGGTGATCACGACGACCCCGGCGGCCCGCGGCGCGCACGGCGTCGGCACCGAGCGGGGCACGGACGGGGTGACCGTCCACCGGGTGGCCGCGCGCGTGCCGGGCGGGTACCCCGTGCACCCGCGCTCGACCCGGCACGTGCTCGACCGGCTGCGCGACCTCGAGGCGGCCGGTCGGCGTCCCGACGTCGTGCACCTGCACCTGGGGGTGCTCGCACCCACGGTCGAGCTGGCCCTGCGCGCCGTGACCCGCCGGGGCCTGCCCGCCGTCGCGACCGTGCACTCCGTCTGGGGCGGCTGGGAGCGCGCGTTCGCCGCCCTCGACGCGGTGACCCGCTGGTCCGCGTGGCCGGTGCAGTGGTCGGCGGTGAGCGAGCTGACCGCCGACCCCCTGCGCCGCGTCGTCGGGCGCCGCCTCGGCCCGGAGGCCGCGGCCGACCGCGTCTGCGTGCTCGGCAACGGCATCGACGTCGAGAGCTGGCGGCTGCCGCGCACCGAGCGCGGCGAGCGTGCCGAGGGCTCGGAGGTGCACGTGGTGTCGGCCACGCGGTTCGCCCCGCGCAAGCGCGTGCTGCCGATGCTGGAGGCGGTCGCAGCCGCCGCGGGTCAGGTGCCGGGCGGGCTCGTCGCCACCGTCGGCGGCGACGGCCCCCAGCTCGCCGAGGCCCGGCGCTGGGTGCGGGAGCGCGGCCTGTCCGACGTGGTCCGGCTCGTCGGGCGGCTCAGCCCGACCGAGCTCAAGCGGCTGTACGTGCGCGCCGACGTCTTCGTCGCCCCCGCGGTGCAGGACGCCTTCGGCATCGCCGCGCTCGAGGCGCAGGCCGCCGGCCTCGCGGTCGTCAGCCGGTCGCAGTCCGGGGTCGCGGAGCGCCTCGTGGACGGTCGGGACGCGCTGCTCGTGGACGACGACGAGGCGATGGCCGGCGCGCTGGTGCGCCTCGTGCGCGAGCCGGCGCTGCTGGACGCGATCATCGCGCACAACCGCACCGCCGAGCTCGCGACGTCCTGGCCCCGCGTGCTGGCCGACGTCGAGGACGCGTACGCCCGCGCGGCGGCCCTGGTCGCCTGAGCCGTCCCTCCGTCCCCACCGTCGCGCTGGGCCCGCCCGGGCCCCCTCGTGGGGGCGCCGACGTATCAGGCCGCCGGACGTGTGCCTCATCACACCATGTGACCGGCGACGGGGGTCGTCGGCAGAGGTGAGGAGAACGGTATGCGCACCACCACACGTCACCGCACGATCCGGACGTCCGTCGCCGGGGCCGTCGTCAGCCTCGTCGGGCTGGTCTCGCTCGGGCTGGGCGGCACCTCGGCCGCGGCCGCACCGGACGGCGACGGCACGCCCGTCCAGGTCGAGGCCGTGACCAGCGAGAAGCCGGTCATGGTCGAGGACCTCAAGATCTCCGCCGCGGCCGCGCGGAGCACCTACTACTGCGCCGTCCGGGACGGCACGTTCGGCTGCAAGAACGCCAAGCCGGGCACCGGGCTCGTCGTGGCCCGGCTGTACCAGCACAAGGACTTCGGCGGGTTCCAGGTCGTCGTCTTCAACCCGGCGTACCGCGTCGGCTGCTCCGGGGGCACCGGCGACAACGAGGGCGGGGCCAACCTGGGCTCGGCCCTCTCCAACCGCGTCAGCTCGGTCAAGACGTACAACAGCTGCGACGTGAAGCTCTACAACGGCAACAACAAGACCGGCGCCACGTCCGGCTTCATCCACCGCGACAACCTGCTCGCGTTCAACGACCGGGCCAACTCGTTCCGCATCTCCTGACCCGACCCGCGAACCGGACCGACGGTCCGGACCGACGAAGGGACCTGCTTCCGCAGCGGCGGAGGCAGGTCCCTTCGTGTCACGGCGTCGCGCCGCTCACTCCCACTCGATGGTGCCCGGCGGCTTGCTCGTCACGTCGAGGACCACGCGGTTGACCTCGCTCACCTCGTTGGTGATGCGGGTGGAGATGACGGACAGCACGTCGTAGGGCAGGCGCGTCCAGTCGGCCGTCATGGCGTCCTCGGACGACACGGGCCGCAGCACGATCGGGTGCCCGTAGGTGCGTCCGTCGCCCTGCACCCCCACGGAGCGCACGTCGGCGAGCAGCACGACCGGGCACTGCCAGATCTCGCCGTCGAGGCCCGCCCTGGTGAGCTCCTCGCGGGCGATGGCGTCCGCCTTGCGCAGCGTCTCCAGGCGCTCGGCCGTCACCTCGCCGACGATGCGGATGCCGAGCCCCGGGCCCGGGAACGGCTGACGGGAGACGATCTCCTCCGGCACGCCGAGCTCGCGACCCACGGCGCGGACCTCGTCCTTGAACAGGGTGCGCAGCGGCTCGACCAGCTCGAACTGCAGGTCGTCGGGCAGGCCGCCCACGTTGTGGTGGCTCTTGATGTTGGCCGCGCCCTCGCCGCCGCCCGACTCGACGACGTCGGGGTACAGCGTCCCCTGCACGAGGAACTTGACCTCGGCGCCGTGCTCGCCCGCCGCGGCGACGATGTCCCGCTGCGCGTCCTCGAAGACGCGGATGAACTCGCGGCCGATGATCTTGCGCTTGGTCTCCGGGTCGCGCACGCCGTCGAGGGCGGCCAGGAAGCGCTCCCGCTCGTCGCGGATGACGAGGTTGACGCCGGTGGCCGCGACGAAGTCCCGCTCGATCTGCTCGACCTCGCCCGCCCGCATCAGGCCGTGGTCCACGTGCACGCAGGTGAGCTGGTCGCCCACGGCCTCCTGCACCAGCGCGGCGGCGACCGCGGAGTCCACGCCCCCGGACAGCGCGCAGATGACGCGCGCGTCGCCGATCTGCGCCCGGATCGCCGCGACCTGGTCGGCGACGACGTTGCCGGGCGTCCAGTCGGGCGTCAGGCCCGCACCGGAGTACAGGAACTTCTCCAGCACGGCCTGGCCGTGCGCGGAGTGCTTGACCTCGGGGTGCCACTGCACGCCGTACAGGCGGCGGCCGGTGTCCTCGAACGCCGCGACGGGCGACCCGGACGACGTGGCCAGCACCTCGAAGCCCTCGGGGGCCGCGTGCACGGAGTCGCCGTGGCTCATCCAGGTGGTCTGGTGGTCGGGCGTGCCCGCGAGCAGCACGCCCGCCTCGCACACCTCGACCTCGGTGCCGCCGTACTCGCGCGCCCCGGTCTGGGCGACCGTGCCGCCGAGGGCCTGCGCCATCGCCTGGAAGCCGTAGCAGATGCCGAGCACCGGCACGCCCGCCTCGAACAGCTTCGGGTCCACGAACGGCGCGCCCGTGGCGTACACCGACGAGGGGCCGCCCGACAGGATGATCGCCGCCGGGTCCTTCGCGAGCATCTGCTCGGTGGTGAACGTGTGCGGCACGATCTCCGAGTAGACCTTCGCCTCGCGCACGCGGCGCGCGATGAGCTGGGCGTACTGGGCGCCGAAGTCCACGACGAGGACGGGGCGGGGCGTCGTCGGCGGGCTGGCGGGGCTGTCGGGGGCGGCGGCGGGAGACGTCACCGGACCAGGATAGTCGTCACCCGCGCGGGCACCGCCCTCGCCTAGGGTGACGTGCGCCCCCTCCCTTCGAGCGAGAGACGATGAACCGTGCGACCTGCCACCCCTGCCGACGTGGACCGGGCGAGCGACACGCTCGCCGCCGCCTTCGCCGACTACCCCTTCACCCGCCACACGGTGTCGGCGGACCACCACGCCGACCGCCTGCGCGCCTTCCAGCGGATCTTCGTCGCCGAGGTGGGCCTGCCGCACGGCGTGGTGCACGTGTCGGACGACGTGGACGCCGTGGCCGTGTGGACCACGCCGCGCACGGACCTCGCGGTGCTCGCCGCCCTCGGCCCGCGGCTCACCGAGCTCGCGGGCGACCGGGCGGCGGCGCAGGCATCGGCCGAGGAGGCCATGGGCGTGCACCGCCCGCAGGAGCCCGCCTGGTTCCTCGGCACGGTGGGCGTGCACCCCGGCTCGCAGGGCCGCGGGCTCGGCGGCGCGGTCGTGGCCGAGGGCCTGCGCGCCGCCGACGCCGAGGGCGTGCCCGCGTTCCTCGAGACGTCCCTCGAGCGCAACGTCCGGCTCTACGAGCGGCTCGGCTTCGTCACCGTGGCCGAGTACGACCTGCCCGACGGCGGACCGCGCACCTGGTCGATGCGCCGCCCCGCCGGCGGCGGGTCCCGCTGACGGGGCAGCACATCCGGGCAGCACATCCGGGCAGCACGGCCGGGTGACCGGGCAGGTCACGACGCGGGGTACGTCACCTCGACCCGGCGGTTGAGCGCCCGGCCGGCCGGGTTGTCCTCGCCGTCGACCTCGTTCTCGGCGACGGGGTCGTCCTCGCCGTGCCCGGCGACGTCGACCTCGAGGTCCGGTCGCTCGGCGCCGAGGACGTCCGCGACCGCGTCCGCCCGCTTCGTCGAGAGCTTCTGGTTGAACGCGTCCTCGCCCACGGAGTCGGTGTACCCGTCGACGTGGACGGTCGCGCCGTCGGGGATCTCGCCCGTCAGGTCCGCGACGGCGGCCTCCGCCTGCGCGGAGAGCTTCGCCTCGCCGAAGTCGAACAGCAGGTCCGAGGTGAGCGTGACGACCTTCGCGTCGGCCTCCTCGCGCTCGCGCCGCAGGCTCGTGGTCGAGTCCTCGGGGCGCAGGGCGAACGTCGAGTCGTCGGCCCGCAGGTCGAACGTCGCGTCGGCGACCATCTCTGGGGTCGTCGTCGCGGCACCGATGCGCTCGCCGTCCTCCACGACGGCGGCGTCCGCCTCCTCCACCAGCTCCGGGTCGGGCTCGCCGGCGCCAGCCGACGACGTGGCGGTCGGGTCCTGGGTCGACGCCGTGGCGACGGTGGCCGGGGCGCCGGTCACCACGAGCGCGACGGCGGTGACGAGCGGGACGACGCGGCGGACCGTGCTCACTCCGCCGCCCCGTCGGCGTACGTGACGGTGGCGTCGGTGAACATCGGCAGGCCCTCGACGGGCGCGACGTCGACCTGCCCCGGCTTCCCTTCGGGCGCGGGCAGCACCGCCCACGACTCGACGGTGCCGTGGTTCGGGAACTTGAACTCGATGTTCTCGAGCGGCGAGACGAGCATGGAGTCCCGGCACTTCATCTGCTCGAGCTGCGCGTCGCCGGCGGACACGGTCTCGGCCTGCCACGAGCCCTCGGTGCAGAAGGGCCGGTAGAGCTTGAGGTTCTCCCGGTCGGTGACCGCGGTGCTCGGCTCGAGCCCCATGTCGTAGTAGCTCGCGCCGGCGTCCGCGGGCGCCTCGTCGTCGTCCCACCGCAGCGCCCAGCGCACCGTCATGGTGCCGTCGGCGACCTCGACGGTGCGCAGGGTCATCGTGACCTCGCCGCCCCACTCGTCGCCGCCACCGTGCGGCGTCGCGGTGGTCTTCGTGGCCATCTCGCCGTCGCCGGGGTTCGCGGTGCCGGCAGCGGCCGGCGTCGCGCCGTCAGCCTCAGGGGTGGCCTCGCCCCCGCCGGCGGCGTCCCCGCCTCCGGAGCATCCGGCGGCGAGCGCCACGGTCACGGTCAGCGCCGCGGCGAGTCGGGCAGCGGCGGTGGTAAGGGCGCGCGTGTTCACGGTCCTCCAGGAGTCGTCAGGGTTGCCCCTCGCAAGCGTCGGAGCGCGCTCACAGTGGCACGCGACGACCGTGTCGCGCCAGGTCAGCCCATGGGGAGTGATACCCATCGGGCCCCGCGGGTGTCAGCCGGCGACGTCGTAGCGCTCGGCGAGGGCGACGAGCTTGGCGTCGGCGTCGGCGTGCACGCGCTTCTCGAGCACGAACGACATCACGGGGACCACGCCGGCGAGCACCATGGTCACCAGGCGGCCGAAGCTCCAGCGCATCTTGGCCCACAGGTCGAGGACGGTGACGAGGTAGACGACGTAGATCCAGCCGTGGGCGAACGGCACCCAGCCCATGTAGTCCACGACGACCTCGACCGGGACCACGTACTTGAAGAACATCTCCACGCACAGCACCAGCAGCATCACGCCGGTGAGGATCGCCATGAACCGGTAGCGCGACAGGGCGCCCCGCGCCTTGCGGATGGCGGTCGTGGCCTGCTCGTGGGTGGCCTGCCCCACCGCGGGATCGTCGGGTCCGGGGGTCTGCTGCGGCGTGCTCACCCCAGCATCGTAGGCGTCGGCGCGGGCCCGCCAGGACCGCCGGTTAATCCGTGGCCCGGTGTCGGGGGCCCTCCGTAGGCTGGACGATCGTGCGACCCCTCCCCCAGCCCGACGTGGGCACCCCTCCCCTGGCGTCCCCCGCCCGGCTCCTGGCCTGGCAGGGCTGGCGCCAGCGCGACGTGCTCGCGAAGTCGCTGGTCGCCGGGGTCGTCGCGATGCTGGCGTCGGCGGCGGCGCCGCTGCTCATCGGGCGCGCGATCGACGAGGGCCTGAGCCAGGGGTTCTCCGGCCCGCTGTTCGCCTGGTGCGGCGCGATGCTGCTCGCCGCCGGCGTGATCGTCGTCGCCGGCATCTACAACCACATCTGGGACGTCGAGAACTGGGTGCGCGCGTCGCTGTCGTTCTCCCAGCTCGTCGGCTACAAGGCCTCGCGCAGCGGGCACGCGATCACGCGCAAGCTGCCCACCGGCGAGGTCGTGGCCGCCGTCGCCAACGACGCCCTGCGCGTCGGCGACATGTACTCGATGGTCGGCAGGTTCGCCGGCGGGGCCATGGCGTACGCGGTCGTCGTGGCGATCATGCTCTCGGCGCACCTGCAGCTCGGTCTCGTGCTCGCGCTGGGCGTCCCCGTCGTCGCCGCGGTGCTCGGCCTGCTGGTCAAGCCCCTGCAGTCCCGCCAGACGACGCAGCGCGAGGCCACGGGCCGCCTCACGTCGCTGGGTTCGGACACCGTCTCCGGGCTGCGCATCCTGCGCGGCATCGGCGGCGAGGACGTCTTCGCCGGGCGCTACGCCCGCCAGTCGCAGGAGGTGCGCCGCCAGGGCGTGCGGGTGGCCGTGCTGCAGTCGGTGCTCGACGGGCTGCAGGTGCTGCTGCCGGGTCTCCTCGCCGTCGCCGTGCTGTGGCTGGGTGCCCGTGCCGCCGTGCGCGGCGAGATCACCGGCGGCCAGCTCGTCACGTTCTACGGGTACGCGGCGTTCCTCGCGTGGCCCGTGCAGATGGCGACCCAGATGCTGCAGATGGTCATCCGGGCCGTGATCTCGTCGCGCAAGATCCTCGACGTGCTGCGGGTCACGGAGGCCACGCCGGTCGCGACCGACCCGGCCGAGGCGCCGTCCGCCGGGGCCGAGCTCGTCGACGAGACGAGCGGGCTGCGGCTGCGCCCCGGCCGCGTGGTCGGTCTGGTCGGCGCCGACCCGGACGCCTCGGCCGCCGTGGCGACCCGCCTGGGCCGGTTCGACGACGAGGCCGAGGCCGCCACCCCGGTCCGGCTCGGCGGCGTGCTCCTCGCCGACCTCGACAAGGAGGCGCTGCGCCGGCGCGTCGTCGTCTCGGAGGCCACCCCGCACCTCTTCTCGGGCGTGCTCGGCACCGAGCTCGACGCCCGCGGGCGCGCGACGGAGGCCGACCTGCTCGCGGCGATGTTCACGGCCGACGCCCACGACGTGCTCGACAGCGTGCCGGGCGGCCTCGCGGGCGAGCTGCCCGAGAAGGGACGGTCCCTCTCGGGCGGCCAGCGTCAGCGCGTGGCCCTGGCGCGGGCGCTGCTCACCGACCCGGAGATCCTCGTGCTGGTCGAGCCGACCAGCGCCGTGGACGCCCACACCGAGGCGCGGATCGCCGAGCGGGTCGCGCAGGTGCGGCGCGGCCGCACCACGCTGGTGGTCACGGCGAGCCCGCTGGTCCTCGACCGCCTGGACGAGGTCCTGCTGCTCGACGACGACGGCCGCGTGACCGCGAGCGGGACGCACGACGAGCTGCTGCGCCGGCCGGACCCCGACGGCGCCGCCTACCGCGCTGTCGTCGGGCGCAGCATGGCCGACCCGGGCCCCGACGAGCAGGACGAGCGGCCGGAGGAGGGCGACCGGCACGACGAGCAGACCGACGGACAGCCCGACCGGAGCAGCATGGAAGGAGCGGCACGACGATGAACCCGAACCAGCTGCCCATCGCCGACCGCGCCGAGGTCAACCGGACCGTGGGCCGGCTCTTCCGCCGCCACCGCGGCCAGCTGAGCGGCGTGGCGGTGCTGCACACGCTCGCCGCGCTCGCCGGCCTCGTCGGCCCGTTCCTGCTGGGCCGCATCATCGACGAGGTCGCCGGCGGCACGACGATCGGCGCCGTCGACCAGCTCGCCCTCGTCCTGCTGGGGGCCGTGGTGGCGCAGGCCGTCATCACCCGGTACGCGCAGCGGCTGTCGATGATCTTCGGCGAGGAGGTCTTCGCCGACCTCCGCGAGGAGTTCATGGACGCCGTCACCCGCCTGCCGCTGTCCACGGTGGAGAAGGCCGGCACCGGCGACCTCGTGGCCCGCACCACGAACGACGTCAACAAGCTGCAGCACGCGGTGCGGTTCGGCGTGCCCCGCGTGCTGGTGTGCGTCGTGACGATCGTGCTCACGCTGGTCGCGTCGTTCCTCACCTCCCCGCTCGTCGCCCTCGGACTGCTGACGGGAGTGCCGCTCATCGCCGTCGCGACCCGCTGGTACCTCAAGCGGGCCACGCCGGGCTACCTGCGCGAGTCGGCCGCGTACGCGACGATCAACGGCTCCATCACCGAGTCCGTCGAGGGCGCGCGCACCACCGACGCCCTGCACCTGGGCGAGCGGATCCGGCGCCGGATCGACCGCGACATCCGGGAGGCGTTCGACGCCGAGTCGTACACCCTCGGGCTGCGGCTGCGGCTCATCCCGTCCCTCGACGCGGCCGTCGCGATCGCGCCGATCGTCGTCGTCCTGTGGGGCGGCTGGCTCGTCTCGCAGGACCTGGTGTCCGTCGGGACAGTGGCGACGATCGCCATGTACGGCCACCAGATGGGCGGCCCCGTCTTCGACCTGGTGTTCTGGCTCGACGAGCTGCAGGTGGCGGCCGTCGCGCTCGCGCGCGTGGTCGGCGTCGGGCTCGTCGGCCCGGACCGCGAGGCGGGCACGGCCGTGCCGACGTCGGAGGAGGTGCGCGCGCACGCCGTGCGCTACGCCTACCGCGAGGGCCACGACGTGCTGCACGGCATCGACCTGGACCTCGCGCCGGGCGAGCGGCTCGCCGTCGTCGGGCCGTCCGGCGCCGGCAAGTCGACGCTCGGGCGCATGCTCGCCGGCATCCACCCGCCCACGGGCGGCACGGTGACCGTGGGCGACGTGCCGCTCGTCGAGCTGCCGCTGGAGGACCTGCGCCAGCACGTCGCGCTGGTCACCCAGGAGCACCACGTCTTCGTCGGGTCGTTGGCCGAGAACCTGCGGCTCGCGGACACCACGGCGAGCGACGACGCGCTGTGGGAGGCGCTCGGCGCCGTCGACGCCGGCGGCTGGGCCGCGGCGCTGCCGGACGGTCTCACGACCGAGGTCGGCTCGGGCGGGCACACGCTCAGCCCGGCGCAGGCGCAGCAGGTCGCGCTCGCCCGGCTGGTGCTGCTCGACCCGCACACGCTGGTGCTCGACGAGGCGACGTCGCTGCTCGACCCGCGCGCGGCCCGGCACCTGGAGCGCTCGCTCAACGCGGTGCTGACCGGGCGCACCGTCGTCGCCATCGCGCACCGCCTGCACACGGCGCACGACGCCGACCGGGTGGCCGTCGTCGACGGCGGGCGCATCACCGAGATCGGCCCGCACGAGGAGCTCGTCGCCGCCGGCGGCGACTACGCGCGGCTCTGGCACAGCTGGCAGCACGAGTAGCCCCGGCCCGGCATCGAGCCCCGGCTCGGCAACGTGCGTGCTGACTTGATCCTCAAACCCACGGAATGGGGATCAAGCCAGCACGCTCGATGTCGTAGACGGCTCCCTCCGGGATCGGACGGGGTCGCCAGCCCGCCGCCGTCAGGAGCGCCCGGACCTCGGACGCCAGTCGCCCGCTCCGCGCGTCGCCGCCGCTGTACCGCCGCACGACGGTGTGCCGGGTCGCGATGCGGTTCTGCCGCCGCCGGTCCTCGAACAGCGCGTCCGGCCGCGAGTGCACGTCTGCCCCGTCGACCTCGACGACCAGCAGACGCCCGCCCGGAAGCAACCACGCGAGATCGACCCGGGCGCGCCAGCCCGGCCCCACGACCCACAGCTGGACGGCGTCGGGCGCACACCCGTGGTCCAGGCACGTGATCCGGGCCCACGTCTCGGCCGGCGACTCCGATCGAGGGTCGGAGTCCTCCCACCATGGCCAGCTCGCGCGTGTGCCTCGACGCCCGGTCGTCATCCCTCGTGCCACCACGAGCCCGGGCTGGTCGATCAGCCCGAGATGCCACGCCGAGTCGATCATCGCGACGGCGTCGAGCCGGCCCGACGCCGGTACCGCGAGCGCCAGGGACTCCCCCACCGGTGCACAAGAGATCCCGTCCACGGTCACCGGTGCGGGGACGAGGATCCTGCGGACCCGGACCGGCCCGTCGCCGGGCCGTGGTCGGGCCTTGGGGAGCGCGACCTCCGCGGCGACGTCGATCGGCGCACCCTGGACGCCGTGCAGCACCAGGGCGCAGACACCGACGGCGACACCTCCCGGGTGCGCCAACGGCCCGAGCAACGACGTGCGCCGACGGCGCAGGTCGTACGACTCCGAGAGCGTCGCTGCCTGAACCGTTCCGGTGTCGAGGACTCCGCGCGCGACCCGGTGCCAGTCCTTGCGATCCACGCGACGCGCTACCTGCCCGCGCGTCATCCCCACGGCCAGGCACTGCCGGAGGGCGACCAGACCGGCTTGGACCCGGGCGATCTCCAGGAGTTCCGGCGGCACGGGGTCTGCGGCTCGAGGCACCGCGCCAGCAGACCAGACCCGTACGGCCCCATCGGATGTTCATCCACAGTCTCAGCAACGTGCGTGCTGACTTGATCCTCAAACCGCTGCTTTGAGGATCAAGTCAGCACGCACGTTCTGGAAGCAGAGGGGCAGGGCTACCTGGGGGCGACGGGCTGGCGGATGATCGTGCGCCAGCGCTCCGGGTCACCCTTGCGCATGTCCGACAGGTAGATCTCGTGGTGGCGGCCGGCCAGGGCGAGCCCCTGCTCCTCGACGAAGTCGTGCAGGCCGGCGATGGTGGCGGGTTCCGTCGTCATGGGCCCGACGTGCAGCACCTGCGCCGCGTCGCCGTCGCCGAACTGCTCGAGCCGCACGCGGTCGCCCGCGGGCAGGCCCTTCTCGCTGCTCGTCCGAGCCAGGACGGCCGCGGCGTCCACCTGCGCGACGGCGTCCGGCAGGCTGATCATCAGGGTCCAGCGCCACTCGTCCTTCGCGTCCACGCTGAACCGGCTCATGTCGTCGGCCCACCACAGCCCCTCGAGCGGCATCACCGTGTACGCGTCACCGGTCGCGTCCTTGATCGCCGCCCGCAGCGCGTACGCGAGCGGGTAGAGGCTCTCGACGCACTCGCGGTAGACGGGCGCTGTGTTGGGGTCGCCCTGTCCGTCCACCAGCAGGTACGGCCGGGGCGGGACGGACACGAGCGCAGGCGTCTGCGTCGCGCGGTAGTGGAGCCGTTGCTCACGCTTGAGGTCGATGGTCGCCATCCCGGCACCCTGGCAGCCGACACCGACACCGACACGGACAGACGCAGGACGAGCGTGCTGACACGATCCTCAAACCGGCGCTGTGGGGATCAAGTCAGCACGCTCGTTGTCGAGGTTCCGCGACGTGGCTCAGCCGGGCAGGCCCGCGATACCCGTGCCCACGGGGTCGTCGGTCCCGGCGCCGCCCTTGCCGTCGCCGCGGGTGCCACGGTGCGACCGCTCCCGGCGCCCGCCGGCCATCTCGTCGCGCACCAGGCGCAGCCACAGCGCGACCGCGAAGAGCCCGAAGACCCACCACTGCAGCGCGTAGAAGAAGTTCTGCAGGTTGACGCCGGTGCCGCCCTCGATGACCGGACGGGGCAGCGCGGCCGGCCCGCCGTCGGCCTCCGCGGTCTGCGCCGGGTCGGACGCGGTGAGGACCACGTAGCCCGAGTAGATCGGACCGCCCCAGTCGTTGACGAGCGCGGCGGTGGAGACGGAGTCGACCAGCGGCGGCCCGCCCGGGTTCTCGGGAGGGGTCGGCGCACCGTCCTGCGTCGCCTCGGAGGCCTGGAGCCAGCCGGTGACCTGCACCTCGCCGGCCGGGACGCCGAGCGCCGGCTCGCCCGGGTCCGGGGAGCCCACCCAGCCCCGCACGACCGGCACGACCGGCGGCCCGGACAGCTCCGACCAGGACGCGCCGCCCGTGCCGTCGTCCGTCACCCGCAGCGGCGTGAGCACCAGGTAGCCGGAGCGGCCGTCGAGCGCGCGGCCGGTCACCAGCCGCTGGCCGTCGGGCTCGTACGTGCCGGTGACCTGCACCTCGCGCCCCACGAGCTCGCCGGGGAACGACGTCTGCGGCGGCAGCACCTCCCCGAGACCCACGGGCGCCGCGGCGGCGGCCTCCGCGGCCTCCTGCTCGGCGGCGAGCTCGGCCCGCTCGTAGGCGCGGTCCAGCTGCCACACCCCGAGGCGTCCGCACACCCCCGCGGCGAGCAGGAAGAGCAGCAGGATGCCGATCAGGCGGGGCTGGGTGGCCACCGCCCAGAAGGACCGGCGGGCGGGCGGGCGGCTGGGCACGGGACCACCGTAGACGGCGCCGGGCCGACGACAGAATCGCGCCGGCACCGTCGTCCTGACGGCGCGCCAGATCGACGTCACGCCCGCGGCCCGCCCGTGTCGGGCTGCACCGGGCGGTCCGGTGCGGTGGAATGAAGGCGCAGGCCCCGGGGGCCGCGAGGCCGGCTCCCCGAGGACCCGACCCCGAGCCGCAGGGAGCGTGTGATGAGCACCACGACCGTCTCGACCAGCACCGGCACCTCATGGCGCGCCGCCGGGGGCGCCGACCTGTCCGACGGGCAGGTGGAGCAGATCGACCGATGGTGGCGAGCCGCCAACTACCTGTCGATCGGGCAGATCTACCTGCTCGACAACCCGCTGCTGCGCGAGCCGCTCACCCGGGACCACGTCAAGCCGCGCCTGCTGGGCCACTGGGGCACCACGCCGGGCCTCAACTTCCTGTACGCGCACCTCAACCGGGCCATCAAGGCCCGCGAGCAGTCCACGATCTACGTCGCCGGCCCCGGGCACGGCGGTCCGGGGCTCGTGGCGAACACCTACCTCGAGGGCACCTACTCCGAGACGTACTCCGACATCACGCAGGACGACGAGGGACTGCGGCGCCTGTTCCGGCAGTTCTCGTTCCCGGGCGGCATCCCGTCGCACGTGGCACCGGAGACGCCCGGGTCGATCCACGAGGGCGGTGAGCTCGGCTACGCGCTCTCCCACGCGTACGGCGCCGCGTTCGACAACCCGGACCTGCTGGTGGCGGCCGTCGTCGGCGACGGGGAGGCGGAGACGGGGCCGCTGGCCACGAGCTGGCACTCGAACAAGTTCGTCAACGCGCGCAACGACGGCGTGGTCCTGCCGATCCTGCACCTCAACGGCTACAAGATCGCGAACCCGACGGTGCTGGGGCGCATCAGCGACGACGAGCTGCGCGACCTCATGATCGGCTACGGCCACACCCCGTACTTCTTCACCGGCGGGTTCGACGGCGAGGACCACGCGGCGGTGCACCGCCGCTTCGCGACCCTGCTCGACGAGGTGCTCGACCACATCGCCCGGATCAAGGCCGACGCCGCCGCGGGGAACGACGCCCGCCCCGCGTGGCCGATGATCGTCTTCCGCACCCCGAAGGGCTGGACGTGCCCGCCCGTCATCGACGGCAAGAAGACGGAGGACTCGTGGCGCGCCCACCAGGTGCCGCTCGCGAGCGCCCGGGACACGCCCGAGCACCTCGAGGTGCTCAAGGACTGGCTCGAGTCCTACCGCGCCGACGAGCTCTTCGACGCCGGCGGCCGGCTGGTCGACGACGTCGCGGACCTCGCCCCCGCGGGCGCGCTGCGGATGAGCGCCAACCCGCACGCCAACGGTGGTCTGCTGCTCAAGGACCTGCGGCTGCCGGACTTCCGCGACTACGCGGTGGACGTCTCCGCCCCCGGCGGGACCGTCGCCGAGGCGACGCGCGTGCTGGGCACCTGGCTCACCGACGTGGTGCGCCTCAACCCGGACAACTTCCGGATCTTCGGCCCGGACGAGACCGCGTCCAACCGGCTGCAGGCGGTCTACGAGGTCACCGACAAGCAGTGGAACGCCGACTTCTTCGGTCCCGACGTCGACGAGCACCTCGCCCGCGCCGGGCGCGTCATGGAGATGCTCAGCGAGCACCAGTGCCAGGGCTGGCTCGAGGGGTACCTGCTGACGGGGCGGCACGGCCTGTTCACCAGCTACGAGGCCTTCATCCACATCGTCGACTCGATGTTCAACCAGCACGCGAAGTGGCTGAAGGTCACCAACCACATCCCGTGGCGGCGGCCGGTCGCGAGCCTCAACTACCTGCTGTCCAGCCACGTGTGGCGGCAGGACCACAACGGCTTCAGCCACCAGGACCCGGGCTTCATCGACCACGTGGTCAACAAGAAGGCCGAGATCGTGCGCGTGTACCTGCCGCCGGACGCGAACACGCTGCTCAGCACGTACGACCACTGCCTGCGCGGGCGCCAGTACGTCAACGTGGTCGTCGCGGGCAAGCAGCCGTCGCCGCAGTTCCTGTCGATGGACGAGGCGATCGCGCACTGCACGCGGGGCCTGGGCATCTGGGACTGGGCCGGCACGGAGACACCGGGCACCGACCCCGATGTCGTGCTGGGCTGCGCCGGGGACGTCCCGACGCTCGAGGTGCTGGCCGCGGCCGACATCCTGCGCCACGAGCTGCCCGACCTCAAGGTCCGCGTCGTGAACGTCGTCGACCTCATGCGGCTGCAGGACGAGCACGAGCACCCGCACGGCCTGTCGGACAAGGACTTCGACGGCCTGTTCACGCCCGACCGCCCGGTGATCTTCAACTACCACGGCTACCCGTGGCTCATCCACCGCCTCACCTACCGGCGCCGCAACCACGCGAACATCCACGTGCGCGGCTACAAGGAGGAGGGCACCACCACCACGCCGTTCGACATGGCGATGCTCAACGACATCGACCGGTACCACCTGGTGATCGACGTGATCGACCGGGTGCCCGGCCTCGGGTCGAAGGTCGCGAGCCTGCGGCAGCGGATGGTGGACGCCCGGCTCGCCGCCCGGCAGTACACGCGCGAGCACGGCGAGGACATCCCCGAGGTGCGCGACTGGGTGTGGCCGGACGCCGGGGACACTGCGACCGCGAAGGGCGGTCCCGAGTACGACGCGGCGGCCGCGACCGGCGGCGACAACGAGTAGGCGGCGCACCGGGCGACGACCGGCCCGCCGCATCCGCACGACGACAGGACATCCGTGAGCGCAGCACGCACCACCAGGAGCATCTACATCGCGTCCCCGGAGGGGGACACCGGCAAGTCGACGGTCGCGCTGGGCGTGCTGGACCTGCTGGTCCGGCAGGTCCGGCGGGTCGGGGTCTACCGGGCGGTGTCCCGCGTGCCGGACCCTCCGTCGTCGGACGCCGGCGCGGGCGCCCCGCGCGACCACGTGCTGGAGATGCTCCTGTCGCACGACGGCGTCGACGTCACCTACGAGCAGGCGGTGGGCGTCACGTACGACGAGGTGCACGCCGACCCGGAGGCCGCCCTGTCCCGGATCGTCGACCGGTACCACGCGGTCGCCGAGCGCTGCGACGCCGTCGTGGTGGTGGGCACGGACTACACGGACGTGGCGGGCGCGACCGAGCTGTCGTTCAACGCCCGCGTGGCGGCCAACCTCGCGGCGCCGGTGCTGCTGGTCGTGTCCGGGCACGAGCGCACGACCGACGACGTGCGCGCCCTGGTCCGCCTGAGCCTGGCCGAGCTGCGCGCCAACCACGCCCAGCCGGTGGGCGTGGTGGTCAACCGGTCCGGACCGTCGGTCGTCGGCACGCCGGCGGCACGCTCGCTGGCCGACGACGAGCTCCCCGTCTGGACGATCCCCGAGGAGCCGTTCCTGCAGGCGCCGACGGTGGGCCGTCTCGCCGAGGCGGTCGGCGGGCGGCTCATGCTCGGCGACCCGGACCTGCTGCAGCGCGAGGCGCTCGACCTCATCGTCGGCGCCATGTCGTTCGAGCACGTGCTGGACCACCTGTCCGACGGCGCCGTCGTCATCACGCCCGGCGACCGCTCCGACGTGCTGCTCGGGCTGCTGTCCGCGCACGCCGCGGCATCGTTCCCGTCGCTCGCCGGCATCATCCTCACGGGCGGCTACGTGCCGCACGGGATGATCGCGCAGCTGCTGTCGGCGCTCGGGCCGCGCGTGCCCGTGGTGTCGACGCCGATGGGGACGTACCAGTCGGCGCGGGCGGCCGCCGAGACGCGCGGGCACGTCACGGTGACCTCGAGCCGCAAGATCGACGTCGCGCGGGCCCTCTTCGAGCAGCACGTGGACGGCGGCGCGCTGCTGGCCCGGCTCGACCTGCCGCGCGCGCCGGTCGTGACGCCGCTGATGTTCGAGTACGGGCTGATCGAGCGGGCGCGGGCCGACCGCAAGCGGGTCGTGCTGCCCGAGGGGGACGACGACCGCGTGCTGCGCGCGGCCTCGACCGTGCTGGCCCGCGGGATCGCGGACCTGGTGATCCTCGGCGACGAACCGGAGATCCGCGCGCGGGCGGCCGAGCTCGGCCTCGACATCTCCGCGGCGGAGGTGCTCTCCCCCACCGACCCCGAGCACGTGGAACGCTTCGCCGCGGAGTACGCCCGGCTGCGCGCGCACAAGGGCATGACGGCGGAGCGGGCGCGGGAGATCGTCACCGACGTGTCGTACTTCGGCACGATGATGGTGCACCTCGGCCTGGCGGACGGCATGGTCTCCGGCGCGGCGCACACGACGGCGCACACGATCCGGCCGTCGTTCGAGATCGTCAAGACGGCCCCGGGCACGTCCGTGGTGTCGTCCGTCTTCCTCATGTGCCTGCCGGACCGGGTGCTCGTGTACGGCGACTGCGCCGTCATCCCCGACCCGACCGCGGAGCAGCTCGCCGACATCGCGATCTCGTCGTCGGCCACGGCGGCGCAGTTCGGCGTGGACCCGCGGGTCGCGATGCTCTCGTACTCGACCGGGACGTCGGGCACGGGCGCCGACGTCGACAAGGTGCGCTCCGCGACCGAGCTGGTCCGCGAGCGCCGGCCGGACCTGTCCGTGGAGGGCCCGATCCAGTACGACGCCGCCGTGGACGCGTCGGTCGCGGCGTCCAAGCTGCCCGAGTCGTCGGTGGCCGGGCGCGCCACCGTCTTCGTCTTCCCCGACCTCAACACGGGCAACAACACGTACAAGGCCGTGCAGCGCTCGGCGGGGGCGGTCGCCGTCGGGCCCGTGCTGCAGGGCCTGAACAAGCCGGTGAACGACCTGTCCCGCGGCGCGCTCGTGGCCGACATCGTCAGCACCGTCACCATCACCGCGATCCAGGCGCAGGGGCCGGCCCCCGCGCCGCCGGCGTCGCGGACCGAGTCGAAGTCGCAGGAGGCCAGCGCATGAGCATCGTCCCGGAGTCCGAACGGGCGAACCCGTACAGCGCGTACGGGGCGCACGGCTCGGTGCTGGTGCTCAACTCGGGCTCGTCGTCGCTGAAGTACCAGCTCGTCAACCCGGTGGGCGGCGAGGCGATCGCGGCCGGGACGGTCGAGCGCATCGGCGAGCCGTCCGGCATCGTCACGCACACGTTCGCGGGCAACCGCACGCGCCGCGAGCTCGAGGTCCCCGACCACGGCGAGGCCCTGCGCCTCGCGCTCGGGATGTTCGACGAGATCGGGCCGCGGCTCGCGGACGCCGGGATCTACGCCGTCGGGCACCGGGTGGTGCACGGCGGCGCGGAGTTCTCGGGGCCGGTCGTGGTGGACGACGGAGTGGTGGACCGCATCGAGGCGCTGGTGCCGCTCGCGCCGCTGCACAACCCGGCCAACGTGCAGGGCATCCGGGTGGCGCGAGAGCTGCTGGGCGACGTGCCGCACGTCGCCGTGTTCGACACCGCGTTCTTCTCCTCGCTCCCCGCCGAGGCGTACACGTACGCCATCGACCGCGAGGTCGCGGCCACCTACGACGTGCGCCGCTACGGCTTCCACGGCACGAGCCACCAGTACGTGGCGGGCAAGGTCGCACGCGTGCTGGGGCGCCGGGTGCAGGACCTGCACACGATCGTGCTGCACCTCGGCAACGGGGCCTCCGCCTCGGCCGTCAAGGGCGGCGTGCCGATCGACACGTCGATGGGCCTGACGCCCCTGGAGGGGCTCGTCATGGGCACGCGGTCCGGCGACATCGACCCGGCCGTCGTCTTCCACCTCGCCCGCAACGCCGGCATGGACATCGACGAGCTCGACACCCTGCTCAACAAGCGGTCCGGCATGCTCGGCCTGTCGGGCGTGAACGACTTCCGCGAGCTGCGCCGGCTCATCGACGACGGCGACGAGGCGGCCGCGCTCGCGTTCGACGTGTACATCCACCGGCTGAAGAAGTACGTCGGCGCGTACGCGGCCCTGCTCGGGCGGGTGGACGTCGTCGCGTTCACGGCGGGCGTGGGCGAGAACGACGCCGTGGTGCGCGCCGCCGTCTGCGAAGGGCTGGAGGGCATGGGCATCGCCGTGGACCCGGAGCGCAACACGGCGTCCGCCGGCGGCGAGCGGATCGTCTCCCCCGACTGGACGTCGACGCTGGTGATGGTGATCCCCACGATGGAGGAGCTCGCCATCGCCCGGCAATGCGTCGAGGCCGTGGAGCACCTGCGCCCCGACTCCGCGGTCACCACCGGCTGACCCACCGGAGCAACAGCAACGAGCGTGCTGACTTGATCCTCACACCGCGCGTTTGAGGATCAAGTCAGCACGCTCGTTGCTCCACCGGGTGGCGGGCGCCGGCTCAGGCGATGGCGAAGGCGAGGCAGGCGATCCCGAAGCCCATCAGGCCGATCGTCGTCTCCATGACGGTCCAGGTCTTCAGCGTGGTCTTCACGTCCATGTCGAAGAACCGGCCCACGAGCCAGAAGCCGGAGTCGTTGACGTGGCTCAGCACGACTGAGCCGGCGGCGACGGCGATCACGATCGCGGCGGTCTCGACCGGGTTGAACCCGCCCGCGGCGACGGCCGGCGCGACGAGCCCGGCCGCCGTGGTGAGCGCCACCGTCGCCGAGCCCTGCGCGACGCGCAGCACCGCGGCGATGACGAACCCGGCCACGATGACCGGCAGCCCCAGGTCGCCCAGCACGTCGGCGAGCGCGTCGCCGATGCCCGACGAGCGCAGCACGCCGCCGAACATGCCGCCGGCGCCCGTGATGAGGATGACGGAGCACACCGGGCCCAGCGCGGAGTCGAGCGTCTTCTCCAGCGCGGTGCCCTCCACGCCCCGGCGACGGCCGAGCGCCCAGGCGGCGACCAGCACCGAGATCAGCAGCGCGATCGGTGTCGAGCCGATCACGGCGGCCCACGTGACGACCGGGCTCTCGCCGTCGACCCAGCCCGCCGAGGCCGCCGTCTCCAGGCCGGTGTTGGCGAAGATCAGCACGAGCGGCAGCAGCAGGATGCCCACGACCGTGCCGAAGCGCGGCGGGTTCGCGACCTGCGCGTCGTCGGCGCGGCCGAGGATCTCCGGCACGGGCAGCACGAAGCGGCGCCCGGCGAGCTTGCCGAAGAGGTAGGCGGTCACGTACCACGTCGGCACGGCAGCGACGAGGCCGAGGATCAGCACCGTGCCGACGTTCGCGCCGAGGAACTCCGACGCCGCGACGGGGCCCGGGTGCGGCGGCACGAACACGTGCATCACCGAGAACGCGCCGGCCACGGGCAGCCCGTACAGCAGCAGCGACCCGCCGAGGCGCCGGGCCACGGCGAACACGATGGGCAGCATCACGACGAGCCCGGCGTCGAAGAAGATCGGGAAGCCGAAGATGAGCGAGGCGACGCCGAGGGCGAGCGGCGCCCGCTGCTCGCCGAAGCGGGCGATGAGGACGTCGGTCATGACCTTCGTCCCGCCGCTGGTCTCGATGAGGCGCCCGAGCATCGCCCCGAGCCCGACCAGCAGCGCCACGGAGGCGAGCGTGGAGCCGAAGCCGTCCAGCAGCACGTCGACGACGCCGCCGGAGGGCAGGCCCGCGGCCACGGCCGTCAGCGCGCTGACCAGCACGAGCGCGAGGAACGCGTGCAGGCGCACCTTGATGATGAGGAAGAGCAGGAGGGCGACGGCCGCCGCGGCGATGGCGAGCAGCGGGCCGGCCGTGAGGGTCTGGGTCCAGTCGTCGGTCATGTGAGGTCCTCGTTGACGGGTGCGGGTGCGGGTGCGGGTGCGGGTGCGGTCAGCGTGCGGCGAGCCAGGCGACGACGGACGCGACGATCTCGTCCGGGGAGTCGGCGATGTCGACGGTCGTCCCGTCCTCGTCCGCGTCCAGCGGCTCGAGGGTCGCGAGCTGCGACGGCAGCAGCGTGGGCGGCATGAAGTGGCCGGAGCGGTGGGTGATGCGCTCCGCGAGCAGGTCCGGGTCCCCGTCCAGGTGGACGAAGCGGACCCGTCCGCGGGCTCGGCGCAGCTCGTCGCGGTAGCTGCGCTTGAGCGCCGAGCAGGTGACGACGGCCGCCCGTCCGGCGTCCGACTCGTGGTCGAGCCACTCGCGGATGGCGGCGAGCCACGGCGCCCGGTCGGCGTCCGTCAGGGGCGTGCCGGCGCTCATCTTCTCGATGTTCGCGGGCGGGTGGAACTCGTCCGCCTCGGCCAGGTCGTGGCCGAGCCGCTCGGCGAGGAGCCCCGCGATCGTGGTCTTGCCCGATCCCGACACGCCCATGACGACGAGGTGCTCGGTGACCGGCAGCCGCGACGTGCTGGCGACGCCCGCGTCCTGGGGCGCATTCGTGACGACGGTGTCCATGTCGACTTCCCTGTCTGTGTCCCGGTCCCGCCGGGGGCGGGTCCCTGCTGCGTACGACCGCGCCGACGACCTCGTCGTGACGCGGTCCGAGCATGCCTCATTGGTGGCACCTTTGCCAACATTGGTCACACCAAACCGCCGCGCCGGGCCGGGGCCGGATAGGCTCCCGGTATGGCCCGGCCCTCCCTGCACACCGCCGTGCTCGACTCCGTCGGGCGCGCGATCACCAGCGGCGACGCCCCGCCGGGCACCCCGCTGACCCTCGACGGGATCGGTGCGCAGCACGGCGTCTCGCGCACCGTCGCGCGCGAGGTGATGCGGATGCTCGAGGGCCTCGGGATGGTGCGCTCCCGTCGTCGGGTCGGCCTGGTCGTCCTCGGCATCGAGGACTGGAACGTCCTCGACCCTCGCATCATCCGGTGGCGTCTGCAGGGTCCCGGGCGCGACGCCCAGCTGCGCAGCCTCACCGAGCTGCGGCACGCCGTCGAGCCGCTCGCGGCCGCAGGCGCCGCGCGGCACGCCGGACCGCAGGTGCGTGGCGAGCTGCTCGACCTCGCGCGGCGGATGCGTTCCACCGGCGAGGCCGGCGACCTCACCGAGTTCCTGGCCCTGGACGTGCGGATGCACGAGCTCCTGCTGCGCTCCAGCGGCAACGAGATGTTCGGCCCCCTCGCCGACGTCGTCGCCGAGGTCCTGGCCGGGCGCACGCACCTGGGCCTGATGCCCGCGTCGCCGGTGCCCGAGGCCCTCGACCAGCACGAGGCCGTCGCGCGCGCCGTCGCCGACGGCGACCCCGACGCCGCCGAGGCCGCGATGGCCGCGATCGTGGGCGAGGTGCGGCACGCCCTCGCGCGCCGCGACGGCGAGCGGGTCGGGTCGTGACGCTCCTCATCGACCCGCCCGCGTGGCCCGCGCACGGCACGCTGTGGTCGCACCTGGTCTCCGACACGTCGCTGCACGAGCTGCGCACGTTCGCCCGGGCCCAGGGCCTCGGCGACCGGGGATTCGACCTCGACCACTACGACGTGCCCGCCGAGCGCCACGACGCGCTCGTGGCCGCCGGTGCGGTCGCCCTCGACGGGCGGGCGCTCGCCCGCCGGCTCGGCGCGTCGGTGCTGCGCGTGCCGGGCCGCGAGCGGCGGCGCGCCTCGCGCGCGGAGCTGCTCGACCGCTGGTCGGGCCTGTGGGCTCCGGACGCGCGTCGGCACGCCCGTGCCGTCGGCGCCGAGCTGGTGGACCGGTGGCGCGAGCCGCACCGGGTGTACCACTCGCGCCTGCACCTGGCCGACGCCCTCGACGCGCTCGACGTGCTGGTGGCGGACGGCGCACCCGGGTCGGCGCGGCTCGCGGCCCTCGCGCTGTGGTTCCACGACGCCGTGCACGACGGCGAGGCGGGCCGGGACGAGGAGCGCTCCGCGGCGCTGGCCGGCACGATGCTGGGCCCCCTCGTCGGCGGCGCAGCACTCGCGGGCGAGGCGGCTGCGGTGTCGCCGCACGACGTCGACGAGATCGCGCGGCTGGTCCTGGTCACCACCGACCACGACCCCGCGGCCGGCGACCTCACCGGAGCGCTGGTCAGCGACGCCGACCTCGCCGTCCTCGGCTCCGGGCCGCCGCGCTACGCCCGCTACGCGGCACAGGTCCGCGCCGAGTACGGCCACGTGCCCGACGACGCGTTCCGCGCCGGGCGCGCCGCGGTCCTGGACCAGCTGCTGGCGGCCGGGAGCCTGTTCCGCACCGAGGCGGGCCGCCGCCGGTGGGGCGGCCCCGCCGGCACCAACCTGCGTGCCGAGCGCGACGGCCTCGCCGGCGGGCCACCCGATATCGTCCGGTCATGACCGACACAGTCCGCACGCACGTCACCGGCGGTGTCGCCACGGTGACGCTGAACCGCCCCGCGAAGAAGAACGCGCTCACGACCACGATGTACGCCGCCCTGGCGGACGCCCTGCAGGCCGCGGAGCTCGACGCGGACGTGCGGGCCGTGGTGCTGCGGGGAGACGAGACCGTGTTCTGCGCCGGCAACGACGTCGCCGACTTCCTCGACCACCCGCAGGCGGGGCCGGAGGCTCCGGCGTACCGGTTCCTGCGGGCGATCGCGCGGTTCCCGAAGCCGGTCGTCGCGGCGGTGTGCGGTCCGGCCGTCGGCATCGGCGCCACCATGCTGCTGCACTGCGACCTCGTGTACGCCGGCGAGAGCGCGACGCTGCTGTTCCCGTTCGTGGACCTCGGCCTGGTCCCCGAGGCGGGCTCCAGCCTCCTGCTGCCGGAGCTCGTCGGCCGGCACCGGGCGGCCGAGGCCCTGCTGCTCGGCGACCCGATCCCCGCCGCGGCGGCGCTCGACGCAGGCCTGGTCAACCAGGTGCTCCCGGACGCGGAGGTCCTCGACCTCGCGCACGCGCAGGCGGCCCGCCTGGCCGCGAAGCCCGTCGCGTCCGTCATCGAGACGAAGCGGCTGATGCGGGCGGGCGACCAGGACGCCGTCCTGGCCCGCATCGAGGCCGAGGGAGCCGTCTTCGCGCGCCTCCTGGACGGCCCCGAGGCCCGGAGCGCCCTGACCTCGTTCCTGCGCCGCGACCGGTCCGGGCCCGCGGCGGGCCCTACGGCAGGCGCAGCCTCCGCAGGGCGCCCAGGGCCACGGTGAGCGCCCGGCTCGGGGCCTCGCCGCCCAGCGTGTAGAGCGAGTCGAGCGAGACGCCGAGCCGGGCACCGCGCTGGGCGGCGACCGCCTGCACCTCGGTGAGCGCCTCGACGGCCTCGCGCCCGTGCCGGCGGCCGAGCCCGGAGGCCTTGAACCCGCCCATCGGTGCCGCCGGGGACGCCCACGCGGAGGCGTACCCGTCGTTGATCACCACGGTGCCGGACTCGACGCGCGCCGCCAGCGCACGGGCGCGCGCGACGTCGGCCGACCAGATGCTCGCGTTGAGCCCGAACTCGGTGTCGTTCATGACGCGCACGGCCTCGTCGTCGGACGCCACCCGCGTGACCGACACGACGGGCCCGAACGTCTCCTCGGTCGCGCACCGCGCGTCGGCGGGGACGTCGTCGAGCACGGTCGGGGCGTAGAAGTAGGGGCCGACGTCCGAGCGGTGCACGCCGCCGACCAGCGCACGCGCGCCCTTCGCCAGCGCGTCGTCCACGTGCGCGGTGACGCGCTCCAGCTGCGCGGCCGAGACCAGCGAGCCCACGTCGGCCGTGTAGTCGAGCTCCGACCCGAGACGCAGGTCGCGCACCGCCTCGACGAACCGCTCCAGGAAGGCGTCCGCGATCCGCTCGTGCAGCACGAGCCGCTCGATGGACATGCACAGCTGCCCCGTGTTGGAGAAGCACGCCCGCACGACGCCGGGCACCGCGGTGTCCAGGTCGGCGTCCGCGGCGACGTAGAGGGGGTTCTTCCCGCCGAGCTCCAGCGTGGCGCCGATGAGACGCTCCCCCGCGCGCCCGGCCACCTTGCGGCCCGTCGCCGTCGACCCGGTGAAGGCGATGTGGTCCACGTGCTCGACGAGCTCCGCGCCGATGTCACCGCCGCCGGTGACGACGAGGAACAGGTCGTCGGGCAGCCCCGCGTCCTGCAGCACCTCGGCCACCCACAGCGCCGACAGCGTGGTCTGCGGGTCGGGCTTGATCACGACGGCGTTCCCCGCGAGGAGGGCCGGCACCGCCTCGGACAGCACCAGCGACAGCGGGTAGTTCCACGGCGCGATCGCGCCGACCACGCCCACGGGCCGCCGGTGCACGCGCACGCCCGTCAGCACGGGGAGCATGCCCGGCACCCGCCGGTCGGCCAGGTAGCGCGGGCCGCGCACGGCGTAGTGCCGGCACACGATCGCGACGTCCGCGACCTCCTCGAACGCGCTGCGCCGCGCCTTGCCCGACTCCATCTGGATCAGGTCCAGGATCTCGGACTGCCGCTGGAGCACGAGGGCCCCGAGCCGGTCGAGCACCGTCGTGCGCTCGCGCAGCGGGGTCCGCGCCCAGCCGGCCTGCACCGCGCGCGCCCGCTCGACGGCGGTCGCCACGTCGGCGGGCGACGAGACGGGGTACGCCGCGAGCGGGGCGCCCGTGAAAGGTGAGGTCGAGCGGTGCGTCCCGGCAGCGTGCGAGGTCACGATCCGCCTGGTCAGCGGCTCGACGACGTCGGGTTCGAGGACGTAGGTGGCAGCCGGCAGCTCGGGGTCGATGAGATCCCCCAGAGCTCCGTCGCTCTCGTGCGCGGTGGACATGGCCGCCACCCTACGCGCCCCGGGCGACACTCCCGCGCGCTCGCCGTCGCCGTTCGCTCTCAGCGCGAGATGTCGGGGCCGTCGTCCCTCGGGGGCCTCCCCGAGGCCGCCCGGGCGGCCGGCTACAGGTCGCGCCCGAGGACGACGCACTCCGCGTCCGTGTACCCGAGCGCCGCGTAGAAGCCCAGCACGCTCTCGTTGCCGTGGCGCACCATCAGGCGCACCTTGCGCACGCCCGCGCGACGCAACCAGTCCTCGGCCGCCGCCGTCGTGGCCCGGCCCAGCCCGCTGCCCTGCGCCCCAGGGTCGACGGCGAGGTAGTAGAGCCACCCGCGGTGACCGTCGTAGCCGACCACGGCGGAGGACATCACCACCCCGCCACGCACGCCGACGAGCACGGTCGACGTCGGCGTCGCCCGCGCGTCCGCGACGTCCCGGTGGGGGTCGTTCCACGGCCGCGTCAGCCCGCACGCGCGCCACAGCGCCACGACCTGCTCGACGTCGGCGTCCTCGATCTCCCGGAAGGCGACGTCGGGTGCCGGGCCGGGCTCGGTGGCCGAGCCGGCCGAGACCGTCGAGGACCCCGCCCTGCTCACCGCGGCTGGTACGGGGAGACGACGACCTCGACCCGCTGGAACTCCTTGAGGTCCGAGTAGCCGGTCGTGGCCATCGCCCGGCGCAGCGCGCCGACGAGGTTGAGCGTGCCGTCGGCCGCGCTGCTCGGGCCGAAGAGGATCTCCTCGAGGGTGCCCGCGGTGCCGACCGACACGCGCTCGCCCCGCGGCAGCTCCGAGTGGTGCGCCTCGGCGCCCCAGTGCCAGCCCCGGCCCGGAGCCTCGGAGGCGCGGGCGAGCGCGGCGCCGAGCATCACGGCGTCGGCGCCGCACGCGACGGCGCGCACGACGTCGCCCGACCGGCCGACTCCGCCGTCGGCGATGACGTGCACGTACCGGCCCCCGGACTCGTCGAGGTAGTCCCGCCGTGCGGCCGCGACGTCCGAGACGGCCGTCGCCATCGGCGCGTGGATGCCGAGGCCGACGCGCGTGGTGTGCGCGGCGCCGCCCCCGAAGCCGACGAGGACGCCCGCGGCGCCGGTGCGCATGAGGTGCAGCGCCGCGGTGTAGGTGGACGCCCCGCCCACGACGACGGGCACGTCGAGCTCGTAGATGAACCTCTTGAGGTTCAGCGGCTCGGCGTTGCCGGAGACGTGCTCGGCGGAGACGGTCGTGCCACGGATGACGAACAGGTCGACGCCCGCGTCGACCACCGTCTGGTAGTGCTCCTGCGTGCGCTGCGGCGACAGCGCGCCGGCGACCGTCACGCCGGCGGCCCGGATCTCCTTGAGCCGCTGCGTGATGAGCTCGGCCTTGATCGGCTCGGCGTAGATCTCCTGCATGCGCCGGGTGGCCTCGCCCGCCGGCAGCTCGCGGATCTCCGCGAGCAGCGGCTCCGGCGACTCGTACCGCGTCCAGAGGCCCTCGAGGTCGAGGACGCCGAGCCCGCCGTGGTTGCCCAGCGCGACGGCGGTGTCCGGGCTCATCACGGAGTCCATCGGGGCCGCCAGGATCGGCAGCTCGAAGTGGTAGGCGTCGATCTGCCACTCGACCGAGACGTCCTTCGGGTCGCGCGTGCGCCGCGAGGGCACCACCGCGATGTCGTCGAAGGAGTACGCGCGGCGGCCGCGCTTTCCACGCCCGATCTCGATCTCGTTGCTCACCGGGCCAGCCTACCGGCGCCCCGCCGGTGGGACCGAGGCGGGCCACGGCGGGGCGGTCGTGACGACCTGTCGGTGGCGGGTGGCACAGTCCGTGCCAGGCACGGCGGGGCAGCCCGCGAGGACGGCGGAGCGGGAACGGAGGGGCGGCGATGGGCCGGCTCGGGCACGACGACACGGGGTGGGCGCGCGGCCCCCTGCTCGGTTTCGACACCGAGACCACCGGGATCGACGTCGCGCACGACCGCATCGTGTCGGCCGCCGTCGTGCGGCGCGTGCCGGGCGAGCACACCGACGTGCGCACCTGGTTGATCGACCCGGGGGTCGCCATCCCCGCCGAGGCCACCGCCATCCACGGCATCACGACCGCCCACGCCCGGGCGCACGGACGCGCCCCGGAGGCCGCGCTCGAGGAGATCGCCGCGACGCTCGCCGACCAGCTGCGCGCCGACGCCCCCGTCGTCGCGTACAACGCCGCGTACGACCTCTCGCTCCTCGACGTGGAGCTGGGACGGCACGGCCTCGCGACGCTGCCCGAGCGCCTCGGGCGACCGGCGGCGCCGGTCGTCGACCCGCTCGTCCTCGACCGCTGGCTGGACGGCGCCCGGGAGGGCAAGCGCCGCCTCGGCGACCTGTGCGCGCTCTACGACGTGCACGGGGCGGGCGAACTGCACACCGCGGACGTCGACGTGCTGGCCACGCTGGACGTGCTCGACGCGCAGCTCGTGCGTCATCCGCACCTGCGGAGCGTGGCGCTCGACGCGCTGCACGCCGCCCAGGCGGGCGCCCACCGCGCGTGGGCGGAGCGCGTCAACGCCGAGCGGGCCGCCAGCCCCGAGGGCCGCCCACCCACGTCGACCGCCTGGCCCGCCGAGCCCCGGCCCGCCGAGCCCCGGGCCGTGCACCGAGCCCGGTCGGCCTAGACCCCGGCCTCACGGCGGCCGTCACCGCCCGTAGACCGCGTCGACCTCCACCTCGACGAGCCAGCCGTCCACCGGCAGGTTCTCGATCTCCAGCGCGAACCGGGAGGGGCGCCCGGCGTTGACGATCATGGGCTCGGTGGTCGCCGACCCGAGCTGGACCTCCAGGGGCTCCCCCGTGGACCGGTCGGTGTTCGCGAAGAACTGCCGGTACGCGCGGTTCCAGCCGGCGAAGTCCATCGCCGGCTCGCCGTCGGGGTTCTGCAGGAACACCCGCATCGACACGACGTCCTCGTACGACAGCCCGGCCGCCTCGAGGTTGGCGCCGATGCGTCGCAGGGCGTTGATCCCCTGCGCCTCGGTGAGCGTCACGCCGTCGGGCAGCTCGCCGTCGGGGAAGACGTCCGTGGGGATGTACCGCTCCTCGGCGGAGGCTCCCGGCGCGGTGTGCATCGCGGCGGGCCCGAGGCCGGACGACTTGTACAGCGCGACGTTCTTGCCGATGGCGACGCCGTCGGCGATCGACGCCGTGTCGCCCGTGACGAAGGACCGGACCTCGGTGGGCCGCGGCTCGAAGAGCCGGCTGCCGGCGTAGGCGGTGCCGGGGACGGCGACGGCCGCGGTGACGACGACGGCGAGAGCGACCTTGGTGGTGTTCTTCATGCGGGGAACGTAGGCCCGCGACGTTTCGCCCGGATGACGACCGCGCGTCGGACACAAGTTCCTGACCTGCGACGACATCACGAAACCGGATCGTTACCGCGGGCGACGGACCCGTCACGTCCCCGACACGCCCCCGTGACGACCGGCTCCTAGCGTCACCAGCGAGCTGACGGCGACCCCCGGCACACGGCCGGCCCTGGTCGGCCGCCAGAGATGTCGACAGAGAGGTTGTGCCGCATGGTCACAGACGAGCTGGTCACGG
Organism: Isoptericola cucumis; assembly: GCF_014635665.1. Lineage (GTDB taxonomy): Bacteria > Actinomycetota > Actinomycetes > Actinomycetales > Cellulomonadaceae > Isoptericola > Isoptericola cucumis. The sequence continues at coordinate 100,845 of NZ_BMDG01000010.1, forward strand.
ACGCGTCCACGTCCGGCGTCTCCCGCCGCGGGTTGCTCCAGGCCGTCGGCGTGGGCTCCGGTGCGGGGGTCATGTTCGCCACGATGGGCGCGCTGGGGCTCGCCCCGACCGCTGCTGCACAGCCCCGGGCCGACGCCTGGACCCCACCGCGCGGCAGCGACTTCACCCTGACCGGCCGTTCTGCCAAGAAGGTCGTGGTCGTCGGCGCCGGCCCAGCCGGCCTCGCCACGGCCTACGAGCTGCAGAAGGCGGGGTACCGGGTGACGGTGCTCGAGGCCCGGCACCGTCCCGGCGGTCGCACGCTCACGATCCGGGGCGGGGACTCCGAGACCGACGTCGACGGCGTCACCCAGACCGCGCGCTTCGCCGACGGCATCTACATGAACGCCGGTGCCGGGCGTATCGCGCAGTGGATGGTGACCATGGACTACCTCCGCGAGCTGGGCGTGCCGTACGAGGTCTTCACCAACGCGAACGCCGACGCCTACCTGTACAACGAGAGGTCGGGTGCCACGCCCGGCCGCCCGGTGCGCTACCGCACCGCGAAGGCCGACGTCTTCGGCTACACGTCGGAGCTGCTGCACCACGCGACGGACCAGGGCGCCCTGGACGCGAGGCTCACCGCGGACGACAAGGAGAACCTGCGGGAGTTCCTGCGCGGCTGGGGCTCTCTCAAGGCGGACGGCACCTACGCCGGCGGCGCCAACCGCGGTTACGAGGTCTACCCGTCGGCGTGGAACGCCCACGGCACGCCGCTGCCCGGCCCGGGCTCCGTGTCGGAGGTGCTGGCGTCACGGGTGGGCCAGTACTTCCCGTTCGAGATCAACTGGGAGCAGTCGATGCTCATGTTCCAGCCGAAGGGCGGCATGGACACGACGTACGAGTACTTCGTGCGCGCCATCGGCCGGCAGCACGTGCACTTCAGCTCGCCGGTGACGGGCGTGGAGAACACCGGCGGCGGTGTCCGCGTCACGTACACGCCCCCGCACGGCCGGGCACGGCAGGTCGAGGCGGACTTCGCTGTCGTCACCGCGCCGGCCGGGCTCATGCGGCGGTGGGACACCAACTGGGGCCCCGAGACCGACGCCGCGCTGGGCGAGTTCGCCGTCGGCTCCCCCGCGGGCAAGATCGGCCTGCAGTACCGGTCGCGTTTCTGGGAGGACGACCACCGCATCTACGGCGGCATCACCGAGACCGACATGGACCTTGCGCACGTCTGGTACCCCTCCTCCGGGTACGGCGAGCGCAAGGGGCTCGTCGTCGGCTACTACAACACCGGGGCGAACGCCCGCGCGTACGCGGACCTCACCCCACGGGAGCGCGAGCGGCGCGCCGTCGCGCAGGGCGTGAAGATCCACGGCGAGAAGTACCGCACCGAGCTGGAGAGCTCGTTCTCGATCGCGTGGCACAAGGTCCCGTACGTCGAGGGGGCGTGGGCGTACCCCGACACGACGTCGTCGGGCTTCAAGCACCTGCAGCAGGGCTCCGGCAACGTCTACTTCGCGGGCGACTGGATGTCGGAGGTCTCCGCCTGGCAGCACGGGGCGTTCTGGTCGGCCCGGTACGCGGTCCAGGCCCTGCATGCTCGGGTCATGGCGGGCTGACGCCCGCCCCACGCGCGACGACGATGCGACGAGGGCCCGGAGGTCACCCGCGCGGGGTGGCCTCCGGGCCCTCGTCGTCGTCCGGCGCCGGGCTCAGAAACCGGAGTAGTTCGGCGACTCGACCGTCATCTGCACGTCGTGGGGGTGGCTCTCCTTGAGGGAGGCCGACGTGATCCGCACGAACCGGCCCTTGCTCTGCAGCTCCGGGATGGTCCGGGCGCCCACGTAGAACATCGACTGGTGCAGCCCGCCGACGAGCTGGTGCGCCACCGCGTTGAGCGTTCCCTTGTACGGGACCTGCCCCTCGATGCCCTCGGGCACGATCTTGTCGTCGCTGGTGACCTCGGCCTGGAAGTACCGGTCCTTGGAGAACGACTTCTTGCCGCGCGACGACATGGCGCCCATCGAGCCCATGCCGCGGTACGCCTTGTACTGCTTGCCGTTGACGAGGATCGTGTCGCCGGGCGCCTCCTCGGTGCCCGCGAGCATCGAGCCGAGCATGACGGCCTCGGCGCCCGCGACGATCGCCTTGCCGATCTCGCCGGAGTGCCGCATGCCGCCGTCGGCGATCACCGGGATGCCGGCCGCCCGCGCCGCGAGCGACGCCTCGTAGACGGCGGTGATCTGCGGGACCCCGACACCCGTGACGATGCGCGTGGTGCAGATGGAGCCCGGACCCACGCCCACCTTGATGCCGTCGGCGCCCGTGTCGACGAACGACTGGGCGCCCTCCTTGGTGGCCACGTTGCCGCCGATCACCTGCACGTGGCGGGTGGCCGGGTCGGTCTTCAGCCGGCGGACCATGTCGATGAGCATCCCGACGTTGCCGTGCGCGGTGTCCGCGACCAGCACGTCGACGCCGGCGTCGATGAGCGTCGTCGCCCGCTCCCACGCGTCGCCGAAGTAGCCGATCGCCGCGCCGACGAGCAGCCGACCCTGGCTGTCCTTCGACGCGTCCGGGAACTGCTCGGACTTCACGAAGTCCTTCACCGTGATGAGCCCGGCCAGCCGGCCCTCGTCGTCCACCAGCGGCAGGCGCTCGAGCTTGTGCTTGCGCAGCAGCAGCGTCGCGTCGTCGCGCGCGATGCCCGCCGGGCCGGTGATGAGCGGCGCGGGGGTCATGACCTCGGAGACCTTGGTCGTGGCCCACTCGGCCACGGGGGTGAAGCGCAGGTCGCGGTTGGTGACGATGCCGATGAGGCGGCCGCCCGCGTCCACCACGGGGAAGCCGGAGATGCGGTACTCGCCGGCCCGCTTGTCGAGCTCCTCCAGCGTCGCGTCCGGGCCGATCGTCACCGGGTTGGAGATGATGCCGGTCTGCGTGCGCTTCACGAGGTCGACCTGGTACGCCTGGTCCTCGATGGACAGGTTGCGGTGCAGCACGCCGATGCCGCCCTGACGGGCCATCGCGATCGCCATCCGGGACTCGGTGACGGTGTCCATCGCCGCGGACACGAGCGGCACGCGCAGCGAGATCTCGCGCGTCAGGCGCGAGGTGGTGTCGATGTCCGACGGCGCCAGGTCCGAGTACCCCGGCAGCAGCAGCACGTCGTCGTAGGTCAGGCCGAGGAATCCGAACGGGTCGTGCGCAGGCGAGGTCGAGTCCGTCATGACAAGAGTCTACGTTCCCGGGCGCGCCGTTATTCCGGCCCGTCCGGGCGCGTGACGACGCTCACCCCCACCTCAGCCGACGACGGCGAGCACCTCGTGCAGCATGCCCGTGAAGGAGCGCACGCGCTGGACGGTGGCGGCGAGCGGCAGCTCGCCCGCGGCGTCGTCCCGGCTCAGCCCGACCACGATCGGGAGCTCGGGGAAGCCCTCGTGCACCGCGTGCACGACGTCGAGGTCCGGCCGGCGCTGCGACGTGGCGAGGACGAGCGCCGCCGGGCGCACCATCGTCACCAGCTCCAGCGACCGGTGCGTGCTGGCGGGGCCGGTGACGATCCGCACCGTGGCACCCTTCGCCGTCAGCGCCGCGGCGAGCGCGTGCGCCGACAGCGGCACCACCTCGTCCGGCGCGGCGAAGATCAGCACGATCTTGCGCATGCGGCTGGGGTGGTTGGCGGGCGGTGACCCGCCGGCGACCATCGCCTGCTCGAACGCCTCCGTGAAGTCCCGCAGCGCGTGCAGCACCGCGGTGGCCAGCACGACCTCGGGCACCGCGCCCGGCCCGGCCAGCACGGTGCGCTGCGCGACGCGCTGCCACGCCGGCTCGACCACCTGCGTCCACCACGCCGCCGGGTCCCCGTGGGCGGGGATGCGCAGCAGGTCGTCGCACGCCGCCTGGTCGTAGGCCAGGGTCGCGTCGACGACGGCGGAGACCCGCCCGGAAGCGCTCCCACCCGCGCCGACGCCGTTGGGCTGCTGCGGCTGCTGCCGGCCCTCGCCGCCGCCCGGGATCGCCCGCAGGTGCGCACGCGCCGGGCGCGGGCCGCTGTCCGCGGGCCGGGCGTCCTCCGCGTCGTCCTGGTCGGGCTCGTCCTCGACGTCCTGCTGCGCCTCGGCGGACGCCTCCTCAGCCGCCTCGAGCTCCTCGACCCCCGCCTCCAGGGCCGCCTGCGCGGCGTCCACGGGCGCGACGCCCTCGAGGGTGAGCCGGCGCATCACGAGCAGCCGCGCCACGTCCTCCGGCGTGTAGCGACGGTGGGAGCCCGCGGTCCGGGCCGACGGACCGAGCCCGTAGCGACGGTCCCAGGTGCGGAGGGTCGCGGGGGCGACCCCCAGGCGCCGGGCGACCGCAGCGACGGCGAGGCCGGGGCTCGACGCGCGAGACCCGCCCCGCTCGGGGACGGGTCGGGAAGAGGTCATGACCTCGATTCTGCCGAGTGGGACACCCCGTCGCCACCGCGCGGACGGGCGCGCCTCGAACCCGGCACGATGCATCGATCAAAGCCGTTCAGATGCCGCTCGAAATCATTCAGGGCTCTCGCGAAAGTTGAACACTAAACTGTTCATTTCCGCAGGACACCGGGTATTGAACAACTTCTGCACAACTTGTAGGTTGTTCGCCATGACGGAGATCTCGAGGCTGCCTGGACCGGTCATGGAGCTGTGGGAGTGGCAGTACCAGGGCTCGTGCCGCGACGCGGACGACACCCTGTTCTTCCACCCCGAGGGTGAGCGGGGGTCCACCCGACGACGGCGGGCCGAGGCCGCCAAGGCGATCTGCCGCAGCTGCCCCGTCATGCTGCAGTGCCGGGAGCAGTCGCTGCGCGTGCGCGAGCCGTACGGCGTCTGGGGCGGGCTGAGCGAGGACGAGCGGTCGTCCATCCTCGCCGGCGCCGCACGCAAGACCGGCTGAGCACGACCGGCCGAGCACGACCTGCCGGGCACCGCACCACGCACCGACGACGTGCACCTGGGCACGCCGACCGACACCGTCACGCGCCGCGGGCCCACCCCGGACGCGCGAGAGCCCCGCACCGGACCGGTGCGGGGCTCTCGCGTCTGCAGCGTGTCGTGCGGCTGTGTCAGCCGACGACGACGGCGAGGATGTCGCGCGCCGAGAGGACCAGGTAGTCCTCGCCGGCGTACTTGACCTCGGTGCCGCCGTACTTGCTGTAGATGACCTTGTCGCCGACCTTGACGTCGACCGGGACACGGTTGCCCTTGTCGTCGAAGCGGCCGTCGCCCACTGCCAGGACCTCGCCCTCCTGGGGCTTCTCCTTGGCGGTGTCCGGGATGACCAGGCCGGAAGCGGTCGTGGTCTCGGCCTCGATGGCCTTGACGACGATCCGGTCCTCGAGCGGCTTGATGGGGACCGACACGTCGGACCTCCTTGTTTCGCGGTGCGTGATGGACTGATCTCGCGCCCGGCGGCTGGCCGTCGTCGCGGGTGCCGGTGACAGCCTGCGGTCGCTGACGACAAATCTAGGCAGCCGTTAGCACTCTGACAAGTCGAGTGCCAGAAGTTCACCGAGAGCGTCGCGCCCGGCACGCCCCGTCACCGGCGTCACCGGCCCGTCGACCGACAGCCCCGCGACACCTGCGACGATGGACGGATGGACACCCCCTCCCTGGCCAGGCTGCTCAGTCCCGAGGGGTGGGCCCTGCTCAACGCCCTGCCGCCGTACGACGAGAAGCAGGCGATGGCGCTGGCCACGCGGCTGCGGGCGGACGGCGTCGACCCGGAGCTGGCTGCCGCCGCGCTCACCCAGTCGCGGCTGCGCGCCAAGGCCCGGGCGAAGCTCGGCGACTTCGCGGACGGCATGCTCTTCACCCCCGACGGCCTCGAGCAGGCCACCCGGCTCGTCGTGGCGGCACTGCACGCCCGTCGCTACCTCGCGGCCGGCGTCACCAAGGTCGCCGACCTCACCAGCGGGATCGGCGCCGACGCGCTCGCGTTCGCCGGCGTCGGCCTCCAGGTGCTCGCCACCGACGTCGACGAGGTCACCGCCGCCGCGGCCACCGTCAACCTGCGCCACTTCCCCGAGGCGGAGGTGCGGCACACCGACGGCCTCACGCTCGACCTCGCGGCCGAGGGCGTCGACGGCGTGTACGCCGACCCGGCGCGGCGTACCCGCGGGGGGCGGCGCGTGTTCGACCCCGCCGCCTACGCTCCCCCGCTGGACGCGGTGTGGGCCCTGCGCACGCAGGTGCCCGCCCTGGGCATCAAGGTCGGCCCCGGCATCCCCCACCAGGGCCTGCCCGACGACGCCGAGACGCAGTGGGTGTCCGTCGACGGCGACGTCGTGGAGGCCGGGCTCTGGTTCGGCCCCCTCGCCCCGGACGGTCCGGGACGCTCGGCCCTCGTCCTGGCCGCGGTGCCGGACGGCGCCGGGGGCAGCCGGACGGCGACGCGCGTGCTGCGGACGGGCCCGGGCGACGAGCTCGTCCCCGACGTCGGCGCCGTCGGCGGGTACCTCTACGAGCCCGACGGCGCGGTCATCCGCGCCGGGCTGGTGGCGCACGCGGCGGCCGAGCTGGGCGGGCGGCTCCTGGACCGCACCATCGCCTACGTCACGACCGACCAGCCCGCGCCGGCCCCCGCGGACGGCGCGCCGCCGGTCGCCACCGGCTACCGCGTGCTCGACGTCATGGGGTTCAGCCTCAAGCGCCTCAAGGCCTACCTCCGCGAGCGGGGCGTCGGGCGGGTGACGATCAAGAAGCGCGGCACCGCCGTGACGCCCGAGCAGCTGCGCTCCCAGCTCTCCCTCCGGGGCGATGCCGAGGCCACGCTCGTCCTCACGCGGATCGACGGCGCGCAGCACGTGCTCGTCGTCGAACCGCTCGCCGGCTGAGGCGCTCGTCACTGCCGTGAGGCGGTCTCGACGGGCTCGATCGTCGGTGCGCGTGGAAGCATTGCCCACATGGTGCTGGACTTCGCCCCCTCGGAGCGGTCGAGCGTCGGCCTGGAGTGGGAGCTCGCCCTGGTCGACGCCGACTCGGGCAACCTCCGGCAGGTGGCGCCCGCGGTCATCGACGCGCTGACCGACGACGCCCGGCACCGGTTCGTCAAGCCCGAGTTCCTGCGCAACACGCTCGAGGTGATCAGCGACGTGCGGCGCACGGTGCCCGACGCCGTCGCCGACCTCGAGCAGGGCATCGAGGCGATCCGCGAGATCACCGCCCCCATGCGGGTCGAGCTCATGGGCGCCGGCACCCACCCGTTCGCGCAGTGGGCGCAGCAGAAGGTGACCGACAAGGAGCGGTACGCCACCGTCGTCGACCGGGCACAGGTGCTGGGCCGCCAGCAGATCGTCTACGGCGTGCACGCCCACGTGGGCATCGAGGACCGCGCCAAGGTGCTGCCCATCGTGAACTCCCTGCTGGTGCACCTGCCGTACCTGCAGGTGCTGTCGGCTTCCTCCCCGTTCTTCGGTGCGGACGACACCGGCTATGCGTCGATGCGGACGATGATCTTCCAGCAGCTGCCCACGGCGGGGCTGCCGTACCAGTTCGCCGCGTGGTCCGAGCTCGAGCGGTACGTCGACGACATGCTGCACACGGGCGTCATCGACGACTTCACGGAGGTGCGCTGGGACGTCCGCCCGGCGCCGCACTTCGGCACCGTCGAGGTGCGCATCTGCGACGGCACGTCCAACGCGGGCGAGCTGGCCACCATCGGCGCGCTGGTGCACTGCCTGGTCGAGCGGATGTCCACCCTGCTCGACGAGGGGTGCACGCTGCCGACCATGCCGCCGTGGTTCGTGCACGAGAACAAGTGGCGGGCGGCCCGGTACGGGCTCGACGCGATCATCATCCTCGACGACGCGGGCAACGAGGAGCTCGTCACGGACGCCCTCCCGCGCCTGCTGGACGACCTCGCCCCGGTCGCCGAGCGGCTGGGCTGCGCGGCCGAGCTCGACGGCGTGCACGAGATCCTGCGGGCCGGCGCGTCGTACCAGCGCCAGCGCGCCGTCGCCGCGGCGCACGGCGGCGGCGCGGACGGCCTGGAGGCCGTCGTGAGCTCGCTGGTGGCGGAGCTGCGCGCCGGCCGCCCTCTCCCCGCGACCGGGTAGCTACTCCCGCTCGAAGTCCCACACGATGAGCACCGGCGCACCGGCGTAGGCCGAGCGTGCGGCGGCCTCGACCCACGGCATCATCTCCCAGACGTTCGGGGGCCTGGACGGGTCCGCGAGCTCCAGGTCCGAGGCGGGGTCGAAGCCGCCCGTCCCGTCGTGGGCGGCGGCGGTGAAGTCGCGACCGCCGTCGGCGTCGTCGGCCCCTCCCCCGGCGTACTCCCTGCAGAACCGGGGAGCCAGGCCCACGGGCAGCGCCGCCTGCAGGTACTCGCTGGTCGCGTGCCGCCAGTTCGGGATGTAGCCGAACTCGCCGTCCGCGCCCTCGACGAGCGGGTACAGCGGCGACCCGATGTAATAACCGCGCGTGTCGGAGACGACGAGGTGGCCTCCCGGCCGCAGCACGCGCGCGACCTCGGCGAACACGGGGCCGAGGTCCCGCACGTGGCTCAGGGCGAGCGTGACGACCACCAGGTCGGCGGAGGCGTCCGGCACCGGCAGGTCGTGCAGGTCCGCCTCGGCGAACCGGGCGCCGGGGACCTTCGCGCGGGCGATCTCGAGCATGTCGCGAGAGGTGTCGAAGGCGAGCACCTCGTGCCCCTGCTCGACCAGCCACCCGGTGTGCCGGCCGGTGCCGCACGCGGCGTCGATCACGACGCCGGGCTCGGCCCGCTCCAGAAGCGGGCGGACCAGCGGCTCCTCCATCCCCCAGAACCCGTTCGGCCCGGCGTCGTACCGGGGAGCCCAGTGGCGGTAACCCTCCCGGGTATCGATCGGCGGCACGTCGTGACCAGGGCCGAGGCCCTCGGCCGCGTCGAGCAGGGCGCGGACGTCGGCGAGCCGCGCCTCGACGAACGCGCGGTCGTGCTCGCCGGCGAAGGCGCGCATCAGCGCCACGCCCTCCAGGCCGACGAGGTACGCGAGCGGGTGCTGGTGGATCGTCGGGAGATCGGTGTGCACGGCCGCGACGCTACCGACGCCCTCCCTCGGCGACGAAGGCCTTTTCCGCAGGGCGAGAGCCGGTGCCGACGGTCGGTCAGACCGTGATGGTCGCCATCGGCATGGAGGAGTCGACGGGGACGTCGAGGTCCGACGGCGCGACACCGGCCCGGACCACGGCGGAGCCGAGCGCCGCGATCATCGCCCCGTTGTCCGTGCAGTAGCGGATCGGCGGGATGTGCAGCTCGATGCCCGCCTCGGCGCACCGGCTCGCGGCGAGCTCGCGCAGCTGGCTGTTCGCGGAGAACCCGCCGCCGATGACGAGGGAGTCGACGTCGTGCCGGCGGCAGGCCGCGATGGTCTTGGCGGTGAGCACGTCGGCCACGGCGGCCGCGAACGACGCCGCGACGTCGGCGAGGGGCACCTCGCGGCCGGCGTCCACGCACGCCTCGATCCACCGGGCCACCGCCGTCTTCAGCCCGGAGAAGGAGAAGTCGTCCGCGTGCTTCGCCTGGAACTTGGCCGCGGTGAGGCCCCGCGGGAACCGGATCGCCTCGGGGTCGCCCTCGCGGGCGAGGCGGTCGACGTGCGGGCCGCCCGGGTAGGGCAGGCCCAGCAGGCGCCCGACCTTGTCGAACGCCTCCCCCGCCGCGTCGTCCAGGGTGGAGCCGAGCTCGGTGACGTCGGTCGCGACGTCGTCGATCATCAGGAGCGAGCTGTGCCCGCCCGAGACGACGAGGGCCATCGTGCGCCCGCTGAACGGGCCGTCGACGAGCTGGTTCACGGCCGCGTGCCCGATGACGTGGTTGACGCCGTACAGCGGCTTGCCGAGCCCGATCGACAGGGCCTTGGCCGCCGACGCGCCGATCGTCAGCGGCCCGACGAGGCCGGGGCCGGCGGTGACGGCGATCGCGTCGACCTCGGACAGGTCGACGTCGGCCTCCCCCAGCGCGCGGCGGATGGTGGGGACCATCGCCTCGAGGTGGGCGCGGCTGGCCACCTCCGGGATGATGCCGCCGTACCGGGCGTGCTCGTCCATCGAGCTGGCGACCGCGTCGACCAGCAGCGTGTCACCGCGGACGAGGGCGACGCCCGTCTCGTCGCAGGACGTCTCGATGCCGAGGACGAGGGGGTCACCGGCGTGCGTCGTTCCAGGAGTCGGTGCGGCCATGACGACCATGATCGCACCACGGCCGGTCCGCCCCGCCCGTCACGGCCCGGTCCCGCCACCCGGCGTGACGGGCGTCACCGCTCGATCAGGAATCATGCGTCTGCATCTATCCGTTCAGGCAATCATGACCGAGACCCTGACGCACCCGACCGCGCTCGCCGTCGGCGACGACGTGGCCGACCTCCTGTTCCGCACCGCCCGCACCACCTCGCTGTGGACCGACGCCGAAGTGAGCGACGACGAGCTCCGCGCCGCCTGGGACCTGGCCAAGTTCGGCCCCACGGCGATGAACATCCTCCCGCTGCGCGTGCTGGCCGTGCGCTCCGACGAGGCGAAGGCCCGCCTGGTCCCCCACATGGCGGACGGCAACAAGGCGAAGGTCGAGGCCGCCCCGGTCTCCCTCGTCCTCGCGGCCGACCCGGCCTTCCACGAGCACCTCGACACGCTCTTCCCGATCTACCCGGGCATGAAGGACCAGCTCGCCCCCGCTGTCGAGGCGCGCGAGGCGATGGCCCGCAAGAACGCCCTCATCCAGGCCGGCTACCTCATGGTCGGCATCCGGGCCGCCGGCCTCGCCGCCGGCCCGATGGACGGCATGGACAACGACGGCGTGGACGCCGAGTTCTTCGCCTCCTCCGGCTGGAAGTCGTTCATGGTGATCAACGTCGGCCACGCCGACGGCGAGGGCTCCCCGTACCCGCGCGGCCCGCGCCTGGCGTTCGAGCAGGTCGCCGAGATCCTCTGATCGGGTCCCCTCCCCCCGTTCGTCCCCGCGCCCCCGGGCCGTCCCTTCCGGACGGCCCGGGGGCGCGGTGCGTCCGGCACCGGGCCGGGCGTCGGGCGTCGGGCCGAAGGCTCAGGCGCGGACCTGCCCGAACGTGTCGGGGTCGACGGGGCGCTGCGCCCGGGGCAGGTTCTTCTCGATCACCAGCAGGTACGACTCCGTGACGAGGTCCTCGACCAGCTGCGGGTCGATCCCGGCGCCCTCGTTCAGCGTGATCCAGTGCCGCTTGTTCATGTGATAGCCCGGGGTGATCTCCGGGAAGGCCTCGCGCAGCGCCGCACCGTCGGCGGGCCGCGCCTTGACGATCACGATCGGCTCGCCGGTCACGCGGGTCTGGAGCATGAACACCCGGCCCCGCACCGTGAACACGTCCCAGTCGGGCCCGAACGGGTGCTCGAGGTCGGCACCCGGCAGCTCCGCGGTCCGCGCGGCGGCCCGCTCCTGGATGGCTCGTCCGTCCATGTCGCGGCTCCGGCGCGTGCCTAGGGGCGCGGCCCGGTGGCGACGGGCCGGCTCTCGTCGTTCGACCACTGCGACCACGAGCCGGGGTACAGCGCCGCCGGCACGCCGGCGCAGGCGAGCGCCGCGACCTCGTGGGACGCCGTCACCCCGGACCCGCAGTACACGCCCACCCCGGCCGAGCCCGGGTCGGCCGTGAGGCCCAGGTCGGCGAAGCGCTCCCGCAGCGCCGCGTCGGGCAGGAAGGTCCCGTCGTCGGCGAGGTTCTCGGCCGTCGGCGCCGACACGGCGCCGGGGACGTGCCCCGCCCGCGGGTCCACAGGCTCGACCTCTCCGCGGTACCGCTCGCCCGCGCGGGCGTCGAGCAGCGTGCCGTCCTCCGCCAGGTCGGCCGCCTCGTCGGCGTCCAGCACCGGCAGGTGCCCGGGGCGCACGACGACGTCTCCCGGCCCGCGCACGACCTCCCCGACCTCCAGCGCCTGGCCCGCGCGCACCCACGCCGGCAGGCCGCCGTCGAGGATCCGCACGTCGTCGAGCCCGAAGTAGCGCAGCACCCACCAGGCGCGGGCGGCGGACGTGCCGCCCACCGTGTCGTACACGACGACGCGCGAGCCCTGCCGCAGCCCCCAGCGCCGGGCGGACGCCTGGAGCTCGGAGGCCGACGGCAGCGGGTGCCGGCCGTGCTCGGGCGACGGCGTGGACGCCAGCTCGGTCTCCAGGTCGACGTACACGGCCCCCGGCAGGTGTCCGGAGAGGTAGCGCTCGTGGCCGTCCGTCATCCCGAGCGCCCAGCGCACGTCGAGCAGCACCGGCGCGCCGGTGGCCGGGTCGGGGCCGGTGCCGAGCTGCAGGTCGGCGACCAGCTCGTCGACACCGACGAGGACCTGCTCGCGGGCCGCCGTCACGACGCGCCTCCCGCCGGCCCGCCGGGCGCCGCGGGGGACGACAGGTCGAGCCGCATGGTGAAGGCGTCCTTGTCCTCCGGCTGGTAGTAGCGGCGGCGCAGCCCGATGCGCTCGAACCCAGCCTTGGCGTACAGCGAGAGCGCCGCGTCGTTGTCGACGCGGACCTCGAGCAGCACGGCACCCGCCTTGAGCTGCCGGGCGCGCTCGACGAGCGCGTCCAGCAGCGCGCGGCCGACGCCGTGGCGCTGGTAGGCGGGGTCGACGCCGATGGTCATGACCTGGGCGACGTCGCCGTCGAACCACAGGCCGGCGTACCCCACGACGGGCTTGGGGCCCGGCCCGTACACCGCGACGGCGTCCGGACCGGCGGGCTCCGCCACGACGTACCAGCGCCCGAGGGCGCCGAGCTCGTCCGCGAGCATGCCGTACGTCCAGGCGCCTGCGCCGAACAGGGCGCGCTCGAGCTGCAGCACGCGGTCGAAGTCCACGCTGCGCAGCGGCCGCAGCCGGCAGGTGGGGGTGTAGCCCTCCTCGGGCCGCGCGGTCGCGGTCATGCCGGCCTCCCCGTGGCGGGCACCAGCCGGGACGTGCCCGCCGGGGCCTGCACGTCGGGGCGGCGCAGGTAGAGCGGCTCGGTGGGCAGGTCCTCCCCGGCGGCCCGGCGCGCGAGGGCGACCCGCGCGAGCACGGTGGCGTCACAGACCAGCGGCGCGTCGTCGTCCGGCGGGAGCACGTCCGCGTACAGCTGGGCGCCCTCGCCGACGACCACGAGCCGCCCGTCCGCCGCGGGGACCGCGAGCTGGGTGTCCGCCACGCCGGCGGCCTTCGCGACGTCCGGCCCGGCCAGCGTGCGCACCACGGGGACGCCGTGCGGCCCCTCGTGGGCGACGACGGCGTACCGCGCCCAGTAGACCTCCTTGCGGCGGGCGTCGGACGCGACCAGCACCTCGTCGCCGGGGGCGAGGCCGAGGTCCGCGACGGCCTGCACGGCCAGGGCGTCCACGCTCGGGACGCCGAGGACGTCGATCCCGAGGCTCAGCGCCAGGGTGCGCGCGGTGACCAGACCGACGCGCAGGCCCGTGAACGGCGCGGGACCGGTGCCGACGGCGATCGCGGTGAGCGCGGAGCGGTCGAGACCGGCGTCGTCGAGGACGGCGGCGACGAGCGGGGCGAGCGACTCGGCGTGCCGCCGGCGCTCGGACGAGGTGCGGGCCGCGAGCCGGCTCCCGTCGGTGTCCACGAGGGCGACGGCGACGGCTGCGGAGGTGTCGAGAGCGAGGACTGCCACGCCCCCAGCCTACGTTTCCCGCGGCCGGCTATCGCGCGACGAGGGCCGCGAGGTCGACGTCCGCCCACCGCGGCCCGACGCCCCGCAGGGTGGCGTGCCGCGTCCCCGCCTCGGGGTCGGCGTCCGGGTCGTCGACCCCGCCCCGCGGGCGCTCGAGGTCGAGCTCCAGCCGGTCCTCCGTCAGCGCCTCCGCCAGCCCGCGCCCCCACTCGACGACGGTCACCGACTCGTCGAGCGACGTGTCGAGGTCCAGGGCGTCGAGCTCGTCCAGCCCGCCGAGCCGGTACGCGTCGACGTGCACGAGCCCGGGCCCGACGGTCCCGTCGGCGCGGGGCAGCGGCGGGTGCTCGCGGGCGACGATGAACGTCGGCGAGGCGACGTGGCCGCGCACGCCCAGCGCGGCCCCCAGCCCCTGGGTGAGCGTGGTCTTGCCCGCGCCCAGGTCGCCGGTGAGGATCACCAGGTCCCCCGCCCGCAGGACGGCGGCCAGCGCCGCCCCGAGGGCGCGCGCGGCGTCGGCGTCGGGCAGGTCCACCCGGGCCTGCGGCGTGCTGGTGGTGTCGGTCATGATGCGTCCTTCCCGGCAGCCGCCTCCGGCTCGCCGACGTGCACCCGCGGGACACGGCTCCCGATGCCGGTGACGATCTCGTAGCTGATGGTGCCCGCCGCCTGCGCCCAGTCCGTGGCGTTCGGCACGAGCGCGCCGCGCGCGACGCCGTCGGACTCGCCGAACAGGGTCACGACGTCCCCCGGCCGCTCCGTGGCGGCCGGGCCCAGGTCGAGCACGAACTGGTCCATGCAGACCCGGCCCGCCACGCGCAGCACCCGGGCCGCGCTCCCCCGGCCGACGCCCACCGGCCCGCCGACGCCGAGCTCGCCCCCCGACGCGTGCCGCTGGATGCCGTCGGCGTAGCCGAGCGGGACGACGCCGAGCCGCGTGTCCTGCGTCGTCGTGTACCGGTGGCCGTAGGAGACGCCGTGCCCGGCCGGGACGTCCTTGACGGTCACGAGCCGGGCCTGCAGCGTCATCGCGCCCCGCAGGCCGAAGTCCCCGGGCGCCCCCAGCTCCGGGGCCGGGCTGTGGCCGTAGACGGAGATGCCCGGGCGCACCAGGTCGTAGTGCAGCCGCGGGTCGGTGAGGACGGCGGCGGAGTTGGCCAGGTGCCGCACCTCCGGCGCCAGGCCCGCGGCCTCGACCGTCGACACCGCGTCGTCGAACGCGCGCGCCTGGAGGGCGATGGACGGGTGGCCGGGCTCGTCCGCGCACGCGAGGTGCGACATCACGCCGACGACGCGCACGTCCCCGGCCGCCTCGAGGGCGGCCGCGCGGCGCACGACGTCCGGCAGGTCGGCCGGCGTGATCCCGTTGCGCCCGAGCCCGGTGTCGACCTTGAGGTGCACCCGCGCGGGCCGTCCCGCGGCGCGGGCGGCGGCGACGACCTCGTCGAGGGCCCACGGGGCGGCGACCCCGACGTCGACCTGCGCGGCGACGAGCCGTTCGAACGGCGCACCCGGGGCGCAGAGCCAGGTGAGCACCCGCGCGTGGTCGGGGGTGACGCCACCGGCACGCAGCGCCAGCGCCTCCGCCGGGACCGCGGTGCCGAGCCACGTCGCGCCGCCCGCGAGCGCCGCCCGGGCCACCGGCAGCATGCCGTGCCCGTACCCGTCGGCCTTGACCACCGCCATCACCGCCGCGCCCGACGCGTACCCGCCCAGCGTGCGGACGTTGTCGCGCACGGCGACGAGGTCGACGACGGCGCGTGCGGACGCCTCCGCCGCGAACGGCAGGTCGGCGGCACGGGGGACGGCGAGGGCGCTCACGGTCATGGATTCTCTCACCGGCCGGGCGGTCCCGGCTCCGGGGCCGGCTCCGAGGCCGGCCCCGCGGACGACCTGGACCATGCAGCGAGCGTGCGGCGCGAGACGAACCGGCGGCGCTCGCCGGTCAGCGGGTCGTCGAGCTCCACGCTGCGGGACAGCAGCTGCAGCGGAGCGTCCGGGTCGTCGGGGGCGTCGGCGCGCAGCTCGGGCCAGAACGTGTCGCCCAGGATCGGCAGGCCCAGCGACGCCAGGTGCAGGCGCAGCTGGTGCGTCTTGCCGGTGTGCGGCTCGAGCCGGTACAGGCCGACGCCGCGGTCTTCGTCGCGCGCGACGAGCTCGATCCGGGACTCGGCGTTCGGCTCCCCGGGCTCCTCGACCGCCCGCACCACGCCGCGGTGCTTGACGATGCGCGACCGCACCACCTGCGGGCCGTCGGCGAGCGCCGACCCGGCGGGCGGCAGCGGCGCGACCGCCTCGTACGTCTTGCGCACGGCGCGGTCCTGG
Source organism: Isoptericola cucumis (assembly GCF_014635665.1). Taxonomy (GTDB): domain Bacteria; phylum Actinomycetota; class Actinomycetes; order Actinomycetales; family Cellulomonadaceae; genus Isoptericola; species Isoptericola cucumis. The sequence goes on from NZ_BMDG01000010.1 coordinate 116,781, forward strand.
AACGCCGTCTGGTACGCGCCCCGCACCTGCGGGCGCACGGTCAGCACGAGCACGCCCGCCGTCGGGCGGTCGAGCCGGTGCGCCGGCGCCAGGTCGGGCAGGTCGAGGGTGGCGCGCAGGTGCACCAGGACCGTGCGGGTCACCCACCGGCCGCGGGGCATCGTCGCGACGAGGTGCGGCTTGTCGACGACGAGCAGGTCGTCGTCACGGTGCAGGACCTCGAGCTCCGCCAGCGCTGGGACCTCGGGCTCGTCGGCGGGCGGGTCGCGGTACAGGTAGAGGAAGCCGCGCGGCTCGAACGGCGTGGACGCGTCGACCACTGCGCCGGCCCCGGTGACGACCTCGCCCGCCGCGAGCTTCTCGGCCAGCCGGGCGGCGTCGTGCGGGAACCGGTCCAGCAGGTACGCGGCCGCGGTCGGGTAGCGGGCGACGCTGGCCGCGTCGTGGGGCAGCACGAGGCGGGTCGGGTTGAGCCCGTCGCGCACCGGCAGCGGCGGCCGGTGCGGGCGCGGGCCGCGGCGGGTCGGATCGGCGGGCACTCCTCCATTGTCTCGCCCCATGAGGCGGCATGATGGGCGGATGAGCCTCTACGACATCCCGTTCGAGCGCATGGACGGCACCACCACCTCCCTGGCGGACCACCGCGACGACGTGGTGCTCGTGGTCAACGTCGCGTCCCGGTGCGGGCTCGCCCCGCAGTACGAGACCCTCGAGCAGCTGCAGAAGACGTACGCCGCCCGCGGGTTCACGGTGCTCGGCTTCCCGAGCAACCAGTTCCTCCAGGAGCTGTCCACCGACGAGAAGGTCGCCGAGTTCTGCTCCACCACCTACGGCGTCACCTTCCCCGTGCTCGCCAGGGTCCGCGTGAACGGTCGGCACACCCACCCGCTGTACGCCGAGCTGAAGAAGTCCACCGACGACGGCGGGCACACCGGCCGCGTCCGGTGGAACTTCGAGAAGTTCCTCGTGCTCCCCGGCGGCGACGTGCACCGCTTCTCCCCCAAGACGGTGCCCGACGACCCGGCGCTCGTCGGCGTCATCGAGAAGGCCCTGCCCCGGTAGCCGACCCTCGCCGGGTCGGTCCGGCGTCAGGGCGCGACGAGGTGCAGCCAACGCTCGGTGACGGCGTAGCCCAGCGCCTCGTTCGCCCGCCGCGACCCGACGTTGGCGCCCGCGCCGCCGGTGCCGAAGCGGACGTGCCCCGCACCGGCGAGCGCGAGCAGCGCCGCCGCCTTGACGGCGGTCGCCAGGCCACGGCGACGCACCTCCGACCGCGTGACCGTGAAGTCGGTGTCGATCCGATCGGACGCCGGGTACAGCACGGTCGCGGCGTCCAGCCGGCCGTCGGCGGCGAACGCCCCGAAGGCCCAGCGGTCCCCGCCCTCGAGCGCGGCCGCGAGCACCGCCCCATCGGGCACGTCGTGCGAGGTCGCCACGGTCACCGGGTAGTCCGCCGCGGCGCCGGCGTCGAGCTCGACGAGGGCCGCAGCCTCCTCGGGCACGAGCTCGCGGACCGTCCACCCCGCACCGCGGACGGCGGCCACGGCGGCGCGGCAGGTCGCGGCCACGGCGGGCGTGACCGTGAGGCGCGCGCCCCACGACTCCCCCTGGACCTGAGCCCCGGCGGCGAGCAGGCGGACGGCCTCCGGGTCGTCGGAGCGCAGGACCCGCACGGCGGGGACGTTCGTCGTCACCGGCACACCGTAGCGACGTCGTCCCCGGTGGTGTGCCCTCAGTCCGACGGCCGGCTCACGACCAGCACGAGCGAGCCGTCGAAGGTCGGCTGCGTGCGCAGGTGCCCGTACCGGCGGTCCCACTCCCCGGAGGCGAGGTCGCCGCCCAGCCGGTCGGTGAACCGCTCCTGGACCGCGGGGCCGACGAAGCTCCACGCGGAGTTCGCACGGCGCGCCTCCGGGTCGAGCAGGCCCTCCGGGCGGCCGTAGTAGGCCTCCCCGAAGCGGTCGACGCAGCCGAGCGGGACCGGCAGCCCGATCACCTCGACGCGCCCGCCGAGCCCGGCGGCCACCCGATCGAGGCTCGGATAGCGGGCCGCCTCCGTCGCGATCACCTCGGGCGCGTACTCGTGCAGCCAGAACCGGTCGAGGAGCGCGGGGTCGCACGTCATGACGACCACCGGCCCGGCGGCCACCCGGCGCAGCTCCCGCAGTCCACCCTCGAGGTCGGCCCACTGGTGCACGGAGAAGGTCGTCATGGCGGCGTCGAACGCGTCGTCGCCGAACGGCAGCGCCTCGGCCGTGGCGTCCACCGCGGGGACGAGGTCCGGCGGCCGCTGCGCGCGCATCGACGCCGACGGCTCGACGGCGGTCACCGTTCGGTCCCGCGGCTCGTACGAGCCGGCGCCGGCGCCGACGTTCAGCACGGCGGCGGCGTCGCCGAGCGCCGCGGCGATCGCCGCCTCGAACGCCGGCTCCGGCTGCCGGTACCGGGTGTACCCGCCACCGATCGTCGCGTAGTCGGCGTCGCCGGCGGAGCCGTCGGGCGTGCGGGCCGAGGGCGTCATGCGGGTTCCTCGGGCCGGCGGGTCGGCGGGCAGGTCCCCCGGGGGCGTCGTGACGACAGCAGGCGGGCGACCTCCGCGGGCACGGCGTGCGCGACGTCCAGCGCCGCGACCGGCCCGCCCGGGTTCGCCCGGTGCGCCGCGCGACCGTGCACGAGGGCGGCGGCCGCGGCCACCTCGGCGGCCCGCTCCGGATGGCGGACGACCTCGTCCGCGCGGGCGGCGAGCATCGCCCCCAGCAGGCCGGCCAGCACGTCGCCGGCTCCGGCCGTGGCGAGCCAGCCGGGGCCGTCGGACTGCGCGTACGCCACGCCGGGCCCGGCGACGACGGTCACGCCGCCCTTGAGGAGCACGGTCGCGCCGGTCAGGTCGTGCGCTCGGCGGGCCCAGCGCAGCGGCTCCGCCTCGACGTCCGCGCGCCGCACGTCCTCGCCGCGGGAGCGCAGCAGCGCCGTCAGCTCGCCCGCGTGCGGGGTGACGACGAACCACGGCGGGGAGTCGTCGTCCAGGAGGCCGAGCCCGCCCGCGTCGACGACGGCCGGCACCGGCCCGCCCGCCAGGCCCCCGAGCCCGCCCGACGCGGCCACGAGCCCGGCCCGGCCGCGCTCGTGCTGCCCGTCGTCCTGTCCCTCGTCCTCCGCCTCGGGGCCGCCGGGGACGCCGGGGCCCACCACCCACGCCTGCACGCGGCCGGGGACGGTGACCACCTCCGGCCGCGCCCCCACCACGACCCGCCCGACCTCGACCGACCCGCGGTAGCGCACCATCCCGGCCCCGGCGCAGACGGCGCCGGTCGTCGTCAGCACCGCCGCACCCGGGTACGTCGCCGTGCCCGCGACGACCCCCACGACGCCGCGCGTGTACTTGTGGTCCGCGGCGCCGGGGACCGGCCACGACCGCGCGACGTCGTCGGGCTCCAGACGCCGCACCGCCGGCGGGTCGTCGAGGTGCAGCCCGATGTCGACGACGGCCACCTCCCCCGCCAGCCCGGCCGCGGGCGGCAGCAGCAGCCCCGGCTTGGCGGCCCCGAACGTCACGGTCCGGTCCGCCGCCAGCACGGGGCCGGCCACCGCGCCGTCGTCCACCCCGATCCCGGACGGCACGTCGACGGCCACCACCCACGCCCGCCTCGTCGCTCGGGGTGCGGCCTCGTCGAGGGCGGGCGCCTGGGCCGTCTCCAGGGCCCCCACCAGGGCCGCCACCAGATCGGCGGCGAGGCCGCGCAGCGGCCCGCGAGCGCCGAGGCCGACAAGTCCGTCGAGCACGACGTCGGACCGTGCGACGTCGCCGGCCACCGCGCCGACCCGCCCGGGGGCCGCGAACAGCTCGACCACCCGTCCGCCGGCACGCCGCAGCGCCGTCAGCCCGCCGGGGTGCGCGCGCTCGTCGACGAGGACGGCGGTCACCCCCAGACCCCTCCGCGCGAGCACCGCCCCCGCGTGCAGCGCGTCGCCGCCGTTGTTGCCGGCGCCCACCAGCAGCACGACGCGGGCGCCGCGGACCGTGCCCCGGCGCGCCGCGACGTCACGCACCACCTGCGTCGCGAGCGCGAACGACGCCCGCTCCATCAGCGGCACCCCCTCGGCCAGCAGGGGCTCCTCGGCGGCGCGGACGTCGGCGGCGGACCAGGCGGAGATCATGAGTGGCATCCTGCCCCGTGCGGGGCGTCGTCGCCGGTCGCGGCGCCCACCTCGCCGGCCGCGGGGTGGTCCACGAGCTCGCGCAACGGCGTCCATCCGAGCGGGAGCGGCCCGCGCACGTCGGCCCGCTCACGGTCCCGCCGGGCCGACCATCCCTGGGCTGTGTCCCCGCCGGGCGCTCCCACGACGCCGCGGGCGACACGGAACCCCACGTCCTCGAGCCGGGCCTCCGGCAGGCTCCCGCGTCGTACGGACGCCCGGACGCTCCACCGCGGATCCGCCCAGCCGCCGCCGCGCAGCACCCGGTAGTCGGCGTACCGCGCGGGGTCGGCGTAGTCCCAGCACCACTCCCAGACGTTGCCGAGCATGTCGAACGCGCCGAAGGCGTTCGGCGCCTTGCCGGCCACGGGTTGCGGACCCGGCACGTCGTCCAGGGCCGTCCACGCCGTCGTCTCCAGCGGGCCGTAGGTCGGTCCCGTGCTCCCGGCACGGGCTGCGTGCTCCCACTCGCCTTCCGTCGGCAGCCGGTAGCCGTCGGCGTGGACGTCCCAGGCGACCCGCCGCCCGGCGACCCGGTAGGCCGGCCGCAGGCCCGCGCGGGCCGATGCGGCGTTGCACCAGGCCACGGCGTCGAACCACGAGACCGGTTGCACGGGCAGCCGGCCACCGGCGGGGCCCGTCGGCCGGGGAGACCCTGCGGCCGTCCACGCCTGCGCCGTGACCGGGGTGCGCCCGATCTCGAAGGGCATCAGGTCGACGGCGCGCGAGGTCCCGGAGCGCGCGTCCCGCAGCGTCACCGTGCCGCCCGGCACCGCGACCGTCTCGACGGCGTTCTCGGTCGTCATGCGCCCAGGCTAGGCGCCCGTGCCGTGGGCGGGCATAGGCTCGGGGCCATGCGATTCGGACTCTTCATCCCGCAGGGCTGGCGCCACTCGCTCACCGACGTCCCCCCGGAGCAGCACTGGGAGACGATGCTGTCTCTCCTCCACTACGCCGACAACGCCGCGGCGGGCGAACCGGTCCCGGGCGGACCCTGGGCCTGGGACTCGGTCTGGGTGTACGACCACTTCCACACGGTCCCGGTGCCCAGCACCGAGGCGACGCACGAGGCGTGGACGCTGATGGCGGCGTTCGCGGCCGCGTCCCAGCGCGTCAAGCTCGGGCAGATGTGCACGTGCATGTCGTACCGGAACCCGGCCTACCTGGCGAAGGTCGCGGCCACGGTCGACCACGTCTCCGGCGGCCGCGCGCAGATGGGCATCGGCGCCGGCTGGTACGAGCACGAGTGGCGGGCGTACGGCTACGGCTTCCCCCGCGCCGGGGAACGCATCCGCGCGCTCGACGAGGGCGTGCAGATCATGACGCAGATGTGGCGCACCGGGTCGTCGGGCCGGTTCGACGGCGAGACCTACCAGGTGGACGGCGCCCTGTGCTACCCGCAGCCGCTGCAGCGCCTGCCCGTCGGCGACGGCGGCGCCGAGGTGCCGAGCATCCCGCTGTGGATCGCAGGCGGCGGCGAGAAGAAGACGCTGCGGGTCGCGGCACGCTTCGCGCAGTACACGAACTTCGCGGGCGACCCGGAGACGTTCACGCACAAGTCGCGGATCCTGGAGCAGCACTGCGCCGACGTCGGCACCGACTTCGGGGCGATCACCCGCAGCTCGGACTACAACGTCGTCATCGGCGAGAACCAGGCCGAGGTGGACGACCGGTTCGCGTGGATCTCCTCGCACTTCCGCAAGCACGCGCCCGGCGAGAAGGGCGAGAACGAGATCGCGAACTGGCGCAACAGCCCGTTGGTGGGCACGCCCGAGCAGGTCGTCGAGGCCCTGACCGACCTGCAGCAGCGCGGCATGACGTACGCCATCACGTACTTCCCGAACGCCGCCGCGGACCGCGACCAGATCGAGCTGTTCCAGCGGCAGGTCGTCCCCGCGCTCCAGGACTGACCGGGGCGTGACACCGCCCGTGACCAGACGCCACGAGCTCGACCTCCCCGACGGGCGGCGCCTGGTCGTGCACGACGACGGCGGGCGCCCGGGTGCGCCCGCCGTCGTCTGGCACCACGGCTCGCCCCAGTCCGGCGCGCTGCTGCCGCCCGTCGCCGAGGCCGCGGCGGCCCGCGGGCTGCGCGCGGTCTCCGGCGCCCGCGCCGGGTACGGCGGCTCCACGCGCCGGCCCGGGCGGACCGTGGCCGGCTCCGCCGCCGACCTGGCGCACGCCCTGGACGAGCTCGGGGTGACGCGCTGTGTCGCCGTCGGCGCCTCGGGCGGGGGTCCGCACGCCCTGGCCCTCGCGGCGCTGCGCCCCGACCTGGTGGCCGGCGTCGTCACGCTCGCGGGACCGGCCCCGTTCCCGGGCGCCGACGCCGGGAGCGACGTCGAGGGGTGGTTCGCCGGCATGGCGGACGACGGCGGGCTGCGGTCCGCGCTCGAGGGCACCGCCGCGCGTGCGGCGCACCAGGAGACCGCCGAGTTCGACGAGTCGAGCTTCACCCCCGCCGACCACGCGATGTTCGCCGGCCCGTGGGGCGCCCTCGGCGAGGACGCCGGCCGGGCCGGCGAGGCCTGGCCGGGCGGGCTCGTGGACGACGACGTGGCGTTCGTCCGGCCCTGGGGCGTCGAGCTCGCCGACGTCGCGGCACCCGTCCTCGTGGTGCAGGGCGGCGCCGACCGCGTCGTGCCGCGCCGGCACGCCGACCTGCTGCTGGACGCGCTGCCCGCCGGCGAGCTGTGGCTGCGCCCCCGCGACGGTCACATCAGCGTGCTCGACGCGCTCCCCGTCGCGCTCGACTGGTTGCGCCCGCTCGCCTGAGGCGGGGCTCAGCCCTCCGCCACGACCATCGCCGAGGAGATGCCGGCGTCGTGCGAGATCGACAGGTGCCAGGCCTTCACGCCGAGCTCGTCGGCCCGGGCCAGCACGGTGCCGCGCAGCTCGACCTGGGGAGGCCCGCCGACGGTGCGGTGCACGGTCGCGTCGTGCCAGTGCATGGTGCCGGGAGCTCCGAGTGCCTTGGCGATGGCCTCCTTGGCCGCGAACCGCGCGGCCAGCGAGGACGCCGGCAGGTCGCGCTCGGCCTCGGTGAACAGCTTCTCGCGCAGCCGCGGCGTGCGCTCGAGGGTCGCCATGAACCTCTCGACGTCGACGACGTCGATGCCCACCCCGATGATCATGGGCCTCAGCCTAGGACCCTGCGAGGCTCGCCCCCCGGGCCGGCGGGCGGATGTCGGTGCCTGCTCCTAGGGTCCGGCCCATGCTCGTCGACGCCGCAGGCTCCCCGGTCCACTACGTCGAGCGCGGCGCCGCGGCCGGCCCCGACGCCTCCACGACGGTCCTCCTGCACGGGTTCCCGGTCGACCACCGCCTCATGCTCACCGCGTTCGAGGGCGCGTTCGCGGCCCGTCCCGGGCAGCGGCGCCTCTACCTCGACCTGCCCGGCATGGGTGCGAGCCCGGCGTCCGGGGTCGCGAGCACGGACGACGTGCTCGCGGTGGTGCGGGCCGCGATCGACGCGCTGGTCCCGGGCCCGTACACGCTGGTGGGCGAGTCGTACGGCGGGTACCTGGCCCGCGGCCTCGTGGCCGCAGACCCCGAACGGGTCCGAGGGCTCGGCCTGCTCTGCCCGATGATCGTGCCCGAGCACGCGGCCCGCGACGTCCCGGAGCACCGGGTGCTCGTCCGCGACGAAGGGCTGCTGCGGGAGGTGGGCGCGGCCGCCCTCGACGCGGACGACGTCGGCGTCGTGCAGACGCCCGAGACCTGGCGGCGCACCGAGGTCGAGGTGGCTCCCGGCCTCGCGGCCGCCGACGACGCCGCCGTGGCGCGCATCGGGTCCCGCTATGCCGGGACGTTCCCGCTCGAGCCGGAGCCCTACGACGGCCCGACCCTCTTCGTGCTCGGCCGACAGGACTCCTCGACGGGGTACCGCGACGCCTGGCACCTCCTCGAGCACTACCCGCGCGCCACGTTCGCCGTCCTCGACCGCGCCGGGCACAACCTGCAGATCGAGCAGCCCGCGCTGTTCGAGGCGCTCGTGGGCGAGTGGCTCGACCGCGTCGACGAGGCCGCGGCCGCCGGGTAGCCGAGGGCGGGCCGCGCAGGTGCCGCGCGGTCGCGGTGGGCTACGGCGCGCGCACCCCTGCCTCGTCCTGGGGCTCCACGAGGTGGCGGAACCTGAACCACTTGCGCTCGATCTCCGCCTCGAGGTCGACGTCGAAGCGGCGCGCGACCAGCAGCACCTGCGCGAGCACGTCCGCCAGCTCGGCCCGGAACGCCGCGTCGACGGTCGCGCCGTCGCCCCGGTCCCGCGAGCGCCCCGACCGGGCGAGGTAGGCCTGGGTGAGCTCGCCGATCTCCTCGTGCAGCTTGAGCACGAGCCAGTCGTCGGTGCGGGGCACGCCGAAGCGCCGCTCGTACACCCGCGAGATGATCTCGACCTCGTCGGTCAGCTCCGCCAGCTCCATGCCCGCAGACTACGCGCGCGGGCCGGCCGCGCGACGGTCACTCGACGGTGACGGACTTCGCCAGGTTGCGCGGCTGGTCGACGTCGAGGCCCTTCGCCGTGGCGAGCTCCATCGCGAAGATCTGCAGCGGCACCACGGCCAGCAGCGGCTGCATCAGCGACGGGGCCTTGGGGATCCAGAAGATCTCGTCGGCGTACCGGCGCACCTCGTCGTCGCCGTCCTCCGCGATGACCAGCGTCCGCGCCCCGCGGGCCCGGATCTCCTGGATGTTCGAGGTGACCTTGGCGTGCAGCTGGTCGCGCCCGCGCGGGGACGGCACCACGACGAACACGGGCTGGCCGGCGTCGATCAGCGCGATCGGTCCGTGCTTGAGCTCGCCGGCGGCGAAGCCCTCGGCGTGGATGTAGGCGAGCTCCTTGAGCTTGAGCGCCCCCTCGAGCGCGACCGGGAAGCCCACGTGCCGGCCGAGGAAGAGCACCTTGTCGGCGTCCTTCATCGACCGCGCCGTGGCGCGCACGTACTCGCTGCGCTCGATGACGGTCTGCACCTTGCGGGGCATGTCCCGCAGCTCGTCGAGGAGCGCGGTGATCTCGTCCGCGTACTTGTTGCCGCGCAGCTGCGCGAGGTAGAGCCCGAGCACGTAGGCCGCGGTGATCTGCGACAGGAACGCCTTCGTGGAGGCGACGGCGATCTCGGGGCCGGCGTGCGTGTACAGCACGGCGTCCGACTCGCGCGGGATGGTCGACCCGTTCGTGTTGACGATCGACAGCACCTTGGCGCCCTGCTCGCGCGCGTGCCGCACGGCCATGAGGGTGTCCATGGTCTCGCCGGACTGCGAGATGGCCACCACGAGCGTCTTCTCGTTCACGATCGGGTCGCGGTAGCGGAACTCGTGCGCCAGCTCGACCTCGACCGGGATGCGGCACCAGTGCTCGATGGCGTACTTGGCGACGTGCCCGGCGTAGGCGGCGGTGCCGCACGCGATGACGATGATCTTGTCGACGGCGCGCAGCACCGACTCGTCGATGCGCAGGTCGTCCAGCACCAGGCGGCCCTGGGCGTCGGAGCGCCCGAGCAGCGTGTCGGTGACGGCCTGCGGCTGGTCGTGGATCTCCTTGTCCATGAAGGACGCGAAGCCGCCCTTCTCCGCGGCGGCCGCGTCCCAGTCGACCGTGAACCGCTTGCCCTCGGCGGGGGCGTCGTCGAAGTCGGACACCGCCACCGTGGTCGGCGTGATCGTCACGACCTGGTCCTGACCGAGCTCCAGCGCCTCCTTCGTGTGCGACACGAACGCGGCGACGTCGGAGCCGAGGAAGTTCTCGCCCTCGCCCAGGCCGACGACCAGCGGCGAGTCGTGCCGGGCGCCGACCACGGTGTCGGGGGCGTCCACGTGGACGGCGAGCAGGGTGAACGTGCCCTCGAGGCGGCGGGCGGTGGCCGCCATCGCGGCCGTCAGGTCGCCGGTGCGCCGGTACTCGCGGGCGAGCAGCTGCGCCGCGACCTCGGTGTCCGTCTCGGAGACGAAGACGGCGCCCTCGGCGTGCAGCTCGGCACGCAGGGCGGCGAAGTTCTCGACGATGCCGTTGTGGATGACCGCGAGGCGGCCGTCGTCGGCCAGGTGCGGGTGCGCGTTGACGTCGGTCGGCCCGCCGTGCGTGGCCCAGCGCGTGTGGCCGATGGCGGCGGTCGCCGCCGGCAGCGGCTGCGCCTCGATCTCCGCGACGAGGTTGTTCAGCTTGCCCGACTTCTTCGCGGAGCGGACCCGCGGCTGCCCCGGGCCGACGAGCGCGACGCCGGCCGAGTCGTACCCGCGGTACTCCAGGCGGCGCAGGCCCTCGAGGGCGACCTCCAGGGGACGCCCCGACGGGCTCGGGGAGGTGGTGTCCCCTGAGATGGACGCACCTTCGGCGAGTCCCAGACCGGTGTATCCGACGATGCCGCACATGGGGGCGAGTCTACCGGCGCGCCCACCGTGGCCCGACGCCCGGTTGGGGATGCTCGGCGCGCATCGGGCAGAATCGGGCGGGTGGTACCTCTGCCTCCCGAACCGGCGCCCGCGGACGCCCCCGGCACCGCGCCGTCCCGCACGTCCCCGCAGCCGCTCGGCGACCACCTCACGCGCCTGGCGCCCGCCTCGCCGTACGTGGACCTCGACCGCGCGGCGTGGAGCCGGCTGTCCGCGTCGACGCCGCTGCCGCTGACGGACGCAGACGTCGAGCGGCTGCGCGGCCTGGGCGACCCGATCGACCTCGCGGAGGTCGACGCCGTCTACCGGCCCCTCTCGCGGCTGCTCAACCTGTACGTGTCGGCGACGGCGGGCCTGCACCGCGCGACGTCCACGTTCCTGCACGAGGAGCCGCCGCGCACCCCGTACGTCATCGGCGTCGCCGGCTCGGTCGCCGTCGGCAAGTCGACCACCGCCCGCGTGCTGCGGGAGATGATGGCCCGCTGGCCCGACACCCCGCACGTGGAGCTCGTGACCACCGACGGGTTCCTGTACCCCAACGCCGAGCTGCAGCGCCGCGGGATCATGGACCGCAAGGGCTTCCCCGAGTCGTACGACCGGCGCGCGCTCATCCGGTTCCTGTCGAAGATCAAGGCCGGCCACTCCGAGGTGCGCGCCCCGGTGTACTCGCACGTGGTCTACGACATCGTGCCCGGCGAGGAGGTCGTGGTGCGGCGCCCCGAGGTGCTGATCGTCGAGGGCCTCAACGTGCTGCAGCCCGCGCGCCCCTCCTCCGTCGACGAGTCGACGGTCGCCGTCAGCGACTTCTTCGACTTCTCCATCTACGTCGACGCCCGCACCCGCAACGTCCGGCAGTGGTACGTCGAGCGGTTCCTGCAGCTGCGTCGCACGGCGTTCAGCCGGCCGGAGTCGTACTTCCGGCGCTACGCCGACCTGTCGGACGCCGAGGCGACCGCCAAGGCGCTGTCGATCTGGGAGTCGATCAACGCCCCGAACCTGGAGCAGAACGTACTGCCCACCCGCGGTCGGGCGACGCTGGTGCTCACGAAGGGTTCCGACCACTCCGTCCAGCGGGTGCGCCTGCGCAAGCTCTGACGGTCACGCCGCCTGGCGCGTCTCGTCGGTCTCCTCGCCCTCCGGGGTGGCCGGCGGCCGCTCGGCGAGGGCGGGCAGCCGCCCGGCGCCGGTGATCCGCTGCACCACCTGGTCGACGAGGATGCCGAGCAGGATGCCCGCCACGACGCCCACGGCCATGGCGAGCAGCGTGTTGTGGCCGAGCCAGGACGCCGCGGCCAGACCGATGAGCATCGAGTAGATCCCCCAGGTCACGGCGGCGATCGCCGAGACCAGCATGAACCGGGCGCGCGGGTAGCCCACCGCCCCCGCGGTCATGTTCACCGCGACGCGCCCGATCGGCACGTACCGCGCCGCCATGATGAACGACGCCCCCCGGTGGTCGAGGGCGTGCCGCGCCCACGCCACGGCCTTGCGGCCGCGCGCGGAGCGCAGGAAGCCGAACCGCTCCGTGCCGACGGCGCGACCGATCTGGTAGGCGATCTGGTCGCCCGTCCACGCCCCGGCGACGGCGAGGGCGAGGATTCCCGGCAGCCAGGGCACCCCCTCCGCGTGCGCGAGCACGGTGAGGGTGATGACCACGGACTCGCTGGGGATCGGCGGGAAGAACCCGTCGATCGTGGCGAAGACGTACATCGCGGGGTAGATCCACGCGGACGCACCCAGGTGAATGATCCAGGTCTCCAGCTGACCCAGCATCGTCGACAGCGTCTCCAGCACGGTCCCTCGGTTCGTCGGCCGGCAGGGTGCCTCCGGCGGTCGCACGACGCCGGACGGCGTCACGGCACCAGCCTAGGCAGAGGTGGCGCCCAGGAAGCATGGGGATTTCCCCCGGTTCCACCCTGAACCCGGAAGATTCACCCGGGGTTCACGAGTCGCCGCGCGCGACGGGCAGCGCGAAGCCCAGACCTGCCGCGGCGGGCGCCGGGTCCGGGCTCGCGGCCCAGTACCGCGCGAGGTTCTCGTTCGACGTCAGCGAGCGGGTCTCGGCGTGGTCGAGGTAGAGCTCGCCCGCCAGGTGGTCGGTCTCGTGCTGCACGATCCGCGCCGGCCAGCCGGTCAGCACCTCGTCGACGGGCTCCCCCGCCTCGTCGGTGCCCGTGAGCCGCACGCGCCGGTGCCGCGCGACGACCGCCGACCAGCCGGCGACCGACAGGCACCCCTCGAAGAACGCGACACGCTCCGCCCCTGCGCCCCCGCCGGCTGGGCCGGGCAGCGGCTCGTAGCGGGGGTTGACCAGCACCCGGAACGGCACCGCGGTCCGCTCCCGCGGGTCGTCGTCCACCGTCCCGGCGTCCTCGACCACGGCGATCGCCAGGGAGATGCCCACCTGCGGCGCCGCGAGCCCGACCCCGGGCGCGGCGCGCATGGTCCGGCGCATCGCCTCCACCAGCCGGGGCAGGAGGTCGCCGAGCTGACCGTCGTAGCGGGCGGCGGGCGCGCGCAGCACGGGCGCGCCGGCCTGGACGATCGGCAGGACGCCCTCGGACCGCTCGTCGGCCCGGTCCAGCAGGTCCGCCACGGCGGCCCGCAGCGCGTCGCTCACCGGCCGGCGCTCACAGCGCGAGGCGGTCGCGCACCACCGCCGCGAGCGTGTCGGCGACGCCGTCGGCCTGCGTCTGGGTGGAGGCCTCCACCATGACGCGCACCACGGGCTCGGTGCCCGACGGGCGCAGCAGCACCCGGCCGGTCTCGCCGAGCAGCGCCTCCGCGTTCGCGACCGCCGTGAGCACGCCCTCGTCGTCGCCGGCGCGGGCCTTGTCGACGCCCTTGACGTTGAGGAGCGTCTGCGGCAGCCGGGGGACGTCGCCCGCGAGGTCGGCGAGGCGGCGGCCGGTGGACTTCACGCGTGCCGCCAGGTGCAGGGCCGTGAGGACGCCGTCGCCGGTGGTGGCGTGGTCGGACAGGATGATGTGGCCGGACTGCTCCCCGCCGAGCCCGTAGCCGTGGGCGCGCATCTCCTCCAGCACGTACCGGTCCCCCACCCCGGTCTGCACGGTGGAGATGCCGGCCTCGCGCATCGCGAGCAGGAGCCCGAGGTTGCTCATCACGGTCACGACGAGCGTGTCGCCGGGCAGGCGCCCCTCGTCGTGGAGCGACCGGGCCAGGATCCCGAGGATCTGGTCGCCGTCGACGAGCGCGCCCCCGTGGTCCACCGCGAGACAGCGGTCCGCGTCGCCGTCGAACGCGACGCCGAAGTCGGCCTCGGCCGCGACGACCACGGCCTGCAGCTGCTCGGGGTGCGTGGAGCCGGCCTTCTCGTTGATGTTGCGCCCGTCGGGGCTGGCGTTGATGACGACGACGTCGGCGCCGGCCTCGCGCAGCGCGTCGGGACCCACCTGGCTGGCGGCGCCGTTGGCGGCGTCCACGGCGATCCGCAGGCCCTCCAGCGGGCGGGTGTCGGGCGTCGTGCCGACGCTGGCCACGAGGTGCTCGACGTACTGCTGCGCGGCGATGCCCGTGTCGGAGCGCATGCGCCCGACGTCGGCACCGACGGGCAGCTCCCACTCGCGCCCGAGGCACTTCTCGATCTCGTCCTCGACGGTGTCGGGCAGCTTGAAGCCGCCACGGGCGAAGAACTTGATGCCGTTGTCGGGCATCGGGTTGTGCGACGCGGAGATCATGACGCCGAGATCCATGTCCATGGCCCCGACCAGGTGTGCCAGCGCCGGGGTCGGCAGGACGCCGAGGTCGACCACGTCGACGCCGGAGCTCGCGAGCCCGGCGGCCACGGCGGCGGACAGGAACTCGCCCGACGCGCGGGGGTCGCGCCCCACCACGGCACGAGGACGGTGCCCCGCGAACTCGCCCGAGGCCCCCAGCACGTGCGCGGCCGCGCCGCCCAGCTGGAGCGCCAGCTCTGCGGTCACGTCCCGGTTCGCCAGGCCACGGACCCCGTCCGTGCCGAACAGTCGCACGATGTCTTCCTCCTCAGGACCGGCTGCCGGCGGGCTTCCCCCGCCGGCGGTGCGTCCCGCCACGGCCGGCGCACCGGTCGATCGTAGCGGGACGGACGAACGGCCCCGCCGGATCTCTCCGACGGGGCCGTCCGGTGCTGCACGTCGCACTGCCGATCGTTCGGCAGGGCGACGGTGGATCAGCGCTTCGAGTACTGCGGCGCCTTGCGGGCCTTCTTGAGACCGGCCTTCTTGGACTCCACGGCACGCGGGTCGCGGGTCAGGAAGCCCGCCTTCTTCAGCGCGGGGCGGTTCGCCTCGGTGTCGATGGCGTTGAGCGCGCGGGCGATGCCCAGGCGCAGCGCACCGGCCTGGCCCGAGGGGCCACCGCCGGCAATGCGGGCGATGACGTCGAAACGGCCCTCGACCTCGACGAGCTTCAGCGGGTCGTTGACCAGCTGCTGGTGCACCTTGTTCGGGAAGTAGTCCTCGAGGGTGCGACCGTTGATCTTCCACTGCCCGGTGCCGGGGACGAGGCGCACGCGCGCCACGGCCTCCTTGCGGCGGCCGACGGCCTGGCCCGGAGCGGTGATGGACTGGCCGCCGTCCGCGACGGGCGCGGCGGTCTCGGTGGTGTAAGAGCTGGGCGTGTTGTCCAGCTCGGTGTCGACGGTGGTCTCTGCCACTGTGATTCCTTCGCTTTGCATCCGGCAGCGGCTCAGGCCTGCTGCGAAACCTGGGTGATCTCGAACGGCTGGGGCTGCTGCGCCGCGTGGGGGTGCTCGGAGCCTCGGTAGACCTTGAGCTTGTCGAGCTGGGCGCGGCCGAGCGAGGTCTTGGGGAGCATGCCGTTGACGGCCTTCTCCACGGCCCGCTCCGGGTTCTTCTCGAGGAGCTCGCCGTAGTTGACCGAGCGCAGACCGCCCGGGTAGCCCGAGTGGCGGTAGGCCAGCTTGGTCTCGCGCTTGTTGCCGCTCAGGGCGACCTTGTCCGCGTTGATGACGATGACGAAGTCACCGCCGTCGACGTGCGGAGCAAAGGTCGGCTTGTGCTTCCCGCGCAGGAGCGTGGCGACCTGGCTCGCCAGGCGGCCCAGGACGACGTCGGTAGCGTCGACGACGTACCAGTCGCGCTGGACCTCGCCGGGCTTGGGGGTGTAAGTACGCACGGTTGCGTCACCTTTTCGTGTTCGTGGTCGTCGGGCCGAAGCGTTGCCCGATGAGACAGGTGTTGTGCGCGGGTGCTCCATGATGGCGTCCTGGCCAGGGCGAGGTCGGTGCGAGTGGGCGCGCTGACGACGCGGGACGCCGGAGTCAAAGCACAACGGCTGTCAAGTCTAGCGACCGCGACGCCGCGGAGCAAAGCGGCGTCCGCCACACGGCGCCGCGGGTGCGGGCGCCGACCCTCCGTTGCACCGTGGAGAGATGACGGACGAGACACCGGGCACCACACCGAACCCGCTCACCGGCGCGGAGGGCGACGAGGACCAGCTCCCCGAGGAGGACACCCTGCTCGACCCCGAGCTCACGGACAAGCTCGACGAGGGGTACTCGCCGCTCGAGCGGCCGCGCTCCAACCACTGGGGCGAGACGGCGTGGGAGGAGTCCGCCGGTGAGCCCTTCGACCGCCGGCTGCGCGAGGAGGAGCCGGACGTCTGGGAGTCCGACCCGCTCGACCGCCCCGACACCAGCCGCGCCGGCCGCCTGGTGGCCGACGACGAGGCAGACCCCGGCGAGGACGGGGACCGGGACAACGACGTCTACGGCGAGGACGCCGGCATCGACGGCGCGGGGGCCAGCGCCGAGGAGGCCGCCGTGCACTGGGTCGACGAGCCCTGAGGCGGAGCACAGCGGAGGGTGCGGGCCGAGGAACGAGGCACTCGCCCGTAGCGGAGCGCAGCCTCAGGGCGATCGAAGGAACGAGCCCTGAGGCCCCGGGACCCCGCCGGGTCAGCCGGCGGGGTCCCGGTCGACCTCGTCCGCGCGGCGCCGGGCACGGATCCGCTCGGCACGGTCGGCGAGCCCGGCGTCGTCGGGGTACGCGACCTCCTCGAGCACCAGGCCCCGCGCCGCGACCACGGCCGCGGCGGCGGACCGCGAGCGCCCCGCGAGCACCTCGGCGGGGTCGGACTCCGCCCGCCGCCCCTCGCCCACGGCGATCGACATCCCGACCAGCGCGCGCACCATCGAGTGACAGAAGGCGTCGGCCTGGACCGTCGCGACCACCAGGCCCTCGTCGGGGCCCGCCGTGGGGCGCTCCCAGGACAGCCGGGTGAGCTCGCGGATCGTCGTGGCGCCCTCCCGCGGCCTGCAGAAGGCCGCGAAGTCGTGCAGCCCGACGAGCGGCTGCACCGCACGGTGCATCGCGTCGACGTCGAGCGGCCGGCGGTGCCACAGCACCCAGTCCCGTCGCAACGGGTCGCGCAGGCCGGGAGCGTCGGCGATCCGGTACGCGTACCGGCGGTGGAGCGCGGAGAACCGGGCGTCGAAGCCGTCGGGGGCCGCGCTCGCGCGATGCACCACGACGTCGGGCGGCAGGACGCCGGCGAGGCGGTCCGCGAGCGCTTCGCCCGGCGCACGGTCCGACCGCCCGGGCATGGCGGCCCAGCGGTCGGCAGGGACGTCGACGTGCGCCACCTGGCCACGCGCGTGCACCCCGGCGTCGGTGCGCCCGGCGACGGTGAGCCGCGGCCGGGGCAGGCCCAGCGGCCCGGTGCGCAGCACGGTCGCCAGGGCGTCCTCGAGCACGCCCTGCACGGTCCGCAGCCGCGGTTGCGCGGCCCAGCCCGCGAACCGGGTGCCGTCGTACGCCAGGTCGAGCCGGACCCGCAGGGAGCCGTCCGGGGGTGTCGTGGTGCTCACCGCCCCATTGTGGCCGGATGATGGCTGGATGCCCGACCCACGACCCGTGACCCGGCCCGCCCCGCACACCGGCGACTCCCCACGCCCTCGGACGGCGGCCGAGCCCGACAGCCCGCCGCACGCCGTCCTCACCCTCGCCGTCGACTGCGGCGGCGGGGGGATCAAGGCGAACGTGCTCGACGCCGCCGGCACCGCGCACGCCGCGCCGGTGCGCGTGCCGACCCCCTATCCCCTGCCGCCGTCCCTGCTGGTGGACACGGTCGCGCAGATCGCCGGCTCGCTGCCTCCGGCCGACCGGGTCGCGCTGGGCATGCCGGGGATGGTCCGCCACGGGGTCGTCGTGCACACGCCCCACTACGTCACCCGCGCGGGCCCGAGGACGCGGGTGCTGCCCGAGCTCGTGGACGCGTGGGCGAGCTTCGACGTGCGGGGCGCGCTCGCGGCCCGGCTCGGCATGCCTGCGCTGGTGCTCAACGACGCGGAGATGCACGGCGCCGGGGTCATCGCCGGGTCCGGCGTGGAGCTCGTGCTCACCCTCGGCACCGGGCTGGGCTCCGCCCTGTTCGACGGCGGCCGCCTCGCGCCGCACCTCGAGTGGTCGCGCGCCCCGGTGCGCCGCGGCGCCTCCTACGACCAGTACATCGGCGAGCCGGAGCGCAGGCGCCTCGGTGACGGGCTGTGGTCGCGCCGCGTCGTGACCATGATCGACGGCCTGCGACCCGTGTTCTGGTGGGACCGGCTCTACCTGGGCGGGGGGAACTCCCGGCGCGTGACGCCACCGGCCCTGGCGCGGCTGGGCGACGACGTCGTCGTGGTCCCGAACTCGGCTGCGCTGGTCGGCGGCGCCCGGGCGTGGGACCTGCCGCTCGACTGAGGCGGAGGTGCAGCGGAACCGCAGACTCAGGCGACAGGCAGCTCGACTGCGGCCACGGCCTCGAGCAGCGTGCGGGTGAACGTCACGGGGGCATCGAGGCTGACCAGGTGCCGCGCCCCGGGGACGACGACGAGCCTCGCCGTCGCCCCGCCCGCGCGCACGGCGTCGAGCATCGCACGCTCCGACCCGCGGAAGTGGTCGTACCGGCCGTTGACGAACCACATCGGGCCGGAGCCCGTCCGGAGTGCGGCGAGCGTGTCGATGCGGGCGACCTCGCCGAGCACCTGCGCCATGGAGGTCAGCGCGAACCCGCCGGCGCCGAGGTCGTCGGCGCCCTCGGTCGTGAGCAGGAGCCGCACGAAGGTGTCGTTCAGCCACGCCCCGTGGTCGGGCCAGCCCTCGATCCAGCGGGCGAGCCGCAACCACGCCGGGCGCAGCGGCGACGACGTCGGCGTGCTGCAGGCGGCCGCCACGACGCCGGCGCACTCGGCGGGGTGCCGGGCCCGGTGCTCGATCGCGAGATAGCCGCCCAGGGACAGCCCCGCCACCAGGGCCCGGCCCCCGAGGGCGTGGACGCCGTCGCGCACCGCGTCCACGGCGCCGTCCAGCGTGAACGGTTCCGCGCGGCGCTCGCCGTGCCCCGGAAGGTCCACCGCCACGGCCGCGACGCCCGCCGCCCCGAGCGAGGACAGCTGCCTGCGCCACATCGTGCGTGACGTGCGCGACCCGTGGACCAGGACGACGGGCGGCGGCGCGGGCGGACGCCGTCGCCCGCCCTCCCGCGCGCGTGCGTTCGGCATGGTCACGGCGTCCGTGGTCCCGGCCTGCATGGTCCCACCGTAGGAACGAGAGAGCCCCGCGCCACCGGAGGGTGGTGCGGGGCTCGCTCGTCGGTCGCTCGAGGCGCGGGAGCCGGAGGTCAGGCCTCCTTGGTCTCCTCGGTCGCGTCGTCGGCCTTGGCCTCGGCCGGAGCCTCGGTCGCCTCGTCGGCGGGGGCCTCGGTGGTCTCCTCGACCGGCTCCTCGGCCTTCTTCGGCGCAGCCTTCTCGGCGGCCTTCGTGGCCTCCTTGACGACGGCCTGCTTGGGGCTGACCGGCTCGGTCACGAGCTCGATGACCGCCATGGGCGCGTTGTCGCCCTTACGGTTGCCGACCTTGGTGATACGCGTGTAGCCACCGTTGCGCTCGGCCATGGCCGGGGCGATCTCGGTGAACAGCGTGTGCACCACGGACTTGTCGCGGATGACGGTCAGCACGCGACGACGCGCGTGCAGGTCGCCGCGCTTCGCGAACGTGATGAGGCGCTCAGCCAGGGGGCGCAGGCGCTTGGCCTTCGTCTCCGTGGTGGTGATGCGGCCGTGCTCGAAGAGCGCCGTCGACAGGTTCGCGAGGATCAGTCGCTCGTGCGCCGGGCCGCCGCCGAGACGCGGACCCTTGGTGGGGGTAGGCATTTCTGGTTCTCCTTGAGGGTGGTTCCGCGCCGCGCGGCCCAGTCAGGCTGAGCGGGCCGCTGCGGGCGCGGAGGCGTCAGTACGACTGCTCGTCGGGGTACGCCGACCCGTCGTCCGAACCGCTGAAGTACGCGGCGCCGGACGGGTCGAAGTCGAGCGGCGAGTCCTTGAGGGCCAGGCCGAGCTCGGCGAGCTTCTCCTTGACCTCGTTGATGGACTTCGCACCGAAGTTGCGGATGTCGAGCAGGTCGGCCTCGCTGCGCGCCACGAGCTCACCCACCTGGTGGATGCCCTCGCGCTTGAGGCAGTTGTACGACCGGATCGTGAGGTTGAGCTCCTCGATCGGCAGCGCCAGGTCCGCGGCCAGCGCGGTGTCCGTCGGCGACGGACCGATCTCGATGCCCTCGGCCTCGACGTTCAGCTCGCGGGCGAGACCGAACAACTCGACGAGCGTCTTGCCGGCGGAGGCGAGCGCGTCGCGCGGCGCGATGGCCGGCTTCGACTCGACGTCGACGATCAGCTTGTCGAAGTCCGTGCGCTGCTCGACACGGGTGGCCTCGACCTTGTAGGTGACCTTGAGGACCGGCGAGTAGATCGAGTCGACCGGGATGCGGCCGATCTCGGCCTCGTCCGACTTGTTCTGCGCGGCGGACACGTAGCCACGCCCACGCTCGACGGTCAGCTCGATCTCGAGCTTGCCCTTGTCGTTGAGCGTGGCGATGTGCAGGTCGGGGTTGTGCACCTCGACGCCCGCCGGCGGGACGATGTCCGCGGCGGTGACCACGCCCGCGCCCGTCTTGCGCAGGTACATCACGACCGGCTCGTCGTTCTCGGAGGAGACGACGAGGTTCTTGATGTTGAGGATGACCTCGGTGACGTCCTCCTTGACGCCCGGCACGGTGGAGAACTCGTGCAGGACGCCGTCGATGCGGATGGAGGTGACGGCCGCACCGGGGATGGACGACAGGAGCGTCCGGCGCAGGGAGTTGCCGAGGGTGTAGCCGAAGCCAGGCTCGAGCGGCTCGATGGAGAAGCGCGAACGGTGCTCCGAGATGACCTCTTCGGTCAGGGTGGGGCGCTGTGCGATCAGCACTGTGAAGGTCCTTTCAGTGTGCGTCCGCCATATGACGCATCACGGATCCGCGATCACTACTCGCGGCCCGGGGCGGGCTTCGGTCCACCCGCCCGGGCAGACTGCGGCGTCGTGGCGCCCGGTGCCGGGCGCCACGACGTCGGGAGGGTCAGACGCGGCGACGCTTCGGGGGGCGGCAGCCGTTGTGCGCCTGGGGCGTCACGTCCTGGATCGAGCCGACCTCGAGGCCGGTCGCCTGCAGGGAGCGGATGGCGGTCTCACGACCGGAACCCGGGCCCTTGACGAAGACGTCGACCTTCTTCACGCCGTGCTCCTGGGCACGGCGGGCCGCCGACTCGGCGGCGAGCTGGGCGGCGTACGGGGTCGACTTGCGCGAGCCCTTGAAGCCGACGTGGCCGGCCGAGGCCCACGAGATCACGGCGCCCGAGGGGTCGGTGATCGAGACGATCGTGTTGTTGAAGGTGCTCTTGATGTGCGCCTGGCCGAGCGGGACGTTCTTCTTGTCCTTGCGGCGCGGCTTGCGCGAAGCAGCCGTGGCACGAGTCTTGGGAGGCATGTGCTCGTTCTCTCCTGGTCTGAGGTCGTCGGACCGGGGCGGGCGCTAGCCCGCCTTCCGGACTGCTGGCGTCAGCGGGACTTCTTCTTGCCCGCGACGGTGCGCTTCGGGCCCTTGCGGGTGCGCGCGTTGGTCTTGGTGCGCTGGCCACGCACGGGGAGCCCGCGACGGTGACGCAGACCCTGGTAGGTGCCGATCTCGACCTTGCGGCGGATGTCGGCGGCGACCTCACGGCGGAGGTCACCCTCGAGCTGGAAGTTGCCCTCCAGGTAGTCGCGCAGCGCGACGAGCTCGGCGTCGCCGAGGTCCTTGACGCGCAGGTCCGGGCTGACCCCGGTCGCCGCCAGCGTCTGCTGGGCGCGGGTACGGCCGACGCCGTAGATGTAGGTGAGCGCAACCTCGAGCCGCTTCTCGCGGGGGAGGTCAACGCCGATAAGACGTGCCATGTGCCTTCCGGCTCCTGTACTTCGTCCAGAGGTCTGGAGCACCATCTCCCCGCGACGACCGCGGGCCCCGGCCCCTGGACCGAGGGTTCCCCCGCCCCCGCAGAGGGGTCGGGTTCGTGGTGGTGCACTGCTGGCGACGGCGAGCCGTCACCGGGTCGATCTCGTGATCGGGGCGATCAGCCCTGGCGCTGCTTGTGGCGCAGGTTGTCGCAGATCACCATGACGCGACCGTGCCGGCGGATCACCTTGCACTTGTCGCAGATCTTCTTGACGCTCGGCTTGACCTTCATCAGTGTTCCTCCGCCGCCGCGCGCACGCCGGCCGGTGCCGGCGCCACGACGGCGCTCGATGGGGTGGTGGTTACTTGTAGCGGTAGACGATCCGGCCGCGGGACAGGTCGTACGGGCTGAGCTCGACCACGACCCGGTCCTCGGGAAGGATCCGGATGTAGTGCTGACGCATCTTGCCCGAGATGTGAGCGAGGACCTTGTGACCGTTGGCCAGCTCCACGCGGAACATCGCGTTCGGCAGGGCTTCGATCACGCTGCCCTCGATCTCGATGACGCCGTCCTTCTTTGCCATGTCCTCCGCTAACTCTCGTCTGGTCCCGGGCACCCGCCAACAACGCGCGGGAGGCTCGGATGTCGTGCGTGCCGCCTGCTCACCCTCGGCCTCGCCCACCGGCACGGAGCCGGACGAACTCTGGGCTGCATCGAGGAACTGCCGAACGGACTACACCCGACAGAACATCGTACTCCATCGCACCAGCAGGTGCGACCGGCGTCCGTGTGCGCCCGGACACCTCCGTCCGCGGCCCCGCCGGGCCGCGGACGGCGCTTCAGTCGTCCAGCGCGACGGGCGTCACGCCGAACGGCGCGAGCCCCGCGCGACCGCCGTCCTGCGCGGTCAGCACGCTGATCCCCGCGTCGGTGATCGCGACGCTGTGCTCCCAGTGGGCGGCACGCGACCCGTCGGAGGTCACGACCGTCCAGTCGTCCTCCAGGACCCGCGTCGCCCCGCTGCCCGACGTGACCATCGGCTCCACGGCCAGGCACATCCCCGTCCGCAGACGGGGCCCGCGGTCGGAGGTGCGGAAGTTCACGACGTCCGGCGGCTGGTGCATCGCGGAGCCGATCCCGTGGCCGACGTACTCCTCCACGATGCCGTACTCCACGCCCTCGGCGTCACCCGCCAGCTCGACCGCCGTCTCCACCGCCGCACCGACAGCGCCCAGCCTGCCGCCGTCGGCCGCGAGGGCGGCGATGCCGGCCCACATCGCGGTGCGCGTGGCCCGGGCCAGCGCCACGTCGGGCGCATGCCCGCCCGTGCCGTCCTGCTCCCCCCGCACGAACCCGTCGAGGTCGATCGGCCCGGTGGGACCGAGCACCATCGTCATGGCGGAGTCCCCGTGCCAGCCGTCGACGACGGCCCCGCAGTCGATGGACACGACGTCCCCGACCTCGAGCACACGGTCGGAGGGGATGCCGTGGATGACCTCGTCGTTGACCGACGCGCACAGGGTCGCGGGGTACCCGTGGTAGCCGAGGAAGTTCGGGGTCGCCCCCGCCTCGGCGATGACGCGGGCGGCCACGGCGTCCAGGTCCGCCGTCGTCACGCCAGGACGGGCGGCGTCACGCACGGCCGCGAGGGCGCGCGCGACGACGAGCCCCGCGCGACGCATCACACGGATCTGGTCGAGCGTCTTGATCTCGACACGCTCGCGGGAGAAGAACACGCCTGCGGTGCCCCTCAGCCCAGCTCCGACGCCAGCGCCTGGACGACCCGCTCGGTGACCTCGTCGATCTCCCCGATGCCGTCGACCTTGGCCAGCAGGCCCCGCTCGGCGTAGGCGGCCGTCAGCGGCGCGGTCTGCTCGTCGTAGATGTCGAGCCGGCGCGCGATCGCCTCCGGCGTGTCGTCCTCACGGCCCTCGAGCTCGGCGCGCTTGGTGATCCGGGCCAGCAGCTCGTCCCGATCGGCCGTGAGCTCCACGACGCCGTCCAGCTGCCAGCCGAGGTCGGCGAGGATGCCGTCGAGCGCCTCGACCTGGTGGGCGTTGCGCGGGTAACCGTCCAGCAGGAACCCGCCGCTGACGTCGTCCTCGCCCAGGCGCGAGCGCACCATGGCGTCCGTGACCTCGTCGGGCACGAGCTCGCCCTTGGCGGTGTACTCCTGGGCGAGGCGGCCGAGCTCGGTGCCGCCCTTGATGTTGGCGCGGAAGATGTCGCCCGTGGAGATCGCCGGGATCTCGAAGAGCTCGGCGAGACGCGCAGCCTGCGTGCCCTTGCCCGCGCCCTGCGGCCCCATGATCACCAGGCGGGTGACACGGGCCTCGGAGCTCGGGGCGCCGTGCAGCTCACGGCGGGTGGTCGGGGCGCTCGCGCCCCCGTTCGTCTCGGTCAACGGAGGAACCCTTCGTAATGACGCTGCTGGAGCTGGGAGTCGATCTGCTTCACGGTCTCCAGACCGACACCGACGATGATGAGGATCGACGTGCCGCCGAACGGGATGTTCGTGGTCACGCCGAGCATGACGAGCACGATCGTCGGGATGAGCGCGACGATCGCGAGGTACACGGAGCCGGCTGCCGTGATGCGGGTGATCACGTAGTCCAGGTACTCCGCGGTGGGCCGCCCGGCACGGATGCCCGGGATGAACCCGCCGTACTTCTTCATGTTGTCCGCGACCTCGTCCGGGTTGAACGTGATCGACGTGTAGAAGAAGGCGAAGAAGATGACCATCACGACGTACAGCGCGATGTACAGCGGGTCGTCCTGCTGGACCAGGTTGTTGGAGATCCACACCACCCAGTCCGCGGTCTGGTCGCCGAACTGGGCGAGCAGGCCCGGGATCGCAAGGATCGACGCCGCGAAGATGACCGGGATGACGCCGGCCATGTTGATCTTGATCGGGATGTAGGTGCTCGTCCCGCCGTACATGCGGCGGCCCACCATGCGCTTGGCGTACTGGACCGGGATGCGGCGCTGGGACTGCTCGACGAAGACGACGAGCCCCACGACGAGCACGATCACCAGGATCATGATGATGAAGTTCAGCGGACCGTTGGCGCCGCCCGCGATCGACCACAGGGCCGACGGGAAGCTCGCCGCGATCGACGTGAAGATGAGCAGCGACATGCCGTTGCCGACGCCGCGCTCGGTGATCATCTCGCCGAGCCACATGACCAGGCCGGTGCCCGCGGTCATCGTGATCACCATGAGCGTCGCCGTCATGAAGCTGTCGTCGGCGATGACGTCCACCGGGCAGCCGGGGAACAGCATCCCCGTGCGCGCCGTCGTGATGATCGTGGTCGACTGCAGGATCGCCAGGGCGATCGTGAGGTACCGCGTGTACTGGGTGAGCTTCGACTGACCCGACTGGCCCTCCTTGTGCAGGGCCTCGAAACGTGGGATCACGACGCGCAGCAGCTGCACGATGATGCTCGCGGTGATGTACGGCATGATGCCGAGCGCGAAGATCGACAGCTGCAGGAGCGCCCCGCCGCTGAAGACGTTGACGAGGCCGAGCAGCGACGTGCTGCCCTCGAGCACCGCCACGCACTGCTGGACGTTGCCGTAGTCGACGCCTGGGGTCGGCACGAGCGACCCCACACGGAAGAGCGCCATGATCGCGATCGTGAACAGCAGCTTGCGCCGCAGGTCCGGTGTCCGGAAAGCCCGGCCGAATGCGCTGAGCACCTATCCTCCTGGCCCGCCGCGGCGGGTGGTCGTGTCGCCGGTCTCCCGGCGAGGTGTGACGCGAGACGCGCCCGGACCCTGGGGCCCCGTCGCCGTCGCGCCGACTCGGTCGTGGGTCCGGCCGGACGTCCCGGCGAGCGTCGCACGCCCGCCTGTCGGGCGCGCGACGCGGACCGTGACGGATTCTACGTGCCCCCGACGCGTGATCCGGACCACACGCCGCGAGTGCGGCCGCGCGGTACGCCGTCGGTCGGGAGCACACAGGGCCGGCAGCGCGTGCGCGCTACCGGCCCTGCGACAGGACGTCAGTCCTCGGAGACCGAGCCGCCGGCCGCCAGGATCTTGTCCTTGGCGGAGCCGGACAGCGCGTCGACCGCGACGTCCAGCTTGACGGTGATCTCCCCCGTGCCGAGCACCTTCACCGGCTGACCCTTGCGGACCGCGCCCTTGGCGACGAGGTCCTCGACGGTGACGGAGCCACCCTCGGGGTACAGCGAGGCGAGCTTGTCCAGGTTCACGACCTGGTACTCGACGCGGAACGGGTTGGTGAACCCACGCAGCTTCGGGAGGCGCATGTGCAGAGGCATCTGCCCGCCCTCGAAGCCCGCGGGGACCTGGTAACGAGCCTTCGTACCCTTGGTACCGCGGCCCGCCGTCTTGCCCTTCGACGCCTCGCCTCGACCCACGCGGGTCTTGGCGGTCTTGGCGCCGGGAGCCGGACGCAGGTGGTGCATCTTGAGAGGCTGCGCCTTCTCGGTGTTGTCGGCCATAATCACTCGACCTCCTCGACGGTGACGAGATGCGCCACCGTGGTGACCATGCCGCGGATCTCCGGGCGGTCCTCCTTCACGGCGGTGTCGCCGATCCGCTTGAGGCCGAGGGTCCGCAGCGTGTCACGCTGGTTCTGCTTGCCGCCGATGGCGGACTTGACCTGGGTGACCTTGAGCCTGGCCATCACGCACCCACCTTCTCGCCGGACTTCTCCGCCTTGGCGGCGAGGCCCGCGGCCTGGGCACGAAGGAGCGGGGCCGGAGCCACGTCCTCGAGCGGCAGGCCACGACGCGCGGCCACGGCGGCCGGCTCCTCGAGGCCCTTGAGGGCCGCGACGGTGGCACGCACGATGTTCAGCGCGTTCACCGAGCCGAGCGACTTGCTCAGCACGTCGTGGATACCGGCGCACTCCAGCACGGCGCGCACCGGACCACCGGCGATCACACCGGTACCCGGCGACGCCGGACGCAGGAACACGACGCCGGCGGCGTCCTCACCCGTGATGGGGTGCGGGATGGTGCCCTGGATGCGAGGGACGCGGAAGAAGTTCTTCTTCGCCTCCTCGACGCCCTTGGCGATCGCCGCGGGCACCTCCTTGGCCTTGCCGTAGCCGACACCCACGGTGCCGTCGCCGTCGCCCACCACGACCAGCGCGGTGAAGCTGAAGCGGCGACCACCCTTGACGACCTTCGAGACGCGGTTGATCGTGACCACGCGCTCGACGAAGGCGTTCTTGTCGGCCGCGTCGCCGCGGCCGCCGCGCCGGTCGTCGCGACGGCCGCCGCGGCGACCGTCGCCCTTGTTGGACTCGTTGGCGCCCTGGGGGGCGCCGGTGCGCTGCCCTGCAGCCATCAGAGGATCCTCATCTTCCGTGCGAAATCGCGGACGTCGGCCATCACAGCTCCAGCCCCGCTTCCCGGGCGCCGTCGGCGACCGCAGCCACCCGGCCGTGGTACTTGTTGCCACCGCGGTCGAAGACCACGGTCTCGACGCCGGCAGCCTTGGCACGCGCCGCGACGAGCTCGCCCACCTTGCGGGCCTTGGCGGTCTTGTCGGCCTCGAGGGTGCGCAGGTCCGCCTCGAGCGTCGAGGCGGAGGCGACCGTCTTGCCGACGGTGTCGTCCACGACCTGCGCCACCATGTGGCGCGAGGAGCGGGTGACGACCAGGCGCGGACGAGCCGCGGTGCCCTTGATCTTCTTGCGCAGGCGAAGATGACGGCGCTGACGAGCGACGGACTTGCCCTTGCCCAGTACCTTCAGTGCCATCACTTACCAGCCTTTCCGACCTTGCGGCGGACGACCTCGCCGGCGTAACGCACACCCTTGCCCTTGTAGGGCTCGGGCTTGCGGATCTTGCGGATGTTCGCTGCGACCTCGCCGACCTGCTGCTTGTCGATGCCGGCCACGGAGAACTTCGTGGGGCTCTCCACCGTGAAGGTGATGCCCTCGGGGGCCGAGACGACCACCGGGTGCGAGAACCCGAGAGCGAACTCGAGGGTCTGACCCTTGGCGGCGACACGGTAACCGGTGCCGACGATCTCGAGCTTCTTCTCGTAGCCCTGGCTGACACCGGTGACGATGTTCGACAGCAGGGTGCGGGTCAGGCCGTGCAGCGCACGGGACTCGCGCTCGTCGTCAGGACGGGACACCACGAGGGTGGCCTCCTCCTGCGCGACCGTGATGGGGGC
The DNA here is from genome assembly GCF_014635665.1 of Isoptericola cucumis. GTDB lineage: Bacteria > Actinomycetota > Actinomycetes > Actinomycetales > Cellulomonadaceae > Isoptericola > Isoptericola cucumis. Next base: position 144,777 of record NZ_BMDG01000010.1, read on the forward strand.
GGGCACCGTGTGCTCGAGGGTCCCCTTGGGGCCCTTGATGGTCACGAGTGCACCGCTGATGGTGACGTCCACGCCGGCCGGGACCGGAACGGGGAGCTTGCCGATTCGAGACATGGCGGTTCTCCTTTCCGGATTACCAGACGTAGGCGAGGACTTCGCCGCCGACGCCCTTGGCCTGGGCCTGACGGTCGGTCAGCAGACCGGAGGACGTGGACAGGATCGCCACGCCCAGTCCGCCGAGGACCTTGGGCAGGTTGGTGGACTTCGCGTAGACGCGCAGACCGGGCTTGGACACGCGGCGCACGCCGGACAGCGCGCGCTCACGGCTGGGGCCGTACTTGAGCGAGAGGGTGAGGCTCTTGCCCACCTTCGCGTCCTCGACGTTCCAGCCGGTGATGTAGCCCTCGGCCTGGAGGATCTCGGCGATGTGCGACTTCAGCTTCGAGTGCGGCATGGTGACCGTCTCGTGGTGGGCCGAGTTCGCGTTTCGCAGACGCGTGAGCATGTCTGCGATCGGGTCGGTCATGGTCATTGGGCTCTAGCCCTTCCTCACCGGGGTATCCGGGCGGCGACGCTCTGCGCGCACCGCCCGGACCTACGGCGTAGTGGTTTTACCAGCTGCTCTTGGTGACGCCGGGAAGCTCGCCACGGTGCGCCATGTCGCGGAGGCAGACACGGCACAGGCCGAACTTCCGGTACACCGAGTGCGGACGACCGCACTTCTGGCACCGGGTGTAGGCGCGGACGGCGAACTTCGGCTTGGCGTTCGCCTTGTTGATCAGGGCCTTCTTCGCCATGTCAGTTCTCCTTGAAGGGGAAGCCGAGACGGCGCAGCAGGGAGCGGCCCTCGTCATCGGTCGTCGCCGTGGTCACGACCGTGATGTCCATACCGCGGACACGGTCGATCTTGTCCTGGTCGATCTCGTGGAACATCGACTGCTCCGTGAGACCGAAGGTGTAGTTCCCGTGGCCGTCGAACTGCTTGGGGCTCAGGCCGCGGAAGTCGCGGATGCGCGGCAGCGCGACCGACAGCAGCCGGTCGAGGAACTCCCACATCCGGTCGCCGCGCAGCGTGACGTGCGCGCCGATCGGCATGCCCTCGCGCAGCTTGAACTGCGCGATCGACTTGCGGGCCCGGGTGACCTGCGGCTTCTGACCGGTGATCGCGGTCAGGTCGCGGATGGCGCCCTCGATGAGCTTGGAGTCCTTGGCGGCGTCACCGACACCCATGTTGACGACGATCTTCGTCAGACCGGCGACCTGGTGGATGTTCTGGTGGCCGAACTCCTCGGTCAGCGCCGCGATGATCTCGTTGCGGTACTTCTCCTTGAGGCGCGGCGTCGCCGGGGCCTCGAGAGTGGTCTCGGTCATCAGATGTCCTTCCCGGAACGCTTGGCGACGCGCACGCGGACCGTGCGGGTACGACCGTCGCGCTCGACCTGCTCGGTGCGGAACCCGACGCGGGTGCCCTTCTTGGTCTCCGGGTCGACGAGCATCACGTTCGAGACGTGGATCGAGGCCTCGACGGTCTCGATGCCACCCGTGCGGGTGCCGCGAGCCGTCTGGCCGGCCTTGACGTGCTTCGTGACGCGCTGCACGCCCTCGACCACGAGACGGTCGGTCTCGGTCAGCACCTCGAGCACGCGGCCCGTCTTGCCCTTGTCACGACCGGCGATCACGATCACCTGGTCGCCCTTCTTGATCTTCGCCATGGTCAGAGCACCTCCGGTGCGAGCGAGATGATCTTCATGAACCGCTTGTCGCGCAGCTCACGGCCGACCGGGCCGAAGATGCGGGTGCCACGGGGCTCGCCGTCGTTCTTCAGGATCACGGCGGCGTTCTCGTCGAACTTGATGTAGGAACCGTCGGGACGACGGCGCTCCTTGGCGGTCCGGACGATGACAGCCTTGATGACGTCGCCCTTCTTCACGTTGCCGCCCGGGATCGCGTCCTTGACGGTGGCGACGATGGTGTCGCCGATACCGGCGTAGCGACGGCCGGATCCACCGAGAACACGGATGCAGAGAATCTCCTTGGCACCCGTGTTGTCGGCGACCCGCAGTCGCGACTCCTGCTGGATCATCGATTGATCTCCTGTCGTCGAGCTGGTTCTCGTCCCTCGCGGGCGAGCCTTGCCGAACGGATAGTTGCTGTGGTGGCCGGGACGGACCGCATACGTGTGTCACGGCCCGCCCCGGCCGAAGGATCAGAGACCCTCAGGGGTCACTTGGCCTTCTCGAGGATCTCCGTCAGGCGCCACCGCTTGGTCGCGGACAGCGGACGGGTCTCCATGATCTCGACCAGGTCGCCGATGCCGGCGGAGTCCTGCTCGTCGTGCGCCTTCACCTTGGTGGTGGTGCGCAGGACCTTGCCGTAGAGCGGGTGCTTCTTGCGGTCCTCGACCTCGACGACGATGGTCTTGGCCATCTTGTCGCTGACGACGTACCCGCGACGCACCTTGCGCGTGCTGCGCTCGGCCTCGACGGCGGCCTCGGTGTTCGTGTTGTCGCTCATCGCTGCCTCACTCACTCACGCTCGGTGCCGTACGGATGCCGAGCTCGCGCTCCCGCAGGATCGTGTAGATCCGCGAGATGTCGCGCTTCACGGCCTTGATCCGACCGTGGGACTCCAGCTGGCCGGTGGCCGACTGGAAACGGAGGTTGAACAGCTCCTCCTTGGCCTTCTTCAGCTCCGCGACGAGCTTCTCGTCGTCGAAGCCGTCCAGGTCGGCAGGAGCCATGCCCTTGGTTCCGACTGCCATCAGTTCGCACCACCCTCGCGCACCACGAAACGGCACTTCATCGGGAGCTTGTGGATCGCGCGGCGCATGGCCTCACGGGCCAGCTGCTCGTCGACACCGGCCAGCTCGAAGACGATGCGGCCGGGCTTGACGTTGGCGACCCACCACTCGGGCGAGCCCTTACCGGAACCCATGCGGGTCTCGGCGGGCTTCTTGGTCAGGGGGCGGTCCGGGTAGATGTTGATCCAGACCTTGCCGCCACGCTTGATGTGGCGGGTCATCGCAATACGAGCAGCCTCGATCTGCCGGTTGGTGACGTAGGCGGGCTCGAGAGCCTGGATGCCGTAGTCGCCGAAGGCGATCGTGGTGCCACCCTTGGCCGCGCCGGAGCGCGACGGGTGGTGCTGCTTGCGGTGCTTGAGCCTGCGCGGGATCAGCATGACTCAGGCCTCCGTTCCGGACTCGGGGGCCGGCGCCGCCTGCTCGGCCGGGGCCTGCGCCGCGCCGGACGCGGGTGCTGCCTCGGCGGCGGGCTGGGCCGGACGCTCGGTGCGGCGACCGCCACCACGACGCTCACCACGCTCCGGACGACCGCCACGACCCCCACGGGGTGCGGAGGTGGCCTGCTGCGCGGCGAACTCCTTCTCGGTCATGTCGCCCTTGTAGATCCACACCTTCACGCCGATGCGGCCGAAGGTGGTGCGGGCCTCGTAGAAGCCGTAGTCGATGTACGCGCGCAGCGTGTGCAGCGGCACACGACCCTCGCGGTAGAACTCCGAACGGCTCATCTCGGCGCCGCCGAGGCGGCCCGAGACCTGCACGCGGATGCCCTTCGCACCGGCGCGCTGCGCGGACTGGATGCCCTTGCGCATGGCGCGGCGGAACGAGACACGGCTCGCGAGCTGCTCGGCGATACCCTGCGCGACGAGCTGCGAGTCGATCTCCGCGTTCTTGACCTCGAGGATGTTGAGCTGGACCTGCTTGCCGGTGAGCTTCTCGAGCTCGCCGCGGATGCGGTCCGCCTCGGCACCCCGGCGGCCGATGACGATGCCCGGGCGCGCCGTGTGGATGTCCACGCGGACGCGGTCGCGGGTGCGCTCGACCTCGACCTTGGAGATGCCGGCCCGCTCGAGGCCGGTGCTCATCAGCTTGCGGATCTGCACGTCCTCGCGGACGTAGTCGCGGTACCGCTGTCCGGGCTTGGTGCTGTCGGCGAACCAGCGCGACCGGTGGTCGGTGGTGATGCCGAGGCGGTACCCGTGCGGGTGAACCTTCTGCCCCACTATCGGGCCCCTTCCTTCTGCTCACGCGGTGCGACGACCACGGTGATGTGGCTGGTGCGCTTGAGGACCTGGCTCGCACGACCCTGCGCCCGCGGCCGGAACCGCTTGAGCGTCGGCCCCTCGTCGACGAACGCCGCCGAGACGAAGAGCTCCGTCTCGTCGAAGCGCTCGCTGGCGCGGTCGGCCTTCACCCGAGCGTTCGCGACGGCGCTCTCCACAACCTTGCGGATCGGCTCGCTCGCCGCCTGCGGCGCGAACTTCAGCACCGCGACGGCCTCAGCGGCCTGCTTGCCACGGATGAGGTCCACGACGCGCCGGGCCTTCTGGGGCGTGACACGGACGAACCGCGCCTGCGCCTTGGCTTCCATTGCTGTCCTGCTTCCTTTTCTCAGACCGTCAGGGTCCGTCGCCAGGCTGACCCGGGGGTCAGCGGCGACGGCCCTTCTTGTCGTCCTTCACGTGGCCGCGGAAGGTTCGCGTGGGAGCGAACTCGCCGAGCTTGTGACCGACCATCGACTCGGTCACGAAAACCGGGGTGTGCTTCCGGCCGTCGTGCACGGCGAAGGTGTGGCCGAGGAAGTCGGGCGTGATGACCGACCGGCGGGACCAGGTCTTGATGACGTTCTTGGTCCCCTTCTCGTTCTGACCGTCCACCTTCTTCTGCAGGTGGTCGTCGACGAAGGGGCCCTTCTTCAGGCTACGAGGCATGTGTCAGGCTCCTATCAGCGCTTCTTGCCGGTGCGGCGACGGCGGACGATCATCTTGTCGCTCGGCTTGTTGGGGCGGCGGGTCCGGCCCTCGGGCTGGCCCCACGGGCTGACCGGGTGGCGACCACCGGAGGTCTTGCCCTCACCACCACCGTGCGGGTGGTCAACCGGGTTCATGACGACACCGCGCACGGTCGGGCGGACGCCCTTCCAGCGCTTGCGGCCGGCCTTGCCCCAGTTGATGTTGGACTGCTCGGCGTTGCCGACCTCGCCGACCGTGGCGCGGCAGCGCAGGTCGACGTTGCGGATCTCGCCGGACGGCATGCGCAGCTGTCCGTACGGCCCGTCCTTGGCGACGAGCTGCACCGACGCACCGGCCGAACGGGCGATCTTCGCACCGCCGCCGGGCCGCAGCTCGACAGCGTGGATGACCGTACCGGTCGGGATGTTGCGCAGCGGCAGGTTGTTGCCGGGCTTGATGTCGGCGCCGGCTCCGGCCTCGACCACGTCGCCCTGCGACAGCTTGTTCGGCGCGATGATGTAGCGCTTCGTGCCGTCCGCGTAGTGCAGCAGCGCGATGCGCGCCGTGCGGTTCGGGTCGTACTCGATGTGCGCCACCTTGGCGGGCACACCGTCCTTGTCGTGCCGACGGAAGTCGATCACACGGTAGGCGCGCTTGTGGCCACCGCCCTTGTGACGGGTGGTGATACGGCCGGAGCTGTTACGACCCCCCGTCTTGGACAGCGGACGGACCAGAGACTTCTCCGGCTGCGAGCGCGTGATCTCGACGAAGTCGGCGACGCTGGAGCCGCGGCGGCCGGGCGTCGTCGGCTTGTACTTACGGATTCCCATGGAAAGTGTCCTCGATCTGCTCTCGTCCGGGTCAGCCGACCGGACCGCCGAAGATGTCGATCGTGCCCTCACGGAGGGTGACGATCGCGCGCTTCGTGTCCTTGCGCTTGCCCAGGCCGTAGCGCGTGCGACGCGCCTTGCCCTTGCGGTTGATCGTGTTCACCGAGTCGACCTTGACGCCGAAGACCTGCTCGACCGCGATCTTGATCTCGGTCTTGTTGGCCCGCGGGTCCACGACGAAGGTGTACTTGCCCTCGTCGAGGAGGTTGTAGGACTTCTCGGAGACGACCGGCGCGATCAGGATGTCGCGCGGGTCCTTCGTCACGGCGGTCACTTCGTGGCCTCCTCGGTCTCGGCCGCCTCGGACTCCGTGGCGACGGCCTTCACCGACTTGCCCGTGGCCGGGCCAGCCAGGAACGCGTCGAGCGCGCCCTGCGTGAAGACGACGTCGTCGGAGACGAGCACGTCGTAGGTGTTGAGCTGGTCCGCCGAGATGAGGTGGACACGCTCGACGTTGCGCAGCGACTTGATGGTCAGCTCGTCCGCGCGCTCGGTGACCACGAGGACGTGCGTGCGCTCGGTGAGCGCCTCGATCGTCTTCACGGCGGTCTTGGTCGACGGCACGCCGTCGATGCCGAAGCCGGCGACGACGTGCACGCGACCGGCACGGGCCCGGTCGGAGAGGGCACCGCGCAGGGCGGCGGCCTTCATCTTCTTCGGGGTCCGCTGGTCGTAGCTGCGCGGCTGCGGGCCGTGGACGGTGCCACCGCCGGCGAACTGCGGGGCGCGCGTCGAACCCTGGCGGGCGCGGCCGGTGCCCTTCTGCTTGTAGGGCTTGCGGCCACCGCCGCGGACCTCGCCGCGGGTCTTGGTGGCGTGCGTGCCCTGCCGGGCGGCGGCGCGCTGGGCGACGACCACCTGGTGGATCAGCGGGACGTTGGTGACGACGTCGAACACCTCAGCGGGGAGCTCGGCGGAGCCGGCCTTCTTGCCCTGGGCGTCGAGCACGTCGACAGTCTGGTGAGCCATTGGTGTCACGCACCCTTCGCAGCGGTACGCACGACGACGACGCCACCCTTGGGGCCGGGCACCGCGCCCTTGACGAGCAGCAGGCCCTTCTCGGCGTCGACCGCGTGGACGGTCAGGTTCTGGACGGTCTGACGGACGTGGCCCATCCGACCGGCCATGCGCAGGCCCTTGAAGACTCGCGACGGCGTCGAGGCGCCACCGATCGAGCCGGCCTTGCGGTGGTTGCGGTGCGCACCGTGGGAGGCGCCCACGCCGGAGAAGCCGTGACGCTTCATGACGCCGGCGGTGCCCTTGCCCTTGGTGGTGCCGGTGACGTCGACCACGGCGCCGGCCTCGAAGGCCTCCGCGGTGATCTCCTGCCCGAGCGTGAACTCGGCGGCGTCGGAGGTGCGAACCTCGGCCACGTGACGGCGCGGCGTGACGCCGGCCTTCTCGAAGTGGCCCTTGAGCGGCTTGGTGACCTTGCGCGGGTCGATCTGGCCGGCCGCGAGCTGGACGGCGGCGTAGCCGTCGCCCTCCGCGGAGCGGACCTGGGTCACGACGTTCGTGGGCACTGCCACGACGGTGACGGGGACCAGGCGGCCGTTCTCGTCCCACAGCTGGGTCATGCCGAGCTTGGTGCCGAGCAGCGCGGTCACGTTCTTCTGCTGGTTGGTCATGATCTCCCCCAGCCTCAGAGCTTGATCTCGATGTTCACGTCAGCCGGCAGGTCGATACGCATGAGCGAGTCGACGGCCTTCGGCGTGGGGTCGATGATGTCGATGAGCCGCTTGTGCGTGCGCATCTCGAAGTGCTCGCGGCTGTCCTTGTACTTGTGAGGCGACCGGATGACGGTGAAGACGTTCTTCTCCGTCGGCAGCGGCACCGGACCCACGACCGTCGCACCAGCGCGCGTCACCGTGTCGACGATCTTGCGCGCCGAGCTGTCGATGACCTCGTGGTCGTAGGACTTGAGCCGGATGCGGATCTTCTGTCCCGCCATGGCGTCGTCTGACTCTCTCTCTCGAACCGCTACTGTCCGACCCCCGCGCTCGGGCGTGTCGCCATTGGCGACGGTCCCGGGCGCACACCGAATCGGTGAGGGCCGTTGAATGTGGTCCGCAGCGCGGACCACGACGTCTGTCGAGCCTGTCGAGACGTGTGTGTCTCGCGGGGCGCTCGTGCGTGTCGACAGCCGGCAACCCCGCGAACCCCGCACGGCGGGGACCGCTCCAGGTGACAGGGCCGGATCCCGGATGACTCCGGGACCGGACATGCACCGTGGTGCTACACACTGTTCGACACGAGAAAGAACGCGCCCGTGACAGGCAACCTGAACATCTTGCCACACGAGTCCGCCCCGGACCAAGCCGGAAGGCGTACGACGGGGTGTGACGCCCGACGCACCGGAGGCCCGGACCCCTGCGGGGCCCGAGCCTCCGGGTGCTGAGCGGAAGGCTCAGCCGGTCAGATCACTTGATGATCTTGGTGACGCGGCCGGACCCGACCGTGCGGCCACCCTCACGGATGGCGAAGCCGAGGCCCTCCTCCATGGCGATCGGCTGGATCAGCTCGACCGTCATCTCGGTGTTGTCGCCGGGCATGACCATCTCGGTGCCCTCGGGCAGCGTGATGACGCCGGTGACGTCGGTGGTGCGGAAGTAGAACTGCGGACGGTAGTTCGAGTAGAACGGGTTGTGACGCCCGCCCTCGTCCTTGCCCAGGATGTAGACCTGAGCCTCGAAGTCCGTGTGCGGGGTGATCGAACCCGGCTTCACGACGACCTGGCCGCGCTCGACGTCGTCACGCTTGAGACCGCGCAGCAGCAGACCGGTGTTGTCGCCGGCCTGAGCCTGGTCCATCTGCTTGTGGAACGTCTCGATACCGGTGACCGTGGTCTTCTGCGGGGAGCGGATGCCGACGATCTCGACCTCGGAGTTGACGTCGAGCGTGCCGCGCTCCACCTTGCCGGTCACGACGGTGCCGCGGCCGGTGATGGTGAAGACGTCCTCGACGGGCATGAGGAACGGCTTGTCGAGCTCACGCTGCGGCTCGGGGACGTTCTCGTCCACGGCCTCCATGAGCTCGAGCACCTTGGCGGTCCACTCGGGGTCGCCCTCGAGCGCCTTGAGGCCGGAGACGCGCACGACCGGCGCGTTGTCGCCGTCGAACTCCTGCGACGACAGCAGCTCGCGGACCTCCATCTCGACGAGCTCGAGGATCTCCTCGTCGTCGACCATGTCGGCCTTGTTCAGCGCCACCAGCAGGTAGGGCACGCCCACCTGGCGGGCCAGGAGCACGTGCTCGCGCGTCTGGGCCATCGGGCCGTCGGTCGCCGCGACCACGAGGATCGCGCCGTCCATCTGCGCCGCACCGGTGATCATGTTCTTGATGTAGTCGGCGTGACCCGGGGCGTCGACGTGCGCGTAGTGGCGCGCCGGCGTCTCGTACTCGATGTGCGCGATGTTGATCGTGATACCGCGCTGCTTCTCCTCCGGCGCGGCGTCGATCTCGTCGAAGTTACGCAGCGTGTTCGCCGGCAGGTCCGGGTACTTCTCCGCAAGCGTCTTCGAGATCGCGGCGGTCAGCGTCGTCTTACCGTGGTCGACGTGCCCGATCGTGCCGATGTTGACGTGCGGCTTGGTCCGCTCGAACTTGGCCTTAGCCACTGGGGTCCTCCTGGGACTTGGGTAGATGTTCCCGAACGTTGCGAGACTCGGCCAAGAAGCCTACATCCCGCGGGGCGACGGGGTTTCCTACAGGTTGATTGTCGTGCTGGTCGTCGACCTGTGGGGACTCACTCGCCCCGGGTCTTCTTGATGATCTCGTCAGCAACGTTACGAGGAACCTCGGCGTAGCTGTCGAACTGCATCGAGTACACCGCACGGCCCTGCGTCTTGGAACGCAGGTCACCGATGTACCCGAACATCTCACTCAACGGTACCTGGGCGCGCACGACCTTGACGCCCGTCGCGTCCTCCATGGACTGGATCATCCCACGACGCGAGTTGAGGTCACCGATCACTTCGCCCATGTACTCCTCGGGCGTCCGGACCTCGACGGCCATGACGGGCTCGAGCAGGACCGGGTCGGCCCGCTTGATGCCCTCCTTGAAGACCATCGAACCCGCGATCTTGAACGCCATCTCCGAGGAGTCGACGTCGTGGTAGGCACCGTCGAGCAGCGTGGCCTTGACCCCCACGACAGGGAACCCGGCGAGCACGCCCTGCTCCATCGCCGCCTGGATACCGGCGTCGACGGAGGGGATGTACTCGCGCGGGATGCGGCCACCGGTCACCGAGTTGGTGAACTCGTAGAGCTCGCCCTCGGCCGTGTCGAGCGGCTCGAAGGTCACCTGGACCTTCGCGAACTGACCCGAACCACCGGTCTGCTTCTTGTGCGTGTAGTCGATCTTCTCCGCGGCGCGGCGGATCGTCTCGCGGTACGCGACCTGCGGCTTGCCGACGTTCGCCTCGACCTTGAACTCGCGACGCATGCGGTCGACGAGGATGTCGAGGTGGAGCTCGCCCATGCCGCCGATGACGGTCTGGCCGGTCTCCTCGTCCAGGCTGACGCGGTACGTCGGGTCCTCGGCCAGGAGCTTCTGGATCGCGGTCGACATCTTCTCCTGGTCGGCCTTCGTCTTCGGCTCGATGGCCACGTCGATGACCGGCTCGGGGAAGGACATCGCCTCGAGGATGACCGGGTGCGCCGCATCGCTCAGGGTGTCACCGGTGGTGACGTCCTTGAGGCCGATGAACGCGTAGATGTGCCCGGCCTGCGCCTCGTCGACCGGGTTCTCCTTGTTGGAGTGCATCTGGAAGAGCTTGCCGATGCGCTCCTTCTTCCCCTTGGTCGTGTTGAGCACCTGGGCGCCCTGCTCGACCTTGCCGGAGTAGACGCGCACGTAGGTGAGCTTGCCGAAGAACGGGTGCGTCGCGACCTTGAACGCCAGGCCCGAGAAGGGCTCCGTGGCGTCCGCGTGACGCTCCACGACCTTCTCCGCGTCCTTCACGTCGTGCCCCTCGATGGAGGGCACGTCGAGCGGGGAGGGCAGGTAGTCGATCACGGCGTCGAGCATGGGCTGCACGCCCTTGTTCTTGTACGCCGAGCCGCACAGCACCGGGAAGGCCGCGGAGTTGATGACGAGCTTGCGGATGCCGCTCTTGATCTCGGCGACCGTGAGCTCCTCGCCCCCGAGGAACTTCTCGAGCAGGTCGTCGTCCGCCTCAGCAACCGCCTCGACGAGCTCGGCCCGGTACTGCTCGGCCTTCTCGACGAGGTCCGCGGGGATCTCCTCGATCTCGTAGCTCTCGCCGAGCTTGGTCTCGCCGTGCCACACGAGCGCCTTCATCTCGAGCAGGTCGACGACGCCGGTGAAGTCGTTCTCGGCACCGATCGGCAGCTGGATGACGAGCGGCTTCGCCTTGAGGCGCTCGACGATCGTCTTGACGGTGAAGTAGAAGTCCGCACCGAGCTTGTCCATCTTGTTGACGAAGCAGATGCGCGGGACGTCGTACTTGTCCGCCTGGCGCCACACCGTCTCGGACTGGGGCTCGACACCCTCCTTGCCGTCGAACACCGCGACGGCACCGTCGAGGACGCGCAGGGAGCGCTCGACCTCGACCGTGAAGTCCACGTGACCCGGGGTGTCGATGATGTTGATCTGGTTGTCCTTCCAGTAACAGGTCGTCGCGGCGGACGTGATCGTGATGCCGCGCTCCTGCTCCTGCTCCATCCAGTCCATCGTCGACGCACCGTCGTGCGTCTCACCGATCTTGTAGTTCACACCCGTGTAGTAAAGGATGCGCTCGGTGGTCGTCGTCTTGCCGGCATCGATGTGGGCCATGATGCCGATGTTGCGGACCTTCTTCAGGTCGGTCAGCACGTCGAGTGCCACGGTGTCTTACCCCTTGTCGGTGGAAGGTCGGAAGCCGGGGCCGGAGGACCGGCCCCCGGCCGGCTCCGGATCCGCGGACGGCCCCGGGGGTCACCCGGGGCCGTCCGAGCGCATCACCAGCGGTAGTGCGCGAAGGCCTTGTTGGAGTCGGCCATCTTGTGCATGTCCTCGCGACGCTTCACCGCGGCACCGAGGCCGTTCGACGCGTCCAGGATCTCGTTCATCAGCCGCTCGGTCATGGTCTTCTCGCGGCGAGCGCGCGAGAAGTCCGTGAGCCAGCGCAGGGCGAGCGTCGTCGAGCGCGCGGGGCGCACGTCGACCGGCACCTGGTAGGTGGCGCCACCGACACGGCGCGAGCGGACCTCGAGCGCCGGGCGGACGTTCTCCAGCGCGCGCTTGAGCACGACGACGGGGTCCTGGTCGGTCTTGGCGCGGACGCCCTCGAGGGCGCCGTAGACGATCGCCTCGGCGGTCGACTTCTTGCCGTCGACGAGGACCTTGTTGATCAGCTGCGTCACGACGGGCGACCCGTAGACGGGGTCGACGATGAGCGGCCGCTTGGGGGCCGGACCCTTGCGAGGCATCAGGCCTTCTCCTTCTTCGCGCCGTACTTGCTACGAGCCTGCTTGCGGTTCTTGACACCCTGGGTGTCGAGCGCGCCGCGCACGATCTTGTAGCGGACACCCGGGAGGTCCTTCACACGACCACCGCGCACGAGCACGATCGAGTGCTCCTGCAGGTTGTGGCCGACGCCGGGGATGTACGCGGTGACCTCGGTACCGGAGGAGAGCTTCACACGCGCGACCTTGCGGAGCGCGGAGTTCGGCTTCTTGGGGGTGGTGGTGTACACGCGGGTGCACACGCCGCGCCGCTGGGGGGAGTCCCGGAGGGCCGGCGTCTTGGACGCCACGGCCTTCGTGCTCCGGCCCTTGCGGACGAGCTGCTGGATCGTAGGCACTACGTCTCCGTCGTCTTCTCGAGCTCTCGAGAGCCGGCCGGCCCTCGACGGTGGTCTGTCTGGCTTGTGCGTGCCGATCGCATGCGGCACCCGCGGCCCTCACGGACCGCAACGCCACTTACCACCGGCTCGATGGCCCGGGCCGCTCCCCCGCCCTCACGGGCGGTCGGGTGCAGACCGCGGGATGCTCGTGCGCTCGCGACGCCTGCGCCTCCGGCGGACCCCTCGAGCGCTTCCCTCGACGAACGAGGGACTCGGGTGGTCAGCGGGTGGCACGGCACGACGGCACGGGCACGGCTACCAAGATTACCCGCGGAATCAAGCGGGGTCAAAGGAAGCAGGAGGGGCGCACGTGTGACGTGCGCCCCTCCCGTGCTACCACTGCGTCAGGAGATCAGCGGAAGTCCCCGAAGTCCAGGTCCTCCAGCGGGATCGCCTCGCCGGAGCCCATGCCGAGCGTCGGGAAGTCGATCTCGTCGTAGCCGAAGCTCGGGTAGAGCTCCGCCTTCGCCTGCTCGGTCGGCTCCACCTCGATGTTCCGGTACCGGGCGAGGCCCGTGCCGGCGGGGATGAGCTTACCGATGATGACGTTCTCCTTGAGGCCCAGCAGCGGGTCACGACGACCGCTCATCGACGCCTCGGTCAGCACCCGGGTCGTCTCCTGGAAGGAGGCGGCCGAGAGCCACGAGTCGGTGGCGAGCGACGCCTTCGTGATGCCCATGAGCTCCGGACGGCCGGCGGCCGGCTGGCCACCCTCCGACACGGCCCGGCGGTTCGCGTCCTCGAAACGCATCCGCTCGGCGAGCTCACCCGGCAGCAGGTGCGAGTCGCCCGAGTCCAGCACGGTCACGCGACGCAGCATCTGCCGCACGATGACCTCGATGTGCTTGTCGTGGATGTCCACGCCCTGCGAACGGTAGGTCTCCTGGACCTCGTCCACCAGGTGCTTCTGCGTGGCACGCGGGCCGAGGATGCGCAGCACCTTCTTCGGGTCGACCGCGCCCTGGACGAGCTGCGTGCCGACCTGGACCTGCTCGCCGTCCGCGATGAGGAGGCGCGCACGCTTCGTCACCGGGTACCGGATCTCCTCGCCGCCGTCCGCCGGCGTGAGGACGAGGTGACGCGTACGGTCCGAGTCCTCGATCGTCACGGTGCCGGTGTACTCCGCGATCGGCGCCTCACCCTTGGGGGTGCGGGCCTCGAAGAGCTCGGTGACGCGCGGCAGACCCTGCGTGATGTCGTCGGCCGAGGCCACACCACCGGTGTGGAACGTCCGCATCGTCAGCTGGGTGCCGGGCTCGCCGATGGACTGCGCGGCGATGATGCCGACGGCCTCGCCGATGTCCACGAGCTTGCCCGTGGCGAGCGACCGGCCGTAGCACTTGGCGCAGGTACCGACGCGCGACTCGCACGTGAGCACGGAGCGGACCTTGACGCTCTCGATCCCGGCGGCGATGACCTTGTCGATCACCACGTCGCCGGCGTCCGAGCCCGCCTCGGCCACGACCGTGCCGTCCTCGGCGACGACGTCCGTCGCGAAGGTGCGCGAGTAGATGCTCGTCTCCACGCGCGGGTGCGGCACCAGCACGTCACCGATGCGCTCGGCGACGGGCAGCGCGAGACCGCGCTCGGTGCCGCAGTCCTCCTCGCGGATGATGACGTCCTGCGACACGTCCACGAGACGACGGGTCAGGTAGCCCGAGTCCGCGGTACGCAGCGCCGTGTCCGCCAGGCCCTTGCGGGCACCGTGCGAGGCGATGAAGTACTCGAGGACGGACAGGCCCTCGCGGTAGTTGGACTTGATCGGACGAGGGATGATCTCGCCCTTCGGGTTCGCCACGAGACCGCGCATACCGGCGATCTGACGGACCTGCATCCAGTTACCACGGGCGCCCGAGGACACCATGCGGTAGAGCGTGTTGCGCGAGTCGTTCTCGAGGTTGTCGCGCATGACCGACGCGATCTTGTCGGTGGCCTGCGTCCAGATCTCGATGAGCTCCTGACGCCGCTCGTCGTCGGTGATCAGACCCTTCTCGAACTGGTCCTGCACCTTGAGCGCACGCTGCTCGTGCTCGTCGAGGATCGTGTTCTTGGCCTCGGGCATCGCGACGTCGGAGATCGCGATGGTGACCCCGGAGCGCGTGGCCCAGCGGTAGCCGGCGTCCTTGAGCGCGTCGAGGGACGTCGCGACGTCGACCTTGGGGTAGCGCTCCGCCAGGTCGTTGACGATCGTCGAGAGCTCCTTCTTGCCGACCACGCCGTTCTGGAACGGGTAGTCGATCGGCAGCGCCTCGTTGAAGATCGTGCGGCCCAGCGTGGTCTCGAACAGCAGGGTCTCTCCGGGCTCCCAGCCCTCGGGCGCCTCGAAGCCCTTGGTCGGCGGCACGAGGTCGTCGACACGCAGCTTGATCGTGGCGTTGAGGTCCAGCTCGCCGCGGTCGAACGCCATGATCGCCTCGGACTGCGACGAGAACACGCGGCCCTCGCCGACGGCCCCGGGGCGGTCGGAGGTGAGGTGGTGCAGACCGATGATCATGTCCTGCGAGGGCATGGTCACCGGACGGCCGTCCGACGGCTTGAGGATGTTGTTGCTCGAGAGCATGAGGATGCGGGCCTCGGCCTGCGCCTCGGCGCTCAGGGGCAGGTGGACCGCCATCTGGTCGCCGTCGAAGTCCGCGTTGAACGCGGCGCACACGAGCGGGTGCAGGTGGATGGCCTTGCCCTCGACCAGCTGCGGCTCGAACGCCTGGATGCCCAGACGGTGCAGCGTGGGCGCGCGGTTGAGCAGCACGGGGTGCTCCTGGATGACCTCTTCGAGGACGTCCCACACCTCGCCGCGGGTGCGCTCGACCATGCGCTTGGCGCTCTTGATGTTCTGCGCGTGGTTGAGCTCCACGAGCCGCTTCATGACGAACGGCTTGAACAGCTCGAGCGCCATCTGCTTGGGCAGGCCGCACTGGTGCAGCTTGAGCTGCGGGCCGACGACGATGACCGAACGGCCCGAGTAGTCGACGCGCTTGCCGAGCAGGTTCTGGCGGAACCGGCCCTGCTTGCCCTTGAGCATGTCGGAGATCGACTTCAGCGGACGGTTGCCCGGCCCGGTGACCGGACGGCCGCGGCGGCCGTTGTCGAACAGCGAGTCGACGGCCTCCTGGAGCATCCGCTTCTCGTTGTTGACGATGATCTCCGGCGCGCCCAGGTCGAGCAGGCGCTTGAGCCGGTTGTTGCGGTTGATGACCCGGCGGTACAGGTCGTTCAGGTCGCTGGTCGCGAACCGGCCACCGTCGAGCTGCACCATCGGGCGCAGGTCCGGCGGGATGACCGGGACGGCGTCGAGCACCATCGCGGTGGGCGAGTTCGTCGTCGTCAGGAACGCGTTGACGACCTTGAGGCGCTTGAGCGCACGGGTCTTGCGCTGCCCCTTGCCGGAGCGGATGGTCTCGCGCAGCGACTCGGCCTCGGCCTCCAGGTCGAAGCTCTCCAGGCGCTTCTGGATCGCGGAAGCGCCCATCGAGCCCTCGAAGTAGGTGCCGTAGCGGTCCTGGAGCGAGCGGTACAGCATCTCGTCGCCCTCGAGGTCCGCGACCTTGAGGTTCTTGAAGCGGTCCCAGACCTGCTCGAGACGGTCGAGCTCGGCGTCGGCCCGCTTGCGCAGCTGCGCCATCTCGCGCTCGGCGGAGTCGCGCACCTTGCGGCGCGCGTCGGCCTTGGCGCCCTCGGCCTCCAGCTCGGCCAGGTCGGCCTCGAGCTTGGCGGCACGGGTGTTGATGTCGTTGTCGCGGCGGTCCGAGATCTCCTTCTTCTCCAGGTCGATCTCGTTCTGGAGGTTCGGGAGGTCCTCGGTGCGCGCCTCGTCGTCGACCCACGTGATCATGTAGGCCGCGAAGTAGATGACCTTCTCCAGGTCCTTCGGCGCGAGGTCGAGCAGGTAGCCCAGTCGCGACGGCACACCCTTGAAGAACCAGATGTGCGTGACCGGCGCGGCGAGCTCGATGTGGCCCATGCGCTCACGACGGACCTTGGAGCGGGTCACCTCGACGCCGCAGCGCTCGCAGATGATGCCCTTGAAGCGCACGCGCTTGTACTTGCCGCAGTAGCACTCCCAGTCCCGGGTGGGGCCGAAGATCTTCTCGCAGAAGAGCCCGTCCTTCTCCGGCTTGAGCGTGCGGTAGTTGATGGTCTCGGGCTTCTTGACCTCCCCGTGCGACCAGGCACGGATGTCGTCGGCCGTAGCCAGGCCGATACGCAGCTCGTCGAAGACGTTGACGTCGAGCAAGATGTCCTACTTCCTCAAAGCTTCTTGAATGTCGTGAAGTTCAGCTGGTCGCTGGGATCAGATCTCGTCGACGGTGGCGGCCGAGTTGGGGCGGCGGGACAGGTCGATCCCGAGCTCCTCCGCGGCGCGGTACACCTCGTCGTCCGACTCCTTCATCTCGATGGAGGAGCCGTCGCTCGAGAGCACCTCGACGTTCAGGCACAGCGACTGCATCTCCTTGAGGAGCACCTTGAAGGACTCCGGGATGCCCGAGTCGGGGATGTTCTCGCCCTTGACGATCGCCTCGTACACCTTGACGCGGCCGGGGACGTCGTCCGACTTGATGGTGAGCAGCTCCTGCAGCGTGTAGGCCGCGCCGTACGCCTCGAGGGCCCACACCTCCATCTCGCCGAACCGCTGGCCACCGAACTGCGCCTTACCACCCAGCGGCTGCTGCGTGATCATCGAGTACGGGCCGGTCGAGCGCGCGTGGATCTTGTCGTCGACCAGGTGGTGGAGCTTGAGGATGTACATGTAGCCCACCGACACCGGGTCGCCGAACGGCTCCCCGGAACGGCCGTCGAACAGGTGCGCCTTGCCGTCGGTGGCGACCATGCGCTCGCCGTCACGGTTCGGCAGCGTCGAGGAGATGAGGCCGCGCAGGGCGTCCTCCTCCAGACCGTCGAAGACCGGCGTCGCCACCGGGGTGCCCGGCTGCGACGTCGCCGCGACCGCGGGGACCTTCTCCTTCCAGGAGAGGTCGTCGCCCTCGGCCAGCTCGACGTCCCAGCCACGGCTGGCCACCCAGCCGAGGTGGGTCTCGAGGACCTGGCCGACGTTCATGCGGCCGGGCACGCCCAGCGGGTTGAGGATGACGTCGACCGGCGTGCCGTCAGGCAGGAACGGCATGTCCTCCTGCGGCAGGATCTTCGAGATGACGCCCTTGTTGCCGTGACGACCCGCGAGCTTGTCGCCCACGGTGATCTTGCGGCGCTGGGCGATGTAGACGCGGACCAGCTGGTTCACGCCGGCGGGCAGCTCGTCGCCGTCCTCGCGGTTGAACTCGCGGACGCCGATGACGGTGCCGGACTCGCCGTGGGGCACCTTGAGGGACGTGTCGCGCACCTCGCGGGCCTTCTCGCCGAAGATGGCGCGCAGCAGGCGCTCCTCCGGGGTCAGCTCGGTCTCGCCCTTCGGCGTGACCTTGCCGACCAGCACGTCGCCGGCGCCGACCTCGGCGCCGATACGGATGACACCGCGCTCGTCGAGGTCCGCCAGGACGTCCTCGGCGACGTTCGGGATGTCCCGGGTGATCTCCTCGGGGCCGAGCTTCGTGTCGCGGGCGTCGACCTCGTGCTCCTCGATGTGGATCGAGGACAGCACGTCGTCCTCCACGAGGCGCTGCGACAGGATGATCGCGTCCTCGTAGTTGTGGCCCTCCCACGACATGAACGCCACGAGCAGGTTGCGGCCGAGCGCGAGGTCGCCCTCGTCGGTCGCCGGGCCGTCGGCCAGCACGGAGCCGACCTCGACCCGCTGGCCCTCGTCGACCAGCACGCGCTGGTTGTAGCTCGTGCCCTGGTTCGAGCGGCGGAACTTCGCCGCGCGGTAGGAGCCCGTGGTGCCGTCGTCGTTCGCGACGAGCACCAGGTCCGCGGAGACCTCCGTGACGACACCGGGCTTGGTGGCCACGATGACGTCGCCGGCGTCGACCGCCGCGCGCCGCTCCATGCCGGTGCCGACCAGCGGCGCCTCGGAGCGGACCAGCGGCACGGCCTGGCGCTGCATGTTCGCGCCCATGAGGGCACGGTTCGCGTCGTCGTGCTCGAGGAACGGGATGAGCGCCGTCGCGACCGACACCATCTGGCGCGGGGAGACGTCCATGAAGTCGACCTCGGTCGGCGGCAGGTCGTCCGTCTCGCCGCCCTTGGTGCGCACCAGGACGCGGTCGGAGAGGAACGAGCCGTCGGCCGCGAGGGCGGTGTTCGCCTGCGCGATGACGTAACGGTCCTCGTCGTCGGCCGTGAGGTACACGACCTCGTCGGTGACCTTGCTGTTCACGACCTTGCGGTACGGCGTCTCGATGAAGCCGAACGGGTTGATGCGACCGAACGACGCGAGCGAGCCGATGAGGCCGATGTTCGGGCCCTCAGGGGTCTCGATCGGGCACATGCGGCCGTAGTGCGACGGGTGGACGTCACGGACCTCCATGCCGGCGCGGTCGCGGGACAGACCACCCGGGCCGAGGGCGTTGAGGCGACGCTTGTGCGTCAGGCCCGCGAGCGGGTTGTTCTGGTCCATGAACTGCGACAGCTGCGAGGTGCCGAAGAACTCGCGGATCGACGCCACCACCGGGCGGATGTTGATCAGCGTCTGCGGGGTGATCGCCTCGACGTCCTGCGTGGTCATGCGCTCGCGCACGACGCGCTCCATGCGGGACAGGCCGGTGCGGACCTGGTTCTGGATGAGCTCGCCGACGGCGCGGATGCGGCGGTTGCCGAAGTGGTCGATGTCGTCCGTCTCGACGCGCACCTCGACCGGCTCGCCGTCGCGCGTGCCCGGCATGGTCGCGTGGTCGGCGTGCAGGGCGGCGAGGTACTTGATCGTCGCGACGACGTCCGTGATCGACAGCGTCGAGTCGGACAGCGGCGCGTCGACGCCCAGCTTCTTGCTGACCTTGTAACGACCGACCTTGGCCAGGTCGTAACGCTTCGGGTTGAAGTAGAAGTTCTCCAGCAGCGCGCGGCCGGCCTCGACCGTGGGCGGCTCGCCCGGGCGGATCTTGCGGTACAGGTCGACGAGCGCCTCGTCCTGGGTGTGGACGTGGTCCTTCTCGAGCGTGTCCAGCACCGACGGGTACTCGGCGAACTCCTCGCGGATCTCCGACTCGGTCATGCCGAGCGCCTTGAGCAGCACCGTGACGGGCTGCTTGCGCTTGCGGTCGACGCGCACGCCGACGGCGTCGCGCTTGTCGATCTCGAACTCGAGCCAGGCACCGCGCGAGGGGATGACCTTCGCGGAGAAGACGTCCTTGTCGCTCGTCTTGTCGGGCTGACGCTCGAAGTACACGCCCGGGGACCGCACGAGCTGGCTGACGACGACGCGCTCCGTGCCGTTGATGACGAACGTGCCGCGCTCGGTCATGAGCGGGAAGTCGCCCATGAAGACCGTCTGGCTCTTGATCTCACCGGTCGTGTAGTTGACGAACTCCGCGGTCACGAACAGCGGGGCCGCGTAGGTGAAGTCCTTCTCCTTGCACTCCTCCGACGTGTACTTCGGGGGCTCGAAGCGGTGGTTCGAGAAGGAGAGGGACATCGACTGGCCGAAGTCCTCGATCGGCGAGATCTCCTCGAAGATCTCCTCGAGGCCGGAGGCGGCCGGGACGTCCTGTCGCCCGGAGGCGGTGGCCGCCTCCACCCGGGCCTGCCAGGCCGGGTTGCCGAGGAGCCAGTCGAAGCTCTCGGTCTGCAGCCCGAGGAGGTCGGGGACCTCGAGCGGCTCGTAGATCTTGGCGAAGGAGACGCGGCGGGAAGCGGTGCGGTTCGCGATGGCGTCGGCGGACGGAGCAGAAGGGGTGCGCGAGGCAGCCAAGAGGGGTCCTTCCCTGCAGTTCGATGGCACGCTGTACGCTCTGCGAGGCTGGGGGCGCCGGACCGCGGGCGCGAGAACCGTCCAGGGGTCACGAAGTGGTGACCACGGGTGGGCGGGACTTCGTCGGCGGGGAGGCGTCGGGGCACAAGCGAGCGCAAAGCGCTAGCGTAGCCGGAACGTCGAGACTTGTCCACTCGCACGGGCACACCAGTGGACGCCCTCGATTCCGGGTGATGAGGACGTTGTCTCGGTGGCCGCCATATGCCGCCCAAGAAACGGTTGTCGTCCCACGATACCCGCACCCTCCGGCCCGCACCACCCTCGGCCACGCGCCCCGGCGGAGGCGTCCGTCACAGACGGATGCCGGGAACGACGCACGACGCACCGCGGCCCGAGCGACCCCTGGAGGCACGACGAGGCCCGCACCCCTCAGGGGATGCGGGCCTCGTGCGGCGAGCTGCGGCTCAGACCGCGGCGGTCACGTCAAAATGTGCGACGACATCCTCGGCGACCGCGCGGCCGGGCCGCGTCGATCACTTGAGGGTGACCGTGGCGCCGGCGCCCTCGAGAGCGGCCTTGGCCTTCTCGGCGGCGTCCTTGTCGGCAGCCTCGAGAACCGGCTTCGGCGCGCCGTCGACCAGGTCCTTGGCCTCCTTGAGACCGAGGGACGTGAGCGCGCGCACCTCCTTGATGACCTGGATCTTCTTGTCACCGGCGGCCTCGAGGATGACGTCGAACTCCGTCTTCTCCTCGGCGGCGGCAGCCTCGCCACCGCCGGCGGCGGGGGCGGCGACGGCAACGGCGGCCGGCGCAGCAGCGGTGACCTCGAAGGTCTCCTCGAAGGCCTTCACGAAGTCGTTGAGCTCGATGAGGGTGAGCTCCTTGAAAGCGTCCAGCAGCTCGTCGGTGGTGAGCTTCGCCATGGTGGCGTTCCTTTCGATCTGTGTCCCGTGGCGCCTGTCGGCCGTCCACGTGATCCGGGGGTGCGTCCTGGGGCCTGCGCCCGGCAGAAGCAGAGGGGGTTGTGCTTGCCGTACCGCCGTCAGGCGGCGACGGCCTCCGATTCCTGCTTCTGACGCAGGGCATCGATGACGCGAGCGGCCTCGGCGGGCTTCGCGGTGAAGGCGTAGGCAGCCTGGTAGAGCTTGGCCTTCATCGCGCCGGCCGCCTTGGCCAGCAGGACCTCGCGGGACTCGAGGTCCGCGAGCTGGGTGATCTCTGCAGCGGTCAGGGCGTTCCCGTCGAGGACACCGCCCTTGATGACCAGAGCAGGGTTCGCCTTGGCGAAGTCACGCAGACCCTTGGCGGCCTCGACCGGGTCCCCGGTCACGAACGCGATCGCGGAAGGACCCTTGAGGTCGGCGTCGAGGGACTCGATGCCGGCTTCCTTGGCCGCGATGGACGTCAGCGTGTTCTTCACCACGGCGTAGGTTGCGTTGCCGCTGAGCGACCGACGCAGCTCCTTGAGCTGCGCGACGGTGAGCCCGCGGTACTCGGTCAGCACGGCCGCGTTCGACCCGCGGAACTTGTCCGCGACCTCTGCGACTGCGGCTGCCTTGTCCGGCCTCGCCATGGCAATCCTTCCGGTGGTGGTGCCACCGGTACCCGGGAGACGAGAAGAGCCCCGGCGCAGGTGCGCACGGGGCTCGGAGCTCACAGCGGGCTGTGGTTCGTCGTTCGTGTCGCCTGCGCAGGCCCCCGCACGTTCACGGGACTTCGGTCTTCGGCTTCCTGGGCGGACCCGGGCAGCGTCTGACGACCGGCGGTCTTGGGTTACCCGAGAACAATACACGACGACGGACACCCGACCGCACCCGCCCGGTGTGGCTTGGGCCACGGTCTCCCCGGCGTCACAGGACGAGCGGGCCGAAGCAGACGAGCGGGACCGGCTCGGGCTCGTCGGCGACCGCGCGCGCGAGCGCCTCCCCCGGTCGCAGCCCGGCGCGCAGGCCCTCGTGGAGTGCGGGCATGACCCGCACCGCGACGTCGTCCCGCAAGGGGGCGACCGCCGCGATCACCGCCCGTGCGCCCATACGCAGCAGCACGCTCGTCAGACCGAGCGGCTCCCCTCCGTGCCGGATGCTCACCGACCCGACGTCACAGGCGGACAGCACCACGACCGACCGCGAGAGATCGCGGCCGTCGAGCTCGTGGGCGAACAGCGGACCGTCGGCCAGGAGGAGGCTCGAGAACATCGGGTTCTCCGGCTCGTGGGTCCCGTGGGCCGCGACGTGGACTACCGGCGCCCCCTCGATGGCCTCCGACACGGCCGCGCACGTGGCGGCGGGCCCGGTCAGGAGCCGGGCCCCGCTCCCCCAGGCGGCCGCGACCTGCTCGGCCTCCGTGACCGCCTGGCCCAGACCTGCCCCGGCCACCGAGAGCCCCGGACCTGGCGTCCAGTCGGCCTCGCCGCGGGCGACCCACGAGTTGACCACCGTCGACAGCCCACGTCGGGACGGCAGGGCCGCCCACGGCAACGACACCAGCCTGTCACGGGCCGCGACGTAGACGGGCCGTGCGCCGATGTCGAGCTGCCCGAGCAGGAGCCCGTCGAGACGTCCCAGAGCGGCCCGCAGCGAGGCAAGCACCACCTCCCGCATCGCGGTCGGCAGCAGAGGGTTCGCCAGGACCTGCTGGTCGGCGCGGACCCTCCGCGCGAGCTCGAGGTAGGGCGGCAACGGACCGAGGTCGATCAGCCGTGCCCCGGCCCCGTCGAGCCGGATCACGCGCACGCGGCCACCGTTCATCGTCAGGTTCAACACGACCCGGTCGGAGCCGGCGGCCCGGAGCTCGGCGCGCAGCGCCCGGGCCGACGCGGGGGTGGGAACGCCCCCGTCTCCGCCGGAGTGCCAGGTGCGCTCCCTCGCCTGGTGCTGCAGCTGCCGAGCGTCCCGGTGCAGGCCTGCTCGGGCGCCCATGTCCCGGCCCGTGGCCTGCTCGTCGGCCCTGAGCAGCCTGGCGCGCTCCATGAGGCGTCTTGCCGACACCACGAGCTCCGCCGTCCGCGGGTCGTCCGGCGGCCGCACCCTGCCGGAGCCGGCGAACGTCGCGCGACCGCGTTCCAGCGCGTCGAAGAGCGGGTCCGGGGAGGTCGAGAGCAGTGCCGCGTCGATGTCCACACCCTGGAGACGGATGCCGTGCGCGGCGGCGCCGGTCACCGCCTCGACAGCGCCGAGCTGCTGCCGCTGCCCGGCGAGAAGGCGGTATCCCCGCCGTACCGCCGTGAGTCCCGAGCGCCGGTTCCCCTCACCGAACGTGCAGAGCGCGGCGACGACCTGCGCCCGCACGCGTGCGCCGAGCGCCATCCCCGGTGCCGGGGGGAGCATGCGCAGCTGCGCCCGCGACTCGTCGAACCTCCCGGCGCGGGCCCAGGCCTCCGCGGACAGCAGCCGGGCGTCGATGAGGATGCGTTCACCGCCCGGTTCGGCGCTCGCCCGCTCGCCGAGCTCCTCGGCGGCACGTGCCACCCGCAGGAGCTGAGCTCCCGAGGTGTCCTCGACGATCATGCCGAACCGCGCGTCCAGACCCACGAGCTCGGCGCGCAGCGCGATGACACCATGGCCCGCCCGGCGGGCCCGGTCGCGCACCCGCCCGGCGAGCGCCTGCGCCTCGGCGTGCCGGGCGAGGCCCACGAGGCACCGTGCCTGCTCGAGCTCCGCGTCCAGCAGGTCGCGCGCTCCGCCCGTGGCCGCCAGGATCTCCGCCGCCCTCCGGAGCGCGGACTCCGCATCGGTCAGGAGCCCCGCCTCGTACAGCACCGCAGCCTTGTCCATGAGCCCGACGCCGGCGTGCTCCGGCGGCGCCGCCTCCGCAGCCCCGTCCATCGCACGGAGCGCCGCCGGCAGGTCGCCCCCCAGGTACAGGGCGTACCCGAGGTTGTGCTCGGCCATCGGGACGAGCTGCCCGTCACCGACCGCCCGCGCGATCTCCAGGCATCGTTGGAGGTCGTCGACCGCCTCGTCGATCTCGCCGACCTCGAGAAGCAGGGAACCGCGGTTGATGAGCACCGGGAGCATCTCGGTCTCGTCCACCAAGCCCTCCAGCGCCGTGTCGAGCTCGCGCCGTGCGCCGTCGTGGTCTCCCGAGCGCAGGAGCTGCAGCCCGAGGCTCGCGTGGACGAGCGCGACCAGCTCGGCGCTGCCGGCGCGCAGCGCCATCGCACCCGCGGCGGCGAGCTTGGCGAGGACGACCTCGCGGTCGGCGCCCAGCTCTCCCTCGCACGCGGCGATCCCCACGAGCACGCGGGCACGAAGGGCGGCGACCTGGCCGGCCGCGACGTCGGCATCGAGCGCGTCGAGCCGCGCCAGCACGCCCCGGTAGCGATCGAGCGCGCCGGCGAACTGCCGGTGAGCGCGCGCGTGCGCCCGGATCTGGTCGACTTCGCCTCGGACGGCCGCCAGCGCGTCGCTCATGCCTCACCCTTCGTGCATCACCCCGGGGTGGACACGTCGCCGTGCGACAGGCCTCCTGTCGCCCCTGAGATGGCTCGCCAGACCGCCGCCACTCGCTCCGCGGCGCCCCCGTCGGCCGAGCCGACCGATCCGGCGAGCGTAGCGTCGTCGCCCCGGGCACGCCGGTCCCGGTCCGCGAGCAGCTCGCGGGCGATCTCGCCCGCGAGGACCGGTGCCGCGAACGACGTGCCGCTCCAGGTCGCGAAGCCTCCCTGGAAGCCCTCGGGGTCGATCGTGGAGCGGACCGCGTCGTCGTAGCGCTCCTTCAGCCGCACCGACGGTGTGAGCGGGCCGTCGAGCGTCTGCGGGACGGTGCTGACGACGGCCGCCCCCGGCCGGGTGCACGTCACCCAGGGACCGTCGTTGCTGAAGAGCGCGGTCGTCCCGTCGGGGTTCGTCGCCCCGACGGCGAGGATCGGCGGCCGGTTCTCGCTCGTGTCGCGCGGGACGGTGATCCGCGGTGGGGTCGCGCGCCGGTCGACCTCGGGGGCGAAGGCGGCCGGGTACTCGGGCCGTGTCTCGCCGTCGTTCCCCGCGGCGACCACGACCGCCACACCCTCCTCGCGCAGGCGCGCGAGGACCTCCGAGAGCGGGTGATCCCACTGCAGGTCCTCGGGCTGCTCGTGGTAGTAGCCCAGGGGCAGGACCACGACGTCGATCGCGACGCTGTCCGGTTCGCCCGCGAGGCCGCGGCGGTGGAACCGGAGGAGCCGTCGCAGGGACTCGATCACCTCGGACTCGACCGCGGACCCCGACCCGCCGACCGCGCGGACCGGCAGGAGCAGCGCGTCCGGGCAGGTCTGGTGGACGATCCCCGCGATGAACGTCCCGTGCCCCGCGACCGGGTCCAGCGGTCCTGTGAGCGGGGCCGTGCTCGCGCCGCCGATCTCGGCGTCCTCCTCGGGCAGGCGCGGCGTCGGGTACGTACCGATCGGGCCGTCCGGGAGCGAGGCCCCGCGGATCACCACGCCGTTGCCGTCGTCCGACCCGGACCCGTAGGTCCCGAACCACTCGTGGGTCCCGATGCCCGTGTCGACGATCGCGACCACGGGACGCGCCCCGCCGTCCGGGGTCCGGAAGTGGTCGCCGTCCTCCCGCACGCGCCGCGGCGGCGGCGACCCGAGCCTCGCCACCGGGGACCGGCCCCCGCTGCCCGGGGCGCCGTACTCCCGCATGCCGTGGGCGGTGAAGGGATGGGTGGTGAACGGGTGCGTCGTGAACGGGTGCGTCGTGAACGGATGCGTCGTGAACGGGTGCGTCGTGAACGGATGCGTCGTGAACGGGAGCGCCGACATCACGTGGTCCAGGTTGAGCCGCCACGGCACGGACTCGTCGCGGGAGTCCGCCTCGAGCACCTCCCAGGCGTCGGGCTGGACGTCCGGACGGTCGGCGATGAGCCGCAGGACGAAGCCCTGGTCCTCGTCGACGAGGTCCAGGGGATCCGTGTCCGCGGACGCCTCTGCGCCCTGGCGGTACCTCACCTCCACACCCAGGTGGCAGCCCTGGCTCCGCGCGGCGCGCTCGAACCCCGCGACCTCGGCGTCGTCGTCGGCGCTCGGGTCGAGCTGGAGGACCGAGGGCAGGTCCGGGGTGTCGTCCGGCCGACGGAGCCTTCCTCTGATCGGGTCCGGGAGCCCGCCCTGGACGAGGAGACGGTCGGCGACGTACCAGGTCGGCGCGACGTCACGCTGCCCGGGACGGCGTCGGACGGTGCTGGGGTCCAGGTATCGGACCGACGGGTCGGGCCTTCTGGGCGCCGGTCCTACGGGCGACTCGCTCACGTGCTCCCCTTCCAGGTGGCGCGCGTCGGTGGACGCGCGGCGGGGCGGCGGTGTGGTGCCGCGCCCAGGACTGCTCAGGTCGTCGAGGTCAGATGTGACGTCGTCCGGGAGATCAGAGCTCGATCACCGGAGTGGCGACGGTGACGTCGTCACCGCCGGCCAGGTGCACGAGCAGGCTCGTCGGCCCACGATCGACGGCGGAGAACGCGAAGCGACCGTCGGCATCGGCGTCGGTGGTGCGCTCGCCCCCCGGCTGGCGCAGCTCCACCGTGAGCGTGTCGGCCGGCGCGACCCAGCCGTCGACGCGCACGTGCGCGCCGTCGTCGTCCGCGGACAGGGCGATCATGACCGTCAGCCGTTCGTGCGTGAACGTGATGGTGCGCGCCTCGAGCGGTGCGGCGTCGCCGCGCACGGAGCCCGCCGGCGCGGTGATCTGCTGCAGCTCCATCACCTCGGCCTCGAGCCGGGCGAGCGTCATCGCGAACAGCGACCGCTCGACGAGGCTCTCCGGCACCGGGTCGGTGGCGCGCACGGCGCGTCCCAGCCGGTCCAGCAGCGCCACGTCGACGTGGTCGAGGGCGTCGTCCTCCCCGGGCACGGGCGTGCTTCCTGCGTCCTGCCTGCTCATGTCCACGAGGCCTCCCCCTGCTCCGTGAGGACGGCGCGCAGCTTCGCCAGGCACCGTCCCCGAGTGGCACCGATGCTTCCCACCGGCATGCCGATCGATGCCGAGATCGCCTTGTAGTCCGGGCGGTCGGCGAGCGAGACGAGCCGCAGCAGCTCCTGGCACCGCTGCGGGAGCCGCTTGAGCGACGACCACAGCAACCGGTCGCGCTCGTCGCGCAGCACCTCGTCCTCCGGCCCCGGGCCGAAGTCCGGCAGGGCCGCAGCTCCTTCCGTCACGTCGTCGGGCAGCTCGGTGCGCCGCCGTGCGTCCGTGCGGTCCTTGCGCACCGCCTGCCACGCGGCCCGGCGCGCCGTGACCAGCAGCCACTTCAGCACGGCCTTCGGCTCCGCGATGGTGTCGGCGTGCCGCACCAGCGCCGCCCAGGTGGACTGCACGACGTCGTCCGCGACGTCCCGGTCGGCTCCCTGGGCCCGCACCGTGTGCCACAGCAGCGGGGTGGCCTCGCGCACGAGGTCGGTGAGGGCGTCGGTCCGCCCCTCGCGGTACTCCAGCAGCGCGCGGGCGGCCCGGTCCCCCAGGCTCTCCTCCGCGTCGCGGGCACCGCCGAGCGGGTCGTGGCTGGTGGGTGACATTGCTGGTCGCACCTCACGAGGGCTCGTCGATTCGCCGGGGCTACCTTGCCCCGCAGCCTTAGAGCCTACGGCGTGCGCCGACGACGCACTGCCGGGTCGCGTCGTCATGCGGGGTCTCCCTCCGGGCGCGTGCCGGTGCGGTGTGCTCGTCATCGCACGGTAGGGAGCGTGGTCCACGGGCCCTGATACACGCCGTCACCACCGGATCCGTCGTCGGTCCCGGGGACGACGACGGCCCGGCACCCTCGCGGGTGCCGGGCCGTCGTGGCAGCTCTCGTCAGCGGGTCCCCGTGGGGATCACGCCTCCTCGAGGAGCTTCGTGGTGCGCGACTGGTCGAGCGGGATGCCCGGGCCCATCGTCGTCGCCATCGTGGCCTTGGTGATGTACCGGCCCTTCGAGGACGACGGCTTCAGACGCAGGACCTCGTCGAGCGCCGCCGCGTAGTTCTCCACCAGCGCCTTCTCGTCGAAGGAGGCCTTGCCGATGATGAAGTGCAGGTTCGAGTGCTTGTCGACGCGGAACTCGATCTTGCCGCCCTTGATGTCGTTGACAGCCTTGGTCACGTCCATCGTCACGGTGCCGGTCTTCGGGTTCGGCATGAGACCGCGGGGGCCCAGCACCTTGCCCAGACGACCGACCTTGCCCATGAGGTCCGGCGTCGCCACGGCGGCGTCGAAGTCGGTGTACCCGCCCGCGACCTTGGCGATCAGGTCGTCGCCACCGACCTCGTCGGCGCCGGCGGCGAGGGCCTCCTCGGCCTTCGCGGCGTTCGCGAAGACGAGCACGCGGGCCGTCTTGCCGGTGCCGTGCGGCAGGTTGACCGTGCCGCGGACCATCTGGTCGGCCTTGCGAGGGTCGACGCCCAGGCGGAACACGACCTCGACGGTCGCGTCGTACTTGACCGTCGCGGTCTCCTTGGCGAGGCGGACCGCCTCGAGGGGGCTGTAGAGCTCGTCGCGGTCGATCTTCGCCGCGGCGGCGCGGTATGCCTTGCTGCGCGTTGCCATCTGCTTCTCCTTCTGCAGTCGTGGTGAGCGGGTCCGCGCGGACCCTGCCACGTGCCCGGCGACGATCGCCGGGCGGGTCGCGCCGGCCCGGATCGCTCCGGGCCGGCGCGGGGTCGTCACTCGGAAACGGTGATGCCCATCGAGCGGGCGGTGCCCGCGACGATCTTCATCGCCGAGTCGATGTCGTTCGCGTTGAGGTCGGCCAGCTTGGTCTGGGCGATCTCACGGACCTGGTCCGGCGTCAGCGACGCGACCTTGACGGTGTGCGGGGTCGCGGAACCCTTGGCCACACCCGCGGCCTTCTTGATGAGCTCGGCCGCCGGCGGCGTCTTCGTGATGAACGTGAACGAGCGGTCCTCGTACACGGTGATCTCGACGGGGACCACGTTGCCGCGCTGCGACTCGGTGGCCGCGTTGTAGGCCTTGCAGAACTCCATGATGTTCACGCCATGCTGACCGAGCGCGGGGCCGATCGGCGGGGCGGGCGTGGCCGCACCGGCGTTGATCTGGAGCTTGATGAGG
Organism: Isoptericola cucumis; assembly: GCF_014635665.1. Taxonomy (GTDB): domain Bacteria; phylum Actinomycetota; class Actinomycetes; order Actinomycetales; family Cellulomonadaceae; genus Isoptericola; species Isoptericola cucumis. The sequence continues at coordinate 174,093 of NZ_BMDG01000010.1, forward strand.
CCGGAGACCTTCTTGGACTTGGGAGGCATGAGCTTTCCTGGCTTCCTGTTTCGTGGGCCGACGCCGTGGGCGATGACCCGGTTGCACTGCTGCCGCTGCGGCGGTCGCGACGGGCGCGACCACCGACGGGATCAGATCTTGGCGACCTGGTTGAACGACAGCTCGACCGGGGTCTCCCGGCCGAAGATGGAGACGAGGACCTTGAGCTTGGCGGCCTCGACGTTGATCTCGGAGATCGTGGCGGGGAGCGTGTCGAACGGGCCGTCCGTGACGGTCACCGACTCGCCCACCTCGAAGTCGACCTCGACGGGCGCGGCCGCGGTCGCCCCGGACGACGCGGCGGCCGACCCGGTCTGCGCGGCGGCGGCCGGCTGCGCCTCGAGGAACGACGGCGCGAGCATCGAGTACACCTCGTCGAGCGTCAGCGGGACGGGCTGGTGGGTGTGCCCCACGAAGCCGGTGACGCCCGGGGTGTGGCGCACGGCGCCCCACGACTCGTCGGTGAGGTCCATGCGCACGAGGACGTAACCGGGGATCCGGACGCGGCGGACGGTCTTCTTCTGCGCGTTCTTGATCTCGGTCACCTCCTCCATGGGGACCTCGATCTGGAAGATGTAGTCCTCCATGTTCAGGCTCTGGATGCGGTTCTCCAGGTTCGCCTTCACACGGTTCTCGTAGCCGGCGTACGAGTGGATGACGTACCAGTCGCCGAACTGCGTGCGCAGCGTGCGGCGGAACTCCTCGGCCGGGTCCTCGATGACGTCGCCGTCGGCGTCCGCCGGGCGCTCGGCGTCCTCGGGCTCGTCGACCTCGCCCGGCTCGTCGGCGGCCTCGGCCGGCGCCTCGTCGTCGTCCGCCTGCGCAGCCGTCACGTCCGTGGTCTCGTCCGCGGGCACGTCGACGTCCGCCGCGTCGCCGGCGGCGTCGGGCTGCGTGGGGTCGACGTTCTCCGTCTGGTCCAGCGGATCCTGGGACACGAACGAACCTGCTTTCTGACTGCTGCTGGGTGTGGGACGGGCGCCCTGGCGGGTGCCCGACGGGTCGGGCGTCAGTCGCCGAAGACGGCGAGGACGCCCAGGCCGATGACGTAGTCGAGCGCCGTCACGAAGAGCATGACCACGGTGACGAACACCAGGACGACGATCGTGTAGTTGATCAGCTCCGACCGCGTCGGGGTGACCACCTTGCGCAGCTCGCCGACGACCTGCCGGACGAAGAGCGCGATACGGGCGAACACGTTGCGACGCTTGCCCTCGCGGGCGCCGTCGTGCACGGCCTCGGCCGGCGACTCGCTCACTGCTGTACCCCGTTTCGCGTTCGAACCGCGGCCGCGCCACCTGCCGGTGACGCACCCACGGCACAGACTCCTGGCGTTCCGGGGTCACGTGGCGTGCGGCCCCGCTGCGCGCGGCCCCGCGGGGGATCACGCTGGCAGGGTAGACAGGACTCGAACCTGCAACCTGCGGTTTTGGAGACCGCTGCGCTACCAATTGCGCCACTACCCTTCGTGCCCGACGCCCGCACGAACCACCCCGCAGGGCGCGTTCGAGCTTGGTGGGCATCAACCACCGAGGGACAACTGTACGCGACGCCGGGGCGTGGGTCGAACCACGCCCCGGCGTCCGTCGACCGGTGGACACGAGGTCCAGCCGTCCGGTGCTCGTGCACGGCACCCGCGCCGCGCGAGGCTCGGGTCATGACCACCACGAGGACGCCCGCACCCACCCCCGGGAGCCCGCCCGGCTCCCCCGGGACGTCGACCCCTGCCGCGCCCGCGGCGGCGCCCCGGCCGAAGGCGCCGCCCGTCGTCCGGGTCCGCGACCTGCGCAAGCGGTACGGCGAGAAGCAGGCCGTCGCGGGGATCGACCTCGACATCGACCCCGGCGAGATCGTGGCCGTGCTCGGGCCGAACGGCGCCGGCAAGACCACCACGGTCGAGATCCTCGAGGGCTTCCGCGCCCGCGACGCCGGCGAGGTCCGCGTGCTCGGCGAGGACCCCGCCACCGCGGGGCGTGGCTGGCGCGCACGGCTCGGCGTCGTCGCGCAGGACTCCCGCGACCAGGCGGAGCTCACCGTCGCGGAGTCCGTGCGGTACACCGCCCGCTACTACCCCGACCCCGCCGAACCGGACGAGGTCGTGGCGGCCGTGGGCCTGTCCGCGAAGGCCGGCGCGCGTGCGCGGTCGCTCTCGGGCGGGCAGCGCCGCCGGCTCGACGTGGCCCTCGGGATCGTGGGACGGCCGGAGCTGCTCTTCCTCGACGAGCCCACCACGGGCTTCGACCCCCAGGCCCGCCGCACCTTCTGGGACCTCGTCAACCGGCTCCGCGACGGCGGCACCACGATCCTGCTCACCACCCACGACCTCGCCGAGGCGGCGTACCTCGCCGACCGGGTCGCCGTCGTGCGCGACGGCGAGGTGGTGGCCACCGGCTCGCCCGAGACGCTCGGCGGCGCACAGGCACGCGTCCCGCAGGTCTCGTGGACCGCGGACGGCGTCCAACGGTCCGAGCGCACCCCCGCCCCGACCGCCCTCGTCGCCCGCCTGGCCGCCACCGCCGCCGGGACCGACGGCGAGATCACCGACCTGCGCGTGTCCCGGCCGACCCTCGAGGACGTGTACCTCGGGCTGGTCGGTCACGACCCGAGCGCGGCACACCGGACCGAGGAGACCTCATGACCGCCACCACCCCGACGACGATCCCGCGCACGTCCGGCGGGGCGCACCCCGACGCGCCGCTGCCCGGGGTCGCCCGCCTCGCCCTGGTGCGCGCCGGGGCGGAGGTGCGCCAGTTCTGGCGCGAGCGCGACGCCGTGGTCTTCGTCTTCGCCTACCCGATCATCATGCTGGCGATCTTCTCGACCGTGTTCGGCGGCGAGAACCAGGGCAGCGCCGCCGCCGAGGTGGACTTCGCGCGGTACTTCCTGCCCGGCATGATCGCGACCGGCATCATGCTCACCAGCTTCCAGTCGCTGGCGATCTCCATCGCCGTCGAGCGCGACGACGGCACGCTGCGGCGGCTGCGCGCGACGCCGCTGCCCGCCACGTCCTACTTCGGCGGCAAGATCCTGCTCACCCTGGCGACCTCGCTCGCGCAGACCGCCGCGCTGCTCGCGGTGGCCGCCGGCCTCTACGACGTGCCGCTGCCCACGGACCCCGGGCGCTGGGCGACGTTCGCCTGGGTGTTCGTCCTCGGCACGGCCACCGGCACCATCTGCGGCGTCGCGTTCTCGTCGCTGCCCCGCTCCGGCCGGTCCGCGAGCGCCGTGGTGACCCCCGTCGTCCTGGTGCTGCAGTTCATCTCCGGGGTGTTCTTCGCGTTCTACGCGCTGCCGTCCTGGATGCAGACGGTGGCGTCCGTGTTCCCGCTGAAGTGGATCGCCCAGGGCATGCGGTCGGTGTTCCTCCCCGAGGACATGGTCGCGCTGGAGCCCAGCGGGTCGTGGCAGCTCCCCGCGACGGCTGCTGTACTGGTCGCATGGTTGCTGGTCGGCCTCGTGGTCGGGGTCCGCACGTTCCGCTGGCGCCGTCGTGACGACGGCTGACGGCGCGCGCCCGGACGCCGAGGACGTCGCGCGGTACGACGCCGCCGACGTCGACCACTGGCAGAAGCAGGTCGTCTGGTGGGACCGGACGTTCGTCGCGATCGTCGTGCTGACGGCGATCGCCCTCCCGCTGGCGGGCCAGTCGGGTCGTGAGCTGTGGACGGCGTACGCCGCGATGGCCGTGATCCTCGTCGCGTACGCCGTCTGGGGTGCGTCGGCGGCACGCTCGCGCGACCAGCGCAGGGCGGGGGCCTACGTCGTGGTGCTGATCGCCGGCACGACGGTCACGGTCGCCCAGAACGGCATCGCGACGCTGCTGCTGTTCGGCGCGTTCACGCAGCTGTGGATGCTGCTGGAGCCGGTGCGCCGCGCCGTCGTGGCGTCCGTCGTGCTCGCGGCGGCGTCGTCGTTCGGCATCGCCTTCCAGGAGGGCTTCGACGTGCCGACCCTCCTCGAGGCGGCCCCCCAGATGGCGATCGCGCTGGCGTTCGCCATCATGCTCGGCCTCTGGGTCGCGACGACGATGCAGCGCTCCGACGAGCGTGCCCGGCTGCTGCACGAGCTGCGGCACGCGCAGGCGGAGGTCGCCGCGTCGCACCACGCCGCGGGGGTCACGGCGGAGCGCGAGCGCATCGCCCGGGAGATCCACGACACCCTCGCGCAGGGTTTCACCAGCGTCGTCACGCAGGCGCAGGCCGCCGTGAGCGACCTGGACCGGGGCCAGCAGGACCGCGCCCTGGAGCGGCTGCACCTCGTCGAGCAGACGGCGCGGGACAACCTCGCGGAGGCGCGCGCCCTCGTCGCGGCGTTCGCCCCCGTGCCGTTGCAGGGGTCCACGCTCGCCGAGGCGCTGCGTCGCCTGGCCGACCGGTTCACCGCCGAGACGGGCGTCGCGGTCCGCCTCGACGTCTCCGGCACCGGTCCGGCTGACGCGCCCCGGGACGCCGCGGCCGACGTCGTCGTGCTGCGCGCCGCGCAGGAGGCCCTGGCCAACGTGCGGCGGCACGCGGGGGCCGACGCCGTGACGATCAGGCTCGACGCCGGCACCGACGCCGCCCTCCGCCTCGAGGTGACCGACGACGGGCGCGGCCTGCCCGCGGAGCACGCGGAGGGCCTCGGGCTGGCGGGGATGCGCGAGCGCGTCGCGGCGGCCGGCGGGCGGCTCGACGTCGGCCCCGCGGGCGACCACGGCACCCGCGTCGCGGTGAGCCTGCCGCTCGAGGAGACGTCGTGACCGCCGTGCGGGTGCTCGTCGCCGACGACCACCCGGTGGTGCGGTCCGGGATCATCGGCATGCTCGACGGCGAGCCGGACATCGAGGTCGTGGGCGAGGCACCGGACGGCGAGTCCGCCGTGACGCTGGCCGGCGAGCTGGCGCCCGACGTCGTGCTCATGGACCTGCGGATGCCGCGGCTCGACGGCGTGGGCGCGACCCGGCGGATCGCTGGCTCCCAGGCGGGCCGCCGGCCCGTGGTCGTCGTGCTCACCACGTACGACACCGACGCCGACATCCTGCGGGCCGTGGAGGCCGGGGCCACCGGCTACCTGCTCAAGGACACGCCGCGGGACGTGCTCGTGGCCGGCGTACGCGCGGCGGCCCGGGGGGAGACCGTCCTGGCGCCCGGGGTCGCCACGCGCCTGGTGAGCACGGTGCGGACGGCCGGCGAGCGCCCCACCCCCCGCGAGGCCGAGGTGCTGGCGCTCGTGGCCCGCGGGCTGTCCAACGCTGCCGTCGGGCGGGAGCTGTTCATCGCCGAGGCGACGGTCAAGACGCACCTGCTGCGGGCCTTCGCCAAGCTGGGCGTCGACGACCGGACCGCGGCCGTGACCGTGGCGCGCGAGCGCGGCTGGCTCTCCTGACCCCCGGCGCCGAGCGCCGCGACCAGGCAGACTGACGCCGTGCGCGACCTGGCAAAGCTCCCCAAGGCCCATCTGCACCTGCACTTCACCGGATCGATGAGGGTGGCGACCCTGCGCGACCTCGCGGCCCAGTACGAGGTCCGGCTGCCGTCGGCGCTCACGGACGACGACCCGCTGCGCGTGCCCGCCGACGAGCGGGGGTGGTTCCGGTTCCAGCGCCTGTACGACGCGGCGCGGGCGTGCGTGCGCTCGGAGGCGGACATGCGGCGCCTGGTCGACGAGGCGGCGCAGGACGACGCGGCGGAGGGCTCGGGCCGGCTCGAGATCCAGGTGGACCCGACGTCGTACGCGCCGTTCGTCGGGGGCATCACGCCCGCGGTCGAGATCGTGCTCGACGCCGCGCGGACGGCGAGCGCGGCGCACGGCACCGAGGTGGCGGTGGTCGTGGCTGCCTCCCGCACGCGCCACCCGCTGGACGCCCGCACCCTCGCCCGGCTCGCCGCCCGCTATGCGGGCGAGGGGCCCGGCGAGGTCGTCGGCTTCGGGCTGAGCAACGACGAGCGGCGCGGCGACACCGACGAGTTCGCCGCCGCGTTCCGGATCGCCCGGCGCGCGGGGCTGGCGTCCGTCCCGCACGGCGGCGAGCTGCTCGGGCCGGCGCACGTGCGCCAGGTCGTGGACGCGCTGGCCCCGGACCGGCTGGGGCACGGGGTGCGCGCCGGGGAGGACCCGGCCCTGCTCGGCGCGCTCGTGGACGGCGGCGTCGCCCTGGAGGTGTGCCCGGCGTCGAACGTGGGCCTGGGGGTGTACCCCGACGTCGCGGACGTCCCGCTGCGGGCGCTGGTCGACGCGGGCGCGCAGGTCGCGCTCGGCGCCGACGACCCGCTCCTCTTCGGCTCCCGGCTCGGCGCCCAGTACCGGGCCGCCCGCGACGCCCACGGCTTCACCGACGCCGAGCTCGCCGACCTCGCGCGGGCGTCCGTGCGGGCGAGCCGCGCGTCGGACGACACACGCGCCCGCCTGCTCGCCGACGTCGACGCGTGGCTCGCGGCGCCCGACCCGGACGCCTGACGCTGCCCGGTGTGAAACCCCTGCTCTCATCTCCGTCTCATCCGTCCACGCCATGATCAGGGGCATGGGTCAGGGTGAGTCGGGGCAGGGTGAACCGGGGCAGGGTGAGCCGGGACAGGGCGGGCCGGGCCGGCGCTCGGTGCGCCGGGTGCTGCCGTGGGTGCTGGGGATCGTGCTGCTCGTCGCGGCCGGCGGGATCGTGATGGCCACCACGATGTCCGAGCCGGACGACCGCGAGGTCGGCACGGTGGTCGTCGTCTCGCCGTCTCCCGACCCTTCACCCTCCGCGTCCTCGCCGACCGGCCCGACGTCCCCCGAGCCGGAGGAGCCGAAGAAGCCGAAACCGGGCAAGACCGAGAAGCCGAAGACGGAGAAGCCCTCCCCGCCCGACGACGACCGCACCGTCGCGCCGGTCCCCCCGGCGGACGACGATGATGATGATGACGACGACGATGACGATGACGACGACGATGACGGGGACGACTGACGGTGCGAGCACAAGGCCCCCACGGCGGGTTGACCGTCCGCACGCGCATCCTCGCGACGCTGCTCGCGCTCACGGCGCTCGCGCTGGCGTTCGCCGGCACCACGGCGTACATCCTCACCTACCAGAACGTCGACGAGGGCATCGACGACGACCTGATCGAGAGCGCCAGCGAGCTGCGCACGCTCGCCGCCTCCGGCGTCGACCCGGTGACGGGTGACCCGTTCTCGTCCGCCGAGGAGGTCGTCGTCGCCGCGATCCAGCTCGACGTCCCCGCCCGGCACGAGGGCGTCCTCGGGCTGCGTGCCGGCCAGCGGCCCCTGGTGTCCCAGCAGGCGATCGAGGTGCACCTCGAGAACGACCCCGAGCTCGTCGAGGCGGTGACCCCACTGCTCGACTCCGACCAGGTGGTGCTGCGCACCATCAGCACGGCCACGACCGAGTACCGGGCGCTCGTCGCCCCCGTGTCCGCGCTCCCCGAGGCGGCCGACGCCGCCGGGCTGTCGGACGAGCCGGCCGCGCTCGTGCTCGCGTACGACCGCGTCGCCGAGCACGCCGTCACCCAGGCGACCTTCCGCAGCTACGCGGTCGTCGCCCTCGCGGCCCTGGCGGTCACCGGCGTCGTCGGCTGGCTGCTGACCGGCCGGCTGCTGCACCCCATCCGCGTGCTCGCCCGCACCGCCCAGAACATCAGCGACACCGACCTGTCCGCGCGCATCCCCGAGAGCGGCAACGACGACCTGACCCACCTCACGCGCGCGTTCAACGGGATGCTCGAGCGGCTCGAGGGCTCGTTCGACGCCCAGCGTCGCCTCCTGGACGACGTGGGTCACGAGCTGCGCACACCGCTGACGATCGTCCGCGGCCACCTCGAGCTCATGGACCCCGCCGACCCGGCCGACACCACCGAGACGCGCCACCTGGCGCTCGACGAGCTCGACCGGATGCACCGCCTCGTCGACGACCTCGTCACCCTCGCGACCGTCGGCCAGCCCGACTTCGTGCGGCCCGTGCCGGTCGAGCTGGGGCGGCTGACCGACGACGTGCTGGACAAGGCCCGGCCGCTCGGCGACCGCACCTGGCTCGTGGACTCGCGCACCGACGCCCGCACCGTCGCCGACGCGCAGCGGCTGACCCAGGCGTGGCTGCAGCTCGCCGCGAACGCCGTGAAGTTCTCCGAGCCGGGCAGCGTCGTCGCCATCGGCTCGCGCACCAACTCCGACGGCTCGCGCGTGCACCTGTGGGTGCGCGACGAAGGCATCGGCATCCCGGCGGACGAGGTGGCGCACGTCTTCGACCGGTTCGCCCGGGGCGACCACGGCGGGCAGCGCCGCGAGGGCTCGGGCCTGGGCCTCGCGATCGTGTCCGCGATCGCCGAGGGGCACGACGGCGAGGTGACCGTGGACTCCGAGCCGGGGCGCGGCTCGACGTTCAGCATCGTCATCCCCGTGCGCCCGGTGCCGGACGCCGACGCCGGCGACCCGGCGAGCGGTCCCGCCGGGACGACCTCCCGCCCGGTGCCCCCGGTGCCGCCCGCGCCGCCGCTGCAGCGGACGGTGGCGAGCCCCCCGACCGCACCCACCCCGTCCCTGCCGCCCGCGCTCCGCCCGGTCCCGCCGCCGTCGGTGCCCCCGGCCAGCGCAGGGCGCACCTCGCCGCACTCCCCCGACCCGGAAGGTAGGACCGCCCCGTGAGCCAGATCCTCGTCGCCGAGGACGAGACGCGCATCGCGTCGTTCGTCGCCAAGGGCCTGCGCTCGGCCGGCTACGCCAGCACGACCGTCGCGACCGCCCGCGAGGCGTTCGACCTGGCGAGCACCGGCGACTTCGACCTCATGGTGCTCGACCTGGGGCTGCCCGACCAGGACGGCTTCACCGTGCTGCGCCGGCTGCGGGAGGCGAAGGTGACGCTGCCCGTCATCATCCTCACGGCCCGTACCTCGGTGTCGGACACGGTGGCCGGCCTGGAGGGCGGCGCGGACGACTACATGCCGAAGCCGTTCCGGTTCGAGGAGCTGCTGGCCCGCATCCGTCTGCGGCTGCGCGCGGAGCCGGCCGGCGAGGTCACCGTGCTCAGCCACGGCGACCTCAGCCTCGACCTGCGCACCCGGCGGGCGACGGCGGGCGGCGCGGAGGTCGACCTGTCGGCCCGCGAGTTCGCGCTCGCCGAGGCGTTCCTGCGCAACCCCGGGCAGGTGCTCAGCCGCGAGCAGCTGCTGTCGCGCGTGTGGGGGTACGACTTCGACCCCGGCTCCAACGTCGTGGACGTGTACGTGCGCTACCTGCGCAACAAGCTCGGGGCCGAGCGGTTCGTCACCGTCCGCGGGATGGGGTACCGGCTGGCGTGACCGACCGGCCCGCGGCCGCGCCGCGCGTCTCCCCGCGCGTCTCCCCGCGCATCGTGTACGCACCGTCCTGGAGGCGCTGCACGAGGTCCTGCGTCCACTCGACGGCGCTGTCGGCCGTGCGCGCCCACAGCCGCACCGCCTCGACGTGGTGGCCCCAGTCCTCGTCGGCGGTGCGGTCGTACTCGTCGACCACGCGGGCGCGCCGGCGGCGGTAGGCGTCGACCCGCAGCCGCAGCAGCTCGATCGCGCGCTCGCGCGTCAGCTCGGTGATGAACCCGACTCCCGCGATCGTCTCCGCCAGACCCGCCTCGTCGGACCGCAGGGCGTCCTCCAGGAGCTCGACGAACGCGCGCTCACCGTCCTCGGTCAGCCCGTACGACGTGCGGGTGGGACCGGCCGCGGGCGCCGTCGTGGGGACCACCTCGAGCAGGCCCTCGCCCTCGAGCTTGCGCAGCCCGTGGTAGATCGACCCCTGCCGGATGTTGCCCCACAGGTGCACGCCCCACGACTCGAGGTCGCGCCGGACCTGGTAGCCGTGCGCGCTCCCCCGTTCGCGGACCGCGCCGAGGATGAGCAGTCGTGTCGCCGTCATCGTCCCTCCCGGCCCCGAGTCTAGGTCGCTCGTACAGGTTGACTAGCGACACCGGTGTCCCTAGGTTCTAGACAAGTTGTACTAGTGTCGCGGCCCGCGGCACCGGCCGACCACCCCGCAAGGAGCACGGATGCACCTCGCCGTCAGCGGCGCCTCGGGCGCCACCGGCCGCCTCGTCGTGGAGCAGGCCCTCGCGGCCGGGCACCGCGTGACCGCCCTGGTCCGCGAACCGCGCCGGTACCACGCCCCCGCCGGGGTCGACGTCGTCGCCGCCGAGGTGGTCGCCGACCCGGACCTCGAGCTGCCGCCGGGCGTCGACGCGGTCGTCTCCACCCTCGGCAAGCGCACCGCGAAGGACCCCGTCCCCGTCTGCGCCGACGGCACCGCCCACCTCCTGGCGGCGATGCGCCGCCACGACGTACGGCGCATCGTCACCGTCTCCGCCTCCCCCGTGCTGCGTACCGGGCACGGCGAGCCGTGGTGGTTCCGGCGCGCGGTCCGGCCGTACGTCCACCGGGTGGGGCGCGGCATCTACGCCGACCTCGAGGCGATGGAGGCGACGCTGCGCGCCGCGAGCCCAGCGGTCCGCTGGACCGTGCTGCGCCCCGGCTACCTGACCGACCGCCCGGCCACCGGCTACCGGCTCGTGCCCGAGGCGAACGCCGTCGGGTCGGTGCAGCGGGCCGACCTCGCCGCCGCCCTGCTGCAGGTGGTCGCCGATCCCGCGACGGTGGGGCACGCGTACGGGCTGGCGGCCGGACGCCGCGCACGTCGCCCGGCCCGCCGGCCCGCCGGCGCCGCTCCCGCGGGGGCGGAGCGATGAGCGGGCGCACGCCCCCGGGCGACCGCGGCGGGGCGGTCCTGCGCGGCGGCTTCGTCGCGGACGGCGTGTTCAAGCTGGCGACGGCGGCGCTCTTCGCCGTCGGGGCGCGGTGGCTCGCCACCCGTCTCGACGCACCCGCCTGGCTCGTCCTGGCCGCGGCCGTCACGCTGGCCCTGTGCGGTGTCGTCGAGCTCGCGCTCGCCCGCACCGGCGACCTGCGGCGATCGACCAGGTTCCTCGTCGCGTACGACTCCGGCTGGGTGCTGGTGACGGTCGCGGCCGCGCTGCTGGCGTGGTCGACGACCCCGGGCGGCGGCTGGGCATGGTTCGGCTATCAGGCGGTCGGGGCCACTGCCCTCGGCGCGGTCTTCGCCGTCGCCGTCCGGCGCGCCCGCGCCACAGCGGGTCGGTAGGGCCGGTCAGGCCGGATCGGCAGCCGGGACGAGCGTGGCGGCCAGGACCAGCCAGCCCTCGTCCGCCCGCACCCAGAGGCGCGTGTACGTCAACCTCGCGGAGACGGCGGCGCCGTCCTGGATGGCCTCCACGGCGGCGACCAGCCGGGTCACCCCGCTCGAGGCGTCCTCCTGGACGTCCAGCGACTCCTCCTCCAGGCGGGTGATCCGCAGCGAGCCCGAGCGGTGGCTCTCGAGGTCGTCCTCCTTGGAGAAGACGGACCCGTCCGGGCCGGAGCCGACGCACCGAGGGTGCAGCAGCACCTCCAGCGCGTCGACGTCGCCGGCACGCTGGGCGGCCTGGAGCGCGTGCTCCGCAGCAAGAAGGCTCATCGCCCGACTCTACGCACCGGGACCCGCCTCGGGGCGGGCCCCGGTGCGGGGGCCGGTGATCAGTCCGTCGAGGCGGCGGTCTTCGCCGACTGCGGCGTCATCGGGCTCACGGGCGACGACGCGGTCGCCGGGCTGGCGGGCGTCTGGGCAGTCTGGGCGGTCTGGGCCGAGCCCGCGGTGTCCGCCGTGTTCGTCGTCGGCGCGGTGGACGGGGTGGCGACCGAGCCCGCCGTCACCGTGGTGATCGACGTGCCGTTCTGCACCGCCGTGGGGGACGGGGCCGCGGCCGTGCTCGCCGCGGCGGCCGAGTCGTCGCCCACCTGCACGGCGGACGCGACGACGGCGTCGGACGGGGTCTGGTCGAAGGTCCCCTGCGCCGCGGCGATCCCGGCGCCCAGGCCGACGGCGCCGAGCGCCCCGGTGACGATCCATGCGCTGCGTGCCTTCATCGTGGTGCTCCTTCGTGTGGTGCTTCCGTGTCGTGCGTTCCCTCGGGCTGGTCCGCCCGACTGGTTCCCAGCCTCGGCGGCGAACGTGAGACCGCCGGGAGCCGGGCGTGAGAGGACTCTCAGACTTCCGCGGCCTGCTCGACGAGCCGCTCCGCGACCGCCAGCCACTCCAGGGCGTGCGCGGCGTCGTCGGCGCCCGCGGCGAGCGACACGACCACCGCCGCGGCCCGGGCCCGCAGGAGGGCCGGGTCGACCTGCTCGCCGAACGCGGCGAGGAACGTCTCGACCAGCCCCGGCACGCCGGCGTAGGTGTCGGGCGCGAGCGCCGGCAGCACGGCGAGGTGCGCGACGCAGCACGCCAGGTCGTCCACCAGGTGTCCGGGCCCGAGGGTGTCGACGTCGAGCACGGCGCCGACCCGCGGGCCGGCGTCGGGGCCGTCGCTCTGCCCACCGTCCTGCCCGTCGTCGTGCCCGCCGTCGTGCGCCGGCGAGAGCAGGAGGTTCGCGGCGTGCAGGTCGCCGTGGGTCACGACGAGCGGGCCCGCGTCCCGGGTCGCGACGACGGCGCGGATCTCCGCACCCAGCAGCTCGACCCGCCCGGACGGCACGTCGTGCACCACGGGCAGGGCGGCGAGGTAGTGGTCCAGCCGGTCGGCCCACGCCGGCCGGCGCGGCAGCGCCCTGCCGGCCCGCGGGAGGGCGGCGGCCACCCGCAGCACCTCCGCCGGGTCGATGCAGGCCGCCTGGCCGGCCGCGGGCGTCGCGGCGACCAGGTCGGCGACGGACCGGCCGGGCGCCTCTTCGAGGAGGACCACGCCGTCGGCCGCCCAGGTGAGGACACCGGGGGCGGCGACCGCGCCCGGCCCGGGACCACGCCGCGCGGGCTCGGCCGTGCGGGCCGCCCGGCGCCCGGCGCCGCGACCGGCGAGCGGCTCGCCCGCCGCCCCCGCGAAGAGCGCGTGCCGCCGCACCAGGTCGCCCACCCTCGACGGCCGCACCACCTTGACGTAGACGGTGCCGGCGGTGGTGCGCGCCCGCAGCACGGCGCGGCGCAGCGGCCGGTAGGTCACCGTCTCCAGCGACAGCACCCGCGCGTCGGTGCCGGCGGCGCGCAGCCTGTCCTCCACGCGCGCGGGGGTGCTGCCCGCGGCGAGGCCCGGCAGGGCCGGGTCGTGGGGATGGCGCCACACGTGCAGGCTGCGGTCGCCGTCGTCGAGCCGCACCACGCCCGGGCCGAGGTCGCCCTCCCGTCCGTCGCGACGCGCGCCGCGGGCCGAGCCCGCCGCGCCGTCGTCGGAGCGCAGCGCGCGCCGGAACGTCGACGCCGGCGCGCTGGTGGCGAACAGGTGCTCCTGCGCGACGACCGCGTCGGCGCCCTCGCCGCGCCGGGCGACCACCTCGTAGGCGGCGGTGACCTCGGCACCCGGCCGGGCGTGCACCTCGCGCAGCGACCAGGACCCGAGCTCGGCGCCGTCCGCCGCCAGCGCCGCCCCGAGGATGCCCGCGGCCGCGTCGCCGCCGAACAGGTCGAGCCAGGCCCGCTGGTCGTCGGGCCCGGTCGTCGTGGCTGGGGCGACAGAGGGTGCGGGGGTCATGGCGGCGATCCGACCATCGGGCCCCGAGCCCACGGTGAGAGCCAGATGAGAGCCTTCTCATCGGCCCCGCGGGTCGGCCCGGCAGGTCGGCCCGGCAGGTCGGCCCGGCAGGTCGGCCCGGCATGGTCCCGGAGGACGACGGCGCCCGGCACCCCGGTCGGACGCGCCGCCGGCGGCCGCGGCGTAGCGTGCCGGACATGGATCTCGGCCCGCTCGACCGGTGGCGCCCCCGGGTGTTCCTCGGCGTGGCGCTGGCCGTCGTCGTGCTGGTCGGCACGGTCGGGGCGTCGCACTGGCAGGCGGGGGCACGCGACCTCGACCTGCTGGGCCTGGCGCTCGCTCTCGTCGGCCCGGCGCTCGTCGTGCTGCGGCCCCGACCGCCCGCGCTGTCCGTGCTGCTGGCCGTCGGCGCGATCGGCGCCTACCTCGCGCTCGGCTACGCCTGGGGGCCTGCCCTCGCCGGTGCCGTCGGGGTGCTGGTGATGGTGCTCCTGACCGGCCCCGCCGCGCGCGCCCGGGCGCTCGCCTGGTCGGGCGCCGCGCTGATGTGGGGCGTCGTCGTGACGGGCGCCGCGCTGCGCGGCGACGAGCCGCGGTTCGCGGGCCTGCTCGGCGGCGCCGCCTGGACGGCGGTCGCGCTCCTGGTCGCCACCGGCCTCCGCGAGCGCATCGCCCGCGCCACCGCGGACCGGGCCGCCCGCGCCGAGCGCGAGCGCACCGCGGTCGCCACCGAGCGGCTGCGGATCGCGCGCGAGCTGCACGACGTGCTCGCCCACTCGCTGTCCGCGATGAACGTGCAGGCGGGCGTCGGCCTGCACCTGCTGGACCGCGACGTCGAGCAGGCGCGCTCCGCGCTCGCGTCCATCAAGGCCACCAGTCGTGACGCGCTGGACGAGGTGCGCGCCGTGCTGGGTGTCGTGCGCGGGGAGGGCGGCGACGACGGCGGACCCGGTGCCGATGGCGACGTGCCGCGGGCCCCGACCTGGGACCTCGCCGCGCTCCCCCGCCTGGCCGAACCGCTCCGGGCGCGCGGGGTCGAGGTGCGCTTCGACGTCGACCCGGCCGTCGGGGCCGACGGCGCCGCCGGGGCGCACGTGGCGGGCATCGTGTACCGGGTGGTGCAGGAGGCGCTCACCAACGTGGGCCGGCACGCGCCCGGGGCGCGGTCGGTGCTGGTGCACGTGGGCCGCGAGGACGCACGCGTGCGGGTCACCGTCGCCGACGACGGCGGGCCCGGCGGCCCGCTCGACGCGAACCGCCCCGGCTACGGCCTGCGGGGCATGCGGGAGCGCGTCGAGGGTGCGGGCGGCACGCTGCGCACCGGCCACCAGGCGGACGACGCCCGCGTCGGGTTCGTCGTCGACGCCACGGTCCCGCTCGCCCCGCCCCACGCCTCGGGAGGAGGACGCCCATGACGACCACGCCGACCACGCCGACCACGCCGACCACGCCGACCACCGTGCTGCTGGCGGACGACCAGGCGCTCGTGCGCGGGGGCTTCCGCGCCCTCCTCGACGCCGAGGACGACATGAGCGTGGTCGCGGAGGCGGCGACGGGCGACGAGGCCGTCCGCCTGGCGCTGGAGCACCTGCCCGACGTCGTCCTCATGGACGTGCGCATGCCCGGCCTCGACGGCCTCGAGGCCACCCGGCGCATCGTGGCCGACCCGCGGGCGGGCGGCGTGCACGTCGTCGTCGTGACGACGTTCGAGCTGGACGAGTACGTCGCGGAGGCCATCCGCGGCGGCGCCACCGGGTTCCTCGTCAAGGACACCGAGCCGGCCGACCTCGTGCGAGCCGTGCGCGTCGCCGCTGCCGGGGACGCGCTCCTGTCGCCCGGCGTCACGCGCCGCCTGCTCGCGCGCGTCGCCGACGCGACCCGTGACGTGCCGCCCCCGCCCGGCCTCGACCACCTGACGGCCCGCGAGCGCGAGGTGCTCGTCGAGGTCGCCGGCGGGCTGTCCAACGACGAGATCGCCGGCACGCTGTACCTGTCGGAGTCGACCGTCAAGACCCACGTCTCGCGGGTGATGGCGAAGCTCGGCGCCCGCGACCGGGCCCAGCTCGTCGTCGCCGCGTACGAGGGCGGCGTCGTGCGCCCCGGCTGGTCCCCGTGACCTGGGCGCCGGGGTGCCCAGAGGCGGCACGACGGGACGACGCCGGTCGGTACGCAGGGCTGACGACGCGGCCCGCGCGCCGCGGGACGGTGGAACCAGACGGCCCGCAGCGGGCGGGCCACCGTCGGAAGGAGACCTCCCATGGTCACCACCGCCACCACCGCTGCGGCGCTCGCCGCTCCGGCCGCCGTCGCCGCGCACCCCTACGGGGCGGGCGGCGGTCCGGGCTGGTGGATCGTGTTCCCCCTCCTGTGGTTCGCGCTGTTCGCGACGGTCGTGTTCCTCGTCGCGCGCCGCGCGCGCCGGCACGGCCCGCCGTGGGCCCGCGGCGGCGCGGGCGGCGTCGACGTCCTGGGCGAGCGCTACGCGCGGGGCGAGATCGACGAGGCCGAGTTCCGGCACCGGCTCGCCGTCCTCAAGGACGACAAGCGCTGACGACGCCGCGACGCGCACGTGCCGTCCGCCCCCGCCGGGGCGGGCGGCGCTGCCGTGTCCGCCCGACCTGCGGCGCCGTCCGGCTGCCTGACCTGCCTGCCTGACCTGCCTGCCTGACCTGCCCCGTCGCCGGCACCCCCTCGTTCCGGCGCTGCCGTCCGTCAGGGCAGGTGACAGGTCACGACACGGTGACGATCCGCCGGCCCGCGAGCGGCGCGCTCGCGCGACGGCGGCACGCACGGCACCGTAGGAGTTCCCGCGGCACGGGCTGCCGCGGCTGCTGGCACGGAAGGGCGGCAGTATGCGCACGGTTCTTCTCTCCCGACGGCGCCGGACGGTGCCGCGCCGCGGCGTGCCGGTCGCGCTCGGCGTCGTGGCGGCGATGCTCCTCGCCGGGTGCGCTCCGGGCGACGGCGAGCCGGACCCCGTGTCCGCCCCGTCGGTCTCGTCCGGCACCGCGACCCCGGACGCCGAGCGCGAGGCCGCGGAGCTGGAGGCGGCGGAGCAGGAGGCGGCGGAGGAAGCCGCCGAGCAGGAGGCCGCAGAGCAGGAAGCGGCCGAGAAGAAGGCCGCGGAGAAGAAGGCCGCGAAGGAAGCCGCCGAGCAGGAGGCCGCAGAGCAGGAAGCGGCCGAGAAGAAGGCCGCGGAGGAAGAGGCCGCACGGGAGGCGGCCGAGCAGGAGGCCGCCGAGAAGAAGGCGGCCGAGGAGCGCGCCAAGATGCTCGAGTACGGCGACTCCGGCGAGCGGGTGACCGCGCTGCAGTCGCGGCTGCAGGAGCTGGGCTACTTCGTCCAGGAGGCTGACGGCAGCTTCGGCCCGGCGACGCAGCAGGCGGTCTGGGCCCTGCAGAAGGCCGCCGGGCTGTACCGGGACGGCGTCATCGGGCCGCAGACGCAGGCGGCGCTGGAGGACGGCGTGCGGCCGAGCGCGCAGTCGTCGTCGGGCAAGGCCGTCGAGATCGACATCGACCGCCAGCTGCTCATGACCGTCGAGGACGGCGTCGTGACCCGGATCATCAACGCGTCGTCGGGCAACGGCGAGACGTTCGAGGCCCAGGGCCGTTCGTACACCGCCTCCACCCCGCGCGGGTCGTACGCCGTCTACATGGAGCGCGACCGCTTGCACGAGTCCACGCTGGAGCTCGGGGCCATGTGGCGCCCCAAGTACTTCAACGGAGGGTTCGCCGTGCACGGCTCGCCGTCGATCCCGCCCGTCCCGGCGTCGCACGGGTGCGTGCGCGTGTCCAACTCGGCCATGAACTGGCTCTGGGACGACTGGGGCATGCCGCACGGCACCCCCGTCATCGTCTACTGACCCCCTGCCCCTCCGGGGCTCAGAGGGCGACGCCGACCAGCACCGGCTCCGGCTCGAGGTCGATGCCGAACGTGTCGCGGACGCCGTCGCGCACGGTGCGCGCCAGCGCGACCAGGTCGGACGCCGTCGCGCCACCACGGTTGGTGAGCGCGAGCGTGTGCCGCGTCGAGAGCCGCGCCGGGCTGTGCTCGCCCGCGAGGCCGAAACCCTTGGTGAACCCGGCGTGCTCGATGAGCCACGCCGCGCTGGTCTTCACCAGCGATGGGTCGACGACGCCGAGGCTCGGGCTGACCGTCGACGCGGGCGTCGCCGACCGCACCGCGAACCGCGGGGCGTCGGCGGGCAGGTCGCCGGCCTGCTCGACGGGGACCACGGGGTTGGTGAAGAACGACCCTGCCGACCAGCGGTCGTGGTCGGGGGCGGGCGCCCCGCCGACGCCGTCGAGCAGCATGCCCTTGCCGCCGCGCAGCTCGAGGACGGCTTCGCGCACCTCGGCGGACGGCGCCCGCTGCCCCACCTCGACCCCGAGCCGCCGCGCCAGCTCCCCGTACCCGACGGGCGCGGACAGGCTGCCGAGCCGCATCTGCAGGTTGACCTCGAGCACGACGTAGCGCGGCGTCGGGTACCAGGGCGCGCCCTCGCCGCCGCCGGACCGCATCGTGCGCTTGAGCAGCGACGTGCGGTAGCCGAAGCCCAGCTCGCTGAGGGTGAAGGTGCGCATGCCCCCGGTGTGCCGGTCCCAGGTGCGCACGGATGCCACGACGCCGGACACCTCCTGCCCGTACGCGCCGATGTTCTGCACGGGAGCCGCCCCGACGGTGCCGGGGATGCCGGACAGCGCCTCGACCCCGACCCACTCGCCGGCGACCGCCTCGGCGACGAAGGTGTCCCAGTCCTGCCCGGCCGGCACCCGCAGGCTCGCGCCGCCGCACGCGCCGTCCGTGCCGCACGAGTCCTCGAGGTCGGCGTCCAGCCCCTGACGCACGTCGCGCACGACGACGCCGTCGAAGCCCTCGTCGGCGACCAGCAGATTGGAGCCGCCGCCGATCACCAGCAGCGGGACGCCCTCGTCGTCGGCGGCCCGCACGGTCTCGATGAGCTCGGCCTCCGTCGTCGCCTCGACGTACGCGCCCACGGGACCGCCCACGCGCAGCGTGGTGAGGTCGGCGAGGGACGGCGCGGCCTCGGTGGCGTCGCGGCGTGCGGGCACCTCGGGCGCCGACGGCGTGGTCGCGGACGGGGCGGGGGATGCTGGCAGGCTCACCCGTCCAGGGTACGCGTCGGGCCCGGGTCGCCGGCGGGGACGAGCGGGCGCGCGGCCCCGGCGACGAGCAGGCCGACGGCGACCGGCAGCGCCAGCACCAGCAACGCGTCCCGGTAGCCCACGTGCTCGGCCAGGAAGCCGATGAGCGCCGGCCCGACGAAGAAGGCCGAGTAGCCGACGGTCGAGACGACCGAGACGCGCAGGGCCGCGCGCCTCGGGTCGTCGGCGGCCGCCGACATCCCGAGCGGGAAGCCGAGCGCCGCGCCCGCGCCCCAGATCGCGACCCCGACGAGCGCGACCCACAGCACGGGGACGAGGGCGAAGACCGTCACGCCCACCAGCGCGGCCGCGCCCGACAGGCGCAGCACGGTGACCCGCCCGAGGCGGTCGATGAGCGCCGTACCGGCCAGCCGGGTGAGCGTCATCGCGCACAGGAAGACCGCCAGGCCCACCGCGCCCGCCGCGTTGCCCGTGCCGAAGCCGTCGACGACGGCGAGGCTCACCCAGTCGTTCGCCGCGCCCTCGGTGAGGGCCGCCGCCAGGACCACGAGGCCGACCAGCAGCGTGCGCGACTCGCGCCACGTGGCGAGCGTCTCGCGCACGCTGTGGGCGGTGCCGTGGTCGGTCTCGACGGCGGTCGCAGGGTCGGCGGAGGTGTCGGCGGCGGCGTGGGCGGCGGCGTGGGCGGACGCGTCGACGGAGCCTTCACCGGCCGCGGCGCCGTGCGGCGTCGGCTCGAAGAACCGCACGCACACGACGACGACGGCCAGGTCGGCCAGCATCACGGTGATGACGTGCGCGGGCAGCGACAGCCCGGCGTGCGCGGCGAGCGCGCCGATCCCGGCGCCGGCGACCGTGCCCAGGGAGAACCCGGCGTGGAAGCGCGGCATCACGGACCGGCCGAGGCGCTGCTCCACGACGGCGCCCTCGAGGTTCATGGCGGCGTCCCAGACGCCCACGCCCATGCCTCCGACGAACAGGCCCACCCGCACGAGCATCGGCTGGTCGGCGCCGACGGCGAGGGTCGCGACGGCGAACCCCGCCGCGCTGAGCCCGGCGAACGACACGCACGTCGCGGCGGCGCCGATGCGCGACGCGATCAGCCCCGACGTCGGCAGCGCCACCAGCGACCCGATGGCCCCGGTGAGCAGCAGCACGCCCATCTCGGACTCGGAGAAGCCCAGGCCGTCGCGGACCGCGGGGATGCGCGACGCCCACGTCGACATCCCGACCCCGGCGACCACGAAGACGACGAAGACGGCCCAGGCGGCCCGCACGGCGTGCGGGGAGGGCGGGACGGACGGCCGGCCCGGCGGCCGCGACGGGGAGCTCACCCCATGACGGTCGGGCCTGGCGGGGATCCGGTCAAGTCGGAGGTCGCATCGATTCGAGCGAGGGGCGCGGGCCGGAGGTAGGCTGACGCACCGTCCATGCGGTGCCGCAGGCTCCGCGCGACCGGAAGGAGCCCGATGGGCCGCATCCCCGGCAGGCCGACCCTCGCGCGGGTCGCGGAGCGCGCGGGCGTCTCCGTGTCCACGGCGTCCCTCGCCTTCTCCGGCGCCGGGCCGATCACGGCCGAGACGCGCGACAAGGTGCTCGCCGCGGCCGCCGAGCTCGGCTACTCGGGCCCCGACCCGCTCGGTCGCCAGCTGCGCTCGGGGCGCTCCGGGATCGTCGGCGTCGTGCTCGGCGACCAGCCCGGTCGCGCGTTCCGCGACCCCGTGGCCGTGAAGGTCCTCGACGGCCTGGTGGAGGTCCTCGGGTCGGAGGGCCTCGGCGTGCTGCTCATCCCCGGCGTCGCGCGCGCCGGCGGGGCGGAGGGCGAGCAGGCCGCGGTCGACCCGCTCGTGTTCAGCGCGGCCATGGACGTGGCCGTGCTCGTGTGGGGCGTGCTCGAGCGCGACCCGACGCTCCAGGCGCTGCGGCACCGCGGCATCCCGGTGGTCGTGGGCGAGGGACGCCCGGTGGAGGGCGCGCCGCTCGTCGCCATCCACGACCGGTCCGGCACGGCCGAGGCCGTCCGGCACCTGGTCGAGCTCGGGCACACGCGCGTGGCGGAGATCACCCTCCCGCTCGACGCCGACGAGCGGTCGGGCCCGATCGACGCCGCACGGCTGGCCCGCGCCGACCGCACCTCCACCAGCCACCGGCTGGCGGGCGTGCGCGACGTCCTGGAGCCGGCCATCTCGTGGGAGACGCCGGCCTCGCTCGTGGAGCACGGCCGCGACGCCGCCACCGAGATCCTCGGCGCGTGGGTGCCCGCCGCCGAGCGGCCGACGGCGATCATCGCGCACTCCGACCTGCTCGCCGCCGGCGCCGTGATCGCCGCCCGGGAGCTCGGCCTGAGCGTGCCCGACGACGTGTCCATCGCCGGCTTCGACGGCATCGACATGCCGTGGCTGTCCCCCGATGTGCTCACGAGCGTGCACCAGCCGCTGCAGGCCAAGGGCGCCGCGCTGGGGCGCGCCGTCCTGGGCGTGCTCGCCGGCGACGAGCCGGCCGCCACGACGCTCGACGTCACCCTGGTCCCCGGCACGACCACCGGCCCGGCGCCGCGGTAGCCCGCTCCCGGCGGGACCGGCCCCTCGGCCGCCGGCCCCCGCGGACCGGCGCCACTCAGCGCGCGACGGGGTTCGCCAGGGTGCCGGCGTAGAGCAGCGTGCTCGACTGGTCCGCCAGGTCGACCATCTCCAGCGTGTTGCGCAGCTGCAGCCGGTTGAGGCAGGCGTGCGCGAACCGCGGCGCGCGCAGGTCGACGCCCCGCCCCGGACGCGACGCGAGGTCGGGGTGCTCGGCGGCGTGCCGGTCGAGCACCTGCCCGACGACGGCCCAGAAACGGCCCTCGCCCAGCACCCCGTCGACGGCGAGGATCCCGGCGAGGTGGCGCAGCACGCCGTCGAACACGTCGGTGAAGATCACGCGCGCCCGTTCCTCGTCGTCGACGTCCGCCCGCACCCGCTCGGCGCCGGCCGGCAGCGCCCGGTCGCCCAGGACGGCGACCTCCTCGCCGATGTCCTTCATGAACGCCCGCCGCACGACGCCGTCGCGCAGCACGAGGACGAGGTTCTCGCCGTGCGGCATGAACGCCAGGTCGTGCGCGAGCAGGCAGTGCACGAGCGGGTAGAGGTAGGCGTCGAGGTAGGCGCGCAGCCACTCCTCGGCGCCGATGCCCGACGCGCGCACCAGCGCGGTCGCCAGCGCCCGCCCGCGGGCGTCGCGGTGCAGCAGGGACGCCATGGTCGCCAGCCGCTCCCCCGGCGCGGTGCGCGGCACGGGCGACGACCGCCACAGGGCGGCGAGCATCTTGCGGTGCGCGTTCGGGGTGGCCGTGCGGTGGTAGACGTCGCCCGTGTACCCGACGGACGCCCGCTCGCGCAGCACCTCGAAGCCGCACGCCCGCAGCGTCGGGTCGCCCTCGACGACGCCCGCGACCCAGTCGTTGATCAGCGGTGTCGCCCGCATGTACTGCGGGGACAGCCCGCGCAGGAAGCCCATGTTCTGGATCGCGAGCGCCACCTTGACGTAGTGCCGGTCCGGCCGCGTGCGGTTGAACAGGGTGCGGATGGACTGCTGGGGCTGGTATTCGTCCGCGCCGGGACCCAGCGGCACGAGGTCGTCGCGCGCGACGTCGGCCGCGAACGTGACCGGCAGCCGGTGCTGCCACTGCCACGGGTGCACGGGCAGGTAGAGGTAGTCCGCCGGGTCGAGGCTCCGCGCGGCGAGGCGGTCGGCGAACGCGGCACGCTCCGCCCCCGAGAGCTCGGCGGAGTACAGGCCCTGCTCCGTCAGGCCCTCCCCGAGCGCCAGGTGGGTGTGCTCGCGGCGTGCCGCCAGCCACACCAGCCGCACCCGCTCGCCGCGCTCGGGCGCGTACGCGCGGTAGTCGTCCAGCGAGAACCCGATCCGCCCGTTGTTCGCGAGGAAGCCCGGGTGCCCCTCGGTCATCGCCGCCTCCGTGGCCTGGAACGCGGCGGCGCGGCGGTGCTCGTCGCCGGCCGCGTCGCGGCGCTCGGCGGTGCCGGGCACCAGTGCGGCCGCGAGGTCGGGGACCTGCGGTGAGGCGCCCGTCAGCTCGCGCTCGCGCTTGGCGGCCCCGGCGGCCAGCGTGGCGGACAGCTCCTCGAGGTAGGTCGCGACCAGGTCGTCCGGGACCTGCAGCAGCGGCTGCAGCTCGGCGACCAGCTCGAGCACGTCGACCGGCAGCTCGGCCTCCGAGGGTCCGGCGGTGCGGGTGATCGACGACGGGTCGACCACCCAGTGCTCGAGCGCGAACGTGCGCGCCGTGAAGCGGTACGTCACGCCGTCCAGCGCGAGCACGTACCGGCCCCGCCCGTCGGTGCCGGGCTCGCCGGGGCCGGCCTCACCGTCGGGCTCCGGGCGGAACAGCCGCTCGTGCGCGAGCTCGCCGAGCGCCTTGGCGGCCAGGTGCCGGTGCGCGTGCGCCGCGAGGCCGGGCCGCAGGTGCGGGGCGGGGTCGGTCCCCGGCCCGAGGGGCGAGGCGGCGAAGTCCTCCGCGGCGCACACGCTGAGCGCGGCCCGCTTGGTGTGCCCGCCGTCGGCGACGTCGACCTCGCGCAGCACCCGGAACCCCGCAGCGGCGTTCTTGGCCAGCGCCGCGCGGTTGGCGACGTCGGGCTCGACGACGACCCGCCCGGCGCCGAGCCCGCCCGCGCGCCGCGGTGCGAGGCAGCACCGGACGACGGCGCCCATCACCGCGTCGGTGAGGCCGTGCCGGCGCGCCGCCGGGTCGGCCGGCGGCGGCGCGACGAGCAGGTGCATGCCCAGGTCGCCCGGCTCGGCGTCGTGCACGCCCCCGAGCAGCACGCGCGCCGGGTCGTAGGTCTCGACGTAGAACGTCGGCTCGCCGTCGAGGCGCCCGAGCCAGGCGTCCTGGTCGTCGTCCGCGGCGACGCCGGCGAGGTACGCGCGCACGCCGGCGACGTCCAGGTGGTCCATCCGCCAGAACGCGGACGCCGGGTGGGCCAGCCAGGACCGCAGCGTCGCGGCGTCGCGGCCGGGGTCCGCCGGCTCGAGCGTGATCGTGCCGGCGCGGCCGGTCGTGGCGAACGCCGGGCCACGGGCCGTGCGGGCAGCGGCGAGGGCCGTCATCGGGCCACCTCCTGGGTCGTGCGGTCGGGGTCCTGGCTGCCGTGCGACGTGCCTCCGGGCTCGGGGACGCCGCCGGGCAGGCCGAAGGTCTGGAACGCGATCCGCTCCTCGATCGGGTAGGGCTCGCGCCCCGTGACCTGGGCGAGGATCACCGAGCTGCGCCACGCGCCGAAGCCGAGGTCCGGCGCGGTGACCCCGTGGGTGTGCACCTCGGTGCCCGCCACGTGCACCCGGCCCGCGTCGTCGGCCGTGTAGTCGCGGGCGACGTCGAGGCGGCCCAGCTCGTCGAGGCGGACCAGCCCGGGCGCCAGGAAGTCGGGCGTGCCGGACCCGTAGCCGGTCGCCGCGACGACCGCTCCGGTCCGGTGCGGCGCGACGGTGCCGAGCTGCCCGTGGCGCAGCGTCAGCACGTGCCGTCGGGTGGCGGGCTCGACGCGCGCGGCGACGACCTCGGTGTCGGTGAGCAGGGTGGCCGGCACCTCGCGGCTGAGCGCGGACCGGCGGTAGAGCGTGTCGTAGATGTCGTCGACGAGGTCGGCGCTGATGCCCTTGAACAGCCCCCGCTGCTCGCGGCCCAGCAGCTCGCGCAGGTCCGTCGGCAGGGACCGGTAGTGGTCCGTGTACTCCGGCGACGTCATCTCCAGCGTCAGCTTGGTGTACTCCATCGGGAAGAACCGCGGCGAGCGGGTCACCCAGTCCACCCGGTACGTGTCGGGTCCGGCGCCCGCGAGCAGGTCGCGGTAGATCTCCGCGGCCGACTGGCCCGACCCGACGACGGTCACCGCACCGGAGGCCACCAGCTCGTCGCGCCGGCCCAGGTAGTCCGCGCTGTGGACCACCGGCCCGGCGCCGGGCACGTCCGCCGCCGCCTCGACGAGGCCCGCCAGCGGGGCGGGCAGCCGCGGCGCCGTGCCGGTGCCGAGCACGACGTGCCTCGTCCGGTAGGTCTCCGTGCGGGACGTCTCGGTCGTACCGTCGTCGAGCCGTGCGACGACGAGCAGGTCGTCCGAGCCCTCGGCCCGCTCCACCCGCACCACCCGGCGCCCCCAGCGCAGCGTCGTCAGGCGGTCGGCGACCCAGCGGCAGTACTGGTCGTACTCGGCGCGCAGCGGGTAGAACGACTCCCGGACGTAGAACGGGTAGAGGCGGCCGACGGCCTTGAGGAACGCGAGGAACGAGTACGGCGACGTCGGGTCGGCCATCGTCACGAGGTCGGCGAGGAACGGTACCTGGATCGTGGCGCCCTCGAGCATCATCCCGGGGTGCCAGGAGAACCCCGGCCGCTGGTCGAGGAACACCGCGTCGACGTCGTCCAACGGGTCCGCGAGCGCCGCCAGCCCCAGGTTGAACGGTCCGACGCCGACGCCGACGACGTCGTAGGTGCGGTCGTGGCTCATCGGGCCACCCCCTCGAGGGCCGAGGCGTCGCTGCGGCCGAGCCGGGGGTGGACGTCGCGGCACGGCGGCGCGTCGTCGAGCAGCTCCTCCCCGGCGAGCAGGCCGTGCGCCGCCTGCCGCACGAGGTCGAGCACCGCCCGCACGTCGTCGAGGGTCGCGTCCGGGTTCAGCAGCGTGAGCTTGAGGCACGGGCGCCCGGCGACCACCGTCTTGGCGACGAGGGCACGGCCCGAGTCGAACAGCACGCGCCGCACGCGCGGCACGAGGGCGTCGGCGCGGGCGTCGTCGACGCCGTCGGGCTGGAAGCGGAAGAGCACCGTCGACAGGTCGGTGGGGGCGAGCAGCCGCAGCTCGGGGTCGTCCGCGAGCTCGGCGTGCACCGCGGCGGCGAGGTCGCAGACCGCGTCGACCAGCGCGCCGATGCCGTCCGCCCCCACGGCGCGCAGCGTGGACCAGAGCTTGAGGGCGTCGAAGCGGCGCGTGGTCTGCAGCGACCGGTCGACGAGGTTGAGATCCGGGTTGGGGCGGCCCTGCTCGTGCGCGGGGTTGAGGTAGTCGGCGTGCCAGGTCGTGCGCGCCAGGTCGGCGGCCTCGCGCACCAGCAGCGCGCTGGAGGACACCGGCTGGAAGAACGTCTTGTGGAAGTCGACCGTGACGCTGCGGGCCCGCTCGATGCCGTCCAGCAGGTGGCGGCGGCGCGGCGAGACCAGCAGCCCGCCGCCGTACGCCGCGTCCACGTGCAGCCAGGCGCCGGCGGCGTCGCACCGCTCCGCGAGCGGCTCGAGCGGGTCGACGCAGCCGCGGTCGGTGGTGCCCGCCGTCGCGACGACGGCCATCACGACGTCACCCGCGCGCTCGACGTCGACGACCGTGCGGGCGAGCGCGTCCGGGCACATGCGGCCCGAGGAGTCCGTGCCCACCGCGACCACCGCGTCGTCGTCCAGCCCGAGCAGCAGGGCCGACCGCGCGACGCTGAAGTGGCCCGACGCGGTCGCGAGGACGCGCAGCCGACCCAGCCGGGCGCGGCGCGCCGGCCCCGTGAGGCGGGCGCCGTCCGGCGCGAGGAGCGCGTGCTCGCGCGCGAGGTGGAGCGCCTGGAGGTTGGACTGCGTGCCGCCGGAGGTGAACACGCCGTCGCCCGCGGCGAACCCGACGCGGGCCGCGGTCCAGGCCACGAGACGCTGCTCCATGAGCGTGGCGACCGTGGACTGGTCGTAGGTGTCCACCGACGTGTTGACCGCGGCGAGCATGGCCTCGGCGCCCACGGCGGGCAGCGCCACCGGGCAGTTCAGGTGGGCGACGTAGGCGGGGTGGTGGAACCAGACCGCGTGCGCGGCGTACAGGTCGGCGGACTCGCGCAGGGCGTCGGCGGTGCCGACGGGACTCCCGTCGAGGTCGACCGCGTCGACGAGCGCCTGCAGCTCGTCGCGGCCGGCCCCGCCGAAGGGCTGCCTGGTGGTCGCGAACCGGTGGGCGAGGTCGTCGACGACGGCGTGCAGCGTGTCGGCGTACTCGGCTGCGGTGGCGCCCCGCAGCAGCGTGCGGCCGGGGTCGTGGGCGGGGTGACGAGAGGGCATCGTCGTGGTGGCTCCTCGGGTAGGCATGACTGAGCCTCGGGCAACTGCTTAGGTCAGCCTGGCCTAACTTAGGGTGCCCTCAGTGATCGCACAACCGGGACACCGGACACGCGTCGGACACAGGTCCGGACACCGGGCCGGGCAGGGCGGGACCTGAGTTAACCTGGCGCGACACACACGGGAGCCCCGGCAGGGGCTGAGAGGGAGCCGACGCCGCTCCGACCGTCGAACCTGTCCGGGTCATGCCGGCGAAGGAAGTGAGCGACGATGCACAGCTCTGCAACGCCCCCTGCACCCAGCCCCACCGCGACCGCGCCACGCCCCGCGCCGTCGCCGGCCGGCATCCGTCGGGCGGTGCGCGGCGGGGCGCTCGGCAACTACGTCGACCAGTTCGACATCATGCTCCCGGTGGCCGCCCTCACGCCCGCCGCCGCGCAGCTTTTCGGCCCGGGACACCTCGCCGGGGCCACCGGCTGGGTGTTCGCCGCGACGCTGCTGGGGCGCCCGATCGGTGCGACCGTCTTCGGCCCGCTCGCGGACCGGGTGGGGCGCACGGCCACCACCCGCGTCGCCCTGGCCGGCATCGCCGTCACGACCGGGCTCATCGCCGTCGTCCCCGGCCACACCGTGCTGGGGGCGGGGACGATCGCGCTGGTGGTGGCGCTGCGCTTCCTGGGCGGCGTCTTCGTGGGCGGCGAGTACACGGCCGCCGTCCCGCTCGCGATGGAGTGGAGCGACCCGCGCCGCCGCGGCCGGCTCAGCGGCCTGGTGATGTCGATGTCGCCGTGGGCCAGCACGACCATCGCCGCGCTCGTGCTGCTGCTGGTCAGCACGCTCCCGGGCGACGCCTACGTCACCTGGGGCTGGCGGGTGCCGTTCGTCGTCGGGGCGGTGCTGGCCGGCGCCCTGTGCCTCTACTACCGGTCCGTCGTGCCCGACTCGGACGTCTGGCTGGGCGCCGCCCCGCGCCGTCACCCGCTGCGCGACGTGCTGGTCGGGCCGTACCGACGCTCCCTCGCGCAGGTGCTCGTGCTCATGACGGGGCTGTGGCTGCTCACCCAGATGGCGGTGCCGACGATGACGGCCGCGGTGCGCTCCGGGGGCGTGCTCGACGCGCAGGCGCTGTCGTTCACGCTCATGGTGGCGACCGCCGCCTCGGCCGTCGTCATGCACGCGGCGGGCGCGGCGTCGACCCGCACGGGGCGGCGGCGCTTCTTCGTGGTGTTCGCCGCGGTGTCGCTGGTCGCGGGCCCGCTCACGTGGGCAGGGATCGCGGCCGCCGGCTCGACGGCGGCGGTGGTGCTGCTGGTCACGCTGCTGCAGGTCGTGACGGTCACCGCCTACGGCCCGGTCGGCGCCTACCTGGCCGAGCGGTTCCCGGCCGCGGTCCGCTCGAGCGGGTACGGCGTGGGCTACAGCCTCTCGATCGTGGTGCCGGCGCTGTACCCGGTGTGGCTGCCCGTCCTGCAGGGCGCCGTCGGCGCCGACGTCGCGGTCATGGGTGTCCTCGCGCTCGGCGCGGCGCTGCTCGGCCTCGGCGCCTGGTGGGGCCCCGAGACCGACCGCGAGCGCCCGCTGCCGTAGGCCGCACGCCGGCCGGCACCGTCCTGCGCACGACGACGTCGTGCAACGTAGTGACACGCGCCACACTCTCTGGGAAAGTCGTCGCCATGGGTGGCGGGAGCGGCCCGTCACCCGACTCCCTCAGGAGGCGACCAGGATGGACGGCACCAGGGCGGGCAGCAGGGCGGGAAGCAGACCGGGGATCGGACGGAGAGGCTGGATGAGGGCGACGACGGCGGTACTGGCGGCGGGCGCGGTGGCGGCCCCGGTCGGCGCGGCGAGCGCGGCCGCGGCCGAGCCCCCGGCGGACGACGCGAAGATCACCACGACGCACTGGGACGGGGTGGACGACCTGCGCGACGGCGCGTGGGACAACCTGCGGCCCGGGGCGGGCGGCACCCTCGTCGTGCGGGACGCCGGCGGCCCGGTCGCCCCGTACACCGACCCGTTCGGCGACGGGGAGCCCGTGGAGTACGAGACCGGGACGTGGACGTCGCCGGTGGTCGAGACCGGGTACGCGATCGACGAGGCGGTGACCTCGTGGAACGCGACCACCCCGACCGGGACGTGGGTCGAGGTCGAGTTCCGGGGCCGCAAGGCCGACGGCGCGTGGACGAAGTGGTTCGTCATGGGCCGGTGGGCCTCCGGGGACGACTTCGCGCCCGCCGACGGCTCGGTGGGCGACATCCACCGCACCTCGGTCGACGGGCAGAACGACGACGACGCCTACCTGTTCACCGACACCTACGTCGCGAAGTCGGGCCACGAGCCGGAGGCGTACCAGGCGCGGGTGACCCTCCACCGCCCGGCGGGGTCGGACGCGACGCCGCGGCTGGCCGCCGTGAGCACGATGACGAACGAGTACCTCCCGTCGTCGCGGTACACGGGCACGAGCGACTTCACGCTCGGGCGCCAGGTCGAGCTCGACGTGCCGGGCTACTCGCAGCTCACGCACATCGGCGAGTACCCCGACTTCGGCGGCGGCGGGCAGGTGTGGTGCTCCCCGACGTCGACCACGATGATCCAGTACTCGTACGGCCGCAAGCACCACGTCCCGGCCGCGGAGCTGGCGGGCATCGAGGCCCCGGCCGGCGACCCGCAGGTCGACTACGCCGCGATCAACACGTGGGACTACACGTACGAGGGCTCCGGCAACTGGCCGTTCAACACCGCGTACGCGCACCGGTTCGGGCTGGAGTCGTTCGTGACGCGGCTGCGCTCCCTGGCCGAGGCGGAGCAGTTCGTCGCCGCCGGCATCCCGCTGGTCGTCTCGATCAACTTCGACGAGGCCGAGATGCCCGAGGCCGGCTACGGCACCGACGGCCACCTCGTGACCGTCGTGGGCTTCACGGCGGACGGCGACCCGGTCATCAACGACCCGAACAAGGCGACGAACGCCGACGTGCGCAACGTCTACACGCGCGAGAACTTCGAGCGCGTGTGGCAGACGTCCACCGACGGCCTCACGTACGTCATCCACCCGCACCACGTGAGGCTGCCGCGCCACCTGCCGGGCGTCACCCCCAACTGGTGACTCCCGCGCGGTGGTCCGGGTCCCGGCGGGTCCCGGACCACCGCGGCGGTGCTACCTCGGCGAGACGGGCCCGGTCGGGTCCGAGGCGAACGTCCGCGCCTGGTGGCCCGGAGCGCTGACGGTGACCTCGACGGAGATCTCGGCACCGCGGTCGCGGCCGGTGAGGTGATACCTCCCGCCGTCGGCGCCGGGCACGGGCTCGCCGTCGCGCAGCCACTGCAGGTCGACCTCGGCGTCGTCCCCGGGCAGGTACTCCCCCGGGTCCGCCGAGAGCCACGTGCCGATCTTCGCCCTTCCCTCGACGCGCGGACCCTCGACGTCGGTGACCACCGGGTCGTGGAGGGTGAGCTCCGCGGCCCGCGCGAAGACCTGCTTGTGCGCGTACCAGAGCTGGTAGTACCCGTCCTCGCCCCGCACGTCCGTGCGGTCGTCGGGCGCGGAGCCGTCGAACGACGTGGCGCGGTAGTAGTCCGTGACCGGGTCGGCGTCCGAGACGACGTAGGTCTGGTCGGCGCCGACCGTGTACTCGATGGGCGTGACGGCCTGGGGGGCGATGCCCGGGTACGGCTCGTACGCGGCCTCCTCCGGGTATGCCCGGCCGTAGACCGCGGCCGCCTCCTCGCCGGTCACGGTGACCGTCTGCCCCGTGCTGGGGACGACGACCGGCCGCTCCGCCGGGTTGTGGAGCCACACGAGCGAGCCGGCCCACCAGACCCCCAGCCAGTCGCCCTGCACCTGCGCGACGACGAGCTTGTGGCCCGAGGTCACGCGCGCGCTGATGTCGCTGGCGTAGGTGGTGCCGTCGGCGCCGCCCGGCTTCCACCCCGGGTCGCGGGCGTACGGGGCGTCGGACGACGGCGCCTGGCGGGCCAGGACGAAGTTCGTGCCCGCGCCGGCGACGCAGTCCCCGGAGCCCGGCGACGCCTGCTCGCACCCGGTGACCGGGTGGGCGTTCTCCCCGTACCCGGTGACGACCTCGACCACGTCGCCCGGCTCGGCCTGCGAGCCGACGCCCGCCGGGTCGAGCCCGCCGCCGACCGGCGCGCCGACGAGCTCCATGTAGTGGTCCCAGTCCCAGAAGGGGCCCGGGTCCCAGTGCACGCTCTTCGTGTACCCGGGCAGGATGCCCGGGACCTGGTCGTGGCCGATGATGTGCGCGCGGTCCAGCGGCACGTCGTACTTCTCCGCCAGGTACGCCACCAGCTCCGCCGACGTCTGGTACATCGCCTCGGTGAACCAGCCGGAGGTGCCGGCCCAGCCCTCGTGCTCGAGGCCGATCGAGTGCATGTTCATGTACCAGTTGCCCGCGTGCCAGCCGACGTCGGACGGCTCGAGGTGGTTGGCGACGTGCCCGTCGCTGGAGCGCAGGGTGTAGTTCCACGCGAGGTACGTGGGGTCCTGCACCAGCCGGACGGTCGGCTCGTACGCCGTCTCCGTGTCGTGGATGACGATGTACTCGATCGACGGGCCGCCCTCGCCCGTGCGGTCGGCCTGGTCGTGGTTGCCGTAGCTGCCGGTGCCGTCGGGCAGGTCCGGGCTCTCCTTGGCGTACGGCGCGGGCAGCCACTCGCAGCCCAGGTCGGGCGGGCAGTCCGCCGCCGGGTCGCCCGCCGCAGCGGCGGCCCGCGGGGCGGCGACGTCGGAGCGCGCCTCGAGCGTGACGGTCCCGCCGTCGTCGGTGGCGCGCTGCTGCCCCTGGCGGAGGGTCGTCACGACGCGGTCGGCGAACGTCGGCACCTCGCTCATCCGGGACACCGCCGCGTCCCAGGCGTCGAGCGGGGCGTCCGCGCCGAGGCCCGCGTCGGCCTGGTACGCCGCCAGCAGCGCCGCGCCGGCGCAGACGTTGGCGCCGGCGTCGGCCTTGATGCGGTCGGCCGTGAGTCCGGTGAGCGCCGCCGCGCGGTCGAGCTCGCTGGTCGTGCCGCGCGCAGGTTCCCCCTTGACTCCCCCCTTGCCGGCCCCGTCGGGCGCCGCCGGGGCGTGGTCGGCCAGGTTGAAGACGCCGTACCCGCCGTCGGTGCTGGGCACCCCGGCGTGCTGGTCCCAGCGGGACTCCATCCAGGAGACGGCCTTGAGCAGCGCGGCGGGGACGCCGGTCGCCTCGCTCGCCGCGGCGAACGCGGCCTCGCGGTCGGTGGCGGCCAGGGCGGCGGTGCAGTCGGTGCCGCCGGGCGCGCCCGCGGGCGGCCCGGCGGACGTGCCGGCCCCGGCGACGAACGCCGGTGCGGCGACGAGCGGGATCAGGAGCCCGGCCACGGCCAGGCTGGTGGTGCGTCGTCGTACGGATCTCACGGGGAGTGCTCCTCTCGATGACGGAGGCACGCGCGCGCGTCGTTGCACGGCGTCCACGGTCATCGAACCGTGAAATCTGCTTTCAGGGGAAGTCGAAGCGAGAAAATCTCCGTCAGAGGCGGACGACGGCCTGGGCCCGGCCCAGCACCTTGACGCCGTCGTGCGTGACGGCGAGGTCGATCCGCGCCGTCCCGGCGTCGGCGTCGACGGCGCCGACGGTGGCCGTCACCTCGACGGCGGCGGTGCCGCGGGCCGGCACGGGCACCGGCTTCGTGAAGCGGGTCTGGTACGACACGACCGCGCCCGGGTCACCGGCCCAGTCGACGACGGGGCCCACCACGGAACCCATGGTGAGCATGCCGTGCGCGATGACGCCGGGCAGCCCCACCTCGACGGCGAACGACTCGTCCCAGTGGATCGGGTTGAGGTCGCCGCTGGCGCCGGCGTAGCGCACGAGCGCCGCGCGGTCGAGCTCGACCGTGCGGGTGGCGACGACGTCGCCGACGGTGAGGTCCGCGAGCGCGGGACGGGTGGTCATCAGGCGTCCTCCCCGCGGATCACGAGGCTCGACGTCACGGTCGACACCGGCTCGGTGCCGTCCGGGGTCACCGCGGCGACCTCGCAGCGCGTCGTGACCATCGCGATCCCGGCGCGGTGCGTCACCGAGTCGACGTGCAGCACCGTGACCAGCTCGTCGCCGGCGACGACCGGCCGGTGGTGCGTGAACCTCTCGTCGGCGTGCACGACGCGCGAGAAGTCGACGCCGGCCTCCGGGTCCTGGATGTACTGGGCCTCGGCACGCTGCGCGACGACGACGGCGAACGTCGGGGGCGCGACCAGGTCCGGATAGCCCGAACCCCGCGCCGCCACGAGGTCGTGGTGCGCGGGGTGGACGGCGCCAACGGCCGTGGCGAACTCGCGGATCTTCTCGCGCCCCACGCTGTAGGGAGCGGTGGCCGGGTACTCGCGCCCAGCGAAGCTGGGATCGGGCAGACGGTTCGCCACGTCGGTGCGCTGGGTGGAGTCCGGGAAGGACCCGGTCAGCGAGTCTCGCGGTGCGACGTGTGCTTGCCGCAACGCGGGCAGAACTTCGCCATCTCGAGACGGTCCGGGTTGTTCCGGCGGTTCTTCTTCGTGATGTAGTTCCGCTCCTTGCAGTCCACGCAGGCGAGCGTGATCTTCGGGCGGACGTCCGCGCTCTTGGCAGCCATGGTGTGTCACCTCTCGCGCCCCCGGAAGGCGCCACGTGCGTCAAGGAGAATGCGGTCCGACGCCGGCCGTCGAACCGCGGTGTGTTGGTAGCGAGGGCGGGGCTCGAACCCGCGACCTCACGATTATGAGTCGTGCGCTCTGACCAGCTGAGCTACCCCGCCGCGCGTGACGATGCGCAGGACTGCCCGCCCGTTGACCGGTGGGCAGCCCCGCGTCGCGTCACAGAGCCCCGAAAGGGAATCGAACCCTTGACCTTCTCCTTACCATGGAGACGCTCTGCCGACTGAGCTATCGGGGCAGCGGGGAAGACTCTACACGGCTTGTGGTGCCGAGGCGAAATCCGCAGGATCTCGCGCTCCGCGCCGCCGTCAGGGCCTCCCCCGGACGTCGGACGGGGCATCACCGGTCGGTGATGCCCCGTCCGTCGCGGTGGCAGGTGAGGGATTCGAACCCACGAAGGCTGTGCCGTCTGATTTACAGTCAGATCCCTTTGGCCGCTCGGGCAACCTGCCGTGCAAGACCGTGCACGATCTCGCGGGTAGAACAATAGCCTCCCGGGGCGCCGGTCGTGAAATCACCACGGCGTGGCACCCGTCACGCCCGCCCCGCACGCCGTCCCGGGTGCCGCCCGGGCGGCACCGCCGGCGCCTACAGTGAGCCGGTGACGACCCCCTCCTCCCCCGACCGCTGGGGGCTGCCGCTCGGCATCTCGGCCTTCGCCCTCTGGGGCGCCATGCCGCTGTTCTTCCCGCTGCTGGAGCCCGCAGGCCCGATCGAGATCATCGCGCACCGCATCGTGTGGAGCCTGGTGTTCTGCGTCCTCCTGCTCGCCGTCACCCGGTCGCTGCGCTCGTTCCTCGCGGTGCTCCGCTCCCCGCGCACCCTCGGCGTGCTCGCGGTCGCCTCGGTGCTGATCATCGTCAACTGGACGACCTACGTGTACGCGGTGCTCAGCGGGCACGTGCTCGACGCGGCCCTCGGCTACTTCATCAACCCGCTGCTCACCGTGCTGCTCGGCGTCGTCGTGCTGCGCGAGCGGCTGCGCGTCGCGCAGTGGGTCGCGGTCGGCTTCGGCGTCGCCGCCGTCGCGGTGATCTCCGCCGGCGTCGGCGGCCTCCCCTGGATCTCCCTCGTGCTCGCGGGCGCATTCGGCCTGTACTCGCTGGTGAAGAACCGTGTCGGGCGGGACGTCGGCGCCCTGCCGGGGCTGGCCGCCGAGACCGCCGTCGCGACGCCCTTCGCGCTCGCCTACCTCGTCTGGCTCGGCGCCACCGGGGTGGGCACGTTCACGACGGAGGGCACCGGCCACGCGCTGCTGCTCGCCGCCTGCGGCGTCATCACCGGCCTCCCGCTGCTGCTCTTCTCGTCGGCCGCGCGGCGCCTGCCGCTGTCCGTCGTGGGGATGCTGCAGTACCTCACCCCGGCCCTCCAGTTCCTCCTCGGCCTGCTCGTCTTCGGAGAGCACATGCCGCCGTCGCGATGGATCGGCTTCGGCCTCGTCTGGGTGGCCCTCGTCCTGCTCACCGTCGACGGCACCCGGCAGGCGCGGGCCGCCCGTCTCGCCGCCCGCGCACGCACTACGGTGGTGCCCAGGTCCTGACCCGAGCTGAAGGAGCACACCGTGGCCGACTCGTCGTTCGACATCGTGAGCAAGATCGACCGCCAGGAGGTCGACAACGCGCTCAACCAGGCCTCCAAGGAGATCGCGCAGCGCTACGACTTCAAGAACGTCGGCGCGTCCATCTCCTGGAGCGGCGAGACCATCCTCATGGTCGCCAACTCCGCCGAGCGCGTGACCGCGATCCTCGACGTCTTCCAGACCAAGCTCATCAAGCGCGGCGTCTCGCTCAAGGCGATCGACACGGGCGAGGGCGAGCCCCAGCCCTCCGGCAAGGAGTACCGCCTCGGCGCCACCCTCAAGGAGGGCCTGTCGGGCGAGAACGCCAAGAAGATCACCAAGCTCATCCGCGACGAGGGCCCCAAGGGCGTCAAGACGCAGATCACCGGTGACGAGGTCCGGGTGACCAGCAAGTCGCGCGACGACCTGCAGTCCGTGATCAACCTCCTCAAGTCCGCCGACCTCGACGTCGCCCTGCAGTTCATCAACTACCGGTGACCGCCCCACGCCTCGTGGCGACCGACCTCGACGGCACGCTGCTGCGCTCGGACGGCACGGTCTCCGACCGCACCCGCCGGGCGCTCGCCGCCGCCGAGGCGGCCGGCGTCGAGGTCGTCTTCGTCACCGCCCGCCCGCCGCGGTGGCTGGACGGCCTCGCCTCGTGCGTGGGCGGGCACGGCCGCGTCATCTGCCTCGGCGGAGCGGCCGTCTGGGACCTCGCCGCCGGGCAGGCCCTGGAGGTGAACGGCTTCGCCGACGACGTCGTCGGCGAGCTGGTGCCCGCCCTCCGGGCCGCGGTGCCGGGCGTCGCGCTCGCGGCCGAGCGGGTCTCGGGCCCGGTCTTCGACCCGTGGTTCCCCGACGGCGAGCCCGGGCTGCCGCCGGCCCTGCGCGCCTCGCCCGTCGAGGAGGCGCTGGGTGCCGACGACGGGCCGGTCACCAAGCTGCTCGCGGTCCGGCCGGGCACCCCGGCCCAGGGCTTCGGCGTGGTGCAGCAGGGCCACGTGGACGACGCCGCCCAGGACGCCTTCTTCGACCGGGTCCGCTCGACGGTGTCCGGCCGCGCCGAGCTGCACTTCTCCGGCGCGGCGGGGCTGGCGGAGCTGCTCGCCCCCGGCGTCACGAAGGACGTCGCGCTCGCCCGCTGGTGCGACCGCCTCGGCATCGACGCCCGCGACGTCTGGACGTTCGGCGACATGCCGAACGACCTGCCGATGCTGCGCTGGGCGGGTCGGGGCCACGCGGTCGCGAACGCGCACCCGGAGGTCCTCGCGGCCGCGGACGCCGTCGTCGGGCCGAACGACGACGACGGTGTCGCCGCGGCCCTCGAGGCTGCCCTCTCCGAGGTCGCCGGACGGCCCGGCGTCGAGGCCTGACACCCCCGTCCGCGCACCGCGGGCCCTCCGGCAGGTCAGTCCCGCGGGTCGTCGCGCGGTGCGTCCCGGGCGCCGGTGCCCTCCGGCGGTGCCGCGGTCCTGTGGCTCGCGACGATCTCCCCCCGGAGCTCCTTGACCTCGGCCACGAGCAGCGCGACCTGCGCCTGGGACACCATCCCGACCGCCGCCTCGCCGCCCGCGCCCGGCGCCGCCGAGGGGCCGTCGTCGTCCGGGCCGGCGGCGACCCGCTCCACGAGCCACGACGACAGCGTCGCGGTCACCACACCGAGCAGGGCGATACCGCCCAGCATCAGACCCGCCGCGATGACGCGACCTGCGGGCGACACCGGGGCGAGGTCGCCGTAGCCCACGGTGGTGATCGTCACCACGGCCCACCAGAAGCCGTCGCCGAGGTTGACGATGCTCGCCCCCGGCACGCCGCGCTCGGCCTGGGTCACGGTCAGCGCCCCGACCAGGACCAGCAGCGCGGTGCCCGCGACGGCGAACCGCACCACCCGGCCGCGCAGGCGCACCGCGTTCGCCCGGTTGAGCCGCAGCACCACCGAGATCAGCAGCAGCGGCCGCAGCACGGGGAGCACCACGACGGCGAGCTCGAGCGGGTGGCTGCGCACGTACCGCCAGGTGTGCGGGGCCAGTCGTGTGCGCACGACGTAGTCGACGACGAACGCGAGCCAGGTCAGCGCGAGCACCCCGGCGCAGGCCGAGCGGACGTCCGGCGAGGCGTCCGGGAACGCGATCGGGACTCCGTACGCGACGAGGAACAGCAGCGACACCCCGGTGAGCGGCCACTCCGTGGCCGCCTGCCAGCGGCGCAGGCGCGCCTTGCCGGCGTCCGGGTCCGGCGGCGCGGACGCAGGACGCTCGGACGGCACGGTCGGCTCGGTCCGGTCGGGGGACATCGCAGGTCAGCCTGCCACCCCGGCCCCGCGGTCGCCCGCGGGACGCCGGTCAGTACCGGGTGATCCCGCCCGGCCCGGACCCGCTGCCGCCAGCCATCTTCTCCAGGCGGGCGATCCGCTCGTCCATGGGCGGGTGCGTCGAGAAGAGCTTCGCCATGCCGGCGCCGCGGAACGGGTTGGCGAGCATGAGGTGGGAGACGTTCTGCAGCTCGCGGGTCTGCGGCAGCGGCGCCTTCGCCGTGCCCGACTCGAGCTTGCGCAGGGCGCCGGCGAGGGCCATCGGGTCGCCGGTGAGCTTGGCGCCGTCCTCGTCCGCGTCGTACTCGCGGGTGCGGGAGATCGCCATCTGGATCATCATCGCGGCGAACGGGGCGAGGATCGCCATCGCGAGCGCGGCCAGCGGGTTGCCGCCCTCGCGCCGGTCGCCGCCGCCGAAGATCAGCATGAACTGGGCGACCGAGGTGATGACACCCGCCATGGCGGAGGCCACGGACGACGTGAGGATGTCCCGGTTGTACACGTGCATGAGCTCGTGGCCGAGCACCCCGCGCAGCTCGCGCTCGTCGAGCAGCCGCAGGATGCCCTCCGTGCAGCAGACGGCGGCGTTCTTGGGGTTGCGACCCGTCGCGAAGGCGTTGGGCGCCTGCGTCGGCGAGATGTACAGCCGGGGCATCGGCTGGCGGGCCTCCGTCGAGAGCTCACGCACGATGCGGTACATCTCCGGCGCCTCGAGCTCCGTGACGGGGTACGCGTGCATCGCGCGGATGGCGATCTTGTCGGAGTTCCAGTACCCGACGAACGTCGTGATCAGGCCGATCGCCACGAAGACGACAAGCATGCCCGCGCTGCCGCGGAAGAACAGCGCCCACAGGCCGAGGACCACGGCCCACATGACGCCGAAGAGCGCCGCCGTCTTGAGACCGTTGAAGTGCCTGTGGCCCATGTTTTCTGCCGTCTCCTTCCGTACCCCGCCGGGTGCAGGGCGCGCCCGGCAGGTTCACCGGTGGAACGCGCGACGGGCGCCGGCGGTTCCCGCCGGCGCCCGTCGTGGTCGAGGAGACGTCAGGAGGACGCGCGACCCTTGGCGACGGCGAGCATCTCCTCCCGCGGCACGACCTTGATGCGCTCCCGGCCGTGCGGCTCGCCGAGAGAACGCTCGTGCGCGTCGAGCACCTCGAAGTCCGACCACTCGACGACGTCGACGCCGCGGTCGGCGAGGAAGTCCAGCACCGCCTGCGGGTCGCCCTGGGCGGCTGTGCGGCCACCGGTGAGGTCGCCGGAGGCCACCTCTCCGCCGTCGCCGACGCCCGTGACGTCCTCGACGAGGTGACGCACGGTCTCCGAGGCGTCCGACTTGGTGTGCCCGATGAGGCCGACGGGGCCGCGCTTGATCCAGCCGGTGGCGTACACGCCCGGCAGGTGGTCGCCGTCGAGGTCCACGACGCGTCCCTCGCGGTTGGCGATGACGCCCTTGCGCTCGTCGAAGGGGATCTCGGACAGCGGGGACCCGAAGTAGCCGACGGCCCGGTAGACGGCCTGCACCGGCCAGTCGTGGAACTCGCCCGTGCCCTTGACGGTGCCGTCGCCCTGGAGGGCGGTGCGCTCGGTGCGCAGCCCGGTCACCTTGCCGTCGGTGCCCGTGATCTCCGCGGGCGACTGCAGGAAGTGCAGGTGGATGCGGCGGGACGCGGACTGCGTCGACGGGTCGACGAGGGTCCAGTCGGTCAGCGTCTTGACGACCTGCTTGGTCTGGTTGGACGACTCGATCGCGGCCATCGAGCCCTCGTCGAAGTCGTAGTCCTCGGGGTACACGACGATGTCGACGTCGGGCACGTGCCCCAGCTCGCGCAGCTCGAGCGGGGAGAACTTGACCTGGGCGGGGCCGCGGCGCGCGAACACGTGCACGTCCGTCACCGGGGACGCGGCGAGGATGTCGTAGACGTTCGCCGGGATCTCGGTGGGCAGCAGGTCGTCCGCGTGCTTGGCGAGGATGCGGGCGACGTCGAGCGCGACGTTCCCCGCGCCGAGCACGGCGACCTCCTTGGCCTCCAGCGGCCAGGTGCGCGGGACGTCCGGGTGGCCGTCGTACCAGGACACGAAGTCGGCGGCGCCGTAGGAGCCGTCGAGGTCGATGCCCGGGACCTGCAGCTCGGCGTCGCGGATCGCTCCGGTGGAGAAGATCACCGCGTCGTAGAACTGCCGCAGGTCGTCCAGCTTGAGGTCGACCCCGTAGTCGACGTTGGCCAGCAGGCGGACGTCGCCGCGCGACAGCACCTTGTGCAGGGCGCTGACGATGCCCTTGATGCGCGGGTGGTCGGGCGCGACGCCGTAGCGCACGAGGCCGAACGGCGCGGGGAGTCGCTCGAAGAGGTCGATGCTCACGTCGAGGTCGGTCTTCGACAGGATGTCCGCGGCGTAGGTGCCCGCGGGACCTGCGCCGACGATGGCGACGCGCAGAGGTCGGGTGCTGCTCACGACGAGATACGCCTTCCGGATCGGGGCTGCGAGACGTTCGATTCTAGGAGGAGTCTCCCGGATCGGTGGTGAGGGTTACCTCACTCCCAGGGTCCAGCCTTACCCAGGGTGCCACAACCGTCTCATTCAATGAACGGCGCGTCTCGCCCATCGGGCACTCTGGCGCGATCGGGCCGTGCTCGCGGGTCGTGACCGGCCCTGGGGACGACGGTACTCCCGGCACGGTGGCGCCACGTAGCATGCCGCGGGTGCGCCCCCACGACCCCGCGGCCTCCGGCTCCCCGGTACCTGCCGCCCGCCCCCGCGGCAGCGTCGCCGCCCGCGCACGGGCAGAGCTGGCGCCGGTGCGGCGTCGGGCCGCCGTGGTCGCAGCAGCCGCTGCGGCCTGGGCGGTCTGGGCCTCCGGGCCGGGGTGGTCGACGCCGGCGCTCGTCGTCGCGGCCGTCGGCGGTGCCGCGCTGGGCGTCGTGGACGCCCGCACGCACCGGCTGCCGAACGCCCTCCTCTTCCCGACGGCGGCGGGCGTGGGCGTGCTGCTCGTCCTGGCCGCGGTGGCCGGCGGGGACCTCGGCGCCCTGCTGCGGGCCGTCCTCGGAGCCACCGCGCTCGGGCTGGGCTACCTGCTGTTGCACCTGCTCGACCGGTCGGGGCTCGGCCTGGGCGACGTCAAGCTCGCCGTGCTGCTCGGCGCGACCTCCGCCTGGTACGGCTGGGGTGCTCTGGCGGGCGCCGCCCTGCTGCCGTTCCTGGTGGGCGGGCTGGTGGCCGTCGCGCTGCTCGTCACGCGGCGGGCGAACCGTCGCACCGCGCTCGCCTTCGGCCCGTACATGCTGCTCGGGACCGTGCTCGCGATCACGGCGGCGAGGCTCGGCGCCTGACGGCCACGCCACGGCGAGTGACGTGGAGCGCCGTCACACCCCCGGCTGCCGCACGACCCCGGTGAGCTCGGCGACCGCCCGGTCGACGTCCTCGCCCACGAGGCCACCCGTCGCACGCAGGGGCCGGTAGGCGGGGACGAACTCGGCGCCGGAGGCCTCGTCACGCAGCAGGACCGCCGGCGCGTGGCGGTTGCCGTAGAGGGCACGGCCGGCGCTCACCGCGCCGGGACCCCGGCGCACCGTCCAGCGCGGCGCGGAGTCCTTGCGCCCCCAGATCTCGTACTCCCCCGGGGCTGCCACCACGGCCACCGGGCTGCCGCCCATCGGCATCCAGCCCTTGCGCGACACGCCGAGGCCCGAGGCGATCTCGGGCATCGCCGCCGTCGTGAAGCCCGGTACCACCGGCATCCCCGGCCGGTGCCGCGCGGCGTTGGCCGCGCACGCGCTCGCGCGGCCGCTGACGACGGCCAGCGTCACCACGACGACGGCGGCCACGACCAGCAGCGCGATCCAGAGAGCGGCCGCGTCGCTGTCACCGTCCCCGAGCGCGCGCACCAGACGCAGCACCGACACCAGCCCGATCACGACGAGCACCCCGACGTAGGCGAGGCGCTTGTTCCCTGTGGTCACGCGAGACTTCCCCTCAGATGTTCTGCGACGGCACCGACCGTCCCGGCCCCCGACGCCGGCCGAGCCCGCGCAGGCACGTCCGGGTTCCGCTCCGGCCGAACGGGCGAGGGGCGGCCCGGGAACCCCGGACCACCCCTCGACACACCGGCACGAAGGACCGGTGAAAGCTGACCGAAACGTCAGCCGCGGATGCCCTGCGCCAGCTGCGAGTCCGCGTCCGACAGCGTCT